>NC_015844.1:2582237-4051974 GCF_000973105.1 Zobellia galactanivorans | reverse complement strand
TACCGTTCTCCGGAATGTAAGTAGCATCGGCATAATCGGGGTGAATCCACGAATCCACTTCACCACTAGCGGTATTTATCATTTTACCCGGTTCACCAAGCCATTGTAGCCCCCCGTTAAGTCCGCCTCCTTTGGGATAGGCCTGTGTAGGCAACTCCAAAACGGCATGCGGTGTGTCATAGGCCAAATACATAAAAAATGGCCTGTCTTTTTCCTCTCCCCGTTTATGGTCTACGATCCATTTTTTGGCGGCCGCAGTCCATAAATCAGCGGTATAACACTTGTCGAGGTCAGGGGTTATGTTGGTCCGGTTTTCGTAAACCTCTTTGGTGCCACGGTATATCCCTTCCTTGGGGTAATGTTCATGCCCATCGCCATGCCTCATATACCCTAAGTAATAATCAAAGCCTTGGTTTAGGGGGTGGGCAGGCCAATTCGGGGCCTTTCCTTTTCCTTGCAAACCCCATTTGCCTATAGCTGCGGTCTTATAGTTTGCCCCTTGTAAAACGGATCCCAAGGTATGGTTATAGGCCAAAGCCTTATCAAACTGATTGTCCCTTATATTGGAATGTCCTTGGCTTTGCCCCAATAGTAGCGATGCCCTTGACGGGGCACAAACCGGTGCGGCGGAATAATGTTGCGGCAATAAGGCGCCTTCATTGGCCATACGGTCTAAATTGGGCGTAAATTCCTGTGGGGAATGCTTCCCCTCTTTATCAGCTCTTTGCTTTTGAAAGAAGACTCCCAAATCGCCATAACCCAAATCATCCGTTAAGATGAATATGATATTGGGTTTTTGATAAGTGTCAGAAGTAGCATCTACCGTGGTTTGGGCAGTTAAATTACAACTAGCTATTATAACTAAAATCCCAAGACTAGTGATGGACCGTAACTTATTGAAATGCTTCATATTTAATTCTTGCTATATGTTTAAAATCTATTTTGATTGAAAAATAAAAGTGGTTATTGATTTTTTACCTACCGTGAATATTCCCTTCTTAGGTTTCCCTAAAACCTTACTTTTCAAATTTTGCCCAGCATCCGTTACATAACTTATCACTCTAGCAAAGGATCGGAAATCTGAATTAAATTCTAGGTCAGCAGCTTCTTCCTTTTGATTTATAGCTACTACCACTATGCTTCCATCCTTATTTTTATATGCGGAAACCAAAACTCCGTTCCGTAGGGTTTCGGTGGCATCCCTATTCGCATAACTGACGGAAATACGGCTAGCTTCCGGGCGGATGAATCTCGAATAATTCCCTAAGGTCCACAATAATTTTGAATCATAGATAGCACCGTCATCCGTGTTCTTATCATGGTAAATTAAGCCATCTTTAAAATCATATGGACTCATGGCCAGCCACCAGTGCCACGCACTTGCATTGGCTATTGTAAGATCGGCATGAATAAGGCGGGCTACATACAGGGCGGTTTGCATACCCAATCCCCTGCCCTTTCCTTTAATCTCTTCGTTGTTTTCCAGAATGCAATATTCACTCATCCAATATTCCAAGGAAGGATATTTTGCTAGCTTCTCCGCAATGCGTTCCCGCTCCCTTTTCAGCTTTTCCACAGGCCAAGTAGTAAAATAACTGTGTGCGGCTACTTTAGGTGCCAGGGTAGTCAAGTTTCTTAAATAATCCGGACTTGAAGGACTGAAGAAGGTTTCAATTTGGTCGCTTCTATTGTTGTGTTTCTTTTTGGTCCCTGTGAGATAATCGATCGCCCCGGCTTCGGTAATTTCCAATTGCGCAGCAATATTTTCAGCCCTAAAAACGGAATCGATTACCCTAGTGGCCGCGGCCAATTCCTTATTGTTCCAAGGAGAGCCTTCCTGTCCGCCTTTCCATTCCCATTGCGGCTCGTTAAACGGACTCATATAATCAAAATCCACTCCTACACTATCCCTAAAGTGAAGCCATACATCTGCCAGAAAGTTAGCGTATGCGGCATAATTAGCATGTGATATATTGGCAGCCAATCCATCTTCGGAATGTCCCTTTCCATTTTTTGTGAGCTGAATGGGCGGACTATTTACAAAAGCGATAAACTGCTCTACGCCCCTTTCTTTTGCAGCCTTTAAAAACCACTGTTGCCCAGCTTGTTTTTGCCAGTCGTAAGAGCCATTGCTTTGCAAGAAACCTTCCGTTCTTCGCCATGGGTCCTTTATACCGCTGTGGTCTCCTTGATCGAAACTTCCTGCCCCAATGTTAAATCGCCAGGCGGTCAGTCCTATTCCCTTCGGAGAACCCGTTTTATCGATTTCCGTACTAAACAACCAATCGGCCATTTGCCTTCTTTTCCCATCGGGCCACAATCCAGTAAACTGGGCGGCCCAGGCATCGGAAGCCGCAAAATTGTGTATCGTTTGAAACTCAACATCCGTATCGATATCAACTTTAAGAATGGAATTCTGTGCCGCTAGATTACAGCACATACCCAAAACAAGCATCCCCAAAAGCAAATTCCCCATAAACCTCGCGATTATATTATTTTTATTTTTTACAAGGAGGCCTTATTCCCCTCCCGTCCATTTTCCTTTCTTTCGTGCTACTTTTAGAATACTACCTCTATTGGTGAAGTGGCCGTTTTTTAAATCTCCCTCACAGGCGGCCAAGAGGCGGGATTTGAGCTCTTTTAGTTTCTTCGGATGTTGTTGTGACAAGTCATTGGCTTCCTTAAAATCATCGGGCAGAAAAAACAGTTCAAAAACCTGTTTATTCAAATCGGTCCTGATTTTCCATCCTTCATCGGTAATCAATGTGGGTCCGGTATAAGAGGAATACACCACAAATTCGCGCCCTACCTCCGTACTTTTTCCCACTAAAGCCTCGTAGAACGATATGCCATCCGTATGAAAAGGTTTCGAAAAACCGGTAACCTCGGCCATGGTCGCCAATAGGTCATAGTTGGCAACAAGTCCATCGTTACTACTTCCCGCTTCAATTTTAGCCGGCCATCGCACGATCAAGGGTACTTGAATGCCCCCTTGTAGGTTACTTCTTTTCATGCCCGCTCGTCCGCCATTTCCGTCAAAAACATCCCCTGACAAATGGCTGTAGTATTTATGATCTACATCATCGAAGCGTTCCCCTGTCTTTATATTGGTATAGGGTTTTTCTACACGCCCTTTTTGCCCATAGTAAATTTCATGGCCATTATCGGCCGTAAATATCACTAGGGTTTCCCCATCGATTTTCAGTTCCTTTAATTTTTGCATGATCTGTCCCACGTTATCATCCAACATTTTAACCATGGAGGCGTATTCCTTTTCGACAGGTGTCAAGCGCTCGTCATTGATAAAATCGGGATGTATTTCAGGAATAGCTACAGGACCGTGAGGCAATTGTGTAGGGAAATAAAGGAAAAAGGGCCGGTCTTTGTTCGTACTTATAAAATCGAGGGCCTTGTTCATGAACAAATCTTGGGAATACTGCGCCTTCCCTTCCCTATTTTGCCGTTCCGCAAAATTTTCAGGGGTTTCGGGTTCGCCCGACTTTCCGCAGTTAGCAAGGGTATTCCCCTCTATATCGACCAATTTGCCATCTTCAAACAGAAAGGGAGGATAAAACCCATGCGCCCGAACATGGTCGAGATAACCATAGTAACGATCCCACCCGTGTCTTTTCATTTGGTGGTCGGTTGTAGAAAAGCCCCATTCCAATTTTCCGATTTGGGCCGTTATATAACCCGCCTCTTGGGCCACTTGACCAAGGAATACTTGATTTTGGGGTATAGGCCTTAGGGCTCCGTTAAGAATTTTTTCTATTTGCCCTTGCTCGTAATTTCCCGTGCTTATTTTTTTATAAAATCCCCCAGGTGTAATCTCGAAGCCTTGTTTATGGCAATCATGCAGGCCGGTAATCAAAGATGCACGCGCCGGTGCACATAACATGTTGGAATAGGCATTGGTAAATCGCACCCCTTCTTTTGCCAGTTGATCGATATGGGGTGTCTTTATAATTTTCTGCCCCTCATGGCCCAACAAGCCTATCCCCAGGTCATCTGCGTAAATCAGGACAATATTGGGTTTTTGTCCATTGCCGGCTACGCTACCGTTTACCTGCGCAAGGCCCGAAAACGACAAAAAGAACACAAGCAACGGGATAATGCTTTTTTTCCAAATAGTTGTGGAACGTTTCATACTATAACATCTAATTTTAATACCTAAAAACTATTGCGGGGCAATAGGGAGATACGCCTGTACTTTCCATTGACAATTATACCTATTGATTCAAAAGCCTAGGCTTTTTTCTATGTATTTCACCACAGGTTCGGAGAGTAATCGGTAGCCTTCTTTTGTATAGTGCACATTCCCCGGACCTGCAGCATGCTTCTTGTACACCTTCTTTGAGATTCGATTTAGCGGATTTATGGTTACCCCGTGTTTTTTCATGACTTCAACGGCCATTTTATTGTATATTTTATCGGACTTGACAAAGCGACCTACCTCGCCCTCGGGCACATAACTTGTAGTCGCAAAAATCAGTTTGGCCCCAGTCTGTTTCAGTCGAACGACCAAGGCTTCCATATTATCGCGGTATTGTTCCGGAGTATAGGTCACGGTACCGTTTACCTTGTCCCTGTTACCTTGCGTTTTTGCATCGGGATGGCGGTAACACAAATCCCACAGTCCCCAATTGAAATGAATCACGTCCCACTGGGTATCCCCTAGCCATTCATCTAATTTCTCGATTCCCGTTCCCGTGTGTTGGGCATTCCCCTTATTATGGAATACGTTGGCCTTATCTTTTAAGGCCGATTTTACATGGGGCGTATATCCTAAGGAAATGGAATCGCCAATAATCAAGACCTTGGGTTTATTGTCTTGGTCAAAACCTACTAAAATCGCACAAAGCGCAATAATAAGAAACAGTTGTTTTTTCATTTGCTATTCTTCTATACGTATTAAGTTACTTCTTCTTGTCGCAACACTAAATTATTCAATGTTGGATCGCATGTAATTTTGTTAGCCCCATATCCTTACCTCACTTCTTAAAGCAAATAAAGAGGCCCAAACAAATTGGACCTCTGAACAAAAAATGAACTAACTCAAAATTCACAACTCTATTTAACGTTCAAATAAGTCTCTTGATTAAAAGTGAATACTTCCGAGGGCGTACGGGCCTCTTGGAACAACACTTTCATTTCTTCAATTATTTCCGGATGCTCCGCTGCCAAGTCGTTTTCTTCAGCAACATCGGTGCTAATATCATAAAGTTCGATTGGCACATCAGGCCCCTTGAATACATTGTATTTTACCGCTTTCCAATTACCTTTACGGATGGCTTGCCTACCTCCCTTTTCATGAAATTCCCAATACAGGTATTCATGTTCCTTTTGCTGATCGGTATCTCCTAAAAGTGTGGGCAAAAATGAAATTCCATCCAAGCCTTCGGGAGTTTCAATACCCGCTATATCAGAAAAGGTAGGAAACACGTCCCAGAACGCCGATACCAGTTCCGTTCTACTTCCAGGCTTGATCTTGCCCGGCCATGCCGCGACCATAGGCACCCTGATACCTCCTTCGTAAAGATCTCTTTTGGTTCCGCGAAACGGACCGCTGCTGTTAAAATACTCTGGATCGGCACCACCTTCGGTATGCGGACCATTGTCGGATGTAAAGACCACAAGGGTATTATCGGCAATACCCAATTTTTCCAAGGTCGCCATAATTTCACCGACTTGGGCATCCAATAGATGTACCATGGCAGCAAATGCAGCGTGTGGTTCCTTTTGCGATCCATAAGGCCCTAATTTGTATTCGGGACCGTCATCAACCCCTTCATAAACCGTTTCAGGGGCGAATTTACCTTTGTATTTTTCCATGATTTCCTCAGGGGCGGTCAATTCGGCATGTGGTATGATGGAAGCCACATAGAGAAAGAAAGGATTGTCTTTGTTCATCTCTATAAACTCCAGTGTTTTATCATGAATCAATTCGGGAGCATAAGTCTCTTTTTTAAAGCCCGAATTGCCCTCGAGCACCAAGGAATCTTTATTGGCCCAAAGATGTCTAGGGTAATAGTTATGTCCTAAACGTTGGCAGTTGTACCCAAAAAAAGCATCGAAGCCTTGGTTTAAGGGATCTCCCTCGGATCCTGGGAAACCTAATCCCCACTTTCCGAAGGCCCCTGTAATATAGCCTGCTTTTTTCATGGCCTCGGCCAAGGTATAGGTGTTGTCCGGCAAAGGGTATTGCCCTTCCGGTAAAATTTCCTTATTTCCCCTTACGACCGTATGGCCCGTATGCATGCCCGTTAACAAGGCCGATCGTGAAGGCGCGCATACCGTACTACCCGAATAGTGTTGGGTAAAAAGGATGCCGTCTTTTGCCAGCTTGTCGATATTGGGCGTAGAAAATTTTTGCTGTCCGTACGAACTTAGGTCGCCATACCCCAGGTCATCGGCCAAAATATACACGATATTGGGCTTGGTCGCAATTGCCGTTTTCAGGCTTGAAGAATCCTTGGCCTTGTTCTTACATGAAAGAATCAAAGTGGTCAGCAAAATCAAATAAAGAAATTGTTTCATTGTAGTTTTCTATTAATAATTGCCCCGGAACAGTTTTTTACGCTCCGAGGCAATCACACATTCATTAATTACCGGTAACCATTATTGGTCGGGTCGGACTCAAGTAAGTTTGGATTTAGTTCCAATTGTTGTTGTGGTATGGGCAACAATACGTGATAGGGCTGGATATTTGCGGCAGGATTGTTCCATGCACGGTGTTGTACCGTTTTTACACGATCTATCAAAATACCCCAACGTATAAGGTCCATACGACGGTGACCTTCGGCACTTAGCTCGAACTTACGCTCCTCATACATAGCTTCCCTAAATTCATCCTTAGACATGCCACTCCACGGTTGGTCTGGCTCGAAAGCTCTTTCCCTTACTTTATTGACATAATAATAGGCGCCTCCCGGGCCGTTCAACTCATTCTCGGCCTCAGCAGCCATTAGATATACATCTGCTAAACGAAAAACAATATAGTTTTCCGGGTGGTTCCCACGTAAAGAATTCTCTTGATCTAGATTCCAGTTCTTCCGGAAGTATGGGAAGGACAATTTCCATCCTAAATATTCAGTAACGATAGTAGCATCGTATCTTAGATCACCATCTTGCCAGTTTTCCCTTAAAGCGAATTCAGGTAGAGGTACCGACCAACCATAACCGGTCATATCTTCGCCTTGTTCACGCAAAAGACCTTGAAAAATATCCACTTTACTTCCGGAAACCCCGTTTACAATAGTATCGTTATTCCTTCCAGCCGGTTCATCCCTAATACGCGGATTGTAGTCATCCGTTCTTGTGGTAGCTAAAGGTCCGTCATAATCAGCTTCAAAGTCCACTACAAAAATATATTCGTCGTTATACTGATTGCTTGGATCCGACTGATCGAACACATCGGAATAATTATCCAATAATCTGTGTGCCCCACCATCGATTACAATATCGCATTCCGCCTTTGCCAAGGCCCACTCTTTATCAAAAAGGTGGTATTTTGCCTTTAAGGTCGCCGCGGCCCATTTACTGGCCCTGCCTAAATCATTACCCGAATAAGAACTGGGCAATAAATCAAATGCGCGTGCCAAATCGTCTTTCATGGCACTTCTTATCTCTGCCTTTGGGGTTCTTCCCAATACCGATCGTTCCAACACCGGCAACTGCTCCGTATAAAAAGGAACATCTCCCCATAAATTGGTCAAGTGATAGTACGCCAAGGCCCTTAGGAAGAGTAATTCACCCAATCTGCTGTTCTTGGCGTCGTCAGATAAACTCTCGTTACCTTCAATATTGGTAATGAATTCCGTGGTATTATTCACAACCCGGTACAACTGGATCCAAGTTCCGTTACCGTCTGCGGTTCCCTCTTGAATCAGGTAATTATGAATGGCCCCATTAACATCCCTATTGGCCGCCTGTATATCTGCACCGCTCGTATAATAATTATCCAACCCACGTTGCTTGTAAAGGTTGTTATCATGAAATAATCTATAAACCCCATTTACGGCCAATTCAGCTTCCTTATCATTGGTAAAAAAGGCGTCAGGGGTAATCTCGTCGCGGAGGTCTTCCTCCAAAAATTCGTCACATGAGCTTAAAGCTAGAAAGCCCACAAGTAGTATTAAAAATTTGCTCGTTATATTAGTTTTCATATCGTTTTTTTTAAAATTCTACTTTCACACCTAGGGTTATAGTTTTTGCGTAAGGATATTGACCTGTGGCAAAACCTTGGGAAACAGAATTAAGGCCGCTTCCTGCGGTAAAATTGTTTACTTCTGGATCACCCAGCGTAAAGTCTGTAAAAAGTAGGAGGTTCGTTCCCGTAACGTAGACATTCAAAGCACTGAAAATATTGCTAAGTCCGCCTGATTCTAAAGGAACATTGTAATTTAAGGTAGCTGTCTTCAACCTTAAATACGATCCATCTTCAATATTCAAACTGCTATTAGGGTTAAAAAGACTGTTAGAAGGCCCGGCCCTTGGTATGTCGGACGTTTCGTTTACACCGCCCGTCCACCGATCCAATACAATAGGATCAACGTTTTGCTCGCCTCTACCAAAATAAGCCGTTTGCGATCTTACGTTGTAAATTTCGGCTCCGTAGCTACCGTGAAAAAACACATCTAAAGAAAGGTCTTTGTATGTAAACGTGTTTCTAAAACCACCGTAAAAATCGGGTATCGGGCTACCGAGTACGACAAAGTCCTCATCATTGATATTCGAATCGCCATTGACGTCTTCGTATCTCGGGCCACCGATGAAGGATCGTCCTTCCCTACCGTCGGCAATAATCTCGTCGGCACTTTTATAAGTTCCCAAATATTTTGCCCCGACAAAGGTTGGCAAGGCCTCACCCACGATCAACCGTGCGGAATTCCCTCCTTGATTTCCTGTAGATTGCAGGGAAATATACTCTTGCCCATCTAACTCCAATATTTCACTTTGGTTAGATGATATACTAAGGTTAGACTCCCATGTAAAGTTTTCGTTCTGTACGTTGATGGTATTCAAACCAAATTCAAAACCACTGTTTCTTACCGACCCCAAGTTCTGTAATTGGGTAGTGGAATTTGCCCCTACCTGACCGGACAGTGCTACCGATAACAATAGATCATCCGTTGTTTTTTTGTAATAATCGGCTTCAAAGGATATCCTATTGTTCAAGAAGCCCAATTCTATCCCTAAATCCAGCTGCTTTGTTGTCTCCCAAGTCAAACCACTACTCGGAACTTTACCAACAAGAACCCCGTTCACCAAAGAGCCGTTAAAAACCGTTGTGGTATTGGCATAAGTTGCGATTGAATTATAAGCGGCTACGCCCTGCTCCCCAAC
The DNA here is from genome assembly GCF_000973105.1 of Zobellia galactanivorans. Taxonomy (NCBI): domain Bacteria; kingdom Pseudomonadati; phylum Bacteroidota; class Flavobacteriia; order Flavobacteriales; family Flavobacteriaceae; genus Zobellia; species Zobellia galactanivorans. The sequence goes on along the minus strand of NC_015844.1, from coordinate 4,042,629 downwards.
AATACCGTAACTACCTCTAAGTTTAAACCTGTCTACAACATCGGAATCGGACAAAAAATCTTCTTCATCAACGTTCCATGCAGCTCCTATTGAAGGAAAGAAGGCATATTTATTGCCTGTTTCAAATACGGAAGAACCATCATACCTACCTACTAAAGTCAATAGGTATTTACTTTTATACCCATAGTTGACCCTACCCAAGAAGGAAGTCAAGGTTCGTTGTCCGTAACCGGAACCTACTACTGCCGTTGAAGCATCACCTAAAGCCAAGTTATTAAAAAGTACTACATCGTTTGGAAATTGATCCGCTTCAGTGCGGGTACTTTCATTGTTGTCTTTTTGCCATGTAAAACCACCTAGCACTTTTATAGAATGATCATCTAAATCCAAGTTATAGTTCAGCGTATTTTCATTCAAGATGCTCTTCGTAAAATTGGTATTGATACGACCGAAACCTCCATTTACCCTTTCTGGTAAAATACCTGGTAAATAGTTGTTTTCCTTTTTATAATTTAACTGGGCACCAAAAGTAGATTTAAACGAAAGGTTCTTGGCTACTTCATATTCTACATAGGCATTGGTGATTATCTGGGTAACCAAGTCATGGTCTACACGTAATTGTATATCTGCTTCTGGGTTTCGTTCCAACCCTGCACTGATAGGGTTTTCAAACGAATAACTTCCGTCTTCCAAATATACCGGTCGTATAGGAAGTACGCTAGAAACAATATTACCGTAATCTACTTTGTTGTTTTCTATTTTGTAGTGTGTAATGTTGGCGCGAATACCGGTCTTAAACCTATCGGAAACCCTAACATCTAGATTGGTTCTGAAGTTTACCCTTTCTAAACCAGAGCCTCTAAGAACTCCTTTTTGATTGAAATAATTCCCAGAGATAAAGTAATTGGCATTTTCAGAATTCCCGGTTACGGAAACATCTGTATTTGAAATAGAACCTGGTTGCTCCACTAGATCCAACCAATCGGTTGTTGTAGTGTTTTCAGGATCTAAAACCAGTGGCAAAGACGTATCGGTATAACCAAAACCATCGGGTCCCGGTACAAATTGATACGATTCGTTTTTGTAATCTATAAAGTCTTGTCCCCCCAGAATATCGATACGGTTGGCCGTTTCTTGAATACTCTGATAATGATTAACGGTCACTACCGGTTTTCCCGGTGCCATTCCCTTACCATTTTTGGTCGTAATCAAAATTACACCAGAAGCCCCCCTGGTTCCGTAGATGGAAAGCGCGGTGGCATCTTTTAAGATTTCAATGGATGCAATATCGTTAACATTGATCGTGTTCAGGTTAAACCCCGTACCGGCAATAAAACCATCGATAACGTACAATGGGTCGTTGTTTCCATTAATGGAACTGTTACCCCTAATACGTATAGTAGCCCCAGAACCTGGGGTTCCGTTGTTCGAAGTAACTTCTACCCCTGTAGCACGGCCCTGTAAGGCCTGGTCTACCCTGGCAACGGGTTGGTTTTCGAGAACATCGGATTTTACGGAAGCAACGGAAGATACCAAATCTTTCTTCGTTGAAGTTCCGTAACCAATGACCACTACCTCTTCCAGAAGTGCAACATCTTCTTCAAGTACCACGTTTATCGTAGTCTGCTTCGATACTTGAACACTTTGGGTTATAAATCCCAAATAACTAAATTCCAAAGTTGCCCCTTCGGGCGCCTTAATAGCGTAATTACCATCAAAGTCGGCCACGGTACCTACCGTGGTGCCCTTGACCAATACATTCACACCGGGAAGTGGTTGGCCAGACCCATCCGTTATAGTTCCTGTCAAATTTTGCTGAGCCTGAAGCGACACCATACTGGCGAACAGCAATAGCAATAACATTCTTTTCAAATTCATAATGGTTTATGTTAGTTAGAATTAGTAGCCTCTAAGTTGAGTTGTAAAAGGCCTAGGGTAAATATATTGAAGGGTCTTAGAGCGAATATCTCACATTGGTACACTTATGTTGCAAATTGCCATTTTAAAGGCCTTTAGAAGCCTTTTTGCAACATTTATGGCCTATATTTAGTACATATTTTGACCATTTAACGACCATACGTCTCATTTTAAACCTATAAACAACCAAAAAACAGCCTTTAAAAACACCGTGAAACCCGTATTCTACGTTCAATCAAGTGCTTATATAGTGGAAAAACCAAAAAACTGCCCCTACCAAACCCTGTGTATGAAATCACTCGTTACCCTCTTCCTTTTTATCTTTTACTGGGCCGGTTGTAGCGCACAGAACGTTAATACGCATTTTCATGACCTACATATAAACAATAGCCGTTTTAACAAAAAGACCAACGTTATTTATGAAGACCACTTGGGCTATTTATGGCTAGGTACCGATAGTGGGCTATATAGGTATGATGGGCACGCCATGGTCGAAAACCAATACGATGTTTTTGACGAAAACTCGATACCCAACAACAGTATCAATTCAATTATAGAAGACGATTACGGAAACCTATGGATCGGCAGTGAAAGTTATTTGATACGCTATCACAGAAAGACCAATAGCTTTAAAGGCTTCTATAAGAACAACACCAGTACCGTACTAGGCAAGTCAAATGACGGTGCCATTTGGGCCAATCTACGGAATACCGGTATTGTCAAAATCACTCCCGATCTCGCCCTTGACCGCATCAAATTTCAGACAGAACTCAACTATCGACAAAAAAACAGTGTCTGGACGAGCAACAAAAGAATAAACGATTTTTGCGAGGACCTTTTTGGTAGAGCTTGGTTCGCTACCCCTAAGGGTATTTTAATGCTCAACGAAGAAAACATACTGGTAGATGTGGGGTTCCCCAAAGATGTCTCATTTTTGGTTCCTTCAGAAAACAACACTTTTTTAGCCGCAACGGAAGAAGGTCTATTCCTTCTTGAATATCAAAAAGGCGGTATCGGACTAAAAATACTGGAAAAAATAGATCGCTTTAAAAAAAGTCAAGGTCTATTCGAATTCACCTCCATACGAAAAGACACGACCACGGGAATCATATGGATCAGCAACCGGTCTGGCCTATACAAAGGACAACGATCGAACAACTCCTACTCTTTCAGCTATGTGGCCGAAGAACAAAAAACGGACAACTCCCCATACGAAAACCGGATCAACTCCTTGATCATAGATCGCTACAATAATCTATGGGTCGCCACCAATAAAGGCATTAAGAAACACATTGATAGAAACTTGATTTTTGGATATACCACGTTCAACAGTAACCAGAACAACAACTTCACGCAATCCTTGTTAAAAACCGGTAAAAACCTAATGTTGATGACCCTTGACAACGACGGACTGTACCGGTTCAACCTCAAAACCAAAAAAAAACAATTATTGGCCGCCAGCGATGAAGAATACAGCATCGTAAAAAAAGACCATTCCCAGAAGGAAATACTATACGGACAGGGCAACTATCTTTTAACCACTAAAAATTACAGTAACAAGCTTGATAACATTCGGTTCGACACCATAAAAAAATACCACTATAACGTTCGAGATATGGTACCCCTGAACCACGATGAAATTTGGGTTGGACTTTGGGGCGGTGGAATAGACATAGTCACTCCTGAAAAAAACATGAACGCCTTTAAGAGAAAGGCCGTTTCCGTGTTGTTCGGAAAAAATGTTTCGGTCATGCACCTTGACCACAACCACAATCTATGGATCGGTACCCGGGGCGACGGCCTGTTCAAGATCAACCTTATCGATGAAGACATTAAGGTATTCAACCCATCTTTTGAAGACGGACTGAGCTCCAATGCCATTCTATGCCTATTCGAAGATGAGCAAGGCAATATATGGATAGGCACTAGGGGCGGCGGACTCAACTTCTACAACGCTGAGGAACAAAGCATCAAAAGCTATGCAAAAAAAGAAGGGCTCACCTCTACTACCGTTGCCAGCATTGCAAAGGATCCTTCTGGAAATTTATGGCTCAGCACCAGGGACGGTATTTCCAGATTCGATGTCAAGGAGGAAAAATTTGTCAATTTCGGAATTGAAGATGGCGTAACCGAGAGCCATTTTATGTTCAATTCATATGCCATAGACGAAGAGGAAAAAATCTATTTTGGCTGTCCCGGAGGCTTTTTTTCGGTAAACACCCAGAACTACAAAAAAGACTCGCTGGCGCCGCACACCATAATAACGAATTACACCATTTTCGGGGATTTCGACCGCTTAAACACGGAGAACAATGAGAACCATTCGCGAAAATTCCTCAACACCACAGACAGTCTAAAATTGCCCCATAACAGAAATAATATTGCCTTTGAATTCTCCTCCTTGGATTTTACGGCCCCTAACAAGAATAAATTCGCCTATAAACTCGAGGGTATAAACGATTTTTGGCACCATACGCAAGCTTCTAACCGCAACGCCAATTACAACGACCTGCCTCCGGGCAATTACATTTTTAAGGTAAAAAGCTCTAATAGTGATGGTGTATGGAACGAAAATCCGGCGACATTTAGCTTTACCATCAGCCCTCCCTATTGGAAGAGCACCTGGGCCTACCTTATTTACCTTCTTCTTTTAATCATCTCCATATATACGACATGGTCAGTCATTAGAAGATGGTATAAGCTGAAGAAGAAACTGGTAGCGGAAACCGTAAGCCGTGAAAAAGACAATGAGATGAACCGTATGAAAATGGTGTTCTTTACCGATATTTCACACGAGTTGCGTACGCCTTTGGCCCTTATCTTGGGTACCATCGAAAAAGTGGTAAAAGACAAGAAATTTACTTTAAGCCCCATTACCTCGCAACGGATCTACAACAATACCTTGCGAATGCACCGCCTCATCAACCAACTCATGGACATCAGAAAGTTCGATGAGGGAAAACTCAAACTTCAAATATCGAAGAACGATATTGTAAAAGACATCGAAATTATCAAGAATGCATTTAACGACTTTGCCAAAATTTATGAAATCGACTATGAGTTCGTTAGCGAAGAAGACAAAATTTTCGGTTGGTACGATGTTGACATTCTTGAGAAAATCCTTTTTAACCTCTTGTCCAATGCCTTTAAGTACACTCCCAAAAAAGGAAAGATCAAGGTTTGCTTGAGTTTGGCTTCCGCCAAGGACAAAAGCCTTTCCCATAAAAAATTAGGCAGTGGCAAGTATATCAAATGTAGCGTTAGGGACAATGGCATAGGCATTCCTAAAGAAGATATAGCACGAATCTTTGACCGTTACTATCAAGCCACCAAAAATTACAGTAATCAAATACCAGGAACCGGTATTGGTATGGAGCTGGTACAAAAACTTACGGAAAGACACTACGGCACCATAGAGGTGGAAAGCGAAGAAAACGTTTTCACCGAATTTACATTTTATCTCCCCATCAACAAAAACAGGTACCATAAAAAAGAACGGATCAACAAGGCTACCCCCCTTACCAAAAATTTTATCAAAAACTCCGAATTTCAGGTTATCGAAGAAGTTTCTTCCGAGTTCGAATCCATTCCCATGGAAGCTAGCCTTACAAAGCCCCTTGTACTGCTGGTAGAAGACAATAATGACCTAAGGTCTATGGTGCGCGAAGAACTAAAGGACGACTTTAATATCATTGAAGCTTGCAATGGTCAGGAAGGATACCTTAGCTGCTTGTCCCAAAAACCGGATTTGATCATATGCGATATTCTCATGCCGGTAGAAGATGGCATCTCAATGCTACGCAAGTTAAAAGGTAATACTGAGACCAAGACCATTCCCATTTTTATGCTTACCGCTAAAAATTCCGAAGAAACCAAAATAGAATGTCTTAGCCTGGGAGCCGACGATTATATCGAAAAACCTTTTAGCCTTGAATTTGTAAAGTGGAAGGTAAAAAACACTTTTAGCTCACGCGAAGACTTAAAAGACAGGTACAGTAAGATAATCACTCCCGAACCGTCTGAACTGAAAGTCGATTCCAACGATGAAAAGTTTATCCGAAGGCTTATAGAGGTCATTGAAAAATTTATTGACGATAGCTCGCTCAATGTAGAGTTCCTAGCTTCCGAAGTGGGTATGAGCCGTGCCAATCTCTATCGTAAACTACAGGCGATCAACAATGACACCCCTGTCAATTTTATCAAACAAATACGGTTAAAACGTGCCGCACAGCTATTGAAGAACAATAAGATGTACATTTCAGAGGTGGCTTATATGACCGGTTTCAGCAATCAGAAATATTTTAGCAAGTGTTTTAGCAAAGAATATGGAATGAGCCCTACCGAATACGCCAAGCAATTTTATAAGGACACCCACACTAGCGTAGAAGCCCCGCACAATGATCCGACCAAATAACAACGACCTTTACCCAAAAACGCAACATCCGTATCCCCTTAACGAAGCATTACACCCCTATATAATCGTTGAAAGGGGAATACTTTTAGCCTTCGAATATATCGGGAAGCATACGAACCTCTTCTAACATCCATACCAAAACATGAACGCCCGCACTTATAAAATACTATATATTGTTCTCCCGGCCCTATTGGCCTTTCAATCGTGCAAACCTGTAAAAATCGCCGATCCAGTACAGAAAAAACCAAATATCGTTATTATAAACATAGACGACCTAGGGTATAAGGATGTGGGTTTTATGGGAAGCACCTATTACGAAACGCCCAACCTAGACGCCTTGGCCGCCGAAGGCATGGTTTTTTATAATGCCTATGCGGGCGCCGCAAACTGCGCTCCCAGTAGGGCATGCCTTATTTCAGGACTGAACACGCCTAGGCATGGCGTATATACGGTGAGCCCATCCGACCGTGGGCATATAAAAACGCGAAAACTCGTTCCGATCCAAAATACCGATCATCTCAACGACACTATTTTCACCTTGCCCCAAATGCTCAAATCGGCCGGCTATGTCACCGGAAGCTTTGGCAAATGGCATGTAGGCAAGGATCCCGGCACCCAAGGTATAGATGTTAATATTGGAGGAAGCGGAAGGGGAAACCCCGGCAAGGGCGGATACTTTTCACCGTACAATATAGACCATATCACCAATGGCAAAAATGGCGAATACCTAACCGATAGGTTGACCGATGAGGCCATAAGATATATAGAGAAGTACAAAGACAGTACTTTTTTCCTTTATATGCCCTATTACACCGTACACACCCCCATTATGGGCAAAGCGGAACTGGTGGCCAAGTTTGAAGCGAAAGCCGGTCAAAATGGACAAAACAGGCCAGATTATGCCGCTATGGTGTACGCTATGGACCAAAATGTAGGCAAACTCTTGAAGGCCCTTAAACAAAATGGCCTGGAAGGCAACACCCTTGTCATTTTCACTTCGGACAATGGAGGGATTCGGGCTATCTCCGAACAAAGTCCCCTACGTGCCGGAAAAGGCTCATATTACGAAGGGGGCATTCGCGTTCCCTTGATCATTAAATGGCCGGGAAAGATCCAGGCACAATCCATATCGACCGCACCGGTGAGCCATTTAGATTTTTATCCCACGCTTCAAAGCATTGCTACCCCCGGAAGAAAGGCCGAATTTCTCGACGGTATAAACCTTGAGCCCGTTCTATACGGAAAAGGGGCCGCCGAACGACAGCTTTATTTTCATTTCCCAATATACCTTCAAAAATATAGCGGATTGAAAGATCAAGCCAGGGATTCCCTTTTTAGAACACGCCCCGGTTCGGTCATCATTTCTGGGGATTGGAAGTTACACGAGTACTTTGAAGACGGAGCCCTAGAGCTCTATAATTTAAAAACCGATATAGGCGAAACGACCAATCTAGCGAAACAAAATCCGTTAAAGACACAGCAGATGTACGATGAACTAAAAAAATGGCGCACCGCTACCCATGCACCAATTCCTACACAGGTCAACCCCGCATACGAGCCTACCAAAAAACCATAACCCACTTTTACCATAAAAAAACCGGCCCCAAATGGGAACCGGTTTTGCTCTAATCAATAAAAAAACTAATTACCAATTCGGGTTTTGGGTCAAATTAGGGTTTAACGTAAGTTCATTGGTCGGTAATGGCAATAGGTAATCCCTTTCAGGGTTAAAGCCGTATGCCCCACCATCCAAATAGTTAATAAAAGGATCAAGAAAACCCTCTTCATTCGTAAACAGGGCTGGATATTCCGCCTCGATATCCGCAGTATAGGTCGTACCTGTAGGGCGTGTCCCCACAAACAAGGTATGCGCTCTCCATCGCATTAAATCTGCCAATCGGTTACCCTCGCCAAATAGCTCTACTACGCGTTCCCTTCTGATCTCATACAAGTAGTCCGGTAGGGTATAACCGTAGTTTGGCCACTCTGGATCGGGGGTAATGGCATTGATGACCAAATCCGGCATACCGACCCTGGCCCTTAGCTGATTAATACTCATATCAACATCCGTTTGGGTTAGGGTGCCCAATTCGGCCTTAGCTTCCGCATAGATCAAAAGGGTTTCCGCATATCTGAAGATGATATAACCAATATCCCTTGTCCGTTGATTATTCAATTCTTCGAACAGCTCTTTAGACCTCCATTTTTCAATGGCATACCCCGTTGGGTTACGTGTCATTATCGGAACGCTAAAAGCGATGGAATCTCCATTGACCGCGATAAAATCTAGGTCTCCGGGGGCCATAACGGACTGTGCCAGCCTTGGGTCGCGGTTCACTTGAATTTCATCAAGGGTAACATCGCCTTCAAAATTCGGACTTACGGATATAGGAAGACCATCTGAAGCCAAATAGTATTTTGTCATTTCACGGGTCATACCATGTGCATTCGGTTGATTCCACAGTGAATTTTGAATGTTATAGGTCAAATAATCGTAGTGCCTGTATAACATTACTTCGGGATTACCGCTATAATCGGTCTGAACGAATAGATTATAATAGGCATCGTTTACATCACCCGTATCCAAGGAATAATTGCCATCATCCATAACACTTTTGGCCGCTTCCGCCGCTTGCTGTATAAAACCGGCTCCATTGGTATCACCGGCAAAGGTGGTGCCTTGATGGTATTTTTCCCAAGTACCCTCGTACAGGGCTACCCTTGCCTTAAAAAGGGCCGCTATGTCTTTATTCAACCTTGAAGGCCCCACATCGGAAGCCGTCTTCATCATGGCAATTGCCTTATCCAGGTCTTCCAAAATAAAGTTGGCCACTTCCGTTCTCGGGCTTCTTGACCCGTACAGAAGGCTTTCATCTTCAATCCCAACTACATCGGTAATAATAGGTAGGTCTCCAAAATTTTGTAGCAAGCTGAAATAAAACCAAGCCCTAAAGAAATAGCCCTCACCTTTATAATGGTCTACAAGACCACCGCTTTCTACACGCTCTGCGTTCTCAAGAAAATAGTTGACCCTACGTACGTTAGACCAACTCCATCCTCCACCAGAACCAGGAACGTTAAGGGTACCATCTAATCTAGTGGTCGACGAAGCGCCAAACCACTCTTGTGATTCTATGACGATATCGGTACCCACATCTGGGGACGGTGCCGCACCGGCTCCGGCCCAACCCGGAAAAGTTCCGTAGAGATTATTCAAATACAGTTGTAAATCGCCCTCGGTTTGCCAAAAGTCGGTATCCGATATCTGATCTAGTGGGGTTTTATCCAATAGGTCTTCTTCTTCACAAGAGTTAAAAAACAACCCAATAATAACTATCCAGAGTATATAATATATATTTTTCATTTTTATATTTTTAGAAGTTAATATTTAAGCCCAATGAATATACTTGGCTCAACGGATACTGGTCACCTACACGGCTGTTTCTCCCATTAAAGGCTTCTGGGTCATAAATCATAAGATCTGTAAAGGTCAAAAGGTTTTCGCCTGAAATGTATATTCTGGTTTTAGGTAATTTCTTTTTACCCGTACCTCGTGGAAGCGTATAGCCTATTTGCATATTCTTTAATCGCGCATATGCCCCGTTTTGAAGGTAACGCGTGGTGGCATACCCATAATTTTTATTGTTCTGACCGGTAAATTGTGAATACGGATTCGCAAAATAAGCATCGGGATTAGCGCCTAACGGACTAGTGTCATCGCGCCAGAAGTCTAGGTGCTCTTCGTATACATTGGCATGTAATGGTCCGTTGGCCGGCCCTCTAAACGTACCCAAGCCCCTTAAATCCAAATCTCTTTTGCCTACACCTTGAATCAGGAAGGAAAAATCAAATCCTTTATACGAGGCGTTAGCACTGAATCCAAATTGATATCTCGGGGTACTGTTACCGATAATTTTTCTATCGCCAGGGTTATCTTTTGTATTGTCACCTATATCTATGGCACCATCACCTGTTTGATCGACATATTTTACGTCGCCCGGTAAAAAAGCACCTGAATACAGAAAAGATTGATCAACGCCCCAATTCGCTACATCTTCATCTGACTGAAAAAGACCGGCTGTTTCCAATCCCCATATTTCATTGAGCATTTGACCTTCATAATAGTTGCTCAAAATCTTGGTCGGATTGTTATAGCTGGTTATCTCACTTTGGTAATCAGATAGAACGCCCCTGAATCCATAGGAAAAGTCCTTAGAACTATTTTGCCATGAAAGCTCCACTTCCCAACCCGTAGTAGTGACTTCACCTCCGTTGGTTTTTGGTACACTTGTGCCTAATATGGCAGGTACAGCTTGACCAGGACCGACTAAGTCACTGGTTTTTGACTGGTACCAATCAAACGTAAAACCCAACCTATTGTTCAAAGCACGTAGGTCTAGACCAAAATCTAGGGTACTGACCTTTTCCCAGGTTAAATCGACACTAGAAAGATTCGGTGTTCCGACCGTCCATAATCGTTCTCCCCCAAATAACCAGCCAGATTCAGAGATCGGCATTGTGGGTACGTATAGATAGTTATCAACGTCTTGGTTTCCTATTGAACCATAAGATCCCCTAAACTTTAAAAACTCGATCTGTTCCTTAAACGGATAGAAGTTTTCCTTTGAAACTACCCAACCTGCGGAGACCGATGGAAAAGTACCCCATCTATTGTCTTCATCAAACCGTGAGGATCCGTCTCTCCTTAGATTCATTTCAAAAAGGTATTTCTCATCAAAATTATAGCTGAACCTTCCGAAGAATCCTTGAGTAGACCAATGGCCTTTACCGTCAAAAATAGTTTTTTCACCTACCGCGGTATTGATAGACGGTATGGCATCAGTCAGTAGATATTTTGCCGAGGCATACAGGTTAAAATACCTATAGGTTTCTTGTTGATATCCCCCTAAGACGAGAAAATTGTGCTTCCCTAGGCTTCGTGTATATTCCGTATATATGTTCGGAGAGAGATAGGTATTGGAATACATCGTAGAGTTATACCCTGTGTTCTCTTGACTGGAACTTGTTATGATAGACCCTCCCGAACCGTCGGGTACCGCACTAGCTATAGTTGGAAATTCCGAAGTCAAACGATTGTCGTTCGTCTTGTAATTCAACTCTATATTGGTCGTCCAGTTCTTAAAAGGCTTAAGGGTCAACCTAGGCGATAAAATGATCTGACGTTCTTTGTTATATGACCGATGCAATTCTTGCTCCCCCACTCTACCGGTCCATACTTCCGTACCAGGATAGTACGCCGGTTTGGTCGGCTTAAGCCTTGTCATCAACAACATAATAAAGGACCTGCCTCCCGAAACTTGTTCGGGGTATTCCTCTTCTTCGTATTTGTACTTGGCCAAAAAAGATAGGTCGGCCCATGGAGCCAGCTTAGCGCTGATTTTCGCATCTATATTGTACCGGTTAAAAGAATCGTCTCCTTGTTTTAACAATCCGTCCTCTTCATAGAGTCCTCCTGACAAGTAAAAGGATAGGTTCTCGCTACCTCCTGTTATATTGAGGTTATGCTTCATTCTAGACCCGGATTTATTAAAGAATATCGATTCCCAATCCGTAGCCGCCGAAGCGTTAAGTCCGTCAACCCCCAAGTCCCAGCTCAAACCATTTGGAGTGGCAAGCACTTCTGGAGCGCTTCCGGGAGAAGCCATATTTTGTTCTATTCTGGCAAGTGCGGCATCGTCATAATACCCACTTCCCCCTGCATTGATACTCGCATGGTTCATGGTATGTGCAAAAGAAAGCGCATCTGCATTTTGCGGCATGTTCAACATAGATGTGATCGCGTAATTGGTAGAATAGGAAACATTTACCCCTTTATTACTTTTTCCGCTTTTCGTAGTGATCAATACCACCCCATATGCTGCCCGTGCCCCATAAATAGCGGAGGCCGCTACATCTTTTAACACAGAAATACTGGCTATATCACTTGGGTCGATATCATTGATCCCCATAGGGATGTTATCCACTAGAATATAGGGCGAACTATTCCCTTCCAAGGAGGTCAAGCCCCTAATATTCATATTCATATCCGCACCCGGTTCGCCTGTTGCCCCAGATTGGGTTATCTGTAAGCCCGGTGATGCACCTTGCAAGGCCTGTTGGGCATTCGCTACAGGTCTTGCCTCTAAGACCTCTTCGTCTAAAACCGATATGGCCCCTGTTAAGTTTACCTTTTTCTTGGTACCATATCCAACTACTACGACTTCTTCCAAACTTGCCGCATCTTCTTCTAGTTCAACGATAATCGACTCTTTACCGGCTACCGAAACTTCTTTTGTAGAAAAGCCAATATAGGATATGACCAGGGTGGTACTTGTCCCCGATAAATTAATGGCAAAGTTTCCGTCAAAATCTGTTTGTGATCCATTTACGGTTCCTTTCTCAACGATACTGGCCCCAATAAGTGGGCCGTCTATACTTGTGACGGTTCCCGTTACCGTTTGGGCCATAATTCCTATAGTCCCGAATAGGAATACAAGGGTTACTCCACAGAGCCTTACCCAGCTTTTAATTTGTTTTTCTTTTTTCATTTTATTGAAATTTGGTGATTACTTGGTTACTTAAAACTTCTCTTTTTTCTATTTACATAGTTCATGATTTAGCTTAGTGATGTGTTATTCATATTATTTTTCACTCCCAGGGATAAACCCGCAATTTTTGTACGTCTTTTTAATATAACTTTAAAAAGTATTCCGGCAGAAGTCCAAAAACCAGGCTTAAAGCCTATTTAAGGGCCTTCCACATTAACTTCCCCATCTTTTCACCTAGCCAAATATTCGACTCTGAATTAAAATGGGTGTTATCGTTTAATGTCTCAAGCTTATCCGTATTTATGATAAAAACATTTTTGTCTTCTGCCGCCACCTTATCTTGGGCCGCCTGCACTACTTCTGTATGATCAAAGTTCCAAGGGGTCTTTCTCAAAAGGCCTATAGAGATTCTGCCCATGACTATAGGCAGGTTTTTCTTGCCGGTTTCCTTTCGGACATCCTTATAAAGCACCTTTAAATTTTCTTCATAAGCATTTGCCCACTCCAAGGTCTCCGCATCAGATTCACCTTGCATCCAGAGCATCCCGGATACTTCATAGGCCACTCCTTGGCCCTTCAGGTTTTGCAAGGCATTGTCCATGTTCTTAAGGAACCGTGTATACATGGGCTGGCCAGGTAACCAATGCTTCCATAATTTGGTCCCACCCCCTGAAGTCTTGACGATAGCGATGGTGTGATTTGGAAACTTCTTTGCCATTAGGTGGGAAAAAGCGATTTCCGGTCCAAATTTAAACTTCCTCCGCTCCGAAAAAGAGTCCGTTCCCAACGACACCCACTTCTCCTTTTTATTGTCCCAGATCATAACCTCATCGGGATGGCTTCGGTATTTTTCCGGCAAGTCTTCAGACTTACCGGTACCGTCCATATTCGATTGCCCCCCAAGAATAAAAACCTTAACGGGCAATTCTTGATTTTCCTGACCTAGGCCGCTAAAGCCTATGAGGGATAAAAAAAATACGTGTATGTATCTGGTGATTTCCATGTAAGGTCTTCCCTATTCTGCCATTTCTACAGCTGCGGTATCCTTGTACTGTACCCTAAGCTCATTTAATTTATCGTGCAATTCGGCCTGTATTTGGGTGTATGATTCATCACCGTACAGATTATTCATTTCGGCAGGATCTTCTTGAAGATCATAGAGCTCCCACTGGTCTATATTGTTATAGAAATGTATAAGCTTGTACCTATCGGTTCGCACCCCATAATGTCTTTTGACGGAATGTGGCCCTGGATATTCGTAATAATGGTAGTACAAAGCATCGCGCCATTCTCCATTGCCATTTTCCCCTACCAATGGAAGCAATGACTTCCCTTGCATATCCGCTGGTATTTCAACACCTGCCAAATCTAAAAAGGTTGGTGCATAATCAATATTCTGTACCAATTGATCCACACTGGCGTTTGCCTTAAATCGTGATGGAAGCTTCATTACCAAAGGCGTTCTAAAAGACTCCTCGTACATGAACCGCTTATCGAACCAACCGTGTTCCCCTAGATAGAAACCTTGATCAGAAGTGTAAACGACCAAGGTGTTTTCTGCCAATCCGTTTTCCTCTAGGTAATCTAATATCTCACCCACACTGTCATCTACGGAGGCTATACAGCGCAAGTAATCTTCCAAATACCTTTGGTAGCGCCATTCCATCAATTCCTTGCCCGTTAGCTTGGCCTCTTTGAAATACGCAATTTCCTTATCATATGCCTTGTCCCATGCGGCCCTTTGTTCAGGGTTCATACGGTTGATCTGACTCTCAAAGAACTTACGAAGCGAGGTATCGAATTCCCCTTCCTTATCATACATTTTTAAGTCGTTCACCAAATCAAAATCTTTGATGTGCATCTTCTGCTCTGCAGCGGCCGTCCTATTATCATACGCATCATAAAAGTTATCGGGAAGGGGGAATTTAATATCATTGTATTTTTCCAAATACTTAAGATCGGGCATCCAACATCTATGTGGCGCCTTGTGGTGCATCAATAGAGCAAAGGGTTTCTTTTCATCCCTACCTTTTAACCAATCAAGGCTAAACTTGGTTATAAGCGATGTTACATATCCTTCCACCACCGACTTTTCACCCATTTCAATAAAGTCGGGGTTATAATAATCCCCTTGACCTGGAAGAATGTTCCAGTAATCAAAACCGGTAGGATCACTTCCCAAGTGCCATTTTCCGATCATCGCCGTTTGATATCCTTCCTTCTGCAATAGCTTTGGAAAGGTCATCTGGCTTCCGTCAAAACGTTGGCTATTGATTTGCTGTCCGTTTAAATGAGAGAACTTCCCCGTAAGCATTACCGCCCTACTCGGAGAACATATGGAATTGGTAACGAAGCTTCTTGTAAACTTTATACCCTCGTTGGCAATTCTATCAATGTTCGGGGTTTCGTTCAAGCCGCCATTGTACGCACTTATCGCTTGGTACCCATGGTCATCGGTCATGATATACACAATGTTCGGAGGTCCCGGTGTTTCAGGGCTTGTAGTTTTGTCTTTACAACTCGCTAGGAAGGCCGACAGAACAAGGCCGATACTCAGAACGGTTAAGGAGGTTATCGATTTTGACATTTTAAGTGGATTAAATTATTATTCTAGTATGAGTTATTGTCTTCGTTTTATTCAAATTTGATATCGACCATAGCGAACCATTTTCGCCTCAAATATTCTTCAAGACCTTTTCGTTCCCAATCCAATAATTTTCTGTCGATCAATATCATTTCGGCAATGGCCCCTTCCCACAAGCCTTCGGTACGGGCCAAAGGAACATCGGAAGGAGAGGCTAATTCCACTGTTAGGATGCAGAACTCCATGGGGTTGGGGGTCGTGAACGGATCCACTTTCTTTCCATTTAGAAAGACCTGCCCCTTCTTTGTTCTATCATCTACCGCATCAAGGTCGAAAAGTGATTTCTTAACATCGCTACTCCTTCCAATAAAAGCGTTCAACCCTCTAAACAAGCTAGTTCCCGGAAAAGAAACACTGCCCTCTTTATAGACCAATACTATGGTCTGGTATTCTTTAACTTCCTCTTTCATTATAGAAACCCACACGTGGTCAAATGCCGCCACACCCTTTCCGTTCAGGGCATTGGGTTCGTATTTCATAAAAAGTTCGTAGCCATTTCGAATGGACTTGTCTTCCCAACTCTTGACCGGCCCGCGATCCGGGTTTTCTTCATCGGGTTTGCCGTTTCCGTCTATATCGCTTGAATCGAACCATAACTTTATCGCATCCTCCCCTAATTCTTCCGGAGTAATCCGCACCTCTCTCCTATCGGCAATATCACCTACCGCAAACCCAATTCTATTGCTACTTTCCGCATTGGTAGCCTCGTTATAGGCGGCCACATAAAAAGTACCCTTATGCGGCACACGAAAGGTATTACCGACGCCCAAAGGCTTTTCATAGTGCTCCAACTTTACCTGTGGGGCATCTTTAGCATACCATTTATAGGTATATCCGTTAACCGGACTAGCTATACCTACGGTGCCCTCCGAAGTATTTTCTACACTTATATCGCTTATTTTAAAAGGATAGGTTTCGGGAAGTACGACTACACCTTCGACAGTGTTCGATTCACTATCCATGACCACATATTCGTAGGTGCCAGGCGCAAGACCGATTCTTTCGTTGCCGGAAACCGATATGGCCTCGACACGCGTCGGGACCCGTAAATAATCGAGATTAGGAAGCGATTCCCCATTGGAGAAAAGCTTCACCGTATTTATTCCTTCCTTTAAAAACACTTTGGCGGTGGCCACATCCCAACCGGTATAGAGCGGCCGGGTTTGATTGAAATGAACCGATTCCTTTTCTTCGACCCCATTGACCATCAGCTTTGCCGAAGAGCCTTTCATAAAAATACCCGCATAGATAATATCTACAGGATATATCCCGCTGTTGGCTACTTTCACTTCCCAAGAAACCGAACCTTCGTTCCCTTTTAAGTCCACATAAGTATTGTTGCTGGCACTAAAAAGATGTTTGACCGTATACTCCGCATCAGTAATAGTTGCGTTCTCCGACTCATACACCCACGGCGAACCGTATTGGTATTTTCCCTTTTTCCACAATACCGTATAGGGAGCCTTGCCTCCCGAAGGGCTAATGGCAAGCATACCGTTAGCCTTACCTATGTCCGATGCCTTTATATTACACCCGACACTGATTTCATTTTTTTTCTTTCGTTTTTTAGATTTTGACTTCTTGGTCTTTGAAGCGAGGCCACCGGCATAAATATCGATACCAGACGTTGCAGTCCTGTACTCACTATCGGTAACGGTCAATTCGTATATACCCAGGCCACTATCTTTCAAAGTGGGCCCTGTTGTTCCGTCAGACCATTGATAACTATATGGAGGCACGCCTCCAGAAATATCCGATGTAATATTCCATACTGTTTTTTCTCCAGAAACAGGCGTTTTGGAAAGTTTTACAACCAATGGTGAAGCCTTCGTTGGGGCCGATTTAGAACTGATTTCCCACCTTACCTCAAACTTTGGAAATCTAGAAAAAGGTGGATCAGGACGGATATATTCCGTTTCATCGCTTATAGAGCAAACCAGCTCGTAACGGGCAATTTTCCCAAGCTCTACGTCTATCCCATCTACCCCCTCGGCAATCAGTTTCCCATTTAAAAACCATCTGGCGACCTGGGTATTCGGCTCTGGCACAATGTGGTCCACAGAAAAATGCATTTTCTGTACACCCTCTATTTCAATGGAGGTTTCCGAAGGACTAAAGCCATTTACGGGATCGACCAAATCATAGACCCGCATAGAGACCCTTTGGTTACAGACAGGACACATTTCTTCGGTATTATCGAACACGCCTGCCCCCATGATACAGCCTTGGGCCGTAGACCGGTAGTAATCTACCAAATGATATTGGTTCCCCTCAAAAGCACCTACTTTATCGATATATTCTTCCTCATAGGGTGTGGGAAGTGGCGTTTCCGGGTCGATCCATTTTCGCCATTTGATTTTCTCCCTTTCATAATTTAAATCGGCCGCATAGGTCGGAAAAGCTCCCGTGCCCGTCGCGGCCGTAGTATATTCATCCCCCAAACTCATACAGGTATGTGAGATCTCATGTAACATTTTCCCTATGCCATTCCCGGCAATCACGGCCGTACCAACCCTTTCTTCAAGGTTTCTTGCCGCGCCACCGCCCCCCTTGTCCCTGTTAGGCATAACTAGAAAGGTCACCCAGCCCCTGTGCTCATTTTTCCAAGGTAGAAATAACTTGTCACGAATGGCATCTACGGTTTCCCTATCGATACCCTTTTTCCACTCGGGAACAGAAGGCGCCCACAATCCGTAGACATTAAAAAATTCTTTGTAACTGGCATAGGCGGTTTGCGCCCTTTCATCGCCGTAGGTCAAGGCAGCTACCATAGATTCCTCAATATCCTTTACGAATTCGCCTCTCATATCAGGACTATTATAAGGAGCTTCATCGGCAGCAGTCCATTGGTTCATAATAACAATATTGATCCTATTATCCTTGTCCCCTGTAATCTGTATAGGAATCAACTCAGATTCGGCAATGAGCTTATCTATAGCTTCGTCATTCCATTTACCGTCCTCACTAGATTGCGTATAGGCAAGTGACACAAAACCGACAATAAAAATAATAGTGCTGAATAAACCTTTCATCATATTTAGCTGGATTCCTAGGATATTAAAATGCCTTTAAAAAGTGTAAACTTAGTTATAAAAATGTTAAAATTGCACAACAAAATTACCCGTAAATGATACTATTTTGATAGTTCGACCAAAGTATGGACATATGAGTCCGGCTTCAATCACAAAGCAGATTTGCAAGGTTAATATTAGTTTATAACATTTTTTTCTTACAGATATAAGGAAGCTTACTTCCCTACGATACGATCTGCCATCAAGCCCTGAATAACCGAATCACATTTTTTAGCATACAGTTCCACTAGTTCTGCGTAATCAGGATCCAAGGCCAAGTTATGCACCTCGCTCACATCTTCCCTAAAATTGTAAAACTCTATAAAATCGGGCGCGCCTTCATAGCGGATGAATTTATAGGTCTCATCCCTAAAGCTTTCGGTTTTGGGCAATAAGGACTCCCCTTCCCTTTGATGCTCGAAAAAAGCTGAAGTCCTCCAATCTTCGACATCTCCATCGGTAAAACCTTTTAGCGTTTTCCCTTGGTAGCTTTCCGGTATGCCCACATCGGCGTAATCTAATAAGGTTGGTGCGATATCCAAGTTCAAAACCATCTCATCAAAGGTTTTCCCCCGAAGGTTTTCGGGTTGTCTCGGATCATAAATCACCAAGGGCACGCGCAAGGATTGTTCATGCATAAGCCACTTACCCGCAAAACCACGTTCTCCCAAATAGTATCCGTTGTCTCCCATCAGCACGATAATGGTATTATCGGCCAAACCTTCCTTTTCGAGCGTAGCCCTAATTCTACCAAGAACACTATCGACGCCACTGATCATACGATAATAGCCCTTGACCATTTCCTGGAATTTTTCGGGGGTATCATATCGCCAATACCATCGCTTTCTGTTCATTGATTTCTTCATGAACTCCGGCAAGGCCTCAAAGAATTTCGGGTCGGCCGTATCGGGAACGGGAATATGGTCCGACACATACAGACTATCTACATATGCTGGCCAGAAGTATTGTTCCTTGGCGCCATCATCAGCATGGGGAGACCAAAAGGAAAGGGATAAGCAAAACGGCTGGTCTTTGCTTTCCTTAATAAAATCGATGGCATGATTCCCGTTCATATCGGCCAAATGGACTTGCTTTCCATCTACTTCCCTTAAATACGGCCAAAAGGTTTTGATACTGACATCGAACAAAGAATCTTCAATCCCCTCATTGACCTTCACCCCAAACTTACCGATAAGTCCCGTTCTATACCCTGCCTTTTTAAGAAGGTAGGGATAACTCTCTAACATATAGCCATTATTCAATTTCGGTTTCCCGAAATTGAAGTCGTGGGTTCTCTCATAAAGTCCCGTAAGTATGGTAGCGCGACTGGCGGCGCAAATGGGGGTAGTTACCAAGGCGTTCTTAAAATAAACTCCAGATTGGGCCAATTTATCCATGTTCGGGGTTTTTATAATAGTATTGCCCGCAAACCCCAAAGCATCCCATCGCTGGTCATCCGTAAGAACAAATATGATATTGGGCTTCCCTACCTTTGCACTAACAGCTTCCTTTTGAGGACGGTCGTTACATCCGAACAAAAAGGCGATTCCTGCCGTAGTTATTATTGCCATGCCCAATTTCCCCATACTATCGTTTTAAGTAAAATTCGAATTAAATATCAATCATAGGGTATTACGTTTTGCTCGTATCCCTTTTTCAAAATCTCATCTGGATCTGAAGCCACATAGGTATTCAGGTCATCTTCACCAAGCCCTCCTAGGTAGCTCACATACATACATTGGGTCGCCAAGGTCTTGCCCTCTTCCGGCATATGGAACGCTGTTTCTATACAGGTCGTTCCCGCATTTATATCCACATTAAACGTAACGGTGGTCATATCTTTATCCACCTTTTTACGCCGTTCTATATTCCCTACCTTCAACCAAGCATCCGTAACCGCTACTTCCGCATTTCCCGATTTATTTTCTACGATCCTTTTTCCCGACTCTTCAGGCCATCGATTGAGCCGTATTTCATAGGTGCCCGCTTTTTCAACATCGACCACCCATATCTTTTTTCCGTTTCTGCTATGTGCATCGTGAGCGTACATCCCTACGGGGTCTTCACTAGGGTTGCCGATATGGATTTTAGCATATTCATCAAAACCTACGGAAACATCGTTCCACCAAGCTTCATAATCGGCATACAATCTTTTTATCACCTCAGGATGTTCATGGGCCACATCGTGTTTCTGTTCGGGATCCTTTTTAATATCATATAGCTCATTCCTTTCCCTTTTCACTAATCGCCATTCCTCTGTAAGAACTTGGTACTCCTTATCTTTTACCGGATATTCCACCCGTTGGTTTTGCACGATCAATTTGCGCTCATCAGGCCATTTATCAATGGTCTTATTCAGGATCGGCGCCAAACTACGACCATCCAGCTTCAACCCACTGTCCGTGGTCAAATCACAGAGATCAATCAATGTGGGCATGATGTCGATATGGGCAGCTATGGCATCGACATCTTTACCGCCAGAAATGCCCCCATTGGGCCAACGCATAAAAAATGGTACACGGTGGGCATTTTCATAACCCCATATTTTCGCTCCCCTCATACCCGCCGTATAGCCCTCTTCAATATAGCCGGTATCAAAATCCATTTCCACTCCCCCAAACCAAGGGCAGGGGCCATTATCCGTCATGAATATGACGATCGTGTTCTCTTTAAGCCCTACCTCGTCAATTTTATTTAACAATTTTTTAACGTTTTCGTCAATATTATCGACCATACCGTAATAATTGGCCAAACGGTCAGAAACCTCGCCCCTGTATGGCGCTACGTATTTTTCATCAACATGAAGGGGAGCGTGGGGCAGATTGGTGGTCAAATAGCAAAAAAATGGATTTTCCTTATTTTCATCTATGTATTCAATTGCCTGATCGAACCACACTTCATTACAATAGCCCTCGTACTTTTCAAACTTCCCATTGTGTTTATAGGTGTCATCGAAATAATCATTGCCCCAGTAGTCAGGCCCCTGTCCTATGCCACCACCACCATGCACGATAGCCTCTTTAAACCCTCTATCCTGTGGTCGAAACGGGTAATTCTCACCCAAGTGCCACTTACCGAACACAGCGGTCTCATAACCGTTGGAAGCAAACACTTCGGGCATGGTGACCATACCTTCTTTTAACAATGATCGCCCCCCTATGGTATGCCATACTCCGGCCCTAGCCGAATAGTTCCCCGTTAAAATAGCCGCCCGAGTAGGCGAACAGGATGGATCCACATGGAAGTCCGTAAAGCGAACGCTCTCCGCATACAAGGAATCGAGTGCCGGGGTTTTAACGTAGGGACTACCGTGGCATGCCAAATCTCCGTACCCCTGATCATCGGTCATGATCAAGATGACATTCGGCCTTTTTGCCGCCACTATGTCTTTTGGGGTATTACTCTCGTTTTTACAGCTAAAAAAAATGACGGCCAAAACAGCCGTCACTATGTAATTTGAATTCCTTTTGCGCATTTGTATCAGATATATATGTATAAATCAAAACATAAAGGGGAAGGTCAGCCCCAATTTACCCCTCCTCCAAAGAGGATAATTCTAGGTTCAGCACCTTTTCCAATATTAAGGATACCGCCCCTATCGAAGTTGCCTGGTCTCCAAAAGTAGAAGGCCTTATCGCTACATTTGAACTGGCGGGCAATAAATATTTGCCCTTTTTTTTCTCTATAAGATCAAACAACAGGTCGCCGCTCAACGAAACCCCACCTCCTACATACACCGTTTCCGGATTCAACAGGTTCGCTATGGTACCGATACCCTTGCAGAGGTACTCGGCAACCTCTTCGTATATTTTCAAGGAAGCTTCATCTCCTTTTTTCGCGGCCTTTGCCACGAGCTCGGCCGTTATCAATTCTTCCTTGCCCATGCTCAGTTTTTCCAAGAGCCCAGAACTCCCATTGGCCAAGGCAAGCTTACCCAAACTAGCTATTCTCCGACCCGAGGCCAATGCTTCCAAGCAACCGTACATCCCACATTTACACTGTACCTCGCTATCCGTATCTACGGAAATATGTCCAAACTCACCAGCAAAACCCGAGTAACCCTTTAACAGGTTGCCCTCTACTACTAGACCGGAAGCAATTCCGTACCCAATATTGATTACCGCAAAATTCTTTTGATGGCTCTTTAGTCCCATTTTCAATTCACCCAAGGCCATAAGGCGGGTGGAATTATCATAAAAGAAAGGCAGATCCATTTGGTCTTCCAGCTCTTTTCTTAGGTCGATATGAGACCATTGAAAATCAGGGGAAGATTCTATTATACCCGTCTCGCTATTGACCAGACCGGCCACCCCTATTCCAACACCCCAGATTTTGGCATCGGGTTCTTTACGGGCCTTAAGCTTATTAACCACCTTTATCATCTTATCGATGATGCTGTAAAACCCTTTTTCCAGCTCGGTAGGCACCTGGATTTCAGAAATAAAATTGGCGTTCAAATCGACCAGACATCCCCTAATATAAGTGGCTCCCAAATCTATACCGATAATAAGGTTGTTTTGGTTTTTGAATTTAACGATCAGCGGGGGGCGCCCCCCACTGGAATCCCCTACCCCTAAGCTTTTCACCAATTGGTCCTTGGTAATCAACTCATCTACTATACGCGTAATGGACGGAGGCGTCAATCCCGATTTTTTGGCCAAAACGGAACGACTAATTTCATCGTGATCCTTTATAAGGCGCAAGACCACTTTTTTATTTGCAAGATGTAAGAGACTTACATCCATTTTTGAATATTCCTTTTTCATTCTTTACACTACCTTTTATTTTTTCCTTTGAAACATTACATCAGAAAATGCCCAAAGACTCTATTCCATATGTGTTTTTTTTAGACTATAGGCTTATTTCTTTTACTGTTCTCCCCATAAACGTGAGGGTCGGTTGTTATCTAAAAAAACACAAAGTTCCTTTCGCCTACATTTTATGTTTCCATTTTATTCTTATCAAACCTAAAATTACCGCTAAGTCCTTCTTCCGAAGAGCTCCTAGCATAAAGGTAAAACTTCCGGTTTCTATCGTTTTGTCCATATTCAACCCTGTAAATTCCAACATTTCGGAATCGACCGTAAAATGTACGGATTTTGTCTCGGAAGGCTTAATGATTATTTTCTAAATTCCTTTTAACTCTTTACCTAACCTAGTCTGAGAAGCGATATCATCGGCACTATCGCCCTTTTTACACTTCCCCCACTTTTCCATACATCCAGCCTTCTTACCGCTTAAAAATCAAAAACTATGATTCAAAATTTATGTTTACACGTACAAACCAAAGATATTAAAATTGATTTCATAAATACTTAAAAAACAATTTTACCCTATTTTTGTGCAAAAATTGCACAAAAAAGATAGTTCACACCTAAATATAGCTCAATATAACTAATTTCATATGATTTGAAACAAATCTAAAAAAACTTATTATAGTTATTTTACAAAGATAGTTTTAAAATCATATATAATCGCCTCATCCCTTTGAAATAAGGTGATGCTGATTTTTATTTTCCATATCAATAATTTTCCTCAACTGAGCACGCGCCCCTGTAATTCCCAATTCCTACTTTACCCCCTTTTTTCCATGTAAAAACAGGGCCCAAATTCCCTTCCTTATGGTTTTGAGTTGAAAAAAAATCAACATCAATTCTAAAATATTTTATATATACTATAAGAATAGTATTGATTATTGGATGGATTTTAAGATTTTTGGACTTTAAGATTTTAGGAAGCCTAATTCACCCATTCCCGATTTGGGCCTTTATCCTAGAATCTAGAAACCGGTCAATAGAATAAAACAGAATCATTAATTAAAAGTACCCTTGAATTATGGCTTCCGGATTTTTCGCCTTACTAGATGATATTGCTACACTTATGGACGATGTTGCCGCCATGAGTAAAATTACGGCCAAGAAAACGGCCGGTATTCTAGGTGATGATTTGGCGGTAAACGCCGAAAAGGCCTCCGGCTTTATGTCAAGTCGCGAAATACCCGTACTCTGGGCTATCTCCAAAGGTTCTTTGCTGAACAAGCTTATTATTCTGCCTATCGCCTTCCTATTAAGTGCATTCCTGCCATCGGCCATAATCGTTGCCTTGGTCTTAGGGGGACTCTACCTTGCCTATGAGGGTGCCGAAAAAATCTACGAAATCTTTGTTCCACACCGCCACGAAGAACACGAGGCCTCTATGCTGAACCTTACCGAAGCCGACATATTGGCCTTGGAAAAGGAAAGGGTAAAGGCGGCCATTGTTACCGATTTTATACTTTCCGTAGAAATTGTGATCATTGCCTTGGGCTCGGTTGCCGAAGAACCACTTTCCATACAGATTCCCGTAGTATCCTTAATTGCCTTGATCGCTACCATCGGGGTTTACGGTATAGTAGCCTTGATCGTTCGTATGGATGAATTCGGACTACGACTCATCAACCTTAACGAAAGGGACGATAGTTTCTCCGACTACGTCGGTAGGTTATTGGTCAATGCCCTGCCATGGGTCATCAAGAGTTTATCGGTAATCGGTACTATTGCACTCTTGTTGGTCGCTGGAGGTATTTTTGCCCATAACATTCATTTCTTTCACGACCTCCTTCCCGAGCTTCCAAGCATTATCAAAGAATTCTTGGTAGGCCTCGGCGTAGGTTTTGTGGTCTTGGTCGTCGTTAAACTGGTAAGTAAGGTCATAAGCCTCTTTAAACGAAAATAAGACGGCCCAAGCCTTGCCGGTCTTTGCTTTTCATTTCTTCAGCGGTGGAATTTTGTCTTTTCAAAAGGCAATGATACCCTAGCCTCCCTAGCCGATATTGTATGTCGATCGCCATCGTATTCTCCATTTTTAACAATCCTAGCTCGCAACCTTTTTACTTTTCAAGTATCTAGCTAACGAACCAATAATCTATATTTTATGAAAAGAAACCTATTTTTTGCGCTTACCGCTTCGGTCGTCACCACACTGTTTACCGCATGTAACTCTGACAACGATATTGAATGCCCCGAAGACTATACGGGAGCCTTGGCCGCAAGTGAGGAAAAAATGCAAGGGGACTGGGTTCTTACCGGTATGATGGCCGATACGGAAGTAGACCTGACCGATGACGAAGAAGACAACCCCATAAAAGACCTCTTTGCCCAGTACGAAGATTGCCAAAAAGACGCCTCTTATACCTTTGGCAGTGACCGCTCCTACACCTACAAGCAGAGTCATGTCGCCGAAGATTGCGACAACAAGGCTACTCTAAGTGGTACCTGGAAACTTACCGGCGAAGTACTGAGCCTAGTCGGAGCCTGTATCGTTCAGAACATTTCACTGAACATTAAAGATGACGCATCGGAGTTTTCATTTACCGACACCTTCAACATACAAGACATAGACGGCAAGGTCGTTCAGGCTAAAGTCACCTTTACCTACACGGCCCAATAAACCAAAATACTCCTCAACTGTGCCAACGAGGTTTTTGCCGATCAAGGAAATCCCTTGGTCGGCAAATTTGTTTTACACCTTATTTACACCCAAGTTAGATCTCTGATTTTCACACAAAAATGAAGGCTTTAGCTTTGTAAATTGTAATTTAGGGGCCAAAGGTTCAATCTATGACAGACTTCCAACTCAAAACCGCCCCCGAAGTAGCCGCTGTTTTTGACGCCTACCCAAGTTCGGTAAGACCCCAAATGTTGGCCTTACGGCAATTAGTAATCGACACGGCCAAAGGCATTGAGGGCATCACCCATTTGGAAGAAACCCTAAAATGGGGCGAACCGAGCTACCTTACCTCCATTGGCAGCACGCTACGCATGGATTGGAAAGCCAAATCGCCCGATCAATATGCCCTTTATTTTAAATGTACCAGCAGATTGGTAGAAACCTTTAAGGCAATCTTTAACGAGTCGCTGGACTATGAGGGCAAACGCGCCCTGGTTTTTAAATTGGATGCCGAACTCCCAACCGAAATATTGACCCATTGCATCACGGCGGCACTGACCTATCACAAGGTAAAGAAATTGCCAACCCTAGGCATATAGCCTCAAACGTACTTCTGGCAGCACAAATGGTGCTTTAAGCTATTTTCCGTAACATTTTCCAATAAGAATGTTTTATTTTTTTGATAACTCGCCTTTGGAGCCCTATATTTAAGAACCGTATCCCTACCGGTCAACAGCACGGCAAAAAAGAAACCCCAAATCATCTTATACCCTGCCAAACGATTCAAGAGGGGAAAAGTATACCCCATTAAAGCTGCCTTAAACAAAACAAAAGTTATGACCCTAGAATTCAAGCTCAACAATGAAGAACGTTCTGTTGACCTTACCGATGAAAATACCCCTCTCTTGTGGGTAATACGGGATATTATCGGTTTAAAAGGCACCAAGTTCCGCTGTGGAAAAGGCGGGTTATGTTGACCAGGCCGTGAACGGTCGTGCCATGGGGCTTGCCGCATCCATTGATAGTGGAACACCCTGTGCCCAAGTCGCCGAGGTATCGATTGAAGATGGAAAGATCAAGGTGCATAAGGTAACCTGTGCCCTCGACCCCGGAATCGCCGTCAATCCCGACCAAGTGAGGGCGCAATGTGAAGGTGCCATTATTATGGGAATCAGTGCCGGCCTACACGAACAGATGTACGTTGAAAACGGCTCCTTGCAACCTACCATTTACGGCCCGTACGAAATGGCCTTGATGAAACACGCCCCTAAGAAAATAGATGTAGTACTGCTACAAGGGCGAGACCGCCCGGGCCCCGTGGGCGAACCACCTTTGGGGCCTATCGCCGCTGCCGTGGCCAATGCCGTTTTTCGTTTGACAGGGAAACGTTTGCTGCAACTCCCCCTAAAACTATCCTGATAAAGAAAATACAGACTCATTCCTCAAGCCCGTAGATATCCTTTAAGACCGATATTACCGAACCTTCAAAATAGGTTTCCAGATCATAGCGGATTTTCAATCTGGTACCCAAGGGGGCATAATAATATATGACCCAAGCATCGGCCTCACGGGTACCTATGCACCCATTGGAATAAGCCTTCCCCAAACTCTTGGGATTCGTGGTCGGATGTATCATCTGTCCGTTCCTTATTCCATTGATCTCGGTCTCTATCCATGGGATTTGTGGCATCTGCGTAAGCTTTCCGTCATCACGTTTGGTCACATAAAACTGATGCCCGTTTACGGGATTATAGAAGTCTGGGTGCTTTGCATGTCTAATAATGCTTCCTTCCCCGGTTTTAGTTCTTAAATCGGTAATACGGTCTCCCATTTTCAAATAACGTTGTCGGTTCTGCCCTACCCTGACCGGAAATGTATGGAGCAAAACGGAATCTTGAAAAATACGCAGTTTAAACTCGGGTATATTTACATCGATCTCGGTATGGGCAAAATCATCAAGTAGGCGACAGGCCTTTGCCGAGTCAGGAAGGTGCAGTACACTTCCCTCGGGCAGTATGATCATCTGCCTTTGATCGTACACAAAAGAATCCCTGGCCATCATACGGTAATAATCGGTATTCGCCAAAGTATCTACAATCCACGGATTGTTCCGCACCAGCAGATGTTCCGACAAGGGATAGGGCACCAAGGAATCGTAGCGTTGCACCAAAGAATCCAAATATTCAAAATACTCGGCCACCTTGATGTTTCGCGATATGTGTATATCTTCATAGGTCTTCGCCTTTTTATGGGGAAGGGGCATCGGTTTCCCCTGATGTATATCCGCCTTAGTTGCCATGGTAGCACTACCGCGGTTGTGGCAACCTTCCACACATAGGACAAGTACGCCAAGGAGAATCCAAATTGACTTTGGAACCAAACCATAAATGCGCTTTTTCGAGTCTAACATGGGCAAGGGTCGTCTTATGGATTAGGTGCTATAAACTGGAGCGCTTCATCCAATTGTGAAATATCAAAATAACGCTCTTCGTAACCTTTTCGCAGTCTTTCAAAGAAAAGAGCATCAAGGGACACTAAGGCCTTTAAGATGTTCGAATTGGCCACAACGGCTATATTCCCTATTTGCCCGTAATTCCCTAGGGTCCATTTGGCATCTTCCACAAGTGCTTTTACCTCACTATGGCTAATTTTCAACTCGTCAAGCTTTACCAGTACATTCACATGGTCGTATCCTTCGTCAATTTTTTCTTGAAAGAACTTTAGGGCCAATTTTTCATCGGTTTCGGTAAATCCGTCTATAACCTCTAAAGCTAGGGAGTTGCCCTCATAAGTTTTTAATTTTTCAATCATTTTTCCTGTTTAAAGCGTGTTGTAATAAAAGGCGGTAAGCCCTATAATATCCGTCAAAAGTAAAGGCTTCGGTCGATCCCCATCATGACTTGGGTCAGTGAGCGGTTCAAGATATAATACGTCCGTCTTCCATCTGGATAATACGGTCCGTTCGTTGGGCAAAATCCTCGTCATGGGTCACCACCAAAAGGGAAAGTCCCTCTTCCTCTTTCAGCCTTTTAAATATATTAAAAACGTTATCCGAGTTCTGACTGTCGAGATTTCCGGTAGGTTCATCCCCCATAAGAATGATGGGATTATTGATCAAGGCCCTGGCTATGGCTACCCGTTGCTTTTCACCCCCCGATATTCGCGAAGCGCGTTGTTGGGCCAGATAATCGATATGAAGCATTTCTAGCTTTTGCATAGCATCGCGTTTTATATCGGCATGTGATTTCTCGTTCAGTTTCTTTGCCGGAAGCATGACATTTTCCAAAACACTGAATTCCGACAATAAGTAATGGAACTGAAAGACAAAGCCTATATGCTTGTTTCTAATACGCGACAGTTCTTGATGCGACCTTCCCGTGACCAGTTCATGATTGAGGTAGAGTTCACCTGTATAGTCGGTATCCATGGTCGATAAAATATAGAGTAAGGTAGATTTTCCCGAGCCGGATTTTCCCATAATGGAAGCAAACTCGCCCACTTTCACCCCAAAAGAGATATCCTTAAGTACATGAAAGTCCTTTGGCTTATAAAAATGCTTATTGATGTTTTTCGTTTCTAGAACATATTCCATTTTTCCGCTTTTAAGTTCCACGAATAATGCGCACCGGATCTATGTGTTTGGCCTTTACGGAAGGCAGCCAACCCGCAATAAAAGTAGAAAGCAGTGCAAAAGTGAGTCCCACTACATAGTAGCTGATATCAAAACTTATAGGATAGGTCTTTATGGTGGGCAGGGCGGCCGTCTCAAAAGCTACATTGTCTATGATATGCGATAGGCCGAAGCCAAGGAGGAGTCCGAGAACACCTCCTACCACCCCGATGATCATGGCCTGGCTCATAAAAATAAGCTGTACATCGCGCCCCGAAAAACCCGTGGCTTTCAGAATGGCGATATCCTTCATTTTTTCGTAGATGAGCATGTTCAAGATGTTGTAAATTCCGAAGCCCGCCACGATCAACAAAGTAATGGATACGGCATAGGTAATCAGGTTTCTAATGTTGGATCCGGTCTCGAACTGGGCATTGGCCTCATTGATATCCGTAGCCTTTATGTCAAACTGTTTTTGCAGCCGTTTTGCCATGGCCGGCGCCCCTTCAATATTAAAAAGCCTAATATTGATATCGGTAATATAGTTCTGTGCCTCGCCTAGAATCCGCTGTACGGTCTTAAGGTTGGCAAAACTCTGAATGTTGTCTACATCGGCCACCCCGCTTTGGTAGAAACCTACTATTTTCAAGGGAAAAATATCGCCCGATACGGTACTTACCTGTACCCTATCCCCCACCGACAAGGACATTTTTTCGGCAAGGCCCGAACCTAGCAATATGCCATTTTCGGTATTCTTAAGGGCTTGAGGGCTTCCTTGAACGATGTAATCGCCCATGTTGGAGAGTCGTGTCTCCTCCATAATATCGATACCCACTAGGTTACCGCTCAATTCTATGGAACCCGACAAATAAAAAATCTGGGCCCTGAGCTGGGGCGTGGCCCCTTTTACCTCCTTATCCTTTTTGAGATAGCTTAAAATGGGCAGGGCGTTATGAATCTTCTTCTGACTTTGTCTAGGTTTAATCGAATGCACAATGTTTACCGAATTTTGAAATTCGTCATAAAGCGATATGGGCTGGGTTTCGCTCGGTTCGATCTCGTTGTACAAATGAATATGCGGCGTTTGGTTCAAGATGAGTCCATCTAACATAACATTCAGACCGGTCATAAAGCTGATCAGGGTAATATAGGCGCCAATACCGAACGTAACCCCCAAGGCTGCGGTAGCCGTAGACTTTACCTTGGTTACCAAATGTGTTTTGGCAATGTTCAATATAACGCTCCAATTGGTCATTGTTCCGGTTTTAACAGCTCGGTATTTTCGCCGATTCCCTCAACAATCTCTACCCGATCTAAATTTTGCAATCCCGTAACCACCTCTACCATACCCTTAGCGGTACGTACGCTATTGCCATTTATAAGATAGGTCTTGGGAATGGTCAATGCCTCTTTCTTTTGGGCGATGATAATATTGCCCTCACCTGCCAACCCCGGATACAGGATTTTTGGCGGGTCGTCAAAACTGGCCTCTACCGTAAAGGTCTGTGAGCGCTCATCCTTACGCGGATAGATTTTGTCTACCGTGGCAACGAAGACCTCCGAAGGGTATGCATCTAAGGTAACCAAGGTCTTTTGGCCCAAACTGAGTTTTACGATATCCACTTCGTCTACCAGCATTTTGATGATAAAATCCGAATCGCTCCCTACTGCGGCTATGGGCTCCATCGTGCTTACGATTTCACCGGGTTCTTTCATCAGTTCATAGACCTTGCCATTGATCTTGCTCGTTACCGTAAAGTCCTTTGTATTGATCTGTGCCGACTCATAGTTGTTCCGTGCTTGGCGTACTTGGGTCAACAGTTCGTTCTTGGTACGCTCGTACTTACTTTTCAGGAGGTTAAGATTGTTTCGGGAAAGCTCATAGGCCAATTTACGGTTATCAAATTCAACCTTAGACCCTATGTTTTGTGACCACAGGCGTTTCTGTCTATAGAAATTGATGGAATCGTTATGAAACGATAGGGTGGCCGCTTTTATTTCGTCTTCCAAGCCCTTGAGCACGGCCGCGCTTCCGTTATAGTTTTCTTGGGCCAAGCGTAACGAAAGCTTGGCATTTTCCGTATTCAGTTTGGGGGTGTTATTGATAATCTGCAGCAAAGGGCTTCCCTTTTTGACACGATCGCCCTCCTCTACCAAATTGCGGTCTAAAATTCCGCCAACGGCCGAATACACCTTATACAGACTATCGGGCTGTACCGTAGCCGAGGCATAGACCGATTCGGTGAGTTCCGCTTTTTGGGGAAGGATTTTTTCCTCATCATCACCGCATGATTGCAGTACCAATACCAAGACCCATATAAATATATAACGCATAGTTTATAAATTGCAGATATCCAAATTAAAACGAAATTCCGTTCCAAGAACATGAGATAAGTCATACTATTGACAATTTCGTTAAAAAAAGCACTACTATCGCCATCGGAAGGTGACCTGCCCTTTGCTCCTTAACTTACTCCAATAAAATGACATAGATCAATCGCGCTATATTTTATTTCCCTTATTTTTGGAAAAAGAACGTATATGGCCGTTGAAAACTTGGGTATTGATGGACTGACCGACGCGCAGGTAGAACGATCAAGAAAAACCAACGGGGCCAATTCATTTGCTTATAAGGAAACAAACGGTTTTTTAGATGCCCTAAAAGGTATCTTAAAAGAACCTATGATCCTTTTGCTCTTGGTGGCCTCCTCCATTTATTTTATCAGCGGTAATTTTGGCGACGGTATCTTTATGGTCGCCGCCATTGTATTGGTGGGCTCCATTTCGCTTTATCAAGATTCGAGAAGCCGGAAGGCCTTGGAAAAACTAAAGAACCTGACCGAACCCAACTGCCAGGTCATCCGTAACGGCAAGGTCGTGGAGATTCCCAGTGAGGAGCTGGTCGTTGGCGACAGCCTGATCGTAGAGGAAGGCACAATGGTTCCTGCGGATGGCACCATCGTTCATTCCAACGACTTCTCCGTAGACGAATCCATACTCACCGGAGAATCGCTTTCGGTCTTTAAGGATGTTTCTTCTACCGATAACACTATTTTTAGCGGCACCACCGTAGCCAGTGGTCTGGCCATTGCCGTCGTTACCGCTATAGGCAACCACACCCAACTGGGAAAAATCGGCAACAGTCTAAACACCATTGAAGACGAAAAAACGCCCTTAGAACTGCAAATCGCAAATTTTGTAAAGCAGATGGCTCTTTGGGGCGGCCTTACGTTTCTTTTGGTATGGGGCATTAATTACTTCAATTCGCGTGATGTACTCGATAGTTTACTAAAGGCCCTGACACTTGCCATGAGTATTCTTCCTGAAGAGATTCCCGTGGCCTTTACCACCTTTATGGCCTTGGGAGCCTGGCGACTGATGAAATTGGGCGTTGTGGTAAAACAGATGAAAACGGTGGAGACCTTGGGTAGCGCTACCGTTATATGCACCGATAAAACCGGGACCCTCACCCAGAACAAAATGAGCCTGGCCCGATTGTTTTCCATGAAGGCAGCAAGGGTAGTCTCTCTCGAGGAAAGCTTAAATAACGAAGAAAAAGAGCTGATTACCATAGCCATGTGGGCCAGTGAACCCATACCTTTTGACCCCATGGAAACCGCTTTGCACCAAGCCTATGGAAAGCATACGGATGTGGACGAAAGGCCCAATTACCATATGATCCACGAATATCCGCTAGGCGGAAAGCCCCCCATGATGACGCATGTGTTCGAAAATCGGGCCGGCCAGCGGATCATTGCCGCCAAGGGCGCACCGGAAGCCCTGATACAAGGCTCGCACCTCAGCGCCGAGGAAAAGCGATCCATCTATTCTACCATAGAGGAACTGGGCAAACAAGGCTTTCGTTTATTGGGCGTAGGGCAGGCCCTATTCGAAGGAAACGATTTTCCTCAATACCAACAGGACTTTAAATTCGAATTTAAGGGACTGGTGGCCTTTTACGATCCGCCTAAGGAAAACATCCCACAGGTGCTCAAAGATTTCAATACGGCCGGAATAAACGTAAAACTGGTAACGGGAGACAATGCCGCTACGGCCGTAGCCATTGCCAAGGAAATCGATTTTATTGGTTACGATAAATGTATGTCGGGTGACGAATTGATGCAGTTGACCGATGCGGAATTACAGGAGAGGGTAACGGACACCCAAGTGTTCAGCCGAATGTTTCCCGAAGCCAAGCTTAGAATTATCAATGCCCTAAAAGTGAACAACGAAGTCGTGGCCATGACAGGTGACGGGGTCAACGACGGCCCGGCGCTCAAGGCGGCACACATCGGCATTGCCATGGGAAAAAAGGGCACGGAAATCGCCAAGCAGGCGGCCTCATTGATTTTGGTCGACGACGACCTCTCTAAAATGGTAGATGCCATTGCCATGGGACGAAAGATCTATACCAACCTCAAAAAAGCGATCCAGTATATTATCTCCATCCATATTCCCATCATATTAACGGTATTTATCCCCTTGGCCTTGCGGTGGAGCTTCCCTTCTATATTTTCACCATCGCATGTTATTTTGTTGGAACTCATCATGGGGCCCACCTGCTCCATTATTTACGAAAACGAGCCCATGGAAAAAAATACCATGAACAAGAGACCCCGGCCGTTTACGACCACATTTTTCAATTTCAACGAATTAATTACAAGCATCGTACAAGGTCTAATCATTACCTTGGCTTCACTATCGGTATACCAATATGCCGTAGCGCAAAGCCTTGATGAGGACACTACCCGTACCATGGTCTTTATGGTGCTGATCGTGGCCAATATCTTTTTGACCTTGGTGAACCGATCTTTCTATTACTCGCTATGGACGACCTTGAGGTACAAGAACAATCTAGTTGCCCTGATTATCGGCATAACGATCGCCTTGACCACTAGCCTACTCTTCGTGCCCCCCTTGACCGCCTTCTTTGAATTCAGCACCTTAAATGTAGACCAATTGTTCGTTTGCCTATTGGCCGGTAGTATTTCGGTACTCTGGTATGAGGTGGTAAAATGGGGCAAACGCCTAGGAGCTAAGGAAAACTAGTATGTGGGTACAAGGAAAAATACCCTAGGGAACAAGCCTAAAGTTTTTCGCCATAGGCCAGGTCACCTGCATCCCCTATGCCGGGAATAATATAGCCCCTGGCATTCAGCTCGGGGTCAATGGCAGAAATCCATAGATGGGTGTTTTCAGGAAATACCTTTTGAACGTGGGCCACGCCCTCTTGCGCCCCTATGACCGAAACAATGTGTATCTGTGCCGGCGTGCCGTGGTTTTTTAATACTTTCAAGACATTCTCCAATGTTTTCCCGGTAGCCAACATCGGGTCTGTCAGCACCAATATCTTGCCTTCTAAGGAAGGTGCCGCGAAATAGTTGACAATGACCTCAAAGGCATCTTCGTCTCCCCTATGGTGACGATATGCCGAAATAAAGGCATTTTCCGCCCCGTCAAAATAATTTAACAACCCCTGGTGCAAGGGAAGTCCGGCCCGTAAAACGGAACACAAAACCACATGGTCCGTGGGTAGGCTCATTTCCTTGCTTCCTAATGGTGTATGTACCTGACTGCTTTCGTACCGAAACGATTTGCTCATTTCATAACCTAGCACTTCCCCGATACGCTCGATATTCCGCCTGAACCGCATAGCATCCTTTTGGATATCAACATCCCTGATTTCTGCAATGAATTTGTTCATCAGCGAATTGTTTTCGCCAAGGTTATGAATCGTCATAATTATCGTTTGATTTGAGTTATGAATATGTTTTTATTACAAAGGTATCGGACTTTCCGAATTTGTTCAAAAGGTACACCTAAATCGGAAATTCGAAAAAGTTTACCAAAAAAAAGGGTGTTGCCAATAACAACACCCCTTTTTCAACCATCTAAAATATTTGATGCGGAACCACCTATTTTACTCGATAATCGAGATTAAATACTCCGAGGCTTGCCTCGAAATCAAGGCGTATTCTTTTAATGCCTCGCGGGCTTATCCCGAGGTAGTTTACTTTATCTATTTTCCCCCTCCATTTTTGAAGCTTATTTATCACCATAGAACGCAATGCTCCACATACCACGTACTTGGTCAACATCATAGCCGACCGCCTTATCGTTCGGGTACAATTTCTTCAGTGCCGCCATAGTCTCGGGCAGTACTTGCTCATTGGGTTTGCCGTGACATTGTAGACAAAGGGCATTGGTTACTATTGGTGCGTAAAAGGAGACTTCATCGTTTTCAGTATGTACCACGGGGGATACTTCCTCTCCCGACGCCAAGGCTTCCTTGAAAGAGGCTATATATTCTAATTCTTGGGCACTGGCCTTGTTTTTGGGATTTCTGGGCCTATCGGAAACCCTTTGAATGACCGCATTTTTCATCAAAGACACACTATCCGTAATTTTTATGGCCTCTAGGTTGCAGAAACCTATGGCCCCTACGGGTCCCTTTTCCTGAATGGCCTTCGTTAAGCTCTTCCCTAACTGCATTTGGGCTTCTTTTGCATATGACATCCCTATAGAGGCATACACTTTATCGGGGTCGGGATAATCAAAACAATGGCATTCTTCCATCCCCATACCTTTTTTATGTGCCATTTTGAAATAGTCATCAAAGCCGTCGGGCCGTTCCAATTCGTTATCATAGATATAATCGGCAATCTGTGCCACGGCCTCATCGCGGTTGGGCAGATAGGGCATGGGACCGAACCTTTTATGGGCGGCGGGAATTTTGGTTTCCGTTTCCGGATCGTTCACCCATTTGATCAAGGCTTCCGTAAACTCCTCTTTGCTCACGGTCGAATCGATATAATGTCTCTTGATCGCTTCCATAGGCGGTGCAATCCGATTCGCCATGGTCGCTTTAGGATCATGGCACATATAGCACTCCCTCTCCATAATGAGTTTTCCCGGATGTGGTTCCTTGGCCTCAACGGTTTGGGTTTGCCCATTATCATCAACAGGTTCCGTTTTTGTTTTTTGACCGTCCTTACAACTTGCAAAGAAGAGAACAACTAGTAAATAAATACAGTACTTTTTCATTCGGTTGATTTTTAGATAAAAGGCTTCGTGCTTTTCGGAATCGGTCAAAGGTTCGGGAAGCCCATCGGGACACCCTCTCCATTCCCTATAACGAGAACACCGCCGACATTAAGAGTTCGACTTCACGATCTGTACAATATCGTTTTTCTGTAGTACCCCCGACTGTCGCCAGACCTGTTTTCCGTTTTTGAACAATAGCATGGTGGGTACGCCACGAACGTTATAGGTATTCGCCAAGGGCTGATTTTTATCCACATCGATCTTTACGATCTTAATGGCATCCCCTAGTTCGTCTTTGACTTGTTTTAAAATAGGGGCCAACATTTTACAAGGCCCACACCAGTCGGCATAAAAATCTACCAGTACAGGTGTATCCGATTCTACGATTTTACTGAAACTACTTTTCATTCCTGAAATTTTGATGGTTAAAATTACTGAAAATAGATCTCTGCGAAACTGACCAATATCATGGTTTTATAAATTCTTCTCGATTAGTTTTATACAGTAATCAAAGCTACCGAGATTCCATTAATTCTAAATTTAAGATAATGATAAAAAATATACTGGTGCCTACCGACTTTTCAAACTATGCCTACAGCGCGCTTTTCTACGCTACCCGCTTGTTGGCGTCAAAGGAATGTACCTTTTACCTTCTCAACGTATACGATCAACTTACCCCTTTAGAGGGGGGCAAGCCAGAATTCTTGGTAGGAAAGAAACTGCTGGAACAATTAAAGGTTGCATCCAACGATAATCTTACGGCCCTTAAACACCGTATCAACCTAGACAATGAAAACCCCTTGCACCGGTTCGAGACCATATCGAAAAAAGGAAATTTGGTAAAGACCATACACCAGATGCTCAATCCATACGACATAGATCTCATCGTCATGGGCAGCAAGGGCCATACCGGGGCTAAAGAAATTTTCTTGGGAAGCAACACCATACAAGTGGCCGACACCATAACCCAATGCCCTATTTTGACCGTTCCCAAGCAAAGGGACTTCTCAAAACCTAAAGACCTTGCCTTTGTAACTGACTATAAAAGGGGATGTACCAAAAAAACGATTACCCCCCTCATGTTCATTACCGAGCTCTTCGACGCCAAAATAAAGGTCATGCACATCAATGAAGAAGAAGAGCTAAGTAAAGAACAACAATCACATAAAGAAATGCTCGAACTATGCCTTAAACACATTGACCACAGTTTCCACTGGGTACGGGCCTTTTCCGACAAGGCCGTGGCCATTGACGATTTCTTGAAGACCAAAGGCATTGATATGTTCGCCATGGTCTATTATAAACACAGTTTTTTTGAGCGCCTTATACACGAACCTGTGGTAAAGGATATAAGTAAGTATACCGATGTTCCCTTTCTTATCCTTCCTTATAAAGACTGACCGCCAAAAATAGGTAAACCACTAAAAATCAATTAGATTTATTAACCCTTGAAAAAAGAACAGCATGTACAAAAGAATATTGGTGCCCACGGATTTTTCAAAAAATGCCCTCAATGCGGTGCGGTACGCCCTTGATCTCTATGCAAAATTGAATTGCGAGTTCTACTTTTTAAACGTTTTTAAACTCGAAAACTACACTACCGACAGCCTTATCATGCCAGAACCCGGTAGCGCGGAATACGAAGCTGCAAAGGCAAAATCTGAAGAAAACTTTGTGAGATTGTTGGATATGTTGGCGCTGCACCATGACAATCCAAAGCATATCTACCATACCACATCTACCTTTAATTTTTTGACGGAAGCCCTAAAACAGATGATTTCCGAAAAAGATATCGATTTGGTGGTCATGGGCACCAAGGGGGCCTCATTAACCAAAGGGGTCATCTTTGGCAGTAACACGGTCAATACCATGGAAAAGATAACGGAATGTCCGGTATTGGCCATACCCCAAGACACACACTTTTCAACACCCAAGGAAATCGTTTTTTCAACAGACTACAAGTCAGACTTTAAACGGAAGGAATTAAGCTACCTCATAGAAATCGCCAAGATGCACGGGGCGGCCGTTCGTGTACTCCATGTTAGCAAAAAACAAATCTTGACCGCCGAACAAGAAAAAAACAAAGTCCTGTTAAGCCATATATTCGAACAAATAGACCACAGTTTCCATACCCTTTCGGAAAAGAAAGTGGCTAACGGTATTACAGCCTTTGTAGAAAGTAGGGAAAGCGATATGATCGCCTTTATCAACCATAAGCATTTTTTCTTTGCGAGTATATTTTCCAGACCCTTGGTCAAGGAAATAGGCTATGACGCCACCGTTCCCATTTTGGCCCTGCGTTAAAAA
Organism: Zobellia galactanivorans; assembly: GCF_000973105.1. Lineage (NCBI taxonomy): Bacteria > Pseudomonadati > Bacteroidota > Flavobacteriia > Flavobacteriales > Flavobacteriaceae > Zobellia > Zobellia galactanivorans. The sequence continues at coordinate 4,003,646 of NC_015844.1, read as the reverse complement.
ACAAGAATTTGAAGGTTTTTTGGAGAAAATTTCGGCAATCCTCCCTTTTTCACCTTAGGGACAAGAACATGTACAATACGCATGGTTAACTTTATAAGCAAACCTATATGGACGCACTTCTCGATTTTCTCAAAGACCCTTTTGCCGCAAAGGTGATCAAGCTGTTGTTATGGATCATCTTTATCATCATCGCCATTGGTCTTCTAAGGAAACTCCTCAAAAAACGCATCGGTGATGCCACAATAAGGTACAAGGCCCAGAAAGGTGTTGAACTGGTGGGCTATTTTTTTATTTTTTTCTTGGTCTTGATCTCGTTTACCGTAGAAAGTATTGAAGACTATACCATTATTATCGGTCTATTTACGGCAGGAATCACATTCACCCTTCAAGAGCTTATTTTGAGCATAGCGGGTTCCTTTTACATCTTTTTCGTTCGCGTGTACAAACCGGGCGATCGAATCGAGATCAACGGCATAAAAGGCGATGTCATTGACATTGACAGTATTTACACCACCCTAATGGAATTGGGCGAATGGGTGAGCAGTGACAATTACTCGGGACGCATCGTCAAAATCAGCAATGCCTTTGTATTCAAAGGCCCTATAAAGAATTACTCTATGGACTTTCCCTTTGTCTGGGACGAACTCAATATTCTAATTACACACGAATCGGATATTGCCCTGGCCAAGAAAATTGTATTGGCCGATGCCACGGAGTTGCTTTCCGAATACACCAAAAACTCCTTGGCCAAATGGAAGGAAATGGTAGCCCATTACTACATAGAAGATGCCACGCTAGAACCGACCCTAGCCCTTAAGATTACCGACAACTGGATAGAGGTCAACCTTAGGTACATTACCGACTATAAGCTTCGGCGTGCCACCAAACACCAGCTGTTCGAACGTATACAACAGTCGATATTCGCCACCGAAGGCAAGGTCGTACTGGCCTCCACTACCCTACAACTATTGAAGATTCCCGATATAAACGTCCAGGTCAAACCCCAAGCATAAACCAACCGTATCCATTTTAAAAAGCAATGAAGAACAAAACGGAATTCGATATTATAAAGTCCTCCGGCGCAAAGGCCAAGTTTTCCATAGACAAGCTCAGAAACTCCCTCAAACATACGGGGGCCAATCATGAATTGGTAGAGAAAATCGTAGATCAAGTACGCGACGAACTTTATGAAGGCATATCTACCAATGAGATATACAATAGGGCCTTTGCCCTACTAAAAAAAAGGAAATCGGTTTTCGCCTCAAAGTACAAGCTAAAAAAGGCCATTTACGAATTAGGCCCTACCGGTTTTCCCTTTGAACGGCTTATAAGTGCCCTTTTGACCTATTCCGGCTACCGGACCAAGGTAGGCATTGTTATGGATGGCCTATGCGTTACCCACGAAATTGACGTGGTGGCCGAGAAAAATAATACCGTAACCGTTATTGAATGCAAGTTTCACGGTGAAGAAGGCCGCAATTGCAATGTAAAGATACCGCTGTATATACACTCGCGCTACAATGATGTCAAGTCCCATTGGAATACCAAGACCAACGAGACAAAGACATTGGGCCCAGGTTGGGTCGTGACCAACACACGCTTTACCTTAGATGCCGTCAAATATGGAACCTGTGCCGATTTATATTTATTGAGCTGGGACTACCCCTTTAACAATGGCCTCAAAGACCGTATCGATAGATTGGGCCTTTACCCGATTACCGTTTCTACGATATTGAGCAGTAGCGAAAAGCAGTTTTTGCTGAGCAGGGATGTAGTGCTCTGTCGCGAACTATGGAAAAACAAGTTCTTATTAGACCATTTAGGGATATCGATAACCAGAAAGAGTAAAATACTGAACGAAATTGAACAACTCTGCAACCCTTAGGCTATGAATAAAGTAAAAATTCACTTTTTGGGTGCCTCGGGCACCGTAACCGGATCGAAATTTTACCTGGAAACCCCTGAACTCAACGTTATGGTGGACTGTGGTATGTACCAAGGCCTGAAGGAATTACGGCAATTGAACTGGGCGCCCTTGCCCATAGATGCCTCAAAAATAGATGTGGTACTCTTGACACACGGACACCTAGACCATACGGGCTACCTTCCGAGATTGGTTATGGAAGGATTTAAGGGAAAGATAATTGCGACCCCTCCTACCTTGGCCATAACCGAAATCATTCTTTTGGATAGTGCTAAAATTCACGAGGAAGAAGCCGAACGCGCCAATAAGGAAGGCTATAGCAAACACCATCCTGCCAAGCCCTTCTACTCGATCCGGGAAGCGGAACGAGCCATAGGCCTTTTTTCTTATGGGGAAAAAGACCAATGGATTTCCCTTTCCGAACACCTACGGTTGAGGTTCAAGTATAACGGACACATTATAGGGGCAACCTTTATAGAGTTGGAAATTTTTGGAAAGCTGTTTGTCTTCTCTGGGGATATAGGACGCGAACACGATATCTTATTGGCCCCTCCCGAACATCCGAAATGGGCCGACTACCTCTTTATTGAAAGCACCTATGGCAACAAATTGCACCCGCAGGAAGATGTTGAGGAAATTTTGGTCGACCTGGTCACCGAAACCATCAACCAAAGGGGCAACCTTATCATTCCGTCCTTTGCCGTAGAGCGCTTGCAATCGCTGATGTATGTTTTGTGGCAATTGTTCAAGAAAAACAGAATACCTAACATTCCTATTTTTATCGATAGCCCTATGGGCAATAATGTATTATCGGTTTTTGAACGGTTTCCCGAATGGCATAAACTCTCAAGCAAGGAGTACCAGTCCATGTGCAAGCATTTCAATATTATAAGTTCGTATGCAGATACCTGGAAGACCATTGACGACCCTAGACCTAAAATCGTAATAGCGGGTAGCGGCATGGTTACCGGGGGCCGGGTACTCACCTATCTGAAACAACTCATGCGCCATTCCTCAACAACGGTCTTGCTTGTAGGATATCAGGCAGAGGGCACTAGGGGAAGGCAGCTTTTAGAAGGGGCCTACGAATTGAAACTGTTCGGAAAGTACTATCCCGTAAAATCGAAAATACGCCACTTGGAAAGCCTGTCGGCTCATGCCGACCAAAAAGAACTGCTCCATTGGATGGAAGATATCAAAAATATACCCGAAACGGTCTTTCTCATTCATGGCGAACCTACGGCACTCGATGCTTTTCGGGTCAAGATCGGCGATGTTCACAACTGGCGCGTACACATTCCTAAATTGAACGAGACCAAAGAAATTATCTTATAGTCCCCTAAATGACCTAGGTCATTGTGTCTGCGTACCACCGCACCTATATTCGCTTATATATGGAAACTATGACAACAATAACCGAAACCTCTACATCGCGCTGGACACAGCAGAAAAAAGAAGGGGAACTCTTTAGGGAAATTCAGCAATGGAAATCGAGTCTTAGATTTTTAGAAGATGAAATTGCCTTTATGGAACATCTATTGGATTCATACGTTTTTGAACCCGATACCCCTATCTTGTTCGATCGCCTACAAAACCACAAAAGTGGCCTACAAAATATAGAAGGCGCCGTGAAGAAAATTCAGGACCAAATCTACAAACACGAAAACATGTTGGGCGGAATCTTGGAATGTAACACCGCACCTTTTGACATAGCTTTCTATAGACGGCATGAACGCCTGCAATTCGAGGTCGATTTCTGCACGACAAGTTTTGGTGGTTTAAAGACCGATATCTTCAGCTATGCGGGTACGATACTGAAAAAACGCAAACCTTAAAACGATTTAATGTATCTTAGTTTAGTTCAAGAACTGATAATTGTCATTTTTATCCACTCCTAGAACTTATACCTTGTGTGCGATTCTTTTAGTGGGATATGGGGCATCAAGTCTTATCATACGCTGGACAATTGAAGAAAAATACGTTTATGAAAAAACTATCGATACTACTCTTAGTCCTTTTTGTCAGCTGTTCTTCGACCAGCTTGGTCGAAAATTGGAAAAACCCCGACATTGTTTTGTTCGACGCCCAAAAGGTGCTCATTGTGGGGATGACCCAAAATGAAAACGCAAGGGAGCGTTTCGAGACCAAGCTTCAAAAAGAATTTGACAAGCGGAATGTGGAGGCCATGCGAAGCCTTGATGTTTTTGATGTATCGTTTACCGACTCGAAAAAAACGGAAAAAGAACTTGATGACGTTGAACAAAGCCTCTTGGACAAAGATTTTGACGCCATTCTATTTACCAAAGTTACGGGGTCTGAAAACCGGGAAAGTTTTTTGCGTACCCTCGCAAAATTGGATAACTATAAAGGGCGGTTCAATGATGATTACCTTAGGAACCAAGACATCTATTACGATGACGACTACTACGAAAAATTTGACGTCTATCACGCAGAAACTACCCTCTACTGTATTTGTGAAGGCAAAGATCGGTCAATGATCTGGCGTGGCAGCATCGATGTCACCGACCCTACGAACATTGAAAAAACCGTAGATGACTACATAAAACTTATTGTTCTCGCCATGGAAGAACAAGATTTGATCTTTAGAAAAGAAAAATAACCATCTTAGGCCCTTTTCTAAGCCTTTCCTTTGATCAAATGCTTGGGAAAATCTTCTACACGCTCACAACAGATCTGCTCCATAACCTGTTGTAATTCGGTTTTAAGCAACGATATGGTGTGGTTACCTCCATTGTTGCCCAAAGCACCAACACCGTACATGAAGGAGCGTCCCATAAAGGTAAACTTGGCCCCACTGGCCAATGCCCGGGCCACATCGGGACCGGAACGTATGCCGCTATCCATCATTACCGTTAGCTGGTCGCCGTATTTTTCCGCTATTCTAGACAATGGTTTTATGGTAGATTCGCCGGCATCCAATTGTCTTCCCCCGTGATTGGACACAATGACCCCATCGATACCTAAACGTAAGGCTTTTTCCACATCGGCTTCATTGGCTACACCCTTTAAGACCAACTTGCCTTTCCACATATCGCGAATGGGCTTGATCTTCTCTTCGTTCAATCGTCCCGAAAAGGTCTGATCCATAAATTTTCCCAATTGCTTTAAATCCAAACCTTTGGGCATATAGGGTTTTAAGGTCTCAAAATTTGGTTGACCGTGAATAAGGGTTTTCATTGCCCATTCCGGTTTACCCATAATTTGAAGTATATTTTTCAATGACATTTTAGGAGGCATGGCCAATCCGTTTCTAATGTCCCTTGGTCTAAAACCAAAGGTAGGCACATCGCAGAGAATAACGAGAACCGGGCATTCCGCCACGGCAGCCCTTCTGATAATATCGTCCCGCAAGGAATTCTCCGTAGGGTGGTACAACTGAAACCAGGCTTGGCCTTCCGTAATCTCCGAAATGCGTTCAATACTACTGGTACTTACCGTACTCAACACAAAGGGAACGTTGTGTTCAAATGCCGCTTTCGCCAAAATTTCAGGGGCATTGGGCCACATCAATCCTTGCAGACCGACCGGTGCTATACCAAAAGGGGCATCGTAGGTATGACCGAAAATTTCGGTTTTCATGACAGATTCGGTGTGCTTGCTGAGATAATACGGCAAGAGTTCCACCTCACGGATTTCTGCGGTATTCTTAATGAGATTGACATCTTCGTTGCATCCGCCATCCAAGTATTCAAAAGCGAATTTCGGCATCTTCTCCATCGCCCTATTTCTCAGGTCGCTTATGGAAGGATAACGCGCATCAAAGCCTTTTGCTATTTTTTTTCCCATTGTAGTATGTGCTATGTGAAACGGCACCTCTTTAATAGGTGCCGCCCAAATTTTATTTCAAAATAAATACTATTCTAAATCGTATTTTTTATACGCCCTGTGACCATAAAAGGCTACCACAAAAAAGCAGAGCATAGGAAGTACAAAGGAGAAATTCACCTCTGGGACCCCCAGTATACGTACATCGCTATATCCCGATCCGCCAATGTCCAATATTAGTCCCTGTAACATGGGCATAAATGCCCCACCTACAATGGCCATCACCAAAAACGCAGAGGCCGATTTGGCATCGTCTCCCAGTCCTGTCAAGGCAATTCCGTAAATCGTCGGGAACATCAAAGACATGCAAAAAGACACCATGACCAAGGAATATAGTCCGATTTCACCCTGTATAAAGATAGTTCCCGCACAGAAGAGAATCGCCAAAAGGGAGAGCATCATCAGCAATCTTCCCGAGTTGATGAATTTTAAGAGATAGGTACACAAAAAGCGACTGATCAGAAAAATCACCAAGGCGGCGTAGGCGTAGTTTACGGCATCCCTATTGTTTATACCAATGTTTTCGGCATACTGGTAAATATAGGTCCAACACATGATCTGGGCACCGACATAAAACATTTGGGTGAGCATTCCCCCCACAAAGCGTTCCTTTCTAAAAATCCTTTTAATAGACTCCCTTAAGCCTACTTGATTTTCCTTTTTGCCTTCCGGCATTTTAACCATGGCAATGACGACGAACATAAAAATCACGAAGAGCCCCAAGCCTACATAGGGGTTTCTGATGACCATTAGATCCGAAGTCTTGACGGCGGCCTTTGCCGATTCCGATAGTGTTTCATAAATATAGGACCCATCTTCGGCCATATCGTCCGACTGTAGGGCCCCCAGAATAAAAAACTGGGCCACGAACAGGCCGGAAAGTGCCCCCAAGGGGTTAAAGGCCTGTGCGAGGTTCAAGCGCAAGGTTGCGGTTTCCTCCGCTCCCATGGCCAAGATATAAGGGTTGGCCGTAGTTTCGAGAAAGGCAAGTCCAAAGGTCAGCACATATAACGCCAAAAGAAAGAACAGATAGTTCTCCATGGCCGCTGCGGGATAGAACATAAGGGCCCCTACCGCATATAGGGCAAGACCCACCAAAATACCGACTTTATAACTGAACTTTTTCACCACATACGCTGCGGGCAATGCCATGGTAAAATAGCCTCCGTAAAAAGCGGCCTGTACCCAGGAAGCCTGTGTATTGTTCAGTTCCAATATTCTTTTAAACGCGGCTACCATAGGATTGGTAATATCATTCGCAAAACCCCAAAGGGCAAATAAAGACGTAATCAATAAAAAAGGAAAAAGAATTTCCTTGGCTACTACCGGTATTTTTTGTTCGCTTTTCATGTGGTTTGTTATGCTGTTATTGCCCTATCCAAGTGTGTATATCCCCCATCCACAAAAATTAACTGTCCTGTAGTATGGCTCGATAGTTCCGACAATAGAAAAACGGCCGTATTGGCTATTTCCGTCGTTGTCGTCATACGATTGCCCAGTGGAATCTTATCCGTAATGTCCTTTAATTTCTTTTCGGGTTCGGAAAATGTACCGATCCATTTTTCGTACAAGGGCGTATAGCACTCTGCCACAATTACGGCATTTACCCTTATTTCATAGGGCAGGAGTTCTATGGCCCATTCCCTGGTAAGGGCATTTCGACCTCCATTGGAAGCCGCATAACCCGATGTTCCTCCCTGTCCGGTAAAAGATGTTTTAGACCCTATGTTCACAATGGCCCCCTTGCTCTTTTTAAGCTCGGGAAGCGCATATTGCGCCATGAGGTAATAATGCACCAAATTCTTGTGCAAAGAAGCCATAAAGTCTTTGTAATTGCCGTTTTCCAAGCCGACCCCGTCATTTACGCCTGCATTATTCACAAGACCGTCGATTCTTCCGAAGGTAGAAACTACCTGCCCTACGGCCGCTTTACATTGTTCCGGATCTGTTAACTCGGCAAAGGCAAACCCTACTTGTCCACCACTTTTTTCAATTTCTTCGGCCACCGCAATGATACTCGGTTTGTTTCTCCCAATGATAAAGGGAATGGCCCCTTCTTTTGATAGCACCTGACTAACGGCGAGACCGATTCCCTTTGAACCACCGGTTACAATTATGACCTTATCCTTCAAGTTCAAGTCCATCTTCCCGCTATTTGTATGCCTTTACGTGTTGTTTAGAGCTTCCCAATCCTTCGATACCAAGTTCTACCACATCGCCTTCCTTGATGTATTTAGGAGGGTTAAACCCTAGGCCTACACCCGAAGGCGTTCCTGTGGAAATAATATCCCCGGGCAACAAGGTCATATACTGACTGATATAACTGACCACTTCCTGTACGTTGAAAATAAAATCGGAGGTGTTGCTGTCTTGAAGGGTTTCACCATTTAACTTCAACCATAAGTCAAGGTCATTGGGGTTTTTGATCTCATCCGCTGTTGCGATAAACGGACCTATGGGGGCAAACGTATCACATCCCTTTCCTTTACACCATTGTCCTTCTTTCTCTATTTGAAAAGCGCGCTCACTGTAATCGTTGTGCAGTACATAGCCGGCCACATGGTCTAAAGCATTTTTTTCCTCTACATAGGAAGCCTTCTTTCCGATAACAACCGCCAATTCTACTTCCCAGTCGGTTTTTTCACTATTCTTAGGAATGATCACATCATCGTTCGGACCTACAATGGCCGACGTCGATTTGAAGAAAAGAACAGGTTCTTTGGGTATGGCCATTCCACTTTCCGCTGCGTGCTTGGCATAATTTAAGCCCACACATACGATTTTTGAAGGGCGTACCAAAGGCGATCCCAAACGCACATCATTAGAAATTACGGGACAGTTTCTTTCGTTTCTTTCCAACCATTCGGCCAGTTTTTCTATGCCATCGCCACCAAAAAAATCTTCGTTGTACTCCGGTACGAATTCGGAAACATCCAAGCGTGTACCGTTATCCAATTGCACTCCGGGTTTTTCAGCCCCTATACTTCCAAATCTTATTAATTTCATAGGTAATTTATATTTTAATACGTCTGTATATTTATTGTTTTGATCCCGTTTTTACTACGAACCGTTTAAGGTAACAAATCCCCCATCTATTGGGAAATTAGTTCCCGTAATAAACGAAGCCTCTTCCGAGCAAAGGTATACGGCTAAATTGGCGACCTCCTCAGGTCTCCCCATTCTACCAATAGGCTGGGTTTTAGAGAGCTTTTCAAAAATTTCCTTTTCCCGACCGGGGTAATTCTTATTAATAAATCCATCCACAAAAGGCGTGTGTACCCTACCTGGGGAAATACAGTTACACCTAATGCCATCATTTAAATAGTCTTTGGCCACGGAATACGTCATGGTCAATACCGCGCCCTTGGTCATGGAATAGGCAAACCTATCGTTGATCCCTACCGATGAAGCTATAGAGGCCATATTGATGATTACCCCTTTGGTCTTCTTTAATGAATCAATACCGGCATACATACAATTGTACACCCCTTTGATATTTACATCGTACAAGCGATCTAAATCTTCTTCCTTACAGTTTTCTAAGTTTCCGATGTGGGCAATACCCGCATTATTGATCAGAATATCTATGGGGCTTTCTGCCGTTATGGCCTCAAATGCGGCAACTACCTCTTTCTGGGCCGCCACATTGCAGCTATAGGTATAGGCCATACCGCCCATATCTTCAATAAGTGTTGCGGTTTCCTTTGCATTTTCTTGGTGCATCTCCAAAATATGAAGAATAGCACCTTGTTCGGCAAGGGCCAAGCAAATGGCCCTGCCTATACCGCTACCGCCACCGGTAACCACTGCCGATTTATCCTTTAAACTAAATTTCATAGGTATTTTATAATGTTGTGCTTAATTCCTTTTCCCAATAACTCCCGTTCGGAAAGCTGTACTCCGCCAAGGATCCGGGTTTCATAGTAATACTATAACCAGCCATGCTAGGTGGCATATACGCCCCATTTTTGATAACTACAGGATCAAAAAAATGTTCGTGCAAATGGTCTACAAATTCAATAATACGATTTTCCAAGGAACCGCTTATGGCAATATAGTCGATCATTGACAAATGCTGTACATATTCACAGAGTCCGACTCCCCCTGCATGCGGGCAAACCGGAATATTGAATTTAGCCGCCATGAAAAGGATGGCCAATATTTCATTGACGCCCCCTACCCTACAGCTATCTATCTGGCATATTCCTATGGCATTGGCCTGCATCAATTGCTTGAACATCACCCTGTTCTGACAGTGCTCGCCCGTAGCCACTTTAATAGGCGCTACCGCCTTGGCTATCTTGGCATGCCCTAAAATATCATCAGGACTTGTAGGTTCTTCAATCCAATATGGGTCGAATTTTTTCAGTTCGGCCATATTTTCGATAGCTTCGTCCACATCCCATTTTTGGTTGGCATCCATCATTAACCGTAGCTCGCTCCCAATTTCTTCACGAATGATGGCCGCACGGCGCATATCATCTTGCAAATCCGAACCGACCTTGATTTTCATATGGTCGAAACCTGCTGCCTTTGCTTCCCGACAAAGCCTACGCATCTTATCATCGGAATAGCCCAGCCATCCTGCAGAAGTAGTATAGGCGGGATAACCCGACGCTTTCAAACGGGCTATACGTTCTTGCTTTGTTCCTTCATTTTTCTTTAGCATGGCCAAGGCCTCTTCTGGCGTGACCGCATCGGTTATATAGGTAAAATCAACGCAACGAACCAACTCTTCGGGAGTCATGTCGGCCAACAATTTCCACAAGGGCTTCCCTTCCGCCTTGGCGTATAGATCCCATACGGCATTGACCACGGCTCCGGTAGCCAAATGTATGACCCCTTTTTCCGGCCCGAGCCATCTCAATTGGCTATCGCCCGTAATCATTTTCCAAAAGGCACCCATATCGGCCGTAAAACTTTCCAGTGTTTTTCCGACGACCAAAGGCGCTAAGGATTGGATGGCAGCCGCACATAACTCATTGCCCCTCCCGATGGTAAACGTCAAACCGTGACCTTCGAGGCCGTTCTCGGAATCGGTCTTTAATATTACATAGGCCGCGGAGTAATCCGGATCAGGATTCATGGCATCGGAACCATCTAGGGACTTACTCGTTGGAAAACGGACATCTTTGATTTCGACCCCCGTAATTGTTATCTTCTTTGACATAAATTCTATATTAACAGCGCAAAATTAAACGCTCATGTTTTTGAAAACCACCTTATAATCTACCTAAAGTGATACTTTTTTTGCCCAAAAATGGATTTCACTTGCAATTAAGACATCAAACAACCATAAAAGTAGATTAAAGAAAGGTTCCTAAAAACTTTAAAATCACCCTTTTGAGCAAGCCGCATTCAAACTAAAAAGGAAACTTTTATTTGGAAAAGCATTAAAAGAAAAGCTACTACAAGCATTTACGCTTTTCTCTACCCCCTTATTTCCTTACACTTGAACTACCGAACTACTTTCCGAAGTTCTTTTAACAACTTCAACGATTCACTTGATACGGAACCATCTTCATACATTTCTAAATTAATGGAGAGCGGGTATCTGTTGTGTTGTGCATTTTTAACATAGCCACGAAGTTCTTCCACCGAATATTTTGATTTTTTGATGGGCGTATTAAAGTCTATATGCCCCCATCTTTCCTCTAGCGGAAAACAAGTGTGGGCCATAAGGCCTTTGTGCTTACCATCGACAAAGCTACCTTCATCTAAATTTTCAAACTGTTGTAGTCCTTCCCCCGAATAATAATCTTGATACTCGGTTACCCTAGGTAAAATCCAAGAATTATAGGTCAACACCCTTTCTTCGTTGCCCTTTCTGGCCGCTTGGCTCATTTCTTTAAACGACGCGCTCAGCACGCCTTCCTGGGTACCGTCAAAACGGGAATCGTAATAGCGTTGCCCCCCGTCAAAAAACCATCCGTTCAATTTATCACCATACCTATTGCCTACTTCCGCGATAATGTCGTTTACGTTTTTATACAATCGACTTTTATCCGCTTCATAACCTCCGGCATGGTTTAACCATTCAGGGTCTGTGGAATGATAGCAGTCATAACCATAGTGGTAATAGAAAATCAGTTTAATGTTTTTGGCATAAAGTTGGTCGGCCATTTCCCCGAGCAAATCGCGTTTTGTAGTACGGCCTTCAATCAATTTATCCAAAGAGGCTATGGGTGCAGAAATATACTGCTGTCCCCAGGTAATCGACCAAATCACATACGCCGCCCCGGTTTCCTCGACCATATCGACAAACTCTTGCACATCAAAATCGTTTATTTTTTTCTCCCAATCCTTGATGCTATCCCCTTCTTTAGGTATTGCCCTATTGGTCCATTGAAACATAAGTCCGTATCCGGCATCCTTAAACCAATCGGGGTCTTGCCTTACGGATAAAGCCTCATCCATTATTCCTTGTGCAACACTTGGCCTTGTCAGCTCCAAGGCTGAAATTTTGATCGTTTCTTTTGACTGGATCGCCAACTCGATCGTGTTACTTCCTTTTTTAAGCTGAACACTCCCTAAATCTAGCCTACTCCAGTCTTCCGACTGTACTTTTACATTTCTTTTTTCTCCGTTACACAAGAGCTCTATGGTAGCATATTTGCCCAATATTTCCGCAGTGACCGAATACACTCCCGATGTAGCTGCCCGCACTTCCCAAGACAAGGAGTGCTCCCCTACGGCAGTTGATTCTACCCATAGGAACATAAAATTCAATACCTTGGGCTGCATGTTTTTACTTTTTAATGCACTCCCTGCCGAAAGCACATTAATCGTTTCTGAATCTATAGGAATAGGAGAAAGTGTTTCATTCGTAATTTTATCTACCGTTTCCGCATAGGGATCCGGGGCCTCTTGTGCCATCAAAGTTAAATTTACCGAAAGAAGAAAAAGTAAACAGCATCCTTTTACCAGCGTTACCATAGGGAAGTCGATTTTGAAGTTCTTTTTTTTAACCATTTTTGTTGCCTTGTATTTCGGCCCTATATGCCATTGAAAGCCCTTAGAACCATAGTTCCAAGGGCCTAAATTTGCAGTTATTATTGATGCTTTTTAAATTTCAATCGGCTACAGCTTTTCAATATAGACGTAATAGGCCGGGTGCACCCTTTTGTCTTTATCGATCAACTGGGCTTCCATATCGTATTTACCGGCAGAAACCTTGGCGGTAAAGGACACTTCTTTCTGGCCCTTTTCAATTTTAGCCGTCTTTTCCAAATCGGCTACGTAGATATAGGCCTCTTCAAAATCGGACTTTGTACTTGCCGGCATAGCCCTTTCTAGTTCAACCCTTTGTTTTTCCGCTGGGAAAGTTTCGTTGATGGCCAAGCCACTTTCCCTTGGGAAACGGCACAGGCTAATTTTGTAATCGCCATCTTCTACGAATTCAATTTTCCAGTTTCCCGTGGCCTGCGAGGCGTTCGTTGCACCGTATTGATGCCACATATGTCCGAATTTACCCGTCATCATATCATGTGAGGAAATGCGGCTAGGGTTTTCTTCGGGCGAGCCCACTTTAATATAGGCATAACGTTCATTGACGTTTTCATCCATAATGGACTGCCACCATTTTTCATAACCCACGGCCAATCTTTCCGCCACTTCGGGATGCCTATCGAATACATTTGTGGTCTGGCTACGGTCTTTATTCATATCATACAGCTCGGTTCCGTTTACCAGGCGCCAGTTATCGTCCATAACGGAGTATTTTCTGTATTTTACGAGGTTCTGTAAGCGTTGGGTATCCATATATAAAATCCTATTCGGCCATTCCTCGGCTTGATCGTAGAGCAAAGGCTTTAGACTTGTACCGTCCAAGGGCTTCACCGGATTAAAATCAAAACCTAAAAGGTCTACGAACGTAGGCAATAGGTCGTAATGTGCGACCAATTTATCTATATCCTTACCTCCGGTAAGTTCTCCATTGGGCCATCGGATAAGTAATGGAACCCGGTGTCCACCTTCGTACTCACTACCCTTCCCTCCTTTTAAACCCGCGTCAAAAACCTTATTTCCTCCAGCGGTACCATTGTCCGTTGTAAAAATTAGAATGGTGTTGTCGGCAATATCCAAAGCCTCCAACTTATCTTCCAGAAGCTTGAAATTGTCATCTATATTGGTAATCATTCCGTAGAACCGTTGAAACTTCTCTGCCAGTCCGTCTACCCCTTTATACATATCCATGTACTTTTTAGGTACGTTCAAAGGCCCATGGGGAGCATTGGTAGCGATGTAGCAAAAGAAAGGCTTATCCTTGTTGGTCTCTATGAAGTCCAATGCCTCCGAAAAGAACACATCGGTACAGTAGCCCTTGTATTTTTCGGTTTTACCATTGTGCCAATAGGTATCATCAAAATAGTCGTTGTTCCAATAATCGGGGCCTTGGGTAATTCCCCCGCCCCCATGACGGACCACCTCATGAAACCCTCGGTCTTCAGGACGGTAGGGATAATTATCCCCCAAATGCCACTTACCGAACATACCATTGGTATATCCGTTTTGGGCAAAAATCTGCGGTAGTATTACTTCGTCTTCAAAAAGAATGGAACGCCCTGTAATCGTATGAAAAACATTGAGTCGATTGGTATGTCGCCCGCTCATTATGGCCCCTCTACTAGGCGCGCAGGTAGTGGATACGTGATAATTGGTAAACCGCACCGCATCTTTATAAAAGGTGTCAATATTCGGGGTTTTGATATAGGGGTTTCCATAACATCCCAAATCGCCCATACCCTGGTCATCGGTAATCACTACGATTACGTTCGGTTTTTCTTTGGCTGTACTTTGCGCCCGCATGACAAATGCCGACGCACAGACCCATACCATAAACATTGAAAGACTTTTTACGGCAAGTTTCCGATTGTTACCACATACGATCTCCTTACCGCTGGTTACCATTTTTAAATTCATTTGCATTGCTTTATATATCTAAAAATTATTTTCTATTCCTATGTACTAACAGCATAACTATTTGAAACAAGGGGACATTAATAGCCCGGATTTTGGACCAAGTTCACATTGTTACGTAGTTCATCGGTAGGAATGGGAAATAACAATTCGCGTTCCGTCAATGTTGGGCCGTAAGCAAATTGATGCCCAACAAAATCCTCAAAACTCCCTGTTGAGACATTAAACGCCTTTCTTAACCTGACCATGTCGAACCAAGTAACGTTCTCATAACTAAGCTCATGCCATTTTTCCTTCCAAACCGCTTCCCGAAACTGGTCTTTGCTAAGTCCTTCCAGATTAGGCAATTCCGCCCTGGTCCTAATTTCGTTTACGGCATTATATGCCGCCGTGGTAGGTCCTGAAACCTCGTTCGATGCCTCGGCATAAATTAGCAGCACCTCGGCATAGCGGATCAGGTCCCAATTTAGATCGCTACTGGCCGTTTCAAGATTGGCCACGATATCAAAATGCTTATAGAGAAAATGGCCTCCCAAGACTATGGTCTCATCCCTATCGAATTTAGAGGTATAGGTGGTGTAGTAAAATTCCTTTTCCGCAATCCTTTTATCGTTCTCGTCATACGAATTCACAAAATCTTGATTGGCATAAATGGCTCCCGTTTGTTCCGAGTAAGCCGAAATATTCATGTTATACGGTATGACCAAGGGTTGCCAATCGGAAGGATCTACAAAGGCCTCGTATTGAACCATAAAGATGTTCTCGCCTATATTGTTTTGCTCTGGGTCATGTAAATCGGCATAGGTAGGGAACAAGCTATATTCGGCCGAATCGATTACTTCCTTGGCCTTGTCCGCGGCTTTTTTATAGTACTCGTCTCCCTTTTGCAAGGGGTAGCCCGCCATGGTCAGGTATACACTGGACAATAATGATTTGATCGCCCCAAGGGTCACCTTTCCCGTACCATCGTTAAACGGGAGGCCCGACGCCTCTGCAGTAGTCAAATCTTCTACGATTACCGCATAAATATTCTCCACTGTTTCTTGGGAGGAATACAAGTTTTCCGAACTTAGATCGATCGGGTCGGTAATTAAAGGAACGCTACCGAAAATCCGGACGAGATTATAATAGTAATAGGCCCTTAGAAACCGGGCTTCCCCCAATATTTGATTTTTTTTGCCTTCATCCATAGCAATATCAGGAATGTTCGCAATCGCCAAGTTGGCATTGGCTATACCTTTATAGCTGCTGTCCCAGTATACCTTGCCATATGCATTATCCGAAGTATTGGTCAAGTTTCGGATGATATTGCTGTTATCGGCCTGCCCTAAATCGCTATCGGCCAAACCTGTAGCAAATTCCAACATGAGCCAAGGACTACCTCCGTAGGATCCCCCGCGTACTTCCCTCAAATTGGAATAGATAGAATACACGGCAGATTCTGCATGCTCCGCAGTCTTAAAATAACTATCAGCGGTAATATTGGAAGGGTCGGTTTCATCAAGAAAGTCGGAACACCCTACTCCCGTACCTAGCAAGAGCCCCATCAGCGCTACTTGAATTCTGTTTTTTATACTATTTTTCATGTTTGTCTATTTTTGTTTAGAAAGTTGCGTTCAATCCGATCATAAATACCCGAGGCTTTGGGTATTGATCAAAGTTTACCTCTCCTTGTCCAAAAGTGTTATCAGTGGTTTGCACTTCTGGATCATAACCTTCGTATTTTGTGCTTACAAAAAAGTTTTGTGCCGATGTGTATATCTTCAACCTGCTCAGCTTTAATTTTTCAGAAATATCCGGTGAGAAATTATAGCCCAACAACAGGTTTCTCCCCCTAATGAAAGACCCATCTTGGATCATGTGGGAGGTATCTAAATTATCATAACCGGCAGATACAGGTCTCCACTGAGCAATTTCCGTATCCTGATTTTCAGGCGTCCATGCATCCAATACCGTAGCAAGACTGTTGGCTATACCCTGTCTGTTTTCTTGTGGACGGGTAGTGATGTACATAATATCATTACCGTACTGAAACTGTAGATCGACCAACAGTTCAAAATTCTTGTAACGGAAGGTGTTGATCAAACTTCCGTAACCATCGGGAATCCCTTTTCCGATAATGGTCCTATCGGCTTGGTTGATAACCCCGTCATTATTTCTATCCTCTATTTTGACATCTCCAGGAAGCCTGAAGTATTTTGCCGCTTCTTCGGCTTCATCACTTCCCCATGTACCGAGATTGACCAGGCCAAAGAAAGAACCAACGGCCTCCCCTTCGCGAATGATGGTCCGACTAGAAAAAATATCGCTTCCACCCGAAAGCGCAACTACCTCATTTTTATTCATGGCGATGTTGAAATCGGTGTCCCATGAAAAATTATCGGTTGCGATATTCCGAGTACTCAAAGAAAATTCAATCCCCTTATTTTCCATACTCCCAATATTTCGAAATACAGAGGCATAACCACTACTGGTGGGTACAGGTGAATTCAAGAGCATATCTTCGGTCAACTTACGGTAGATATCCGCCTCAAAGGAAATTCTTCCATCAAACAGGCCAACTTCGATTCCGGCATCAACTTGGTTTGTTTTTTCCCATTTCAAATCAGGATTGGCCAAACGGTCGATACCAATACCGTTCACTACCGAGTTATTCACCACATAGGCATAGTTCCCTAAGCCAGGTAATGCTCCGTATGCAGGTATTTCTGAGTTACCGGTAACCCCATAACTTGCCCTTAATTTAAGGTTGGATATCGTTTTAGATTCTTTCAAGAAATTCTCTTCGGAAACTTTCCAGGCCAAGGCCGCTGAAGGAAAGAAGGCGTATTTATTGGTATCCCCGAATTTAGACGATCCATCTACCCGGCCCGTGACCGTCAAGAGATACTTATTTTGAAGACCATAATTGATCCGTCCGAAATAAGAATTCAGCCCATAGGCGAAAGCACTTGAAGTCGGATTGCCGACCACTGATCCCGCGCCTAAATTATCGAAGCTAAAAAAGTCATCCGAGAAATTTTCGGCTCGGGCACTAAATGCCGTGTTATTTATATGTTGCCATGATATCCCCAACAAACCGGTGATGGAATGGGTATCAGCAATTTCCTTGTTATAAGTCAGGTAATTTTCAAATTGCCATGAAGTATATTCATTAGCTGATCTTTCTGCGTAACCGTTTGTATTCGTTCCAATAAAACTTAGTTCACGGCCCGCATATTCATCGGTTTTTTGCTCTACGTTATTTACACCTATGGAAGTTCTAAAATCCAGTCCTTTTGCCAAGGTAATATTGGCGAATATGTTTCCTAATATGGTATTGGTGCGCAAGAAATTCTTGTACTCCTCTCCTACCCTAACCGGGTTCGGACCTCCTTCCATTCCTGGATAATCGGCATTACTGGCCCAGCTACCATCTGGATATTTTACCGGTACGATAGGAATATTTTCAATCATATTTCTACCGACCCATGAGGCGTGAATAATTCTTTCCTTTTGATTGTTATAACTAAGACTACCGCCAACTTTGAGCCAATCCCTAATATTGGAATCGAAGACAAATCGACCGGAATACCGTTTTAGCCAAGAATCTTTCATGATGCCTTCTTCGTCCATATAACCAAGGAAGGCACCGTAACTACCTTTCTCGGTTCCTCCCGTAAATGACAGTTGGTGGTTCTGGGTGAAGGCTGCCCGGGTTACCTCATCTTGCCAATCGGTATCGTAAAGGGGATTGCCATTGGCATCAAAAAGTTTCGGGTCGTTTCTTTTTAAGGCCGGGTCGGTATACTTACCATTGGCAAAGCCTACGGCATCGTATTTTTCCGCATTCTGATAGGCGACCTCCTCGATCATTAAAAATTCTTCCGAGTTCAGCACGTCTACTTTTCTAGAAAGGTTTCCTATACTGTAGTAACTGTCATAACTGATTTTTCCTCCAGATCGACTTCCTCTTTTGGTAGAGACCAAAATAACCCCGTTAGCCCCTCGAGAACCATAAATTGCCGTTGCCGAAGCATCTTTTAAAACTTCAATGGAAGCAATATCGTTAGGGTTAATGTAATCTATGGGAGAGCTGTTATTGCCCAATCCCGATGAGACCAATATAATACCATCAACTACGTACAAAGGATCATTGGAAAGGCTAACCGAAGAATTTCCCCTAATCCTGATATTGGATTTTCCTCCCGGCCTACCCGAGTTAATGGATACGCTCACACCTGGCATCTTACCCGATAGGGATTGGGTAAGGGAAGCAGCCGGACGCTCTTGCAATTCCGCTGACGACACAGAACCAACGGCCCCGGTCAAATCACTTTTCTTTTGGGTACCGTAGCCAATTACAACCACCTCATCAAGGCTGGCGGCGTCTTCCTCCATGGTTACATTTATAGTGCCTGAGGCCCCAACCGTAATAGATTGCGTTTTCATCCCTATATACGAAAAGACCAATACATCGCCGGAACTCGCCGTAATGGTGTAGTTTCCGTCAAAATCGGTCTGTGTTCCCGTTGTACTTCCCTCAAGCAACACATTTACTCCTGCGAGAGGTATTCCCGCATTATCCAATACAGCACCTTTAATTTGCTGTTGTACCGTTTCAAAATTCGGTCCTGAACCTATGGGAATCGTACTCGCATGTACTTCCGGCAGAAATGTCGGCATCAGGAATGCACAGAAGCAGACCTTAAGAAGCTCCTTGTGGGCTATCCGAAAAGGATAGATTTTGGTTTTCCGTTTTTTCATTTTCCTAGTAATTAAATTAGTTTGAGTAGTCGGGCCTTCAAGTTTAGATATACCGTACAAATGACGCTTCAAAGGCTACATATCGTCATAAATAAAAACCGAATAATATCATTTCAATAAAACGACATAGCCAAAACTAAGAATATGAAAATCAACACACTACCCAAAAAAATACCAGATTCAATACTTTTTTTGCAATTATAGCCCTATCCATCGTTTATATAGATGATTTTTACACCTAAACTTGCAATGCCTGTATTTCCATTAGAGCAGTCTTAAAAACCCTTGCATTTTATACTAGTTTATTCTTAAAGAGAAAGGACTCCCGTAAAAAAATGCTCCTTTTCCGGAGTACTCTTGATTCGTTCTTAATCTTCAGAAGTAAGCCTACTCCGCACTTCCGAAAAGCAAGTTGAAGGCGGGTCTATAGGCAAGGACTTTTTAAACGTTTTGAACTTTTGCATTAGTTCCTTTACTTTTTGGGGATTTTCAGCGGACATATCTTTCTGCTCCGCCCAATCGGACGTAATATCATAAAGCTCCTCCCTTCCTAATTCTTCGTTTGCCAGCAACTTCCAATTTCCCTCTTGCACCCCTGCACTTGGCCAAAAATCGGGTCGGTCATTCGGAAAACGCCAATCCCAAAAAATCGGTTTTTGCCGCTCAAAAGGTTTTCCCATAATAGCCGGGACGATACTTACCCCATCAGGCTCATAATTTTCGGGATAGGTAGTTTTTGCCAACTCCAAAAAGGTAGGCAGTAAGTCGACCGTAGCCAATTCGGTAGTTTTATCGACTACGCCGGCAGGCGTTTTACCCGGCCAACGCACTAGAAAGGGAATACGCACCCCGCCTGCGAACAAAGACCGTTTTTCCCCCTTGAGTCCTGCTGTTTCACCTACGGAATAATAGGTGCCCATACCAGGGCCCGTGGAATTGTCTTCTATAATTTTCTTTTTCCCTGTAATTTCGGGTCCGTTATCCGAAGAGAAAACGACCAAGGTATTTTCATCCAAGCCCAAGTTTTTCAAAGTTTCGAACAACTCACCGATACGGGCATCATATTCGGCGATCACAGCCGCATAAACCTGTTGCTGCTCATTTAGATGGGCAAATTGCCGCATATACTTTTCCTTAGGATAATGCGGGGTATGTGTGGCGTGGATCCAAGCGTTTACAAAAAACGGCTTCTCCTTGTTCCGTTTTACAAAATCAATCGTTTTATACAGCGTTGAGTCGGCCTGCATTTGATGCAGCTTACTCGGCAGGTTAAACGCCCCATATTCGTCATAGCCATATTCCAGTGGACTGGGCGCATCTTCAACATGGGTATTGGAAAGGTGCCATTTTCCAAAGTGGGCCGTGGCATAACCCGCTTCTTTTAGCATTTTTGGAAGCAAGGGGGCCTGGGGATTTAACCAGTCGGGCATACCTCTTTGCATATGGGATTCTACGGATGCGAAATGCCCGTGTACACTTTGGCGCGCCGGAAACTGGCCCGTCATAACCCCGACCCTACTGGGCGAACAAACCGGGTTTACCACAGAGAAATTCTGAAAATCGATGCCCTCCACAGCCATTTTATCAAGGTTGGGGGTTTTACAAAAGGTACTACCATGAACACCCAGGTCGCCGTAGCCCCAATCATCCGCAAAAACGAATATGATGTTGGGTCGGGTATCTTGTTCAACCGCTATTTCCTTCTTAGCTTCTTGTTTTCCGCCACAGGAAAAGAATATGAAGGAGCTAAAAAGCAAGAGTTGTATTCTTAGTTTCATTTTTGCGTCTTATTTATTTTTATTCGCTCTATGGTGAATTACGACTTCGTCCAATCGGGCATATTCCACCCTTCTTTTACATAGGGTTGGGGCTTACCGGGTGTAGTTCTACCCTCTTCAATGATTTTGTTAATTTTCTGGGTAAGCCTTTTTACTACGTCGGGATAATCAAAATAAAGATTTGTGGTCTCTCCTGGGTCTTTTTCCATATTGTATAATTCGTATATGGCTTCACCTTCTTTGGGTTCAATGGCTCTAGGTTCTAAAGAACCCCCGGAGCCTCGAAACATATTCAGTTTCCATTTTCCGTCGCGAATGGCAAAATGGCCCGATACCGAATGGTGGATTACCGGCCCTCTTAACGAGCTGTCATAGTCTTCCCCTTTTAGAATGGGCCATAAACTATAACTGTCCTCCCCAGCATTATCGGGAAGTTCCACTCCAAGAATATCGGCAATGGTAGCCAGGTAATCGGTCTGGCAAACGGGTACATCTGATTTTGTCCCTGCCTGTATTCCGTTGGGCCAACGCATAAGAAAAGGAACCCGATGGCCTCCTTCATAGATATCTCGTTTACCTCCTTTAAAGTTGAGGCTGCTATAGTGTCCGTATTTTTCTCGCTGATAAACGTAGTTGGTTTCCGCTCCGTTATCCGAAGAAAAAATCACTAGGGTATTGTCTTCAATTCCATTCGATTTTAATGCTTCAAGAACTTGTCCAATTCTATAATCGGTTTCTTCCATAAAATCACCGTAATTGCCACAGTTACTCCGCCCTTGAAAATCGGGATGCGTGCAATGCGGTAAATGCGGACTCGTCAATGGCAGGTATAAAAAGAACGGCTTGCCGGTTTTGGCCTCCGTTGCAGATTCGCCAATATAATCAACCGCTTTATCAGCAAATGTTTTTAAGACCAATTCATCGTTAAACGAGGGCGCCACTTCTACCCATCCCCCTGTGCCTTCTATGCGGGTGCTTCTATAGGGCGGTGTCATTCGATACCCTTTCGGATTAATACTATCGCTAAATGCCCGAGATCTTTTGTCGGCCTTCTTTTTGGTCCATAAGACAGGTGGATCCAAGACCCTATCATTCTCCAAATACGTTAAAATACCGTAATTCATAGAGGCGGGAATACCGAAGAAATAATCAAATCCCTTCTCTATTGGACCATCCGTAAAAGGCTTTGACCAATCACGGTCTTTCCCCAGGCTTCCTTCAAATTCCATTTGAAGATGCCACTTTCCTATCATGGCGGTTGTATAGCCGTTTTCTTGGAGCAGGGAAGCTATGGTCATCCTGTCATTTTCTATCAAACAAGGCCCGTCGGCCCCCAAGACTCCTTTTTTCAGGGAAGTTCGCCAGCTATAGCGCCCGGTTAAGAGCGAGTACCTAGACGGTGAGCAAACCGCATCACTGCTATGCCCATCGGTAAAAACGATGCCCTCATTGGCCAATTTATCCATATTGGGCGTATTGAATTTAGCATTGGGGTTAAGGGCACTTACATCCCCATACCCTTGGTCATCGGTATAAATTATGACGATATTGGGTTTTTGGATGTTTTGTGCCCCCGCGATCATTGAAAACAACAACAATAAAATTCCGAAGGTTTTGTGTTTTGATATATTCATTATCGACCGTTTCATGAGTTTTTTGATTCTTCCTTTATAACCCTCTGTCCATTTTAAATATAGGGTATGAAGAGGGTACAATCGAGTCTTACTCTATACTTCCTTCCGGTGTCAATCGTATTTCTTTTAGACTTGCGTTCTTCCTTTTCCCATCTACCAAAGAAACCGTTATGGTATGCTTTCCGGCCTTGTCAAACTTTATGAGTCCCATTTCGTAGTAATTATATACCGCCGAAGAATTCTGCTGGTTCTGGACGACCACTCCCTCGTCTGAAGTAATGTTCCAAACCAAGCGGCCTTCACCTGCATAATTCAGTTCGGTTTGATAATAGCCTGGGTCTTTCACCTCTATCTCCCAAGTCACTTTACTTCCTTCCTTCCAATCTTGGGCCTGTTCGATATGCTTCCATTCCCCAAATTTCTCCATCCATCTTTTCTCGGAAATGGCACATCCCTCCGCTTTAGCAAAGTCAACCGGGAGCACCGTGGAGAAAACAGGATCTAGGGCATTGGAAACGGCCACTTCGGGGCTTCCCTCTATTTCTAGCGCTATAACCGATATTAATTTTTCGCTTCGTCGTGCCGGTAGAGAAATGGCCAGCCAACCATCATGAATTTCGGTTTCCAGTTTTTGACCTTTCCCATCCACCCATAGATCGGCAGACTTGACCGTATTCTTTAACCCCGGAAGCCATAATTTGCCATCTAAGGGCCATTGGTAAACACAAAGGTTCAATTTGCCATCTTCCGCTACGGTTACATCGCCCCATGGCAGGGCATGGCCCCATGGCGAAGCCCCTGTTTTATAGACCACCTGGGGATATTTTCCTATCCATTCCCCCGAAGCCCTAAGCGACTCTTGGGCCTCTACTGGAATTGTTCCGTCCGGTGCCGGCCCTACGTTTAACATGTAAGTCCCACCACGGGCCACGGTAGAAATGATGCTCTTTAAAATCCGCTTTGGACTTTTCCAATTTTGGTCGTACCAAGCATAGCCCCAAGAATCGTTGGTAACGTCTACGGTTTCCCAAAGTCCGCCAATATTTTTTCTGGGGATGTTCATATCGCCCAAAGACTTATAATCGCCCAAACCATGGCCTGCCCGTCCTGAAATCATGGCATTGGGTTGGTGCTTGCGCACGACCTCTACCAATTCTTCCACATATTTTTTCTCCATATTGCCGGGCGTATCGAACCAGACCATGGCGATATCGCCATATTGGGTTACGATTTCCTTGACCTGTGGAAGGCATTTTTTCTTGAAGTAGTAATCGAACCCGACCTCTTTACCTTTTTCGTTCACCTTGGGTCCCCCATTGCCTCCGGGAAAGGTCCAATCTTGATTGTGCGAATAGTAAAAGCCAAAACCCAGCCCCAGTTCCTCGCAGGCCTTTGACAGTTCCTTCATGGGATCTCTGGCAAAAGGCGTGGCCTTTACGATATTGAAGTCGTTGCTTTTTGAATTGTACATGGCAAAACCGTCGTGGTGTTTGCTGGTTACCACGATATATTTCATTCCCGCATCCTTGGCGAGCCGGGCAATGGCCATGGCGTCAAAATTTACCGGATCAAAGCTTTTTGCCTCGGCCATATACTCGTCTACCGGAATATTGGCGCGTCTGGGGTTCATTATCCATTCACTAATACCATAGTAGGTGCTGTCTTTCCACGTATTCGCAATCTTCGAATAGATGCCCCAGTGGATGAACATGGCATAATTACCGTCATCAAATAAGCGCGTTCGAGATTCAGGGGCGTTTGCTCCCAATGAATTTTGATGCCCCCACATCTCGTCCATATTCTTTTCCTTTTTTTGCCCGAACAAGGAACCACTTTGTAAAAGGAAGGTGACCAGGAGTATCGATATTACATTTACGCTGTTCTTCTTAAGTTTCATGATCTCGACTTTAATTTGAATTCGACTAATTATGGCATCTATTATGGACGATTACTATCGACTTTCCATATAGGCAAGCTATACGTTCTGACTTCTGAATTGATGGTGTTCCTTATGAGTAAGCGCTTCGTCAGGAAGCTTGCTCAAATTGTTTTATTGGCATCGGGAACTCAAGATGAATACACGGTCAAAAAGCAAAAGCCTCACTAAAGAACACCTTACGACCAGATTGGAACTATACCCATCGACCCACCCGATTTTTTTAGATTTTGAAATAGAATATATTTATCATCCTTCCTAATCGCAACAATAGGCTTAGTGCTTGATTTCGAGTAAAATCTAAGATAAATGGCTTACGACTAAGAAATACACAATTAAACCCTTAAACTATCAGAATAACCCAAACAATCAGAATAATTTTTATCAATATTTCAACACGGTTAAAACTAATCATCTAGGCCGTGGTCGACTACCAAAAAAAATACCAGATTCAATACTTTTTTTGCCCAAAAAGACCAATTCTAGTCGTTAGAGGAGTGATATTTCAAATACGCGGAAGGTGCTAGGCCATGAATAACCTTAAACTGTCTATTAAAGTTGGAGATATTATTAAACCCGGATAAGTAGGCAATGGAGGTGATGCTCTCTTTATTTTCCAAAAGCAACCTACAAGCATAGCCTACCTTTATTTCATTCAGATATCGGGTAAAAGGCTTTTTATGGGCCTTCATAAAGAACCTACTAAAAGCCGATTTGTTCATACCTATCATTTCGGCTACATCACTGGCACTGATCCCATCATTGAAATTCTCGAATACATAGGCATATATTTTGTCCATACGTGAATCATCGGCCTTTTGAAAAGCATTTACAAAACTGGCACTCGACAGCAACTGATAGTTATCGTGCTTAGACAGATGGGATAGTACTTCAATGATCTTATATACACGAGTGGTGGGGTCTAAGTCGATAAGTCGCATAATTTTAGCTATAAGGTCTTCATGCAGTCCGTTAAACTTAACACCCCTATCCGCCCGGGCCAGAAGGGCCGATATCTGTTTCATTTCGGGAATATCGAAAAACCCCTTTCCCAAAAAATCCCTTGTGAAGTGAATGGCCAATGCTTCGGCCTCTAAGGCGCTATCGGGCTGAAAATAAACCTCATCGTTCAACCACATATGCGGAACGTTCTTGCCAATGAGCACTACCTCTCCTTCTTGAAATTTTTCGATACTGTCGCCAATAAACCGTGTACCCGAGCTTTTTAGAATTACGACCAGTTCAAGCTCAGGATGATAATGCCAAACCCTCAAGAAATTAGGGTACAGATTATGATTGACCGAAAATGACCGGTCCGATACAGATGCCCTATTTAATAAATGAAGTTTCATCTACCACTATTGAATTAAAAAGTCACTCTTTTTTCCATTTTATCCTAAACGCCGATGCCTCCCGGAAACACAAAAGTTTATGATGCGCATTACTTGGTACCCTAGTAAACGAAAAAAAATAGGCTAAGAAAATGCTACTTTTTGAACCAATTATATACTTTTTACAGTTTTGAAGGAAATCCTTTTGGCAAGGGAGGTACATTTAAAACCTCCTTTTCGTCCGGAGCCCGGTTAGATGTTGTTTGTTTATCGCCATACCAATACATCCCGACACCATAGCCCATTTCACAATCCGTCCAACTCCAGACTTCCATATCTAATTTCAATGAAGTCTCAAAAGGCATAATATCAAGAGCACGGGTCCTAGTTTCGGTACTATAGCCCAAAGTGTTTTTTTCCTTGGTTTTTTTTCGGTTCAACTTATTGTACACATAACTTCGGGGTTGTGCATGAAAGGGGTGCTCATAAAAATCGGTGCTTCTTCCTCCCCAGGAATAGGCGTAATAATCTTCGGTTCCCGTTCCAAAAATGGACGGAAAATCCTCTCCATCGACCCATATTTTTTCATCGCCTTCGCCCCACCATCTTTCAACAGGGTTCATTACCGTTAGCGCATCCCCCACATATACACCACGGCCTTTAAGCGTAACGTAGTTCCAGTCGGAAAACGGACGGGTCGGTACGGGATATTGCCCTCGCCACGCCGCGTTGAAATACATACTTTGGTCATCCCATTCCCATGTGCCAACGGTGGCTTTTAAAACCAGGTCTATAGGGACATCCCCAAAATTAACCACGGATATTTTTCCTGATTTTTGATAAGGCATAACCCATCTGCAAGTCATTGTACCATCTTCACTTACCGTTCTATACCAGCCCTGAAAAGGGTTTAACCCTATACCACTTCCAAAAAAATCCCCTATGGGAGACCAAACCGTCTGTTCTCCATCAAACTCTATTTTTAAGACCACAGAGCGCATTACTTCCGGGTTTTTATAATCCTTTAATTTTACACTAAGCACCCTGATCGCGGCATTCCCTATGGGGAGTTTTACCGATTTCCCTTCTTTAGAACCTAGTTTCGATTTTAATACCACCTGTTTTCCTTTATGATGGTTTTCAGGATCCAACAATAATTTACCTACCTTTTGAGCTGTGGGCATGGCCTTATCAAAACCTGCCTTTGTAAAAGTCTCTACCTGTGTGCCTTCACGGTAGGCCCTATAGGTAAACTGGTAAAAGAACGGTCTTGAATCTGTAGTGATTTTGCAACCTTTCGCAAATGGAATCGGAAAAAAAGATACTGCCGACCGTAAGGATTGATGGGCCAAGGGATATGGAATTAGTCCGGTTCCATCAAGCAAACCCAACATATTCCCTTGTAAAACAGGCTCAGGGTTTCCATCTAAATATATTTTGATCTGTATATCCGTATCAGGTTTATCCGGACTCAAAAAGGGCATCCAGGTACGCACAATGGCCCCGGGTCCTTCATAATCCATCAACACCCATTCCTTTTTCCCGTTTTTCTCTTCTATTCTAATAAAATTGTGATCTTTTTCACTGCTGTTAAAATCCTTGTTCGTGAACCAACCTACAGAATCCGCAGGAGTTTTAGAGGCCCTGTTATAGCTGCTTTCCTGTTCTAACCTAAAATTGGTTTTTGGAAAGCGGGCTATAGCATCTCGATCGACCATATCATTCAATAAAGATGCAATGGAAACTTTATCTTCGGTTTGGGCAAAGGCCGTAAATACCGATACCGTAAACACTAGGCTCAGGATCGCTTGAGTTGATTTCATATTTTTTAAAACTGCCGTTACCATTTTTCTAAAAGTGGGTTACTTGGTCTTGCCGGGTTGGTCCCATAATCGATACGGGTCTTCGTGGGCTTCCATTTCCGCCAGCAACAAGGCTTCCATTTCCGCCAGCTTATCGGCATATTTAGGATTATCCGCCAAATTGGTCAGCATTTCGCCTTCCTTTTGGTGTTCTTTTAAATACTCATTCGGATTTTCGGCTAGGTTAAACAGTTGTGTTTCCCGTACCGCTCCGTCCATTACATCGTACTTGATCAGTTTCCAATCATCTTTCTTTACGGTACGCATACCGGGTTTTGTTCCTCCGCAGTATACACCGTACAACACATCCCTAACCGTTTCTTTTTCACCTTGTAAAACAGGCTTAAAGCTTCTTCCTTCTACGGTTTCAGGAATTTCAATTCCCGCCAGGTCACATAAGGTAGGTAAAACATCCAACAAATAGACATTCCCCTTCGTACGCTTACCCGATGGGAGTCCGGGCCCTTTTATGATCATAGGTACCCGCCATGTATGTTCGTATAGGTTTTGCTTGCCCATAAGTCCGTGTCTTCCTATAGACATTCCATGATCCGAAGTATAAACAATATAGGTATTGTCCAATTCGCCCATGGCTTCCAACTTTTTGAGGACCTTGCCCAGCTGGATATCGATATTTTCGGAACAGGCATATTCCCTGCCCAATTCATTTCTAACGGTCTGCTCGTCCCTATTCTTCCAAACCCCACTTACGCGTTCTTCATCACGAAGTTCCGGATGTCCGTGGAAAAAAGGATGTGCTTCCAAATAATTGTCCTGAAGCGGCGGTTGCTTATCATTCGCGGGAGGAAGACTATTCTTATCGGTATGGTTGACCGCCCCGTACTTTGCCAACAACTCTGGCGTACCATCTCGGGTATCATGTGGATGGGAAAATCCAAAATAAATGAAAAAGGGATCTTCCTCCTTCGTTTTCTCCCGATCCCCCAAATACTCTAAAACCTGTTTGGAGTGCCAAGCGCTTCCGGTTTCTTCCGTGCCCCCTCTTTTTGTGGCATCATGCACTACCGTAAATTGTTTATTGGCCCCAGGATATGAATTTCCTTTTTTACAGGTTCTCATAGTGTTATAGCCGGCCCTATTGAATATAGCCCCTATGGTCTGTTCGTCCAATTCATGAGGAGCCGTATTTTTTTGAAATTCCGCACTAGGTGGCAAATGCCAAAGGGTACGTCCCGTCATTATCATATGTCTGGAGGG
Source organism: Zobellia galactanivorans (assembly GCF_000973105.1). Taxonomy (NCBI): domain Bacteria; kingdom Pseudomonadati; phylum Bacteroidota; class Flavobacteriia; order Flavobacteriales; family Flavobacteriaceae; genus Zobellia; species Zobellia galactanivorans. The sequence continues at coordinate 3,974,452 of NC_015844.1, read as the reverse complement.
TGTGCATACCGCACCGTTCATCGAGCCCATGTGGTGGGCGGTTTCTATAACCGTACCCTCCGATGCCAATTTTGAAATAACAGGGGTTTCCAATATGGACTTTGGATCGTACACCTGTAAGTCATAAGGCGATTGGTCATCCACCAAAACAAAAAGAAAGTTCGGTCGTTTTTTAATTTCCGTTTTTTTCTCCTCGCTTTTGCAGGATGCTAAAACCATCATCACTGAAAAAGCCCATAAGAACCCCCTGTTATAAATTTTCATCTTGTACTCTATTTAAAAAATATTGTTCCTCTATTATCTACCCATCCAGCCACCGTCAACCAACATTACGGTGCCCGTCATATAATTTGAAGCTTCCGAGGCCAAGAAAACGATCGGCCCTTTGAAATCTTCCGGTTCGCCCCATCTTCCGGCTGGTATCCGTTGTAAAATAGAGGCACTTCTATCGGCATCTTTACGTAAGGCTTCTGTATTGTCCGTAGAAATATATCCTGGAGCAATGGCATTTACCTGTACCCCTTTGGAGGCCCATTCGTTCGACAAGGCCATGGTCAATTGGCCAATAGCCCCTTTTGAAGCGGCGTATCCCGGTACGGTAATTCCTCCTTGGAAAGTCAATAAAGAAGCTGTGAAGATGATCTTCCCGCTTCCTCTCTTGACCATTTCCTTGCCTATTTCCCTAGACAGGATAAACTGGGCATTTTGGTTCACTTCAATGACCTTGTCCCAATACTCATCTGTATGCTCGGCAGCCGGCTGTCTTAAAATGGTACCCGCATTGTTTACCAAGATATCTATCGTAGGATTTTCATTTTTTACCTTTTCGATAAAAGTGTACAAAGATTTTCGATCGCTAAAATCACATTGGTAGGCCTTAAAGCTTTTATTCAATTCGGTGATCCGCTTCTCTATTTTCGAACCCGAAAGTTCTAAGGTGGCGGAAACGCCAATGATGTCCGCACCTGCTTCGGCCAAGGCCTCGGCCATGGCAAAACCGATACCGCGTTTGCAACCCGTTACTAAAGCCGTTTTTCCTTTTAAATCGAACTTATTCAATATCATATCCCTTCTTACTAGTATTTATTAAAATCTTAAAGTACGCTCTGTAGCGGTTCGCCGTCCATATCGGTAAAAGCCTTGTTCTCACCGGCCATTCCCCAGATAAACCTGTAGTTACTGGTACCTGAACCCGAGTGAATCGACCATGGCGGGGATACTACGGCCTCATAGTTTTTCATGGCAATGTGCCGCGTTTCTTGAGGCTGTCCCATATAGTGCATAACAATATTGTCTCCTGGAATATCAAAATAAAAATAGACTTCCATCCTACGCTCATGGGTGTGCGGTGGAAAGGTATTCCAAACGCTACCTTTTTTCAGTTCGGTATACCCCATGACCAACTGGCAACTTTGAATGCCGTCTTCGTGAATGTACTGGTACAAGGTTCTCTCGTTACTGGTTTCCACAGCGCCCAACTCTACAATATTGGCATCGGATTGCGTCGCTTTTTTAGTGGGGTATTCCTTATGCGCCGGAGCGGAATTCAAATAGAATTTTGCAGCGTCGGAACCATCCGCACTGGCAAAAGTAACTTCTTTAGAGCCTTTGCCTACGTATAGGGCTTCGAGGTTTGCAAGTTCAAATACTTCACCATCTACGGTTACGGTACCCTTGCCCCCAACATTGATTATTCCCAATTCCCTTCGCTCTAAGAAATAATCGGCTTTCAACTCGTCGTAAGTTGGCAATGAAAGGCCTTTTGATTTTGGAAAAGCGGTGCCATAGATAAAACGATCATAATGTGTATAGATCATTTTTATGGCGTCTTCGCCCATAAGGTCAGAGCTATGAAACTCTTTCCGTATTCTCTGTGTGTCGTATAATTTGGCATCATCGGGATGCACAGCGTACTTAACTTCCATGTTATAATTTTAGATTTAATTATTTTGTTATCATTTTTTGAAGTTCTTCCAAGGTTTTTCCTTTGGTTTCAGGCATCATAAAGATGACGAACAGCAACTGCAGTACCATCATTCCGCTGAAAAAGAAGAAGACTAGACCCGGGTTGGATAAACCGCCCATGGCTATGGGCATAAAAAGCGTGATCAATGCGGCCAATACCCAATGGGTGGAGCTACCGAAGGACTGGCCTTGCGCCCTTAAATTGGTAGGGAATATCTCTGAGATAAAGACCCAGATGACCGCACCTTGACCAATGGCATGTGATGCTATGAACAGGAATAGGAAAATAGGAACCATTAGGCCCTCCCACTCAAGAATAAAGGCCAAGCCTACCATGGTCAGTGAAATAATATATCCTACCGAACCAATGTACATGAGCACCTTACGTCCCACTTTATCGATCAAGTAAAGCCCTAATAGGGTAAACACCAAATTGGTAACACCGATACCTACACTACTCAGCAGGGCCGTATTTTCCCCTAGGCCGGCAGAACTGAAAATTCGTGGGGCATAGTAGAGAAAGGCATTGATTCCCGACAATTGATTGAAGAAAGCAATCAAAAAGGCCAACATTAGGGGAAACTTGTATTTTTTGACAAACAAGGCCGATTTCTCGGTCTGTTCCTCTTCCAATTGAGCGATGACCAACTCGTCCAATTCGGTTCCGGTGAGTTCCAATTGAATTCTTTTGGCCCCTTCCAAATCGTTTTTTTTCTCTAACAACCATCGTGGACTTTTAGGTACGCCTACCATGGCCACCGTATAGACCAATGCAGGGAGGGCCTCTATACCGATCATCCAACGCCAAGGTTCCGAACCGAAATCCTTCAACAGGTAGTTGGAGACAAAAGCAATTAAAATACCGAAGACGATATTGAACTGGTACAAGGCCACCAATCTACCACGACTTTTGGCCGGTGCAATTTCAGATACATAGGTCGGTGCGGCAACGGTCGATGCCCCTACCCCTAGCCCCCCGAGAAAACGGAAGAAGGAAAACAAATAAGGATCATCTGCGAGACCCGAACCCAAGGCCGATACAAAGTATAATACCCCTATCCATAAAAGGGTATTCTTTCTCCCTATTTTATCACAAGGGATAGATGCAAAAATAGCCCCCAATACGGTACCCCATAAGGCCATTGACATGATGAAGGTTCCGTGAAAGAGGTCCGAGGTTCCCCACAAAGCTTGCAATTGTTGGTCGGCGCCAGAAATCACCACGGTGTCGAAGCCGAATAAAAATCCAGCCAAAGCGACTACAAATGAAGTAAATAATAGTTTGGTTTTCATTGGGTTTATTTAGGTTGTTCAATGGATAGGGATAGTGGACTTGCCATTATCTGCACTTGTTTTTTTAAGAGGTCCTCCCAATCTTCCACAGAAGCTACCTGTCCGCTTTTTTCCCATGCAAAACCAGCATAGTAGCTCAATTCCTCTTGAGGTTCGGTAATGATCAACAGATTACTTTGATCTGTGACTTCGGACTTGTGGAGTATCGCATTTTTGACTATTTCAGGAGCTATAACGACCCCTTCGCCCACTTTTGAACCATCGATGGTTTCCCAATGACGGAACCAGCCTTCTTCCTTATATATCGCCCCTTCACCCTCGTTTTTGTGCAAGGTGATCCCTATGGTATAATTGGGCACTTCCCTTTCGGAAGAAAGACGTATATCGAACTTGGAAAAATTGGAGCCCAAATCGAGGGTTATCCTTTTTGTCTCTTTTACTCCGTATGCACTCCACGGGGCGTAATCCAATTCAAATACCGTACGCAAAGGACCTGCCGCCAATGTTCTTGAAGCCGTAAAATTATTGGAAACAAGAAGGCTGTCGTTTTCCCAGATACCGATACCCCCGGTACCCCGGCTAGCGCCTACGTGATAAGGGTCATAGCCTTCGCCATGGTCTATATGGTAGTAGCCCGGTTCGGTCAAATGGGCCTTGTACCACTTGTTGATTATTGACTTATCGGTTCGTTTTAACCATAGGTCGATACCGCTTGAAAGGGTGCTGCCGGGTACGCCTTCCAAAGCCTCTTTTTCGCCCGTAGGCCCGTAGGTCCTAAAGGCCACTTTGTCGTTCTCCCATGTATAGTCGTCGGTTCTTTCTGGTACGAGACGGGAATAGGCTATGACATCGCTTTCGGGTACCGTTTTAGTGCTATCTACTAGAATGATGAATTCCGAACTCCCGTTGGCCGGAACTTCGGCCTGAAAAAGTAGTTCGTCGTTCGCGCCGTCTTGGTCATAATCGATCCATTGGGTGCGGAGGTATTCTTCATTGCCTACTTTCTTTACTCGGATATCACCTTCCTTATTATTATTTAATAGTGCGCCCAAGTCGTTAATGTCTGCGCCCACAACTTCATTTCTGGAAAAGTTAAGGTCATTTTTAACCATAACCGAAATCGTTTCGGTCTTAGGCGTAGGTTCGCAAGATACCATCAAACAAACAATTGTTAGATAGGTAAAGTTTAAAGGATGGGTTAGATTTATTTTCATTGTTCTATTTTTTTATTTTCTAAACTGAAGACCTTAAAATTATCTATGGTCATATGATTGTTAACCGTTCTAAGTCCAAAATGCCCCGAGGTATAAGGCTTAGGGTCATAGAAATCAATAATCCGTTTCCCGTCTCGGTAATATTGAATAATTCCGTTATAGGCAACAATCTTGATCTGGGTAAGCTTGTTGGGTTTTATCAGGTATTTCTTTTCCGACAAATCATGTTCCGGTAGCAAGGGACGCTCCCCGTTTCCTGTATATCTCCGAAAACGAGTTTTTGAATTATCGTGTCCACCAACACCCATGTAATACAAGCGGAGGCTATCGTAATTAGAGAACTTTCCGCCCCTATTTTCTGAATTGGCAAAAAGGTCTTCAGGATTGTCCATATCCTTTGCCATCCAAAAACAGTTTAAATCGGATACGCGGTCTTGCGGGCCGCCTTCATCGATAACATAGGCATCATAGGTAATCATAATCGGACCTTCGAGCTTCTTGGTGAGCCAAACGGTACATCCGGAAACATCGGTGATTTCCATTTTTTCGTTTTTTTGCTCGACCCTTCCTTTCGGCATCTGCTCCACTTGCCAGTTTCCCAGCCCTAGTTGAAAAGAATCCAAAAAAATCAAACTGGCGTTTGCGCTTAGTGTATCATTGATCACAACGCGCTCATCTTGGCCCATGGCCTTAATCGAAATTGACAAAACCAATAATAAGGTCAATTGTATTTTCTTCGTTATTCTTCTACTCATATACTTTTGTATCTTCTTCATAAATGTTACGTTCCCTATTTTTCTCATTTTTAATGCTTCAATACGATTCGAAAATCGACTAAAGATACAAGTTGAAAAGATAATCAGGGGTACATTACAACTTTTCTACACTGACAAAATAAGCTCCGAGGGTCTCACCAGTATCTAATGTAAACCAGGTTTGCAATTCCGCTTCGCCCTGTGTCAGGCGTACCGTGAACTTTACATATTCTGCGGAAGGGTCAACATCTACCGTCTTATCGAAATCTTGGACTTTCAACCTTGCCTTTTCAATATTCAAGGCTACACTCGGTTTACTTTCACTAACACTGGTTCCCGAAATGGCCGGTCTTATCGGGGCTTTTGCATTTAAGGGCAGTTGGGTCTCTTCGGGCCATCTACGGAGTTTTACCTCATAGCTTCCCGTTTCGTGAACATGTAGTGCCCAATACCCGTTATCGATATAAGCCGTACGTATATGCCTCTGATGCCACGGGCTATCACCTGTAGTATGCCAATCGTGACAATACAATTTAGCGGGGTTTTCCGCTTCATGGCCTACATATATTCGAGGCAGGTCTTTATAACCCGGCGCCAAATTGTTCCACCAAGCGTCATAGGCCCGTTTGTATTCCTTTATTTTTTCAGGATGTTTATCCGCAATATTCGTACGCTGTTCTGGATCCTTTTTTAAATCATACAGCTCCACTCCATCGATCAGCCTCCATTTTCCCTGCATTAGGGAAGTCCTTCGCCACGGCTCCGGCACTTCGGTGCGCTGTGAATTGGCAATGACGATTCGGTCTTTAAACTGGCTATTGTCTCCGTTCAATAAGGGAACAAGGCTTTGTCCGTCAAATTCGATATCGGCATTGGTCTTCAGCCCGCACAGTTCTACAAGGGTGGGCAATACATCATAATGGGCGGTCAGTTCGTCAATATCCTTTCCTACCGTAATGCCCCCGTTTTTCCAATGTAAGAACAAGGGAACCCGATGTCCGCCTTCATACTTACTCGCCTTAATACCACGCATACCCGCGTTGTACCCTTTGCTCACGAAGCCATCCAAGCGATGTCCTTCAACCCTTGCCCCTTGGGCAGTACCATTATCGGTTGTAAAGATAATGATGGTGTTATCGAGAATATCGGAAGCTTTCAAGTACTCCATCAACTTGCCGATGTTCTTATCAATATTCGCGATCATACCGTAAAAGGCAGGGAGCGGAATGTTTTCATTGTCTTGGTAAGGTGCCGAAAACTCATCGGCCACAAAATAGGGCGAATGCGCGACATTGGTAGGCAAATAGCAAAAGAAGGGGTTGTTTTTATTCGCCTCGATATACTTAATGGCCTCGTTGAACCAAACATCGGTACAATAACCTTCGTATTTCTTCAGTTCCCCGTTATGGACATACATATCGTCAAAATAGTCGTTGTCCCAATAATCCATGGTCTGCTCCATACCGCCGCCACCATGGCTTAAGACCTCATCAAAGCCTTTATCTTGGGGTCTAAAAGGATAATTATCGCCCAAATGCCATTTGCCGAACATAGAAGTTACGTAGCCATTCTCTTTAAATATTTGGGCCATGGTAGTCTCTCTTTCCAATAGTAGGGAGCGACCGTTAATGGTATGCCAGACCCCTGCCCTATTCGCGTGGTGACCGGTCAACAAGGCCGCTCGCGTGGGGGCACAGGTCGGGTTGACGTGATAGTCGGTGAACCGTGCACTTCTAGCATGCAGGTCGTCGATATGGGGAGTTTTGATATAGGGATTTCCCAAGGCGGCAATATCGCCATATCCTTGGTCATCTACCAAAATAAGAATGACGTTGGGCCGTTCTTTACTTTTCTGTCCATATCCCATATGAACCGTACAGAACAAGAGGACGGCAAAGCCTAGGTGCTTGAGCCATTTTCCATACCCCTCTTTACGAATTGATATCATAAAATATTATTTATAATTTTCTTCGATTAATTGGGCCAATACCGCCGGGTAGTTTTCCCCAATAACGGTACCCCCGTTTTTTACGCCCGATCCGTAGGTAATAGAATCCCCAAAACAGACAATCTTTTTATTTTCTCCGATGAACTGGTTCTCCTTGAGAAAATGAAAAACGGATTCAGCAATAAACCGATACCCCAAGGCCGTAGGATGCACCCCATCTTTGGCCCCACTGTTCCCTTCATTTCTAAAAAACAGGTCTTTATTGTGTTCCGGCAAGTTCATTTTACCAAAAGCTTGATAAAGATCCAAATAGCCCACTCCATTGTCATGGGCTACGCCTTCGACTATTTTTCGGGCGGTATCCAATTTTACATTTGGTGCTTCTTTAAACAAGCGCCGGTCGTGTCTTTGAAATAGGTATACCGAATCTACCGGCGGCGGTGACATCAATAACACCGATGCCCCGACCTCTTTGATCCGCTTTACGATTTCCCATAGGTTGTTCTTATAAGATGCATAGGATATCATCTTCTTTGAATTGAGCATATCGTTCGTACCGACCAATAGGATAACAAAATCGGGCCGATGTTCCAACACATCCGTATCCGATCTTTGCAATAGATCTAGGGTCGTATTTCCGCTCACCCCGGCATTACGGATTTGGGCTAGGGCCGTATTTACAGCTAGCAGGAAGAGAAAAATGACCCCGATGTTCACCTTTAAAAGCTTCATTTTAGTTTTCCGGATTATATTCCAAAACCTGTCCGTCTGCCAATAGCTTTTTCCGAAGTTCCCCATACGGCACATCATGAATGGCCCTATCTTTATCTAAGGCCATACTTGCCAAGGTAGCCGCGCTCTGCCCGAGAATCATAAAAACGGGCTCCATACGAATGGAACCAAAAGCGATGTGGGAAGACGAAATCGCCGCAGTGACCAATAAGTTTTTGCATTCCTTCCTTTTAGGGAGGATGGTCCCCAAGTGAATCTGATAAGGCTTTTCGGGCTCGACCCCTAAATCACCTTCGTTCTGCACATATCCTTCCTTGGTAACATAACGTTGTACATTGTGCGAATCCATAGCGTACGACCCCATACCTATGGGTTTTCGCACTTCGCTTTTTCCCAAGATTTCATTATCGGTCATCACAAACTCCCCGATCATACGCCGAGCCTCTCGCACATAAATTTGATAGGGCCAGTGGCCATTATCAACAAATTCGTCTTTGGCCAGCCCCCATTTGCCTATACTTGTTCTAAACCTTTCAGGTACGCTTTCATCGTGTCCCCAGAAATAAAGCAAGCCTTTATGGTAGTTGATATGCTCTTCTAAGATTTCCTTTCTTTTTTCATAGGAAGCCTCAGGATACTCGTAGTTCATACCGATGTTATCCGAACTAAACGGCCCTACATTGTTCACATCTCGTTTCATATTCGGGATTTTGCCCCCTCCAAACATGGAATAACGCCCCGCCTTAAAAACCCTTCGCAACAACTCATATTCCTTAGGATCATAATTTTCAGGTTTTTCAAAGGGCACGACATTCCCTTCCGCATTGGTCGTACACAATCTATAGTTGTAGGCCTGCACGCGCTTATCCCCTGAGCCTTGTTCCCCTGGGGCTTCCGCCGATATACGCGGAAGCAAGCCACTAGTAGAATCGCCTGGAATTATATAAGGACTAATATTTAGTTGTTGAAAATTATGGCTGTGATGATAAACACCTTTTTGAACCCCGTTCCACTCCTCATTGTACACACTGTTTGCCTCACGTCCCACATGGTAGTTCACCCCTGCCGCCGCCATAAGGTCTCCCTCGTAGGTTGCATCTACAAAGATCTTGCCTTTGTAGCTTTCCCCATCCAACATGGTTATGGAAACAATTTCACCATCTTTTACTTCAACCCCGTTTTCTCGGTCTAGCCATTTATCGCGAAGGATGGTAATATTATGGTCTTTGACAAACTTTTCAAAAATCTGTTCGGCTACATGGGGCTCAAAAGTCCACATGGTCTTAAACTCATCATCAATGGCCGTGGTACCTTGTCCTTCATTGCCGTATTCACTTCTAGGTTGCCAGTTCCAGGCTTCCTCATTCTGATAGTGCTTATACACTTCTTGGTAGAACTCTTTTGAAATACCGCCAATCACCCTTTTGTTTCCCAAATCGGTAAAGCCCAAGCCACTAGCCGACAGCCCCCCAATATGCTTTTCGGGACAAACAATCAATACCGACTTATCCATTCGGGCCAATTGGACTGCCGAGGCAATCGCTGCCGATGTACCTCCGTAGATAATCACATCTGCATCTAAGTTTTCTGATTTTTCCCGTGACGTACATCCTATCTGGAGTATACATACACACAAGCATAAAATAAAGCGAATTGACATGGTTTTCATCATCTTATTCCGTGATTTTTAGTTGGATCATATTTAGGCTTTCGTCGAAACTTTGGGATTTCACATTTTGACCTATGTCTACGGAAGTTCCCGCATTCTTAGCATGGATACTGAGCGTGGTATTGGCCTGTCCTTGAAATTCAACTTTTAAACTCCCTGAATTAAAATCCTCAACCAATGCGGTGTATTTTGAGTGGGAATGCATTAGGGCCTTCCCGTCCCTTCTCAAGTAGCTGCCGTGGCCGATGAAGAGTTCATCTATATTTTCGATATTGGTCACATCGGCCCCTTCCTTAAAAGTTAAAATAGTGAGATAAGCATCTGTTTCCCAACCATTCATATCAATCACGCTGTTCCTATGCTTTAGCCTTCCATCTGCCAACAAGTTCAAATACACTTGGGTAGTCTTGCCGTCTTGGGTGATGGACACGCCTAAAAAATCCGTCCCTTCAAAGCGTTCGATGACAGGGAGCTTCCCTTTATTTTCCTCATCCTCCAAAATAATGGCGGAAACAAATTTGGTCCGCGCCGTTTCCTCAAAATGACTGATGGACCAATAGGGTTTGGTCTGTTCGGGGTGATGGTCTTCATAGCCCATTTTTTCCGTCAGCAGCATATGTTCGGGGAAATCATGAGGGCGTTCACCTCCTGGAGGAAAAGTCTCTGGAAAAAGTGGACGAACCAAAACCTTGGCATCATCTTTCTTTATCGTCAAATCGATACCCCCTTTTAGCGTTGATTCGCCGTTGTAGTGCAGCAACCACTCAAACTTACCCGGCTTATGGGCCAAGAGGTCGTCTATGACCAAAATAACATCGCCTACCCAAACAAAATTTCTGTAGTTGCGAGACAATATATGGGAGTACGGTCCAGTAGCATTGGCCAAAAGGTATTTGAAATTCTCGCCTTCCATCAAATTATGGAGCGAACCTTGGTTTGTCACCCCAAAGTATATATCCTTTCGATTTTGCCCTTCGCCATTGAAAATTACCACGTTATGGGCTTCGCTCTGACAGTAGTATTCGGTATAAAGGGGACTCAAATAAGAGGCATTTCCTGAATCGATTATCAAGTTCTTTCCTTTGTGGAAGAGAATATAAGACCCCGCATCGGCATGGGTATGGTTCCAGGTGAAACCGGACTTTACCGCAAGCATGGTGGCATTATCGTCCCAAGAATTGCGAAGGGTCGCCCAGCCCATATCCTTATACAAATGTGATGTGGGTAAGTCGGGAACGAAATCATCGGCCAACTTAGGAAGCACGGGGTGTAACAATAGACCATTGGGCGTTTCCAATTGCATCCCTTCATTGTCGCTCCCTTGGCTTACCTTGTCAATATACCAAGCGTATTTATCATCGGTATAGCCTAAATGCCATAATAGGGTTACACAGCTATTACCCGTTTTATTGATAAACGAATCGCCGAAATTGACCGACAAGACCTTATCGTCTTTCACATAATAACTGGTCTGTATAAAGAAATCCCCTATTTTATCCAGAATAGGCAGCTCTACCTGCTTGACCTCGGGCAAGGCCGATTGAAAGGCATAGCGAAACAATAAATATTGCGAGACCCCATAGGAGGCATAGTTGATACTTTCGTAAAACCCGCCATCTTGATCAAAAGTAGGAGGCTTGTTTTGAAGTACGCTACCGGAGTAATCTATCCATTCTTTGGCGGTATCCGCAATTTCATCGACCCATTTTTGGGCTTCGGGAATTTCGTTTCTGATCGCCAAGGAACTAAAACCGGCCATGTACACACAGGCACTCCACCAGTTATGGCCCATGGTATCGAAGGTATGAAAGTCGGTATTAGGAAGCAGCCAGTCTTCTCGGGCAGGCGTTATTCCCACCTTAACAAAATCTTCCGCGATTTCCTGTCTTTCGTTTTCCGTCAAATAGTTATAAATACAATCGTATCCAATGGCAATATAGAAACTCGTATGTGAGGTCTTCAGCCCCCCCTTCCACTTTGGGGTCCGACTCAAAAGCGTTTTACTTTCCCAAGTATCCCTTTTTGTGTAATCGATTAAAATCGCCTTTATGGCTTCAGCAAATTTCGGTTTACCCGTCATGCGGTAGGCCAGCCCCAACAATTGGCAATCGGCAGCCTTCAATTTGTCTTTTTTTAGGAGTTTTTCGGCTTTTTTGTATTGCGCATCCCAACTCTTACGAACCGCTTCGTTACGGGAAATCTGGTTTTTCAGTTGTTTTATATTGGCATCGGTATGTAGAAGGTAGTTTCTTTCTTGGGCCTTCCCTACAAACACCAAAGCAAGAAAAATATATAGAAGTGTTCTTTTCATCGTTTCATTTTCACAATTGGTCAAAACTCAATGATCGGCCTATTGCGGCTAAAAAAACCAAGAACCAATCACATTACAATGTTATCGGTTCTTGGCTATTTATAATATAATATAGTATTCAGGCTCTATAAATTATAGCCCATTGACCGTATATCGGGCGATAAGGCATCAGATTCAAAAAAAAAATTTACTTCTACTTCACAGTGTTCGAATGTATTTTAAACCATCATTATCCCCATGAAGTCGTATGTATCTTTCCTTGACCAACATCATTCCGCCCTTATCTTATTTTCATTTTAAGGCTTTTTTGATCGCTTCTTTTACCAAGGGTTCCATAACCTTGTACCCTTCAAGGTTCGGATGTACGCTATCCCTACCGTACTCGCTTTTCAAGCCTTTTTCACCATCTACCATAGGCGTGTAATAATCAAGGTATACGATCTTGTTCTTATCGGCATAGGCCTTGATCCTTTTGTTAAGTTCGATAATCTGGTCGGCGGGTGCGATCGAGGGGCTCCAAGAATAGCTATTGGCCGGTAATGCCGAGGCCAACACAACCTTTATACCATTGGCCTTGGCGAGCTCTGCCATTGAAAAGATATTCTTTGCGATCATATCGTTGCTGATGGGCCCACGGTTACCGGCAATATCATTGGTACCGGCCAAAATAACGACCGCCTTGGGTTTTAAATCGATAACGTCAGGCCTGAAACGCAATAGCATTTGAGTAGTTGTCTGCCCACTAATACCGCGATTGATATACGAGGGGTTTTCGGTAAAAAATTCGGCATGGTGCTTTCCCCAGCCTTCGGTAATGCTATTCCCCATAAAAACTACGCGATCTTCCTTTTTAGAAGGGGCTTGTAACTGCTCGTTGTCCGCCCTATATTTTCCAAAGTTCGCCCAATCGTCCTTAGTCAACAAGGTCATTTTAATCACGCTGACGGCAGCATCAGGTGCCGTTTTCGGAAGCTGGATCGTCAAGCCTTTATCGGTGAGCCCCGCTTTCAGTTTAGTACCGTCGGCCAATAACGAGGCCCTTTGTAATTGGATATCCCTATTGATTACCAATTGTCCATCTTTCGGCCAATCAAAAACATGGGCATAAAGAATATCATCCTTAATAGTATAACGCCCCCATTCAGGACGGTCGTAAGGACTGGCACTGCTTCCGTAAATGGCCTCACCGTTGACATCGGTCCAATCGCCAATTTCCTTTAATCTTTCTACACTTTCCGGGGGAAACTGGCCAAGTCCGTCAGGACCTATGTTCAAAAGAAAATTACCGCCTTTTGATACGATATCTACCAAGTTCTGAATCAACTTTTTACTGCTTTTCCAGTTTTTATCGGAAGGTTTATAGCCCCACGACCCGTTCATGGTCATACAAGACTCCCAGTCGGAATCGATGCCCGTAGCCGGTATCTCTTGTTCGGGCGTACCGAAATCACCTGCAAAATTCCCTTCGCGGTCCATACCTTCCATTCCCATACGGCCCTTGTCTACCCTATTGTTGATAATGGTATTCGGTTGGATCTCGCGGATGAAGTCGTACATTTCCTTGCCCATTTCGGTGGTGTAATCGGCAATCCAATCGCCGTCGAACCAAACCACGCCTATATCGCCGTAATTGGTCAACAGCTCTTTTACCTGGGGTTTTAGGTAATTCTTAAAGTATTCGGGAAATTCAGGGTTCACAACAGTTTGGTCTTTTTGACCTGCATTATAATTAGGGAATAAATTGCCCTGCGCCTGAGGATGATGCCAGTCTACGATGGAGTGATAGAAACAGAAAACGATATCCTGCTTTTTACAGGCATCCGACAACTCCTTGATCACGTCTCGCTTAAAAGGTGACGAATCCATGATATCATAATCTGACACCTTAGAGTCCCACAGACCAAAACCATCATGGTGTTTTGAAGTGATTACGATATACTTCATTCCGGCATCCTTGGCCATAGCAACCCATTCATCGGCATCGAACTTAACGGGGTCGAATACAGGAGGTAATTTTTCGTACTCCTCAATGGTATAATCTAACTTGTCCATAATCCATTCGGCACCCCCTCCACAGATTTCTCCGTTTCTTTCCCCTCCGGGAATGGAATAGACGCCCCAATGGATGAACATTCCAAATTTGGCATCGCGCCACCAGGCCATACGTTCATCATCAGACAGTTTTTTTACTTCCTTATCTTGGGCCAGGCCCTTTCCCAAAGTCAATATCGCAACAAATGCGAACAAAATTGATTTTACTATTACTTTCATTTTCTCTTGATTAAGGTTACTTGGTTCTAATAGATAATTGTATTTCCGATTGATTTCTAACTACGGTAATGTCTAATTTTTCTTGGGTCTTCGTTTCCATAACGACATTGATGAAGTCCCTTATTCCTTTTAGCCTTTTCCCATTGGCCTGTACGATTACATCCCCCGCTTTTAGGCCCTTGTTCAGTACGGCCGGACTTTGCTCCCAAACATTTAAAACGATGACACCTTCGGCCGTGTTAAGACCGTAGGCCGACTGCTCTTCTTTTGAGGAGACGTTTTTCAACTTGTTCCGCAACCAGGTCATAACCGGTGCCGTTTCCGCCCCCTCCTTCGTTTTTTCATTCAAATTAGGGACTTCAGGTGTTTTGGCAAGCGCTTTCAACTCGGCCTTTTGCACGCCAAATTTGTCCATCGGGAAATTTTTAAATCCGATTTTGAAAGCAGGCGAATTTTCTAGAACGGAAAAGTCAAGGTGTGCGGGATCCTTGAACAAGGGGTCTCCATAAGCACTGTTCAAGTCCCTATCATACAGTCTAGATTTCATCATACTTACTTCATTAGGGAACAAATTATAGTCCAATTCCTTTCCCCAACCGTCTAGCCTTATATCTTGATAGGCCTTTTGGACAATGTTGTGCCGGAATACATCTTGGCTGTTTTTAAACCATACATGGGGATGCAGGGAGTTGTTGACCATAATGTTATTCTCTGCGACCCTAGCAAATCCTTCCCTTAGTTTTAAGCCATTGTTCAACAGTAAATTGTTGTAGATATGGTAATTGGAAGACCCATCGTCTAAATCAATATCCCAACCGTGGTCACAACGAAAGCGGTTATTCCTAATGATAGTGGTATGCACGGCATCCCATTTCCACATATTGGGGTTCGCATCGGTCAAACTGTCCATCACCGCTCTTTTGGGGTGCCAAAACCTATCTCTCCCCCACGAATTGAAAGACCCATGATCACTGGTCTCCAATACGGTATTGAACACATCATTGTATTCCAAAATATGTCCGCCCCAAGTACCGTCACCAATATTGATGCCCGCCCTGGGCACATCGTATATGCTATTGTGCCGAACGGTAATATCCATAGCCATGGAAATTTGAACGCCAGCCGTTTGCTTTTCTATTCTTCCTATTCTGTAAATGAGGTTATCCTCTACCAAGCATTCCCTTGGGAAAAGTTCGTTTTTAGGACCCGACACGGTATCCATTTCGCTTACCGGAACAAACTCTTTATAATTAAAGGACGGTGAACGTACTGCCGACGGATCGCCTATAAAGGATATGGCACTGGCCCCCGAATCATGAATATGATTTCCCTTGATCTCAAGGTTTTTATTATACTTACTTGCCAAGATTACATTACCGCCAAGGTTCGTGAATTCGTTATTGGTCACCTTGCAATCCTCCGTTCCCTCCAAGAAAACGGCGCCGCCTCGGTATATCGTCCAATCGCTTCTTAAGAGAGGCTCATATTCGTCCATAAAGGTGCGTTGCGAATTCTCAAACTTCACCCCTTCTATGGTGACATTCCTTACCGGGTTCTCTAAGGTACCCGTAAGCTGAATTAAATTTTTTAGTACGGAAACCTCAAATTGGGCCGTATTCAAATCCATATCGTCCAAAGGCCAGTAGTAGAGCTTGTTTTCTTCTGTATTCAGGTACCATTCTCCCGGGCTATCCAATTCCTCAAAGACATTCTCTACCATTCGGAATACTTTGTGCGGTTTAGAGGCCCTATTGTTTTGATGTCCGCCTTCAAAAACCGGGTTCCCGTCGGCGTCAATACCTGTAATTCGAAAATGGAAACCGCCCCATCTACCACCATGTAAGGCGTGAAAATAGGTTCCAACCGGGTTCTTCCATGATGCCACACGTTCTTTGGACAAGGCATCTTCGGCAAAACCCTGCCAATACTGTGCGGCTTCATCGTAATTGGGATATCGGGCCAGAACCTGTGGTTTCCCATTGACCACAAATTGGTCGAAACTTGAGACTTGCCCCACATCGGCTACATACATATGGTCTTTATATTTCTGCCAATCCAATTGTATGGGCGCCGCCCCTTTTAAAGTCACTTCCGACGCACTCGTACCCTTAATGGTCAAATTACTCAATGAAGGAGGTATGGTAATCGATTCCGACAAGTAATAGGTTCCGGGGAGAATATTTATAATTATATGGGCTTCTGGGCTATTTTCTTTTAATTCCGATGTTTTTTGAACCGCTTCCGCAACGGTCGTATAACTGAGGCCATCGCCCTTTTCATTTTCCGCAGTTTGGGAAACATAAATCTCTATGGGTTTCTCTTCTTGAGTACACGAAAAAAGAAGAGCTATAAAGCCGACTAGAAATAGTATTTTATTGAGTTTTTGCATGTTTTTTTGATCTGTTTAATATGTAATCAAAACCTTGTCGTAGCTTTTGGAAAGCTTAAACACGACTTGGCCCGAGTTATTCCTATTGGTGGTTCCCTTTCTGCTCGCTACGAGCTTGCCATCTTCGAACAAGTGTATTTCAGGTTGACTTCCCTCCTTTGGCAGGGGCATGTTGATGGTTATGGGCTTATCATTGCTAACGGCATACCCATTTGGAGCCTTTTCCAGTGTAAAGGAAAATGGGCTTCCCGATGAAACGATATCCCAGCCATGCGATTCAAACTTTTCCATTCCCGACAAAAACATGAATTCGATATCGGCCTCGTTATGGGTCGTCCGTAAAATGGACAAGAATCCTTTTTGATAGAAACCGTCTTTAGATACCACATCGCTTTCCGAGGCATTTAAAACCGTTCGGTCCAAGGTGGTTTTATCGTTTAACAACACATCGATAATCTGCGTGTTCGGGTACTCGGGCACAGACGAAAAAGACACATTTGCTATGGGGTTGGCCTCCCCTTCCATAAACGGATTGAAAATTACCGCGAAGGGATGCTCCCAAGCCGCTTCGTCCCTTTTCAAGATTAAGGTCGGTATGGGTTTTTCAAGAACCTCTTTAGGAGCGGTACCCTCACTAAGGGCATTCGATTTTGGCGAATTGACCTTATACAAAGTTTGGTTTTCACTTCCCTTGACCCATAGTTTCATGAAATTATCGGGACTTTCACTGCTTTTTAGGGTAAAAATGGCTCGAATATCCCCAGAATTGATCGTTTTCGTCTTATCCGTAAAATAATCATAGCCCTTTAAATCCCCTTTGATAGAAGACAGTTCATCTGTAGGCATTGTTTTTAAGGGGTTATTTTTTACGTCAAAAAGCTCTAACGATTGCCCTAGGTTATGATAGATATATTCGTGCTTCTGCCTTCCTCCCTTTTGTTTTTTAGAGCGAAATACATCGATTACATATGGTTTTTTAGTGTTGGAAGCAATTACCGCCGTAAAGCGTTGCTGGTCGGAAACCGTCTTAGGTTCAACAAAGGACACGTTCGAAAAAGTTACTTTATCAAAAGAAGGTCTTTCCCCTGATTTCGGAAACACATTCTCCAGCTTAAAAGGAAAATAGGTACGCATGGCCGCATAATCCGATTGACCATCGACCACTACGGTGTTATGGGCCGGAAAACGGGAATAAAAATTCCTATGGTCATCATGCCAATAACTCGGTCCGCGCCCCATATCGGTACCCAAAACGTAATTGTTCGCATACAACTCCAATGAAATGCCATTGGCGTGGGCATGGTTACCAAAAGACCCAACTATAGATGCCATTACCGCATTTTCTCCCTTTCCCATGCGCTGGTTGAGCATACTTACATTAGGCGCATAAAAGGTGGGCGACACGAGCTTATCGGTGTTTACATCTTCCTTTGAATGGTTCTCGATCAAATGATCCGTATAGAAAAACAGTTCAAAGAAATCTTTCGCCCTTCGGTCATATACCCCCTCATTTACCATTTGCGATAGGAGTCCCGATATCAATTTCTCCTTTTCCACTTGACCGTACTTTCTATAGTTGGCCACCAAAAGTTCAAAGTTTTCCGGGGGAAGCATTTTATGGTGGGAATCGCCAAAGCCAACGGTATACCCACTCGGAAACAAATACTGAAAAGAAGCCAAGGCCGCCCTTTCCACAATAGGGAAATTGGCAAACTCATTGGCATTGGTAGCATGGTCCAATAAAGTGAATATGCGTAAAAAGGTAGTGATTACATGAACCGAATACGAGGCGCACTCGGGCCACATGGCATTTTCTTGGTCATAAACCAACAAGCTTTCCTTGATGGCAATTTGCCGATCCGTAGATATATTGAAAGTATGGTCTAAAAAATACTCCTGTCCCTTTCCGTTCTTGTAATTTTGATTTCCCTCTAGCACCAAACCGATGTAGGTAAGAAACCTGGCTTGGAATAGGTTCCAGTTATTATCGGGAATTCCCTTCTTGATAATCTGGTCGCCCCATTTTTGGAATACGGCCACCGAAGTATGGAGGTCTTTTTTATTCGCCTTAAAGTAATTGTAGAGAAAATCGTAGGTGGTTACCAAGGAGACCACAATGCCTTCGTGAATGACTTCAAAAGTGGCGAGGCCCGAAATGTTGGCCTGTTCCGATTTTTCAAGATCTATGGGCGCATCCCTATAGTACATTCCCTCCATATAGGTAAAGAAAACGGGGGCGGCAAAATCGGCATATTTTTGTTCGCCGGTAAGCCAGTACAAAAAAGCGGCATCCGCCACGAGTTCCATGATCTGTTCGTTGATCTTATCGATGGCAAAGCCTGATCGGGAAGGGTGTACCCATTCCATTTTTCCGCCTTCCTTATGCCTTAGATACAGGCCCCGAGGGTCGTCGAAGTAGGGTTGCACCTCTTCCAATTTCGGACGCTCGTAATCCGTTGCCCAATCACGTGTACCCGAATACCTCACCGTGGGAACGGGAGCCTTTCCTTTGGAATGTGAAAAATCACCGCCTTTTAAAAAGACTTTATCATGTTTGGTGTTCCAGTTCATTTGAAGCCGTGAAACCAACCATTCGGGATCCTTTTCCCAATAGGAAATATACTTTGCCAATCGCTCCTTCTTCGTATTGACCAGTTCCTTCTTCCATTCAACACTTTCCAAAGATTTTACAAAAACCGCTCTTTCTTGATCGGTTACGTAAATTCTTGGATGCGCCGTGCTTTGTGCCATGGCCATAACCGAAACCCATACCATACAAATGGCAAACCACATTTTTTTTCCTTTTACTTGCTTCATCGCCTTTCTAAGATTCATTCGCATGCTATACCTTAAACCTATTCCTTTGTGGTTGTTCTATCCCCTTAATACTGATTCGGGTGTTCGTAATCCCCTATTCTGTGGTAGACATTCCTTTTCAAAGGGATTTGCATACCGTCGCTATCTTCCAACCAGTCGTAGAGGCTATTGGCAAACTCCTTTATCATGGGTTGTAATTCGGGTTTATCGATAAGGTTGACGATTTCATTGGGATCGTTTTCTATATCGTAAAGCTCGTTCGTATCCCAAATGCCATTGTAACGTATGTATTTGTACTTATCCGTACGAACGCCAAAAACCGTCGGCGTCATGGGGAAATCGTATTCAAAATAATACTCATAGAATATTTTGTCGCGCCAGTTGTTTTCGTCTCCTTTAAGCAATTGAACAAATGATTTACCCGGCATATGATCGGGTTTTTCAAGACCGGCACACTCTAAAATAGTTGGGGCTATATCTACGTTCTGAACCATGCGCTCTATGGTCTGTCCTCCTTCAAAAATTTCAGGACAACGTACCAACATAGGCACCTTAACCGATTCTTCGTAAAAATGACGCTTGTCTATCAGGCCGTGTTCCCCCCAACTAAATCCATTATCCCCCATATAAATGACCATGGTAGATTCATCGAGGCCATTGGTCTTTAGCCAATCCATGACCGCACCCACGCTTTCATCAACCCCCATTAAGGTTTCGCAATAGCGCTGTACCAAGTCATCAAAAGTGCCATCGGCCCTACCGTGGTACATATAATCTACACCATGCCAGCTATCGCGTTGCTTTTTCACCCATTCCGGCCAGTTCAACTTTTTATAGGCACTACCGATGGTTTGGGTGTAAGAGTCGGGTTTTTCTATTTTTTTACCCGCGTACATGCCCTCATGGCGTTTGGCCGGCTTAAACATGGCGTGTACGGCCTTGTGCGAGAGGTACATAAAAAAGGGTTTATCGACATCCCTTTTATCCAACCAATCGACCGCGTGTTCGGTCAATAGATCGGTCACATAGGTGTCTTTATCGTACTGTATGTTCTTTCCGTTGATGTTAAGGTTGGGCGCGTAGTAATCTCCCTGCCCCGCAAAACTTTCCCAATGGTCAAAACCGGGTCTCGGACTATCATTGTGATCCCCCATATGCCATTTTCCAAAAAAGGAGGTTTGATATCCTGCTTTTTGAAGGTATTCAGGGAAGAAGGTCAGGTTTCCCGGGTTGGGCGCCACATTATCCACTATGGTATGCACATGTGAATATTCTCCCGTTAGGATACTAGCCCTACTTGGCGAACATAAAGACGTAGTTACAAAGGCATTTTTCATATGTGCACCTTCCGCCGCCATCTTATCCATATTAGGAGTCTTCAACCAAGGCACCTTTCCCGTAAAGCCCATAAAATCGTAGCGGTGGTCATCGGTCAAGATAAAAATGACATTGCGCTTTGCGTGGCCCTTGAGTTTCTTTAGGTTCAGGTTGTTTTTTTTCTTTTGTGGCTGTTGAAATCCGAAACTAGGATTGGGGGCAAACAGCAACATGGTAATTGCGAAAACAAAAAACTTATTTTTCATATCTACTCTATTTTTTGGTCAGTTAGTTTTATATGTCCTATAAGGACGTTCGCCCGTTTTCCTTCTATTGATTTAGAGCCTTCGTATCCTTAATTACGGGCCCAAATATGGCTATCGTCCAGCAGCTCTTCGTATTCTTGAACCAGTTCCGTTTTCATCCGTTCGAAAAGTTCAGGATGCTTTTTCGACACTTCTTGACTTTCCCCAATATCTTCCTTTAAATGGTACAAGACAAAATCTGAGAGCTTCGCCTTTTTTACCAAGGCTTCATTTCCGCTATGGATATTAAGAATCTTTGGCAGGTAGCCCTCTTCCGTTTTGAGTCGGGCCATTATTTTCCAATCGCCCTTACGCATGGCCACCACATGTTCGTTAAGGGCATTGTAAAAACTCCACACCAGTGGTTTTTGGCGCTCGATAGTACCCGTTTTTAGAAAGGAGGCAATTGATTGTCCGTCCAATTCCTTTTGAGGTAAGCCTGCGCCTGCCAATTCAGAAAAAGTAGGCAAGAAATCCAAGGCCGATATGACCGCATCCGTAGTACCGTTATACGTATCCTTTCCTAACCAGTTGATGATACAAGGCACCCTAAAACCCGCTTCGTTGGTCCATAACTTCATTCCCCTTAAATCGCCTGGGGAACCAAAAGAACGTTTGGCCTTGGGATACCTATTTAAGGTCTCAGGCCCATTATCCGAAGTAAAAACGACCAAGGTATTTTTATCCAATCCCTTTTCTTTTAAGTAGGCCATCAAACGCCCCACGGCAATATCTACATTTTCAACATTGGCAAAAAACTCGGCTTCCTCCTTAATATCCGTAAACGCGAGATATTTCTTGACCAGTGTTTCCGGGGAAGCTATGGGCTCATGCGGCTCATGAAAAGCTACCTCAAGAAAGAATGGACTGTCACCCTCCTTTTTATCGAGCCAATCTATGGCCTCGTCTACGATCAGTTGGCTACTATAGCCCTCTAAGGGGCCAACCTTGGAACCATTACGTACAAAATTCTTAGGGTTTTTATGTGTAGGTGAGGCATTGTTATGGGTCGCGAACCAATGTTCAAAACCGAAGTGGTCCGGTTGTGGTTGTTTTTCAGAGTTAAACAGTGAGCTACCGTGCCATTTCCCCACCAAACAGGTACTGTATCCGACCTCTTTGAGCAAGGCCGGAATAGTTTCCTCTTCGGCCCTTAAATGCACCACATCCTTCAGGTCTTCCCTTGGGGTATTTCCCCCAACAATAAAATCGTACAACCCGGCCCTATTGGGACTTCTCCCGGTTAAAAGTCCGATTCTCGAAGGCGAGCAAACGGGAGCGGTCGAATAAAAGCTGGTCAGTTTGATACCTGACTCCGCCAATGCGTCTAAATTAGGGGTTTCTATCAAGGGATGGCCGTAGGAAGAGAGGTCGCCATACCCTAGGTCATCGCATAAAAGTACAATGATATTCGGCTGTTCCAATTTCTTCGCATGACCTTCTTCTTTGGTCGTTTTACAGGAAATTAAAAGTCCACAGCCTAAGAGTGCAACAAGTATTTTTATAGCGCCAATACGTCTCTCTTCCATGGGATTAAATTTTCGGTTTTCCTTTTAGGTAGCCAATGGATTTCAAAAATATATCGGCCTCACGGGTCGTTTTGACATAAAATTCGCCATTACTTCTGGGCTTATTAAAAAATCCATGGGTTTGGTCTTTGTACAAAAAGATATCGCAGCGGCTTCCTACCGCCTCCATTTTCGTCTTATATTTTTCTATGGTAGCTACCGGTATCAGGGCATCCTTTGTTCCTAAAAAAATAATCGTAGGAGGGGTTCCCCCTTTAATATTGTGCATTGGGGAGATTTCCATGTGCCGCCCTCCCATTCGTTTGTACTCAAATCCCTCCGGACCATTATCGATCACGGGATTGTAAAGCACCAAGGCATTGGGTTTTGCGCTTATGGAAAGGTCGTCGGTAGCTTCGTCCAATCTGTCAAGGGTTGCCGTGGCGGCCGCCAAATGCCCACCGGCAGAACCTCCGGAGGCGACTATTTTATTCGGGTCTATATGGAATTTATGAGCATTGGCCCTTACGAACCTCATAGCCGATTTTGCATCGCTGACCGCTTCAAAGGGTGTGGTTCCGTGCCTTGATTTTACGCGATAATCGACCAAAACCCCGATCATACCCCTAGAGGCAAAGTATTTGGCCTGGTCTTCAAATTGTGTAATGGTACCGCCATTCCATCCCCCTCCAAAAAAGAATACTATCGCAGGGTATGCTTTTTTTTGCTTGATCTTTTCGGGATATAGAAATTGCATCTTTAGCGTGTCGCCATCCACAATTTTATAAACCATCTCCTTAGGAGGAACAAACCCTGCACTATTTTCTTTTTGGGCATGGAACTCCAATGCAAAAAACAACGCTAAAACTATTAAAACCTTTCCCTTCATCTTTTCTATGCTTTTATTAAAACTATTCGGTTCTCCAATATAAGGTAGAAAAAGTACCTTATATCGATGGTTCGTAAAAATCGCCAATAGCGTGGCCCTTCGAGAGGTTTTTATTGTTTTATAGAAAGCCCCAATTTCTTCAGACGCAACAAAGCTTCCATATAATAGTAATCGGCATACACAATGGGCATATCAATTTCTGAATTGCGGGGATGATGACCTGTGGAATGCAGTAGAAGTGCTTGATTTGTATCCCCACTTAAATAGGTGTCGGACGACAACTTTTCGATTAGGTCTTTAGCGGCCTGTATATATTTTTTCTTTTGGTCCTTTTCTTCTACCAATTCAGAAAGTTCAAGCATGCCGCATGCTGCAATTGCCGCGGCAGATGCATCCTTGGGTGCATTCGGGATCTTGGGGTCGTCAAAATCCCAGTACGGGATACCATCTTCGGGCAAGCGTTCCAAAAAGTGATCCGTGAGTCGAATAGCGGTATTTAAAAAGTCCTTATTACCCGTTTCCCTATAGGCTATGGCGAAACCATATATGCCCCAGGTCTGCCCCCTGGCCCACATCGAATCGTCGGCATAGCCTTGGTGGGTCATTCCCTTTAAAAACTCACCCGTTTCATCGTCAAAAGAACCCAAATGAAACATAGAAGCGTCATCTCTTACCAAATTATCCATGGTAACCTTTGCATGACTTTCGGAAAGATTATACAAATGTTGGCTACCACCATTCTTCGCCGCCCAAAAAAGCAGCTCCAAATTCATCATATTATCTACAATGGTATTGTGCTTATATTCATCTTTCTTTATAGGCCAAGACAAAATACTACCTACATTTGGATTATACAGCGTAGCCAAGGTATCTGCTGCGGCCAATAACACTTCTTTGTAGTCTTCGTTCCCGGTCAACCGATAGCCGTTGCCGTAGCTACAGTACAACATAAACCCGATATCGTGGTTTTCTGCGGGGCTATAGGCTATTTGCCTTAGGGCCTCCGTAGATTTCATGGCGCTGGTCTTTAAACCAGAATCTTGGGAATGTTCATAGGCATACCATAAAACCCCCGGCCAAAATCCGCTACACCAATCACGGGGCCCTACCGTCTCCCATTGGGTCTGTCCTTTATGAATATTTCTGGGAAATTGATCGACACTCTTTACCGTTTTCTGTACGTCCTTGATTTTCTTGACATTTTCATCAAGTATTTTTTCCGGAGAAAATTGAACCGTTTCTTTCTTTTGTGAAGCACATGAAAACATTAAAAACGAAGCGAATAAAATTAGCTGTAGCCTGACTCTCATCTGAAGTGTTTTTCGATACCTTAATAGGATATCATTAAAATTGTTTGATTAATTCAAAACAAAAAACCGGTTCTGCGACCCACAAAATACGGTGCGCTATGGCCGTGTCTTAACGTGGTTTTTTGTTCCATACAATTTTACCTAGAATGCAGATAAAGACTCATAAATTATGATTCATAAGCTATAAAAAATAGCCTTTTGCCCCCGCCAAGGGCGGGTACGCCCCCTCTTCGTCCGTTCGGAAGGATTTTTCTTTCCTTTTGCAGAAGATGTAGTGCCCTATAAAAAATAGACGGTTATCGCCCCTTAAAATAGGGGTCCTTTTTTGCGGGAAATTCAATGTTATGGGACTCGCGATTTGCTTCCTTCCTACCCCAACAAAGGCCTTCATTTTCCCTTAATGCCCTGTTTATGGTACTTCAAAACGCCCTGTCTCATTCACCTTATGACATTCCCTTAGTGAATCATTTATTTTTTCCACAGAAAGACCTATGGGTTTTGGCCAAGGAACATCCTTAAAATCCCCTCTGTACCCAAGCCTTATATTTTCGTTTTTTCAGGTCTCTTTTTTTACGAATACCACAATTTTAGGCCTGTATAACTGATAATGAACAATAGTTTATCATCTATGAATGATAATTTATCGCCCCTACCTTCAATTATTTTTAACATTGGCTTAACAATTTTTATGGATACATGTTCAACGATATGAATTCAAAAAACTAATTCAACAAAAACTATTAAATAACACTTTTATGACCACTTTGAAAAAATTTCGAGCCAACCTTAAGTATGTTGCCGGTCTATTAGGAATCTTAGGGTTTCTGATAAGCGGTACATTTACGCATTTATATGCTGCGACAAGCAGTATTAGCCCTCTTGACATCACGGCTGTTCAAGACCTGACCGTTACAGGTACGGTAACCGCCTCTGAAGACGGTATGCCGATTCCTGGGGCAAACGTTATTATAAAAGGAACGACCACAGGAACAACGACCGATTTTGATGGAAACTTCTCTATAAAGGTCGCTTCTTCCAACAGCGTACTCGTATTCTCTTCTATCGGGTTCGCAAAACAAGAAGTAACGGTAGGGAATAACACCACGATCAATGTCGCACTCGACATGGATGTCAGTGCCCTTGAGGAAGTCGTGGTCGTAGGTTTCGGTACGCAGAAAAAAGCGACGCTTACCGGTTCGGTTACCCAAGTAAAAGGTGACGATATCATGAAAGGTAAAGGAACCTCCAACGCGGCCTTGGCATTGCAAGGTGAAGTACCGGGGGTTGTCGTTACCCGTACCTCTTCACGACCAGGTAACGAAGGCACCAACATTAAGATACGGGGTGATATTTCGGTAAACAACATTGGGCCCCTCATTTTGTTAGATGGTCTAGAAATACCCGAATGGCAACTTGCCACCTTAAATGCCAACGATATAGAATCGTATTCCGTATTAAAGGATGGTGCTGCCGCTATTTATGGTACCAAAGCTGCAGGTGGGGTTATTTTGGTTACCACAAAAAAAGGGAAACAAGGTAAAATGAAAGTGAATTACAAAGGGGAGACCCAAATGAACATTCCCCACGATTTTCCTACGGCCAACCTACAAGAATGGGCCCAACTATGGTTACGGGCAGGTGACAATGACGGAATCAGCTACGTAGATACCGATGGTATCACACAACAGGCGGCCCCCAACTATCGCTTTTTCACAAGGGACGAATTGGTCTCTATTGTTGACGGCACCCTACCCATGGCCCCTGATTCGTATTTCTGGTTGACCAAAGAGCATAGGTTTGACGATGTGAACCAGTTCGATGCGGTTTACGGCTCTACCCTATCGCAACGTCATGATCTTTCGGTTTCCGGGGGTAGTGAAAATGCGACCTATAGAAGTTCCATCGGTTATGCCAACGAGCGTTCGCCCATTTCCTTTGTATATGATGGAGCCAAAAAATACAACTTCAGAACCAACCTTACCTATCAGATGAGCGATATGGTAAAGACCGAACTTACCGTGTCATATGACAATAGATTGGTAGACGAACCCACCCAAGGTGTGGGACACGGGGTTCAAGATATGTACCTTTTCCCTTTGTACAACCCCCAAGGACAATACTACGATATCTTTGGTGCCAACAACCTATTGGCCAAACTTGACGAAGGTGGACGTATCAGAAACAAAGAGGAAATTTTCCGCTTAGGCGGTGTGGTTACCTTAAACCTAGATAAGTATGTAAACGGATTATCACTTAAATACAACGGTAATTTCAGTTCTAGAAACGGTAGAAAAACCGAAAGGACCACCTCTGTAACCATGTACGACTGGGAAGGCAATATCAGCTACACCCCTACTACCCTATTGACTTCAGGGGTCAAGATCTACGAAACGGAAATCATGTTTCAAAACCATGTCATACAGGCCAATTACAACAAATCTTTCGGGAAACACAACATTGGTTTCCTTTTGGGCTTGACAGCAGAGGAAGAGCAAAGCTATAAGTACTTTCAGTCACGAAGCAATATGGCTTCCGATGAGCTAGACGATATCAATACCGGTGATGTTACCACCCAAGTGAACGGGGGATCGCCAAAAGATGCCAACGGAAATACCTTTAACTCGGGAAGTAATGCCGTGGGACTTGTATCGTATATCAGTAAATTAAACTACGACTATAATGGCATTTACCTTTTAGAAGTCTTGGGACGTAGGGATGGTTCTTCGCGACTACACCCCGATTATAGATGGAAAAATTTCTACAGTGCCTCGGCAGGTATACGTTTATCTGAAATGGCATTTATGAAAGATGGTTTTTTCAACAACTTAAAACTGAGAGCTTCTTATGGTGAAACGGGTTCGGTAACCGGTATCGGTGCATATGACTACATTTCGAACATCACCGTTGGAACCACAATTTTCGGTGCTAGCCCCGCTTTGGCCAATACCGCTAGAATTGCCTCGCTTACCTCAACGGAAAGAACCTGGGAACGCGTGGCCACGACCAACTTCGGTATCGATTTTTCGATACTGAACAGTCGCTTGAGCGGTAATGCCGAATACTTCACAAGAAAGAACAACGATATGCTTATCCCTATCACCTACCCTCAAATTCTTGGGGCATCGGCACCAAAGACCAATAGTGGTGATTTTAAGACCAATGGTTGGGAGATTGCCTTGAACTGGAGAGACCAAATCGGGGAACTCAAGTACAACATTGGCGTAATGGCCTGGGACAGTGAAAGTGAGGTAACCCGTATGGAAGGTGCTACAGCCATCAAATTAGGTGTAAACAAATCGAGTGGATCAGATGCCAATATCATTGAAGGAAAACCCCTTAATGCAATCTACACGTATAAGACCGATGGTTATTTACAGACAGAAGAACAGGTTTTAAACTACTACAACCAATATGGCTTTGTAGATCCTGCAAATCAGTTGGAAATGAAACCCGGTACGGTTCTGCCCAACTATAGAAGTGCCGACCGTCTGGTGCCCGGTACGGTAAACCGTATTGATGTGAACGAAGATGGGGTGATCAATGAAGACGACCTCGTTTACTTTGGTGATGCAAATCCCCATAAGAGTTATGGTATCAACCTTGGGTTAGAATACAAAGGTTTCGATTTCAGTGCCTTCTTTCAAGGCGTCGGAAAGCAGAACATCGTTCGCGAAGGTGCCTTGGCCTACCCCTTTAGAAGCTGGTGGACCAACCAAAACTCGGCCTTCTTGGGTACTACTTGGACAGAAGACAACCCCAATGCGGAGAATCCTGCAAGCTTTTACAATGGTCAAAGGAAAAACTGGAACTACGGTCACATTAACGACATCAACGTTATCAAAGCTTCGTATTTACGCGCCAAGGTGTTGACCTTGGGCTACTCCCTTCCTCAAGATGTATTGGCCAAATCAGGACTTGAAAGAGTGAGACTATCGGTTACCGGAAACGACCTCTTTGTCATTTCGAACGTTAAGGATGGTATGGATCCTGAAATGGGCAGCAGTGCCAACCAAGGAAACACCGTACCCTATACCTCTACGGTATTATTAGGACTTGAAGTAACATTCTAACAACCATTAAAGATCAATAAGATGAAAAATATTAGATTAAATTCAAGAATATCATACCTGATGCTACTGCTCTCGGCAGTGTTTTTAGGAGGATGTGAAGATTATTTGGAACAGCTCCCCCAAGATTCGTTAAGTGAAGCGGTCTATTTTGAGACCCCCGAGCAATTTACCAGTGCCGCCAACCTGTTCTACACCCGGTTGGGCTTTGACTACGGGGATGAATCTTCCGACCTTTCGGGAAACATTTCGGGCGACCCGCTATACGGCCAAGGAAATTCCATTACCCCGACAAGCGATGATATTTGGGAAGACAATTATTCCTACCTGCGCCCCCCCAATCAACTCATAGAGAAGGCGGCGGATTATCCTGGAGAGTTTTCGGAAATAGCCGAATCTGTGGCTACGGCCTATTTCTTTAGGGCCTGGCACCACTTTCTATTACTAAAACGCTTTGGAGGTGTGCCCTTGGCGACCGAAGCGTTCAACCTAGATTCAGAAGAGAGCATTTCAAAGTTTTACGGCCCTAGAAACAGTCGTTATGAAGTGGTAGGCCAAATCTTGAAAGATCTTGACCAGGCCATAGGCGACCTGCCTTCCCAAAATGACTTGGCAGATGACAAGCAAGGGAAACTTACCCTAGAAGCCGCCAAATCTTTTAAGGCCCGTGTTCTTCTTTACGAAGCTACCTGGGAAAAATACGTGGGTGCAGCCACCGATGGCGACGGAACCAGTGAAGGGGCCGGATCAAACAAACCCGCCGATTACCCCTCTATAGCGGAGATGTTCAACGGAGCCAAGCAAGCCGCCAAGGAAGTTATGGATAGCGGTGCCTATGAATTATGGGACCAACGCGATGCCATTGGGGAAGAACACCTCTTCTATTTGTTCAACTTAGAAGATGGGGGCTCGAACCCGGCCGGACTTTCAAAAGCCGATAATAAGGAGTTCATCTTTCAAACGGTATATGATTTCACCCTAAGAAAGATCAATCAGAACCTGACCCATGCCAAGCCCGTCAGTCCGAGTAGAAAATTGATGGACATGTACCTTTGTACCGATGGCCTACCCGTACAGCACTCCGATGTTTTTGAAGGATACGACGATATGGCCTCCGAATTCGAGAATAGGGACTACCGTTTAAAGAG
Source organism: Zobellia galactanivorans (assembly GCF_000973105.1). Classification (NCBI taxonomy): domain Bacteria; kingdom Pseudomonadati; phylum Bacteroidota; class Flavobacteriia; order Flavobacteriales; family Flavobacteriaceae; genus Zobellia; species Zobellia galactanivorans. Next base: position 3,944,544 of record NC_015844.1, on the reverse strand, counting down.
TTTCGTAAACGAACCCTTGAAGCAGTACTGGGGATGGGGTTCCAATACCAATGGCGGAGGGGCCCAATACGGTGTTGCCTTTGAAGATAGCGGTATTAATTACGACTACAGGTACGTACCTCAACTGACCTCTCCCGGTGGTGCCAGAAACGTAGGCTACCAAGGAAGAAAATTTACCACGGAGTACAGATTGCGGGAAACCAAGGAAGAGTCGTACAACTACCCACAAATTCGTTTGGCGGAAGTGATGCTCATCTACGCCGAAGCAACCTGTGAAATCAACGGTGGTACCATCTCTGACGGAGATCTAGACATCTCGATCAACAAAATTAGGGAGCGCTCCGGTGTGGCCCCATTGACCAATGCCTTGATCGCCCCTTTCCCTGACCTGAACATGTTGGGCGAGATACGCCGTGAACGCGCCATAGAATTAAATGGGGAAAACTTCCGCTTTGACGACCTTAAGCGCTGGAATGTTGCCATAGAAACCCTTAACAAAAACGTATGCCTTACCTATATCGAAGGTACCGAATACGAAACGGCCTTAAACCCTAAAGATCCAGGAAACCCTATTTACGTAGCCGGGGCATTTCCTTACGGGTTGACCCAATCGGAACAGAGTGTATCTACCTATTCAGGTATAGCCACCACAAAACCGGGAGCTTTGATCCTTGATCCTTCCGGTAACCGAAACTGGACCTTAAAGAATTATGTGGATCCCATACCAACGGATCAAATAGAACTTAACCCCGCACTAGTACAAAACCCGGGGTGGTAATATTGTTTTTCTGCGAGTTGGGTAGAAAAATTGTTTTGTAGTTTTGAGTTATTGACTAAAGCAGCTGTACTTTCCGTACAGCTGCTTTTTTTTAATGCCCCCAAGCCAAGATGGCTTATTCCTTTGGGGCTTCCTTTTGCTCCATGAATTCCGTTGGGGTAACACCGAATAGTTCCCGAAATGTTTTACTGAAATATGCGGTGGAATTGAAACCGGTCATATAAGAGACTTCCTTTATGGAATACTTGTTCTCCTTCAATAGTTCGGAAGCATACCTCAAGCGTACCGTACGCATGTAGTGGCTTGGGCTTTTCCCCGTAAGGGAATTTATCTTTCGATAGAGTTGTGAACGGCCAATGCCCAATTCCTTGAGAAGGTCTTCCTGTTTAAAGTCCATATCCCCTACGTTGTCTAAAATGGTTTTCGTTACCTTGTCCAAGAACACCTCGTCCATGTTATTGGAGGTGACCTCACTAGCGGGAAAAATACCACCGATTTCCGAAAACCGCTGTCTAAGTCTCTTTTTTGTTTCCAAAAGATTGTTTATCCGGGCAATGAGGACCCGCGTTACAAAAGGTTTTGACAAATAGCCGTCCGCACCACTGTGATAGCCTTCTATCCTATCATCGTCAAGACTTTTGGCCGTCAACAATAATACGGGAATATGGCAGGTTTCAAATTCATTCTTTAACTTCTTACAAAGCTCGAAGCCATCCATGACGGGCATCATTACATCGCTTATAATAACATCGGGGAAATGCTTTTTGGCCATTTTGAGTCCTTTTTCCCCATTGGCGGCCTGTTTTACCTGATAGAACTCCCTTAGGTCATTGACCAAATGGGTACGCAGCTCTTTATTGTCTTCAACCACCAGTACCGTTGGGCGGTCTTTATCGTCGGGCTGTTCCTGAAAATCTTTGGCGGCCACCAATTCATTGGTCGTCAGCATTTCGTATTCAACGGCCTTCATGGAGTTGATACGGAATTCGTTCTTGATATTTTCCGTTTCCATAGCTTCCTTGTCGAGGTTCAATGGTAGGCGAACCCTAAATTTACTTCCTTTGTCGGCCTGGCTTTCCACCGAAATATCACCACCGTGCATTTCAACCAAGGCTTTGCTAAAGTTCAGTCCGATACCGGTTCCGGTCTTCGAGGGATCTAGATTGTAGAACCTTGAAAAAATGTTCTTCAATTGCACCTTATCAAGTCCTCTACCACTATCCTTAACCACGATCTCTACATAATCGCCCATTTTTTCCCTAGAGAAAAAGAACGAATCATAAGTGGTTACCTTTTGGGTGACCTTGTTGATGGAAACATCGATCGTCCCTTCTGGCGGCGTAAACTTAATGGCGTTGGAAATGAGGTTGGTGATTATTTTTTCCACCTTGTCCAAATCAAAATGGGCCTGTATATTCTTTGCATCGGAAGTAAACGTATAAGCTAGGTCCTTCTGGTCGGCCAGATCTTTAAAGAGCATAAAAATATCTTCACAGAACGCAACGATATTCCCTTTCTCAAGCTGAAGCGGCATCATGCCCACATCCATCTTTCTATAATCCAAGAGCTGGTTCACCAAATGCAATAACCTTCTGGCGCTACGTTGGATCGTCTGTGCCGAGTTCATCATCGGACTTGACTCATTGATGCTCGAAAGTATTTTGTCTACCGGGTTCAAGATCAAGGTCAATGGCGTTCTGAACTCATGGGAAACGTTTACAAAAAACTGTAGTTTCATTTGATCCAGTTCGTGCTTTTGGTCTTCCCTTACCTTTTGGGTGTAGTAGTACATAATGGCCCAAATGAGCAAGCCGCCGGCAATGGCATAAATGAGATACATCCACCACGTCTTCCAAAAAGGCGGCAGGATCTCTATGTTCAATTTGGCCGAACCGGCATTCTCCCATTTGCCGTCGACCGAGGCCTTGACCTCAAAGACATAATTTCCAGGTTGTAGGTTGGAATGGTTCACCACCCTATTATTGCCTATATTGACAAAGTCGTCGTCAAGCCCGTGCATCTTATACGCGTATTGCACTTGTTCCGGATTTTCAAAATACAGGGCTACAAATTCAAAAGAGATGTAGTTTTCATCGTATTTGAGTGTGATGTTCCCTATAGAATCCAAAGCACTGTTGATCAAGACCCGTCCGTTTATGGAATCGCCCTTGACCACCTTTTTGTTATTGAGCTTAAAGCTTGTGATCAGTGGATTTAGCTTTACATCGGCCGGAAGCTTTATATTTTCGGGGTGGAAGATATTGAAGCCATTGATTCCCCCCGCCAATATTCTGCCGTCTTTGGTCTTATGAATCGATTTGGTCTGAAACTCGGAGCCTTGAAGTCCGTCGTGTACATTGAAATTTCTAATCTCATCGGTTTCAGGGTTTAAAAATGAAAGTCCACTTTTTGAGGTAATCCAAAAATTGTGATTATCGTCTTCCTCAAGGCCTACCACTAGATTATTGGGAAGTCCGTCATGTGAAGAATACGATTTTATCCGTTTCAAGGTATCGTCAAGGACAAAGATTCCCGAGTCGGTGCCCAACCAAATATTGCCCTTGTGGTCTTCGGTAATGTAGTTGATCCTATTGCCCTCTACGCCCTCTTCATTGACCCTTTCAAAATCAATTTCCTCCGGTGCAAACTCTTGAAGTTTATCGAGCGCTACTACGTTCAGGCCCAGTGTTGTTCCGATCAACAAGCGCTTTTTGGAATCGACATACAAATACAAGACAATATTGCTCGTCAATCCAATGTCCTTTACGGCCGTATTCTTGTACTTGTAAAACGTGCCCGTTTTGGGATCCAGCAGGTTGAGGCCTTCGGTACGCAGGCCGATCCATATTCTTTTTTCAAAATCTTCAAGGCCTGCCCATACGGAATTCTGGTCTATTGATTTCGGGTCGAACACATTATGCTCGTACCGCGTAAAGATTTCTTTTTCGGGATCAAAACTGTTGAGTCCCCCATCTAGGGTACAGATCCATATTTTGCCATCGGAAGACTCGAAGGTGTACAAAATCTTGGTTGAAGAAAGCGACCGTTCATCGCCGGGGACGTTCCCGTAATGCCGATACGACTCGTTTTTTTCATCGAACAGATCGAGTCCACCATTGTAGGCCCCGAGCCATATCCTCCCCTTGGAATCTTGTAGAACCGACTGTACGATCTTTTCACTTAGTCCGTTCGCCTCGTTGGGTTGGTAGTAATAATGGCCGAAAGAATATTTTGAAGGATCTAATTTGCTCACCCCTTTATCATAACTCCCGATCCACAAAATGCCATCACGGTCTTCGTATATAATAGACGGTTTATCATTGGCCAAGGAGAAAGGGTCAAAAAGGTTGTTCGTTATCTGCCGGGTTATGGCCTTCTTCTTCTTGTCGTAAAGAAAGATACCATGGCCATCGGTAGACAACCAGAAAACCCCCTTATCATCTTGATAAATATTGCTTACGGGAATATGGGAATCGGCCAAGGAAAGGTGTTGGAATTCATTTTTCTCGCGTATCCAAAATATCATATCCGACATATCGTTCCCTATCAAAAAATCCCCATCGTCGTCAATAAACACCATTTTAGGAATATGGTTGAGCTCATACGGGTTTCCGCTATCGATAAAGACCCTGTCGAAATCGTCTTTAGACCGGTTGTATTTGTTGAGATATTGGCCATCGGTCGTAATCCACAACTCGCCTTCCCTACCCATTACAATGGCATTTACACCATTGGAATCTAAGGACCTATCATTGGTGGTGTCGTTTAAATAGTATGAGAATTTTTCGTTGTGCAGGTTATCGGCATCGGTCAGGTCTATTTTAACCACGCCATTTTCCGTAGCTACCCAAATGGCATTGCCTACCGCATCGTACTCGACATCGTTTATGATCTTTCTCGGACTGGTTGACAAAGACAATGGCCCATAGAGGTCGATAAGGGTAAACTTATCGGTTTCCTTATTATAGACATTCAGGCCATTATTGGTACCCACCCATAGTTTTCCGTACTTATCTTCGGTGATGGTATTTATTCTATTGTTGCTGATGGAGGTGGTATCGTTTAGCACCGACCTAAAGATTTCAAATTCGTAGCCATTGTATCTATTGAGTCCGTCAATCGTACCAAACCAAAGGAAGCCCTCCCTGTCTTGAAATATTTCGGAACAGGTACTACTGGATAGGCCTTCAGGGGTCTCAAAATTTTCGAATTTTAGGGTATTGAACTGAGCCTCCAATGTAAAGGAGATAAGGAAAAGGAAAAGACAAATATGTTTGGTGATAGGCATGTATGAATTTTACTTTGACAGGTCCGTAAACGGCCCCTTTAGTTAACCGACAAAATCTACGAAAAGATGCGTTAGAACCACAGTAAAATCGCCATTAATTTTCAATATTTGGCGAGAATTTCGTTGTATTTGACGAGAATAAGTCGGGAAGCCCAAACCCCAACCTTTTCCAAAACCTATAGCTGCTTTTCCTAAAATCGGACTCTTTTATCCTATATTTTTAGAAAATCTAGCCAGAAGGTGACTTTTGTCACTTTCCAAACCAAAACTTGCCCCTACTTTTGTCAAGTGAAACCATCTCAACTTGTCATATCGCTTCTATTCTTGGCCATAACCCTGGCGGGTAGCTTAAAGATTGTTGGGACCATAGGCTACTATACCCTGTTCACCGAAAATTTTATCGAAACCCTTTGCGAAAACAAGAATAAACCGGAATTGCACTGCGATGGAAAATGTGCCCTCTCCCAAATGATCGCCAACGAAAACGACAAAAACGATGGCATCAACCTCGATTTTCTAAAAATCGAAACGGTACTCTTTCTACATACCGTTTCCGAGATCCATTTTCCCTTTACCCCGCTTACCCCTACTTTTGATGTGACCTATACCGACAACTACCGCTTTCGTTTGATGGACCGCATCAAGCATCCGCCTAGGGTCTAAAATGATACCCCACTCCTATTCCGGAGGCTTCAAGGCTTCCGAAAACATCATTATACATCATTTTAAAGCATTAAACTATGGATTTTAAATATCTATTGGTATCCCTATTGTTTTCCATTGGGCAATTCAGCATGGCCCAAAATTTCACCGGAACGGTACTGGATAGCCAAAATAACAGTCCCCTCCCAGAAGCACACGTCATACCACGGCAGGGCAAGGCCACCTACACCGACGCGGATGGAAATTTTCAACTTTCCATTCCCGAAGAAGGAACGACCCTCACCATTTCCTATATGGGCTACAAGCCCATAGAACAGTTTATTGGGCCTTCTGACACCACCACAATATTTCTCTTGCAAGAGGCGCCCATTGAGGTAAACGGGGTAATGGTAACCGGTAATGCCAAGATCGACCCTGTATTTGCGGTAGTCACCAACGACTATGTCAAGAAAATAGTACAGCCCAGAAATGTGGCCGACCTCTTTAACGACCTCAACGGCTTTTCCCTCATCAAACGAGGCAACTATGCCATTGACCCTTCGTTCAGGGCTTCGCAGTACGAACAGCTCAACGTACAGTTTGATGGCGGTACCAAGGCCATGCACGCCTGCCCCAACCGTATGGACCCTATTACCACCCACGTCATTCCGGAGGAAATAGAAAAAATTGAGATCATTAAGGGCCCTTATACCGTACGCTACGGCGCCACCTTTGGCGGTATCGTAAATTTGGTCACCCAAAAACCGGGCATTGATGACTATGGCCTGAGCGGAAGTGTTCAAGGGGGCTATGAGAGCAACGGCAATTCATTGGTCTCCATGGCCCGCATACAACAGGCCACGGAGAAGTACGATGTGGTAGGAAACCTAGGCTTTAGGGATTTTGGCAATTACGAGGATGGCGACGGCACCGAGATCCCTTCCTCCTTCAGAAGCTTGGATTACGGACTGCGACTCGGCTATAACTTTACCGAAAACCAACGCCTACAGGCCCATTGGCGACAGTCGTACGGAAGGGACGTATTGCATGCCGGACTCCCCATGGATACGGAAGAGGACAACAGTTCCATCCTTTCCCTCGATTACAGCCTACAAAACCAGGGCGGGCTACTTAGAGGGATAAACGCCAAGGCCTATTACAGCTATGTCGACCACTTGATGACCAATGCCCAACGCCCTACTTTTATGATGGTCGATGCCGTTTCCGCCGTAGATGCCGTTACCGCCGGGGGAAAAGTGGAATTGGAACTCAAACCTAGGAAAAACCTGAACCTGTTCACCGGGGTCGACTTGCTCCATATTGCCCGGGACGGACAACGTACAAGATTGGTAAAACAAAATGCTATGGGGCCCTTGGACACCCCCATGGAATTTACCGATAAGGTTTGGCAAAATTCCTATATCGACGATTTTGGCGTGTTCCTAGAAGGGAAATACGCCATTGGCCCTAAGACCATAGTAACCGCAGGTTTGCGCTATGATGGGGTAGTATCGGAAACCAAAGACCCCGAAGCCGATTTTGCCGCGCTGTACACCGACCTGGATCAACGCACGGAACACAACATCAGCGGTACGGCATCGGTAAAATACGCCCTCTCGAGTCAGTTTTTAATGGAAGTGGCCTACGGAAGAGGGGTGCGTTCCGCCAATATGATCGAACGTTTTATCAACCACTTTAGCGTGGGGCAAGACTCCTATGAATATGTGGGCAACCCCAATCTCGATGCGGAGGTCAACAATCAATTCGAAGTGGGCTTTAAAGGAAAAATTCCCTTGGAAGGCAAGGGTTGGGATCAATTCACTTACGGTAGCTCTTTTTACTATTCCTTCTATAAAAACTACATAGTAGCCCTTATCGATCCCAGCCAAAGCCGAAAGTTTATGCCCATGCAAGAACCCACAAGCGTTAAGGTCTTTCGGAATTTAAACGATGCCTATAAAACCGGGTTTGAAGTGAACGCCGGTATTGACTTTCTAACTGATTTCAATTTTACCACCGAGCTGTCTTATGTCTATGCCAAGAATAAAGACCTCGGCGAATCCCTTCCCTTGGTGCCGCCTTTGACCACTCGTTTCAAACTCGGCTTTGAGAAGGAAAAATTCTGGGCCAACGCCAATTATACCTTAACCTCAAAACAAGACCACATTGCTTCTTCCTTTGGGGAAACCGAAACGGATGGCTACAATACCTTGGATATCCGCCTTGGGGTCATTCCCTTGAAAAATATAACCATTGGGGTCGCCGCCTTAAATGTTTTCGATACCACCTACCACAACCACTTGAACTTCGCCTTTAACAACCAGGCGGATTTTGGCAGCGTACCGATCAATGATCCGGGGAGAAACCTATCGGCCTTTGTACAGTACCGTTTTTAAGACCCTCTGACAAATACAATGGCCTCGCCCTATGAGATATAGGGCGAGGCCATTTTTATTAGGGGTATGCCATCGGTTGGGGCCGATGCCAGGGCGACTTACATCTTACAGCCTTTGCCTTCCTTCTTGATCCCCAGTTTTACAAGGATGGTTTCCAACAAACACCATTTGGTAAACGCCGACTGTATCAGGTTTACCCCAATAAATACGGTAAACCACAACCAGTTGATGTTTACATACACGGCCAAGGCCACACTTAGCAAGACCATGGTCCCTACAATTACCCTAAAATATGTGTTTAACATTGCAATACGTTTTAATGATTAAATAGATCTTTCAATAGGAACCACAACCGCCTTTATGGGGTTATTGGTATCCAGGTTTTGATTGAATGCTTCGATAAGTTTGAACAGGGCATCGATATTCCCGTCCTCGGTAAAGGAGAAGAACATACTCGATTCCACTCCCCCTTTTTCACTGGGGAACCAACTTGATGTCCGGAGCGTTGACGTGGCATTTTTATACCCATCTATGTCCGAACCACTATAGCTCTCAATGCCTGCCTCCTTAAAGAGTCGCAGAATTTCCTTTTCGAATTCTTCCACAACGGTTACGATCAGTAGTTTCATTTTTTCTTCTTTTGGGTTAATCCTCTTTCGTATCACCTACTTCCCTACTTTCCGTTTCGGGGTAGTTCTTGCGTTCGATCATATAATACACCAGCGGTACTACCAACAAGGTTAGCACGGTAGAGACGATGGTACCGCCCATCAGAGAGATGGCCAAGCCCTGAAAAATGGGGTCGAACAAGATCACGAAGGCACCGATCACCACGGTTCCCGCGGTCAATAAAATAGGGGTGGTTCGTACGGCGCCGGCCTCAATGGCCGCTTGTTTTAAGGGAACGCCCTCCGCCAAGCGCAGATTGATAAAGTCGATGAGCAATACCGAGTTCCGCACCATAATACCCGCCAAGGCGATCATTCCTATAAAAGAGGTAGCGGTAAAAAAGGCGCCCATGATCCAGTGTCCCAAAACAATACCGATCAGCGATAAGGGTATGGCCACCATCATAACAATGGGTGCCTTAAAGTTCTGGAACCATCCAACGATCAAGATGTAGATCAAGATAATGGCGCCCATAAAGGCGATACCCAAATCTCTAAATACCTCTAAGGTAATCTGCCATTCTCCGTCCCATTTTACGGTATAGTCATCCTCGAAATCGGGCTGGCCCAAATACATTTCGTTAATGGTATACCCCTGGGGCAGGGCAATTTCCTTTAGCTTTTCCTCCATTCCCAAGATCGCGTAAGCGGGACTCTCCAATTCCCCGGCCATATCGGCCAGTACGTACACCACGCGTTTTTGGTTTTTACGGTAAATGCTCTTGGCACTTGTCGTTTCCTTAATGTCTACCAAATCCGATATCGAAACCATGTTCCCCTGTTTCGAGGCCACTTTCAATTGGGCAATATCCGAAATGGTCGATTTCTCCTTTTCATCCAAGGCCAATACCAGTCCTATTTGCGTACTCGCATCCTCATCGTAGAGGTTGGTAATGGCCCTGTTCGATAAGGCCATGTTCATGGTATAGGCAATTTGCTGGGGCGCAACCCCGTAGAGCATCGCCTTTTCCTTGTCGATCTCGAACTGATATTCGGTCTGGTCGGCTTCCACCATCCAATCGACATCCACCACATCGTCGGTAGCCTTCAAGATATTCTGAACGCTGTTGGCGATCCGCATCTGTTCCCCGTAATCGGGACCGTATACTTCCGCAACGATCGTAGAAAGCACCGGAGGTCCTGGTGGTACTTCCACCAGTTTTACGTTGGCATTGTACTTGGCCGCTATCTTTTGAATGTCGGGCCGAAGCAACTTGGCAATATCATGGCTCTGGGCCGAACGTTCGCCCTTGTCGATCAGGTTCACCTGAATATCGGCCATATTGCTACCACCGCGTAGATCGTAATGGCGTACCAGGCCGTTAAAGGTTATGGGCGCCGAGGTACCCACGTAATTTTGATAGTTCACTACCTCGGGGCGGGTAGACAGGTATTGTGCTATTTCCTGGGCCACCACTCCCGTACGCTCAAGGGTCGTGCCCTCGGGCATATCGATCACCACCTGAAACTCGTTCTTGTTATCGAAGGGCAACATTTTTACGGCAACGGACTTCGTAAAGAACAAGACCATGGAGCCCATGAGCAATAAGAAAGTCAAGCCCAAAAACATCCAGCGTTTTCCCTTACTTTCGATCAAGGGGCGTTCAAATTTGTTGTAAAGCCTGTAGATCAAAGTTTCCTCCAAGGGCTTTTCCTTTTTCTCCACCTTTCCTTTTTTCTCCTTTTCCCTAAGAAAAACATAGCCCAAGTACGGTGTTATGGTCAAGGCCACGAAGAGGGACAAGATCATGGCAATCGATGCGCCAATGGGCATCGGGGCCATATAGGGGCCCATCAATCCCGATACGAAGGCCATGGGCAATACCGAGGCGATTACGGTAAAGGTCGCCAAAATGGTAGGGTTCCCCACCTCGTTAATCGCATAGAGGGCCGCCTGTTTAAAAGGCAGGCGCTTCATCTTAAAATGCCGGTGCATGTTCTCGGCGATGATGATGGAGTCGTCTACCACGATACCGGTAACAAAGACCAAGGCAAAAAGCGTGATCCGGTTCAGGGTATAGTCGAGCATATAGTAGCTCAACAGCGTCAGGGCAAAGGTTATCGGAACCGATAAAAATACCACCAGTCCGCCCCGCCATCCCATGGCCAGCATCACCACAAGGGTTACGGCAAAGATAGACCCGATAAGGTGCAACAGCAGTTCCGACACCTTGTGCGAAGCCGTTTCACCATAGTTTCGGGTAATTTCCACATGAACATCGTCGGGAATCAAATCCGCCCGCAAATGCTCTACCTTATCGATTACGATATCGGCGATCTTCATGGCATCGGCCCCCTTTCGTTTCGCTACCGAAATGGTAACCGCAGGGTACTCCGATCTATGATCGGCCACCTTATCGCTGCCCTGCCCAAAACCGAGGGACACGTAACTCTGTGGAATTTCAGGTCCGTCTACAATACTGGCAATCTGCTTCAAATAAATGGGGCGGTTCTGCTGTACGCCCACCACTAGGTTTTCAACATCGGTGACCGAGGCCAAAAAGCTGCCCGTATTCACCAAAAATTCGGTATCGTTCTTGTCAAAACTACCGGAACTCAACTGGGCGTTGTTCGCCTTGATCATTTCAGAGACCGATAAGAAGTCCAATCCACTGGCGGCCAATTTATCCTTGTCCAAAACCACCCGCAATTGGCGGTCTTGGTTCCCGATTTTATGGGTCACCGCCACGTCGTTCACCTTCTTGATCTCACTCTCCAGTTCCTGCGCCATCTGGCTCAACTGGTAGCCATCGTAATTTTCGCTCCACAGGGTGAGTCCCAACATGGGCACATCGTCGATGGCCCGGGTCTTCACCAAGGGAAAGGTTACGCCCTGGGGCATAATATCCATATGCTTGTTGATCTCGTTGTAGAGCTTTACGAAGGAGCGTTCAATATCCTCGCCCACGTAAAACTGTACGATCACCATGCCCTGTTCCTTCATCGAGGTCGAATACACATACTCTACCCCCTTAATGTTCGAGATCAGTTTCTCCAAGGGCTTGGTCACCCGGCTTTCCACTTCAGTGGGACTCGCCCCGGGGTAGCCCACAAAAATATCGGCCATGGGCACGTCTATCTGGGGTTCCTCTTCCCTCGGGATCAAAAACGAACTGTACACCCCAATGACCATAAACACAATCATCAACAGTACTGTCAACTTGCTGCCTATGAACATTTTGGCAATTTTACCTGCTAATCCTTCTTTCATCGCTATTTATCTTATTTTGGGCGTTCGGGCGGGCTTTTCACTCCTACTCCTCGTGTTCTTGATCGAAGACCGATCAAAAACACTGTGGGGTATCCGTTGCAATCCCTAACGCAACCGCTCGTTATCTTTTATTCTGTTTTACTGTATACTCACCTTGGCCCCGTTGAACAACTTTCCGTCGGAGGAAACAATGTATTTTTCGTCTTGTGAGAGTCCTGATAATACTTCCACCTTGTCCCCGAAGCTTCTTCCGAGGCGCAACCAGCGCAACAAGGCCGTATTGTTCTGGCTTATCGTATAAATACCGGTCAACTGTCCCCGTTCTACCAAGGCCTCCTTGGGGACCATCACGGCCGCTGCATTGGCCCTACGCTCTACCGGAAACTGTACCGTGGCGTACATCCCCGAGAGTAGATTCACATCGGTCGGCCCGAGTATCACCTTTACCAGGTATTGCCCCCCGGTATTCTTGGCCGAGGTACTGACCTCTACCACCTTGCCCTTAACCGATTGCCCCAATGACTTTAAGCGTACGCTTACCTCGGTATCGGGCCGGATCTCCAATATTTCCGATTCGGGCACCATGGCCAATACTTGGTATTGCCCAGGCGATTCCACTTCCAACAAGGGCATTCCCGGGTTCGCCATATCGCCCGCACTGATAAATTTATTGGTAACGACCCCGCTAAAAGGGGCACGTATATTGGCATAGCCCATTTGGGCGTTTACCCCGTTCTTCATTTGTTTGGCACTTTCCAAGCGTGCCTTGGCCATGTTGTAATGGGCGGTGATATCGTCCAGCTCCTTTTGCGAGGCACTGTTCTCGTTGAACAGGTTCGTAAAGCGTTGGTAATCTTTCTCCGCATTGGCAAAGGCCGCTTCGGCCTCGGCAATGCCTGCATTTACCTGGGCCAGTTTTGCCGAAACATCGGCATTGTTCACGCTCAATAAAAGTTGTCCGTTTTTCACCTTATCGCCCACCTTCACGTAGATCTTGTCTACATAGCCCATCATACGGGTACTGATATTGGCGCTCTTGGCCGCCTCGATCTTTCCGCTGGCCGTTACAAAGGAATCTTCCGTGTTTTCGGCTACCGATCGTACCTGTACCGGAACGGCCGGCGAATTGTCGGCCACGGCCTTCGTTTCTTTATCCCCACAGCTCGCCAAAGCCAGGCTTAAGGTGAGTACTGCGGCTATTATGTAGTTTCTGTTTTTCATCATCTTAGAATTAAATACTGGGTAAAACATTTATCGTAGGGTGTTACTCGATAATCGAGATTAAATGCTCCGAGGCTTGCCTCGAAATCAAGGTGTATTCCTTTTAATGCCTCGCGGGCTCGCCCCGAGGTAGTTTACTTGGTCAAGAATTGCACATAGGCCAAGGCGTAATTGTGTTGAAAAATGGTACTGTAATATTCCAATTGCTTTTGGGCGTATTGGGTCTCGGCCAACAAGAGGTCGGTGGTTTTCTCCAAGCCCTGTTGAAAGCGGTTGGTACGTATGCGCAACGATTCTTTCGATTGTTCCAAGGCAAGGGCCGTAAGCTCCAAGTTGTTCTTGGCATCTTGGAGCGAACGTATGGCCCTATTCAGCTCTACCTGACTTTCAGCTGTATATTGCTCTAATTGTAATTTTGATTTTTCGTATTCCGCCTTGCTCTTTTGGGCCTTCCCGAAACGCTTGCTCCCTTCCAGAATGTTCCATTTCAGCTCGGCCCCGAACAAATAACCGTTGGAAGCCCCCTTGAAAATCTCGTCGTCATGAAGTTCATAGGTACCAAAGGCGTTCAAGCGCGGCAAGAAACTCATCTTATCGGCCTTGTGCATCTGTTCGTAGGCTTTGCTCGCCGAAGCCATCGCCTGTATGTCGGCCCTGTTTTCCGAAAATGCCGGACGTTCCAGGTCGCTTACCCTTAGGCTTAGCGAATCAGCGGGACGCAAGATGGCATAGGTGGTATCGTTCATTAAGACCGATAGATAATCCGAGGCATTCTTTATATGGCTCTGTGCATATTGCAACTGGTTCTCTATCTCGCCTACCCGGACTTCCACGGCCAGTACATCGGATTTCTGCAAATAGCCCTGCTTAAAGCTATTGTCGGCTATACGCTTGTTCTCCAAGGCGGCGGCCTTGGCCTTTTCCAATACCTCTACCGTCTTATAGGCCAATTGCAGTTGCATATAGGCCTTGTCCAGTTCCAGCACAATGTATTCCTGTGTACGTTCCGATTGAAATTGGGTCGCCCGGTACTTGGCCTTGGCCGCCTTGCGTTGAAAGATACCATCAAAATTCACCAGCGGTTGTTGCACCTCGATCCGGGTGGCGTAGTCTTCGATCTGCCTCGGGTCATTAAGCAGATCAGGTGCAAAATCACCTGTCGTTAAAATGGATTGGTTCAACTTGGAGCCAAAGGCCATTAGGGGGTTGGTCGTGGCAATGCCCGTATGCGAAACCCCTACGTTGGGCAAGAGAACGGCATTGGTCTGCCTGTAATCGCCCAGGGCGGCCTTCACCTCCTGCTCGGCCATTTTTAGGCTGTTGTTGTTTTCGCTTACCCTGGCCATGACTTCCGCCTTTGTTATCAATTGCGTTTCCTGTGCTTCCGCAGAAAGGGAAGTCGCCAACAAAATCAATATCAAGAAAATATACTTCATCGTTCATGTATTTTCCACAAAATTACGCCCGGCTTCCGCCCTCCACAGTAACCATTGTTACCATTCAAAAAGAGCCGTTCGGGTTTCGGTATCGGTCACAAAAAAAGACACCCCGTTTACCGAGGTGCCTTCCTAAAACAACCAAATTAACAACCACCTATTTTTTAGGGGACTTGACAAAGGTATTGACCAGCAAACCTCCCATAAAGGCCCCGTACAAGGTACTGTTCAGAGGGTTCGAGGTAATGGCACAAGTGCCCGAAACACAACCTATCTCCGAATAGTACAGGTAACCGGCCATTGCCCCCACAGCAATGCCCAGGGCCGTAAACAAAATCAGTTTTCGTGTCATGTTCATGTTGTTTTTCGCGTGCCCCCGTGACCTCCGGCCACGACCACCAATATTTTTAGGCTCAACCAAATGAACTTAAAGAACTGGATGATGGGGTTGCGCATTACAAAGCGTTTGGATCTTGATATTCTTTTCATCTTTTGCGTTTTTACGGTTTACGGTTTACTGCTTCCCTCACACTCCTACTCGGGAATGAGCCACCAAAAGGGTTTCATCTTGGCCTTGTAGATAAAGGCATAGTGCAAGGCCAGTTTTAGCCAATGCCCCGCAAGTCCGATTTCACCAAAGGTCTTGCCCAATTTTCTACCGTGGGTATCGGGGTATTTCTCAAAATCGGGAACAATGGGAAAAGTGGTAATACTGATCCCGCTTCCCTCGGTCATCCCATAACCGGCGGAAGCGATACAGGCCGCACCCATATTCCCCATAGAGCCTTTGTGCTTCAGTTTGTTTCCCCCTTTAATGAGGTCTACAATGTTATCGGCGACCAATTTGGCGGTAATGCCCGAGGGCATTCCCGTACGTGGTGGTGCCGGTGAGATCGAGGTGCCGTTTTTGCTCGTCCTGGGCCTTGAAATGGCATGGGGCGGTGCAAAGGCGATACCCGGTGCGAAGATGTTCTTATAGCTCGGGTTTTGATAGGTCTCGGGCCAATCTTGCACGCTCCACTCCTCGTAGGGCTTGGGCGTGTAATCGGCATCGACCAGCATAAAGCCCTTAAAGAGCCTGTCGGTGATGTCGTCGTTGTTTTTGTCGTAGGCCTTAAAGCCGTGTCCCGAAAAGGCGGGGATCAGCATGGCAAAATCGTAGCGTTCCGATTTTTGCTCGCCCTCCAAGTTTTCGTAGTGGGCCACTCCGTCTTCAATTTTATTTACCCCGGCCCCGAGGACCCACTTGATGCCGCGGTCTTCAAAGACCATTTCGACCATTTCGCTGGACTTCATAATGTTGTTGCCGTAGCTCATCAAGACCCCGTCCATTCCAAAATCGCCCAACTGGTATTCGTTGGATATCCACGTGATTTCGGCCTTGTCCCTTACCTTGTGCCGGCGGAGCTCCCGCTCTACATTTAAAATGTATTCAAAGGCGGCGCCCTGGCAGGTGGACTTCGCATGGCCCGTACCGATCAATATTTTTGTTTGTTCGCCCTTTTTCATACGCTGGATCAGGGCGTCGAGGGCCTGCCACGCGTGTTCGGCGTGGGTATAGGTACAGACCGAATAGGCCTTGTTGGTGCCCGGATTAAGGCCCTCGGTCATATCAAAGGCCAGTTTGGGGCCCGTGGCATTTATAAGGTAGTCATACGTCAGCTTTTCGGTCTTGCCCCTATCCTCGTCGAGGATGTATTCTATGTTGACATAGGGCTTAGGGGTTTCGGCATCGCCTTCGGGATGGAAGGTAGTAACCTTGGCCCTTTTAAAGGTGATCCCCTTTCTTTTGTATAGGGGCGCCAAGGGAAAGAGAATGTCATCGGACTTCATACGCCCGACGCCCACCCAGATATTGGAGGGAATCCATTGGTAGTTTCCGTTGGGGGAAACCACCACTATCTCATGGGCCTTCGGCAATTTTCTACGGAGGTGGGCGGCGGCCACATGGCCTGCAATCCCTGCCCCCAATATTACTATTCTAGCCATTTTGTTTGGATTTTACGTTAAAGTCGTGCCCTCGAAAAGGCCTTCGCCCCGTGGTAATCGAACAGGCTCGACCACTTCAACACTGTAAATTTCAGTATTAAAAAAGGCCCTTACAGCAACTTTTGTTACAGAAAGCAGCGCCCCAAAAACACGGCCCCTACCGAAGCCGGAAAAAGAGGGCATACAGCAAAATTTTTAGGCCGATTACGCTTTTACGTAAGAATAGCATTGTAGGAATTTATATATTGGGGATGAATTGGGGCTCTTGAACCATTTCCAACAAACATTAAGAGGTATAAAACTTATAAGATGGTTAAGGCTAATGATGAAAAAATCAACTTCAATAACTGTAATGTTAATTTTTTTCCACGTATTAGGATATACACAACGCAGAATTACCAGGAAAAAAATAAATGGAATTTATATGATTCCATGTAAAGAAAATGGTCTTGCCCTAAAGTTTGTTCTTGACACAGGGGCTTCGGATGTTTCAATTTCAGAAAGAGGGCTTTATTTATGTTAAAAAACGGCTATCTCAAAAAAGAAGATATTGGAGAAAGGGAATATGATACACTGGCTAACGGAAATATAACTGAAGGAGTAATCATAAATTTAAAAACAATTGAAATTGGATCCTATATAAAAAGTGAAAAATAATAGTGATAAATTAAACCGTAACTTCCGCATATCATGCCGAATTGGTAGGATAAAAGACGGAATGTTCCGCATATAAACAAGTTGTGGGTAATGTAACCAAACCATATAGAAAGAAATGAATGTAGAAAGTTTACTTAATAAGATTAAGATATTTACAGAATTAGTAATCGACTCTGGATTTAAAAGAGATGTGATTGACTACAAACAATCAATAGCTCAAGCTCAAAACCAGAATTTAGTCTTTATGAAAGGGCTTTCCGAAAATATAAAAGAGAATCTGATATACTTTGAAAACAATTCCCTTGATAGCGAATTAAGTAGTGTTTTAAGAGAGAATGAGCCATTTACTTCTTTGAACACATTAGAGGAATTAGAAGAGTTGGATTCAGACAAAGAAATTGATGGTCAACAATATTTTCAAAAGTTTAACCAGATTCTAAATAAACTTCAAAAAGCAATACAAACAAACGAATCTGAACTAAATACAGTCAAAACCACTTTTGAAAAATATGTTTCAGAAGAAGATGATTTTGACGATGACGGAGAACAAGCCGTTATGTCACTAATATTCAAAGACCTTGAATCCACAGGAAGTTTAAAGGAGTTTTCGAGAGTATTGCATAGATGGAATAGAACTTTACTTATTTACCATACTCTATTAAAATCTGAATCACCAAAAGAAATTTCGCTTGTTGAAATTCAGAATGGTTCAATAGATGTAATCTTTAATATAGACTTTGATGTTGCCATAGATTTGACCGAATTAATCAAAACAGGATTAAAGGTTTATGGTGCATATTTATTGTATAAATCCAAAACTGCTAAAGAGATTATTGCTTCATATATGGGTAATAAAAAACTAATTGCAACGGAGAAAGAAAGAGAAAAATTAATGTTAGATAACATTAAGGATTCAATAAAATTAAAAGCTCTTGAACAACACAAGGAAAATTTAAAAACTGATTCGCCACCAACAAAAGCTGGAGCAACTAAAAAAGCAGATGAAGTTGCGAAAGTTATTACTGACCATATTGTAAAAGGCAATGAGGTTAAGTTGTTGACACCACCTGAACTGGAAGAAGAAGATAAACCAGATATGTCGACTGAATTAAGAACAGAAACTGCAACTGTAAGGGAAAGGTGGAAAAAATTGGACGAAAAAGAAAAGCAACTACTTCTTGACAAATACACGATTAAAGAGGAAGAAGAAGAAAAAAAGGACAAATAAAACACTACCCACAACAATGGCTATAAGTAATTGCTTGTTCTCGCCTACTTTGGAAATTCCTGCGGAATTTCCAACTTGATGTGTACTTGCACAGTTAAGTACTAAAACACGCAACTACTCATAGCCGAGACCGTTGGCAGTAATTTTGAGAGAACTTAATTAATGAAAAACAACTTTACCATTTTTTATTCATGGCAATCCGATTTAAAAGGTAAATCAAATAGAAATCTAATCAATAACTGTTTAGAAAAAGCTATTAAGGAGCTTAAGAAAAATAGTCAAAATGAATTTCATCTTGAAATTAACCTTGATAGAGACACAAGAAACAAAAGTGGAAGTCCGTCAATCTCAAAAACCATTTTTGATAAAATCAATACTACTGATGTATTTGTAGCGGACGTTAGTATAATTAATAATAACTTATATAATAGAGTTTTTAAATCCCGACTAACCCCAAACCCAAATGTTCTCATTGAATTAGGATATGCAATAAACTTACTTGGATGGGAGAGGATAATTTGTGTTAATAATCTAAAATATGGTAAAAATGAAATTCTTCCCTTTGATATTCGTGGACACAGAATTACATCTTATGATAGTCAGAACCCCCAAAGTAAAAAACAACTACAATCGACTTTAAAATCAGCAATTTCTTCAATAATAAATGAATATGAAAATATTGAAGAAAGACACCATTTAACGGAACATAATCGTCATGACAAATTAATTTGGGAAAAATTTAAAGCTATTTGTTCTGAGACTATGTTACACGATAGTATTTCTCAAGCCGTAGACAGCTTATTTACTACTAAATATTACTTTGATAAATGGGACAACTTTGCTGATTTCTATAGAACTACGGACAATCACTTTATTAATAGAGATTTAGACATAAAAATTAAAGATTTTTTGATAGAAATCGACCGATTCAATTCAATTTGCATGTCCAAATTCTTTCAAAAAAAAGATGATGCGATGGATGAAATTAGAGCAATGAAAAGTGCTGGGATTGAAATTACAGAAGATATTAAGAGAGAATACTATCAAAGTGTTGTTTATATGATAAAAAAAGACCCATACCCTGAAGAAGAATGGCGTGATGCAGATAAAAGAAATATGAAAACACAAGATGTATTATTTGAAAAAGGACAAGAAGTAAAAGCCGCGTATCAAAATCTAGTGTTAGAAGTTAAAAAACGAGGGTTAAATTAAAAAACTACTGCCAACAATGGTAACCGTTGCACAACCCCATAATCATTAAAATAACGACTCACATAACCGCTTTTTAAGGCGGTTTTATCTTTTAGACCACTGGCCAACCTATATTTTTTGGGTAGCCTACAAGTGAACTTTCAAGTGCTTGGAAGCAGTTTTTTGCGATGCGCGGCAAAACAAAGCTTTCCGCCCCGCTTTTTGAACGCTTTTCCGTGAATTTCAGGTACTTTTTCAGGTTGTAGGCAATCGCCGAGAGGTGCATCACCTTGTTCGCCTGTTCGAGCCCTATGGTGTTCACCTTCCGCATGCCCATGAACTGTGTCAACGTTCCAAAAACGGGCTCTACCGTACTCTGTCGCTTGCCCTTCATATAGCGCCCCAATTTACTGTTCACCCTTTTGATGTTACGTTCATATTCTTCTCGGTAATAGGTAACACTGAACTTCTTTTCCTGAGCGCTTTTGCCCAAACAGGTCCGTCGTAAGGGACAATCGATACAAACATGTTTCCGTGCCCTATATTCCTTCTTTTTGGTGCCCGTACGGTGATCGTTGAACACCTTGGTGAAGGGTATCACCTTGCCCTGCGGACATACGTAATGGTCTTCTGTATTGTTATAGGTGAATCCGTCCGGACCGCCCTTGTAAGTGCCATGGGGCGGAATGAAGCTCTTTAACCCTGTTTTCTCCAAAAAGGCATAGTTCCCGCCACTGCTATACCCGGTGTCCGCTACGCAGTTCTCCCAGACCAGGCCCTGCTTCCACAACCTTGCCCGAAGTCTTTGGACGATATCCGGCAACTGTTGGTTGTCCTTCCCGTCGGCATGGTAGGCCCTGATGTCCGTGATCACATGGTTCGCCGTATCGACGCTCAATTGGGAAAGGTAGTTCAGTTTTCTGGCCTTGCCCGGTTTTACGCTGATGCGTGCATCGGGATCCGTGGGGCTGTAGTGCGTTTTGTTGCTCGTATACTTGGCCCCCTTGTTCTTGGCGCCCGGGCGTTGGTCCTGGTCCTTCGCCCATTTTTTGTTCCTGCCCTTTATCGCCGCCAGTTCGTTCTTGCTTGCAGTGACACTACGCTGGCCCTTGTCGGAGCTGTCGTTCTTGCTCTTGCGATGCGGCTCCCCTTTTTTGTCCATTGCACTCAGGACACGTACCTTGCGCAGGTGTTCGTCCAGTTCCCTTTCGGGCACCTTAAGTTCCAAGGTGTCCATGCTCGCGTTGGCCTTCACAGGTGCGGAATCTATGGCCTGGGTATGGCCGCTCACCATTCCCTTCTCCACGCACATACTCAACACCTTGGTGAAGACTTCCTCGAAGACACTTTCGGGGAACAGTTGACGCGTACGGCTTATCGTACTGTGCCAGGGCAGTTCCTCGTCGATATCGTAGCCGATAAAATAAAGGATGTCCAACCGCAGGGAACAATGGGCCATGAGCCTGCGGTCGCTGATGATGTTCTCCAGATAGCCCACAAGGCAGAGCTTGAAGAAGACCACTGGGTCTATGCTCTTTTGGCCGCTGTTCCCGTAATAGCCTTCGGTAAGGCCGTAAAGGAAGCGTAGCTCCAAAACCTCTTTCAACCGCCTGTAGAAATTGTTCTTGGGGATTCGCTCGCTCAACTGGAAATGGGCGAACAGTTTTTCTTGATACTCCTTTTTTCCCTGCATACCTAAAATTAACGACCCAACGTTAAGATCTCCTTTAGCCTATGTGGTTTTTTCGTTAACTTGTGCAACAGGCACAATGCCTAAACGTAATGCGGGCTTTAGGGCTAAACCGAAAGGTCTGTGTATATTTATGAAGTCGCTAAATCTTTGGGATTTAGCTTTGGACAAGAAAAAAATAAAACTAAACCAAAAGCTTTAGCTTCGTGCGTAGACGGAAACGAAAAGTTTCCTTGCCTCCGCACTACGCTTAGCCGAACCGTTGTAAACAATGCTAAAAAAAAACCCGAACTCAAATGAAAATCACCAAATTAAGACTTTTTAATTTTAAAAAATTCGAGTTTTTAGAAATAGATTTCAAAGACAATTTAAACGTTTTAATTGGAGATAATGAATCTGGAAAAAGTTCCATTTTATTAGCAATTGATTTGGCATTAAGAGGTAGTAAAAATCGAATAGAAACTGAAGGGTTGGATTTGCTTTTTAATTCTAAATCCATTGAAGATTTTTTTCTTACCAATACATACGAAACCTTACCAAAACTTAAAGTTGAATTATATTTCGATAATCTAGGAGACAAGGACGATTATTATGGCAGAAATAATACTCTAGGAACTGACCAATTTGGACTTTCACTAATCTGTGAGCCAAGAGATGAATTAAGTAAAGACATCACGGAAATCTTAGCACAAGGAAAACAAAATTTCCCGTTTGAATATTATTCAATTGCCTTTCATAAATTTTCAGGTCAACCCTATTTAAGTTTTAGAAAAGATTTTAAGCATTTGCTGTTAGACAACACATTAATCAATAATGAATATGCAACAAATCAATATATAAAAACTTTGTATGATAGTCACGTTTCGCTGTCTGAGAGAAACAAACATCTAAATGAATATCGCAAATATAAAAACGACTATAGGGAAACTATTCTGGCAGACGTAAATAAGAAAACTGGTGACTACCAATTTGGAATTAAAAACGACAAAAAATCAAACTTAGTTACGGACTTAACTATTACGGAAGAAAATATTGATATCCAAAATAAAGGAAAAGGTCGCCAATGTTTTATAAAAACAGAGTTTGCGTTACAAAAGAACCAAAATGAATTGGATTTTGTTCTTCTAGAAGAACCTGAAAATCATCTGAGTCACTTAAATATGAAGAATTTAATCGCAAGGATAAATGATTCAAAGAACAAACAAATTTTCATTGCGACTCACAGTAATTTAATAAGTTCAAGATTAGATTTAAGAAATACAATTTTACTCAATAGCAACAGTTCAATTTCAATTAATCTTACCCATTTAGAAAAATCAACTGCAAGCTTTTTTATGAAAGCACCAGACAATAATATTTTAGAGTTTATCCTTTCTAAGAAAGTAATTTTAGTTGAAGGAGATGCAGAGTTTATATTATCAGAAAGATTTTTTGAGATAATAACTAACAAAAAACCTAATGAATTAGATTGTCATATAATTTCAGTCGATGGTACAAGCTTTAAGAGATATTTAGAGATTTCTAAGTTACTAAGTATTAAAACAGCAGTAATTAGAGATAACGATAAAGACTACCGAAAAAACTGCGTTGACCGTTATTCCAAATATATTGCACCAAATATTAAAGTGTTTTCTGAGACAGATAATTCAATCTCAACATTTGAAATCTCGATGTTTAATGCTAATTCTAAGATTTGTAATGATTTGTTTTTACCAGCAAGAAAAACTCGAACTGTTCAAGACTTTATGCTTGATGAAAAAGCCGATTGTGCATTTGAATTATTAGACAAAAAGAGTGAGGATATCATAGTTCCTACTTACATTAAAGAGGCTATAGAATGGTTGATAAAAAATTAATCTTAGCTGTTGCAGGTTCTGGAAAAACTACCAATCTAATTGATAAGCTAAATTTAACAGAACGATTTTATTTAGTTACTTATACAATTACAAACGCAAGCCTAATTCGATTAAGAATTATAAAGAAGTTTGGTTACCTACCGAATAACATTAAAGTATTCACGTATTTTAATTTCCTGTATAGCTTCTGCGTAAAGCCTTTTTTATACTACAAATACAACCTGAAAGGCATATTTCTTGAAAATTCACCAGAACCTACTAATTATTTCAAAAACGAGAATATAAGAAAGTATATTAGTAAAAGTGGTTATGCCTATCATAATAGGCTAGGTAAATTAATTGAACAAGAAAATTTAATTGATGATATTAAGTTACGATTGGAAAAATTCTGTGACCACTTCTATTACGATGAAGTACAAGATTTAGGAGGTCACGATTTTAATTTTATAATAGAGCTATCAAAATCAAAGGTTAATTTTCTATTTGTGGGCGATTTTTATCAGCAAACGTACGTAACAAGTTTTGATAGAAATGTTAATGGTAATCTACACAAAGATTACGACAAATATTTAAAAAGATATCAAGACAACAATATTACAGTTGACCTAGAGACTTTAAGCAATAGTTGGAGGTGCAGTCCAACAATTTGTAACTATATCACAGATAATTTAGGAATACAAATCGGCTCAAACAGAACTGACTTAACAGAAATAACTTATGTTGAGGACAAGGATGTTTTGACCTCAATCTTAAATGATAATGCAATAATCAAATTGGTGTTTAATAATGCCAGCAAAAGAACTTTTAGAGCGAAAAACTGGGGAGAATGTAAAGGAGAAGATGACTTTATTGATACTTGTATAATAATGAATGCTACTACCTTCAATTTATATAAAAAAGGAACTTTAGATAAGTTAGCAAATAGAACGAAAAACAAATTATATGTTGCTCTATCAAGGACACGTGGAAATTGCTTTTTAGTTAACGAGAAACTGTTGGGATAAAGCACAGTTTACAACAATGGTAACCGTTGCACAACCCCAAAATGATTGAAAAAATGGCTTCCATAACCGCTTTTTAAGGCGGTTTTATCTTTTAGACCACTGGCCAACCTATATTTTTTGGGTAGCCTACAAGTGAACTTTCAAGTGCTTGGGACCAGTTTTTTGCGATGCGCGGCAAAACAAAGCTTCCCGCCCCGCTTTTTGAACGTTTTTCCGTGAATTTCAGGTACTTTTTCAGGTTGTAGGCAATCGCCGAGAGGTGCATCACCTTGTTCGCCTGTTCGAGCCCTATGGTGTTCACCTTCCTCAGCCCCATGAACTGTGTCAACGTTCCAAAAACGGGCTCTACCGTGCTCTGTCGTTTGCCTTTCATATATCTGCCCTGTTGGCTGTTCACCCTTTTGATGTTCCGCTCGTGCTCGGCCCGGTAATAGGTGACCGAAAATTGTTTTTCGTTCACCTTGCCCAGACATGTGGATTTCAACGGGCAGAGCTTGAAGAAGACCACCGGGTCTATGCTCTTCTGTCCGCTGTTTCCGTAATGACCTTCGGTAAGGCCGTAAAGGAAGCGTAGCTCCAAAACCTCTTTCAACCGCCTATAGAAATTGTTCTCGGGGATTCGCTCGCTTAACTGGAAATGGGCGAACAGTTTTTCTTGATACTCCTTTTTTCCCTGCATACCTAAAATTAACGACCCAACGTTAAGATCTCCTTTAGCCTATGTGGTTTTTTCGTTAACTTGTGCAACAGGCACAATGGCTAAACGTAATGCGGACTTTAGGGCAAAAACGAATGGTCTGTGTATATTTATAAAGTCGCTAAATCTTATGGATTTAGCTTTGGAACAAAAAAGAAAAAGCAAAACAATAAGCTTTAGCTACGTCGGCAGACGGAAACTGTGCCAGCGCCAACTCGCCCACTGCTGTCGCAGATGTCGTACCACCGCACTACGCTTAGCCTAACCGTTACCCACCATATGAAAAGAGAGTTCGTCATATCAATAATAATTAGTCTGACTTTTTTGTCTTTAGGCTTCGCATTGCTTCATTACGAACTAATTGGATATGGACTGTCATTTTTTGTGTTCCTGCCTTTTGCACTTGGATACATTTTAGGAAAATCAACAATTAAGACTATTAGCTTGTGGGGGCTTATAATTTCACTTGCTATTTTCTTCATTTTGCTTTTATCAGGTGGACTTGAAGGAATGGTATGCATTTTAATGGCAATGCCGTTAATTATTGTAGCGGTTGCACTTGGTGCATTCGTGAAATATTTGATTAAGAAGAACCAAAACAAAGACAAGAAAGGCAACTTGATTAAAAGCTCAATTTTACCGTTTTGCCTTTTTCTGACATTTGCATTCATAGAAACGGAACTGACAAAAAATGAACAATTCGTAATAGAAGTCAAATCAGAGATAATTCTTCCTTATTCTCCCATTCAAGTTTATGAGACTATAAAGTCAGTTGACACACTTGATGCTGAAAAACCTTTCTTGATGAAACTTGACTTACCAATTCCACAAAAGTGTGTGCTTGAAGAAGAAAAGATTGGCGGAATAAGGACTTGCTATTTTGAAGGCGGACAAATAGTTGAAAAGATAACCGAACTTGAAAAAGGCAAAATTTTGAGAATGGACGTAATAGACTATCAACTAACAGGAAGAAAATGGCTCGGCTTTAAGGAAGCAATCTATCTCTTTGACGAGTTAGAGAACGGACAGACTAAAATGACAAGAATAACGACTTATACTTCTGAACTGTATCCAAGATTCTATTGGAGACCATTGGAAAAAATTGGAATAGAACAGGAACATGAATATGTGTTCAGTAACTTGAAAAAAGATTTAAAAATAAAACACGGTGGGTAATACTGTATATGAAATCATAGCCGCCTAACGGCAGGCTACGCTTCATATACTAAACGTTAGGCATAATTTGGTACAAAAAACGCTTAAAAACTATGAAAAACACTCAAAAATATAGAAAACTCTACTTAGAACAATCTCAAGAAAGTTTTGAGAAATGGGGTTATTATGACCCCCCAAGAAATTGGGAAGAATTTGAGCAAAATAATATAAAAGTTTTTAGAAAATACCTGACAAAAGAAAGATTTAAGGAGAAACAAACAACTCCTGAAATACAAGTAAAATTGTATTTGGGTTTATTAGGAGATAACCTTGAACACTTTGGTTTTTTTACAGTTTTTGATAAAAATCATTTTGAAGAAATAAATGATGTTATTTTTCAAACTTCCAGAAATAAACTTTTGTCAAGAGCTACAACGGCAAGTGGCACAGACCACACTCTTTCTTTAATGGATGCTTTATCAGCATTTTCTTGTAATGATTTTGAGATTATTGATTCCTTTTTCCCTAAAAATCTTTTTTCAGAAGATGTGTATTTTCCCGGTATTTGTGTCAATCTATTGAATGTAATATATCATAAACAAACTAATTCGGCACAAGAAGCATTACGACGAGCAGACAAATTTTTGAAAAAGAAAAATACCACTTGGGATAAAAATATTGTGCTGTATTTTTTGGCTTTGTACCACAGAGATGTGAGTGAAGCCAATGAGGCTTTGCAAAATTTATGCACAGCATATCAAAAAATGGAACATTCTGTGATGAGTATTTATAACAAAATGGAAAAATGTTTTGCTACAGAAATTCACGGTTTGTATCGTTTGGCAAAATTGATAGATGAAGAATTTTTTGAAAATCTCACAATACCCAAACATCATTGTTTTTTTCAAGAATTTGAACTTTGGCACAAAGAAAATAATTACCCCAAAGGAAAAATATTTTATACCTATCCACAAGAAATGGATTATCTGAATAGAATTTATAGAGCAAAAATTCCCAAAGTAACTCTGAAAAAACACAAATCAACTCCAAAACTTATGAAAGATGTAGAACTCTTTGCTCAAGAATTAGCAGAATCGGTAGCACTTGTTCCACCATCAGAAAATTTAAATCCATTGCAAAGAATACAGATGCAACGGAAAAAACATCAATAACCCAAAAATTATTTAAGTTTTTCGGAAAATAACATTTGTGAAAATGGCAGTTGCCAACAAAGTAACCGTTGCACAAGCCCTTAATGATTAAAACAACGCCCCCAACCTCGCCCCGAGCCTCTCGCTCATCCCGCAAAAACACCCCTGAAAAGCGACTTTCAGTCCCTTCGCCAACGCACCCTCTCGCCCGCTGCCAACGCAGACGGCGTCCTCAAGGGGACAGTAATTCCCCCACCTCGACAAGCGCCGTGCAGGCTTTGAAGGGGGTGCCCGAAGGGCGGGGGATGTTAGAGGCTACTTTCTTAATTATTAAAACAAGTTCCCTCTGGTAAGTTTAAGTTTGTTAAACCACTATCAACTGAAAAGCTATTGCAAGCTGTTACATTGTCGGTTTCCCAAGCACTTAAGTCTTGATTAAAACTCTCCGCATTGTGAAACATATGATCCATACCGGTTACATTACTAACATCCCAATTACTTATATCGATGTTGAAGTTGGTAGCGTAATGGAACATGTAGCTCATATTAGTTACATTACTAACATCCCAACCACTTATATCGCTGTTGAAGTTGGTAGCGTTCTGAAACATATTCCTCATACCAGTTACATTACTAACATCCCAATTGCTTATATCGCTGTTGAAGTTAGTAGCGTATGAGAACATGTAATTCATATTGGTTACATTACTAACATCCCAATTACTTATGTCGCTGTTGAAGTTAGTAGCGCCATAGAACATGCGATACATAGTTATATTATTACCCAAGTTAGGACTATCAGTAGCATTTATGCTGGTTAGGTTTTTACATTGATAAAAAGCCTGATACATAGATTCCCAGACGATATTGCTACCCCAGTTTTCAACAGTTATTAGTTTGGCAGCATTGGGGTTAATCCCCGAATTAAAAGCTGGAAAATCTCCTGTTATGGTTACTGTGTGAGTGCCTGCAGTAGTGTAACTATGCGTAATAGATTCAGTTACATTGTTATCAATGTTTCCATCTCCCCAATCAACGTTGTAATTATAGGGCGTCGTAATTCCCTCGTTAAAATCTTTTGTGATGGTAATTTCTTCGTTAGCTACTGTTGTTTTCCAAGTGGTTATAAAGCCTTTTTCTGTTATGGGTGTCTTACTACCGCCATTATCATCTTTATTACAAGAGGTTACTACCATTAATAGTATTGAACATGCCAGTACTACTTTTTTTAAAATTTGTTTTGTTTTCATAGCTTGTTGTTTCTATTTAAATACCTTTCGATATAATTGTGGATTACATAATCAAAACATTTAGCTTCCATGTTTTTAACCTTTTCTATTCTATGCTTCAGTACGGTAAAATCTACACTCACAACAAAGACTATGCTTGAAAATTTATGCCTTGATAAAAAACATTGCATTTTCCGAAAACCTGAACACTTTAAGTTTGGTATCTAAACCACTAATACTTTATCTACTACAAAAATTAAACGCCGTTATTTGCGATGGTTTTTGGTCTTTTTAATCGAAAGCCCAAACATCATTATATCTTTCTACATCATACCCTCCAATAACCCATAGTTTATTATTAAAGACTACTGTGGTATGGCCATATCTAGCAGAAAAAGGGGCTGTTGCAGCAACTTCTGTCCAAGTTTCCCCATCAGATGAAGCCCAAACATCATTTTTTCTTTCTCCATCATACCCTCCAATACTCCATAGTTTATCATTAAAAACTACTGTGGTATGACCGTATCTAGGAGGAAGAAAATTTGTTGCAGTAGCTTCTGTCCAAGTCTCACTAGTATCAGTCCAAGTCTTCCCATCAGAAGAAACCCAAACACCACCTACCAACCAGTTAGCATCATACCCTCCAATAACCCAAAGTTTATTATTAAAAACTACCGTGGTATGTTCTCTTCTAGCAGAAAAAGAAGTTGTTGTGTTAACTTCTGTCCAAGTCTCCCCATCAGATGAAACCCAAACATCGTTTTTCCAATCGCCATCATACCCTCCAATAACCCAAAGTTTATTATTAAAGACTACTGTGGTATGATCGATTCTAGCAGAAAAAGGAGCCGCTGTAGTCACTTCTGTCCAAGTCTCCCCATCAGATGAAGCCCAAACATCATTATTTATTTCTCCATCATCCCCCCCAATAACCCATAGTTTATTATTAAAGACTACTGTGGTATGGCCATATCTAGCAGAAAAAGGGGCTGCTGTAGTCACTTCTGTCCAAGTCTCCCCATCAGATGAAGCCCAAATGTCGTTTTTTCTTCCTTCATCATCTCGCCCCCCAATAACCCATAGTTTATTATTAAAAACTACTGTGGCATGATCACTTCTAGCGGAAAAATCGGCACTAGCCGTAATGGCAGAAACATTGGTGTTTAATGATATGTTACTACCTCCATCGTCGTCTTTACTACAAGAGGTTATTAGTAGTGCACTAAAAAGTGTGATGGCACATTTTTTAAAATTAATTTTTATATTTTTCATAATTATATTTTAGTGTTTATCTCTTGAATTCAAGATATTTTTAATTTCACTTGAATTAGAATATTCCTTTTGTGTTTTCAACCTCTTGGTTTTCATCTATCGATGTATTATAATTACCTGAAAACCTTTGTGCTTTTTTTATGAATCGAATTTAGAATGTGTACCCTAGCTGAGTTTGTAAATAGCTTTAATTGAATACAAAAGGAGCAGGAATCAGTTTTACGTCTTTATCAAATACTGTATCCATCTGAAGACATTCTTAATTGGTTTAGAGAGACTGTTGGATTTTCTAAAACTTCTATATCTTCAAATTCATCAACAGTAAAATCAAACTCCAGTTATTTATTATCTAGTATTTGCCATATAAATCCTGTTTTAAAATACCCTATGCGCTTGTGTCTAAAATAATTGGGGCTTTCTTTTAAATCGTCCCAAGCAACATCTTTATTCTCAAGCATCCCTTTATATTCATTTTTAATACTGTTATCTGTGTATGAGGCTAGAAAGCCAATAGTTATGGTCTTAAATTTGGATGAAGCGGCTATAGAGATGCACGAACATTTACCTTGATGTGGTACATTGTGATTGTGCAATTATTAAAAAACAAACAAGGCTTTTATAAAAACAACAGCCCTCTACTTTATAAAAAAAGCGAGGGCTATTGGTGTTATTATTTATCAATATTAAAAAGAGTTGTAATTTCTTCGTAGGACATACTGGTATAATCTTGAGAAGATTTTGAATTTGAAGATTTTCCTGAGATACCACCGATACCATTACTGGCTTCAACACCTCCAGGAATTATGATATATCTATATTGTTCTAAAAAACTACCATCACCTGCACTTCCACCTTCTTCAGTTGAAACAACGGTTATACGTAAATTCCCTTCTGTAGCCCTGAAATAATAACTTTGCTGTCTGTTTGCTCCAAAAACTATTGGCAATTGATAGATGTATGGTATAGAAGTAAAAGGATCTACCCTTCTTGAGTACACCAATATCGTTCCGAAATCCAGTATATCGGAATCAATAGTATTAACTTCTATGTCAAAAGAAGATGTATCACCATCAAGTTCTGTATTAACCCAATTAGAATAAATAACATTTGCCGTTCCAGTATCTCCTTGTTCCCCATCTGCACCATCTACTCCATTAACACCGTCTATACCGTCTATACCGTCTACACCGTCAATGCCGTCTGTTCCATCTTCACCATCGGAACATGAAAAAATTGAAATAGATACCATAAGTAGCATTAATAAATTGACTAATTTCATTTTTGCTTTCATAATTTTATAGGTTATAATGAAGGGGCAAATTTAGATATGGAAATTGATCAAGTCTTGTATAAAATGGACGCCATCATTTAATTTTAGAAGAATAACATTGGTTTACCATTATCAAAGTTTTTAAATAAAGCACTAGAATATTGGTTTGAGAGGACTCACAATATTATATGAATGGCATTAATATGGAGGTTTAAAAAAAGATATTAATCATTTCTTTTAAGAACTAATTCAACCAATCGAATTTCACCGTTAATAAATTCGCTTGGAGATATCTGCATAAATTTTTTGAATTCCTTTGTGAAGGATGGATGGTCGTAGAAACCACATTCCAACGCTATCTTGGTTAACGACTCTTCTTCATTTTGGTTAATCATGGTCATGATCGTATTCCACTGTAACGTTCTGTAATATTTTTTAGGAGATACCCCTATGACTTTTTTAAATAAGCGAAAAAGATACTTTTGGTTCACATCTACTTTTTCACAAATGTCCCCTATACTTCTTTTCCCTATAACGTCTGTTTGCATTAATTCTACAACTGTATCTATCAAAGGAATTTTAGGAAGAGCATTAGGTACTCTACTCAATAGATAGTTTTCAAAAACTTCTTGTACACTTTTTATATTTCTAGAACAGTTTTCTAATTTACTTTCCAACATTTGTGCATCTATAGTAGATAAATCGGCAGGAAGACTATTTGTAAATTTGCTTCCGTCCTTATGAAATAAACGATAAAACCCTGTAGGTGTAAACTCAATATAGATTTGCTTTACACAACCTTGATGTATTACAGTAATGCCTCCTTCTGTTATAGTACCTAATACAGAAGCTCCTTTAGGTAAAGGTTTAGTTTCATGGTTAACAATATGTCGCATGGGAGCTCCAAAGTAAAAAGAGAGTCCATTGGCACCTATGGGAGGTATAGAGTGAAACTGAGGTTCGACAGTTTCATTTTCAATATAAGATATACGCTTTACAAAAGGTTCTAATGCTCTTTGTTTTAGTGGTAGTACTGTATATTTTAATATAGACATGTTTTAACTTGAGTTAAATTGTAATATTAATGTAAGATCGATAAAAAAATAGAAGCTACTCACGCTAAATGTATAGATGCCCCAAATTTTAGTACAGTAAGTTTAATTATTAAATTTACTGAATATGACACGAAGAAAATTCACATCAAAATTCAAGACCAAGGTAGTATTGGAAGCCTTGAAAGAGCGGCACAGTCTTGCCGAGATTGCCCAAAAGTATAAAATACACCCGACCCAGATAAGTAGTTAGAAGCGGGATTTTCTTTCGGGAGCCGAACAGGTTTTCGAAAAAGGGAAGCTTACACACCCGCGGCCGGTGCCGACTTTGGACTCATTGCTTTGGCCTATAATTTAATAAGACTTATCAAATTGGGTTGGAAGCCCGAAATCAGGGCAAAACGTCGAACCAACATCCCAAAAACGCCCCTTATGGCCCTAAAAATCTCAAAAATGCCTTCTTGGACCTTATATCGGCATTTATCAAAACCAAACCTTCTTTCAGCCCAATATCCCGTATATCCCAAATTTTTATTCAAGATCAGAGGCAGTTTTGAGACAGACTGCCGTTGTAATCAATAGCTCAAAAAATCAAAAAGAGCCTTTAATTAAAGGTTTAAAAAAAAAGATGCGTTTTATTATTTTGAATACATTTGACCTCGCTAAAACAAAATATATCTAATTAAGATTTTTCTTACTTAAACGACATTCGAATTCTCGCCCCGACCGAGGTTGGACCTTTCGAAAATTAAAAACAAGAATCTGAAATTATAATATATCTTCAATGAAAAATAGCATCAAGCGTTCTCCACGCACATTTTCAACAATATTTCTTTTTTTCTCTTTTTACTGCCTTATTCTTAACATTAGCTGTGATTCTAAAGATGAAGATTGCACAAAAACTGCAGTAGTCAGCGATACTTACTTCTTGAACAACCAACAATACTTCCTAGATAGAACTATTGAACTACCCTGTAGCTTTCCTGATCCAGAACCATTAACTCAAATTGACCCACCTGAGTTAGATGGCTTTACTTACGATGTCTTATTTTATGAGTTTATACCCGATACCGGAAATAATACGTCGCGTTGGCGATTTGAAATTCAATTAAACAACCCAAATGATTACGAAGTTACAGGGGTGCCTATATTGACCGTAAAGATAGGAGGGCTAACGTCCAGTCAAAGTTATTCAGATAAAACAACCTCGCCTTGCTTCGAACTTGGGGCTAAATCGAGTTGTACTCTATCTTATGACCAGGAAAGCTCCCTGGATCTAGGTATAATCGATGATATAGAACTTATAGACGTTCAATATTTTTTAACTAATTAGAATTGATCGTTTTATCAAAAGTACCAAGGTTGTAACTGCAAAACTTAACAGTCTTTTAGTAGATATTGGCCACTCTTTTCAATTCGTTTGAATCAAATGGATTTATGAGTTTGTTTGACAAATGGACTTCACTCAAACCTAATCGTTCGTGCTTACTCGAACGTGTCGCACCAACTGCTAACAATAGTAATCATTGCACAACCCCATAATCATTAAAATAACGACTCACATAACCGCTTTTTAAGGCGGTTTTATCTTTTAGACCACTGGCCAACCTATATTTTTTGGGTAGCCTACAAGTGAACTTTCAAGTGCTTGGAAGCAGTTTTTTGCGATGCGCGGCAAAACAAAGCTTCCCGCCCCGCTTTTTGAACGTTTTTCCGTGAATTTCAGGTACTTTTTCAGGTTGTAGGCAATCGCCGAGAGGTGCATGACCTTGTTGGCCTGTTCGAGCCCTATGGTGTTCACCTTCCTCAGCCCCATGAACTGTGTCAAGGTTCCGAAGACGGGTTCCACCGTGCTCTGTCGTTTGCCTTTCATATACCTACCCTGTTTGCCGTTCACCCTTTTGATGTTTCGCTCGTACTCGCCCCAGTAATAGGTGACCGAAAATTGTTTTTCGTTCACCTTGCCCAGACATGTGGATTTCAACGGGCAGAGCTTGAAGAAGACCACCGGGTCTATGCTCTTCTGTCCGCTGTTCCCGTAATGACCTTCGGTAAGACCGTAAAGGAAGCGTAGCTCCAAAACCTCTTTCAACCGCCTGTAGAAATTGTTCTTGGGGATTCGCTCGCTTAACTGGAAATGGGCGAACAGTTTTTCTTGATACTCCTTTTTTCCCTGCATACCTAAAATTAACGACCCAACGTTAAGATCTCCTTTAGCCTATGTGGTTTTTTCGTTAACTTGTGCAACAGGCACAATGGCTATAAACAATTGGGGAGAAAGTGATAGAACGAAACTATAAAAATAAAACAAAGGTCGGTGCTAAACTGAAAAGTTAGTGCTTAAAAACCCCAACTGTTCATAGCCTAGACCGTTGTCATTAATACTGAAAAAGCAGGAACTAACATTTGAAAGAATCACTAAAAAATATATTTGACTTCCTAATTGAGAACCGAATCTACAATAAGAAACTGCAAACCAGATACTATTCTGGAATTGTAAAACCGCAGAATAATCAAGCAGAAAAAATCGTTTCTTTATTGTATCACACAGCAAATACACAAAGCCAACCAAAAATTGACAACCTAGCAGAATTTTATAAAAAAGCATACGAGAAACCTGATTTACTAAATTCGTTTTCGACATTTATGTCTGTAATTGACCCTAATGGAAAAGAAACTAAAAATTACGACGGACTTTATAACGGAATGAAAAATCAAAAAGGTTGGGGCGAAAAGACTTCTGCCCTATTCACAAAGAGCATATTTCATTTACACAATAACGAATATCCAAACGAACTGAAAATTTGGAATGATGCACCGAGTGATTTAGAAAAGAACGATTTGTTTTATTTACCGGTTGATGCTGTAATAATTACAATTTTCAAGAATATTCAACCAAAAAATTGGAACTTTAAGAACATAAACAAAACTATAGGAGAAAGTTATAGCGGAACGGATTTTGAAGTTTGGGACGATTTATGGTTTTGGGGTTTTATAACTCAAATCGGGACTGGAGACGGAAGAAAAATGGGTTGGAATTTGAACAAATACTGGACTTTAAGAGAAAGTGATAAAAGCCCTAAAATGATTGCCGAAATCAAAGAAAAAGCGGAACAGTTTCTGAAAATATTGCGGGAAAGTACCAATGACAACAAAACCTAAACGTAATGCGGACTTTAGGGCGAAACCGAAAGGTCTGTGTATATTTATGAAGCCGCTAAATTGAAAATTACGCGATAGCGAAATATTCAAAATTTAGCTTTGCAAAAGAAAAAATAAATCAAAACAATAAGCTTTAGCTTCGTGCGTAGACGGAAACTGGCCAGCACGCCAACTCGCCCACTGCTCTCGCAGATGTCGTACCACCGCACTACGCTTAGCTAAAACGTTACCTGTAAGCTAAAAAACATGATTAAACTTTCAACAGAATTCGACCAGGAAAATGAAAACCAGTTTTATTGGACAGACGGTGAAAGTGTTTTTCATAGAGGAACTGAAATAGAAGGAGCCGACCTTGATACTTTTGAACACTTCTATGGTATTTGGGCTAAAGACAAAAAAAAGTGTTATTCTGGTGCTACAAGAATAAATAGCGCTGATACTAAAACGTTTAAAGCATTAAATTTCACATACGCTAAGGACAAAAACAACGTATATAGTTTAGCGGGTAAAATTAAGGATGCAGATTCCTCTTCTTTTGAAATCTGTGATGACGGCAAACACTCGCTGGGTAAATCAATAGAATGGGTTGATAAAAAAATGTTTTTATACGACGAATCTTATGTTCCGTATGGTTATGGCAAAGATGTAAACCATGTGTATTACTATAACTTCAGCGGTAAAACTAAAATCGTAAAAAAGGCAGACACTAATACATTTGTTTCATTGAACGACAGTAAGTATGGTATCGATGAAAATAACGTGTTCTATGGTTTTGCTGTAATTCCAAAAGCAAACCCTAAAACATGGAAAAAATTAAAAGAAAAGTATTTTTCTTATTCAAGAGATGGAAATAAAATATTCTATCTCAATCGCTTAATTAAAGATGCTGATGCAGAATCTTTTGAAGTAGTTGAAACCCCATTAATTACAGGCACTCCGCCACAACTAGCAAAAGATAAAATATCAGGTTTTAGAAATGACAAAAGAATAAGTTTTGAAAAACTTCAAGAAGAAGTAGATTACAGAACTAGTTATTATAAAAAAATAATGGAAAAGTTAAACTGAAAAGCCTACAGGTAACACAACCTATAAACAATACGGGCTTCAAGCTT
Organism: Zobellia galactanivorans; assembly: GCF_000973105.1. Lineage (NCBI taxonomy): Bacteria > Pseudomonadati > Bacteroidota > Flavobacteriia > Flavobacteriales > Flavobacteriaceae > Zobellia > Zobellia galactanivorans. The sequence continues at coordinate 3,908,189 of NC_015844.1, read as the reverse complement.
AATCGAAAGGCTTGCGTATTTTTATGATGTCCGCAATCCCGATAGCTATCGGGATGGGATTTCGCTTTTGAACAAAAAAAGAAAAAACAAAACCAAAAGATTACGCTACGTGCGTGGCGGAAAGCAAACGCCAATTTGCTCCCGCACTACGCTTAGCCTGAACGTTGGCAACAAGCTAATAAAACAGAGTCAAATTATAACAAGATTTGAAAATAAGTCAATCATAGCCCGTAAACTAATCCTTTTTCTATAATGAATTATAAAATTTTAGTTGATTCCAAATCGTTATACGAATTTGCAGATGAGAAAACGCGTCTATCGGTATTTGAAGCTTTAATTCTTAGTGGTAAAACTACGAACTATCAGTTTAAGGAATCTCTAAATATACAAGGTCAAAAGAATATTCCTGATACCAATTTTGAATACGAAAGAAAGCCAGTTCAGTTTATGACTGCAGGTGGTAAAATTTTTATTTCTCAAACCATAAGAAACATCTTTGAAAACCATAAAGTAATTGGGGAATATTTTAGTGCTCAGGTAAAAAAAGAAGGAATAGCTTTTAATGAAAATTATTATCTGTTTAATCCACTAGTGGGAATTGATTGCTTAGATTACAAAAATTCTACATATCACAAAGAGTATGATGATTGGAGTAAGTTATATAACATTTCTAAAATTTCTCCTTTGAAAATTGATGAAAAAAAAATCCCTGACAATCCATCTTTATTTTTTTTGGGACAATTTCCAAACAAAGAAAATAATAATAGAATTTTAGATAGTATCATTCTTATAAGGCATGATTTGGCAAAAGAATTACTAGAATCTAAATTATTGGGAGTTAATATTTTCGAAATTGAAAAATATGAGCGTAGTTGGAAATGGAAATGAATGGAAAAACAGTACGTAAAAGCCAGTTGCCAATCGAGTAGACGGGTCCGCCCCTAAGGAACGGACTGCGCCTCTCACACCACCTGCCATACGGGTCTTCCCGAAACAAGTTCGGGACAGGCTGTATACGGCGGTTCGCAATCCATCTTTTCAATCGCTCTTTACACCAATCGAAACTATTCTGTACTTTTTTAAAAGGCTACAGATTTTCTTGGGAATCGGTCACCCAATTAGCGAAAATCAATGCTCCCATCGTAATTTCCAGAAGGACAGCGTTCAGTCCTTCCCCATTTGTGAGACCTGTGCAGTTTTATGCAACTCGTTTCCCGTGGGTACTATGACCTCTGCTGACTTCTCCATATAGTTACACGTAACTTTGGAGACCTCCCCAGAGCCTGCCCCGATCTTTATCGGGGTAATTGCATCCTCTTTCCCTCGATTCCTGCCAGATCTACTGCTTCGGCATTCACTTAAATGTGTTTCGGACTTTACAATGATGTGCTTGCTCATCCATCCTAACAGCCTCATATCTGGTTCCTGTTCGTCAGTACCGAGTTTTGTAGTCTCGCTTCCTTCAGATGTAACCTCGCAGCTACCACCCTTGCGACTTACTAATGGTTCAAGGCGTTACCCCTGCCCATAAGGGACTTGCACCCTCTAGATTAATTAACTACTTTTCTGTAGCTAAAAAGATGCCCATGCTGGGCACACACACCGTATATAATTTATTGCTAGTTTTCGCCTACTTACGAAAATCCTCGCAGATTTTCTATTCGGTTTTTATTTGCTAAATTAGGTGCTTAAAACACGCAACAAACCATATACAAACACGTTGGCAACAAGCTAAAAAAACATCGAGAAAACCGAGAATGAACAACGAAAAATGGAATGAAATATGCTTTTATCTATCTGAAAATATTCGGACTGACATTAGCGAAAGTGAATTTGAACAAAATGTAATCCAAGCTTTGAGAGTTTTGGACTGGAAAGAATTTTTAGGAGATATACAAATCCGACCTTCATTTCAAATTGGAGCTTCAAACAGAATAATGCCTGATTTTGTTATCAACTCAGCCGAAAAGAAAAACCTCTTTGTAATTGAAATTAAGCAACCGAGCATCCCATTAAACATAAATTTTCAGCAACAGTTATTCTCGTACATGCGTCAATTAAGACTTCAATATGGCGTTTTAATCGGACAAGTAATCCAAATATTTTACGATGGAGATTTAACGGAACACGATGACCCAGTTTTACTTGAAACAATCGAGTTTAACAAAGACAATATAAAAGGTCAAAAATTTGTTGAATTGTTTTCAAAAGAGAATTTTAGCAAAGAATTATTGGTGTCGTTTACTTTAAATTCGCTGAAAAAAATTAACCGTAAATCGGAGCAAAAAAAATTGCATCAAAAAATATTATCACCAGATTATCATATGGAAATTTTGGAATTGATTAAGCAAGATTTTCTTAATAAATATGATGCCGAATTAATCGACAACGTTCTGAAAGAAATTTCAATAACCATTTCGGAAAATGCTGCAACGGAACAAATAACTCAAAAAGTACCTGCGAAAGTTTGGGAATCAAATGGTCAGCAAAATACAAGAGACAAAACCAAGTATATAATTAACGGAAAAGGTAAAAAACTGCCGAAGAACAGATTTGTCTTGGAATTGGTAAAAGAATATTTAAAGAAAAAACCATCAAGTTTCAACAGTTTGAAAAATGTTTTTCTTGATGAATATCAAGGCTCGACAGGAGTAATTAATACGCTCGAATCAGTAGAAATTAAATATGCAAACAAAGGCAACAAAAGACACTTTATTGCACCTAATGAAATTTTAGAAAGTGAAGATAACATTAAATTCGTTGTATGCACGGAATGGGGAAAAGACAATATAAATAACATTGTTGATTTGGCGAGAAAACAAGGATTTGAAATAGCTGAAGTTTAAACTGAATAGAAAAGCCAGTTGCCAATCGAGTAGACGGGTCCGCCCCTAAGGAACGGACTGCGCCTCTCACACCACCTGCCATACGGGTCTTCCCGAAACAAGTTCGGGACAGGCCGTCCGAATCCACGCGGAATTGCTAACGTCTGTGCGAAACCGAAAATAATCGCTAATTTAACCCGTAACTGACGGTTATACGAGAACGATGGTCGATGATACCTCCGGCCCGTAAAAAACCGGGCGGTCGAGGCCGCCTCCCTACCTTTTTTTCCTACCAACGACCATCGGCCAGACAGTACGACTGCTCATTCGCCCATAAAATTTGCTATATTTCATCCAAGAAAACTCCGACGGAGCCGTTCGCGGTCGGTACCATCGACATCACTGGCTATAGCGAATGTGCGTCTAATGGCGCCCCCTTGCTAAGGTATGCAAAGCATACCACGCAACTCGCCATAGCTGTCTGGCCGTTGGGCAGCATTAAAAATGAACCGAAATGAAAGGAAAAAACACATTCTCAGCAATGGAAATCTCTGAGCTAAGAAGTCTGATAAAAGAAAGAATCAAAGCAGACAGATCTCGACAGAAAGGGATAAGGGCTAAGATGCGAAGAATCGGATTTTATGGTTCTGACGATTTTGGAATAACAGATTTGCAACCAGCGGATTTTGAAAGCTTGATAAGCTCAGGAAGAATTAAAATAATAGGACAAGCAAACCTGAAGAAAGAAACACCAAGGACGACACAGACCAAAGAATTGAAAGTCGTTGATAAACCTATAGAAAAAGGAAGTTTCACCTTATTTGACCCTAAAATTCATTCTTCAAATGATATTCCTGACAATCCAGGAAATTATATAGTCTGCTTGAATGAAGGTTCAAAATTACCGAGTATTGGAATCGAATGTGAAATGAAATCGTTTCAAAATCTAAATGTAATTTACACAGGAATTGCAGGCAAAAGTCTAAGAAAACGAGACTATAGACAACATTTTACAGGTAACAATGCAGGTAGTTCGACTCTTCGAAAATCCCTCGGTTCTTTATTTGGTTATCCTAAGGTTGCAAGGGATAAAGACCCGACAAATGGAAAAACCAAGTTCAAAGAAAATGATGAAATAAAATTGAGCGAATGGATGAAAACGAATCTTGTACTTTATTACAAGAGTAATTTAAATCCAGACAAATTAGAAGATGAATTGATTAAGGAATATAATCCTCCATTGAACTTGAGTAAGAATAAAAATATTGAAAATCTGAATTACAGAAAAAGGTTGTCTGAATTAAGAAGCAAAAAATAACGCTGCACAACAACAGTAACCGTTGCACAAGTCATTGATCAGAAATAATTACTATCGATATAAGCCTCTTTAAGGGGCTTTTTTTTTTATGCCATGTCAGAAGCTGAACCTAAATTTTAGGTGCACTTGAGAAAGGCTTTTCAAGTATTGGACCATGATTTTTACGAATAATGGCAGGGCAAGCTTTCCTGCCCCACTTTTCGGGTGTTGTTCTCGAATTTCAGGTACTCCTGCCCGTGCCGTTCAGGCGGGTCTTGAGATTGTAGGCAATCGCCCCGCTGGGGCAAGCGTCACGCTCGTGTCTGCAACAGACAATGAATCCCCCTCCGAAGAGGGTGCCCGAAGGACGGGGGGAGGTATCCGTTTTACAAGTGAAAGCCGAACATCCGTTAGCGCGAGCGTCTTGCCCGTAACGTTCACCTACTACCCCAAGCCTCACACTCGCGAGCATGGCAGCAACAAAATATTGAACCCAAACACAGCGTTATAATACATAATAAGCACTCAAATACAACTGTATTTGTACCTGACAATTGGGAGGTATGGGTGTTAGTCGAATTCTATATCTATCGAATGGACATTTCTTTTTTTGGTAAACAAAGAATTGAAATCAGTTTGCAGCACATCCATAAACGGAAGAAAGAGTTTTAGCAATGAAAACGATATTGGAAACCACTCAACTTGAATTTGACAAAAGTAATTTTCTTATCGATTTGGTGGAACATAGTAATGGTCGATTATATATCGAAATTGTACAAACGATTTTAAACACTAACAAAAAATCAAAAACTCTTAAAATAAACCCTTCTGTATTATCGGACATTATTAAAGTACTTCAAAATTATCAAGCAAAACTTCAGAAAGAATCGAACCCGGAATTGAAGTATATAACCGAATCTGACCAAGAAAAAATTCAACAAAATTACCTAAAAGGTGTATCAATCAAGGATTTAGCAATGCTTTTCGACCAAAAACCTGAACTGATTGAAATGATTTTGAGAAACAAAGGAATTGAAATTGTTGAAAATACAATGCCCAAACCAAAGTTTTGGAGGAATTACAAAAATCGAAAAAAGAGAAAACGAAAATAACACACTCCCGAGCCCCACGCCCGCGCTATAGCATCCATAACACCAACAAACATTTAAAAAGAAAACAATGAAAACGAATAGCCTCACCCTAATAGCCTTATTGCTTTGTACCGCGGCCTTTTCGCAACTGCAAAGCATAAAAGCCGAACACTTGAATTTTAAAATTAAAAGCGACTTTACCCTATCGGATACGGACGGTATGCCCATACAACTAACGGATACGGTAAGCATTGGAAACGAAACCATCATCAAAACCGTTTCTGTAAGCCCACAGGCCATGAACCCCATCACCAACAACATCAAGGATATTTCCGATATTTTAGATTTAGAGACCCTTTCGGTCATACAGGATAATTTTGTGAAAGAGAACGAAATTGATGGCACCACGGAAATAAATGGACGGAAAATTCTGTTCCGGGAAAATTTCACGGAAATCTATAAGGACTATAATCTTACCGAGCTGATAGGCTATGAATACTCGAACGTTTATTATTTTTTCTCCTCAAAGGACTGGATATCGTCAATAGAATACGTAGTGCGCACCGATATCAAGGATGAAAAACTTCCGGACCCCTATGTGGTCGCCAAACAAATGGCCAAGCACATCAATCTTGGGGACATCAATATGATCATCAATAGCCTGGAGCAATAAGGTGTGCCCCCACCTAACGCGAGCGTCACGCTCGTTCCTGCAACAGACAATGAATCCCCCTTCGAAGGGGGTTCCCGAAGGGCGGGGGGTTGTATTTCCCTACCCCAACAAAAAACCAACACACCGACCAAAAAAGAAAAATTTATAAATTAAGATCTGAAAAATCGTAGTTCAATATGAAATTTATCTTACCTGTGCCCCACCCCATAAATAGTTCGGGCAATGGCCTTTTCAAAGCGACCGTTTATACCGCCCCCCCTAAGAATCCCTCACCGGCGGGGGACATTCCATTGTCCGTACTAACCGGACCACGGCGGCCCAACTATACCACCAGAACCCGACGAACCAAATATTTATAATTATCATGGAATCATTTTGGTGGAGTCCCAGGATCCTCTTTATAAAAGGCGCTTTTCTCCTTTTGCTACTACTTGTATACCAACTTTTTAAAAAACCCTTTCTATCCGACTTTGATATTTCAAGTGGCGAGCTCAAAAAATATGAGATGAAAAGGTCTAGAGGAATGGAGAATAAAAGGATTCTGTACCTATGGCTTAACGATACCATATCCCAACCCTTTACGACCGAATACAAAGAGCCACAGAAGAATATAAATACGAACATAGGCTTTATTGAAAAATACGGCCTGACCATATGGCATGATAAAAGAAAGGAGATAAAGCAATTGCAATCCAATAAAACGCTAATCGTAGATTACGACTGGTTTTGGTGGCCATCACTCTTGTTTTACCTATATCCCCTTGCTATACACTTTGGCATATTTCTATTGGTCAAGAAAGATTCAATCAATATCAATTCTTACGTCGATATGTGGAGTTACACCATAGGTGAACGGGAAATCATCGAAAAGCACAATTATAGAAAATACGAACGGGGAGGTATACTTCCCTTTATGATATATAATCCCATGTTCCGATCAAAAAAGAACAGGGAATCAATTTACGAGGCCGAAATAACCTTTTGGCGTCAATTCTTCAACATTTGCAATGCACGCGCAATGAAGCCCGCGGTAAGGGAATGGATGGAACAAACCCCAAAAGGGAGGGCGTTCTTACAAGGTTACGATTTCTATGAAAAACTGATCAGAAGTGAAATTTCCCCTTGGAAACTGACGAGGACTACCGATTCCATATTTGAATTTATCTCGTTACGCATTGATTTGGGCCGTGAGCATTACGAGGATTTTGGACGCTTGTTTCGTGAAGAATTTCCAAGGGAGTATTTTAAAATGCTAAAGGAACTGGACAAGATAAGGTAAGCCTTCCCCCCCCCCACTAACGCGAGCGTCACCCTAGTTCCCTGCTCAGAACACCCCTAAAAAGCAGCGATAACTCAGCTTTGCCAACGCGCCATCTCGCCCGCTGCTAGCGCAGACGGCGTCCTCAAGGGGACAATACGCTAGGGCGCCTCGAGGGGCAATTCCCCATTCGTTAACGGGACACCCATAAAATATTCAACTGAAAGTCAACGTTATAATACGTAACAAAAACCATATAAAACGGTACCCATACCCGATAAGTGGGCGTCTCACTCGTACCCAAAATCAGGTTGCACTTACTCTTTCATGTAAGAAATTAATTATAAAAATTTTTATATTGTAAGCGAATTTGGGTAGCCTAAAACTATTGTTTTATACCCCTATATAATGAGGTATAAGGGTATAGGGATACGCCTATAAGATTACTGTGATAATTATAAAAAAACTGACCAAATGGACGAAATATCAAAAGTAATATCTGATTTAGTCTATAAAAAGTATAATAAGGTAAGGATAGCTCAAGAGCTTTTAAAGAGGGAATACGCAACACAGGAAATAAAAGATGCTCTCAAAAAAAGTAAGGTCAAAGAAATACAAATCAAATCTTAGGAGTTTTACTAATTCTAATCGGTGTTCTATCTAATTTTTACACCAAATCAACGTACATAAACAATTACTTTAGATTTGATTTTTCTTCACAAGCAGATTTTATGCTTTTCAACGAGCGGATATTAAAACCGACCATAGCGATTTCCCTAATTTATTTAGGAATCAATCTTTTGATCAGTAGAGTAAACATTAACAAGAATGTGAAAATAGTTTTATTCACTTTGTTAGGTGTTTTTACTTTATTCATTATCTCCTACGACTCCTACATTCTCCCTATTATTTTCAGCGTAGTTTCTTTATTTCTAGTCTCAATGACTGAATTACCGCAAAAAATCCAAAATTTAGAAATGGAGAAAATATTCCCATATATGAACAAAAAATGGAAAGGTTCCCCTGTTTATATTATGATAATATTTGGGGTAATTCTAATGGATTCCTCACAAGTTGAATTCGTGTTTGTTCAAACTGGAGAAAGAAGTTCATCAGCCTCTTTGGGCTTTATAGACCATTTTCTTTTGTATGCAAAACCAATCTTGTTTTATGGCGGACTCTTAACTGCATTTTTGTTAAGTATGAATTTTTCCAAATTTAAAATTTCACTTTTCATTCTTACTGGACTTGCAGTTATCACACTAATTATCAGCCTTTTTCATACGAATTTTCAAAATATAATATATGGTTGTTGCGCCATTAATATTTCCTCTATTCCAGTATTATTTAAAAAAGACAAAAATGATTAAGAATTTATCCATCGTAATGAGCTTTATACTAATTACAGCTTGTTCTCAAAAAGAAAAAGCGACATTTTCAAATGAACATCTTTTAGGCGAATATTCGTCAACAAAAAATGGAAAGACAGAATTCGTAATAAAAAAAGATGAATCTGGGTATTATTTTCAACAATCCATTGAAAACGGAACAGGTTGGTCTCCAAGGGAGGACTTAACCGAAATGACGGAAGAGCAACTCAAAGAAGAGTTGGGACCAAACTGGAAGGAATTCACCCTTGCGGGGTTGACCTCTGGTTTCTGTAGTTATTTTAGGGTTTCAGACAACAGCAAGACGGGTGGCATCAGTATGGGAAAACAACCAGAAACCGAATATTTCAGTCGTTGTTTTGGAGATAATTTTTTCTACAAAATCAAGTAAACAAACAATCTAACTAGACAAAACATTTGCTATACCCCTAGCGCGAGCGTTGCGCCCGTGCCCTGTTCAAAACACCGCTGTAAAGAAGTATCGCTACTTTGCCAACGCACCAAGCCGCCCCTAGCTTTCGCTATGGTGTCCTCAAGGGGACAATTCCCCATTCGTGAACGGGATACCCACAAAAAGGGTAAGGCTACAGGGCGACACCTATTATTTTTAAACTACCCATAAAATGACAATACGGATTTTAACCCTTATCAGCATCTTGACCTTCTCTACAAGGTGTTCACAAAAAAAAGTAACACACAAAATATGATTTTCGACGAACTCAAAAATTACCAATGATTTGGATGATACCCATGCCGATTTTCAGTTCCTTTTAGGTTTCAGGTTTTTGAACGATAAATCGATTCCTTTGGTCCCCATCAATGATTACAAAATAGAAGTAATCGCAAATCGAAGCATCCGTTTTTGAAGATATGCCCGTTTTGCCCGATATCCTTGGTAGCGATCGATAAATTAACACTGTTTTTCCCAATTAAAAAATTCACAACTCCCTGACATCTTGACGAAAACACTTTTTTTTATTTGCTCACACTTGGGGTAATCATTACTTTAATCCCGAAAATACTAACATATGTCCAAAATAGTAAACAGCAAACTCCTTGTAGGAGGAGAGGAATTCTTACCCAATTCGGGCTATAGCGTTACCGTAGAACAGTCCATTGGAGGGCACAGTGCCTTCCGTATCGCCTTCCCTTCCAATGCCACCGAAGGCTACGCGGGCGCCTTGATGGACAATGCCCTGGCCTATGTGGGCAAGAAGATCACCATCGGCATCAACGAAAACCAAATGGAATTCAAGGGCGTGGTCACCTCGGTAGACCTCCAAAAGGGGTCCGATGCCGCAGGTACCATCGTACTGTCGGGCCATGGGCCGGCGGCCCTCTTGGCCAATTCCGTCCAGTGCCTTAGCTACGAAGAGGGTACGCCCCTATCTCAGGTGGCTACCGATACCGTGAACGGACATTCCACCGAACATGTAAAACTTTCCATCGGCAAGGGCACCGACGTAAGCCTGCCCTATACCGTACAATATAACGAGAGCGACCTGGCCTTCCTCCAGCGGCTCTGTAGCCGCTACGGGGCCTGGATCTACCATAACGGTACCGATTTCTGCGTGGGCAGGACCGGGGACAAACAGGTGCACGGCGTTTACGGACAGGACGTACTGAGCTTTAACCTATCCACCGTACTCAGGGAGCAGTCCTTCGGGCTTAAGGCTTGGGATTGGGTCAACGACACCCCGTTAGAAGCCGACTCCGCCGCTTTCTTCCCCAATTCATCCCATCCCTACCAAGACCGGATAAAGGGCGAATCGGAAAACGTTTTCGCGAAAAAAAGTGCTTACGATTGGAGTATTGGCCAGCACGAGTACAGTGCGCAAAGCGGCGTAGATACCGCCACAAAGGTGAACACCTTGGGGAAAGCGGCCAGTATGATATTGGCCTCGGGCACTTCGGAGCTCGTAAACCTTACCGTTGGCGACACCCTTACCTTGGAAGGGCTTAATTTTTCCGACCAGGGCAAAAAGGACCCCTACGGTTCCTATGATATCACCAAGGTCGTACACAGGTTCGACCATAGCGGACACTACCGCAACGAGTTTGAGGCCGTGCCCGAGGGCACCGAACACCTGCCCTACTCCAACAGTTTCGCCGCACCCCGATCGGGCGCACAAAGGGGCTGGGTGCTCGACAATGCCGACCCGGAAGGTCTTGGACGCATCAAGGCACAGTTCCCTTGGCAAAAGCCCATGGGTACCAGTACACCCTGGATAAAGATGGCCACCCCCTACTCCGGTAGCGACAAGGGCTTTTACTTTATCCCTGAAAAAGGCGAAGAAATCTTGGTCGGCTTCGAGGCCGACAACCCCGAGAAACCCTTTGTGTTAAGTTCTGGTTTTAACGCTAAGGCCAAAAGTGCTTATTCCGATCCCGATAACAATATCAAAGCGATCAAAACCCGAAGCGGTAACGAAATTATTATGAACGATAGCGATGGGAGCATTGCGATACAAGACCCTAGCGGTAATTCCATTGTGATGGACGGTGAGGGAGGTATTACCATTTCCGCTCCAAACGCGTTAACACTGAATTCCAAAGAAATCAATATTATCGCCTCGGAGGTAGTTAACCTTGACGGAACCAACAACGTAAACCTTACTTCAAAGGAAATTTATAGCGATGGCAGCGCCAAGGTTACGGTAAACAGTGGGGCAAAAGTTGAAGTAACCGCACCGAGCACACAAGTAGAGGGGTCAGCAGAATTAAAACTTAAGAGCAACGGTATTCTAAATGCCGATGGTACTACAATGACCAATATAAAAGGAGGGCTCTTGAACTTAAACTGTGGTTAATCTAGATGAACAACGAGCACAATCCGGTCGCACTTTTAGTGACCCAAATTCAACAAAAGTGGTTACAAGACGTTAGCCCCCATGACGAGGTCAATTGGGTACGTTGGTTGATAAAACCGGAACAAGCGCGATTGTATGAAGGCTTTTTAAAGTTAGAATCGTCCCCTCACGGTATCATCCCCGATATTCCCGTAGTGTTACTTACCCCTTTTGTAGATAGCAAGGTACACAGTAAAAACCTGATATCGGATTGGCTGGAAAGTTTTAAGAACGACGAACGCCTGAAAGAACAAATAGAGGGCAATTTCCTTCAATTCGACTGGGACCCTGATTATTTTAAGCAAAAACTCAAAAATAAAGAGGCTGATTTCGACAGCCTCCTCATCGAATTTTTAGCGAGTTTCCAAAAAGCCCTCCCGAACCCCGAACAACATTTGGTTCTGGCTCTATTTCCATACACGGTGCAAGCCACCGAAGATTACAAAAATTGGATGGAAACCATGCTTGGGCTCGGAATGCCCCCAAAAACCCGTTTGATGGTTTTTGACCATCATCCTAAAAACTATTTTGAATCGGTTCAAGTAAAACATAAAGCTACGTGCGTGTCGCTTTGGGTAGACCTTGACCTTGACGGCGCCATGAAAAAGATAGCCATGTCAGGCGACCCCAACGATCCGGAAGTACAGTTTAGGGAGTGTATGGTAGAAATGGGCAACAGCGCCGCCAAGAACAATCGTAAGCGGCTACATCTTTGGGGCGAAAAGGGTCTTGAAGTAACGCAGAAAACAGGAAACAAAACCGCCTTTGCTACCGCCCACGGGGTTTACGCCGGTATGCTGTTCCAGTTCAAGGAATATGATACGGTCGACAAATTATTGCGACGTGGCCTCGCCATTGCAAAGCAGGTCAAAGCTAGTGGTGACGATACGGCAAATGCTATCATTTTGCAACTGTACGCTTATATGGCTTCAAGTGCCCATCATCAAAATGAAATAGAAAAAGCGACCGACCTTTTCTGCGAGCAAGCCGAACTGGCCATATCGTTCGGTCTAGGGCAGCAGGCTTTGGCCATTTACATCAACGCCTATACCTTGATCAAGAAAAAGAATCCGCCCCGTTATAAAGAGCTATTGAAAAAAGCATTCGATTACGGCCGAACGCTTCCCGAAGAGCAACTGAAATCCAGCGGCATAGGTCAAATTGCCTGGGATTACTACAATAGCGCGCAAGGAACGACACTAAAGACCATTGATAGTTTTATGGTCGATTTAGAGGGAAAAGATTGGAAGCAAAAAATGGAGCTTCAAGCCCAGAACATGAAAAATAGTATTTCCATATCCTAAAAAAGAGAAAATATGTTATTGGCCAATAAACATTTTACCCCCGTATTAGGAATCGATATCCATATCGTAATTCTGTTCGGTGTACCCGTACCCCTTCCCCATCCCTATATCGGTATGGTGATGGATGTTATGGATTACATCCCTTTTATGGGATCAACGGTCAATATCAACAACGTACCAAAAGGCAACAGTCAAACTTCTGGAGTTTTGGCCACCTTATTTCACATTCCTATGGGAGGCCCCTTCTTGATGGCGCCCATGATCGGCCATGACTCCGTTAACTTCTTCGGGAGTACAACGGTACATGCCGAAGATAATTTTATGTCTCCCGCAGGGTATATGGTCATGACCTGTAACGATATCGGAATCCCCCTGACCTTGGCACCTGGTAAAAAATTGCGCCCTATTCCTAGTTTCTACCTTCCCAGCTCCATGTCGATTCCTATACCTATGGGGCAACCCGTTTTTGTGGGAGGTCCCTATGCCCCTGATTGGGCAGGCGTTATAACAGGGCTGATCATGTCGTATGGCATGGGAGGCCTTATGAAGAAAGCTGGGGGGAAATTCAAACGCGGACTGAAAAACGGAATGAAAAAATTGAACCATATGTTGCCTATGAACAAGGCGACAAAGGGCTTGAAAAAAAGCCTTTGTAAGTTTGGTTTTGAACCCATTGACCTGGTTACGGGCCGAATGGTCTATGAAGGTGAAGATTTTGTTCTTTCCGGCCCCATACCTATTAGATGGGAACGGAACTGGTACTCCGATTCAGAGTACGAAGGACTCATGGGTTATGGATTTTCCTGTAATTATGACCTGGGAATGCACATCAATACCCAAGACGGGAATATGGGACTAAGGCTCACCGACGGCAGACTTGCCGCCATGCCGATATTGAACATACCCGGCGAACAATACTATGACCGATCCGAAAAATTAACGCTTACCTATATTGATAAATACACCTACGAAGTAGAAGACCACGAAGAGCAGCTAACCTATACCTACAGCAAACGTACCCCTACCCTTTTTAAACCGACGGAGATTCGCAATCCTGAAGGGTTTACCGTTCAAATGAAATACAATTCGGCCAATGTCCTTACCCATATCGTTGACAGTGTGGGCAGAAACATTGCGTTGCGCTTAGACTCAAAACAAAGGGTTACCGAAATTACGGCGGAACATCGGGGAGAAACCAGAAAACTGGTTTCTTACGGATATAACAATGATGGCGACCTGATTCGAATCAGCGATGCCCTCGACCAGCCCACCCTGATGGAATACGAAAATCACCTGATGCTGAAAAAGACCGACCGAAACGGCCAGTCCTTTTATTGGGAATACGACGGAAACCAAACAGGTGCCAAGTGTATCGCGACCCGAGGTGACGGCAATATTCTTTCAGGAACTTTGGAATATCACAAAGGATACAACATCATCACCAATTCCCTCGGGGAACAAAGTATCTATTATTTTAATGAATTGAATCTGTGCACCCAAGTCACCGATGCCATGGGCGGGCATATCTTCCATGAGTATACCGAATACATGGAACCCTATCGTGATATCGACGAAGAAGGCAATGCCACAGGATATAGCTATGACGAAAGGGGCAACTTGGTAGGCCTCCATCAGCCAGACGGTTCGACAACCACGTTCGTTTATGACGAAAAAGATAGGTTGGTCTTGACCAAATACCCTGTCGGAGGCTCCGTAATCCGTACTTTTAAAGAAGATCGCCTACATGCCGTTATTGACATGGATGGCGGGGTAACTTCCTTCGGATACAATGAAAAAGGATTGATAAACGAAGTACGCGATAATGCCGGAAATATTTCTTCCCTCGCCTACGATAAAGATTTTAACCTTTCTAAAATGGTACTGCCCAACAAAGCAGTAGCCACTTGGAAATACGATGCCTGGGGACGATGCCACCAAACAAAAAATGCGGCCGGACACGAACAGAACTTTATCTATGACGACCTCGACCGTGTACGCCAGGTGGTAGAACCCGACAACAATGCGATCCAACTAAAATACAACGCCTACGACGAAGTTGTAGAACTGCATCAAAAAAACGGAAAAGTAAAGTTCGAATACACCCCAATGGGAAGCCTTAAAATGCGCGAAGAACGCGGGCGAAAAGTATTCTTTGATTATGATACCGAAGAGCAACTACGTTATATCGATAACGAGCATGGGGAACGCTACCGTTTCAAACGCAATCCCAACGGACAGATCATTACCGAAATAGGCTTCGACGGCCTTACCCGCATGTACCAACGCGATCGCGCGGGAAAAGTTTACAGGGTAAACCGCCCTGATGGCAAGTTTACCGAATATGAATACGACAACAATGGTAGAATTACGAGGGCCGAACACAGCGATGGTACATGGGAGACCTATAGTTACGACCGTAACGGTAATCTTATTGAAGCCGTTAACCAAAATAGTACCGTACAGCTCATTCGCGACAATGCAGGCCGTGTTATCGCCGAAAACCAAGACGGACACCTTGTTGAAAGCACCTATGACAACTTAGGCAACCGGATACAAATCACCAGTAGTCTAGGCGCGGAAATTGACCTATTGCGAAACAAAATGGGCCAAATCGAAACGATGAACGCCCAAGTCTCCGATGCAGCGGCCGAGGAGAGCAAAGAGCATGGTTTCGCCCCACAGAAAAAGGCCGGAACCTGGTCCGCCAACTTCGCCTACAACAGTGTAGGCATGGAAATAGAACGCCTACTTCCGGGTGGAGTACGGGCCGAGATGGAATATGACGAAGCCGGGCGCCCCGTACGCCAAAAAGTTACCCGCGGCCGTAGTGAAATGCGCCACAGAACCTACAACTGGAGCGTGAACGATCGCCTTAAGGTAATGGTAGACCAATTGACCAAGGGACATGTTTCCTATACCCACGACCAGTTCGGTAATTTGGCCTCGGCCAAATACGAAAACCATGATATGGACTATAAGTTGCCCGATGAAGTGGGCAACCTTTATAGGAGCCAAGGCAAAAACGACCGTAAATACGGTGCAGGAGGGCAATTATTGCAAGATGGCCGTACCACTTTCAAATACGACGACGAAGGCAACCTCATCGAAAAACGTTCGCCGAACGGAACCGAAGTATACGATTGGTATGGCAACGGCATGCTACAAGCGGTAACCAAAACCAATGGAGAAAGAGTAGAATTTGAATACGACGCCCTAGGAAGGCGTACTGCCAAAAATGTAATACCGGCACGGGCCAAGTCGAGAAGCAGCATAACGCGCTTTATTTGGGACGGCAACGTACCGCTACATGAATGGAAGTATCCTTTAAAAGACCGCCCGGAATGGGTGGTAGATGAATGGGGCATGCTTACAAAAGATAAAGAAGAACCCGTTGAAAATTTGATTACCTGGGTATTTGACGAAGGCACCTTTAAGCCCGCCGCCAAGATTGTAGATGGTGAACACTTTAGTATCATCACGGATTACTTAGGTACGCCCGTAGAAATGTACAACGCGCAAGGCGAAAAAACTTGGGCGGTCGAATATGATATTTACGGAAAAGTACGTAAACTTGTTGAAGGTTCTTTGGAAGATTGTCCGTTCCGTTACCAAGGAATGTACTTCGATGAAGAAACTGAACTTTGCTATAATAGGTACAGGTATTACAATCCCGATAGTGGAAGTTATATTTCTCAAGACCCATTAGGCATAGAAAGTACCAATCCAAACATATATTCTTATGTACACGATTCCAACACATTCATAGACCCTTTTGGGTTAAAAGAGCTTTATGCTTTATTGGCAAAAAAAGATGGTTGGTATCCAGTAATGGAATATGGCAAGAAAAATCCAATTGGAGAAATGTACTTAAAAAAAGGAGAATTATGGAAGCTAGGAGAAACTAAAAACCCAAAAACAAGATATACTCAAAAGTGGTTACGAAAAATGAATTTGCAAAAAGTAACAACACATAATGGTCCTAAAAAATTAATGCAAATGCTTGAAGGAATGAAGTTAAAAGGATATTTAGCTTGGAAAGGATTTTTACCTCCAGGAAACAAAGCTTGTCATTAGAATAAAATAAATATGGAAATATCAGTAGTTTGCGATACTTATTTGACTTACATAATCGAATTAAGTGATGAACTTGAAGTTGTATGGAATAAAGTAAATAATAAATATAAAGGTATAAATGAACCAAAAATAATCGGTTTTGCTTTTAGATGTCTACCTGAAGAAATTGGCAGAAAAACATTTAGACGATACGATAAGGATAAAGAATTGACACTTGACTTAACAGTAAGTTATGAGGAGTACAAAAAAATGTACAAAACAGAAATACGTCACGATTTGGGTCATACCTTTTACAATTATTTAGAAGAGTCTTTAAAAAAATATAAGTTCAAAGAACTAAACAACAAAGAATTACTATCAGATATAAAAAACTGGTGTAATGAAATTGGTTGGTTGGAGGAAGAAGTAGATTATTCAAAAGATTTAGATTACCCAAATTAAACAGTTTCTTCTTCAAATCTAAAAAAAATGCCCCGCTAGCGCTCGTATTTTACGAGTGCCGTACAGAGTAAGAAACAAGAGTTAAAACAAAGCTATCTAAACATTTAGATAGCTTTTGTATTTTTAGACAATGAGCAGAAAGTACAAGTTTAAAAATCCAACAGCGGCCTATTTTGTTTCTTTTGCTACGGTATATTGGATAGATGTATTTACCAGACAAGAATATTTCAATATCCTACTGGAAAGTATAGACTATTGCAGAAAAGAAAAAGGCATGGAATTATATGCTTATTGTTTTATGCCTAACCATATACATTTAATTTTCAGGGATTCTAATGAAAATCCAATGAATCTATTAAGAGATTTTAAAAAACATACCTCTAAAAAAATCCTAAAAGCAATTCAGGAGAACCCTACCGAAAGTAGAAAAGAATGGTTACTATGGATGTTTGAAAGAGCTGGAAAACAAAAAGGAAATATATCTAAATATCAATTTTTGCAGCACAACAACAAGCCCATTGAACTATGGAGTACTGCCGTTATAAAACAAAAAATAGAATATATACATAGCAACCCGGTTGTTTCCGGATTTGTTTGCGACCCAATAGATTGGAAATACTCTTTTGCGGATGATCATACGGTCCTTAAAATTGACGATATTGGTTTCTTAGAATAAAACTGGTACGGCACCCCCCGCTAGCGCTCGTTTGTAACGAGTGCCGTACAGAGTAAGAAACAATAAACAAAGCTATCTAAACATTTAGATAGCTTTTGTGTTTTTAATACCATGAGATTATAGCAACTCAAGAAACTTTGTAAATGCCCCAATGTTGTTAAAATTAACGATATTGATTACTTAGAATAAGAAACAACAGAAACGGCGCCAACTCAAAAGAAGCACTTTGGAAATCAGCACAAGTGAAACCGCATGATAAATTTGGTTATAGAAGTCAGGTTCAAGGCTATGTGCTTACGGAAGATATAAAAGTAGGCAAATCGACTGTTTCAGCAAATTCTCATTTAGGAAAAGGTGGGGCAACACAATTTTATATTGAAGATTTTAAAACCAAGCTGAAACCTGTAGGAAGTCCAATTGATTTAGATTCAATAAAATGCAAATAGAAAAAGTCACAGTGTGTAAACCAATAGAAACCCTTGTTAAAGAGCTTAAAAAAAATGGTTTTGAAATAATTGAGCAGAAAGTTAGCGACTACCATTTTCATCAAGTTTCCATAAAAATGAGTGGTAATATCAATCTTGTCAAAAATATTTCAATTGACAACATTGAGAAACATGATGAACATACTTACTTTTGCAAGTGTCACTGGTCAACTGTTGAGATTTCCCCTCGCTAGCGCTCGTTCAATGTCATTAAGTTAAGCATTTTTCAGATTGTATCTTTTTGATTCTTAGTAATTTTGGGTTTCATTCTAGATTTATATTTTCCAGAATTCCTTTCATTGTATCCCCCGCTAGCGCTGGTGTTTTACGAGTGCCGTTCAGAGTAAGAAACCAGAGTTAAAACTAAGCTATCTAAACATTTAGATAGCTTTTGTATTTTTAATACCATGAGATTATAGCAACTCAAGAAACTTTGTAAATGCCCCAATGTTGTTAAAATTGACGATATTGATTACTAAGAATAAGAAACAACAGAAACGGCACTCGATACAATAGGCTGACAGACGGTAGAATATGATATTTACGGAAAAGTACGTAAACTTGTTACAGGTTCTTTGGAAGATTGTCCGTTCCGTTACCAAGGAATGTACTTCGATGAAGAAACTGAACTTTGCTATAATAGGTACAGGTATTACAATCCCGATAGTGGAAGTTATATTTCTCAAGACCCATTAGGCATAGAAAGTACCAATCCAAACATATATTCTTATGTACACGATTCCAACACATTCATAGACCCTTTTGGGTTAAAAGAGCTTTATGCTTTATTGGCAAAAAAAGATGGTTGGTATCCAGTAATGGAATATGGCAAGAAAAATCCAATTGGAGAAATGTACTTAAAAAAAGGAGAATTATGGAAGCTAGGAGAAACTAAAAACCCAAAAACAAGATATACTCAAAAGTGGTTACGAAAAATGAATTTGCAAAAAGTAACAACACATAATGGTCCTAAAAAATTAATGCAAATGCTTGAAGGAATGAAGTTAAAAGGATATTTAGCTTGGAAAGGATTTTTACCTCTAGGAAACAAAGCTTGTCATTAGAATAAAATAAATATGGAAATATCAGTAGTTTGCGATACTTATTTGACTTACATAATCGAATTAAGTGATGAACTTGAAGTTGTATGGAATAAAGTAAATAATAAATATAAAGGTATAAATGAACCAAAAATAATCGGTTTTGCTTTTAGATGTCTACCTGAAGAAATTGGCAGAAAAACATTTAGACGATACGATAAGGATAAAGAATTGACACTTGACTTAACAGTAAGTTATGAGGAGTACAAAAAAATGTACAAAACAGAAATACGTCACGATTTGGGTCATACCTTTTACAATTATTTAGAAGAGTCTTTAAAAAAATATAAGTTCAAAGAACTAAACAACAAAGAATTACTATCAGATATAAAAAACTGGTGTAATGAAATTGGTTGGTTGGAGGAAGAAGTAGATTATTCAAAAGATTTAGATTACCCAAATTAAACAGTTTCTTCTTCAAATCTAAAAAAAATGCCCCGCTAGCGCTCGTATTTTACGAGTGCCGTACAGAGTAAGAAACAAAGCTATCTAAACATTTAGATAGCTTTTGTATTTTTAGATAATGAGCAGAAAGTACAAGTTTAAAAATCCAACAGCGGCCTATTTTGTTTCTTTTGCTACGGTATATTGGATAGATGTATTTACTAGACAAGAATATTTCAATATCCTACTGGAAAGTATAGACTATTGCAGAAAAGAAAAAGGCATGGAATTATATGCTTATTGTTTTATGCCTAACCATATACATTTAATTTTCAGGGATTCTAATGAAAATCCAATGAATCTATTAAGAGATTTTAAAAAACATACCTCTAAAAAAATCCTAAAAGCAATTCAGGAGAACCCTACCGAAAGTAGAAAAGAATGGTTACTATGGATGTTTGAAAGAGCTGGAAAACAAAAAGGAAATATATCTAAATATCAATTTTGGCAGCACAACAACAAGCCCATTGAACTATGGAGTACTGCCGTTATAAAACAAAAAATAGAATATATACATAGCAACCCGGTTGTTTCCGGATTTGTTTGCGACCCAATAGATTGGAAATACTCTAGTGCTAAAAATTTTGCAGATGACCATACGGTTCTAAAAATTGACGATATTGGTTTCTTAGAATAAAAAGCAACTGGGACGGCACTCGTTGCAAACGAGCGCTAGCGGGGATTACTCCCAAGACGGCGATGAAGAAGCTCTTTTTAAAGAAGTTGCCCTTGGTTTCTTATTTTTGGGGAATGAACAATGGAATTAGACCATACCCTAAACGGACTATTTGAAATGCCGATGCGTGTCGGAGCCGAACGAAATGGGATTGAAAAAAAAGGAATCCGTTTAGAACTTAAACCGAATCAACTAAACCGAAAAAATAACGATACACGAAGACTACACATAATGAATGGCCGGTTCGTGCCCCAGACTCCCCGGAGGACCGTTGGCAAAAAAACCGCTCATTGAAATGGATTAAAAAACCACAAGCTATCGCCCCATCAAATTATGACGACAAAAACCGAGGATTATTCCAGACAATTGAAGTATTTGATTATTTTAGGTAATGAGATTATTAAAGAGGACGGCATCTTTAGGGAAGGAGCATTTTTCACCAAGCTCCGGGACTTTATTTCCTTTTATAAAGAAATAAAACGATCACTTTCAAAAATTATCGAAGAGGAAAACAAACAAGAATTATCAAATTACACCATGGATTTACAGACGCAGTTGAAATTCGTGAACTATCAGTACCCTTCACTACCCGTATTTGTTTTGATGCTCGCTTTTCCTTTGTTTGCACTGGGATATTTTATACTAAAATATCGCTACGTAAAAAAAACAAAATCAAAGCTGAGAATTTTGCTGCAGAAACTTTCATCAATTCAGTTTATCGTCGAGAACAATAAGTATTAAAACCCCAACAACTTATAGGCCATGGCCATTTGAAACATTCGCTTTTAAGGGAGATTACAATAATTCGCCTTAACTTACCTCACATAGAAGTACAGGTGTTTTACAAATCTTCAAGTTGCCATACCCTAACCCAATCGAATTGGGTATATCTGTCTTCCAAAGGCCTGTTAAAACCCATGTCTTCCGCCGAAGTTTCCTCGATCCAATCATAAAAATTACTCGACATAATCAAACGCAAAGCTCCTTTAAACGGAATTACGGGAGTAATCGATTTTTCCAATTCACCATCGATATAGAAGTCGATTTTACTACCGTCGGCATGCCAATAGGCCGCGTAAATATGAAACTCATCTGAGTTTTTTTTGTCAAAGTTGGCTTTACCTCCCTTGGTCTGCCTATCCCCTATATTGTTACATGGGCTATTGTGTCTATGGGTGTTGTAGTGAAATATTCTATCCCAATTCGCATTTACCGCCCAATCATCCTTGGTCCATTCATCACCTAATTCGCCGGTAAAAACCCCAACACATTCTTGTATGTCTATCTCAAGGTTTTCTCCGTCATTCAAGTTTTCCCCGCACGGCTTTGTTTCCGTTTTTAGCCAAAAGGCCGCTGACATCGCCGTTTTACTGGCCCTCATTCTGGCCTCTATATAATATCCTGGCTCAGCCAAGGTCTTACCGTACACATAAGCTCCCCCATATCTACGTTGTGGGGGAGTATCGGTATTATCTTTAGGGGAATACTTGGGACTATCGAACTTTTCTCCCTCAATTCTTAGAAAGCCATTGCCGACACTTACATTATCCGCTTCAAAAAGAGACCTACTTCCCCCGTACCAACCTCTGTCTTGGCCATTCCAAATAAATTCAGGGGTCGGGCTCCATTTGGTCAAATCCAATTCACTATCGTTAAACTCGTCTGAAACACCTTCGACTTTTATCCATTTTTTATCATCGGGTTTGGGGTCTTGATCTGCTAAAAAAGTAGGTTGAAGGCCATCTATCCCATCTTCCTTATCCCGTTCTTCGCCTTGTCCCTTTTTCTCCCCCTGTTCTTGGGCCTGCTCCTGTTCCTCAACTTTATCTTTACCATTATCCCCCGAATTGCTACAGGCCATAATAGCTATTAAAAAAACCAAGGGTATACGTTTAAGTGTTTTAATCATAATTTTAGTTTTCCTCAAAATTAACCGGACCTAATGAAAATGAGTTGTCTAGATGATTTGAAGGCTAGGACATATGTTTTTTTTCATTTTGCAGGTGTAGCACGTATGGGCGGCAAAGGTTGAAAAATCAACAAAATCTGGCACGAGCTGCCGATCAACAGCGCCCAAAACGGTATTGACCAACGAGCTCCTTGACATGAACAGATGGCTTCAAAAAGTTTGTCCCTATTACAAATAGCATGCATTCCCCCACAATAGCTGGGAATTGCAAGGCTTATACATTTTATATACAAAATTTGGCCGCCCTAAAATCGATATCACATAAACCGGTAGCTTGTACATCGCATCGACCTAGGCCCGATAGGTCTTTATATTTTTTGGAGGAATAAAAAACACGAATAGCTTCAGCTGCTCGCACCCTTTGTAAAAATCATATGCAATTAAAGGAAATACAGAAAACAGACTTTAAAGTTTCCGGCCATCGGAATCAAAGGGCCGTTTTTATATTTAAGGGTTCTAAATGTTGGATAGTTCTTGAAAAAATTCAAGAAATCAGAATGTCGGTCGATGTCTATTTTGATGTAGGGTTCTTTAAAAATCAAAAATTGGTTTTATCGAGAGCAATGCAAGAACCAGACCGGTAGTACGAACCGTATTCCCTCCCGCCTATAAAAAATTCGCTTACATTCCATTAAAAGGGAGAGAGGAAATAATCATTTTAGAGACAACCCAGAAAATAAAAAGCTCAGTTCACCGGGTTAACGGTAATATATTCAATTCTTCCTCTACCACTAAATTCCCCCAAATAAACTTCCTTTTTTTAAACAGCCGGTACAGCAACTTTTTTATAAAAAACAAGGGATATGAAAAGTGGAATATACCGAAGTAGGCCCAAAAGCAATTTTTATTTAATGCTTACGTTTTATGTAGGAAAATAAATATTCCCTTCATAAGGATTCGAAGTGAAGGGAACTGTATTGCCCCATATAACAGGCGATAAACGTACACTTATACAACATTATAAAATAGTTAAAACAAAAAAAGATGAAAAGACACTTATTGAGCCAGTATAATTCCCTAGAAGAAATTATGGAATTCCTAAAGACCAAAACCGATTTGACCTTATCTATCGTACAAGATCAATGGGTAACTGACGGGTCTTTATCGATTACCCCTGGCAAAAAATGTATTCTCGTTAAAAAGAGTGCTACGGCCGGCGCTAAGATCAACCTATTGGAGTCGAGCATAGTCGATGTTCATCCTGTGCCACCAAGTACTTTTGTCAATAATATGACACAAAGGGGCATACTGGCCATTGTTGTACATATGATCATATCCGGTTCTCAAAATAAAGTGGCCGAAGAAGTCGAAAAACTCTTACTTGAAATACAAAAGGACTAAATGGAACAAAAACTATTTATATACAAAAGCAAGTTTTCGTATTGGACCTTCTTACCGCCCTTTGTTTTTTTGGGTATAGCTTTTTACTGCTATCAATATGACCTCAATATCGCCTATAAAGGCAGAAACATACTTGAATCGCCCAATAGTTACTATGTAGCGGGAACTATTTCTCTTTTGCTGCTGGTATATTCAATTTATAAATTCAAACAATATAAAGATTCGATTGAAAATAGTAGTAACATTAAAATCAGTAAAAACGGTCTGGTCTTTCCTCATAAAAAATCAACGCTTAGTGTTGATTTCAAAGATGTATCCGAACTATATGTAAAAGATAGTTCAGATGATGGGGAATCTGTTATCATTTACTCTGACAACGGAAAAAATAGATATGAATTTTTTCACGATTACTTTGAATCTACTGAAAAATACCTAGAATTTAAGACCACTATAGAAAAGTCCGTACCCCTTGTAGAAGCTTGATCGCATTCCGATTACGCATCATTCTACCAAGAACCCTTTATATTCCCAAGGAAACGCTTTGGCCCGATAAGCCTAAATTACTTTTTTTGGAACAATAGAAGAAAACCGAGCCATTTTACCAAGGAAGATATGATTTTACCCTTATTATTCGGAGTTGGATCACTCATCTGGGGCGGAATACATTTCAGAAAGTATTTCCTCTTCATCACTGGAATTAAAATGAAGGGAACGGTCACCAAAGCGGAGTATAAGGAACAGGGTATAGGAAGAAGAAAAGTGCACATGACGGAAATCACCTATAGGTATGAAGTCAACGGCAAGGAATATACCCATACGGAAATAAGCGACGAAGAAAAACACCTGTTCAAACCCCAATCCATGAAAGGCGAATCTATAGCCCTTATGGTTTGGAAAAAATCGCCGGAAATCTCAACATGTCGATCGTCCGGCCATTATTTAAAGAGTAGCATATTTTTTCTAGTAATCGGACTCCTATCGACTTTGGTTGGCATAGCAGGTATGTAGAAAAACAATCGCCCCATGTACATAAACAGGGGCACAATGGAATAAAAAGGCCCGAAAATCAAGATTTTCGGGCCTTTTTTATATGATAAGAGTCGATTAGATCGTAATGGACTCCCCTACTTCCAACAGCAACAATTCCTTTTCGGCCCTTTTAAACTTTTCTTGGGCCGCCCCATGGTCGATTTTTATAAAGGGAAAAGAGTCGTAATGCACGCCTATGACGCGATTGCATTCTACAAAATCGCTGGCAGTAATGGCATCGTCCACCCCCATGGTAACCACGTCACCGACCGGAAGGACGGCCAGGTCTATTTTCGCATATTGGGGTATCAGTTTCATATCCATGGTCAATGCGGTATCTCCCGCAACATAGATGCTCTTGCCTTGGTGGGTAAACACAAATCCGCCAGGGTTGCCACCATAGCTCCCATCGGCAAAACTGCTGGAATGTATGGCGTTTACGTATTTTACCCTGCCAAAATCAAAATCGCGTATGCCGCCGATATTCATGGGCATGGCCTCTAGCCCCTTTTCGGCGTAATGGCTATAGATCTCAAAATTACTTACAATGGTTGCACCGGTGTTTTGGGCAATGGCTTCGGCATCGAGGGTGTGATCGTAGTGGGCATGCGTCAAGAAAATATAATCGGCCTTAAGCTGCATAATATCTACCTTGTCTTTTGCCAGGTCGTTTTCCGTAATAAAAGGGTCGACGATAATATGCTTGTTTCCTATTTCCAAGGCCAGACAATTGTGGCCGTAATGTGTGATTTTCATAGATACAGTTTTAAAAATGGGAATGAAATTACTAAGGGAAATATATTTTTCCAACCCCAAGGAAGCAAATAATACAAATCGACCGTAAAGAAAAGGCATTTCAAAAGCTTGGTAATACGTAAATATCGGGCTATCTTTAGGTCTAGGTTATATCGGTCATCTTTATGTCAATTTTTGATATGGAATCCAATAAATTGAAAATCATCTTTCCGAAATAACGGGCACCCGCGAGTGTGCCTGCAAACATCCTATATACCTTATTGAACATTTCTCCCGTCCCATTTCGTATTGGGTCGGACTACTCGTTATGGAAAAAATCGAACCACATATAGGATGCCTTCGTGGTCTATTTTGTAATGATTAAAACTATTCCTATGGCTGCGCCTAAAAAAAAGCGTTCTAAAGCAGAATTAAAAGCAAAAAAGCAAGAGAAGATTCTTCAACGCATGGAAGAAAAAAAGACGAAGAAGCGTAAATCAAGAGTGTAAGCTAGCGCTTATAAAAGACCCGCAAACGATGTGTTGCGGGTCTTTTTGTTTAGTCCGGGTTTAAGGCTTAAAAAACGGCCATTGCTTCTTATGACCGTACATCAACACAATCCCCCGCTTCAACAGTTGCCGTGCAGGCTTTGAAGAATAAAGGGCCGGGAGGGGTCCACCTCCCGGCCCCTATTTTAAACGGCCGCCAGCCTGTAGAATTCCTCCAGTTGCGAGTTACAGCTAAAATTAACGTCCAGGTCCTTTACGATTCCCGTTCCCACTCCGTAGACCCAACCGTGAAGGTTAAGGTCTTGCCTTCTTTCCCATGCACTTTGAACGATCGACGTTTTTGCCAGGTTATACACCTGCTCCATGGTATTGTATTCGACAAGGCGGTCAAAAAGTTCGGTCTCGTCCTCTATTCTTCCCAGGTCGTCTTGGTGCTGCCTGTATACGTCCCTGATGTTGCGGATCCAATTGTCGACCAGGCCGTAGGACTTATTGCCCAGGGCGGCCTGTACCCCACCGCATCCATAATGCCCGCAGACGATAACGTGTTTTATCTTAAGAACGTTTACGGCATAGTCGAGCACACTGAGCATGTTCATATCGGAATGCACCACCATATTGGCGATGTTCCGGTGCACAAAGACCTCCCCGGGCTGCGCGCCGATAATCTCATTGGCCGGCACGCGGCTGTCGGAACATCCGATCCACAGCAATGGGGGTTGTTGGCCCTTTTCGAGTCGTTTAAAAAATTCCGGGTCAAGGTCCAATTTCGATTGTACCCATGCCTTATTGTTTTCGATCAAGCTTTTATAGAAGTCCGGTTTCATAGTTTTTTCTTTTTTGATATCAATGTTGCAATTGAAACACCCGGTGTCCGAAGTATTCCCTAAAACTTTTCGAATGCTCAAGGGTTTCGTTTTCCGCAATCATTTTAATATTAATGTCATTGTTCTTCGCCTTTACCGAGAACTCGTCCAAATACTCCAGGATATCGTAGTCGAGCACCTTGGTCTTTCTAAAATCCAATTCGAGGTAAGCCCCCTTTTC
This sequence comes from Zobellia galactanivorans, assembly GCF_000973105.1. Taxonomy (NCBI): domain Bacteria; kingdom Pseudomonadati; phylum Bacteroidota; class Flavobacteriia; order Flavobacteriales; family Flavobacteriaceae; genus Zobellia; species Zobellia galactanivorans. The sequence continues at coordinate 3,880,978 of NC_015844.1, read as the reverse complement.
AAGGGCGTCCAACTCCTTGATAATGCGTCCCTTGTTAATAAAGGTCACCTCTTCGGCAAAGTTGATGTGAAAAAGGTTCTTCTTCCCCTGGTACTCCTTTAAGAGCAATTGGTGCGAGTTGTAGTACGACTTTAAAAGAACGGTGATCAAGCCCACGGTCAGTCCGATCATTATCCCCTTTAACAAATCTGTAGACACAATGCCCACTACCGTTACGATAAAGGGAATGAACTGGGTCTTGCCCAATTTGTACATCTGGACAAAGGACTTGGGCTTGGCCAGCTTGTAACCGATTATTAGCAGTACGCTGGCCAAAACGGCCTGTGGTATAAGGTTCAACAAGGTGGGTATGGCAATTACGCTCATCAGGATCAAGAAACCGTGCATAATGGCCGACAGTTTGGTCACCGCCCCGCTCATTACATTGGCCGTACTGCGAACCACCACCTGGGTTATGGGGATACCGCCAATCAGGCCCGAAACGGCATTTCCGACCCCTTGGGCAACCAGCTCCTTATTGGTGGGCGTCTGCCGCTTAAGGGGGTCGAGTTTATCGGAGGCCTCAACGCTCAACAAGGTCTCCAAACTGGCAACGATGGCAATGGTAAAGGCCGTTACGTAGACATCGCCCTGGGTCAGGGCCGAAAAATCGGGAAAGGTAAACTGCCCTATAAAAGACGCCACCCCATCGGGAACCGGCACGCTTACCAACTGGTTTTCATGAAGGGCGAAGAAGCCCGACTGCCCCAAGGTAACGTAGATGACAATCCCCACGACCACGGCGATCAAGGGAGCCGGGACAAGCTTGAATATTTTATTCCTTTTCGCCAAGATACCGTCCCAGAGCAACAAGATGCCCAAGGATATAAGAGTGACGAAGAGGGCCCCGGGCGAAATCTGGTCGTGGAGTCCGCTAAAATCGATCCGATCCGTGTTTACATCGCCGGTAAAGCCAAAAGCCAACGGAATCTGTTGAACAAAGATCATGATCCCTATCGCGCTCAGCATTCCCTTGATGACGGCCGAGGGAAAATAATAGCCGATCACACCGGCACGAAAAACGCCCAGTGCTATTTGAATGATCCCCGCCAAGATTACCGAAACGAGAAAGAGTTCGTAACTGCCCAGGTCGTTTATGGCATTATAGACAATGACCACAAGGCCGGCTGCGGGCCCGCTGACCCCGATCGAAGAACCCGAGAGGTAGCCCACAACGACCCCTCCGACCACCCCGGCGATAAGACCGGCAAACGGAGGTGCCCCACTGGCCAGGGCCACACCTAAACATAATGGCAATGCGACAAAGAAAACCACAAGACTTGCCGGAAAGTCTTTTCTCCAGTGTTTAAATAAACTCATACTATATAGATTTGTAGTATACACGCCGTAGATCATCTGGGACCCATGCGGTACAGACAGCGCGTATGATTGCTAATTAAGGATGTTGAACAAATACCGATAGCCGCCCCATAGGCGGTATGGCAAGGTGAGTATCAGGCGATATGTTCAGGAGGAGGGGTGGGCTGGGATGCCCCAAGGGTTTGGACATCGCAATCCATGTCTGCGACAATTTGGGACCGGCCCCCATCCAAAAAAGTATCGGGCAGCAGGCTTTGCCCCAGGGGAATATCAAAGTCGATGACATCCTCATCGATATCGGAATCCGTATCGTTCGGGTTATCGTGATGCTCCAACTCCATCGAAACAAAGGCAGCATCGTCATTGGACACCACGATTTCCTGAACCAGTCCCATGACGAAAACAACAGCTAAAAAAACAAACTTAAGGACCTTATTTTCGATTATCATATTTTAAGCAAAACAACATATTTGTTGGATTATTGATATCAAATTTACAATTACGAAAAATATAATTCATAAAAACACTGTTAAAGGGAATGTTAATTAAAAAATTCGTAAAATTTAGTATTCATTTTTGGACACACCCTTACAATTCCAACCCCCATAATTCAAATTTTACAATATTTACACCCCACACCCATTCAAAACAGCGGTTATATACAAATAAACAAGACTTATACACCCTTGCACCCCATGTTACCACGGGGATGATTTTGAACATATGTTGTCAAATCACCAATAAAAAAGGAGGGCAGTTCGATCGGGCCACCGATTAAAAACCAAAGAATTTCAGTATCTTCTTTTCAGAATCGGCAAAGGTTGCCCCCTCCCCCGCCCTTTACCATACCAAGTATTTTTTATGGCCTTGGCCACAAACAACACAATCATGCGCATCGTTTTCGTCCTACTACTAATTTTACACGGCCTTGTACATTTGTTCGGTTTCTTAAAGGCCTTTGGCCTTTCGGGGTTCAATGCCATTCAGCAGCCCATTTCCAGACCTATGGGACTGCTATGGCTACTGGCCTTTGTACTGTTCGCCCTTACCGCCCTGCGCTACCTTAAGCCTTCGGAACTTTGGTGGATCTTTGGCTTCTTGGCCGTAGTACTCTCCCAGTTTTTGATCATCTCCTTTTGGGCCGATGCCAAGTTCGGCACCCTGTTCAATGTGGTCGTCCTCGCCGTCGCCCTAGCGGGTTACGGGTCCTTTGCCTTCCGTGAGAAGGTACACCGCGAAACCCGGGAAATGCTTTCACAGGCCCATTCGTTACAAAAAGCACCCGTTTCGAAGGAGATGGTTTCAGAAATGCCGCCCGTGGTTCAAAAATGGCTGCTGAACAGCGGGGCCATCGGCAAGGAACCGGCGGGCACCGTATACCTGCAACAAGACCTGCAGATGCAGATGAAGCCCGGACAAAACGATTGGATCCACGCCAGGGCCGAGCAGTATTTTACGGCACAACCTCCCGCCTTTAATTGGTCGGTACACCTAAAAATGAATCCGATCCTAGCCTTGGCCGGACGCGATAAATTTGAAAACGGAAAGGGGGAAATGAGCATCAAACTGTTCTCCCTCTTTTCTATGGTGAACGCCAAGAACAATGCAAAAACAAACGAGGCTACCTTGCAAAGGTATCTGGCCGAAATCGTCTGGTTTCCGTCCAACGCCCTGCAAAACTATATTACCTGGGAGCCCATAGACGGCACTTCGGCCAAGGCGACCATGCAGTACAAGGGCACCCAGGGTTCGGGGGTCTTCCATTTCGATGAAAATGGGAACTTTGTAAAATTCACCGCCATGCGCTACAAAGACGCCCAAGATACACGTCCTACCGAATGGACGGTCACCGCCATCAAGATCGAAAGGCACCAAGGCATAAAAATACCGGTGGAACTAAAGGCGGACTGGAAGCTGGGCGGTACCACATGGACCTGGCTAAAGGTGAAAATCAGGAAGGTGGAGTACCCTCTTCCGCAAAACACCAAAAATTAGATTTACGGATGCCTTGGCCTAGCCCGGTCCGTGGTTTTTTGTTAGATTCAAGCCGTACAAATATTACTTCCCCCCCCCCGGTACGAATCGAATTTAAAGGTAAGGTTAGAAAGTCCCACCTGATTATTTTGTATGTCATTTAATTGAATATACGAGTTTTGATATACAAAATGAATACTTATAATTTACACAGAATGGATTGATATACCGACAACTAAGGGATTTTATTATATTTATGGGGCAGTATAGAAACTTGTATATATATACGTGTTATGTAGCATTTAAACCAACAGCTAAGAACATTGAAAAACATACTATTTAATAATTCGATTACTAAAGGTTCATTACTCGGAATGACAACTAGACTCACTGCTGAACAAGAGTCTGAAATACTAGCTGGGTTATTTGAACAACTTTTACTTTTTGATAAGATTGTTTTAAGTACAGACAAAAATAATCTAACTCTGGTATTTCTAATTTCAAAACTTGGACTTGAGACAGTAGAACGGCTAATTAGAAGTGGGTATATTCTCTTTTCAATTAAGTCAGCTGCAATATTTACAGGAACTGGCAGACAAAGAGAGGACGGAACAATTGACGAATCTGTGATTTACAAACAACCACCAATAGTTGGAGGAAGTCTAAATGGAGATGATATTGACCCAAGCATAAATATTTACAGAGCGCTGGTACGCTTCGGACTTAGCAAAAAAGAGAGAAATAGACTAATCAAAAACATAGTGCCGAAATACCTTGTAAATGACGGACTAGAGATAAGCAGTAATGCAGCTAAAGTTGTTACTGATGCATACGTAAATAACAATTTAGAAAACTTAGGACTTCCTTTTGAAAAAGACCCTTTCGATTTAAACTTGGAGGAAAGAAAAATTCTTTTTGATTTAGGTCATACTGTATTGGACACTTCTATTTTAGCTAAAAATGGATACAAAAGCTACAATAACTATGAGCATTTAGAAATTTCAAAAAAGAACCTTGAGAACATCGGAAAGGCTTATAAGATTTCAGAAAATGTTTCGGAAATTCTCAAAATAGAAAATACACCTGACCTAAAAGCTATGTTTTATCAAGGAGGTCTTGACATTAGTGATATTTTCAAATTAAGGCATTTATCTAGTGCCAAATATTTTAGAAAATGGATTAATGAAGTTGGAGAAAATTCGGATTCAAGCGAAATAACCGAGGCTTACATAAGTGAAGTTGCTGGAGCAAAAAAGTTTTTTGAGACAACAAAAGGTAAATTAATCAAAAATACATTTCTATATGGAGCAACCTCAGGATTAGGAGCTTTAATTGCTGGACCTATTGGTGGATTAGTTGGAGCTGGAGCAAAATCTATTGTAGAACCCGCTGTAGATTATGGTTTAGGCTTATTAGAAGAATTCGTTTTAGATGGAATAATTGAGGGTAAAAATCCCAAAAGCTATATTGATAAACTAAAAAAAGAAATAGATAAAAACGCTACATAACACCGTATATAATCCATTGCTGGTGCTGGCTTACTTACGAAAATCCTCGCGGATTTTCTATTAGGTTTTTATTTGCTAAATTAGTTGCTTAACCACGCAACGTATCATATACAATCACGATGGTCGATGATACCTCCGGCCCGTAAAAAACCGGGCGGTCGAGGCCGCCGCCCTACCTTTTTTTCCTACCATCGACCATCGGCCAGACAGTACGACTGCACATTCGCCCATAAAATTTGCTATATTCCATCCAAGAAAACTCCGACGGAGCCGTTCGCGGTCGGTACCATCGACATCACTGGCTATAGCGAATGTGCGTCTAATGGCGACCCCTTGCTAAGGTATGCAAAGCATACCACGCAACTCGCCATAGCCGTCTGGCCGTTGTAACACATTTAACCGAATAGATTCTGAAAAAAAAACATTAAACATTTTACTGAATCAATATCTGATTTTTCCATATAAATAATTAGGAAAACTAACTTATGAAAAAAATAATATTACTAGTAAATATTTCTTTTTGTGTCTATTTTATAATAATGCTGTTTTGTTTATTCGAAAATAGTTGTTATAATTTTTATTATAATTACTCACCAACATTTTCCTTTATCTATTCCGTTATTTTTATAGTTTTACTAATCAATAATATTATTAAGAAGTCGAATATAAAACCAATAATTCTAAATATATTCTTTTTTTTATTAGCCTGTTTTATCTTGACTTGTCATTTGCTCAATATTTAATTTATATACGTAACTAAAAAATGGAATTCTCTAAATACTCAAAAATGTATTAAAAAGGAAAGAAGTTCAATTCGTAAAGAACTACAAAATCACGAAATACAAGTTTTACATAGCAGAATTTGACTAGAACTTTAGTTATTCTTATATATTCCCAAAAAGACGTTATTTGAAATAAAATATAAGTACATAAAATTGACTGAATTGAAAATAAAAAAATAGAACTGAATAAAAAACGTGTTACAACACCGGTAACCGTTGCACAACCCCATAATCATTAAAATAACGACTCACATAACTGCTTTTTAAGGCGGTTTTATTTTTATTCCCCTAGCGCAAGCTCCAGGCCTGTGCCATACATGCCATACAAAAAAACCTGAAAAGCAGCCTACCGCTACTTTGCTAACGCAGACGGCGTCCTCAAGGGGACATTTCAATACAACATCCCCAATAGAGCAATTCCCCCACTTCGGCAGGCGCCGTGCAGGCCTTGAAGGGCGGGGATGTTCTGCAACACCTTCGTAAACCACCTTGCCCCGAGCCTCACGCCCATTCAAAAACACCCCTGAAAAGCAATTTTACCACTGCTTTGCCGGCTTGCCACTCGCCCATGGCTTACACGCTCCCCCAAACGACCAGCATCAAATCCATTTTTCTATACCTTGTGCCACAGGCCCAAGGGCCATAAACAATTGCTAGGTTCCCGCCCGCCTAAGCCAATTTTTAATTGCTTTGCACCTGCCAAAGCAAACGCTAAAAACATGTAATAAAACCAATACAAACACGTTGTGGTCAATAAACGAAATAAAATAGAATGGCCGAACCTACAGGGATCTTTATTGAATTTGCAATTGATGAAAAGGGCATAAAAAAACTGCTTAACCATAAGTTCGAAAAAGCTGCTTACAATAAAAAACTGGGATATTATTTTTGCGAACTGCTATACGATTGCAATGACAATCCGGGCAATGTATTTATCTTAAACTACAATATAAAGACAAACAAATGTTTTATTGCCTATGTATTGAACCACTTTGAAAAATCGTTAATACAAGCCCTAATAGACAGCTTGCAAATTATCAGCTCATTAAAAAGTCCCCAAACCACCGAATATTCGATTGTATCTTCCACATTTCCCGAGGTGCTCGAGGCTTATAAAATTACGGACGGAAACGTAGCGCAAACCAACCAAGCATTGCCATCGGATATTGTAACTAATTTGATGGATAGGTTTTGGTCTTTTTCAGAAAACAATGCCTTCCCCGAACCTAACATAGCCTTGACCAAAAGGAACTATTTTTATAAAAACTTCAAAAACTACTACAAAAAATACCTCGGGTATATCGAAGAAATAGAAAGACCCCATAAAATTGCAAAGGCGACAAAGGATAACCCTTATCATTTATTTGACAATTTTTACACCTATGACAATAGGGTCTTTGAGTTTAGAAATCATACAAAACAAATTATAGAACTCCCTCAATCGGACCCGGTTTCATTTAGGGACGTTGCGGGAATCAAGGCCGACAAGAATTTTGTCTATAATGCGGTACTAGCTCCCAACTCCCCACCAAGTACGATCAAAGTCGGTGCCTTTACCAAAAATAATCCTGATGCCATTTGGCAATGGGTCATTATGGAAGGTATTGATGGGGAGAGTTTTAATTATGTAAAAGAGAAATGGGATACGGTATATTGGAAGGACAAAAACGCTGTGTTCATTTATAAGAACAAGGAACTTATAAAATTGGAAGGCGCAGATAGTTCGTCCTTTATCTATTTGGACTTTTGTTACGGCAGGGACAACAACCACATATTTTATTTAGACCAGGTCATCCCCATTGATGTAAACAATTACACATTGAACAAAAACGGATTTATCTATGATAAGAAAAACGTCTTCCATTATGAAAACCAACTGGAATTGGATGCCGAGACATTTAAGGTTTTAACATATGAGTCCGAGGTAAATCCGTTTATGGGAGAGTTTATCGTGGAAGACAAAAATGGCCGATATAGTTACAACAGAAAAAGGAAAGACGAGCTAATACGGCCCATAACGGAATAAAACACCAAGCCCTAGGCCATATCGCCTAAATCCAGGGGCATTGGTTTACCAAGCTTCCCTTTTCGCCGAAGCCGATGCAATACCAAATCAACCTACAGAAAACCGGTAAGGGGCAAAGCCTGGGCCGGGAAGGGTTTTTACCGAATTTTTCAAAGGGCCACGCGCCTTTGAAAGGTCATTTTGCTTAATTTACCGCCGAACATAAAGGGCTAGGCCTTTACGGGCGATGTTCGCAACACCACCAAAAGTCCCCATGTACCAGAAACAGAAAAATATGACCGAACGAAAAAAAGCGGTGTTTAATTGGAGTGGCGGAAAAGATTCGGCCTTGGCACTGCATAAGATACTGCAAGAAAACGAATTTGAAGTGCTTTCTCTATTGACAACCATCGACGAAGAAACAGCAAGCTCTTCCATTCATTCCATCCCCCTCGGCCTTTTGAAAAAACAGGCCGATAGCATCGGTATTCCGCTTTATCCGGTACCGCTTTCAAAGGATAAAACCTATAAAAAAGGAATGGCCGAAGCCGTTAGGCATTTTAAGAACAAAGGAGTAAGCCACTTTATTTTTGGCGATATCTTTTTGGCCGACGTAAGAAGGTATCGGGAAAACATGCTCCATCCACTGGGAATAGAACTGGTCGAACCGCTTTGGGGCAAGACGTCCGATGAAGTGATGAAGGACTTTTTAAAGTCGGGGATCAAGACCAAAATAATCGTAACCCAAGCGGATAAATTGGACCGGACCTTTATCGGTAGGGAAATAGACAGGGACTTTGTCCGATCATTGCCCAATGGGGTCGACCTGTGCGGGGAAAATGGGGAGTACCATACGTTTTCCTATGACGGGGAACTTTTTAAGCAGGGCATTGACTTTAAGATTTCCGAGGCCAACTTAATATCGCACGAGTTTAAATTGGACGACGGAAAAGTAAAAAGCTATGACTATTGGCAAGCCGAAATATCGGAATAAAGGACAACCGATCGTACAACAAAAACCGAAAAACAACATAAAAGTTGCCTGGCCAGCGCACCAACTCGCCCGATGCCAACGCAGACGGCGTCCCCAACCGGAACTTTGAAGGCATTTTCCAGTTTGAACAACCACAAAGTGGCAAAATAAAAGTCCCTTCGTTTTAATTAAAATGAAGGGACTTTTTGGATACTAATTCCTACTATGATCATAAATCCTCCATCACCGACTAAAAGAGGTTGAGTAGATCAAGAATATCTTATCAATTTTGATCTGCTGGTGACAGGTTTGGGTTCGCATCAATCTCCGCTTGTGGAATTTTAAATATCCAATCATCATTTTCCGATGGGCGCTCCACTTGGAAAGCCTCTTGGTATAATACTTCCGATGCTCCTGAACCGCCATCCGCTGCGTGGTCGATTCCCTCGTCCCATCTAATTTTGTCGGTATAGCCGAAACCTTCTCCCCATAGTTCAAGGCGACGTTGGAACTTAATGTGCTCCATTAAAGCTTCTTTGGTATTGTAAGCAGTTACATCGTAAGCGCTGTCGCGTTCCTCGCCCAAAGGCCTCAAAGCTTCCTGTGCACCTGCAATGTCGTCCATCATGGCTTTGGCTTCTGCCTCGATAAGGTACATTTCCGACGAACGCATGTAAATGATATCATCGGGATCAATAGAACCTGAATTGGCGTTCTTCAACTTAAAGTGCATATAGGGGTGTTGATTGTATGCATTGGTAATACCGTAAATTGCATTGATCTCTGCCCTTCTGGCATTGTATCCTTCCAAATCATTTTCATAATTTGGGTCTCTCGGCAAACCGGTATTTGAATCAAGTCCTCCCTGATTGTTCGCTGCGGAACTATTGGTATTCGGTGCATCGATAAAGAAAACATCCTTTCTGTAATCCGTATCGGGAATGGCATCGACCAATCTTCGGTCCGCAATCTTTGGGTTGTTTCTGACCTGACTACCGTTAAAGGTATTACTTACCAAATAGAAATATGAAGAAAAAAATGCGGTCTCGGCGTCTATTACGTGGCTTCCCCAAATAACTTCTGAAAGGTTATTGGAGTTAAAACCGGATTTCCATTCTTCCTCGCCCATCAACGGATAGTTCTCACGCGCCTTTACAGCTGCTTCGGCCGCCGTTTCCCAATCTCCTTTTGATAAGGCAGTGCGGGCCAATAGACCATAAGCGACATCTATGTTCAATTGGGATTTGGTATCTGCTCCCCCACTTGGTCTTCCCGTGCCTTTTTCAAAAGCAGCTATTGCATCAACCAAGTCAGCCCCAATCTGGTCATAGACCTCTTGTACGGTAGACCTTGGCTCACTGGTGAACGGTAATTCCGAGGAAAACAACAACGGCACCCCCGGATCTGTTGCCGGATCTCCGATTAAATATCCCTTGGCATAATGCTGTACCAAAGAAAGATAGGCATAGGCCCTATATGTATAGGCCTGTCCCAAAATTTCATATAGTGCCTGTGATTCCAACATTGTTCCATCCGTAGCCCTATTGATAAGCAGGTTGGCACCCAATACAATATTATATCGGTGGTACCATAGTAACTCACAGGTCAAGGATGTCGGGTCGGTGTGCGAGTTCCATTGCATTTCGGTTCTCCATCCCAAATTGTTGGCACTCGCCGAATGGATAAGCCCCCCTGAAAGGTTATCTCCAAGGGGAACCCAGTAATGGTTGTTGGCCCTGGAGGATTGGCCTCCGGGAAGAATGGTCTGCGACTGGGAATATAGGCCACGATGCAGTCCATTCAATATCAATTGCATGCTTTCTTCGTCGGCAAGCGCATCTACCGCAGAAATGGCATCGGTGGGCGTTGTTTCGAGAAAATCGTCGTCGCAAGAAGTTATGGTTGTCCCTAGGAATACCAATAACAATATATTTATTTTTCTTAACATAATTCTATTTTTTAAAAAGTAACGTTCACCCCTAAAGAGATAATTCTTGCAGGATTAAAGTCGTTTCCTTCACCGGTTCCCGCCAGGTTAAACTGAGGGTTCAATCCCTTTCTCTCGCTTTTGGTGTAGAGATTTTCACCTGATATGGATACCCTAAGCTTATCCAGGCCGAGTTGATTTGCAATCTTATCATCAAAGGTATACCCCAAGTTCACGTTTCTAAGTGCCCAAAACGAAGCATCGGTTATGAAACGATCCGATTGTGTTCTGACCAAATTAGGGTTACCCGATTCCAATCGGGGCACATCGGTAATGTCGCCCGGTTGTCTCCAAGCTTTTAAAATATCCGGGTGGTACGAGCTTCCAAAATTACCACTGTGCATCATTGCCGAATATCCATTGTCCAATATCGATCCACCAATACCATAATTGATCAAAAAGTCAAAAGAAAATCCTTTATAGCCAATGCTGTTGGCTATTGACCCCAGTAGATCAGGAATGGAACTATCACCCGTATAGGCACGTTGCGTCTCTTGCCAATCATTGGTTGTGGCTATTTCACCATTGCCATCCAACACGGGCACGCTATTGCCTTCTTCATCGAGTTCATACATAAGGAACAATTGATCCCCTGTTTGTGTATCAACACCGCCGGTCCTCAATAGATAGAAATCATATCGGGAATGACCTTCCGCCCAACGTTCGGACTCATTAATAAAGGGATCGGGCAAACTGGTAATCTCATTTTTAAATGTAGAGCCTTGTAAGGTAACATTCCATCTAAAGTCGTCAGTATCGAACAGATTCGCTGTCAGTGCAACTTCCCAACCGGAGTTGAACATGTCGCCAACGTTCACCGGCACTTCATTTAGGCCATTACTTGGTGCAATGGGCATTTTGTACAATAGGTCGGAAGAGTTTTTCTTGTAGTATTCCACAGAACCATCCAAGAAATTATTGAACAGGGCAAACTCCAAGGCGACATCAAAGTTTTCAATGGTTTCCCATTGTAGGTCGGGATTACCAATATCCGTAAAAATAATAGCAGGACTAGCCGCATTGGATGTAATAGAGAACCTTGCCTGGGAAAGGAAGAAGTCCAAAAGATCATCATTCCCTACTTCACCGTATGAAGCCCTCAACTTCAATTGGTCGATTATATCGGAGTCTTTCAGGAAATTTTCTTGATCGATTCTCCAAGAACCACCTACAGAGTAAAATGTTCCCCATCTGGTGTCGGCATCGAATACGGATGAACCATCACGTCGAACCGAAGCACTGATATAGTATTTGTTATCATAGTTATAATTTACTCTTGAAAAATACCCTTCAATACTCTTTCGTGTGGAAGCCCCTTCCAAATCTACAATATTCGAGAAGTTATCGAACTCATAGATTCCATTGGCCGCCTGGATCGTTTTCATACCACCGTTGAACGTAAAGGTCCTGTCGAAGCTCTCGTGTCCTGCCGTAATATCCAAATTATGGTTGCCGAAGCTTCTTACATAGCTCAATATTTGGTTAAAGTTCTCTACTTGCCTTCTGGATCTTTCCTCACTATACCTTCCATCAGGCTGGGCATCACCGATTATGGCATTTTCGTATTCTTTTTCAAGCCCTTCGTTGATATCCCTACCATAGTTCACCCTCACACTTAGTCCTTCAAAAATTTCCTGCTCTGCGAAAAACCTGAAACCATAGGTATTGTCCTTATCGCGCTCGTCATTGAGCATAAGCTCTTGAAGTGCATGACGTCCTTGGTAAACAGGTCTTGAGCCAATATTGTACTCAGAAAAACCTTCTCCACTGTCAAAAACTGGGTTTCCAAAATTGTCGGTTACCATATTTCCTTGAAGGTCGTTTACATATACGGGATACACAGAACCTATATTTTTAGCAAAACCAAAAGGGTTTACTATACTGTTGGTCCCTGCGGAACTAGGAGCCACAGCCTCTGTAAGGGCAATACTGGCACTACCTCCAATGGTCAATCGATCGTTGACATCGAATTCTGCGTTAAGACGGGTGGTCAAACGATTAAATTTTGAATTTACCACAAAACTCTCCTCGTCTAGGTATGAAGTGGAGAAAAACACCTTATGATTCTCGCCTCCACCGGAAACGTTTACATTGTAGTTTTGACGAACCCCTGTTCTCGACATCGCATCGTACCAATCAAGGTTTTTATAGATAACCTTGGCATTGGGGTTCAACGTACCATCCACACCTACAATTTGATCGTTGGGCACATCAAATGGATTGTAGCCCAAACTGTTGTAAATGTTTTCGGAAGCAAAGGCCGGATCTCCACCACCCGCACTTGAATTTTTTAGGGCTTCCCACATGCTTTCATAATACTCGCCAGGTGTAAGTTCCGGATAAAATGGAATAGCAGTGGATACAAGGCCATATTGCATAGAAGCATTTACCTGTATTCCTTCCTTTCTTCCACTTTTAGTAGTAATGATCACAACCCCATTGGCTGCCCTGGAACCATACAGAGAAGTTGATGCGGCATCTTTTAGGATCGTAAACGATTCAATATCCTCTTGGTTGATCGTATTCAGCGAACCTTCATATTGTACACCGTCTACGATGAACAAGGGATCGGTATCGCCGTTCAATGTTCCTACTCCACGGATAACAATCCCCGGTGAAGAACCAGGGCCTGTAGGCGATGTAAACTGCACACCTGTGGCACGCCCTTCAATGGCCGCAATTGGAGAGGTAACACTCCTATTCTCCAAGTCCTTGGCGCCAACGATATTGGCAGAACCTGTAAAAGCCTCTTTAGTACTAGTGCCATAGGCCGTAACGATTACCTCTTCGAGCGCCTGTGCATCCTCTTCCATCCGCACATTGATGGTATTGGACGCCCCAACGGTTCGCTCAACGGTTTTCTGTCCCATATAACTAAAACTAAGGACATTTCCAGTAGCGACAGCAATACTATAGTTACCATCAAAATCTGTCTGTGTCCCCGTAGATGTACCAACTACAACAATGGAAACACCAGGTAATGGCAAGCCTGATTCGTCGGTCACCTGACCCGACACGGTTTTGTCCTGCGCCTGTAATCCCAAACAAAACAACAGGGATACAATCGACACATAGCATCGAATTTTTAATTTCATAAATCTAGTCTTTGGTTGCATACATTTTAAATTAGCCGAATTAAAATAAGGTGATAAATATATTTTATTTTGTAAGAAATAGAAAAATAGGACTACACATAAAAACCCTACAAAATACAACATTAACCAATTTTAAAAGATTTAACAAACCTAAATAACGAAGGAATAAGACTACTTTATATTTTTGTAATAGTTACAAAAATCAATATATTATTTTAAACTATTTGTTTTTTAAACCTACATATATGATAAGATAGCAATACCCCAGGCCGAGTAAAAACACCTCCCTGGCACGAACGTCACGCTCGTACTAAAATCCCCACTTCGGCAGGCTCAGTGTAACGCTTTGAAGGGGGTGCCCGAAGGGCGGGGGATGTTCTGCGACACCAAGCAGTACCTTGATCAAAAAAATAACCCGGCCTTCACTTTATTTTAATAGTTCCCCTTCTATTTTTTGCTGTGTATTGTCTAATTTAGTTGCTACGACCAGCCTCCATCTTATCCATAGATCTGTGTCCGTATCCACTTTGAACAAAGCATAAACAAAAGATAGAACGATGAAAAAAGTACTGTTCCTAACCGGAGATTTTACTGAAGACTACGAAACCATGGTACCCTTTCAAATGCTGCAAATGGTCGGCTATGAAGTGCATGCCGTTTGCCCCGACAAAAAGAAGGGAGATACCGTTAAGACCGCCATCCACGATTTTGAGGGCGACCAGACCTATACCGAAAAACCGGGCCATAATTTTGCCCTGAACTATAGTTTTGACGATGTGGTCGCCGAAGACTACGACGGTTTGGTCATTGCCGGCGGAAGGGCACCCGAATATTTAAGGTTGAACCAAAGACTGCTAGAGATCACCACCCATTTTTTTGAGACCAACAAGCCCGTAGCGGCCATTTGCCACGGTATTCAGATACTAACGGCCGCCAATGTGGTAAAGGGCAGGAAACTTACCGCCTACCCTGCCGTAGGTCCCGAAGTGACCCTGGCCGGTGGCGAATTTCAAGATATCCCCGCAGACGGGGTCTTTGTAGACGGCAACCTGGTTACTTCCCCAGCATGGCCCGGACACCCTGGCTTTATCCGTGAATTCTTAAAAGTAATGGGCGCGACCATTACCCTGTAAAACGGTATTACAAATTCTAAGGAAGCTTATTGTAGCGTAATAAAATGCGAAACATTTAAATACCCCCGCTAGCGCGAGCTTCACGCCCGCGCTAAAATCCCCCACTTCGGCAGGCTCAGCGCACTGCTTCGAAGGTGGGGGGCACAGGGCGGGGGTGTTTCTTGGAGGACGAAAGTCCCCCTGTTTATTCCTCTGGAGGGCGCATGAGGTACTTTTACTTGTCGAGCTTTAAGTGCCTACACAGGTCCTCGTAGCCCATCTTCGCATAGTCTACAGATGCTTGCCCCTTGGCGGCACTACCACTGGGCACTATGATATATCTGAATTCCGTGAGGTAGGGAGCATAGATATCGCTACCATCCACACTTGAAACACTAATGTTCAATACATCTACAGCAGAAAACAATTTGATGGAATAATATTGAAAATCAGGATTATACCGATGGTAGGGCAATTGAAAATACAGGTAATCGTCACCATTACTTTTTCTGGCAAATACGGTCACCAAACCGTTATCCCTAATTTCTTGGTCTAAGTCGGGCACATTCATATTATCGGATGCATTAATGGCATTTATAGGTGTTTCCCCGAAATCGAGGGTAAACCATTCGGAAGAAATGACATTGGCCGTACCGGTTTCCCCCTGCTCTCCATCCCGGCCATCCTGGCCGTCCGCACCATCTTGTCCGTCGATCCCGTCTTCACCATCCCGACCATCAATACCCGCAGCCCCTGTTTCCCCTTGGGGTCCCATTGGGCCTAAGGCACCATCATTACCGTCTTTGGAGCAAGAGACAAGCAATAAGACCAGAAGTAAGCCGTATAATACACCCTTTGTTCCCATAATTGAAATTTTATCGTTTCCCTGTAAAACTAAGCCTCGCTCCCTTGGGTAGAGTCCTGTATGTTTGAGATTGAAAAAATCAGGATACATGTGATGGCCAAGGCTTTGCTCCCCGCTGTCGCAAGCATCACCTCGTGCTAGAAAAACACCTATATATAAAATAAGGATGCGGATAAAGTCGTTGTACTTCCTAACGAAGACAATCCACTAAAACAAAACACCTTATAGTCCACTAGATCAAACCAAATTCGTTTTTTTAAGTCCAACCCACAAACCGATATAACATGAAAAAGCATTTTTTTATACTTTCGATGATATCCTTGTTTACGATCGGCTGTTCCAACAATGACGACAACGATAAGGAAACAGTTCCGGAGGCCGAAGACACCTTTACCACCGAACAACTTTCGGATGCGGCCAACTACTCTAAAGAGAAAGGGGGAAGCGCCGTTTTGGTCATGACGGACGGCTCCGTTATTTTTGAAGATTACCATAATGGCGCCGACCAAGATACCGCGCCCCATATTTACAGTGCGACCAAGCTTTATTGGTCGGCCGTTGCCGCATTGGCCAAACAACAGGGCCTTATCGATTACGAAGAGCACGTTTCGAACACCATCACCGAATGGCAGGACACCGGTCTGCATCCGGGGAAAAATAAAATCAAGATAAAGCATCTATTGACCCTGTCTTCAGGACTCTCCCAGAATTTTTTAACCCTATCGGACGAGAGCGATAGATATCAATATGCCATTGACGAATTGAAAATGGTAAGTACCCCAGGGGAAAAATTCTCTTACGGACCGAGCAACTATTATATATTCGGGGTTCTTTTAGAGCGAAAATTGCAAGAGAAGGGCATTTCCCAAAACCCATTGGAATACCTTGAATCTGAAATTTTCGATAAAATCGGATTGGAGTATGACAGTTGGTCCCATGACGAGGCCGGAAATCCCAACATCCCCAACGGTTGCCATTTAACCCCGAGAAACTGGGTGAAGTTCGGACAGTTTATGATCGACAAGGGCAACTATAACGGCACGCAAATCATCGAAACGTCGCTGTTGGAAAATATGTTCGTTGCCACGGGTCCCAATCCGGGACACGGTAATTTTTGTTGGTTGAACAATGTAAACGGTTATGGGCTCAATCCCCTAGATGCCGCCCCCGATGGTTCATCGGGCGGAATTATGTACTACCATGGGTACACCGAAATCATTGGCGGTTTGGGATCAGGAAAAAACAGGATGTATCTCATACCCTCGCTCAAAACGGTTATCATCCGACAGACCACACTTGATGAAGATACCTTTGAGGACCATGAATTCCTAGAATTTTTATTGAACTGATCAAGGCGCAACACAGCGTTTAAAAAAGTGAAAATCCCCTACCTGTATGGCGGGGGATTTTTCTTGTTCTTAATGAAAACTGATTCCTGATTTGGCCCAAGTAATTTTTAAATCGTCTAGGGCCCGCTGAAACCGATCAAAATCTTTATTGTGGGTTTGGGTCCACCCTACCTCCGCATAGGCTGCCAGCCTCGGAAAAATTTGCTTTTCCATGCTTTCTACCGTTGGGATCCATTCACTCCACATTTGGGTGCCCGAACCTAAAATACGCGCATGGTACTTTTGGTCCAAGCCTTTAGGAATGGGATCAAAGGCGTAGGACTTTGACAGGGGCAGTCTTTGGTAGGTATAATCCAAGTAGGTATCCCAGTGATTCGAATTCACCACATCATACCCCTCTTGAACCGCCCGATTGATCAATTGCAAATCGCCTTTCCAAAAGTGTACGATGGCCGATTTTGCCAGTTTCTCCGTTTGAACCGTTTCTTGCTCGCGTTCCCCATGTATATCATCGCCCATAATTTCATTCCACCCCATCATTCGTTTTCCGGCATTGTCGATATAGTTCGATATTTCATTGGTAAAGTAAATCTGTAAATCAGCAGGGCTACCCAAGTTCTTTTCCTTCATAAAGCTTACGATATCTTGATGGGTCTCCCAAGGCGTATAGTTCACCTCGTCTCCCCCGATATGCACTACGGAACCTGGAAAAAGGGCCATTACCTCATCGAGGACATCCTTGAGAAAGCGCACTACCTTTTCGTCCCCAATATTGAAGGAATCGTCCATTTTTCCGAATACGGCTGGAACTTCGGTTGTGGTCCCCAAGGTCCCTAGCCAGTGGTAAGCCGCAATTGCCGCCATGGCGTGGCCCGGCATTTCTATTTCGGGCACTACGGTGATATGCCTAGCCTTGGCATAGGCGATGATTTCCTTGATCTCTTCTTGGGTATAAAAACCTTCATGGGGTTCTTTTGTTCTTTCCTCACTCTTTCGGCTCACCTGGGTGTTCTTTCTTTTGGAACCGATTTCCGTGAGCTTCGGATATTTCTTTATCTCGATCCGCCAGCCTTGGTCATCGGTCAGATGCCAGTGAAAGGTATTCATCTTCAAGAGGGCCATTTGGTCCAACATCTTTTTGACCGTCTCACTCCCCTTAAAATGCCTGGATTCATCCAACATAAATGCCCTCCAAGGAAACCTGGGAGTATCGCTTATTTCCAAAATTGGAAGCGTAACCCCCTCCACGGGTGCAGCATAGCCAAAATCTGGGGGAAGCATCTGTCGCAAGCTTTGGATGCCATAGAACACCCCTGTATTGGTAGCGGCTTTAATGGTTATCCCCTTTTTTCCAACCGATAGGATATAGCCTTCCTCGCCCAACTCCGACAACAGGCTTTCCTCTAGAAAAAGACCAATACCCTTGCCCTTGCTCTTTATTCGGGGCGATTGCCCAAAGCCTGTTTGAAGCACTTTTGCCAAATAGCTTGCTTCATTTTCCAAGTTTTCAGCGCTTATTATGGAAATCTTGCCCTTTAATTGAAAGGAACCTTCTCCATATGCCACTGACGTAGGCTGGGGAATGATAGTGACTTCTTCCCTAGCCTGCATTGAAAAAACGGAGAGGACAAGAGCTATAAAAAAGGAATTGGAAAGCTTCATATACTATATATTTTTATGTACTGTGTTTTGATTCTACTTTGTGTTTTAAGTGATACTAGCCTTGGTAAACCACTGCGCCGGACTTAACCGTCCTTACAATTTCGATGGTATTGGCGCGCCGTTCAAAGACGATGAAATCCGCGCTAGCCCCTTTGGTCAACCCCAAGGTTTTATTGGCCCCTAACCACTCCATAGGTTTTACGGAGGCCATATCCAGAGCTTCCGACAGGGGAAGAATGCCCGAATTCGTCAAATGGTCTACGCACCAAGCCAGGGACTGGGCGGAACCGGCCAACATTTTTGGCTCTTCCTTCATAAACAATCGACCTTCCTTGTTCAATTCTATCTGTCCTCCAATATGGCTATCGTAGGATCCCGGCGCGAGGCCGGCAAACTTTGTACAGTCACTCACCAAAATGCAGCGCCCTTCCTTTACCTTGACGAATATTTCTAGCATGGCCTTGGGCAAATGAAAGCCATCGGCGATAATAGAGGCCCATAGCTTGTCCGATGCCAACTGTTCCCAAATGTAATTGTCGTGCCTGGGCAAGGATAAATGGGTAGCATTGCCCAAATGGGTCGACATGGTTGCGCCCGCCCCTATGGCGGTCTGTATTTGCAACGGACTGGCGGCAGTATGCCCGATGGATACCAACACGCCCGAAGCCGTACATTTTTTTATAAACCCTTCGGCTTCCGGCCATTCGGGGGCCATGGTCATTAGCTGTATCCTGCCTTCGGCCAATTTCTGCCAAGAACGGAACAGCTCCCAATCCGGGGCTTTTATATGTTTTAAAGGATGTGCGCCCCGTGGACCGTCCTCAGCCGATAGAAAAGGGCCTTCCAAATGAATCCCTCCGATGGAGGCGTTCACCCTTTCGTCGGCCTTACAGGCGGCAACAATGGCCTCTATGGCCTCGGCTATGCCTTCGTCGGAATTGGTGATCAAGGTCGGGAAATAGGTAGTGACCCCGGCTTCCCATAAAAAACAGGTGAGCTCACAAACCTCATCGGCCGTCAATAGGCCACTATTAAAGTCGATTCCCTTGAATCCATTAACCTGAAGGTCTACCAAGCCTGGGGCCAAATGAAATTCGCCCTCGGCAGCAAGGGACTCTTTCACCTCCACTATCATTCCCCCATTAACACGAATGTCAATAGGCTTTCCCGTTTTGTAATGCTGACCTTTAAAATTCGTTTTCATTACTTTAGTTTTTATCCGTCTTCGCCAAATTTTTATGCAATTCCAATACTTCTTCCGGTACTTCGCCCTTGTTCAAAAATCCGTATAACGCAAACAAAAAGAAGGAAACCAAGGTAGGGGCACCGATCTCTAGGCCAAAGGAATCTATGGGAAATATTTTAAGAAGTATAAAGGTCACCAAACCGCCCACAATGGATATCAGGGCCGCCCTTCCATCGCTTTTCGCGAAAACGGGCAACAGGCCTAGGATCATAGGGATGGAGATGGGACCCAAGAGGGCGCCGAACCAACTGATGATCAAGCCGAAAACACCCCCAAAATGACTGGAATTCAAGGCTACTACAATGGTAAGCATCGTAAAACAAAAAGTTGTCAATCTCGCCAATTGCAATAGTTGTTTACTATCGTATGTCCTTATGGCGGGAAACAAGACCGGAAGAATATCACGACTGATAACGGCGGAAACCGTATTTGAGTCCGATGCCGTCATAGACAGGGTATTCGCAAAAAGTGAAGCAAGAACGAGTCCGACCAAGCCCGTAGGGAGAAATTGCTTTACCATCATTCCGTAAGAAAGTGTGGGATCCGCCAGGTTCTCTAGAAAAAGAGGCGAGGCGAACATGGGGTAGAACAAGACCAAGGGCCAAATAAAATAGAGTATGGACGATAGAATGGCCGCCTTCTTTGCCGTTTCCCCCGAAGTGGACGAGATAAAACGCGTAGCCAGGTTCCAAGTGCCCCCGCTATAGCTAAAAAAGTTGATGATCAAGATAACGATGACAAAGCCAAAGGTATAGGGGCTATTAAAAAAGTTGGAATTTTCGGCAGGTAAGCGATCCCACATCGTAAAGATACCTGCGATACCATCATCTAATTTCATAATGATCATGACGAACATGGTGGTTCCGGCAAGCAGCTGTACGATAAACTGTCCGAAATCGTTCCACACATCCGCCCAGAGCCCCCCTATGGTTATATATACGAGGGAAATAGTACCCACCAAGATAATCCCGAAGGTTATGGAGCTTCCGCTGAACACATTCAGTAGAACGGCTATGGCGGCAAGTTTTCCCCCTGTGTCGAAGATTTTTATGATGGCCCCCGACCAGGCGATCAACTGTTGGGTTTTTAGGTCGTAGCGCTTTAAGAGGTATTCCGTAGGGGATTGTATCCCGGAGAAAATCCGCAGCCTCGACCAACGGGGCGCAATGTAGAATGCGGCCAGGAGGGTAGCAAGGCCCACCGTAAAGGCCCACCACACATAGAGACTAAAGCCGTGGGTATAGGCAATACCGGCATAAGCCACGAACACGGCCCCACTATAACCGGAAACATGATGCGAGATACCCGATAGCCACCAGGGTAAATTCCCCCCGGCCGTGTAAAAGTCGGCAGCGTTCTTTACCCGAAAATAAGACCATAGGCCAATGGACAAAAGCATTAAAAAATACAATGATAAAACAATCCAATCGAGTAGCTGCATCTTACTTATTTAGGGCAAAAATTTGGTTTTACGATATTCATCCACGACTAAGGTTTACCTTATTTTAATTTGGCCAAACGGTCATAGAGTCCTTTCACGGGCTCGACCCTTAAGGCATTTTGCTCTTGTAATTCGGCATCGTATAGAAATCCCTTATTGAGGTCTATAAATCGTTTATCGAGGTCTTTGGCATCCTTTAAAACCTGGTCTAAGGCCTTAAGCAGTTCGGGGGTATCGGCAACGGAAAACCCTTTGGAGTTATAGCGCGCCTCAATGTTTTTAAAATCCAGATAGTGCATCCTTAAATCGGCCATCAACTTAAAATGTCCAAATTCCCTGATGTTCTTTGAGGGCGTGACACTGCTTATGGCCTCCCTTATCTTTCCGTAGCGCTCCTTCACTTCTTCAATACTGCCACTCTTTGAAGCTTTGCCGTTGGTAATCGGTTCGGGGTTTGCCGAAAAGAAGTCCCAAAGTTTTTGACTATCGGCCCGGTTCAAGCCGAACCTTTTCTTGCCGTAATCCCTGACAAAGGCTTCGATATCCAAGGGTTCATCGGTTTTCAGGGCATGGGCATAGCTGGCGATAAGAATACGAAAGCCCGCCATAGGATAGGTATTTCGCATTTGCACCATATCCATCACATCATAGCCTACGTCCCATGTAAAGCCGTATACGCCACTGGTAGACCACGAAGTCATGAACAGGCCTTTATAGTTGGCTTCCCGGGCGTAGGGAATAAAATCCCGTTGGTTTTTAAAATGGGTCATCCAGCCCGTTCCGTACCAGTTATCGGGATGGGAGCGGATCGCAGGGGAGCCCCAAAAGGTGAAGCCCAACTCTTGAAGTCCGGCCACATCCCCAAAGTGATTGGTTTTCCAGCCGTAGTTCCAGTCGATAAAAATGGTTTCCTCGGGCAACTCGGCCGCAGCCTCAGGATATTTTAAAATGATATCGGCCCAAATAATCGGCTTCTTTCCCAAGGCGATCACCGCCTCGGCCACCATCTTCATATGGTCGACGAACAATTTCGACTTTCCCTCTTCCTCTACCTTTTTCTTACACAAGGAACAATGGCCCAACAAATAAGTCTCATCGCCACCAAGGTGTATGTAATCGGAATTATGGGTTTCCGACAAATCGGCCAATAGATCCGAAAACAGCTCTATGTTCGCCTCCACCTGCATGGGGCATAATTGCGAAATATCCTTTCGGTCTTCCTTTAAGATGCTGTACCGGGGGTTTCTGAGAATATACTCTACATGGCCCAAGCTCTGTTGAAGTGGCACGACCTGTATGCCTAGACTATCGCAATGGGCCACAAAATCTTTTATCTCTTCACGCGTGTAGGAGTACTTATTTGAAATGGTAGCGTGATTTTTAAAGGGATAGGTTCCCTCCCACTCCATCACCAAGGTATTGATTCCGAAACCGGAAAGTTCCGTAGCAAAGTCCTTTAAGGCCTGGGGGGTCATTACCTGAATCCGTAGATCAATATGAAAACCCTTAACGGCAAAGTCATCCGTTCGTTTATTCCCCGATGTCTGGGCCTGAAAGTGCAAGGGCATCACAAGGAGTACAAGCCACACCGCAATCGAATATAAAATATGTTTTGACCTCATAGGATAGTTCGTTCTTTAATTTAAAAATTTAACTCGACACCTTTACCACCCCTTGGTAGGCATCCTCATCGAAATAATATTCGCAATTGGCATGTGTTGCCAATATCGAAGCCGGACATTCGGTAGTGATCGGCCCCAACAAGGAGTTTTTTACCGCTTCGCTCTTTTTAGCGCCCAAAACAATACAGAACAGCTTCTCGCCCCTCATTAGGGCGGGAATGGTCAAGGTCAAGGCCTTTTCAGGCACTTGGTCCAAGTTGGCGAAACAGCCATCGTTCACCTGTTGCTGGCGACATCCCTCGTCAAGGGTTACAATCTTGACCGTTTCGGGGTCATCAAAATGGGCTACCGGGGGGTCATTAAATGCAATATGGCCATTCTCGCCAATACCAGCGCAAACCATATCTATCGGGCCTTCGTTGACCAGTTTTGAATATCGGTCGAGCTCTTCGTCCAAATCCGTATGGGGGTTTATCAAAAACCGCTCCTTTAGGCCTACTTTAGAAAAAAGGTGGTCTTCGAGGTATTTGGAAAAGTGTTGTTGTGCCCCTTGGGGCAACCCGATGTACTCGTCCATATGCAGGGCGATGATTTTATCCCACCGAATGGATCGGGATTGCGCCAAGTACTCCAACATGGCATCTTGCGAAGGCGCGGCGGCAAAAATAATACGTACCACCTCTTGTCTTTCCTGCAATTTTAGGATATGTTTTTCAATTGCTTTCCCGGCAGCTGTACCTGCTTCGGTCCTAGAAGGAAAGACATTAATTTTCTTTGCGTAATCTAGCATTTTTATTTCTGTTTTTTATTGCGCTTAGGCCACATCTTTTATGAGCCTATAAAATTTCGATTCTGTCGATAATGATTTCGACCTCTTGGTTGTTCGATGGACTACTTCCTTTAAAAAGCCATAAGTTTATTTTTAATCTTTCTTCCTTGTCGGGCGGAATATCGGCACCCTTGTACACCCAGTGATTTAGGGGTTCTTCTAAACTTACATCGACATGCCCGTTGAAACTGGCAAATTCGATACGATCGGGTTTCCAATCGAAAAAGTGGGTCGACAAGCCATTTTCCATTTCCATATTGAACCGGAACTTGTTGTCAACCACTGAAGACGGCTGTACGGCAAACTGCGAATTGTCATTCTCGGTTTTAGACCATTTCGAAAATTCGATATCTATTTCCTCGGTATCGTTTCCGTACACGAAAAATCCCGCGACCGCATTCTCATCGATTTGATCCAGCCTACTCGAGGCATACATAACATACTTGGTATACCCGTGCGACCGTAGCAAGCTTATTCCGGAACAATACCAAATGCCTTCCTTTTTGATAATCTTCAAGTGCAAGCGCCCCTCATCGTCTACCCAGACATTTTCTTCGGAGTCTAAGAAGTAGTTGGGGCCTGGCCCCTGCTTATCATTATTTGAATTACGGACCAGCCATTGGTGCCCGGAAAACTCGATGATCCGATTCGATTGTTGAACCGGTGTTTCTTGGGGGCCTTCCGGGCCACTACAGGCTTTAAGGGCAAAAAGGTCAAGTACTACAAAAAGACCGAACATACCTTTTCGTAACATAGCATACATTTTGTCTTTTTGTATTTGCATGGGAATATTTAAACTTATTACTGAATAAGGATTTCCAAGGTGAACGGTTCTATGACCGACCCAACCCTGTCTTTGGCCGATAAATCAATCTGATCCGCACTACCCGATCCGTTATTGATGTAGACCAAGTTCATCAAATCGATATCTTGCTGGGTAAACTTATCACCCACCTGCAAGGTTTGTGCCCCTTTGATCAACCATCCGTTTTGAGGTATCCCTTCTACGGTATAAATGATATCACCGTTGGAAGCCCCCGAGATTTCAAGAACATCGGAATTCCATACAAAAGCTTCACCCGTGTTTACGCTAAAACCATTGTTTTTCTCCAATTCAAGAAAACTGTTGCCCGAACCTAGGGTGGCGATCAACATGGGCATATTAAAATCGGTATTTTCCTTAGAACCAAATTCGTCCGTTTCGTTGGTACCCGCCTCACCGTCTAGCATAAAGGCCACACGTTGCATACCGCCCAAACCGGTCACGTAATCCGTTAGGTCATAGTTAAACGTGCTCACCTTGGTGGTCGTAAGACTGGCTATCGGGTCATCGGTAGGGAAGGTGGCATTGTCAAAGGTGAGTCCCATTTCGTTCCACAGCGTATCCTGTACGGCATAGAGATCCAAGGCCACCCCTTTGGCATGGGTGAACTTTACCGCTATCTCAAGTTTTATATCGGTAATTACGCCTTCTTCGTCAAAATCGTTCAAATCGAACATTAAAAAGGCCTTTCTATCATAATCGCCGTTACCATCGACATTCTTGACCTTTAAAAGCACATCGGAACCAAAATTGACCCCAGACTGGCTTCCACCGTTGACGTAGGTATCGTGTATGGGATAAATGGTATCGGTTTTTACGGTGGGATCAGGAACGTTCAGATCGCCTGAAGGGGCCGAAAAATACACTATGGAATTTACCACGTGTACCACATCGCCCAAAGGCTCTATGTTCGAGCTGTAAATCTCCCATTGTTTGCTCGTACCTTCATTGATAAGTCCAATAAAGTTACTGTTATGCGACAAATACATGGTTTGCCCGTTCTCGGTGCTATAGGGCAAAGGCTTATTGTTCTCGAACAGCTTCGGGTCGGTAAACAATACCTTATCATTTACAATGTGGTATTTGAGGGCGTTGCGCAAAATAGGCAAAGGCACATCGTCTATAGATGCATAGGAATTCGTCTCTAGATATTCGGAAAAAGCGGTATTGGTAGGCGCTATAAAGGTCCTCGTTTCGCTATCGCTAAAGAAGCCCTGTAATTCCGCTCGTACTATGGCGCTTTCGAACATGGACAAGGAGGTATCCCTTTTAATAAATTCCCAAGCGGAAATCTCTAACTTACCGTCTATACCCGACTCTTGATAATCAAAGTTTTCTTGGATCTCACAGCTGTAAACCCCACCTATGAAAACAGCGGCAAGGAGAACGGGTTTTGTGAATTTTATGATATGATTTTTCATGTTTTATTTTTTTATTGAACACATAAATGAACCGGATTCTAGTAAAAAGCGTTCTGTACGAGTTTAGGGTTTCTATTTAGGGCGTCTTCGTGCAATGGCCACACCAAGTTGGCTTCATCACTTAAACCATTGATCGGCTTCATCACCTCAATGGCCTTACCGGTCCGCACTAGGTCGAACCAACGGTGTCCTTCAAAGGAAAGCTCTATGGACCGCTCGTGTAAAATGGCCGATTCCACATCCCCATAGGCAC
The DNA here is from genome assembly GCF_000973105.1 of Zobellia galactanivorans. Classification (NCBI taxonomy): domain Bacteria; kingdom Pseudomonadati; phylum Bacteroidota; class Flavobacteriia; order Flavobacteriales; family Flavobacteriaceae; genus Zobellia; species Zobellia galactanivorans. The sequence continues at coordinate 3,854,672 of NC_015844.1, read as the reverse complement.
TTATGGCATCGTCTTGGGTCAACTCGGCCAGACCTGCCCTGGTTCGAATAGTGTTCAAGAGTCCTAAAGCTTCATTTACCTGCCCCAATTTATTATGGGCCTCAGCCTTTAAAAGCATAATATCGGCCAATCGGACCATTACTATATTTTTATCGGAGGGATCCGGACTTTCGTCGTTGAACCCTTGTCCGAAAAACTTCCAGATTTTTTTAGGCTGCTCTGCCGTCACATCATAAATAAGGTCCATTCTCAAATCGCCTTCCTCAAAGGAATTTCTAAAGGTCTCACTGGGAAAATAGTGGCTATCGGAGCCCAAGGCGTAAAGCACCCTTAAATTGTTGGTCTGTGTTTCATCGTAACCGATCTCAAAGATGCTTTCGTTTGAAAAACCGGTCGAAAAAATCTTTGACCAATCCCCTATCCCCACCAAGGAGTACAAACTATTGCCCATCACTTTTTCGGCAGCGTCTACGGCCTCTTCGTATTTGTTCCTCCACATATACACCTGGGTAAGCAAGGCATAGGCCGAACCTTGGGTAATCAAGAGGCGATCTCTTTCCCCTCCAAAGCTCTCGCGACAATTGTCAGCGGCAAACAATAAGTCCGCTTCTATTTGGTCTAAAATAGCTTCTTTATCCGTTTTTTCGACAAAGAACCCTTGTTCCGAACTTTCGTAGGGTTCCAATATCATGGGTACATCGCCCCACACACGTACGGCATAAAAGTAAGACAAGGCCCTGAGTGCCCTTGCCTGCCCCACCAACTGATTGCTAAAATCGTTTCCGGACTCAAAAACACCCGGTACGTATTTTATGGCATAGTTGGCCCGGCTGATGGTTTCATACAGATTGTTCCATCGGGCGGAAGTCATGGTTTTGTTCAAGGCATTCTGCTTCATGAGCAATGGGTCGCCCGAGTGGTTTGTATCGACCGCATCGGCCCTACCCTCTCCCCAAAAGGAAAAGTTCAAGGAAAATGTAGATTGAACGGCATCGTAGATACCGTATACCCCGGCCTGGGCATCACTTGAGGTCTGGTAGAAACCCGAGGCGGAAAAACCGCTTTGGGGATCCTTATCCAATATATCGTCGGAACAAGAAAATATTCCTGCCATAAGAATGAGCGAAAGTATTTTTTTATAATTTTTCATGGTCCTTTTTTTTAAAATTGAAAGTTTAATCCTGTCATGATGGTACGGCTCTGTGGGTAGGACCCCTCGTCAATACCGGCGCGCAGGCCATTATAAGAGTTTACGTCCGGATCAAAACCGGTATACTTTGTCCAAGTAATCAAATTGGACGCCGTTACGAACACATCAAGTTTACTAAGTCCGAATGAACTGATCAACTTAGAAGGGAAGCTATAGCGCAGGTTGACGTTCTTTAGCTTTAAATAAGAACCATCTTCTACCCATCGGCTCTGTACCCGACTATCGGATTGCATAGGGTCGTCGCGAACCGGTTTTGGAAAATCGGTAACATCGCCCTGTTCACGCCATCTATCGAGTGCATCGGTAGAAAGGTTGTTATAGCGGACCACTGAATTTCTTTGATGGTTGATCTCGCTATAAATATCATTGCCATAAGAGAACTGCATAAAGACGCCAAGACTAAAGTTTTTATAGCTAAAGTTGTTCGTGATCCCCCCAAAAAAATCAGGCTGGGCATCCCCGATAACCTCACGGTCGTCTTCATCAATGATATTGTCGCCGTTAAGGTCGTTCCATATAGGGTCGCCCCCTTTGAACACCTTGCCCAGGGCCCCGTTGGTAATACCGTTTACATTGTCCTCATCACGGGCATATACCCCGTTGAACTTCCATCCGTAGAAGGTACCTATCGGCAATCCCTCCTGTAAGATATGATAGGTTCCGTTCTGTATATATCCATTGGTCAACAAGTCGTCGGGCAAATCTTTTACCACGTTACGGTTGGTGCTGATATTAAAATTGGTATCCCATTTAAAGTCACCTACCAAGTTACGCGTAGAAATCAGGAGTTCTACCCCTTTATTTTCAATGCTTCCTATATTCTGCGTGCTATAAGCGAAACCAGAAGTTCTAGGTATAGGTACGTTGTACAACAAATCGTTCGTTTCCTTTAGGTAGACATCCGCATTGACCGTGAGCCTGTTGTTCATAAAAGACAGGTCCAGGCCCGCATTGTATTGGGTAGTGGTTTCCCAGGTGAGTCCAGAATTCGGCATTACCGATGGCGATGCCCCGGAATACCCCAAATAATTGGTGCCCACTAAAAATTCACCTTGGGAAGTATAGTTTCCTATGGCTTCGTTACCCGTCTGTCCTGCGCTAAACCTTAATTTTCCATCGGAAAGGAAATTTACGTTTTCAAATATATTCTCATCGGAGAACCTCCATCCCACGGAAGCCGAAGGAAAATAACCGAAACGGTTATCCTTACCAAAACGCGAAGAACCATCGGCCCTCAGGTTCATCTCCAGCAAGTACTTGCCTTTGTAATCGTAGGACAACCTTCCGAAATACGACAACATGGAGTGTTGGGTATGGATGTTGGCCTCTTGTCCGGAAATGGTTCCCGCCGCATTTAAGGTGATGACGTTATCACTAGGAAAAAACATTCCCTCAAGGCCGGTACGCTCATAGTTCCATTCCTGAAAACTAAAGCCCGCCAAGGCGTTAAGGTTATGCCCCTTGTCGAAGGCCTTGTCATAGGTCAAAAACGTTTCGTTGCCCCAAGTCAAGTTGTTGAGCGAGCTGGTCGCCCCAGAATTGTAGCCTTCCCGATAATCTAAGGAAGATGGAAGGAACTCGTCTTCCTTCATATTGAGGAAGTCTAAGTTCAGGTTACTGCGCAACTTCAATCCTTCAAAAAAGGTAAATTCACCGTATTGGTTACCGATTACCCTATTGGTCTTGTTCAAATGCGTTGCGTATTCGGCGAGACCTACGGGATTTCTTTTTCCAAATTGATACCCGTTCAAAGAACCGTCGGGCAAATACATGGCATAGGATGGCGGTCTGATCAAGAGTTCACGGACCACACTTAAGTTACCCGTTCCCCCCGCGTTTATTCGGTTGTTCACCCCGTTCGTATAGGAAATGCTCTGACCAATTTTAAATCGGTCGGAAACATCAAAATCAACATTTAAGCGCGAGGTCACCCTTTTGTAGTTGGAATTTAGGATGATACCGTCTTGATCCAAAAAGGAAGAACTCCATGAATACTTAGCATTCTCCGAACCACCTTGTACCGATACGTCTACCTTATATTGTGGCGCGACCCGCAACAATTCTTCTTGCCAATCGACATCACCATTGTTTTTAGGGTTCAAGGAATCAATGACCGTCCAGTTCGGCTCAACGGGATTGTCCATATTCAGGTAAGAATCTATAATCACCTGTCGGTACTGGGAGGCGTTCAAGACACTGAGCTTTCTCGTAATCTGGCTCGTACCCGATGTAAAACTGATATTCACCTGGCCTTTGCCTTCCTTTCCCCTTTTGGTCGTAATCATCACCACGCCGTTTGCGGCACGGGAACCGTAAATTGCGGTAGAAGCCGCATCTTTCAGAACCTCGATGGATTCAATGTCATTGGGATTGATATCGGAAAGCGGGTTCAAACCGAAGTTTTCCGTTCCGTTCAACGAAGAAAGGGAATTCGATTCAACGGGTACCCCGTCTATCACGTACAATGGGGAGTTTCCCGAGTTCAAGGAAGAATTCCCCCTGACCCTTACCGTCATACCGCCACCGGGCGCCCCGGAATTGGAAACGATCTGTACCCCAGCGGCCCGTCCTTGTAAAATGCTCAAAGCATCCTGTTGGTTGGTCTGGGCAATATCTTCCACACCGACGGACACCACTGAACCCGTCAAGTTCCGCTTCTTCTTTTTACCGTAGCCTACCACGACGAACTCGTCGAGTTGATTGGCTACCAGCTGTAAAGCAAGGTCCAATTCTTCCTTTTCACCCACTTGGATCTCTACAGCTCGGTAACCCATAGAAGAAAAGCTCAATACGGCTTCAGGGGAATTTACTTTTATTATATACTTTCCATCAAAGTCGGAAGCCACCCCATTTGTGGTTCCCTTCTCCACGACACTGACCCCGATAAGAGGTTCACCACTCTCTTGGTCGGTAATTTTCCCTACTATCCGAAGCTCTTGCGAAAAGCCAAAACCATGAAGGAAAAACAACATCACCCAAAGAATACCAGTCTTTAAGAAGAACTCTCGACTACCGAAATGCGAACGATCGGATTTACTTTTTTTACTCATAAAACAATGTTTAACTGGTTATTAGAAAAGAACTATCAACGCCTAATGATCTCAAATATAAAATTAAGATCGAATTAATGCAAACGTTTGCATAAAATAACTGTAAAATCTCCTTAAATTTTATTCCCACTTAAGAATAATTGGCTAAAAAATGTTAAATTTGCAATATATTACATCATAATATACGTTTAGAGAATATTTCTTCTAATTTGAGATTGTAAAATTTACGCAAACGTTTGTTAAAATTTACTTATGGGGAATTCCAGAGTTACCTTAAAAGATTTGGCAAAGGAGCTGAACTTATCGCCTTCCACGATTTCACGGGCCATCTCGGGGCACCCTGCCATTAGCGATGCCACACGTAAACTGGTCCAGCAAAAGGCAGACGAACTAGGCTTTACCCCCAATTCCATTGCCTCGAGTTTTAGAAAAAAGAAAACCCAGTCCATCGGTATTATCGTTCCCAAGATCGATATACACTTCCACTCCCTGGTCATTAGTGGTATTGAAGAGTACGCCTATAGCAAGGGATATAATGTCACCATTTTTCAATCGAAAGATTCCTTCGAAAGGGAAAAAGAGATTACCCGTATTTTACAAAACAGGATGGTCGAGGGCATTATCATCTGTCTTTCGAACGAGACCAAGTCGTATGCCCATTTTAAAAAATTCGCCAAATTGGGGGTACCCGTAATTTTCTACGACCGCGTCCCGACCAATTTTAACGCCAACAAAATTGTCATCAACGATTACGAATCGGCCTTTAAGGCAACGGAGCACCTTATCCAACAAGGCTGTAGCCGCATCGCCCATATCGCCGGAAACCAGTCGACCCACATTTTTAAAGACCGCTTGGAGGGCTATAAAACGGCTTTAAAAAAATATAAGTTGCCCATAGACCCGTCCCTTATTCTAGAAACCAAGAACCTGACCTACGAAGAGGGGGCCGAATGCGCAAAAAAAATGCTGGCCCTACCCGAATTGCCCGACGGATTGTTCTGTTCGAACGATTATACGGCGATCAGCGCCATTCAGGTCTTTCAAAAGGCCCATATCAAGGTTCCCGAGCAAATAGCCGTAGTGGGCTTTAGTAATTACCCCATATCAAGGGTCATAGAACCCAACCTTACCACGATTAACGACCGCGCCTTTCAAATGGGGCAGGCCGCCGCAAGCCTATTGATCCGACAGATAGACGATACCGATAGTTTTGTAGAGTTCGAAACCATTACCCTCAAGACCGATTTGGTGGTCAGGGCTTCCTCAATGAGAAAAGAAAATATCCCCAATACATAGTTTATATCTATGGAGGAGACACCTTCAAGAAAAGTGAATCGAGTGAGCGAACATCTCCATAAAGATAGTGGAAAACCAAATGAAGAAAGCCTTTAAAATTCTAAGGAAAAACTGCAAAGCAAGATTGAACCCGTTCTATTCTTAATATTTGGCCTTGACCTTACAAATTCCGATCCGCGATAAATATCCCTGCCGCTTCAGCTCCCCTGCCAATTGTATTCCAGGTCCAACAAAGTTAGCATTCGGCAAAAACAGGGAGCTTACAGCTTTACCCATTAATTGCCAAGAATCTCCAACTCTATCAGTTCACTACTCATTTGGGTTCGTTGCATTCCACTTACTTCAAATAGAGCATTGAAGCTGCTGGTTTTTTGAGGTAACTTTTCTTCCAAGGTTTTAAGCCAGGTTGGATCGGTAAACAAACGCAAGGTAGCCATAACCCCGATATCGTTATTGGACACAAAAAAAAGGGCGCGCTTGTCCGGACTCAACGAGGTAAAGGAAACTAGGGCATATTCAACCTTTTTATCGGGTGCAAATTGTGTCGTATAAATTTTCTCCTTCCCCTTGGCATTAACCTTAAAACCATCACCATAGGTAGAAAAAACCTTACTATCCCTTAAAAAGAACGACTTGGAAAGATTCATGGTCTTAAATTGTCCGATAAATACAATATTGTTTTCCTTGATATGGTTAAGCGCAAGATTACTTTCTAACTCAATCTTAAAATTACTGTCCCAGCTAAAAAACCATTCATCTAAATTCTTAATACCGTAAGGTGCCATTTTCGATACCAGTGTAAAATCCGTCATTTCCAATTTTCGGTCTGGATATTCCTTTTTAAACGCAAATAAATCTTCATCGCTGTTAATCTTAGAATACATCGTAGGGTGCTTTTCACCTTGGATATTGGTATGCATCAGCATGTACTGGTCCGAAATGACCACGAGAGTTTTATCCCCATTTTTCAAAAAAACCTCCCATAACGCCGGTGGACTGCCCAAATAATAAGATATGCCCCACATGGCCCCAAAGGCCAATAACAGAACCAAGCCTATACCCTTGACCCATTTTAACGGAATTTGAAATTCAAGCGACCTCTTATGCCTGTCATACTCTTTTTTGGAAATAAAGTCCAAATTGTACTGTCCCTTTTTGATTTCGAATATTATTTCGTTTTGCACATTCTTGTCCGCATAATAGGCTACCAATTTTTTTCGGAGCTTATACATGTGGGTTCGCACGGCCCCATCATTTTTGTCGTTCACATAGTTCTTGCCAAAAAGGTCGGCCCCAATGGTGTATTCCTTGATGTCTTCTTTCTCAATCGCCTTTTTAACCAAGTATTGAAGCAATTGTTTATACACTAACGAATTAACAAAAATGGGATGGGCGCATAAATCGTTAAGCGCTTTTTCGATTGTCTTTTGGTCTGGTTCGGATATCATATCCCTCAAATATAACCTTTGTTTTCAATTTGCTTACACTCTCCCCTCCAATATGGGTAAATGACAAATTCAATCACATTAATTTGATTTTCAAATAATTACACATTGTTTCCTCAAAAAATTAACAGTTAAAGCCACAGTATCCTATACAGTTCCCTTACTGTATTTCTTGTAATTAAATACGATGCTACGGTTTACATTGCATATTACCAAGCGGTGTTACTACAACCCCCATTCATTTTTTTTAAGGGCGAATTCCAAGTATTTGTCGTGGCAGTTTTCATAAAAAATAAGAAGGACAGGAGAACATGGGGCCATTCGATAATTCGAATACATTTCCAAGCCCCGGGAACCATGGGCATAAAATTATGGGGATCATTTAAAAGAGGAAGCTGCTATAGTACATCTTATAAAAATCAGAACCGTGATCAATAATTGACCAATAACCAAAATAGACCTTAGATGCTTACCAAACCTTTTATTTTACTTCTTGGCTTCATATGCCTATCATCTGAAATATTGTTCGCCCAAAGCCTGGGCTACAACAACAATCGCGTTGCCATTAGTGCCGATGGCAACAATCAAGCGGACAAGCACCCTGAAGCCCAATGGCCCCGTGCCGACCCAGATGATTGGGGAGGCACGCCAGCTGCTTTGGCCATGATCGCAAAGCTCGGACTACAGGATAGGCTCGTACATTTCTCGTACAACAATTTTATTGCGGCGCCGCCACATACTTCCGAAACCAATTACATGGCTGACGGGGTCAAGGGTGCCATTAAGCGGTGGAATTTCGATGCTACGCGTTTCTTTGATGTTTCTGAAGACAATGCTACCGCAATTACACATTTGGCAGAAGCGTTGAAAAAATCAACAGCTACAGACCCTTTGTATTTCATTCATATGGGACCTTCCGAATTCTTTTACAGAGCGGTAAAAGAGGTTGTAGATGATGGCCATTCAGAAGCTTTGGCCCATGTGTATGTTATTTCCCACAGTGGCTACAATGACAATCACTTGCGCAGAAAAGCGCATCACACCATGAAAGAAACTATAGCCTTAAGTGGAAATCGCATCAAGTACAAAAAAATAAAAGATCAAAATGCATGCGATAACCCTAGCAAACTTTGGTGTTCCAACACAGACTTCGCTCCATACCACTGGATGAGGGACCATTCGGACCCAGATATCAATTGGCTATATAGCAGGACGCTGTTCCATCCACAGAATAAAGGTGCCGATATCTCCGATGCCGGTATGGTTTGGTACCTACTTCTGGGCGACGAAGATGGAAACCTTCAAAAATTTCAGAAATTTATAGGAGATGGCATTACCCCTTTACCAGAATGCAAAGACACACACCTCATAGGGGTCAAACATTTTGAAATGTTACAAATAGGCCCGTTTGTAACACCCTATAAAGACCACTCCAGAAACGCGGTGGCGATTGACGCCGTTGTATATAAAAATGAATTTGCGGCAACCCAAAAGGTTTTTAAAGGTATTACCGACCATTACAATATCACCCTTACAACACTTACGGAAGAAGATGGGGAAAGTACCTATAGGCTGAAAGTAGACGGTAAGTTGATCGGTGAATTTCAAAATCCCGAAACCGCTCGTGATATGGCCCCTTATTCCCGAACTTTTAAAAATGTACCGGTAAAAACGGGTGATATAATCCAAATTGAATCGAACACCCATTCGAACGGCAAGATACCAGAAGACGATGCCTATGCCTATGCCCGTGGTAGATGGAGGTCTATTTCCTTTGAGTGCACCCCAGATCGGTCCGGAGAAGAAAAAAAGGGTTTAGTGGTTTTTGAAGCCGAACGTTTTGAGTTAAAGGGCGCATGGAAACTTGGAAAGGATACCGAAAAAGCCTCAGGCGGCGCCTTTATTTATTATGATGGGCCGAACACCTACCAACAGGTCGACATGGACCATGTTATTTCGTACACTTTCAAGATAAAAACCCCTGGGAACTACACCATAAAATGGATGATGAGACAGCCAAAAGGGGAACGCGGCACAGATAAAGGCAATGATATATGGATTCTCTTAGCCGACAATCTTGGATATGCCAAAGAGCTACAGCTAAAACATTTCGAAAAATATTACGGCCGTAGCGATGACAATTTTACCTTAAACGGCGTAGCAGAAATACATGGCGCCGGACATGGATGGCTAACAGGTAGATTTCCCAAAGCTGGAGCATACACTTTGCATATTGGCGGTAGATCTCATGGTTTGCAAATTGATAGGTTCCTCCTCTTTAAGGGTATGACCATTGATGAGGTCAAGTCCATTCTTATAGAATAAACTCCGATCAAAAAAAATAGGAAAACCGCCCCTGTCGTCATTACCATACCCAAGAACTACCCTTGGCTCACAAAACGAACCTGATAAATCTGAACCCGACTTCCTGAAACATTTTGCACAGGCATTTGCGAGCGCTTCAAGGTAGCCTCCGTTTTTTTTGTGAGGCCTGACTTTTACTAAGCATGGCGCCCTGTAAGATTTTTGAATCGTCAAAAACGCCCCTTGCAGACTTACTATTCGACATTATTAAACACCTAATATATTATATCCGTAAAATATTAACACATTTTAAGAAATATGATCATATGTTATGCTCATTAAATCATATGAAGCCGTCATCTTAACATAGAATTGGCTTTTTTGTATCACCAACTTTAACTACAACTATATGAGATTCAAGTTACATTTTAAGAAGAAAAACCAATTTTTTTTAGTCCCCCCCATCAACAGTCCCAATTATGTCAGCATGCCACTCCCCATAGCTACAACGGAAGGCATGTTTATGGAACTAGAACATCCCATGGCAACGAGGAATAACAACTACGGTTGTTTCCCTTGCATTTATGGCAAATACACTAACAAATGATTTATGAGAAATAGCAATACAATGAATAAAAAATGGAAAGTTAGGTTTGGGAACAATTCTCCCCGCTTACTCCTGTTTTTGTTTTTCATGGCCACCCTATCTGCCAGTGCACAAACAAAGACCATTACCGGTACCACCAAAGATGCCGATGGGATAGAACTTCCGGGAGTAAACATCATTGAAAAAGGGACCTTTAACGGTGTTGTTTCCGATATAGATGGTAATTATTCGATACAACTCAAGAATGACGAATCAGCCACATTATTATTTAGCTACATCGGCTTTAAAACGGTAGAGGTAGCGGTAGGTATCCAATCCACCATTAACGTAACCATGGAAAGTAACGCAGAACAACTTGAAGACGTGGTTGTTGTGGGTTACGGAAGTCAAAAGAAGGAGACGGTCGTTGGCTCCATCACACAAGCCAAAGGAGAAGAGCTGTTAAAAGCGGGCAGTGTAACCACCATATCAGAAGCCTTAACAGGACTTCTACCGGGCGTTACAACCATGCAAGCAGCAGGCCAGCCTGGGTCTACGGCCGCCAACATCTTGATTCGAGGCCGTTCTTCATGGACCGATAGCTCTCCCCTTTATATGGTAGATGGGGTTGAACGTGATTTCAATAATCTCGACCCTAATGAAATCGAGTCGATCTCGGTATTAAAAGATGCTTCCGCCACTGCGGTTTACGGGGTAAAAGCTGCAAACGGGGTTATCCTTATAACCACCAAACAAGGTCATATCGGGAAACCTAAAATACAGTTTACGGCCAATGTAGGTATGAAATCACCTACCATCGACACCGATTACGCGGCCGATTATGCCACGAACTTGGAGTATTACAACCTTGCCCAACAAAATGACGGCAACTACGATAAGCTCGTTCCCCAGTTTTATATTGACAGATGGAGGGACCCTGCCTATGCTGACAACCCATATTACCAATATACCTCCTTCATCAACTCATTGATGAAAACAGGCTATACCCACCAGTACAATTTAAATATAAGTGGCGGTAACGACCGTGTAAAATACTTTACTTCGTTCGGTTATAATTATGACGGGGATATTTTTGATTTGCAAAAACAACCGGAATTCGACCCTCGTACCTATCAGCATCGGTTTAACTACAGGACCAATTTAGATTTTAACTTCTCGAAATCTACACTGTTCAGTGTAAAGCTTTCCGGCGATATGACCAACTGGAACGGAAATTTCAACACTAAAAACACAAATGGGGGGATTGCAGGTAATGGCGGGTCAATTATGCAACGTATGTATTCTACAGCCTTGATCAACGCCCCGGCGGTATACGAAAATGGCAGGCTGGGATACGACTACAACAACTCCATCAATGTCAATTACTTAGGAATGATGGAACGCGAAGGTTCCTATGGCAAAAAAAGCAACCGCCTTTTTACCGATTTCATTTTAAAGCAAGATTTGACCGAGCATGTTTACCTGTCGGGAAAACTGTCTTATAACTATTATAGGAACTACCTATCAGAAATCAGCAAAAGATGGAACGACGCCCCTATTTACTACTACGTTCCCTCCTCCGATGGTTACAACCCTAATTTAGACGGTAACGGAAACGTTATACAAGAGCCTATTACCTTAGATGATTATGAAAACCCCGCAAAATTGGGCAACGAAGGTATAGATGGTTACAACAGTAGTATCTATTATGAATTAAACCTTAACTACAACCAAAGTTTTGGAGACCATAACGTTAGTGCCCTGGGCCTATTTCAGCGCAGAAAAGACAAATCGGGAGCGAACTTTCCACACTTCGAAGAAGGCTGGGTAGGCCGTGTAACTTATGGCTATAAAAACAAGTACCTCTTTGAGTCTAACGGGGCGTACAACGGAAATGAAAACTTTGCTCCCGGAAAACGTTTTGGTTTTTTCCCTTCCTTGGCCCTTGGTTGGGTAGTTTCGGAAGAAAATTTCGCCAAAAAGAACCTGTCTTTTATTGATTTCTTCAAAATCAGGTACTCTTATGGAAAAATAGGCTCTGACAAAGGTTTGGGCAATAACAGGTTTGCCTACATCAGTTCGTACTCTAGTAATCAGATTCGAATGGCATATGGTTATGTTCCCAACATTACCGGAAACCAAAATGCGGACGGACTTTATATCTATTCGGAAGACGATCCGCCAGTACTAGATGTTTCGTGGGAAACGGCAACCAAACAAAACCTCGGTTTTGAATTCAACGTATTGCGAAGCAGGTTAAGAACAACGGTCGATCTGTTCAAGGAAGACCGCGAAGGCATCTTGATGCAAAGAAGAACGATTCCCAACTGGTATGGAAACGCCAATCCTTATGGAAATATAGGAAGGACGAAAAACCACGGTATCGATATTGAGTTGGAGTGGAACGATTATTACGAGAACGGTTTCGCATATTGGCTTAAGGGAAATCTTTCGATTACCGAGAATAGGATTGTCGAAAGAGACGACCCGGCCCCTACCCCCGACTATCAAAAAGAAGCGGGCAAACCCATTGGATGGACCAAGGGAATGTTAGGGACCGGCCTTGCGCAGAACTGGGACGATGCCTATGCATACACCCCTTCGGCCCTGCTTCCCAGTGGATATATACCCGGCGACCTTACGTATAACGACTACAACGCAGATGGCATCATCGATAAGAACGACCAAGTTTCAATAGGTGACCCTTCTTACGCCACCAAATCTTTTGCCTTCTCTTTTGGGCTTTCGTACAAAAACTGGAGTTTAACCAGCATGTTCAACGGCATGTACGGTATTTCGAAGCAACTATCCGCCAACTTCCTATATGCTTATAACACAAACTCCAGTCTCGGGTTTATGTTAAAGAATAATGAGCAAAAAGATGCGTGGACACCGAACAATACCGATACCGACGTACCTGTACTACACACCTCCGAAACGGACCACTATAAAGAAAGTAGCAACTACACTTATAGGAACAGCACCTTTGTAAGGCTGAGAAATGTGGAATTAAAATACAGCTTACCCAAATCATTCCTTGAAAAAATAGGGGGCTTTGACAACTTCGAATTTTATGTAAATGGAAACAACCTGTACACTTGGCAATATCTTCCGAGGTCATTCGACCCCGAGGCCAATAGATTAGAGGTATACCCCATTACCAAAAGATACAACGTAGGCTTAAGGCTTTCATTTTAAATATGAGAAACATGAAAAAATATACTACAATACTTATTGTTTTATTCACATTTTCGCTAGGGATGGTTTCCTGCGAGGATTACTTGGATGCAGATCCAGAAATGGGAATAGACGGCGAGGTTGTCTATTCGGAATATTACAGTTACAAAGGGGCCGTAGACCGGGCCAACTGGCTGGTCATGAACTATGTGGCCACCTCATCTAACTGGGGTGCCTATGTGGGCGCCATGGGAGACGAACAACAAGCCGTAAAGGCCGATATGCCCGTTTATAAATCTATAAACCAAGGTCTATGGCAAGATTCGAATTGGAGGGATTTCGGAATGAATTTCAATTCTGAAACCAACTATGGATCCGACCCTTACTACAACTCCCCTGCCGGAAAGTCGCTGAAAGCGATCAGGGCTATGGGATTGGCCATTGAGAACATTGAGAAATTAACGGACTTCCCCGCTGAAGTAGGTGCCAGTCCTACAGAATTGAAAAATCAATTGTTGGGGCAGGCACATGCGCTTAGGGCATGGCATATGTTCGAAGTGGTTCGACGCTACGGGCCCATAACCTTAGTCGATACAACTGGTGGAGAGCGCAAGACCTTCTCGTCAGAGTTCAATTTTGACCAAGTCAAACCTACCTTTCAACAATGTGCCGACCTTATTGCCGCCGATTGCGAAGATGCGGTGAAGTATTTACCAAACCGATGGAAAGACCCTACAGATGTGGGGCGTTTAACAAAGGCTTCGGCCTATGCCATTGAAGCCATGGCCTATATGTACGCAGCAAGCCCCTTAATGAACACCGAAGGCGATGCCTTGCCCTTCGGCCAAGATTCGTACGACGAAACATACGCCAAAAAAGGAATACAGGCTATGGTAAACGCACTAAAACTGGTCAATAGCGGTGCTACCCGATACAAACTTTACGACAAGGATAGTTATATGGAGAATTGGATGTCCCAAGATAGGGCCATCAGCGACGAAGCCTTGTTCCAACCCGTTCCGACAAACTCCGATAACTGGAACCTACCTATGAACAGAAGCAATTCGGGAGTGGGATGGTTTCTTCCCCAACACGACGGAGGTTGGGCCGTATTCAACGTACCCACCCAAAATGCAGTGGATAAGTTTGAGACCATAAACGGATATCCCGTAGAGAATTTCTCTTCGGCCGACCCGTCGTTCGACCCGAAAAACCCCTATGACAACAGAGACCCTCGCTTGCGTTCTTTCATTTATTGTCCCGGTGACAAGATGTACCTGGCCGATCCAGGAGGGGGCAATAACTCTACCTTCGAAAACCAAGCCTGGTCAAACCCTGGTGACGAGGGTTGGCACTACAAGTATTACCGAGGAAAAAGCCTCGTGTATACCGGTTACTTCGACGCAGGTAAATGGAGGAAATTAGGATACAACAAGTATGACAATAAGTGGTCTCAAAACTATTACAGAATTTTTCCGCTAATACGTTTGGCCGATATGTATCTCGGCTTGGCAGAATTGGGCAATGAAGTATACGGGCCTTCCTCGAACATTCCGGAAGCCGTTGCCGCCGGTATCGATGTTACTACGGCCAGTCAGGCCATAAACAAAATTCGTAACCGGGTTGGCATGCCCGATGTGCGTTCGGAGTTTTTAACCGATAAAGGCACTTTTAGGGACCGTATAAGAAACGAATGGGCCGTAGAATTTTACGGAGAGTTCCGTCGCTGGAGGGATATTCGCAGATGGCGCATAGCCAAAAACCTATTGGCCGAAGGAATTTACGAAGCCAATGTAACGAAAAATGCAGATGGCTCCTTTAGCTATGTAAACAAGAAATTGGATGTTCCAAGGGTTTTTGAAGACAAGCATTATTGGTATCCCCTAGATATTAAATATGTGAACATGTTTGAATCATTTAAGCAAAACCCTGGTTGGTAACAATAAACAAGAATAAACTATGAAACAATATATATTGACACTATCATGCGCCTTGCTCTGTCTATTTTACATAGACGGGGTCAATGCCCAAGATGGAACGGGTAGTACAAAACAAGACACCCTTTTGCTCCCATTCTATAAAGTGTCCGAAAACAGGCTTGTAGGGGCAATAGACGTAATTACAAGCGAAGAGTTGCTGCATTCGGGATATCCTAGCTTACAGGCCGCTATAGAAGGACAAGTGCCGGGCTTTACTTTAGGCCGCATAAGAGGGAGGTCGAGAGGCGGTGACAATGATGGGCCACTAGTGGTCATTGACGGACTTTCCAACCGATTTCTCAGCTCCCTGCAACTCGAAGAAGTGGATATGATCTACATCCTTAAAGATGCCTCGGCCAAGATGTTATATGGCAGCAGGGGAGCAAACGGTGTGGTGGTCATAAAGACGAAAAGAGGAAAAAATGCCGAGAAAAAAATCTCGCTACTGGTAGAATCGGGCATACGAAGCGCCGGTAGCTACCCTGAGTTTGTCGACGCCCGAAATTACATGAAGTATCGTAACCAAGCCCTCAGAAATGATGGCAAGGACATTTTATTTTCCAATAACGATATTGCATTGGCCGGTAAGGATTATAAACATCCTGATGTCGACTATTACGATATGTTCGTCAACGATGCGAAGAATTACAAAAATGTCAATGCCCAGCTGCTCGGGGGGGAT
Source organism: Zobellia galactanivorans (assembly GCF_000973105.1). Taxonomy (NCBI): domain Bacteria; kingdom Pseudomonadati; phylum Bacteroidota; class Flavobacteriia; order Flavobacteriales; family Flavobacteriaceae; genus Zobellia; species Zobellia galactanivorans. The sequence continues at coordinate 3,838,943 of NC_015844.1, read as the reverse complement.
GAAAAAACCCAGTATTTTTTCAATCTCGGTTATGTAGGCGAAGACGGTATTGCAAAAGTTGGCGAAAAGGGCAAGACCAATGCCTTGAACGTAAGAAGCAACCTAGATTATAAGATCAACGATATCATTTCGGTCAATCTAGATATTTCGGGTCGTTTCTTTACAGAAAATGGAAGCCACGTCAGTGATAATGAACTCTTTAACCAACTATCTTCCACAAAACCGACCGATTACCCTATCTTCATTAGTGCACGGGCCGACGTAGATTCATTGGGAACATCGGATATAGTGAACGGAAAGAACCTATATGGCGACTTGGCCTATTCCGGTTATCAGAGACGTACCACCTCTATTGCCCAGACCAACATAGGAATGAACTTTGATTTAAATAGATATATCAAAGGACTAAAAGCCAGGGCCTACGCCACCTTTGACATGAACAATTATATTGCCGAAGGGAAATCGCTTACGTATCGTACGCTAAAACCTGCATTGACAGCGACCCAGCAAGATACCCTTATCGTAAACGGTGTCTATAACCCAAAGGGCAATGAGCAACGTTTGGCGGATTCCTACTACAGAAACCTAGGAGGCGGCGCTTATATCGACTATGACCGAGTTTTCGGAAAACATGCCATAAACGCAACCCTTAACTATCTCGTCGACAATAAGACCGTAAAAACCGCCGCTGCCATTATGGAAACAGTTCAAGATGACAAGAGTATGAACTTTGGCCTAAGGCTCAACTATGCCTTTCAAAACAAGTACATTGCAGAGATATCCTCTTCTTATATGGGATCTACAAGGTTCAACAAAGACAACCGTTGGAAATTGTTCAATGCCTTTGGCGTGTCTTATGTCGTGTCTGAAGAGAATTTTATGGACAATGTGGGCGTTATCGATTACTTAAAAATTAAGGCATCGTACGGTAAAATCGGCTATGATCAATCGTTTCCATATTTATTGTACAACGACTACTACCAATACTGGTCGGGGAGTTATGCAACCGGGGTCAAAAACTCCGAATCATTGGTAGGGACCCAATATGTACAGGCCGGAAACCCTAATTTAACCTATGAGACCTCTACGGAACTGAACATAGGCCTTACTACCCGAATGTTCGGAAACAGGTTTAGGTTAGATGCCGAATTCTTTACCGAAAAACGAGAAGGCATGCCCACTACCATAAACTACGCATTTCCAAAACTGGCCGGCACCCCTAACATCGTAGCTAATTACAATGCAATTGACAATAAGGGTTTTGAAATAGCTGCAAAATGGGGAGACCAGCTGGGAGATTTTGGCTACTCTATCGGGGGTAACTTTACCCATTATATTTCTAAATGGGCCAAGTACGATGAACTAAACGATTTTTCGTTCCAAAATACGGAAGGTCAAGATACCGACGCCATCTGGGGCTATGTCGCCGACGGGTTTTACACCAGTGCCGACGATATCGCAAACTATGGTGCCGAAAACGGAACCCCATTGACTTCTAGCTTGGGGCCTATAATACCTGGTGACCTTAAATTTAAAAACCTGTCCAATTCAGACTCCGAATATTCCTATGACGATAACGTCATCAACAACTATGACAAGACCGTTATAGGTAATAGCACACCGCGTTATGTGTATTCAATGATCCTTAACCTTCAGTATAAAAAGTTCAGCTTTTACGCTAGAGGACAAGGCGTCGGCGGCTTCGATCGAATGAATGCATGGTCTTCCTATTATACCAATAAAGGGGATGCCAAATATTCGAGGTTCGTTTACGATGCGGCCGTTCCGACCTTTGACAGTGAAGGCAATGCCGTTGGCTTGGCAAATAACGACTATACCCTGCCCCGGCTTACGAGTGAAAATTCGGCCCACAGTTATAATAGCTCTACCTTCTTTTTAAAGAACACCTATTATTTTAAGCTAAACAATGTGGAACTGAACTATAAATTTCCAGATGTCGTTCCCGCTTCTATTGCAGCCCAAGACCTGAATATTTTCGTAAAAGCGGACGACCTTATGACCTTCCGCAGCGACTGGGCCCTAGATGCCCAATCGCCTAATTCCGGTTTAAGCTCAGCACCGAGATATACGACCGTCTCTTTAGGTGTGAAAATAGGTTTCTAAATGAAAATGAATAAAAAAAATTATCTAAAGATGAAAAATATACGGAACAATATATTGCCGCTCATACTGCTTACCGTACTGGTTGGTTGTAGCGACTACTTTGAACCCAACTTCAACAATAACTTGAGCGAAGAAGCGGTATTGGATTACGAATTGAACCCCGAGTACGTTGAAGGTTTATATGTACCGGCTTATGGGGCAATTCCTGGAAGTTACACCACTTTTTCAGGTGACTTTCTAGATTGCGCCACAGACAATGCGGTTTCCAACAACTATAACTCTACCGCGTGGAAAATGCATACGGTTTCCAATTTCTTTACCTCTGGTAATTATCCTATTTACACATGGAGCAATAACTACAGGTACATAAAAAGTATCTACAAATTTCTTTCCGTAGGCTTGAACGAAGACATCGTATACCGCAACTCCAATGAGGACAGAAATATCCAGATAAAAAAGAGAATGGAAGGAGAGGCCCACTTTCTGTTGGCCCTAAATTATTTCCAGCTCTTACGCGATTATGCCGGGCCTGTAGATGGCGAAATCATGGGAGTCCCAATTGTAGACAAGGTAATTACGGAAGAAGAGGCCCTAGGGTTAAAAAGGGCGTCATACGCAGAATGTGTAGAATTTATAGTAGCACATATCGACACCGCATTAACTAGCGGTCTTCTCCCCGAGTATTCCGACGAATACGTTAACTCACATCCCGACGACAACCTTCAGTCTACCATTTATGGCGACGGACTGGCAGGCCTGCCCACAACGGTAGCCTGTAACGCCTTGAAATCGCGCTTACTGCTCTATGCCGCAAGCCCTGCCTTTTCGGGAGGCAATTCAGCTCAGGCCACGGACTATTACACCCGTTCGGCAAAGGCCGCCAAAAAGGTTATCGATGCCATTGGAGACCTGCCCGATATCTATCACCCGGAAACCATTGATGACGATTACTTTACAAAGGTTGACGCCAATCCTGAATTAATCTTAAGAAGGGCCAGCCAAACGAAAGCTTGGGAGCAAGATAATTACCCCCCTTCATTGGGGCTATCGGTCAAAGGCTCGACAAACCCCAGCCAGAACCTTGTAGATGCATTTCCTATGAGCAATGGCTATCCAATTACCGATACGTCAAACTCAGGCTACAGCGAAGATATGCCCTACGAAGGCAGGGACCCCCGCTTTTATATGACGATTATTTATAACAATGCGGAATTCCACGACACCAATATTGAAATGTGGGACGGGGGCAATACCGCGGTAGGTGCCGCCAATATTTCAGACGATTCGCGGGTTTCGCGTACCAACTATTATTTGAGAAAATGGATGACCGAAAAGCCAAGCTTTATTACCGGTGTCAGTTCTGAAACCCCTTGGCATTTTACGGCCATGTTCCGCGCGGTAGAGGCCTATCTCAATTTTGCGGAAGCCGCCAACAATGCGGTCGGCCCCGATGTAATGATCGATGGCCTTTCGGCCAGACAGGCATTAAGGCTCGTTCGTAACCGCGCCGGAATTCCTACGGATGGCGACGCTTCTATAGGTAGTGACCCCTATTTGGCAAGTTTGGCCGACCTCGCCCCCCTTATTAAAAATGAAAGACGTATAGAACTCTGTTTCGAGGGACATCGTTTTTACGACCTCAGAAGATGGGGAGACGATCTGAACACGACGGTAAAAAAATCGGAAGTTTCCACAAATGATAATGGAAGTACATTCGACTATAACTTTAATGAGAACGTCTACCCCAACCAAGTTTCATTTCCAGAGTACATGAGATATGGCGCCATACCTCGAAGTGAGATACTAACAAGCTCCAATTTGAAACAAAATGATGGTTGGAAATAATTCAAAAACGAACAAAATGAAAAAGATTACCATACTTCCGTTACTTCTTACTTTTTTGATGACTGCTTGTTATGACGAATACCAAACAGATTTTGAAAGTACGGCGGCCTATTTTGCCAATCAATACCCGGTCCGTACCGTTATCCTCGATCCAGGGTCAGATACTTTTGAAATCAATGTAGGAGCTACCTATGGGGGCAAATATTCTTACGATGGGGCCTCGGTAACCCTCAACTATACCATTGCCGATACCTTGATAACCAACAATACGGAATATACGGATATGGGGATCAAGGTAATGCCACCTTCATGGTACACCTTGTCAGACCCCTCTACAATCAATATTGTGGATTCAAACGTCGGTTTTGTAAATGTGACCATTAAAAGGGACTCTTTGGTGAAATATCCGGCCGGGGCCCAGAACACCTATGCCATTCCCTTCCTATTGACCGGGGGGACCACCGATTCCATTCTTGATAGCAAAAAGTTTTCTATCGTTGCCGTAAAATTCAAGAACGAATTTGACGGAAGGTACTATGTTAAGGGCAAGGACGACGAGCTGAACCAAGACGGTTCGGTCGCTTCGAGCATCGAATACAATAATCCCGCATTGGTATTGAACAAATTCATCTTCCTCACTACTAAAGAACGTGATATGCTTTCCGTACCACGTGTGGGCGACAATGAAAGCGGCAGTGATTTTACGTACGATTTAAAATTCCGTCCTTCCGATGGCAGTGCCCTGTTATCGGCCGACCCGAACTCAGAAATTACCGAATTGGTAGGTTCGGCCCAATACGACCATGATAACCAATCGTTTATCTGCAAATACAACTACCGATATAACGACGCCGAGCACAGTGTAATCGATACCTTGATTTACGCGAATACAGAAATAAAGATGGAAAGTTGGAAATAATCACATCATTTAAAAGATAACGAGATGAAGAAAATAATATACTTTTTAATATCGGTGTTTTTTGTCTTTTCCGCTCCTTCTTGTGAGCAAGAAGATTATAGCGATATAAACATTACACATGATACGGAAGAGAAGGTCTCCAAGGAATTTGTTGGTGATTTAGATTCCCAGATCATTATAAAAGACATGGATGGGGCCCTGGTCAATGAAATCGACATGGGCAAAACCTTTTTTGTTATTGATAACACCGAAGGAAATTCAGATACCAGTGAATGGGTCATTACCAAGGGCGATGAAACCATAACGTCTAAGGAACAGATAGTCCGACTAAATTTTTCCAACCCGGGAGTTGCCACGGTAAAACTTACCTCAACCCGCTCTTCGGATGGAAAAACGACAAGTTCGGAAACCACGGTAACGATCAATAGCGTTCCCGTCAAAACCCGCTTTATTACCGATCCTGTTGCCGATGCCGAAACCGTTGCTATCTATACCAGTAATAGCATTAGCTTTACAGACACCTCGGAAGGTTCGCCCACCGAATTCAATTGGGTTTTCGAAGGCCCCGAAACCTTGACCTCTACGGAGCAAAACCCGGTAATGACCTTTATGGAACCCGGTATTTATAATGTAAGCCTTACGGCCACACGCGACGATGGAGAAGAAGGGATTTCAGAAGATACCATTGAAAAAATCGGGTTTATTAAAGTAGAGCAATTGGTGGTAGAATTGATCCGAGCCGTGGCTACGGACAGTAAGATAGAACTTCAATTTACGCAGCCCATAGCGCAAGATATCCCTGCCACTGCAAGCAGTGAATTCTCGATTACCATCAATACGAAAAACGGTGCCATTTTAACCCCGGATATCGTATCAATCGAAGCCACAGGGGAAAAAACCGTTGAATTGGTCTTTGGCGACAAAATGTACAGTGATGACGAGGTGCTTATTTCATTCAATCCCAGCGGAATCTTAAAAGATGCCACTGGAAACTATATTCCGGAAATGATAACGGACGAACCCTGTGTTTACGGTCATAACCTATGGAGTGGAACGGATACGGAAGATGAATCGAAATTTGCACTTTCTACCAATAGCAATGGTTCTGGTTTCTTTAAATTTGTAGACGAAAACTCTCCAGAGCTTCCTATGGAACCTTACCAAGGTCGCAGCTGTATCGGTTTTATCAGGGGCGATGACAAAATCGGCCTGAGCGTTATGCAAGGTTACACCGTAGCCGAGGGCGATGTAGTGGTTCTGGCATATGAGGGCAAGCGTATAGAAAATGTCGCCGGTGCACTGGAACGCAGGATGTCCGCAACAATGGCCAGCGGAGGCAACGATGCCAACGGTAACTGGTCTAGCGCCAACAGCAATGGTGGGGATAACGAATGGATCACGGTCACTAAAACCATCAATGTAAGCGCAGATACCAAAGGGGTCACGGGCGAATTGTTTTTGACCTTCTTCCGCTACGGGGGCAACTCTGACACCGCCGCCCTATGGATCGACAACCTAAGGATCTACAAACCCAATCCCCGTCCTTAAAACATCGATATCACTTTAATACACGGAAAAAATCCGGCAGCCCAAAAGCTCGCCGGATTTTCTTATATCCACTTCTTTTTAAGGCTGTCCATTGCCGTATCTCGCGATTAAGGGAACAACCCGAAGCACATATTATCGTCCCTAATTCCGTTATGCGACGCACTGAGAACTTAAATCAATACGGTGAAGCCGTTTGGCCTTCTTCCTGGTTTCAAACCAACACCCCTCCTCACCCAAAAAATAAAATAAAGGCAGAAGCCGTGTTCGGAATTCGATGTATAATGATGTACATTGCACCGATTTTATGAAGTTCTACAAGATATAAAAGCCGATTTTACGCATTGAAACTTAAGAGCAAAAAGAAACTAGTAAGCTACCTCAACATCTTAGACCAACCCGTAAGGTTCAACCCCTTCGTCTTTAGTCGCACGTTTTTGTTGTGGGCCTTTCTTGGATTGGTAGGCGGAACCATTGCGGGGGCGTATTGGATCGCACTCGAGTTTTTGACCCACCAATTCGCTTTTTTCACTGGATGGCAAGTGATTCCCTTTATGGCGGTTTGCGGACTTTTAGCGGGTTTGGTAATCCACTTTATCGGAGACCCGGGAGAAATCCATTTGATCGTGAACAACATTCGGTTCAACAAAGGGAAACTTGACCCCAAAAATAATCCTTCAATGGTGCTGTCGTCCTTATTATGTGTGGCATCGGGCGGAAGTCTCGGCCCCGAAGCCCCATTGGTACAAATAACGGGTTCGACAGGCACTTGGATCGGAAAAATCTTCCGGCTAAAGGGCGAAGAATTACGCTCATTAAGTATCGCAGGCATGGCCTCGGGTTTTACGGCCTTGTTCGGGGCCCCTTTAGGCGGTAGTCTGTTTTCCTTGGAAATACTCCACCACAAGCACGCGGTAGAATATTACAAAGCTATAATTCCCGCCTTTGTCGCAAGTTGCTTTAGCTATTTGATCTTTGCCCTGATCGTCCATTTAGGATTGGGGCCTATATGGGATTTATCCGCCTATGAATATTCGGGGATTTTCGATTTCGGCTATGCCGTTCTCTTTGCCATAATCGGGGCGTGTTTTGGTTGGGGCTTTATTTTCTGCACCAAATTTTTTAAATCGGTTTTCGAGAAAAGACCCATTCCCATTTACATTAAAACCCTGATCGGTGGCCTTTTGCTCGGAACCATCGCCTTTTACCTTCCGATTACGCGATACTTCGGGCATCACGAAATTAACGAACTCATTGCCGGGGATTTTTCCTTGACGGTATTGATCGCCATATTGGTGTTTAAACTAGTGGCCATTTCAATTACCGTGACATCAGGTTGGAGGGGCGGGTTTATTATTCCCTTGTTTTTCGTCGGGACGACCTTGGGATTGATTATCCATCAATTGTTTCCAACGGTCAACCTAACATTGGCCATTGTCAGCTGTATGGCCGCCATTAATGCCTGCGTAACCCGAACCCCGATGAGCACGACCATCTTGCTCGCTACCTTGACCGGCTTCGGACATTTTATCCCCATATTGTTCGCAAGCTTGACCGGTTATTTTTTAGCCCCAAGAATACCTTTTATAGGAGCGCAAATGGAAAATAAGGAGGACGCATAGGAATACCACCCCCAAAACTCAAAAAGCCCTTAGGCGGCATTAGGCTGTATGCTTCGGAAGCTTCACTCTCGACGGACATGTTTACTTCATTATAAAAATTTAAAAAGCTCCTCTGTCTATTAAAGACCATTACCGTTCAGTCCTCTATCGATACTATCAGGGTAACGACTACTATGTCATCGGCTGACTTCTCTACCTAACCAACTCGTAGTTGTAGAGACCTCCCCAGAGCCTGCCCCGATCTTTATCGGGGTAAGAACATCTTCTTTCACTTGATTCCTGCCGCATCTACATTAGTTCACTTTTGGTATTCTTATGGGCTTTATAATGATCTGCTTACTTACCCGTGCATTTATGCCTCATATGCGATTCCTGTTCGTCGGTACCAAGTTTTGTAGGGTCGCTTCCTCCAGATGTAACCTCACGATTACCACCCTTGCAACTTACTAATGGCTCAGGCCGTTACCCCTGCCCATAAGGGACTTGCACCCTCTAAATGAATTAGCTACCTTTCGATAAATAAAAGATGCCCATGCTGGGCACACACAATTTATATAGTGTATAGCTTCCTATCGTCAGCTACGTCACCATATACTAACAGTTGTACAACATTATAACCAACCGGTAACCATTGATAAAATTCTTTAGAAAAATTCGCCAAAAATTGCTGACTGAAAATAAATTCAGTAAATATCTACTTTATGCTATCGGTGAAATTATACTCGTTGTGATTGGAATATTAATCGCTTTACAGATTAACAATAACAATAATTACAACGAACAAAGAAGTCTAGAGCAGGAATATCTAATATCCCTACAATCAGAATTTGAAACGAACCTGAATCAAATAAATGCCTCTATTCAAGAAAATGAGCTGCGTATACAGTCACTTGAATATCTATTGACTTTATTTGACAAAAATGTGCTTGACACAGTCAATAGTCAAATAATTTCCCAAAAGTTCGCCCCTATTTTCGGCAGTGAAATCAGCTATGTACCGGCAACAGGAGTTTTAAATGACATCATTAGTTCAGGTAAGCTCAATATGATTTTGAATAAAAGCTTAAGGCAAAACTTAGCCTCTTTTAATAGTTCTTTGGATTTTTTAAACAAACAAATAAATGGAGCTGAATTCACAGACGAAAAATTGCGTACTATTCTTTATGAAAAGGGAAGTATACGGAAAATAGTGACGGATATAGGATTTATGAATTTTGAGCACGAGTCGATTTCCGAAAAGCTCGATAACAAGCTGGTGTTCGAATCAATTGAATTTGAAAATTACCTACTGGGTTATCGATTGTTAGCTGATGCCACGAATGGACCGCGACTATTTGGTCGCATAAAGAAGGAAATAGAAACCATACTAAAGGAAATTGAGCAAGAACTGGAGAAATAACGAAAGCACAATAATGGCTATAGTAAATAGGGCATAAAAGTGTTAAATTTAAAGGCTTGGGTGAGTTTTCCAAGCCCACCAAACCTTTCGGATATACTCATGTGATTTCTATTTTCAATAAAGAATTCGTGATAACGCTGCGCTAAGTTGGCAATTAGAAAAATAAAGATAATTACACAACGCAAAAGTTTTGACGAAGTGTAAGACGGAAGGTTGGTTGCGTGCCACCTGCCCTATTTAGCTCAGCCCAACCGTTAGCACCAATTCAATAAAAAAAAATTTGAATTATTAACCCAATTCTAAAGATGAAATTATTTTATACAAATTATGGGACGGATAAAAGTATAAACTCTGATAATCCAATTGAAACTAATGCAGAGGATGCTATAAATATTTTTTTAGAATTAGTAGATGAAGATGAAAGTTTTATTGGTTTTGTAGATAAAAATGATAAATCTATCCAATTCATAAATGAGAAAGAAAAATGGCTGTTGGATATTCCCAATCCACCTCATTTTGAAAATCTACAAGCATATGTAAACGACAAAGAATGTATCTCTTTAATTGAAAAAATTATCGATGAAAATAAAATAAGTCTTGACATGAAATTATATAAGGTAAAAATTATGAATGAGACATTAAACGATATATTGCTTCAAGAACAAAATAATAAAAGAGGCGAATCTAAGAAAGCAAAACCTTTTTGGAAATTTTGGTAATCTAAAAAAACAACACTTAAAAATTGTTCAGATAATATAAAAAATGTTCGGTTTAACGAGAGGAAATCACCGCAGGGAACAATGCGCCATAAGCTTACGGTCGCTGATGATGTTCTCCACATACCCCACAAGACAGAGTGTGAAGAAGACTACCGGTTCTATGCTCTTTTGGCCGCTGTCCCCATAATAGCCTTGGGTAAGACCATATAGGAACCGCAGCTCCAAGACCTCCTTTAACCTTCTGTAAAAATTGCTCTTCGGAATACGCTCGCTTAACCGGTAATGGGCGAACAGCGTTTCTTGACACCTCTTTTTTACCTTCATACCTAAAACTAACGCCCCAACATTAAGATCACGTTGACCCTCTATGTTTTTTTTCGTTAACTTGTGCAACAGGCACGCCGTATATAAAAAACTGCTGGTGTTAGGCTTAAACAAAGGTCGTTGCAAGTTTACTACTTCTGATTTTCCTTCGGAAAAACCTCGCACGCAAATCCTCAACTATTCTTATACGTAACCATTGTGTAAAATATTGAAAAACTTTCCTGAATTCAAGAAATAGTGCTGATTAGATGTAACCATTGCGAATTAAAAAAGAATCTAAATAAAATGAAAAACCTGTTATTGATACTATTGACTTTTTCAATCTTGATTTCTTGCAAATCAAATCAAGAAAAAAAAGAACAGCAAGAACCAAATAAACAAAAACCTTCTTCGACACAGATAATTTCTGAATTGGATAGTAACGAAGACGGAAAATTATCGAAAAGTGAAGTAAAAGGACCAATCGCTGACGATTTTACCAATATAGATAGTAACAATGATGGCTTTTTGACCTTAGAAGAACTTAATAAAGCAGAAAAGAATCAAGAGCATAGACCCCCACAACAAACAAATACATATTTGTCAAATGAGATTGACGCTTCGGTTATGACCATTCCAGTAAATACGAATTATTTTATTTCAGAAAACATAATTGATGGAATACAAAAGCAAATAGTTGAATTAAACGGAATTGAGACACTTTGTTATGTCATTAAAACAAATTCCCAAGCAACTGAGCATAAAATGGGACCTTGGTGTCCTAGACATATCGAGGATGGAATGGAGAAAGCTGGAATTTGGTTTAAAGATGATAAAGTTTATGATGTTTCAGGACACTTTATTGCTAAATTAGATGAGTTTTACAGCGATGACAAATGGAAATTATATAGAGAAGATGGAACGATTAAAGTAACCGATACAGAAGAGGGTTGTTTGGCGGCAGCAAAACCAAATGTAGAGGAAGAATATCATAACCATTGTGTAGAATGCTTGCCCGAATATTTCAAAGACCAAGTAACCACTTTTGTAATTCCAGTCACCCCAAAATATATAAAAACCGCTCAAAGTTTTGGAAGAGGAGGAATAGGAGTTGCTTTCAACGGAGTTAAGTATGACCCACCTGCACCAACACACGCAATATTAGCAGCTCATACAATAGCGCCTTTAGATGACCACGGAGGGCACGTAAATCCGCACGGAGGCTATCATTATCATGCAGTTACCGGCTCAACAAAAGAAATTCCGCAAACTGATATTCACTCGCCAATTATCGGTTATGCAATCGACGGATTTGCAATTTATGGCTTATTGGATAAAAACGGAAACAAGCCAACAGATTTGGACGAATGTGGTGGGCATTCCGATGATAAAAGAGGATATCACTATCACGCTGGAGAACCTGGCGGAAACCAAATTATAAAATGTTTACACGGGTTACCTGGGTATACAGAAGTAAAGGAGTAAAAAACATTATACACAACAAAGAACCGTTGCGCATCTCGACATGGCGTCCCAAACCCTTATTTTTTCAAATAAAAAAACCATAACTTACTGATTTTAAAAGGGTACACTTATAAAGTCGCTAAATTAAAAATTACGCGATAGCGAAATATTCAAAATTTAACTTTGGACAAGAAAAAATAGAACTAAACAAAAAGCTTTAGCTATGTTCGTAGACAGAAACAGGCCAGCGCACCAACTCGCCCATTGCTGTCGCAGATGTCGTACCTCCGATCTGCACTTAGCCCAAGCCTTATCTTCAATTGAAATAGAGTATGATCAAAGCTGATAAAATAATCCACAAATACTGTTTAGTCTTGGTAACACTCATAATCTATGCTTGTCAAGCCGAGAATAAATCAGCAGACATTTACAGCTATCAAATTGACGATAAGACTGAAAAAATTGAAACGCTAAAAAAGTATTTAACAAAGGAATCAGGTCTTATTGAAGCTGAATATCATATATGGTTCCAAGACAATGGAACAGGTAGAATTCCTGGACCTTCAGATTATAATATTAAACTTGCATTAAAAGTTGAACCTGACTCTCTTGATTCTTGGACTAACTATCTTGATCGATCATCAAAAAAGATATCAATTGACCTATGGGACGAATTGCAACTAGATAAAAACTTTTGGAAGTTAGAATCCGAACCGGAGTTATATCACTCTAGTTTGTCTACTGAAGTGAAATTATTATTTAGAAAAGAAAATATCATTCTTTGTATTTATTCGACAATGCCTGTCGCCCTTGAATACCTTGATGAATAAACGAAGATTGCCTATATACTATTTGACGAAATAACTCTTTTTAGATTTTATTGGATCTATGACCTTATAAAGAATATAAAAACTAAAGGGTTTATGATAAATCGATAAAGGATAGTTTTGGACTAGAAATTATTCTCGATAAAATTAAACCTGATTTATCGGATTATGATATGATGCTTGCGCCAGTTCGTCGCGCTCGTGTCAGTTTGGTGTGCACCTGTAAAGTTGAGTGCCACCCCATCACCTACCCATATTCGAAACCATTATATTTTATTATAAAAAAAATAACACAATTGTAAAATTGGAATACTAATTTTGCCCGGAATGAAAGAAAAGCTGGAAATAAAAAATTGCTACTTAATCCTGTCCGTATTCGGACTAGCATTGTTGCTTTTACTTTCGCCGTGTAAGGTTAGGAACTTTATACAAGCCGAGCTAGATTTCCCTCAAACAAACGTATTAAATAAAAGTCGGACCACAATTTCGGCAACAAGCTGTGTGGCTTTTGATATTGCCGAAATCAACCATTCATCTTCAACATCAGATACAAAAGCACAGGACTTTTTATATAATAATGAGTTATTTGCTTTTCATTTTCCTACTCGATTAAAGGTTTACAACACCTTTCGAATCCGTGCTTCTAAACGGGTTCCTTCCATACCCCTTTACATTTTATACCAAAACATCCAGGTCTATTCGTAGTTGACTATTTACGTTAAAACCAATCAGTTAACCAACTGTATTTAATAATCAATCCCTTATAAAAATGATAACTCAAGATAAGAATCTTGAAGTTAGCTACACGTATTCTTGATGGGGGAAATCTTACTAAAAAGAGCTTTATTACTTTAACGATTTAGCAAGCAATAAAATGAAAGAAATAAATATAAAGAACGATTCAGGCCTATTAGCTTTAGCTATTAGACTTGTAGTAGGCTGGACCTATTTTTCAGCTTTCTGGAGGAGAACAATTCTAGCCACCAAATTAGACCCAGATCTACCGGGTTACATTGGGGAGAAATTCAATCACTTTTTACCAAATGCACTTGGTATAAAACCGATAATTCAATATTTAGTAGAAAACCCAGACATTTTATGGATAAATATGGTCGCCTTTACAATCATTGAAGGTATAGTAGGTCTATTTATCATTTTTGGTCTTTTTACAAGATTGATGAGTATTGGCGTTTTTGGTTTGGCCATGGGAATACTTTTAGGTTCTGGATGGATAGGTACGACTTGTCTTGATGAATGGCAAATAGGAGTGTTGGGAATTGCCACAGGATTTGTTCTGTTCTTAACAGGAAGTGGAAAGTATTCATTAGACAATTACTTTGTAAATCATAATTATTCATTCACCAAAAAGAAATGGTTTGCTTGGCTTGGCTCTGGTACTATTCCTATCAAAGAAAGAATTTTCCCGAAAGTAGTATTAATAGGATCTTTGCTTATTCTTGGGATTACCTTAATGACCAACCAAGTATTTCACGGTGGCTTATGGGGCACACTACACAATAAATCCGTAAAACCTAAACTAGAAATTACAGAAGGTAAAATTGAAAATTCGACACTTTCGTTCGACGTATTTAGAACAGAAGGTGTTGATGTTTACGGCTCTTGGGTAATAGCAATTGAGTTAATTGATAACAACCATAATACAGTCCTTCAATATACTCAAGAAGATTTAGCTCAATTGAAAAAGGAGAATTTCGATAATTATTATATTGCCAAAATCAAACCAGGAGAACATAGCTTAATTGTACCATTGGGAGCTAAAGCTAGAATAAGCTTAAATCATACGGTTTTATCGAACATGGCAAATGGAATATACACCCTGAAAATTACAGATATTAGCGGTGCTTTTTGGACACATTTGATTGAAAAATAACTAAAGCTAACAATAGTGGCCGTTGCGCAACTCGACATGGAGTCTACCCCCTATGTTTTGAAATTTAAAATATCATAACATACTGGTTTTTAAAAAGGTATTGTACCGATTACGTATCAGGATTGACGTGTTTATTTTAAATTTTGAGTTGTGCAACAGGCACAATGTATAAAAAACATAGCTATTACAGGCTCTCCGAGAGCTTTGTGTGTATTTGCGAATACCGCCTAATTTAAAAATCCGGATCGTGTACAATCCGAAAAGCTAGCGCTTTTTTATGCTGCGTTTCATACACAAGGTCGCTAGCAATACTAACAAAACATTTCGTGAGTGAAAAACCATCGTATTTTAACGTCCTTGGAACGTAATGTTTTAGAACAAAAATTGATTTAGAGTTTCAAGCAAAAATGTAACCTTACCTGCTTTTAGGGATGGCTACACGCAGATGGATTTTATTCATGCGTAATTGTTGCGCCAAAGGATTTTTCAACAAGTTTATGTAGAGGCTTCGATCAAGCCAAACTGTTGCTCTGATGGACTTTATTGTTAAGTTCTATAACAAATTTAAACGTACCTTTGTAGTCAAATGCAAGAAAACAGACTTTCAGATTGGTTACCAACAACGAACAAAGAAGTGAAAATTCGGGGTTGGGAAGAATTAGATGTTATTCTATTTAGCGGAGACGCCTATGTAGATCATCCTTCATTTGGACCAGCCGTTATCGGTCGCATTCTGGAAAGCTATGGCTTAAGAGTAGCTATTGTTCCGCAACCGAATGTGAACGATGATTTGCAAGATTTTACAAAATTGGGGACGCCAAAATTATTTTTTGGAGTTACCGGTGGGTGTATGGACCCCATGGTGAGTAATTATACCGCTAGTAAAAAACGTAGGGATAAGGATGCCTATACCCCAAATGGTGATAAAGGATTTCGACCAGATTACGCCACATCGGTTTATTCAAATATTTTAAAAGATAAATTCCCGGATGTTCCCGTTTTAATAGGGGGTATTGAAGCTTCCCTGCGTCGTGTTACGCACTATGATTATTGGAGTGATAAATTATTGCCAACTATTTTAGAAACTTCTAAAGCTGATATGTTGGTGTATGGTATGGGTGAACAACCTCTGCGAGAAGTGGTTGAGCTCTTGCAAAAAGGAGTGCCTTTCTCGAGTTTAAAAACCATAAAACAAACCGCTTTTTTAATTGATAAGGATGAAGCTACCCCTAAAAACAAAAATTGGGAAGATGTTGAAATTCATTCGCACGATGTTTGTTTAAAGGATAAGAAAAAATTTGCCTCTAACTTTAAAGTCATAGAGCAGGAATCTAATAAGCTTAAAGCTAGACGAATTTTTCAAGGCGTAAAAGATAGAATATTGGTGATAAATCCACCATACCCAACAATGACCGAAAAGGAAATTGATGCTTCTTTTGATTTGCCCTACACTCGGTTACCGCATCCGAAATACAATAAACGTGGGCCAATTCCTGCGTTTGAAATGATCAAGACTTCCATTAACATTCATCGTGGTTGTTTTGGAGGTTGTAGTTTTTGTACGATTTCGGCACACCAAGGAAAATTTATTGCCAGTAGAAGTGAAGAATCTATTTTAAAGGAAGTCGACAAAGTCGCCAACATGCCTGATTTTAAAGGCTACCTATCAGATATTGGAGGGCCGTCGGCCAATATGTACAAGATGAAAGGGAAGGTACAGTCCATTTGCGATAAATGTGTGGCCCCTTCTTGTATTTCCCCTGTCATTTGCAGTAATCTAGATACCTCTCACAAACCGCTAACCAAGTTATATCAAGCCGTAGATAAACATCCTAAAATAAAAAAATCATTTATCGGAAGTGGTATTCGTCACGATATGTTAGTGCCCGAATTCAATAAAAATGCGGACCCTAAAGAATTAGATGATTATACGGAAGAGGTAATGACAAAGCATATTTCCGGGCGTTTAAAAGTGGCTCCGGAACATACGTCCGATCCCGTCTTAAAACTGATGCGGAAACCTTCCTTTCAATACTTTCATAAATTTAAAGAGCGTTTTGATAGAATCAATATAAAGAAGAACCTGAAGCTTCAGTTGATTCCTTATTTTATTTCAAATCATCCTGCTTGCGAAGTAGAGGATATGGCCAATCTAGCGGCTGAAACAAAAAATATGGGTTTTCAGTTAGAACAAGTACAAGGTTTTACGCCAACACCAATGACGGTTGCAACGGTTATTTATTATAGTGGATTTCATCCTTACACACTAAAACCGACCAAGACTCCAAAAACAAAACAAGAAAAGGATGAGCAGCATCGCTTCTTTTTTTGGTATAAAAGGGAAAATAAAGGCTGGATCAGAAATACGTTGAATAAATTAGGCAGAAAAGATTTGGTAGAAGCATTAGTGCCCGAAAAAGAAAATGATTCTTGGAAAAGCATTAAACCGAAGAAAGTTAAAAACACCTTTGATGATGCGATTCCTGCAAGTCATTCACGCCTAAAAAACAAACGTAAATCTAAAAATAAGAGACGTTAAAACGTCTGCTACCCCATTCGAAAATTGAAAAGTAAAACTCCCAATGCCAGAACTTGATGTCATTCATGAAAACAAAGACTATATTGTTGTAAATAAAGCGGCGGGACTTATAAGTGAAAAAAGTCCTTACGAAGCGGTCACAGTCGAGACTCAGGTTTTGAATCACCTTTTAAAAAGTAAGCGGAAGCCTTATCTTGGCATCATACATAGGTTAGATCGCGTTACAAGTGGTGTCTTAATTCTTGCAAAGAAAAAAAGCATTCTTGTAGAATTCAATAACCTTTTCAGTAGCCGTAAAGTTCAAAAAACCTATTTGGCAATTGTTAAGAATAAGCCGGCAAAGAATAAAGGGAACCTGGTGAATTTTCTTGTAAAAAACAACTTAGAAAAAAGAGCGGACATCGTCCCTACAAAATCAAAAGACGCCCTGAACTGCTCACTTTCCTATGTGGTTATAGACAAAAACGATTTCGGTTATCTTTTAGAAATTAAGCCAAAAACAGGTCGATTCCATCAAATAAGGGCGCAATTAGCCAATTTAGACCTTCCTATTATCGGAGATGAAAAGTATGGTTCGGATCAAAAATACTTTCCCCTATCCATTTGCCTACATGCATGGAAAATAACCTATGAAAACTCAAGCTCCAAAGAATCCCAGACCTTTGAAGCACCTCTGCCCAATAACGATTTTTGGACATTCAAATCCATCTAGACCTATCGATTATTTTTAATAAGTACTATGGTGCAGAAGAACTGTATTCGAACAGATTTCAGTAGGTTTGAATCTCCACAAGCAGAACGTACTTACTCAAACGTATCACTATTTTTGCTGTCAAAAGTAACCGTTGCACAACTCGACATGGAGTCCAATCCTCTTATTTTTTGAAATAAAGAAGCATAACTGACTGATTTTAAAAGGGTATTATTTCCATTAAGTATCAGGATGGATGTATTTGTTTAAGATTTTGAGTTGTGCCAGGCACAAGGAAAAAAAATATACGGCGGTTAAGGCTTTCTGAAAGGTCTCTGTATTTGCAATCTTGCCAACTATAAAATATGGCATTTACAAAAAATGATAAAGCAAAATATTTATATTTGGTTTAGTACCAAACAGAAACCTATCGCTTATCACCTGCCCTATGTTTCTTATACTGACCGTTTACAACAAGCTGGTACGATATTCAAGCACCAGAAAATGAATAAAAGAAAACAAATGTACCAAAGCACATTATTTATTGTTTTATTTACATTTTATCATGTAATAGGAATAGCACAAGAAAAAACAGATTCAAAAAAACCTATAACATTTGAACCCACTTGGGAATCTCTTAAGCAATATGAATCGCCAGAATGGTTTCGCGATGCGAAATTTGGTATTTGGGCCCATTGGGGTGCACAATGCGAACCTGAAGCTGACGACTGGTATGCCCGTAATATGTATATTGAAAAAACAGCAGGCTACCGTTTTACGGATAGTACGGGCACGGTTGGGACTGAAACAAATCGACAATACCTTTACCATCTAGATCATTACGGCCATCCTTCCGAATTTGGTTTTAAAGATGTAATCAATGAGTGGAAAGCAGAGAATTTTAATGCCGATTCATTACTTACCCTTTACAAAGATTGTGGGGCTCGTTATTTTATGGCAATGGCCAACCATCATGATAATTTTGACAACTACAATTCTAAATACCAGCCTTGGAACGCGGTAAATATGGGTCCCAAAAGAGATCTTATCGGAGAATGGTCCAAAGCTGCTCGAAAATTAGGTTTACGCTTTGGTGTCAGTGTACACGCTTCCCATGCCTGGAGCTGGTACGAAACCGCCCAAGGTGCTGATACTGAAGGACCATATGCCGGTATTCCTTACGATGGAAAGCTTACAAAAGCTGACGGAAAAGGCAAATGGTGGGAAGGCTATGACCCTCAGGATTTATACGAGCAAAATCACAAAGCAAACCCAAACAATATTGTCGAATAGAGCTGGGACCCGAATTTAGGTGTTCAAACTCCAGATTCAGCTTATATAACAAAATACTACAATCGTGTAATCCAACTTTGGGACGATTACAAACCGGACCAAATTTACTTTGATGATTTTGTGCTTCCATTGTATGAGATTGATTCAACCCTAGGACTAAAAATGGCAGCACACTTTTACAACACCAACACTAAATGGAACGGTAGAAACGAAGCTGTAATGAATACCAAAATGTTGAATGAAGAGCAACGTGATGCCATTATGCTCGATATTGAAAAAAGCAATGCACCCGATATATTACCTGATGCATGGCAAACGGACGAATGTATCGGCACATGGCATTATAACAGACAAATGTACTATCAACACAAGTATAAACAGGCAGCTGAAATAATACCAATGCTTGTGGATATTGTGAGTAAAAACGGAAACTTGATGCTTAACCTTCCATTACGGGGCGATGGTACTTTAGATTCAGATGAGATTAAAATTATTAAGGAAATTGGAGCTTGGTTAAAAATAAACGGTGAAGCCATATATGCCACACGTCCTTGGAAGGTAAGCGGAGAAGGCCCTTCTACAAAAAAAGCACCTCGCCACCAGA
The DNA here is from genome assembly GCF_000973105.1 of Zobellia galactanivorans. NCBI lineage: Bacteria > Pseudomonadati > Bacteroidota > Flavobacteriia > Flavobacteriales > Flavobacteriaceae > Zobellia > Zobellia galactanivorans. The sequence continues at coordinate 3,819,158 of NC_015844.1, read as the reverse complement.
CTTTTGGAAGCAGTTATACCGAATATAGCAGCGAGGATATACGTTTTACCCGCTCAAAAGACAACAAAACGCTTTTTGCCATTGTATTAGCTTGGCCAGAGGACGGGAGAATTAATATTAAATCACTGGCTAAGGGTGCACCCACTGCCGAAAAAATAAAAGATGTATCTCTAATTGGTTATGAAGGTAAAATTAATTGGAAACTGGGTGACAAAGGCTTGCAAGTTAACCTCCCTAACAAACTGGTAAGCGAACACGGTTTTGCCATCAAAATTCACAAAAAACCCTAATTTATAAATATTAAGCAGTATAGAAAGAATAGAGATACAACGCCAGTGTACCACAAGGAGCTGAGTTAAAAAACAAAGCTTCCCGTCCCGCTTTTTCAAAGGTATTTCGTGAATTTCAGGTGTTTTTTCAGGTTGTAGGCGATCGCCGAGAGATGTATCACCTTGTTGGCCTTTGCCCATCCTATGCTGTTTATCTTCCTGAGTCCCATGAACTGGGGCAAGGGACGGAAAGCGGGCTCCACCGTACGGTCGTCGTTGAACACCTTGGCGAATGGGATCTTCTTTTTTCCCTGCATGGCTAAACTTAACAACCCAACGTTAAGATTACGTTGATCCCATATGGTTTCTTCGTTAACTTGTACAACAGGCACACAACCTAAACATAACACGTACCTTAAGGCTGAATTTAAAGGTCAGCGTATATTTATCAAGTCGCAAAATTGAAAATTACGCGTCAGCGAAATATTCAATTTTTGCATTGGACCGTAAACGACAAAACAAACAGTTTTTGCCAAGTGCGTAACGGGAAGCATTCCCAAGGTATCAACTCGCCCGCTACTGTTGCAGACACCGTGCCCCGTACTATAAGTACTGTGACAAAAAACATATTTTATTGAATGAACAGACAACTACTTATGATAAATAAACGCGATTTTTACGCCATCGTTTTGTTCATATGCTCCACTCAATGGATGTATGCCCAAAATCTTGAAATTACACATGGCCCCTACCTTCAATACCTAACCTCCAATGAAATAACAATTAATTGGAGTACTTCTAAAAATTCTATATCATGGGTTGAATACTATAAAGAAGACGGATCAAATTTTTATCAAAAAGAAAGAGAGAAAATATTTAATGCATCTGATGGACTAAAAAATATAAGTGTACTACACAGTGTAACACTAAAAAACTTGGATCCTGCGACAAAATATGCCTATCGTATCTACTCGACAGAAGTAAAAGATGATAGGAGTTTTGGAAAAACCGTGGCGACCCAAGTATACAAAAGAGCACCACTTTATTTTACAACACAGCCCATAAAAAAAGAACAAATATCGCTTCTAGTACTAAGCGATATGCATGAAAATACCAAAAAAGTAGATAGCCTTTTGAAAGGCGTTGAATGGGACAAAACAGATTTTGTATTGTTAGATGGTGACTTTGTGGATTCCTTTGAATCGGAATCCGATCTGTATGATGGGGTACTAGATACATGTGTTGATATATTTGCACAAAATAAACCGCTAGTTATTGTAAGAGGAAATCATGAAACAAGAGGCAGAAAGGCACATGAACTAAAAAAATACTTTCATTTCCCAGATAACAAATATTATTATACTTATACAATAGGAACTACATTGTTTATTGTATTGGATTCAGGAGAGGATAAGGCTGATTCGGATATAGAATATAACGGATTTGCAGATTTTGACACATATCGCAGCGAACAAGCTAATTGGTTATCGGAAGTCGTAAAGTCAGATGCCTTTAAAAATGCCGAACATAAAATAGCTTTTATGCATATTCCGCCCTATGATGACAACAGAGGACAAGAATGGCATGGGGATCTTGAAGTAAGGTTAAAGTTTGTACCCATACTTAACAAGGCAGGCATAGATTTAATGGTCTCTGGCCATACACACCATTACTCATTTCAGCCTCCTAAGATTGAAGAAAACAATTTTCCAATTCTAGTTGCGGACCATAAGACGCGATATAATTTGTTAATTGATAAAACGGGAATTAAGATCAAGGGAATTGACATCGATTCTAAAGAGGTGTTAAACATGTTCATTGAGAAATAATATTAAGCTTCCGGTATCCTAAAAAAACAAGAAGCCCAAAACGGCATTAATAAACGATTTGCCATCAAAGCCTAAAATTCATTGCTTGCGGATTTCCTAAACGGAAATCACGCGCAACAAAGCTATCTTTAGGGTCGGCTGCCCCGATAGCTATCGGGCTTCGGACGAATCAAAGCAAACAAGCTTGGCCTAACCCTTGCACACACATTACCCCCCTTAAAAATACATTTGCACAAGCCCGTACCACATTTCACGATTTAGGCCTCGGAATAACGCTGGCCAAGAACTTAAAAGTTTCCGATTATTTGACCTAGGTCAAATAAATTCCTTCATTACCGCTTTAGTTTTGCATTTTAAATCACCATAAAATTTTAAAATGGCACTTGTAGAACCACACCCATTAACAGCTTCTTCGCACGACAGTCAAATACGCTTAGAAAAAGCATTGGAACACCTTCAAAATGGAAAGGGACTTATTCTGACCGATGATCATGACAGGGAAAATGAAGGGGACCTCATTTTTTCCCCTCACCATATGACCATTAGCGATATGGCCCTTATGATAAGAAGAGGCAGTGGCATTGTCTGTCTTTGTCTGACCAATGATAAAGCTGACGCACTTCAGTTACCCTATATGGTAAAGGAAAATACAAGTAGCTTCCAAACCCCTTTCACCGTTTCCATAGAAGCAAAAGAAGGGGTAACTACAGGGGTTTCGGCCAAAGACAGATTAAAGACCGTTCAAGTTGCCTGCCATGAAAATGCCACAAGCGACGATTTAGCAAAACCGGGCCACATCTTTCCGCTAAGGGCCAATGACAATGGGGTACTACAAAGAAACGGCCATACCGAAGGCAGCATCGACCTAATGAAATTAGCCGGTCTAAAACCGGAAGCCGTACTATGTGAATTGATGAACGACGACGGGACCATGGCAAAAATTGACACGATTACACGGTTTGCCCACGAACATGATTTGATGGTCGTATCCATACAAGACATTATTCATTATCGTAAATTTGTTAGAGATTACTACTAAATGACAAATTATATTGAGCTCGCGAATTTCATACAAAAGAACATTCATATAGAAGATGACGATTTAAAAACCGTGCTATCTTATTTTAAAAGCATCAAAAAAAGTAAAAATGAAATTTTACTTTCACACGGTAAACATAGTCAGGTGAGCTATTTCGTGAAAAAAGGTTGCCTAAGGCTATTTTACATAGATGAGGAAGGCAAAGACGTCACCCGTTACATTGCATTTGAAAATCAATTCGCTACAGAACTGGTTAGTTTTATAACGAATGAACCCGCACAAGAAAGCATTCAAGTCATCGAAAACAGTGAGCTTTTATATATCACCCACGAAGACTTTAGACATCTGATCACCCTTGTTCCCAAATGGAAGGACTTTTACAGTATCTATTTGGAAAAGGCGTATGTAAACAACGCTAAAAGATTAATTTCATTTACTACCCTAGATGCATCAGAGCGATACAAACAATTATTTAAAATAAATCCGAACATTGTCAAGCGTTTACCGAACAAGATTGTAGCTTCTTATATTAACATCTCACAAGAAACTTTGAGTCGAATAAAGTCCAAAATTTGAAAAGGCAGCCTCCTCCCCTCCCTTTATAAAGTTATTGAGTAAAAAAACTAGTGCCGAATTGATTATGCAAGTGGAGCTGCACCCAACTTCCCATTCTTGTAGGTCCGTTAAAATAGAATGGCGGAAAACACGTTTAACAACAAAACCCAAGCCTAATACGGACTTTAGACCGAAACCGATAAGGTCTGTGTATAATTGCAATGTCGCTGAATCTTTTGGGTTTAGCTTTGAACAACAAATAAAACCAAACCATAAGCTTTAGCTTCGTGTGCAAACGGGAACCGGCCTGTGCTTCAACTCCCCTACTGCTGTTTTCGAACGGCGTAGCTTCATACTACGCTTGGCTCAAACCTTGTGCGTCATACCAAGAAAATGGACGAAATATTTAGTCAGATAAAAATCTTTTTTGAGCAAAACCCGGAATACTCGTATTTACTGTTCACCGTTGTTTTTCTCATTTACGGAATCGGGAGTTTCATGAACAAAGATTGGGCGACCAATCCCGCTAACAGTACCCAAAAATTAAACTATGAAACTTTTGGACATAATGCTTTTAGATTTGGTAGAGGCTTGCTTTTTATACTAGGGGCTATCGCCGGCATATTCGGATTCTTATGGGCCATAGAGTAACTATATAAATCGCACCTATCCCCTAAACCTATGAAAATAAAGCTCGTAATCTTATTTATTTTGGTCCTAACCGGACTTTCGTGCAAAACAACCTTAAAGAATACGAACACCCATCGGAAGCTAAAGATCGAGTGGACAGAAAATTTAAAAGGCGACTTTTCCTTCAAAGACAAATGGAGTTATCCTGAATATGTTTATCGCAACGCCCATGGACAATTAAGCTGCGATGGAAATTGCCCCTTAGAAACCGACCGAATGAAAGATGCGTCCGGAAAAATCTATAAAGATTCCTTGCAAGCCTTCTATGCCCTTATCGATACCACCCATGTATTTCACTCTTTACGATCGCAAAACAAGATGTATGAATACTCCGGAACCGATTTTATTGAATTCCATAAAACCGAAAACGGAATTGTCAAAGGGAAATCGGCAAATAACGTTTCAACGAATAGCAGTCTCATTATAGAAATACAAAACGATTCGTGCTTGGTTTGGGTCGATTTTAATAGTATCAGGGGTTTAGGTCAGAATATCTTCCCCCTTACAAACGGAAGCATTACAGTTGACCGAAAACGATTTGAAGAAGGCACTTTAAAAGCTGCATTCGATTTTCATTTCAAAAACACCTTAGAACCGAACATCCCCCTTTTCTGGAAAGGCCTGATCCATAGTAAAATAAAAACCGAATGAACAAGTACGAAGGCTCGGAAAACCTAGGGCAATACGGATATGGATCTGAACAGAAAAAACGAAACAGCACACTGACGGAATAGCTTTAACCTATGCTCAGCGCGAGCGCCACCATCAATTATGGAACTATGAAATACACCTATATAACACTGCTCTTTCTTTCCCTTGTTCTATACAGCTCCGGAAACGAGACTAGCCAAGAAACCTTTGTAACGCCCTCAACTTACATCGATAGTATTTTTACCGCTGTCAAAAACAATGATTTCAAAAAGTTTAGAAGGCAATTTGATTCCCAGGAACTAAAAAAAGCCAATCGCCTAAAAACATTGGGGAACCTTAATGAGGTCCAAGAAAAATTCATCCTTTATGTAGATGACCATGAAAAAGGACTAGTCGAGAATTACAACAACCTTAAGGATACCATAAGCAAATACGGCCTAAGCCGAGATAGGCAATACCACAACCGTTTTGTGTATGTAAACAGACTTGATAAAACCCATAAGCGGGTAGAGTATGCCAAAAGTGTCGATTTTAGCTTTTTAAAAGACTCTGTGATCTTGACTTTTACTCCATTCCACTATGAATTGCACAAGACCGACACCCATTGGGTCTCTAAAAATAAACTAGAAGTCAAAAGGTATCCCGTACAGGAAATCTCTAAAAGACCCCCCTATTTTGTCAATACCATCCCTGAAGATTTTATCGCCTACGGTGAAAAAATATATACCCTGATCAAAAATAAAAACCTAGAGGACTTACAACTGGAATACCCTCAAAAGGATGAATTCGGGCTATTGAACACTTCCGAAGAAAGTCTTGGGAAACTACCGAGGTATCTACAGGAAAACCATGTCAAATTAGAAAAAGAGTTCGATACCTTTACTATTGTAGAATCGTTATACCGCGAAAGGACAAGCGTATTATGGAAGAAAAAAAACTACAGAAACGAAGGGAATATGAGGGTTACACTTTATGTCAAAACCACAAAGGGAGACAGGCTCATAAATATAATTTGTATGCCCACCGAAAAAAGGATAATGTTAGACCATATATCCACTAAGCTGATTACCCCCTAGAAAAATGAAGGTTGCGGTAGGGACCATATCAAAAGACCCGTTGGCCTGGGCATGCCCCAAAAGGCTTCCCGGTCTTTTATATTTACCCTTGCGGTTTCCATTTTTTATGAAGGAATCCCTATACTTTCGTTCGGTAATTCAAAAAGGAAAAACAGTTACACCACACAAGCCTTGGCCCAGCCCTGGTAAAAACAAATAGATCTACTCTTGGAGCAACTAAAAAAGAACCAAAAGGCCATCATTATTTCGCTTTTCTTCACGCTTATAGCCCTACTATCATTTTATACCTGGAGAAAAGAAGCATCCTTGAATTCCAACAGAAAAATAACCATAGGAAGGGTAACCGACGTCAACTATTCCATTAAAAACGGATATATTTCCTATGAGTTCTATGTCGACGGCAAGCATTACGACACAAGTGACCCCGACGACGCCGGATGGCCCAAATACTTCCGACAGGGCAAAGCGGTCAAAAACCAGTTCTACCCCGTGGAATACGACCTTACGGACCCCTACAATTCCAAAATTAAAATAACCCAAATGCCTATCAGCTTAAAAACCCTTTTAGAAAATGGAACTAAAGTCAAGGGCTTGGTTGAGAAATCGAGTCCGGTATCCGATTCGTATGTAGACCTATACATCAGCTATACCTTCCTCAAGCGTCAATTCAAATTCAGGACAAGATTGCACAAAGACAGTTTACCCTGCGGAACGGCCGATAGCTGCCCACAAAAAGAGATCGACCTAGTAATATCCGATTACTTCCCCGATGTAAGCGATCTGTATTATTCCAGCTATGACAGAATTGCCAGGGAAAAAGCAAAAAGACGAAAACCCTAGGCTTCGATAATACGGTGTTTACCTTCGTAGAACCTAGGCATCCATTACACAGTTCTCCCTTCATATGAATATACCGCCAAACTTTACACGTTTAAAAGAATGTCTTTACCTTTGAAGCATCAATCTACTAATGGGCACTACCAAATGCCAGCTGAATTTTAGCACTACCCTATGGCCCTATCTAAGCGCCCTAACACTATAAACACATAAACCATTATATATACAGATGAAAACGTCATCATTAACGTCCGCCCTCGCCCTAGCTACCGTAGTTATCGTACTTTCTTCCTGTGGGGCAAAAAACAAGAAAAGCCCAAGCAAGGATTTTGAGGACCATCACACCCCTGAAGTCGCATTAGATTGGCAGGGGCATTACTATGGCCTACTGCCCTGTGCCGATTGTGAGGGCATAGCGACCGAATTAAGCCTCAAAGACGACCTTACCTATGTTCTGACCCGAGTCTGGAAAAAGAAGGGCACTGCCGCGTCCGATACCCTAAAAGGGAAATTCACATGGCAAGGAAACCATATCAAATTAGAAGGCATGGAAGACTATAGCAGTCCGGCCACTTTTAAGGTCGAAGAAAACCGTGTTCGCCAATTGGACATGGACGGAAATGAGATCACCAGCCCATTAGCGGCACATTATGTACTTTCGAAAATGGGAAATCCGCAAATTGAGGATCAACGATGGCAAGTAGTCGAACTCAACGGAAAGCCGGTAAACGGTACTCCGGAAACGCACTACCTTATTTTCCATTCGAAAGAAAGACGCCTTGAGGCAAAGATGAATTGCAACGTACTATCTAAAAGTTACAGGATCACCGATCAGTTCAAGATTACCATCGGCCAAGGTATTTCTACCATGATGGCCTGCCCAGACCCTCTAGAGGCCGAATTCAACAAAGCCCTTGACATGGCCGACAACATTGCCGTCGGAGACGGAACAATGACGATCAACAAAGCGCGTATGGCGCCCTTGGTAAGCCTTAAATTAGTGGAATAAAAGTCCCGTTTTCCATATACAACGGCAACTTTTCCCATACCTCAACGTTCTAGCGTATTAAATAAACTACCATGAAAATTGAACCCCTTAAAGAAGGACAAAGCAGCAATGGCATAATTTGCAAGAGCTTTCTCATTAGTGCCTATACAAGCATTGAAGAACTAATGGATACCTACAGGCAACTTTTAGGGCAAAACAAGGGGAGTTCAGTGTTGCTTACGCTTGATGACTTGGGACAGGCCGAATACACCTGTGGCCATTCGACGATGACCCATAATTTAGATGAAACGGAAAACTACGATTTATCGATGGTCGACCCGGTAGCCTTTGAAGACGGGGAGCACATCGGCTACTTATCGACCCCATCTGAATTCTTTATAAGAAAAAACAATTTTGACAAGCTCGTAAAAGGAGTAGCATATTCTTCCGTACTTCAAAAAGGCTTAAGTCTAGATGACGAAGAGCTGGAACGCCTGGTCGATGCAAATACCGATCCGTATGCGTGGATCGATGAATATGTAATCGCAAAAATAGTTCCTGTAGAAAAATCCTATGAAGCCATTTGTGCCTTTCCCAACGGATATTTCAGTTGTGACCTAAATCCCTTTGAAAACTATGTTTTGGCCAAAAGACTTTACGACAAATACGGATACGAATTATTCGGGATTGGAGCCTCATTGCTTGGCTTTATCAAAAACGAAAAACTTCAAGAAAAAGAATACCGAGGCCTGCTAGCCGATTTATCCGAACTGTATCATTGTCCTGAAGCAGAAATCGAAAAAATAATAAACCACAAGCATAATTTACTTTTCCTAAAATATACCGAGCAATTGGAATAGCAGGACAAGGCCCCATCACAAAGAAACAGGACAGGAAACAAACAACTCCTTCCCTGCCCTTTTTAAAACACCCGTAGCAATCTATCTTGCTTTTTCCGTAAGCCTACACCTTCATAAACACATGTGATTTACTATCTTAGTCGTTATAAGTTGTATCGTATCAATGATGCTATACTAGCGTTGTGTATGGTGTACCATGGGTATGGCCCTTAACCAACATCAAAAGGCATATGAAAGTAAATGAAGTGATCGACTTAATTAAATCCACTTATCCGGACTCTTGGTTTAAGGAGGTAAATCAAGAATGGATCAAAGAGATTGAATCAAAATATTCAGAGCTTCCTAAAAACTTAAAGACCTTATACAATCAGCTAGGTTATGGCGGAATTGGCCCAAGCCACTATGCCATACATGTGTTAATGGAACCCGAAGAAATCTATGATCCCCTAACAGCGAAAGAATTGGCCGGAAAATTAATCGTTGGAGATGATTTTGCCGGATGCTGTTATGCATATGACACCCAAGATAATTGGCAATTTGGATATATTGAACATACTGGTGAATTTGAATCATTGGAAGGTGTCTATTCGGACTTTATAGATTTTTTGAGAGCATTGGCCACCAATGAAAAAGAATAAAAACGCAAGAACTTGTAAATGGCAACAGAAGAAAATCAATTGGGCATATTCACGGATTTTTGAGACGGCGAGCACCCGCATCACCTGCCTTTAATGGCTTTAAGAAATGATAGGTCGAACAAAGATTGCAACCTTGAAATTAGTCTAAACCGGATCGAGCATATATTCCAAGACCATGAAAGGCAGACGATCATCAAAGATTTGGAACTTCTGATCAAGCAAGACGATTGGAGACCTCAACTGATCTTTTGCATCTCTATTTTGAAATTACACCGCGAAGACCTCCCAAACCTAAAAAAGGAACTATGCCATAAATTAAACGAACAACGGTCTTGGGTAAGTCCACAATTGGCGGCAACGGTATCGATCCTAGATTCAAACTTTAAATCGATGGCCATCGACATCCTAAAAAAGCAAAAACGAATTGACCATGTAGACCGGTTAAGCAGTGATCATATCTTTATTGAACTAAGCAGAGGAAATACACCATTCGAAGACAAGGGCAAGATTGCAATTCGATGGAAAGAAAGAGTATTACAACCGTTACAAGACGAAAAAATATAAGTCGCCCCCCATAAAGACCCCAGGTAAAGGTCACCCCCATCTTTCCCCTTGCCTTTTTCGAGAACCCAACGACTTTCTATCTTACATTTTTTTGTAAGAAAAATCCCTTCCATATATACAATTTAATATCTTAGTACTTATTAAGTAGGATAGCATCAATGATCATATTCTGTTGTTGGCAGTAATATCGACAGACGAAGAAACTGAATATTAACCTAAAGCGGTTCTATTGATAAACATTTTTTAAACTTTTAAAATCGAACATTATCAAAAAAGTACTTTTTATTTTACTATGCTCATTTGTAAGCTTTGCTTTTACAACAAATGAAAAAGTCGAGCCAATTTCTGTAGAAGAAAATACAGAATTTATATTACCTATGGAGGTAAAGGTATATCCTATTGAAAATGGCTCTATTACTGTGGTAACACCAGCAAGAAGTACTTGCGATGAAGGTGTAGTGTCAAATTTAACCATCGAAGTTGACTGCGGAGGTGGTGGAGGTTATTCTTGGAGTGGAAAAATATGCTACGAACACATCGAAGCTTTAGTCGAACAATTCCAAGAATCTTGTTAAATATTTTATGAAGTCATAGAACCGCTTTTTCAACAAAAAACAAAATGAAAAAACTTACAATAATATTTACTTTGCTACTATGTATAAACCTTTATTCGCAGGACAAAATGGGTTTAGTGCAATACGGTCACAAACAAAGTATGGGGTTAGGCGCACCTATTGGAGTAGATTACAATGCAGTCCTAATCTTTAACAATAACCATTCAAGTTATATGTATGCTAAAGATTCTTTAGAAGGTGGCTTTGTCAACAAATCCGTGGTTATAAAAAAAGACAGTGATAATGTGTTTGTTAAACCAATGAGAACTTCTAAAGAGGGTTATCAGGTTTATATAGAACTAAACAATCAAATGTTAACAAGGAACAAAGGGTATAGCTATGTTAAAGAAAATATACCAAAAATAGATTGGAAAATCTTAAAAGAGAAAAAGAAAATTGGAACTTTTGAATGTGTTAAAGCGATCGGTATATTTAGAGGAAGAGAATATACTGCTTGGTTTACAAAATCAATTCCTTTATCATATGGCCCATGGAAATTACAAGGTTTGCCTGGATTAATCCTTGAAGCTTATGACACAAACAAAGAGGTATATTTCTATTTTAAATCCATAAAGTATCCTTTAGATAACAAAATAAAAATCACCAAACCAAATCCCAAAAGTGATAGTACTGATTGGATAACCTTAGATGAGTATAAAAAATTATTAAAAAATCTTCACGAAAAAAATATTCAAAATGGTAGAATGATAGCAGAAACTTATGATGCCGTTGATACAACTGAAAATGAAATACCTATGAAAAACTTTTTTATAGAGGCATTTGACGAATAAATGAAAAAACTTCAATTAATATTTTTCTTTATAAATACCTATTTCTCTATCTCACAAGAATATAAAGTCTCTGGTGTTTTATACTCAATTCAAAATGAACCAGTCCAAAATGCGACAATTCTAGTTTATCAAGAAAACGAAATAATTGCTTATACCTATTCTAACACAAATGGTCGGTATCAAACAAAATTTAACTTGAAAGGTAGAGAGTCTAATAAATTAAAGATAGTTGCAAATAGTTTAGGATTTCAAGAGAAAGAAAGAATAATAAGCATTGAAAACAAAACCGAATACAATCTTGACTTTATTTTAGAAGAAAAAGCAGAACAATTAAACGAAGTTGTTTTGGAGGCTCGGGAAAAAATAAAAGTAAAGCAAGATACAATAACATATAAAGTTTCAGCTTTTAAAGAGGGTTCAGAAACTGTAGTTGAAGATTTACTCAAAAATATTCCCGGAATAGAAGTGTTATCTGATGGAAATATTAAAGTGAATGGGAAAGCTATAGACAAATTGCTAATTGAAGGTGATGACCTTTTTGACGATAAATATAAATTGTTGACCAAAAACTTAGACGCCAACAATATTGAAGAAGTTGAAGTGTTAAACAATTTTGAAGATAATCCTGTATTGAAAAACTTTCAAGAATCTGAGAAAGTGGCCTTGAATCTAAAATTAAAAGAGGATAAAAAAAATGTATGGTTTGGTAATTTTGATTTAGGCTACGGAACTTATGACCGTTACAATTCAACAGCTAACATTGGACTTCTAAAAAAGAAAATAAAGTTTTTCAACCTGACAAATGTAAACAGTATAGGAAGAACAGCTATTTCGCAAGTTAAAAATACCGGAAAGTTAAATATTAGTGGTTTTGACACCAGTAAAAAGATTGAAAAAACAAATAATACTTTTGTCAATATAGATAATCTGTCATCAACAAACTTTTCAAACAACGAAGATATTTTTAATAACTCGTTTTTAAACTCTTTGAGTTTTGTTACCAACTTATCAAAACAAACCAAAATAAGAAGTCTAACTTACTTTACTTATGATGAGATAGAAAAGCAAAACGATAACATTACAGAATATTTTATCGAGCCAGAGGTTATTTCTTTTAATGAACAAAACAGGGTTAATATTAAAGATTTATCGTTTGCAACAGAATTGGAGCTTAAACACTATTCTGAAAACGAGACCTATTTTACCTACGACTTTACATTTGAAAACAACCCAACTGAAACAAAAGGAAACCTAATTTTTAACAACGATAATATTTTGCAATTTCAAGATGATAAAAAATATAATTTCTTCAATCATCTAAGTAATACAAAAAAAATCACTAACAATACGCTTTTATTGGCTTATGGTTATTTAGGTATAAACAATACAAAACAGGATTATACAATTCAGCCCAACATTTTCAGCGATATTTTCAACAATGATGAGGATTTAACCATAACCCAAAACAGCAACACGCCTTTAAGCTATTATGGTCTGATTTCTGAAATAGTTACAAAAGGAAAAAAGTCAGAATATGGATTGGAATTTTCAGCTACTGTTGATAGGGATCGGATTGAGAACAGTTTTAGGTTTGATAACCAAACACCAGTCGATACGATTTCAAACAATACCGATTATAAAAATACTAGAATTTCAATTTTAGGTAAATACAACTACGATATTTCAAAGCTGTTTAAAATTAGTAGCTCGTTAAGTGTTTCTCAAAACTATTTAGATGTCAATAACACCAAAAAGGATTTCTTTTTTATTAATCCAAAAATCAGGTTTCATACTAAAAAAACCAAGATTGGTAATTTTGGGATAAGTTATAGCTACCAAAACAATTTGCCACAAGCTCGATATTTAACAGAGGATTTTATATTAACCAATTATAGAACATTTAATAGAGGAACGAACGACATACAACAAATTAACAATCATAGTTTTGGTTTTTTCTACACCTTTAACAATTATAAAAAGCAGTTTTTAATCAACTCTTTTCTGTTACATAGCTTTGCGGACAAAAGTTATGGTTTAAACAGCCAGATTACGGAACAGACAAACTTTAACGAATACCAAATCATTGATGGAGGAAAATTGACCAATTATAATTTAAGCATTACAAGATACTTAAAAGCATTTTCTAGCACATTAAAAGTCAGTACTCAACAGTCATGGTCAAATAATCCAATAATCATAAACAACAATATTAACGAAGTCATAAATTATAATGCCAATTATAGAATACAAGGAACAACTTATTTTAAACTGCCAGTAAACTTTAAATTTGGCTTTCAGTACAACTATTCAAAAGGGGAATTTGACAATCAAATCTCAACAAATGAGTATTTGGAAAGTAATTTAGGTGCAACCTTAAAATTATCTGACCAATGGCTATTTAAAATTGAAAACAATTATTATTCGATAAACGAAAATGACTATTGGTTTATAAATGCCAATCTGAATTACAATCCCGAAAAAAGCCATTTTTCTTATAGATTATCAGCTAACAACTTATCCAACATTACAGAATTTAAAGATATTTTTATATCTGAATTCCAACGAAACGAAACAAATTTTAGAGTAATTCCAAGCTACATACTTTTAAACATAAAATACAGATTTTGACAAACGAACTGAATAAAATACTACTGCCAACAACGAACTGAGGTAAAAAACAAACAAATCCTTCCTTGATCTGAGACAATACTATTCTAGGCCCTTAGATTCAAAAATTTGATTCTTTGAGCTTTTCTCATCGAGGGCGCTAAAGATTTGATCGAAAAGGGATGCATCATCTCATCCCCCGCAAATAAAAACATAGTCTGTAGATTAGAGACGGCATTTGATATTATTGTCACCCACGAACAGAGGCATTTCGAGCAATTAAAGGAAACCTATCAACTTATGGCCCAACAAAGCTCCTATAAAAAACAAAAAAAGGACGCACTATCGTGCGTCCCTTTTTATAATCGCCCGTAAGAAACGTATAAGGCTTAGACGCCTTGGGCATCGCTAATTACACGGTCTATAAAATCGGTATTGATACGTAAGAGCCTTGCCAGATTGTATAGCACATGTACTTCGCTGTCGTCTATCTGTCCGTCGGCGTACGATATAATGGATAGGTCCCTAAGAATGTTCAACTTTTGCATCACCGAGAGTACCAGGTCCAAATCGTTCGATAGCTGTTGTACTTCCTCAATCATCTCGTCTTGGGTAAGCCCTTTGATCGTCATCATACAATTGGCAAAGACGTTAGGCAGTACAATACTGCTCAATGCCTGGATCTCGGAGTCGTCGACAACACCATCGGCATTCGATATTAAATAGCCCCCTAAGAACATAAAACGCTGAATTTTCTCTGAACACTCATTATTTTCCTCTAAGCTCTCGGGCTCCATTAACGACATAATACGTTTAATTTCAAGCTCCATGCCCTCTTTGCTGGTCTCTCCCCTAACCTTGTCGTTAAAGGAAGCATAGGTTTCACTCTTATTAAAAAGTTCCAAGGCCTTGATCCGCAGAGGGCTGAAAGGGTGGCTGCTGTACCAGTCCGAAGGGTCGTGGTTGGCATCGTTCAAGGCTTCTTCCAAATCTACAAATTGCTCTATATAAGCGTTTAGTTGAAAGTCCAATGAATCGGTAGTCACCCCTGAGGATAGCTTAAAGAAGGTACGACCGGCGGTTTCAAAATCTTGGCAGCAAAGCAATCCGACCCTATCCGCGCTTATTTCGGCATTTCTATGCCAGGCGTACAATTTCATGGCATGTATCGGTGCTAGATCATTCTCGCCAACATCTAAAATTTGGCGCACAGGATAATCAAAATGTTCAAAGAGTACATGGCCGATTTCGTGACCGACCACAAAGGTCAATTCTTCCTTTGAAAAACGCTCTAAAAGTCCTGAAGACAAAATAATATACAATCGGTTATCGTCAGGAGGGTAGCAAGAGGCATTGAATATATCGCTTTGGTAGACGAAAAATTCAATTTCGGCTTTCAGTTTTAGCACTTGTTTGCAATGCTCCCCGATCTCATGGAGCATTGGGGCCAAGGTCTTGGTCAACCTTAAGCTCGATTTCAATAAGTGTTTTCTTGATTTGAACCTACCATTGGTGGCACTGATCCTTTCCAAAATGTCTTGTATGAGTTCGTTTTTCTGAAACTCGACGACATAATCCCTATCGCCATCATAGACCAAATGGTTCAAGTCTATATTGGCCCTTTTGTCGCTATAAATATCCGGTACTTTTTCCGCTTCCACCTTTTCGTTTAAGGCGTTGATCTCTTCGATACGTTTGGTATAATCATCGGCCAATTTTGTGGCCGTATTTTGAAAAGAAACACTTACTTCCTGTATTTTTTGAAAATCGCCCGATGCCTGTGCCGCGTTTAAATTGGCCATCATCTCTTCCTGGGCCGCATTAAGGGCATCTTCATGTTCTTTTTGTAAATCGGCCAATGTGGTTGATGTATATGACATAATTTTTGTTTTTAAGCTTGAACCGCTGTTTTCGAATTTGAAATTTTCATTAGTTTTCCTTTTAGGTCAAAAATTCCTAAAATCTGATCCTTACCCTTTTTGGCCAAAATGTTATTGCCGCAATTTTCTACTTGATACCCTTTCGCCATCAGGTAATACTGTAGGCAGTACTTATGGGGAAACTGGTAGCTTGCCGTCAGGTTGGTGAAATGGGAACAAATCAATGCTGGTTCATTTCTTGCCATGCCGTCCACTTCCTTGGATCGTACGGTGACGTACACTTTTAATCCTTTAAAGGTTAAGGGCACATAACAAGTGTCTCCAAAAACACCCAAGGCTATAACGGAATAATACGCGCCGGGATCGGTTGCCGTTTGCAGTTTCGGGGATGTCAGGTCCTGTAATTGATGGCTTGTTCCCAAGTTCCTCATTGCCAAGGATGTTTGAAGGAAGGTCTCGGGAATACCGCTTTGGTTGTTGGCCCAGGCCCATAACCAGCTTTTTTCGTTCTCTGAATAGGTTCCGATAACCTGAATGTCAAAAACCTTGTCATCACCATAGGTCAGTTTACCTTCAAGCATGTCGCAGCTCCAGTTCAAGCCTTCTACGATCCTGGCAAAAATCTCCTGCTTTTCACAGGCCAATGCGAAAGATCGGTCGTACAGTTCCGCCATGGAAACTTGGGGAAGTGGGTTTGCTTGTTCCTGTTGGTTTTGCGATGCTTCGGTTGCCTCGGCACTTGCAGGGGCTTCGGCAGCAGGGGTTGCCGTAACGGGGGCTTCGGGTGCAGTTGCCTGAGTTGTAGGAGTTGCCGCAACAGGGGCCTGGGGTGCCGGTTCTTCCGCTGCAGGAGCCTTATCCGTAGTGGTTTCGGCAAATTCCTCCAATTTGTTCTCCAACAACTCGATAATACGGTTCGCCTTGTCTTCGATATTATCGGCATTGATAACCGGACTGTGGTTAATTTTCAGCACGCCGTCTTCGAAGGTAATGGCCTTCCCTAAGCTATGCTCGTTGTTTTCATTTACGATGACGACATTTTTTAATCCCGCCCGTAAAAGCTCGGTCCCCATTTCATCGACACAAATGGCTTTGAACGCTTCGATCAAGGGCTGAAAATATATTTTGGGGAAGGTGTGGTGGTAGATGTGCGAAAAGCGGTTTTCCATTAAGGTGTCCCACTTGATATCCATAGGCACTGCGTAACCTGCCACCTCGTTTATTTCCGCTTCCAAGGCAGGATATTGTTCGGTTTGAAAAGCTTTGATGATTCTTTTTTCCTTAAGTCCCATATCTCTGTTTTTTATAGTTGTTGTAATAATTTCTCTTCTAAAATTTTGGATAGTTCTTTGGGCAAGGCCCTGTCGATCCCCAATGAAATGGTCAGTGTCGTCCCTTGAATAGCGATATTCAATGCATCTGCCTGTTGCAAAACAATGGTATCGATGGCCTGCCAAGCGTCTTGACCCAGGTCGTCCTTGGTGATTTGCGACACGGCCTTTTGTAGGGCGCTGAAAACGTCTTTAATATTTAACCGGTTGTTTGCTGCATCCAAAGGAAGCTGGTCTATGTTGAATTCCTTGATCTGACTTCCCAATTGTGTCTTTTCCGCATTCAACCAGCGTTTCAGCTGCAATACGGTAAGCGTTTCCTTTTCTTGGTTGAGCGGCCTACTGATAGCTCCTTTAGACAGGGCCACGGCCATTTTCTTAGGCTGTCTTACCGTGATGGACACCAAGTGCTGCACATTGAAAAACCATACCTGTTCTTCGGACGATAGCATGCAGACCGATTTTTGATAATTCTCTTCCTTAATGTCCAGCACAATGCCCTCTATGTAGCTACCGTTGGAAAGGGAAACACTTATTAAAACAGGGGTTTCATTTTTATAAGCGCTTTGCAAAACCTGCTCGGGCGTTTGCGCCACAAAGGCGTTGTAGTAGGGTGTATTTGTCATAATAAGAAGTGTTGTGAATGATTAGTCAATACATTAGGATACTCTAACAAGAAAGGGTTAAAGATTGCTTTCCAATAGATCGGTCAACACTTCTATTCTATTTTCTACCTGGTCAGCGTTGATTATCGGGCTGTGGTCGACCGTTAAGACCCCATCGACAAACGAATAGGCATTTTTAGGGTTGTGATGATCCTTGGTGTTGGTAATACGTATTTCCTTTAAACTTTCGGCAAGGGCTTCCTTCCCCATCTCGTCTGTCGTGATGGCTTTGAAAGCTTCAATAAGGGGTATGAAGTATATTTTGGGGTAGGAATCGTTATAAAGATGTAAAAAGCGATTTTCGAATAAGGTTTCCCACTCAATATTCAAGGCTACGTCAAAACCTGCTGCGGCTATGATCTGCGCCTTTAATTCGGGAAATTGTTCTTCTTGAAATGTTTTTGTAAATCGGTTTTCCTTTAATCCCATGATCTTTTGTTTTAAGGGTTATTTGTTTATTTGCCTCAAAACTAGGGTGCGAAAATGGAGATTTTAAAACCGTTTTACATTTGCTATTTTCCGTTTTGTATTTGCGCCTATAGGCTATCCAAAACCTGTTTTAAATACGATTTTTTTCGTGTGGCCACCGGTATTTCCTCGTCGTTCGTGAGCCAAACGGAATTATTGCCACTGATCGTTTTTATATACTTGATATTTACCAAATGGGATTGATGTACCCTAACAAAGGTATGTTCGCTTAAAATATTCTCGTAATACTTTAAGTTACGGGCACTCATGATTTTTTTGTCTACGGTATGAAAGACGGTGTAAGCACCATCGGACTGGCAGCGTACAATATCTTTGATCTGAAGAAAATATTGGGCGTCGGCAGTTTTGATCAACAAGGTTTTCTGAACTTCCCTTTCGTTGATTTTAGCAACCTTGTCCAAGGCATTTTTATACACCCGGTCTTTTTCATAGGCCACCCTGAACCGATCTAAACAGGCGGATAGTTCATCGGAATCTATAGGCTTCAATATATAATCTATGGTATCGAACTTGATCGCCTTTATGGCGAATTCGTCGTAGGCGGTTATAAAGATAATTTTGAAGGCGATACTGTCCAAGGCTTCCAAAATTTGAAAGGCATTCCCGTCAATAAGCTCTATATCGAGAAAAACCAGGTCTGGCGTCTGCTTTTTCAAAAAGGCTATGGCTTCTTGAACATTGTCTATTTTAGCCACGACCTCAATGTCTTTTTGGGTATATCGAATAAGTTTGTCGAGTGTGTTCAGGGCATTAAATTCATCCTCAACTATAATGGCCTTAATCATTGATTTTCAATTTAAAAAACACTTTTGTTCCTGCAGGGTTGTTGTCCGTATCGAATAGGTCTTCGATAACGAAGGTTTTTTCCTCTCCCTTTTTCCTCATTTTTAAACGCTCTAAAAATACACTTGTTGCGTGCAGCTCTTCCGTTATTTTTTCGTCTTTCGCCTTTGCCGACCTTCCCACGCCGTTATCGGATATTACAAAGGACAGCTCGTTTCCGTTTTTCTCTATTTTGAGCAGAAGCTCCCCGCCTTCCTTTTTTCCTTTTAAACCGTACTCGATGGCGTTTTCAATAAAGGGCTGTAACAGCATTGGGGGCAGCTTTATGCTAGAGGTATCGTCTATACCTTCAATTTCTATTGAATATGCAAAGGCATTGTTAAAGCGCAGTTGCTGGGTTTCAATATAATTGGTAACCATCTCAATTTCCTTGTCCAACGTAATCGATTCCTTTCGTACATAATCGAAATTTTGACGGATCAACTTCGAAAATTTGGCAATGTGGTTCGATGATTTTATGGGGTTTCCATCCAAGATTATATTTTGAATGGCGGCAAGGGTGTTGAAAATAAAATGCGGGTTCATTTGTACGCGCAGTAAACGCTGTTCTAATTTGGAAGCCCTATTCGCAGCCCGCAATTTGGTGTTATAGATAGAAAAGGCCGCAATGATAAGCAAGAATATAAATAGGATGACCGTACTGATCAAAAGCCAGGTGTTTCTTCGGTTAATTTCCTTCTGGTGTTGGATTTCGGTCTCTTTTCGTTTGACTTCATAATTGACGTTGGCAAAATTTAAAAGCCGGTCCTTTTCCAGGTTGTTTACGTTGAGCTGTAAACTATCCCTAACGGCTTGGTGGTTCAGCGCTTTGGTATAATCTCCCGACATAATGGATATGGCAATGAGCTTATCCCTTACATCTATTTCCTCCTTCATATCCTTCTTAGAGCTGTAAATAGCCAGTGCCCTGTTGAAGTTGGCCTCTGCAGAGTCGTTTTGGGCCTTTAATAAAAATAGGTTGCCCAAACCTTTATAGGGAGCGGCATTTATCGCCTTTATGTTTTTGTTCAAGGTAACGGCTCCCCTTAAAAACTTCTCGGCACTCTCGTATTCCTCCGCCTGCATATAAGTATAGCCTATGTTATTGAGCACACTGACCAAGGTTTTGGGATCTCTTTTCCTTTGGCTCAAGGCCATGGCTTCAGAGTAACTGGCCAGGGCTTTGTTGTAGTCCTTTAATTTCAAATAAACACTCGCCTTATTGTTTTTTATTGAAATTATCGATGTGGTGTCCGCTTCTGTGGAATATAGACTGTCGGTCAATTGTATATAGGATAAGGCCTCGTGGTAATCCTTTAACCTAAAATGAAGTTTGAACAATTGGTTGTATGCTTTTCCCTCTATGCGCTTGTCTTTGATTGACCGCCCCATTTCCAAGGCTTGCAAGGCATATTTTTGCGAGGTTTCTATATCTCCCATATGAAGGGCGGCCCCACTTAGGGTTACCAGGGAACGGGCCTCGTTGTACCTATCCTTTAATTCAACAAATAATTTATGACTTTGTTGTTGTGTATTAAAGGCTTCCAAGTATTTATCGTTCAAGTATAGGGCCTCTCCCTTATTGAATAACAATAGGGCCTGTTCCTTGTCGTTCAGGTCCTTGCTGTTTTGTAATAGGCTATCTAGCTCGGAAAGCGATTTTTCAGGTTGTGTCAGCCTTGTACTGTCTAACACCGATAGCCTTTTCTCTATACTGGGGCGAATGGCATCTTGTTTCTTACAGGCCGTAAACCCTAGCAAGAGTGAAATGGCAAATCCTAAGCGCCAAAGGCTTTTGTTCTTTAAAATCATGTAAGCAAAACGCAATGTTCTTTGAATAGGCTAAAGTAAGAAATCGGCAATGTTTAAATAAGGGAATTTGCCTTGTTTTTCTTGTCTACGGAGCAACTTTGAAGCAGTATTTTACAAAAATCAATGCAGTAGGAGAATCAAAAAACCTTTTAAGCACCTATAAGTACCTACTGGTGAAACCTTAGCAAAAAGGTTGTTTGTACCAAGTACTTCCCGGAACGGAAACATCAGGATCAATACGGGTATAGGGAGAGTGTTTACGACATGAAGGCTTTAAAGTGCTTCAATTGTCAGTTGTGCATTTCATTGGGGACTTCCCTGCCTCCCCTTTTTAAATTAATGGCTCCGCCATGCAACTATTCATACACAAAACCGTTGTAAGGCCATAAAACGAATAAAAATGAGATGGATTATCCTGGTTATGTTCTTCCCCATAAGTCTAATGTCTCAAACCGTAGACCGAAGTATAGCGAATTCGGTCTGTGAGACCCTATCTAGCCTAAATTTTTCAGAAGACCCTGATACGCTGCACGATAGCTTGATTACCTCCCTAAAGGCCGAGTACAAAAACCATCGTCCAGCATTTATCGACCAGATTTTAGCTTATGAAAAAGATTCGTTGATTTCCCAGATGCAAGCTGCCCAAGTGATCGGAGAAAAAACAATCGTGCATTTAATGGACAACTGTATTCCTTTTCAACGCATCACCATGTTTGAATCGCAAGCTGTTCCCGAAATTTCCCAAACGGCAAAAAAGCTTGGAAAAAAATTTACGGCCCTTTTGTTGCGTAAAGCCGAGTCCCAAGATATAGACAATGACCTTATCGATGCCACCCGACTTGAAATTAGGGAGGAATACGCGGGGCTTATTGCCAAGAAATACGGAGACAGCCATTCAAAAGTGTTCATGAAGGAATTTGACTCCTACATAATGACCGAGTCCCTCCCCTATATGAAATGGGCCGCAAGTAATTTCAACTAAAACGGCGTATAGGAACAGCTTTGCTGAAAAGCCTCCGTTTCCACCCAAATATTGAGACCTCCGTACAATAATTCACTTGTACAAGTGTTGTAAGCAAGGTAGAAAACGCAAAATAAACCCTAATAAATCAAATCGTAAACTATCCTATTTTTCCAAAAGCTACGCCTATACTAGGGAGAGCATCGTTACGTATCGAATTATCGGCATGAATTAAAGAAATGATAGAAAATCGTCCCATCCCTTCAGAACTGCAATCCCAATTGGATGGGGAAAGTATTTGCTTTTTTGTAAAAGCCGATAAGGAAAAAACAACAAGAGATCTATGGAGGGTTATACGTGGAGGCTTATTTTGGATCGTAGTAGTTGGGGGTATATTCACTTCAATGGTATATGAATTAGTATTGGGCCAACCGACAAACCTAAATATCGGACACAACAATTTGACCGTTAGTCCAGACGACCTGTCTCCCTTATATGGCTTTTTTACTTTTGGGGCCATTTTTATGTTACCCGGACTCGTATTCGTTTTGCTCGGAATGTATGGTTTTTCTAAAGAAGGCGGGTATTTTCTAGGAACCCCACACAGGTTATTAAGATGCAATAGTTGGAAGGAATACTCTGCCCACCACTGGTCCGATTTTTTAAGCGAAACCAACATTTTCTATACGAATAGCAAAGGGAACCTGATATTGACCCTAAAAGAAAAGCTTACTACAAAAAAAGGGAAGAAAAAGGGAAATAAATCTGTAAAAATGGCGGAAATCGATTATGCGAGAGAAATCAATAAATTCTGTTTGGAAAAAATAAGCCATGCCAACAAAACCTTTAAGCAATAACAAAAACCCTTGGGATATCAGCACTAAAACCAAAAAATGAAACCATTAGCCGAATTACTAAATAAAGACGAACCAGGTTGGGAATTGGTTTCTGAGTGGATGAAAGATGCCACCAATAAAGTCGTGATCCTACCGAAGGATGAAGAAAATGCCAAATTGGCTTTATACCATAGTCAAGTTACAACGCGTTCCCCATTGGGAGCGATTATTTATGAAACGGGCGGTATAGTAATTGACGGCGGATGGATCCGAATTCTCGGTTCAGGGGATGGAAAAACGAGCAGGACCATATCGGATTGGAACATAGGCAAATCCATAACCGAATTCGGAGAACAAGCCCCATTTTTTCTTGTCGCCGATGACGTTATCGGAGGCTTCTTTGCCTTTAACGGTGGGGAATTCGGGCAAGACCTTGGCCAAATGTATTATTTCGCACCTGATGGCCTTGAATGGGAAGCTATGGACATGGGCTATTCCGACTTTATATGGTGGACACTAAGGGGAGATTTAGAGCAATTTTATAAAGGCTTAAGGTGGAAGAATTGGAGGGAGGAAATCGAAAGCTTGGAAACCGATAAGGGAATGGGCTTCTTTCCCTTTTTGTGGACCGAATACGATAGCATAAACGATTTAAGCCGAAAACCTATTCCGATGCACGAGGTTTGGGAACTTCAACACAGTTTCAAAAAAGAACTATAAGCGTCTGCATCCTATAAACACATATAACATCACCAAACTTTAAAAACAGATCATATGATTCATCAAGAAACCGCAAAAAAAATGTTGGACAAAAAGTTTTTCAAGCAAGTAACAGGAGCCGGAAAAGGACTTTTGGGACTGATTGACCCTTCTTACAAACGGTATATCGCTTCCAGTCAACACAAAGTTGTTCCCCAAAAACTATTGAAATACTATGCGCCCACTAGCGAAGGAACTTCCGAAGGATTTGGTGAATATGGCGTATTTGCGTGTATACAGAACGAACAAGGCGAACAGGAATTAGAAGCCATAGAAGCCAGTCTCAACGAAAAAGGTCTACTTGACGATATTAGTAACATCAGGTATGAAAGCCAATCTGTTAGCGGATGCTGTCTGGTTGACGGTTTCAATAGTGGGGAAATCGAAGAAGGAGAACTTCTTATTAGACAACATTCGACCGACAATGTTTACGTATATGTCTTAACGAACGATAAGCAAGGGAAAATACAGAGCCTGAACACAGCCGTATCGTGCATACACCCGAAATACGGGCGAACAGTGTATTCCTTGAACAAGGTTTAAACGAACACCTAGCAACTCGGGACGACCGGCGCAAAAGCCAGTAGCCCGCCACAGAACGATCCAAAAAAAGCCTCTTTACGGGCTTTTTTTTTGCCCTGACAGAAGCATTAGGTACTTCTATGGAAGCCCTAAAACCACTGAAGTCCACTTTTTTTTAGATCAAGGTATATGAGATTTACTACCTTAGTTTATATAAGCAGCATAGCATCAACACCTGTATTCTATTGTTCGTCACAAGCTGAAAAATAATATTGAAAGCGAAACAAACATATTTAAAAGGAAAATCTGTTTTTAAAGTATCTCTAATCGTAATTGGAGTTACTATTTTAACGGTTTATCTGACAGGAGAAAATTATCATCGGACTTTGACTGAGAATTTTTATCTGTCATTGGGAATAATTTCTACCACTCTTTTTTTGTTTATGGCATATGGACTTTATCAAGGCGTTGGTCTTTTAGATAACTTTCCTAAAATTGAAAATTATAAGGCTAAGACCCCAATATTTAATTCTGGAAATATGCCACCTACTCCTGATATATCTGTCGGAGATGGAATCGGCGGACTATTACTATCAATACTTTTATGGATTGGAATAACAATAATTCTAGCAGTACTTTTAGTGCTATTCGAAGCTGTATTATGGCTTTCGATTTTCATAATCTTGGCGATGCTATACTGGGTGTTCTTTCGTGCTTTAAAATTCGTTTTTAATAAATCCGCAGACACAAAAGGAGATTTGGGAATATCTGCATTATATGCGCTTGGATATACTTCTCTTTATGTCGGCTGGATTTTTGGATTGGTATTTATTGTGGATGCACTAGGCTGAAAAGCCGGTGGCCAACAAAAGTAAGCCTTGCACAAGCCCATAATTATGAAAACAATGCCCCCTATAACCGCTTTTTAAGGCGGTTTGGTCTTTGAAGCAGCCACAGGAAGGGCAAAAGGTCTTTAAGGCAAAGACCGACCAATATACTGTTCACCGCCCCCTACGGAGCCCCTGTTAAAAACTTTCTTAAAAGCCTTACGTAAATCCGTAAGGCCAATGTGCGAAAAGGTGGTACATTAGAGGGGTTAAAAAGAGGGATATAGATTTGCGGGTGCTATAAAAAGGATAGCATCATTAACTATATTCCGCTGTTACAACAAATAGCTCCAACAATGAAATCAGAAGTGAATTGAATTCAAAACTAGATTGTTAAAAATTAGGAGTTTGAATAACCGATAGGTTTTAACTCCAATAATATCAGATTATGAGAACAACAATTCTAATAATTCTTATTTGTTTATCTGGCAAATCATTTTCCCAAGAATTTCTAAACCTTGGCTTCGAATATGAATTGCGAGGCTCTGAAACACCTAAGAAATGGTGGTATACTGCAAATTCTGGCTATACTTTTAAATTGGATGAAAACGAAAAACATGAGTCTAACAGGAGTTTAAAGTTAACAAGTAATAATCCTAAGGAAAATCAGTCAGGAGTTTTTACTGCAAGTTTTCCTATCGCTTTTGCAAAAGGCAGAACAATAGAGTTTAAAGGTCATATAAAAACCGATTCAGTAAATACTGGATATGCCGGTCTTTGGTGGGAAGTAGGTGGCAACGAAGGGGTTTTGGGTTTTGATAATATGGAGAACAGTGGGTTAAGAGGCACGAATAACTGGCAGGAAGTCTCACTAAAGATGAGTGTTGACGAGAAAGCCACAGAAATTACCTTTGGCGGCTTGTTGGTGGGTAACGGAGTAGCTTGGTATGATGATTTTGAAATTCTGATAGACGGAATGCCTTTTAAGGATTTACAACCTCGTTTAACCGAACCTACCCGTGAAGAACTGGAATGGTTAAAGAGTTATGTACATCCCTTATCAACCTACGATCCTAATACGAAATCAGATGAAGATCTTGAGATTATAGGTTCTTTAATTGGAGATGCCCAGGTTGTAGCACTTGGTGAGGTTACCCATGGATCGAGTGAAATATTCCAGATGAAGCATCGATTGGTCAAATACTTAGCTGAGAAAAAAGATTTCGAGATATTTTCTATGGAAGCGAACATGCCTGAAGCATATAGGCTCAATGATTATATCATCGAGGGAAAAGGAAACCCAAAACAATTAATTAAAGGTATGCATTTTTGGACTTGGGACACTCAGGAAGTATTGAATATGGTGGAGTGGATGAAGTTGCACAACGCTTCCAAACAAAAAATACAATTCACGGGATTTGATATACAGTATTATAATTTATCGGTAGAGGAGTTGGAAAAAGCATTTAAAGATGATAATACTATATTGGACAATTTGACAGCCATTGAACGGATATTGTATAAAACTTTAGCAAAACATCAAGGTTCAAGGATGGGAGCTGTTTCCCAAGACGATAAAGATACTATCGTGGGAAAATTAGAACATGTGAGGAAAGCAATTGGAAAATTAGGTCTTACCAAGGATAGGACGGAATGGCTATACCAAAATATTAGGGTCATTGAGCAATATATGGATAAAACTGTTTTCTCACGGGATAAATTTATGGCAGAAAACCTATTGTGGATAAAATCCCAAAATCAAGATTCGAAAATAGCAATATGGGCGCATAATGCTCATATACAGAGAACGATGCACGGCATGGGAAATTATCTATCCGATAGTTTAATGAATGATTATGTGGCGGTAGGTTTTGCATTTAATAGAGGTACTTATACTGCAATGGGGGAAAATGGACTAACCACATACCAGGCGCAGGTACCTTATAATGGTACTTTTGAAAAGTTTTTCGGATCTATTGATGTTCCGATATTTATTATTGATCTCCGTAGAATTAAAGAAGAAAAACCAATGCATGCCAAATGGCTTTTGGAAAAAATGGACTTTAGGCAAGTAGGATCTATGAAGATGAAAAGTGAATTTTGCGAGACAGATATAAGCGAAGATTATGATTTGATACTCTATATTAATAACTCATCGGGCTCAAAACTTTTGGATTGACTTTTACCTTTAGAATAGGAAATCGGAATGGACTTCTGAGCAAGTTTTTTCAGTCGCATTTAAATCAGAACGTGCTTACTCCCATGCGTCGCAACTTGTTGTAACAATAGTAAGCCTTGCACAAGCCCATAATTATGAAAACAATGCCCCCTACAACCGCTTTTTAAGGCGGTTTCGTCTTTAAAGCGACCTACAGGGAAGGGCAAAAGGTTTTTAGGGCAAAGACCGACCTATCTACTGCTCACCGCCCCCTACGGAGCCCCTGTTAAAAACTTTCTTAAAAGCCTTACGTAAATCCGTAAGGCCGATGTGCGTAAAGGTGGTACATTAGAGGGGTTAAAAAGAGGGATATAGATTTGCGGGTGCTATAAAAAGGATAGCACCATTAACTATATTCCGTTGTTGGCATACATTTGAGTAAAAAACGAACATTGGAGAAGAAAAAATCATATAAAGATTATTTAGACAAAACATTTCTTGAGGAATTGAATTATAAAATTTGGTCTACTAAAGGAAGTAGATTTAATGCGAGTAAAAGACTTAGGAAAGTAGCTGACTTATCAAACTTATGTTTAAGTATGTTATCTGTCTATTTAATAGCTGTCGGACTTTTATCAGTTTATAATATATATTCAACTGAAACAATCGACGAAAACTTAATTGCATATTCAATTACTTGTCTTTCTATATTATTATTAGTGTTTGGACAAATAGAGAACGCAAAAGACTTCGGTACAAAAGCAAAACAATTTCATACTTGCGGACTTGAATTATCAAAACTGTATAATGATTTAAGGATTTTTAAAACTCTGAAAGAGAAACCAAAATTGAATGAAAAGAAAGAGTTTGCAGAAAAAATATCTGACAAATATGAACGAATTTTAGAAAGACACGAAAATCACGAGCCAATTGACCATAATATGTTTAAAGCATTAAAAGCTGATTATCACGAATTAAGTAAAATAGATGTTTACAAAATAAAAGCAGATTACTACATTAAAACAAGTTTGATTTATCACACTTTAATAATATTACCACCAATAATTATAGTTGGACTATTAATTAAAACTGACCAATAAATGAAACTTAAAGAATTTGAAGAAAAATCTAAAATAATTAGAAAAGAAATTTTTGATGAGAGTCTATTAAAACAACCAAGTATTTACTCATTGAAAAGAGTTGGAAATCAACTTTTAGATATTGTAAAAACAATGAAATCTGAAAATTCCGAAATGATTCCTACTCTTCAATCATTGAAAATGGACTTGGATATTTATTTAGATGATTTAGGTGGAGAACTTCAGCACGATTATGATAAAAATAATAAAAGGTATAAAGGAAAATGGTCGAATGAAAGTAGAAAAATCAGTGGATTTATTTCTCGACTAAAACATACATTTTGGAAAAAGAAACGGAATAAAAACGTGTGGTAACACCGGTAACCCTTACACAACTCGTCATCAGGAATGAATTGATAGTTTTTGAATTATCTAAAACAATTAAAACACATTATATCAGTTAGTTATATTTAAAAAAAACAAAAATAACCTAACAAGTACATATTGATGGAATTCATGGTTGTGCAACAAGCACACCGTATATAAAAAATAGCGGTTTTATCGCTTAAATGAAATAATAGTAATAAATTAAACCGTAACCTCCGCATATTGTACCGGATTGGCAGGATAAAAGACGGAATGTTCCGCATATAAACAAGTTAGCACCAATTATGACCAAACAACAAACCATTGAACTATGACAACAAAATTAACAAGATTTAAAGTATATAATTTTCGCTCAATTGAGGAAAGTGATTGGATTGAAGCAGCTGACAATTCTTGTTTGGTTGGAACTAACGAAGCTGGTAAAACTAATCTATTAATTGCACTTTGGAAATTGAATCCAGCTAATGATGAGCCAATTGTACCATTAGATGATTTTCCAAGACATCTCTATAGCAATTTTAAAGCTGACGGACATTCAAATGATGTATTCATAGCTGCCGATTTTCTTCTTGGAGACACTATTCAAAAAGAGATAGCTGAAGAACTTAAATGTGATATTTCGCAAATTAAAACATCTTTAGTAAAAAGAAAATATGATGGCAAATATTATATTTCTTTTCCATATTCAAAATTAGACAGCTTTCCGTCACATAGAATTAAAACCTTGATTGATAGTTTTAAAACTATACTGGAGCAAAAAGAAGCATTCACAAAAGAGTCAGACGAATTAAAAGCTACAATAAATACTTTTTTAGAGAATGAAATTAATTCTATTAAAGAAGATGATGTTGTTCAGGCTGATGTGCAAGGAATTATCGAAAGAGCAAATAAATTTCAAGAAGACAATTTTGGAAAAAAGCAGAATTTACCGATTATTTTCAGAAAACATTTGATTAAAAAACTTGATTTTTTTATAAATGCATTTGAAGGTAAAGCTATTGAAACAACATCTGAAATCAGACAGAAAGTATTGGCAAACATACCTCAATTTGTTTACTATTCCGATTACGGGAATTTGGATAGTGAAATATTTTTACCGAGAGTAATAGAAGATTTTGAAAGAAAAGATTTAACCGAATCAGCGAGAGCAAAGGTTCGAACTCTTGATGTTCTATTCAAATACGTTAAATTATCGCCACAGGAAATTTATGAATTAGGAAATGATAGAAAAGTTGTTATAAAAAAATTAAATCATAGTAATCAAGTAATCAGCACAGAAGAAGAAGAATTATCAGAAGAGGAAATTCAAGAATGGGCTGATAAAAAAAGAGAACGAGGAATATTGTTAAGGTCTGCTGCTACGCAATTAACAAAGAGTTTTAAGCAATGGTGGCTACAAGGAGATTATATTTTTGCATTTGAAGCCGATGGACAACATTTTAGAATTAATGTATCAGATAGTTTACGACCAGAAGCAATTGAATTAGAAGGTAGAAGTAGAGGTTTACAATGGTTTTTTAGTTTCTTTCTCGTTTTCCTTGTAGAAACGAAAGAAGGGCACTCAAATACAATATTATTATTGGACGAACCAGGTTTATCGTTACATCCTATTGCTCAATATGACTTGGCTAAATTTTTTAGAAAGTTATCAGAGGATAACCAATTAATATATACTTCTCATTCGCCTTTTTTGGTGGATATGGATAACCTTGCCAATGTAAAGGCTGTTTATGTAGATAAACAAACTGGAAGAACAAAAATATCTGCAAACTTGAGATATAATGAAGAAGATGCTGAAAAATCAATTTATCCAATTCACGCAGCTTTGGGATTGACTGTTTCTGACACATTGTTATTGGGCTGTTTACCAGTTTTAGTAGAAGGAGTTAGCGACCAAGTTTATTTAAGTCTTTTAAAGAGGTTTTTGATAGGTAAAGGCGAATTACAATATTCGAAAGAAATAGTTTTTATTCCAACTGGTGGTGTTCGAGGAATGGGACCAGTTTCAAAACTTGTTTCATCAAGAGAAGATGACTTGCCATTTGTACTTTTAGATTCTGATAAAACAGGTAAAGAATACGCTAAAAGTCTAAAAAGTGGGAGATATAGAGATGAAAAAGACAAGGTTTTAGGTGTTGCAGACTTTCTTTCGGACAAAGAATACGAGATTGAGGATTTAATACCGACAGAAGCTATTATTTCTACTATTGATAGAATGTATCGTTGCGACCAATATTTTGAGGATTTCCACGATTCGAAAAAACCTATTGTTGACCAAATTGAGGATTGGGCTAAAAATAATTCAATTGATTTAGAGGATGGATGGAAAGTAGAATTGGCTCGAACAATTCAAAATAGATTTGACAAGCATTTTGAGAAAATAGATGATAAACTGGTAAAAAGTTGGAAAGAAATATTTGAAAAATTGCTTGCCGAAAAAAAATAACTGGTGCTAACAACGTATATAAAACATAGCTATTACAGGCTTTTCGAGAGGTTTGCGTGTATTTGCGAAGACCGCCAAATTTTTAAATTTGGCTTTTAGTAAAATAAAGATAAAAAGAAAAATTTAAAAATTCGGCTCGTATATAATCCGAAAAGTCAGCGTCTTTTTACACGCTACGTTTCATATACAAGACCGTTAGCTGTAATACAAACAAAATGAGTGAAAAAGACAAAATATTTGACAAGGATTTCTGGAGTATGATGAAATATTTTGGAATTTTCATTCTAATTATTTGTTTCTTGCCATTTCTTTTTACTCTTAAACTAGACTGGTTAAATTTCACAAAAACAGGACAAATTGGAGACACAATTGGCGGAACAATGACGCCTTTTATTGCAATAGCAGCAGCGTTATTGACTTTTTTGGCATTTTGGGTTCAATATAAGGCTAACCAGAAACAAACACTACAATTTAAGAAACAAGCAAATGATGTTACCATTGAACGTTTTGAAAATAAATTTTATGAAGCCATAAGGTTACATAGGGAAAATACAAATGAAATAGAAATATCAAAAATTTCATTACCAAATTATTATAAAGGGAGAAAAGTGTTTATCTCAATGTTTAGTGAATTTCGATTTTGCTATGCAAAAACTAAAGAATTTATAGAAGAATACAATGAAAAAGAAACAGGATTTGATATTAAAGATGAAAAAGCAATAATCAACATAGCATATCATATTTTCTTTATGGGAATAGGTAGAAATAGTGACTCTTTAATAGTAAAATCATTAGCAGGCGTTTGTCATCAAGAATTTATCATTGCCTTAATAAAGAATTTAAATACTATAAAGGAGAAAAGAAGAGATGCTAAAAAACCTATAAAATTCGAAGTCAAACTGAAAGATAATCCAAATGTTTTGGAATATGAACCTGATTATATTCCCTTTGGTGGACACATATCTAGACTTGGTCATTATTTTAGACATTTATATCAATCTGTTAAAATAATATCAGAACAAGATGATGAAGTTTTTGATAAAGAAATGAAACGTTCTTATGCAAAAACTTTAAGAGCACAGCTTTCAGATTATGAACAATTATTACTTTTTTATAATGTCAATTCTTCATTAGGTAATGCTTGGGTTAATGGTAAAGTAAATTTTATAAAAGAGTATAGAATGATTAAAAATATGCCAATCCCATTAGCCGATTTCGGAATAAAGCCGAATGAAATTTATAACAGCGAAATAACCTATTGGAAAAGCCAAAACAAATCATTCTTTGAATGGGACGAAAGAACTCACAACGGCTAACGGCCTATTTTATCTAATACGAAAAATGTACCGAGGAAGTAGATTAAAATTATATAGAGAAGGAAACTTAAAGAATCTTTTTGGTAATTCGGCACGACAAATTGAAAGCCAAATTAATCAGAAATCCGAAAGTTATATTCTTAATGTAAGTGAAGTAGAATTTGCAGAATTTCTAATACAATCTCATATTATTGACTTCCCAGTTCTTGATTTCGAAAATGTATTTGTTGAGAGCTACGAAAAGGATATTCCTGCCGAAAGCTTTCCAGGCAATTATGACGTGTATAGAGGGAAAACATACAGAAGAGATGTTATTGTATATCATATTCCATATACAGGAGATATATACATATTGGGAAATCAAGGAGTGAGTTCGTTTTCTATCTCTGGTAGTATTGAGGTCGGAGTAACAGAAGACAGTATAACAACAGAAATAATAAATTTTAATAGTGACCCAGAAAAAATAAAACGTGATTTTGAGGATAGTAAAAGATACATTTTATCTGATTATCATATACTAAAAAAAGACTGTGAAGGTTTTAATAATGAAGTTTTAGATTTTGCTATTGGAAAAATTAAAGAACGGAAACAAAAACTTCTCTCTAAAAACGACTTACTCTCTTCTCTAGGAGTTCCTTTAAAAAAGAAAGTTGGAGTTGCAGAAACGTTTTCAATTCCAAAACCAGAATTAAGAAAAAAGATAAAAATTGAACCAAAAGTGTATGAAAAAGGTTTTAAACCCGAACCTACTCTATCAAATGAAAACTACCAAGAAATACTCAAAATAATAAATGATGTTGGTAAAAATTTTGAAAGAATGCCATCTACTTATATTGGTAAAGGAGAAGAAGACTTAAGAGACCATATTCTTCTAATTCTTGACCCAAATTTCGAATTTGGTAGTGCTAGCGGAGAAACATTTAATAAAAAAGGTAAAACAGATATTCTTTTAAAATACGATAGCGATGTTGTTTTCATTGCGGAATGCAAGTTTTGGGCAGGAAAGGGTGTTTATTTATCTACTATTGACCAATTATTAGGTTACTTAACATTTAGAAACTCAAAAACCTCTTTGGTAATTTTTGTGAGGAACAAGGATATGAGTAATGTTATTACAACAATAAGTGAAGTAACAGAAACTCATCCAAATTATATTAGAACGGAAAAGAAAAATGGCGAGACTTGGTGGAATTATATATTTCATATCAATGATGACAGAAATCGAGAAATTAATTTAGGAGTTTTGGCATTTCACCTTCCTGATTGAAAAGTACTACAGCTAACAACGGTAAGCGTTGCACAACTCGTCATCAGGAATGAATTGATAGTTTTTGAATTATCTAAAATAATTAAAACACATTATATCAGTTAGTTATATTTAAAAAAAACAAAAAAAAAACCTAACAAGTACGTATTGATGGAATTCATGGTTGTGCAACAAGTACACCGTATATACAAAATAGCAGTTTTATCGCTTAAATGAAATAATAGTGATAAACTAAACCGTAACCTCCGCATATTGTACCGGATTGGCAGGATAAAAGACGGAATGTTCCGCATATAAACAAGTTGGCAGTAATACAAAAACAAACGAACTGAATTGAACAATTACGACTTTTCAACTTTAAACGATAAAGAATTTGAGCAAATTTCTAAGGACTTATTGAATGCCAAATTCAATTTGAAATTACAAAGTTTTAGAGCTGGTAAAGATAAAGGAGTTGATTTAAGGTATTCGTCAGAAAAAAACAACAATGCTGTTGTTGTTCAAGCCAAACACTACTCAAAATCGACTTATTCCAATTTAAAATCAGTAATAAAGAACAAAGAGTTTGAAAAAGTTGAAAATCTAAAACCTGACAGATACATTTTAATTACTTCAATGGATTTATCTGCCATTCAAAAAGACGAACTAAAATCATTATTAAATCCATATGTTAAAACATCAAATGACATAATTGGACAGCAAGAACTAAACGATTACTTATTTGAATTTCCAATTATTGAAAAGAAATATTACAAACTTTGGCTTTCTAGTACGGCTATAATAACTGAAATTTTAAATAATGCAATAGAATCTAGAACTAGGTATTTCTTGAAGAGATTAAAGGACAAGGTAAAATATTATGTTGTTACCGATAAACTAGATTTAGCCTACAAAATACTTAAAGAAGAAAAAATTCTTCTTATTACAGGACAACCAGGAATTGGAAAAACTTCCTTGGCAGAGATGATTTTATTTGATAGAGCAAAAAACAATTTTAAAATACACAAAGTCGAAAACATATCCGAAGCAGAAGATGTCATTTCGGACGATGATAATGTTAAACAGATTTTTTATTTTGATGATTTTTTAGGAGCCAATTATGCTGAAATAATTAATTCTCATAAGACGGAAACTCAACTAACTAGTTTTGTAGATAGAATAAGAAATTCGCCTAACAAATATCTTATCCTTACCACTCGTACTGTAGTTTTGAGTTTAGCTAGTGATAGATATGAAAAAATTAATCATTCAAGCTTGAATGAAAGACAATTTGAGTTAAAGTTATCAGATTATAATAAGTATGAAAAGGCATTAATTCTTTATAACCATTTTTTCCATAAACAAGTAGATGAAAAATTTTATAATGTTATACTAGAAGAAAAATTTTATTGGGACATAATTAAACACGATAATTATACACCACGGATAATCGAGTTTATTACAGATGAGTATAAAATTCAAAACTTTACAATTTCAGAATACAAACAATTCATAGTAAATAATTTGTCCAATCCAAAAGAAATTTGGAGGTTCTCATATAATAACCAAATCAGTTACTTGGAAAGATGTTTGTTAATGACCTTATTTTCTTTTGGAAATTATGTTACTGAAAGAAGGCTTACCAAAGCATTTGAACAAAGACTTCAATATGAGATAGCCGAACACAATCAAATTATCGATGGTAATCAATTTAATAAATCTGTAAGGCTGTTATTAAATGGTTTTATATCATCTACTCTCTACACTTCAACTGATAGAAATAGACGTTCATATAATTTTATAAATCCGTCTTTAGCAGATTTCTTAATTGGTCAAATTTCAGAATCTTTTTCAGATAGAAAAGCGATTATCAAAAACGTTATTTATTTAGATCAACTAAACAGATTTAATCCTAAAAAATCTATTATTCCTCTCGACAAGGAACTTCAAAGTGTTATTAGAGACCTGATAACAAATGATCGCTTTATTATTGACAAACAAGAGGCAATTGCCAATAAAAAAGAGAACAACTTTAATTCAAAAATTTTATCAATTCTATCTACTTATTGTACCGAAGTTAATATTGACAATGTGTTTTTAAAACATTTTAAGCTTTTAGACTATTTGGAAAACTGGGATTATTTTGTTTTTTCGGAAGTTTTAGGTTCTTTACTTAAAATAAAAGACTGCCCACAATCGGAAAGCTATATCAAGAAAAATTTCAATAAAATAGTAGATAAATTAATGTTAAGAGCCGATTCAGATTATGAATCAGAACAAGTCATTGATTTGTTTGATAAATACGAGCAAGATTACGATGAGTTTTCAAAATCTGAAGATGGTCAAGATACTATTGTTCAAATGATTGAAAACATCCTAGAAACAATGAAAGATGAACTTTCAGACCAAATAAAAGATGAGGTTACTGAATTGAGTAAAGTAGAAGAAATATATGAGGAAATATTTGGTACTAGGGAGCAATTAATTGATGATTTATTACCCGATTCAAAAAAGCCATTTGTTCTAGAAGTTGAGTTGGATAAGAAACATTGGGAGGATATAATCGAGGAAAATCAAATTAAAGAAAGTATGAGAGATTTTGAAGCTTGGGAAGAAAACGAATATAGAAAAGAGAATCCTGATGAATCAAATTCTAATGAAAGTGAACGAATTGATAAACTCTTCGAATAAAAGTACTACTGCCAACAATGGTAACCGTTGCACAACCCCAAAATGATTGAAAAAATGGCTTCCATAACCGCTTTTTAAGGCGGTTTTATCTTTTAGACCACTGGCCAACCTATATTTTTTGGGTAGCCTACAAGTGAACTTTCAAGTGCTTGGAAGCAGTTTTTTGCGATGCGCGGCAAAACAAAGCTTCCCGCCCCGCTTTTTGAACGTTTTTCGGTGAATTTCAGGTACTTTTTCAGGTTGTAGGCAATCGCCGAGAGGTGCATGACCTTATTGGCCTGTTCGAGCCCTATGGTGTTCACCTTCCGCATGCCCATGAACTGTGTCAACGTTCCAAAAACGGGCTCTACCGTGCTCTGTCGTTTGCCTTTCATATATCTGCCCTGTTGGCTGTTCACCCTTTTGATGTTCCGCTCGTACTCGGCCCGGTAATAGGTGACCGAAAATTGTTTTTCGTTCACCTTGCCCAGACATGTGGATTTCAACGGGCAGCCCTTACAGATCAGACTCGATGCGCGGTACGCTTTCTTTTTCGTACCCGTACGGTGATCCTTGAATACCTTTCTGAACGGGATGACCTTGCCCTGTGGACAGATATAATGATCTTCGATTTCATTATACGTAAAACCCGTGGGGCCGCCCTTGTACGTGCCATGGGGAGGAATGAAGCTCTTTAGACCGATATCCTCTAGAAAGGCATAGTTCCCGCCACTGCTATACCCGGTGTCCGCTATGCAGTTCTCCCACACCAGGCCCTGCTTCCACAACCTTGCCCGAAGTCTTTGGACGATATCCGGCAGCTGTTGGTTGTCCTTCCCGTCCGCATGGTAGGCCCTGATGTCCGTAATGACGTGGTGGGCCGTATCAACGCTCAATTGGCTCAGGTAGTTCAGTTTTCTGGCCTTGCCCGGTTTTACGCTGATGCGTGCATCGGGGTCCGTGGGGCTGTAGTGCGTTTTGTTGCTCGTATACTTGGCCCCCTTGTTCTTGGCGCCAGGGCGTTGGTCCTGGTCCTTCGCCCATTTTTTGTTCCTGCCCTTTATCGCCGCCAGTTCGTTCTTGCTTGCAGTGACACTACGCTGGCCCTTGTCGGAGCTGTCGTTCTTGCTCTTGCGATGCGGCTCCCCTTTTTTGTCCATTGCACTCAGGACACGTACCTTGCGCAGGTGTTCGTCCAGTTCCTCTTCGGGCACCTTAAGCTCCAAGGTGTCCATGCTCGCGTTGGCCTTCACAGGTGCGGAATCTATGGCCTGGGTATGGCCGCTGACCATTCCCTTCTCCACGCACATACTCAACACCTTGGTGAAGACTTCCTCGAAGACACTTTCGGGGAACAGTTGGCGCGTACGGCTTATCGTACTGTGCCAGGGGAGCTCCTCGTCTATATCGTAGCCGATAAAATAAAGGATGTCCAACCGCAGGGAACAATGGGCCATGAGCCTGCGGTCGCTGATGATGTTCTCCAGATAGCCCACAAGGCAGAGCTTGAAGAAGACCACCGGGTCTATGCTCTTTTGGCCGCTGTTCCCGTAATAGCCTTCGGTAAGGCCGTAAAGGAAGCGTAGCTCCAAAACCTCTTTCAACCGCCTATAGAAATTGTTCTCGGGGATTCGCTCGCTTAACTGGAAATGGGCGAACAGTTTTTCTTGATACTCCTTTTTTCCCTGCATACCTAAAACTAACGACCCAACGTTAAGATCTCCTTTAGCCTATGTGGTTTTTTCGTTAACTTGTGCAACAGGCACAATGCCTATAATTAATACGGACTTATGGGTTTTACGCCAAGGTCTGTTTATATTTATGAAGTCGCAAAATCTTTAGGATTTGGCAATTAAAAAAGAAAAATAATTACAAAACAAAAAGCTCTGGCTCGCAGACCAAACGGAAACGAAAAGTTTCCTTGCCCGCCCTACTTGCCATAGCCGTGACCGTTATATGCAATTAGCGAAAATGAAGATTTTGAAAATATTAATAGTTCTTTTAGGGTTTGTTATAATACAGTCTTGCGGACAATCAGAAAGAGAAAAGGAACGAATTGAATACGAAAAACAAAAAGTAATAAACGAATCGAAGCTATATTATCCTAAAGCCTATGATGATTGGTGGAGAATGTACAAACCCAAACTAAGAGGTGCAGAAGGTTGGATTACCGAAGATTGTGAAGACTCAAGATTCAAAGGAAAAAAAGGAATTGTAACCTATCAGCTATTGACTCACAAAAGTTGGGGAACTTACAAAGGTAGTTTGACCTTAGAATTATTAGATACTAAAGAATCAATTGATATTGATTATAAATGCTTTAAGCCTGATTTCGAAGTTGGAGAATGGTTAAGCAAAGAATATTAAAAGCATATAATCGAGTGGATGGCTCCGCCATCAAATGACGGAGTGCACCCCTCACACCACCGTACGTACGGGTCTCGTATACGGCGGTTCGTAAATCATCAAACCAAGGCTCTTTTCACCCTTGGCACTATCTTCTAATTTAGGCATAGGCTACAACATGTGCTCCTATGCGAATTTTGAAGAGAATTACGTTCGGTCCTTCCTTGTTTGTGAGACCTCTAGGGTACTGCCCTAGCTCGTTTCCCGTAAGTACTATGACCTCTGCTGACTTCTCCATGTAGCTACACGTAACTTTGGAGACCTCCCCAGGTAAGAACATCTTCTTTCACTCAATAACCGCCGTATCTACATATCTACCCTTTTGATGTTCTTAGGGCGTTACAATGATGTGCTTGCTTACCCAAGTAAATATGCCTCTGTATACGGTTCCTGTTCGTCAGTACCGAGTTTTGTAGTCTCGCTTTCTTCAGATGTAACTTCGCAGTTACCACCCTTGCGACTTACTAATGCTTCCAGACGTTACTCCAGCGCATGAGGGACTTGCACCCTCTAGATTAATTAACTACTTTTCTGTAGTTAAAAGATGCCCATACTGGGCACACACAACGTATATAATTTATTGCTTGCTTCTTGCCTACTTACAAAAATCCTCGCGGATTTTCTATTCGGTTTTTATTTGCTAAATGAGGTGCTTAAACCACGCAACAAACCATATACAACAACGTTGTAAAACATTTTGACCCGTCCTGAATAAAGTTCAATTAAACGATAATTGAAGAACTACTTGATTTGATTGTAGAGTATATTAAAGGAAATACCAGGTTAGGTATAATTCTTTCAATTCTTATAATATCCTTTTTTGTAGGATTTTTAATTTATTTTAAAATTCAATAATACGATGGATAAAAAACCTAAAAAGTTAAGCGGTTTTATACTGTGGGATCCTGTGACAACTTTGGTGATTATATTCTTTGGCTTAATTTTTTTCTTAACATTGGCTTATATTTTAGGGTACTTTGAATTTTAAGTAACACCAATTATAGAGAATAGAAATATGCGTAATACTGCGCATAGCTAATGATTGTATAAACATTTAAATGAACCAAACGGATATTAATAAATATTATAAGCTTTTTGGGTATTTAAATCTGACTTTAAGTATACTTTTTATAATTGTTTCGAGAGAAATTGAATTGACAGAACGGATTATAGCAGGGGTCGTTATTAATATGGGATATCATATGTTTTATATATTCTTTTCTAGTATTTCAAAGGACTCATCTCGTATGAACAATAACTTCAATAAAAATGTCGGTGGAATAATGCTAAAGCTTTTTTCGATATTCGGAATACTAGGCTCGTTTATTATTATTTATGTCTTTATTTCTAAAGCTATTTCTCTAAATGAATATTTGGGTCTATTTGCGATTTGTATTCCTTTTGGTCTCCTTCTTGGCTCGTATTCATTATGGATTGGTTTAAGTAACGAATAAAAACGTTTTACAACACAACCTATAAAAAATACGGGCTTCGGGGTATTCGCAGGGATTGCGTATTTTTATAATGTCGCGAAATCTTTGGGATTTCGCTTTGACACAAAAAAAAGAAAAAACAAAACCAAAAGATTTCGCTACGTGCATGACGGTAAGCAAACGCTAGCTTGCTCCCCTACTGTTCATAGCTCAACCGTTATGTGCAATTTTGAAAACAAATAGCGGTCAAAGAAAATAATTATGTATATAAATAGTGAGACTGACTATCTCAAAAACAGCTGGATTATCTAAGGACAGCTGAAATCTTGAAAAGATTTGAAACAACAAAATGAGTATTAAACACAAACTATAAAAATGAAATTATTTAGTATTCTAAGAAAACCAACTTTTGCTATTTTTCTAGCAGGATTAACCGTTTTTGCATCTTGTAGTCAATATGAAACTGATGAAATTGAGCAAGAAAATTTATCCCTTGAGCAACTTGAGAATATTCATCTCGATATTAAAAGTAGATATCAAATAGGAAATTCTCTAACTCAAAAAACATCGTCAGATAATGAACTCTCAGAAATATTTAATTCAAAATTTGAGGAGAATCTAGAAGTAGCTCAAAATCAAGGAGTGGAATATTTGTTCGAAGCGAATGGATTAGACTCTAGTTTGCCAAGTACGATTGATTGGGCTCTTAATAATATAGATAATGAAAACTTCTACGAGGAATTACTACAAAGAGAAGAAATTCAATCCGTAGAACAGGCGGAATTAATATTTAGTTATCTACAAACTTTTATTGAATATAGTAATCTCTCTGCAAATGCAAAATCAGCTTATTCAAAAGCTGCGCGCGAAAGTGGATGTGGTAGAGCGGTAGTAGGAACCATATTGACAACAGCAATATTTGCTGGTGTTACAGCTGCAACAGGAGGTTTTGGAACTGCAGCAGCAGTCGGCTTTTTGGTGGCAAAAGGGTGGAATACTTATAATGTTATAGCTGCTTGCAGCGAATAAATATTGCACAAATGAATAAAGTTATCTGGGCAATATTTTCCATCGCTTTTTTGATATATGGTATTTATGACTTGTATGCGGGAATCGTTGAAATAAGAGAAATGGATTTGAAAACTTTTCAATACATTTCTAAATTGGTTGTTCCTGTATACATCATTGGATGCAGTTTATATATTTTATATTTGAAAGTGATAAAAAAAAGCACATAACACGGTATAAACGCAATAGCGGCTCAGGTTCAGATCTGAGCCGTTTTTGTTTTAATTTAAGTATCTTTTCAGCTGTAAACCAGTTGCATAAATCCCGCTACTGTGCTTATACATACCGTTACCCAACATTTTGACCAAAAAAACAACCAATGAAAATAACCTTACTTAAAATCCTATTTGGTATACTTGCTTTCATAATCGCCGCAATATTTTCAGCTATGATTATTACATTTCTTTTGAGTAAAATAACTCCGAATGAAATTATCTTAAACGTAGTACAATTATTTTTAGCAATAATAATTACCGTTGTAATTTACAGGTATATGGTAAAGTATTTATTGAAAGTAAATGAATGAAATAGTATTAGAGTTATCAATAATAGAAGGACTTGAGTTCTCAATAATATACAATCAAAATTGAAAAGGGTTAAAGGGCTAAAGAAGTTTACGTAAAAGGACTTCACTCAAACGCAACTGTCGTGTTGATGGACTTTTAACAAGTTTGCGCAATTGGACTTATCACTCAAACGCAACTGTTGAGTTGATGGATTTGACCTTTGGATTGAAAAACTAACTCGGACGGAAAAAACGTTGGGTAACAAAGAACCGCTGCACAACTCGTCATCGGGAATAAATTGATGGTTTTTGAATTATTTGAGACAACTAAAACCCAATTTATCAATTAGTTACGCATTACAAAAAAAAAAAAAAAAAAAAAACTACCTAACAAGTACGCATTGATGGAATTCATGGTTGCGCAACAAGTACACCGTATATAAAAAATAGCAGTTTTATCGCTTAAATGAAATAATAGTGATAAATTAAACCGTAACCTCCGCATATTGTACCGGATTGGCAGGATAAAAGACGGAATGTTCCGCATATAAACAAGTTGGCATGCATTAAAAAAACATATATGAAAAAAAACATATTATCATTATTAATCATATTGCAAGCATTCTCTTGTAAGGAAAAAAAAGAAGAACTAAACCTAACCAAAGGGCTCTACATAGCTAATGTTACTATAATATCTACAGAAGATGGTAATTACGACCCATATGTAGGTCATTTGGTTGTAGAAAAAGATAAAATTATTTACATCGATAGAAAGGAGCCAAGTATTAGTGGAATCTTTGAAAAGCTAGATGGAACTGGAAAATTCATAGTCCCGGGATTAATTGATAGTCATGTTCATATTACAGAAGTACAAGGAATGCTCCCTCACCATATGGAAAAGTATCCTGAACTAACTAAAGAATTTAATGAGCAAATGCCAAAAAGCTATTTATACTATGGCTTTACCACACTCATTAATCTTGGCGGAATATCAGAAGAGCAGATCGCTTCTTTCAATTTGCAACCAATTAAACCCGATTTATATCATACAGGAAACTCAGGAGCGTCCGTTGCAAATGGTTACCCTATGAATTTTGCACCTGAACAATATCGATTTGAAGCAGCTCCAAACTTTATATTCATGGAAAGTGAAGCAGACAATATTCCTGTTAAATTTGACCCTGCAAATCATACACCCAAAGCAGTTGTTGACCGAATTAAAAATTCTGGGGCTATTGCGGTAAAATCTTATTATGAATCGGGTTTTAGAGGAATGTCGAAATTACCTGTGCCTACTAAAAGGATTATGAATGAATTACTTGATGAGTCACATTCAAATGGACTTGTTTTAACTGTTCATGGTAATTCACTTGAAGCACATTCATTTTTGGCTGAAGTAGGGGTTGATGTCTTAGCACACGGATTATGGAACTGGGAA
Organism: Zobellia galactanivorans; assembly: GCF_000973105.1. NCBI lineage: Bacteria > Pseudomonadati > Bacteroidota > Flavobacteriia > Flavobacteriales > Flavobacteriaceae > Zobellia > Zobellia galactanivorans. Next base: position 3,776,094 of record NC_015844.1, on the reverse strand, counting down.
AAGTATAAAGATGTACCAGTAGACTCCCTTCCCCTAGAAATAAGAAAAACGTTGGATTTACAAATTCAAAAACAAATAGGCTATACTCCTACATTAACCGTTATTGCTGGCGAGGAGGCACTAGCTGAAGACACATTTCTAAACCAACCTGAGTTAACAAAAGTTGTTCCTAAAAAGCTACTTGAATGGTATAAAACTGAAGAAGGACAATGGTTCGCTAAAGACCTTTTTAGTGAATATAATGCAGAAGAAGTACATGAAATCTATGGAAATATTCAAGCACATGCGATGCTCGCTCTAAAATATCTTTCCGATAATAATGCGTTAATTTTATTTGGAACAGATACTCCATCTGCACCTACCTATGGTAATCAACCTGGCCATAATGGATATTGGGAGCTTAAATTAATGGAAGAAGCTGGCGTCCCATTAAATAAAATTCTTTCATCCGCTACAATTAATAACGCCAAAGTTTTTCATTTAGACTCTTCTATAGGCTCATTAAATAAAGGAAAAAAAGCTAACATAGTACTATTGTCAAAAAACCCTTTGAAAGAAATAGAAGCTTATAATACTATTGAAAAAATTATTATTGGAGGCAAACTTACCAAAAGAGAGGATTTGGAGGCGAAAAAATAACGACATGCCAACAACGGCTATAAAACATAGCTAATTCAGGCTTCACGAGAGGTTCGTGTCTATTTTCAAAATCCGCCAAATTTACAATTTGGCGATTTAAAAGAAAGAAAGTTAAAGCGAAAATTGTAAATTTCGCTAAGTGATAATCTGAAAGGTTCGTGCTTTTTTGCACGCTACGTTTCATAGCCCAATCGTTACCACACATTTTGAAAAAGAGATTATGAAAAAATGGAATCTAAAAGTAAAAAGTAATCCTCAAGAGATAAGTCAGAATTTAAAATCCGCACTTGAATCTGTAGACGGATTGATGTTCAATTTGAATCACGATAAAAAAAATTCAATAAAATTTAAAATGCGTAAACGGATTCAATATGCTTGGTATCTAATTTATATTAATAATGTAGTTGTTGATGGAAAATTATCAAAAACAGAAATTGAAAATGAGACCGACGTAGAAATTTTATTTAGTCAACATTTTTTATGGAAATTAGTAATATTCACACATGTATTTTTGGTGTTATGTATCGTAATTGCTATCATCTTAGGTAAAATTAGTAGTGCTTCAGCGTATTTGTTTGGTGCGGGAATTTTAGCAATAGGCATTCTATTATGGATTACAGTTCAAAAGAAATATGAGAGGAATGTTCAAGAATATAAAACATTGATATCTAAAATTTTAAAGTTCTAGAAATCAATGTTTACCACACATTTTGAAAAACTTGATAGAATTAAAGAATATTTGGCTTTTAGTTAAAACTGGATTTGTAAATAAAGAAGAAAGAAGTGGAAAGGAACTTGTATTCTTCTTATTGAAAATGCTCTTAATTTTATTGATTTTCAAAATATCAACATTTGGTGTTGCTTACTTTCTCGAGTCGTTCAATATCTTTAAAATACCGGCTAACCTAAATAGGTTGAAATTTGAAAATTCTAGCGATTTTGAAATACTATTCATGATAGCCGTTTATGCTCCAATAGTGGAAGAGTTAACCTATAGGCTGCCATTAAAATTTTCCAAATGGAATCTCATAATCTCTTTAATGGGTTTAAACTTGGCAATTTTGCGAATATTTGGGGAAATAGAATATCTATATTGTTTCCTATCTAGCGTAGGAGTTGGAATTTTATTGTACTTTTTCTTACGACCAAAAAAAATAGAAATACTCCGAGAATTTTGGACTAAAAACAAGCTTGGTATTTTTTACTTCTTCCTACTCATATTTAGCTTTTTACATCTCATAAACTATGAAATAACCACAGAGGTTTTATTATTCTCACCCATTATTATCCTGCCGAGAATTTTGGGTGCTTTGGTATATTCTTATATTCGACTAAGTTCTGGTATTTTATTAGCAATTTGTTTTCACGCCTTTAACAATGGGATTTTTAAAATAGCAACTATAATTACGAATTATACGAATGGACTTTTTAGCTAGTTTGTGCAGATGGACTTTACTCAAACGCAATTGTGACGGATGGCAATACAACTCGGACGGAAAAAACGTGTGGTAACAATGGTAACCGTTGCACAACCCCAAAATGATTGAAAAAATGGCTTCCATAACCGCTTTTTAAGGCGGTTTTATCTTTTAGACCACTGGCCAACCTATATTTTTTGGGTAGCCTACAAGTGAACTTTCAAGTGCTTGGAAGCAGTTTTTTGCGATGCGCGGCAAAACAAAGCTTCCCGCCCCGCTTTTTGAACGTTTTTCGGTGAATTTCAGGTACTTTTTCAGGTTGTAGGCAATCGCCGAGAGGTGCATGACCTTATTGGCCTGTTCGAGCCCTATGGTGTTCACCTTCCGCATGCCCATGAACTGTGTCAACGTTCCAAAAACGGGCTCTACCGTGCTCTGTCGTTTGCCTTTCATATATCTGCCCTGTTGGCTGTTCACCCTTTTGATGTTCCGCTCGTACTCGGCCCGGTAATAGGTGACCGAAAATTGTTTTTCGTTCACCTTGCCCAGACATGTGGATTTCAACGGGCAGCCCTTACAGATCAGACTCGATGCGCGGTACGCTTTCTTTTTCGTACCCGTACGGTGATCCTTGAATACCTTTCTGAACGGGATGACCTTGCCCTGTGGACAGATATAATGATCTTCGATTTCATTATACGTAAAACCCGTGGGGCCGCCCTTGTACGTGCCATGGGGAGGAATGAAGCTCTTTAGACCGATATCCTCTAGAAAGGCATAGTTCCCGCCACTGCTATACCCGGTGTCCGCTATGCAGTTCTCCCACACCAGGCCCTGCTTCCACAACCTTGCCCGAAGTCTTTGGACGATATCCGGCAGCTGTTGGTTGTCCTTCCCGTCCGCATGGTAGGCCCTGATGTCCGTAATGACGTGGTGGGCCGTATCAACGCTCAATTGGCTCAGGTAGTTCAGTTTTCTGGCCTTGCCCGGTTTTACGCTGATGCGTGCATCGGGGTCCGTGGGGCTGTAGTGCGTTTTGTTGCTCGTATACTTGGCCCCCTTGTTCTTGGCGCCAGGGCGTTGGTCCTGGTCCTTCGCCCATTTTTTGTTCCTGCCCTTTATCGCCGCCAGTTCGTTCTTGCTTGCAGTGACACTACGCTGGCCCTTGTCGGAGCTGTCGTTCTTGCTCTTGCGATGCGGCTCCCCTTTTTTGTCCATTGCACTCAGGACACGTACCTTGCGCAGGTGTTCGTCCAGTTCCTCTTCGGGCACCTTAAGCTCCAAGGTGTCCATGCTCGCGTTGGCCTTCACAGGTGCGGAATCTATGGCCTGGGTATGGCCGCTGACCATTCCCTTCTCCACGCACATACTCAACACCTTGGTGAAGACTTCCTCGAAGACACTTTCGGGGAACAGTTGGCGCGTACGGCTTATCGTACTGTGCCAGGGGAGCTCCTCGTCTATATCGTAGCCGATAAAATAAAGGATGTCCAACCGCAGGGAACAATGGGCCATGAGCCTGCGGTCGCTGATGATGTTCTCCAGATAGCCCACAAGGCAGAGCTTGAAGAAGACCACCGGGTCTATGCTCTTTTGGCCGCTGTTCCCGTAATAGCCTTCGGTAAGGCCGTAAAGGAAGCGTAGCTCCAAAACCTCTTTCAACCGCCTATAGAAATTGTTCTCGGGGATTCGCTCGCTTAACTGGAAATGGGCGAACAGTTTTTCTTGATACTCCTTTTTTCCCTGCATACCTAAAACTAACGACCCAACGTTAAGATCTCCTTTAGCCTATGTGGTTTTTTCGTTAACTTGTGCAACAGGCACAATGCCTATAATTAATACGGACTTATGGGTTTTACGCCAAGGTCTGTTTATATTTATGAAGTCGCAAAATCTTTGGGATTTTGCTTTCGAACAAAAAAAGAAAAAACAAAACCAAAAGCTTTTGCTTAGCGCGTAGCTGGAAATCCGTCGGATTTCCGCCCCGCACTAAGCATAGCCGAACCGTTATGCTCCATATGAAAAAAAACTTGCTCATAATTTTAGTTTTTCTTTTTTTCTCATGCAATAATAACAACAGCGCAAAGACGTATCTCAATTCCGCCATCGATATCATGGAGGAAAACTCCATTAAAACAGAAAATATCGATTGGGATAATCTAAGAAATACTGCTCATAAAAATATTGAAGGTAAGAAAACTGCTGAAGAAACATATTCAACAATTGAGAACGCTTTAAAAGAGTTAGGAGATAATCATAGCTTCTTCATACCAAAACAACCTGACACAATTATAGGAGAGAGCGATGAAATAATACCTAGTGTTGAAGCAAAAATATTAAACAAGCAAATTGCCTATTTGAAAGTTCCAGCATTTAATAAAGGTGGAAATCTGGCTAATAAATTTGCGACAAAAATCCAAAGTAAGATAATAGCATTGGACAGACCTGAAATTGAAGGATGGATTATTGATTTATCAGAGAATTATGGCGGAAACATGTGGCCAATGTATCTAGGTCTAGCACCATTAATAGGAGAAGGTATTTCAGGGTATTTTTTTGATTGGGAAAAAAATAGCGCAGAATGGAGTTTCAAAACTAACGCGGTATATAATAAAGAAGATAACAAGCTAGAAATTAAAAATCCCTACAAGCTAAAAAAGAAACCTATTAAGATTGCGATATTAACAAGTGGAATAACTGCAAGTTCTGGAGAAGCAATAGTAATAGCTTTCAAGGGACTTTCCTACACGAAGTCTTTTGGGCAAAAAACGGCTGGACTCTCGACTGGTAACCACGTTTATGAATTAAGTGATGGGGCTAAACTTATTCTGACAACAACAATAATGGCTGATAGAACAAAAAAGTTATATGGCGGACAATTAATACCGGATATTCCGACAAATAATCCAAAAGCAAAAGCAATCGAATGGCTTCTGGAAAAATAATACGTAGCATAACAAAGATGGTAACCGTTGCACAACCCCATAATCATTAAAATAACGACTCACATAACCGCTTTTTAAGGCGGTTTTATCTTTTAGACCACTGGCCAACCTATATTTTTTGGGTAGCCTACAAGTGAACTTTCAAGTGCTTGGGACCAGTTTTTTGCGATGCGCGGCAAAACAAAGCTTCCCGCCCCGCTTTTTGAACGTTTTTCCGTGAATTTCAGGTACTTTTTCAGGTTGTAGGCAATCGCCGAGAGGTGCATGACCTTGTTCGCCTTGTAGCCTTTCCCTTTTTAACCTAAGTTTGTACAAAAGCTGTCCTACTAATTGGGGAATGAAGGCACTATGCCGCTTAAAACTAATATTAATCTGTACTCGTATTTTAAGACGTGACATTAACGACCTCAATGGATCAAGATTTTTCTTCTGAAAAAAATATTTTATTCAATTTCTTTAATCAAGTATACCCAATTACCGAAACAGATTTTGAGCCTCTAGCAAAGGTTATGAAAAAGAAAAAAATTAAAAAAGGTGAAATTCTACTTAATCTTGGGCAAATAGAAACTAAAACCAGTTTAGTATTAAAAGGGTTTATTCACCAATACGTAATTATTGAAGATAATTTATTTACAATTGATTTTTCTCTTGCTGGTATGAGCTTCAATAACTTTACTAGCTATATGGAAAATTCACCTTCCAATCAAATACAAGAAGCAATAACCGATTCTGAAATTCTTTATTTTGAAAAAGAAGATATTGAAAAACTCTTATTAAAAAATCACCCATTTTCATATATCTACACCAAACTTTTTGAACAAGTTCATTTGGAACGTGAAAAAAGATCATTGTTATTACAACACAAAAATGCTTCTAAGAAGTACGAACTCTTTTTGGATACCATTACAAAATCTAAAGTGTTTTTAGAACAAGTACCTCAAAAATTAATTGCTAACTACCTAGGTATTACTCCAGAAACTTACAGCCGTGTAAAAAAAGAATATTTAAAAAAACGATGAAAAAATGATTTCTTGATTTAGAATAAGTTTTACACTTAAAAAATTCATGATTTTTACCACAAAATCCAAGTCATGAAATTTACATCGTATTTTTTACTTTTTATGGTATGTTTTAGTTGTTCTGAAAATGACGATTTTGACGCCTTAGGGGTTACAGAAGAGTTTATCATAGAATCTACACTAATAAATGACAGCTATCCCATAAACGTTTTTTTACCCGAAAATTATGATCACAACTCTTTAAATCAATTAATAATTGCTTTAGATGGTGATATAAGGTTTAATGAAATTGCTACTATCATAGCAGATAAAGCTCAAAACGATAGTATGCCCTCTTCTATATTTATTGCTATTGGTAATAACAAGCAAAGAAACAGAGACTATACACCTACCGCCTATGCACATGGTTCTGGTGGTGCTGAAAGCTTTTACCAATTTATTAAAGATGAATTAATCCCTCAGTTAGAAACAAGATATAAGATTGATCCATCTAATAACAAAACACTAATTGGTCACTCGTTTGGTGGTTTGTTTACTCAATACGTATTGGCCCAAGATAGGAATTCGAACCCCTTCAACAAGTTTATAGCAAGCGGAACATCATATTGGTATGACTCCGGGGTCATATTCGAGTATGAGCAAACCTACGCCGATACACATACGGATTTAGATGTAAGGTTTTACAATGGAATGGGAACATTGGAAGGCGGAGTTATGCTAGCCTCTTTTGAAGAAATGAATATGCGAATGGATAATAGAAGTTTTCCAAATTTTAAACATAAAAGTGAACTAATAGAAGAAAGCGGACATAGTGGCTCTGCCAAGAAAACATTCAAAAAAGGATTAGATTATGTATTTAGTAATTAGAAGAATTATGGCCCTCTGTCTTTTAACAGTTGTATCTACACTTTACTCTCAAAACACCAACAATGGCTCTCTAGAGTTTGGAGCACTTGTAGCTGGAGATGAAGCATTATATTATGGTGGTTATGGTAAATATAACATTCCACTATCCCAAAATAAGCATCATTTCACATTAGGGTTTTCTATGGTAGCATATTTCGACTTCAAAGGAGAATCAGAGCCGGAAGCGTATTTAAAAAATGACATAGATATGCGCTTAATCCCCACAGCAAATATCGGATACTCCCTAAATTTTAAAAGAATACAATTAAATTTTGAAGTCCCTATTGGACTTAGCATGGCTATCACAAAAGGAACTTTGGTAAATGAAAAAATAGGTTTTGAAAGAGATTTTTACAACCAGGAAATATTTTTTAATTATGGCTTATCCTTTTCACCAAAATATAAACTTAACAGGTCTAATAGCATTGGATTATACAGTTTTTTGCCTTTAATTGAAGACAAGACTCAATCAGGATATCAGATTGGTATTGAATGGACAAAAACTTTTGCCAATCGAGCAAACCGCTCTGCCGGTAACTGACAAAGTGCCTCTCAGACTGTAACCTTAGCTATTTTGTTGCCTTGCCCAAAAATAGGACCGATTAAATTAAACGTTTTCGATTGACGACTCGGGTAGACTTCATTTGCTGCCAGAAGTATCGTGATCGCCCCTTAATTTTCAAACACCTCGACCTAAGAAGTCGTTTTTAGAGAGTAAGCAAAATCGTCAAACTTGTTCGCTTTCAACTCGTTCTTTGAAAAATATTCAATGATTTTAGCGATTGCCGGGTTTCTTAGGCTTTTACGAGGGTACGCTAAGCCAACTTCCCTAAAATATCTTGGTCCGTTAAATGGCTTTACTTCAAATCCATACCAACCATCAATAAAGGCTTCAGGCAAAAAAGTAACCCCTAAACCCGCCATAAGCATGGTCAAGGTCTCTGTTTTTGACGAACAGTTCGCAACCGTCGTCATCTTATTGGTTTCATTGTTCAAGATCGACAAACATTGTATATGTGCTTCACAAGATGGACAATGGATAAAGGTTTCCTTTTCTAAATCCTTTAAATCAATCACCTCTTTATTTAATAAATGATGACCATTGGGAATACACAAAACATAATCCTCCTTCCAGAGGGGTAAGAACAAATCTTCTTCGTTTTTCCATTCCCTTACCAAAAGATTAATTTCATTCTCCCTTCCAATCTCTTTGGTATTCCATTCAACAGATTCGCATAATTTAGAGGCCGTTCTAAAAAATTGCTGTTTGTGCTCTTGTGGCAAACTATCGGCAACGCCGATCTGAATTTTATTTTTAAACTCTCGCTCATTAAAAAATCCATTTAAGCCGTTGAGTTCCCCTAACAAACGTTTCGCGATCGGATATAGATAATGTGCCTCCGTTTTTAGTTCTACGCCCTTTTTATGACGTTCAAAAAGTGTTTTCCCTACTTCTTCCTCAAGTTGCTTTATTCCATTGGAAATATTGGGCTGAGACACAAAACACTGCTCGGCGGCACGTGTTAAATTTTTCTGTTCATAAACCGCGATAAAGAACTTCAACAACCTTACATCCATAATTTAAACTTATGATTGACATGTATAAATAGTATTTTGAATATCATAAAGCCCCCTATACATTTGTGCCGTCAAAAAGAATAATCAGGTGTTTTAAAATATTTCCACAAAGTTATCATTTGTATTAATTATACTAAAACACAGAATTAAAAACTCAAAAAATGTCAAGTAAAAAATTAGTAGTCATTACAGGGGCGAGTTCCGGAATAGGAAAGGCAACGGCAGAATTATTCTCGAAAAACGGACATCCATTGCTTTTAATAGCCAGAAGAATTGAACTCATAGAAGGGTTTAACCTACCCAATACCTTATGTAAAAAAGTAGATGTTACCGATATTGACACATTAAAAAATGCCATTGCAGCCGCCGAAGAAAAATTCGGACCCGTAGATTGTATGATCAACAATGCAGGCATGATGCTTTTAGGCGATATTGCGACCCAAGACCCCTTAGAATGGAAAAAGATGTTCGACGTTAACGTTTTAGGACTACTCAACGGTATGCAAGCCGTCTTGCCACAAATGAAAACACGACAGTCGGGAACAATTATAAACACAAGTTCAATCGCCGGCCGTAAAACCTTTGCCAACCATGCGGCCTACTGCGGAACAAAGTTTGGGGTTCACGCCATAACAGAAAATGCACGTGAAGAAGCTGCTTTGTACAATGTTAGAATGGTTACCATTGCTCCAGGGGCAGTAGAAACAGAATTGCTATCGCACACCACATCGAAAGAAATTAAAGAAGGGTATGAAAATTGGAAAAAAGAGATGGGTGAAATTTTAAATCCTGTTGATATTGCGAATGCCATGTGGTATGCCTACAACCAGCCCCAAGGTGTCAATATTAGGGAAATTGTAATAGCGGCAACGAAACAACAACCATAAGCTCTAGTTACAGTTGATATAAAACCAGGGCGTTTGGAGTTAATTCAAACGCCTTTTCTTATCAACAAGGTCTACCTAACATTTACAATAAAAATGTAAACCTACTTCCCTAGAAATCTTACACTTACCCTTGCGTATAATCGAAGAAAACCTTTAAGCCCTGTATTTCATTGCCGTACCCTCCCCTACTTCAACATCCCCCTTGCTTCCTACCCTTTTTTAAAATTATGGGCTTCCGTATACAATGCGCCATACACAAAACCGTTGTAAATAATTCAAGAAAAAGCTTCAAGAGATAAATGAAGCGCAATCGAATACCGCTATGTAAGGCATATTTTTCTTGTAAGGAAAAACCGAATAACCAACAAAATTCCACTATGATCGCACTCGAAAAAATTCAAGAAATCTATGACCATATGCATAGCAACGGGGTCAATACCGACGCTGATATGCTATACGGTTATTTCTTCACCAACTCAGAACCCCAAACCTTGGAAAAGGTATCGGAACTCCTGAAAAGTGAAGGCTTCGAACACGTAGACATCTACCCCGATGACACGGGCGAATACTGGTTGCATCTAGAACGGATAGAGAGCCATAATGCCTCTTCGCTCTTTGAGCTGAACAAAACGCTATATGCGGTCGCTGACAAATTCAACTTAAGCTCGTACGACGGATTCGACATCGGAAACCCCGATAAAAACCTTCCCATAGAAAGAGACACCTATGCGGTGCCCGAACAGTTTGCATCGAACGACTTTATCATAGATGACCTTCCCTGTTTGCTTTCTGCCAATAAGGCTTTTGAACAATTTCCCCACAAAGATGAGTTTCTGTACTTCATCGAGATCAAATCGAAATACACAGTGGGTAGCGCCTCACAATTACCGACCGAAAAAGAACTACAAGACCTCAACGACTTTGAGATATTCGTTGAAAATAATTTGACCCAAAATAAAATTCCCAATTACTATGTTGGGCGGACCACCTATAATTCGGAAAGAACGGTCTACCTGGTAACCAACGAAAAGGAAGGCGCCACGGGGTTAATGGACTTTCTAAAAGAACATGGCAACCAAAGGGATTTCGAGTTCAACATCATTGAAGACCCAGAGTGGAAGATCTACTCGGAGCTCATGAACAGGCTAGAATAAAACCGAAACCCCAACACGTCCCATCAAAAGCCCCAACCTGGGGCTATTTGTAGGTAGGGTCACTTCCATAAATGTATTTATGAATCTGCCCAATATCATAAAAACCTCAAACGGAAAATAGACATTCATATGTTCGGAAACCACTTCAAGGGCCTAGGTCCAGCTGATAGGTTCAAATTTGCCTCCCCCTTTTTAAAACCGGAATTTATCGGCTACGGATATATGCGATTTTCTATCTTAGTACTTGCAAGTAGATGCTGTGATGGCTATAGACTATTCTTGCCCCCAATTTGAACCAAAATATGAAACAGACGCTACTAGGTTTCACCCTTTTACTGATCACGACTTTATCCCGTGGACAAGCCTTGCCCGAAAAAATCAGTGAAAGCGACTTTTCAATTGGCAAGTCGATCCAAATCGAATCGGCCGTATTGGAGGAAACAAGGGACCTGAACATTTACCTGCCCCTAAACTACGCTTCCGATAGTTTAAAGACCTACCCCGTCATTTATTTGCTTGATGGTTCTAAGGATGAAGATTTTATACATATTTCCGGAATCGTTCAATTTGGTTCTTTTTCTTGGATTCGGATGCTTCCGGAATCCATTGTGGTGGGCATCGGAAATGGGGATAGAAAGAAAGATTTTACATTTCCTTCCCAAAATAAGCAAGACCAAAAAGAGTTTCCCACTTCCGGGAAATCAAAAAACTTCATCGCATTTATAGAAAAAGAACTTCAACCCTTTATAGCATCAAACTATAGAACCACAAAAACGAAAACGATAATCGGACAATCGCTCGGCGGTCTACTGGCTACAGAAATTCTATTTAAAAAACCCCATCTTTTTAACAACTATATTATTGTGAGTCCCAGTTTATGGTGGAACGATGAAAAGCTGCTAGATGAAGTACCTACCGTCTATGACACCCCTAAATCGATTTATATTGCCGGAGGAAAAGAGGGCGAAATCATGGAACGGACCGCGAAAGAACTATTTGATAAATTGAGTGCGAACAAAAAGGACAACACGCTGTTATTTTACGATTTTTTAGAGGACAAAACTCACGGAGACGCATTGCATATGGCGGTATACCGTGCTTTTGAAAACATATTTAAACCCCCAAAAGAATAAAAAACCGTCCCACAAAGAAGAGGGAGCAAAAACAAATATCTCCCCGTCCGAAAAAAATAAAATCCGCTACCATTCCGTTGTTATGTACATAAATACAAAAGGCAGCCTTGCCCGGTCTGGGTTTCCTTCTGGAATTTATCGGACAAAAAACTGAAACCCATTAAGATCAAGACATGTTTAAACGATTTAAGTCCCCTAAACAACCCAATCGAAAGGAAAGAACAGAGGAGTTCCTAAAAAGTAAAGGCGTCAAAATAAATGAACACCTCCCCCACATAGAAGCAGAAGAAGACACCACATTGCGAGCCCCCAAGGAAATAGCCCAAAGGGTTTCTGTTCTAGCAACTACCAATATGGTAGCATTCAATGTTATAGAGGCGGAAGATGCAATCGAGTATTTAAAGACATACCATCTTTGGGAGCTGCTTACCCCTAAAGAAAAAAGCTTTTTAGAAAACCCCACCGACGATAAGAAAACCCAAGAAACCTGGAAATGTGAAGGGATTTGGGTCTTAATGTGGGCCTTGGGCGTTGTCGAGGATATAGGGTATCCGGACAAAATGTGCGATTTAAATCAGATCCCATTCGAAAAATATCCTATTGGAGAAGGCAAAGACCCGAATACGTTTATCAATAGTTTTTCAAAATCAAGGACAAAAACAGAGATTTTGGATGCTAACGATTTATATTACAGAATGGATTGGACCTGTGTTGATGCGAGGTTAAACGGACACGAATTAAACGGGCTGAATCCCGGTGTGGTGTACGAAAGACATTATGCCTTGAACTGGTTGGTCAACTATATGGACCAAGAATGGGACGACATTTCTTGCGACACCTAAAAACTACTGGGCAAGGAAGACCTCCATTTTTACGGACCAAGACCTTGTTGTTCAAGGCCACAACATATCTATCGCAAGTATACCATTTCTTTGGGGCACACATCCGCGTAAGCGACTACTATCCCCTATAAGCCCCTCCCCCTCTTGATAGCCGTGAGTTTTTGTAATCTTAGTTGTTATAAGTTGGGTAGCCTTAATGATGATATCCCTATATCGTATCTAGCTCAACCACAAAATCACTCTTCCTTTTAAACCAATAGATTATTCTAAATACTTTATCTTCAAACTTAGAACCAAACATACCAGCTCAAGCATTACACAAGGCTTTAATTACGTATGACAGCTATCAATATAAGCCTCTTTTAAGTTTTGTTAGGTCCGACCGCAAAAGAAAAGCTAATCCCCAAAGCCTTGTACAGGGCTAGAACAAATACCGGAAGCCACTTTTAGCCTATCCGGCCAAAGCAAGTTCCCCCTGCCCCGATTTGTCAATCGGGATATCAACTACCTCCTCCCCATTATTGTCCCGTTGGCAAAAAGCCCTCCATTCAACATAGATTTTTATTTAGGTGACGTGTTTACTTTTTGAAAATGTCGGCACAAACGGTCCTATAATTTTAAAAAACGAAAAAGGACCTACAAGGAAGTAATGATTCTTTTGGGGCAGGTGCATAAATTAGTTGGGGTTGGTTCTATGAAAGGCCCGGCAACATTGCTGTTGTCGTTTTTTTGTTTTCGATGTTTACCTTTTTAAGGGGGCGGGTACTAATATCCGTAAAATCGATTCAAAAGCAACAGGTCATGAAAGCAAGAACATATGTAATCGCAATAGCCTTCCTACTTATAGGTGCCTCGGTCAACGCCCAATTTTGGAAAAAGAGCCCTTGAACCTTAACATCTCAGCATATGATATGAGGTAAGCGGCACGATAACGGTAAAATTGCCCTCTTAGCACATCATCGCCCTCTAGAAACAAAAAATTAGAATCGTATCGCGTACAAATGGAAATCAATAATCCTTTATCACTAAAACAATCGAAAAAATGAAAAGAATAGAATTACTCAGTATTATCGCATGTTCGGCCCTGCTATTTTCTTTGGGGTGTAGTAAAGATGATGATTCCCCAGACCCACAATCGGGGTGCTTGAACAAATCTTGGGGCGAACAGACCCAGGCCGAGGTCGAGGCGGTCACCGCGGCGGCCGCCACATTTTCGAACGAACCCAGCAAAGCTAGCTGCGAGAATTTCAGAACGGCCTATATCGACTATATCGAAGCCCTCCAAAAGTTGGAGTCCTGTGTACCGATCCCAAATCAGGCGGCATTTGCCAAGGCCCTTGAGGATGGAAAGATTGAACTCGCCAAATTAGACTGTAACCAAGATTTTTAATCATGAGAACACTTTTAGCCGAAACAACAAACAGTTGCGCTATTTGGCAGACGTGTATTATGTGGCAGACCTATAAACAAATAGATAGTAATCCATGATAAAATAAAAACAATAGAGGTTATGGCTTCATTTAAGACAACACCAATCGATAATTACCGTAGGGCCAACCAAGCAATCTAAAACGCAAGGCATCCCATAGGGCGCCACCCGATAGACAAACACGGCTTTATCGAAAGCACGTACAAAAAGAGGATGAAAAGTACAATTATCTTTCTACTCGTTATTTTTTTTCTTGGCCAAGAAGGTATAAAGGGCCAGGAAGCGACGAGCTATAGAAGAAACTATATCTCCTTCGATATTTTGCCCTTTTACGGGGCGGGCCTGGCCTATGAACGGCTTCTAAATACGGGGCGTTTTGTTCGCGGTTCGGTCAGGGGCAGGTTGATCAGTTCCTTGTCCCCCTCGATAGGTGGGAGCATACTATTGGGCAAAACACATAACTTGGAGCTAGGTGCCGACTATTTGATAAGTTATAAGGCAGATGGACTTTCAAACCCCGATAACAAAATGCGGTTTAGCCGCTTGGAACCGTTTTTCGGATATAGGTTCCAGCACAAAAAAGGGTTTACGGCGCGCGTTTTTTGTCCGTTTCGGTATGAAGATTTTTTCGGGATTCCCAACATAGGCCTTTCCATCGGCTATAGCTGGTAACCGTATAATCGAACCCTTTTTGAAAGTCCAACTAATCAGATCCAACGCAAACAATAAAAGGAATAATAGTTAGTCGCAAAAACATTAGACTGTTGATGGACACAACTGCAGTACAAACGAAAAAAATATACCGCAACAAAGAACTGAGAAAAAAACAACATTTCCCTTTATTGATTGTATGACAAAATTATTCATTGCCAAAACCTAAAAACTAGATTTCGCTTTAGGAACCCCTGGTTTTTCTCCCTGCCTCCATTCACCCCTATACAAAAAAAATCAGCGACTTATAAGGGCTTCCACTACAATAAACGCCGAGGAAACGAGTTAATGAATTAGAAAAAAGACCATAGCTAAAATCTTAAGGATTCTTGCCTTCCCTCCTATTTCAATTTACCATCCTATTACATGTGGGGCCCTAAGCATGCCTCCGAACAAATAACAAGGAAGGGACGGCAATACTCCCCTAACCCTTACATGAATTGAAATGGGGACATTAAACTTTTTACGCCTGCGATAGTCAAAGTACCCAAACCCCGAAATTGCAATGCAAACCCATAAGGTCTTAATATTTGTCTTATCCGTGTTTTTCTTCGCCTGTAATACGGCCGATGACACTCTGAAAACCACTTCCGATAAAGGCGAAGAAACAACGAAAGAACCGACCGATAGTGCCACAAAAGACAGTCCCAATATCCTCTTGATCATTGCCGATGACATGGGTTTGGACGCGACTCCAAATTTTGAGATCGGCGATATAAAGCCGGTGATGCCCACGCTTGACAAACTCATGAATGAAGGCCTTACCTTTAACAACCTTTGGTCGAATCCGACATGTACGCCAACTAGGGCCGCCATGATTACGGGCAAATTTGGCTTTAGAACGCATATGACCCAAGTGGGCGATGAATTGTCGACGGCCGAAACTTCACTGCAGACATACATCGATCAAAATTCAGGCAAAAACTATACGAATGCCGTCATCGGAAAATGGCATTTGGCGAATGATATGAACCACCCCGTCGAAATGGGCGTCGACTACTTTGCAGGATTCCTCGGCGGAAGTGCACGATCTTACTCTGAATGGGAGTTCGTAGAAAATGGAGCACAGACTTCCTCAACGGATTACACCACTACAAAATTTACCGACCTTGCCATGGATTGGATCGCCGACCAAAGCCAACCTTGGTTTTTATGGCTTTCGTACAATGCACCCCATACACCTTTTCATTTGCCGCCCGATAATTTACACCATCAAGGCGCCCTAGCTGCGGACGAAGCCAGTATCGCCGCCAATCCTATACCGTACTACATGGCCTCTCTTGAAGCTATGGATACCGAAATGGGAAGGCTTTTAGATGCTATGACGATCGAGGAAAGGGAAAATACCATTATCATCTTTATCGGTGACAACGGCACACCAAACCAGGTCGCCCAAGCTTATGGAAACAGAAGAAATAAAGATACGGTCTACCAAGGTGGCGTAAATGTGCCCATGGTCGTCTGTGGAAAGGATGTCGCCCGTAGCGGGCAAACCGAAGACGCCCTCATTAATATTACCGATATATTCGCCACTGTCGCCGATATTGCGGGTTCGGGCATACAAGAAATCAACGATAGCAAGAGTTTTAAAGCCTTGCTGGACGCTTCCAACGATGCGACAAGGGAATTTGCCTTTACTGAAATTGGCAGGGACGGCAATACCGCCGATGTAGCGATACGCAATAAAAGCCATAAGTATCTGCTTTTTGCCGATGGTACCGAAGCCCTCTACGACCTGCTTTCCGACCCCCTCGAAAGTCAAAACCTCTTAGATACCGATCCACTAAACGATACGGATGCCGCCGAACGCGATAAACTTACGGCGGAGTTGGCACGGATACGACAATAATTTAAAAAACGATAAAATTGAAACGATGAAACATACCCTAAATTTATATCTACTGGCTTTCCTTATTTGGTCATTTACTACCTCATGCTCCGATTCAAACCCTTCGGACGAAGAGCTGGTGGAAGAGACGGACGATGTAAACCATGAAAATGATATCTCGGGGGTCTTGGAGCTGTTTGAGGGCACGGGACTCTCCTACGAGCTCACGGACGATTCCGTGATTTTTACAACGGCCGACCTGCCAGACCATGAGAGTCCGTATTGGGATCCATCCCATGAGTTATATGCCCCATATGATGGTAGCAATCCCGACTTCAATCAGAACCCAAATAAAATCGAAGAAAAGAATATCGTTATTACGGTGCCCCTTCACCCAACTGCTGCCTCCATTAACGAAGCTACGCGCCTAGGGCCTATTGGCATTTCCAGAAACGGAGTGGTTTTCTTTAATCAATATGCGGGGCCGAACAACCAGCCTTTAACCTTTGAAGTAAATTCATTTGACCAAGGTGCAGGCCACCCCACAGGCACGAATATGTACCACTACCATATCGAACCCCTTTCATTGACCGAAGCGTTCGGTACCGACGCCTTTCTAGGATTGCTGGCCGATGGTTTTCCGGTCTACGGCCCCATGGAAAACGGCAAGGTAATCACGAACGATGACCTCGATGAATTTCATGGCCATATCGGTTCCACGGCCCAATTTCCCGATGGGATCTACCATTACCATATTACCGATGCGGATCCTTATTTAAATGGTAACGGTTTCTATGGTAGCCCCGGTAATATAAGTCAATAGTCATATGCGAGTTCAAGCGATCCTATTTTGCCTATACTTTTGTCTCTTCTCCTGTAGTCGAGAGGATTTGGTGGTCGACAAAGCCAGTGCCGAACTTGAGTTGGTCAATGGGGTACTCTATTATCAGGGAAAGCCTTTTAACGGACTGCTTGTTTCAAAGTATGATGCCTCCACCTTCAAAATGAAATCGGAATATGTCGAGGGACGCAAACAGGGCTATGAAAAGCAATGGTACCCGAACGGACAGCTTTCACAAAGCCGTATGTATTCCGAAGGAATAAAAACGGGAAAACATTTGGCTTGGTGGGAAGACGGTACGCCAAAATTCATCTACCGGTTTAACGAGAAGGGCGAATATGACGGTAACCGAAAGGAATGGTACCGTAACGGAAATTTGATCCTCGATTTCAATTATTCCAATGGCAAGGAAGCCGGAAGCCAACGTATGTGGACGGACAACGGAAAAATCAGGGCCAATTACACCGTAAAGAACGGCGATCGTTTTGGGCTGATCGGACTTAAGAAATGTTACAACGTAAATGCCGATTTAAATGAATTACAGTAGAAATCTTTTATTTGCCCTAGTGGTATTGGGTTTTGTTTCTTGTGCCGATACGCATAAAAACAAAGCTAAAACTGCCCTTGTAGAAAACACCGAAGTAAGCCAGTTGCCCTATTTCAACTCGGCCCTTTTCACCCCGGAATGGAACAAAGGAACACATAAGATTCCCGATTTTTCCTTTACCAATCAAAACGGGGAAAACGTTACCAATGCAAGCCTTGAAGAAAAGATCTATGTAGCCGATTTCTTTTTTACGATCTGTCCGGGCATCTGTCCCAAGCTCACCAAAAATATGGGACTTTTACAAGAAGTGTACAAAGATGATCCTGACATAAGGTTCCTATCCCATTCCGTAATGCCCACGAATGACACTGTGGAAAAACTGGCCCAGTATGCCCGAGAGCACGACGTGCACCTACCGCAATGGCATTTGCTTACGGGAGACAAGGACGCCATATATGACATTGCCAGAAACGGTTACTTTGCCGATGACGATTTCACCAAAACCCAAGACATAGAGGGCTTTATCCATACCGAGAATTTTATCTTAGTAGATGGCAAAGGTTACATCAGAGGTGTTTACAATGGCACCCTGGCCCTTGAAATGAAGCGCTTGAAACGACACATTGAAATCTTGAAAAAAGAACCCTGATACGACAGACAAGGGTAAGGGTATCACAAGCCCGCCTAGCTATCCTAGTAGAACACGGACGGTTTCACTGGAGTCCCAAACCAAAGGCCGAACAGAACCTTCCCTCCTCCCTTCGACCAAAAACTTATCGCATTTTATCCGTAATTTGGAATCGCAAAAGCAAAATACAACGGAGTTTCCCTCTAACGGCTTTTCATAAATATAAGGGCCTGGCGGGGAAACAGCCTGCCAATTCGGGCGAAAGCCGATAAGTGGAAAGGAGAACCGAAAAGAAACAGGGTATTTCTTCTTTCATACGAGTCCCTATGGTAAAGTTCCTTACTTCCGTAAACTACTCAAATAAAATGATAGAACGACTAGAAAACAACAACATAGAAGTATCGCAAAAAATTCGTTCAGTTTTTCAAGCCTCATATAAAATAGAGGCTGAATTATTGAACGCCATTGATTTTCCTCCCCTAAAAAGACCCCTTGAAGATTATATAGACAGTGAAACCGAATTTTTCGGGTATAAAAAAGGAAAGGAACTGGCCGGAGTTGTAGAGATCAAAAGCAATGATGAATTTACGCATATTTGCAGCTTGGTCGTAGCTCCCGATTTTTTCAAACAAGGTATTGCCAGCGCATTGATCAAATTCGTTTTCAATACCTTCGATTCGCAACTCTTTGTTGTTGAAACCGGATTAGAGAATGGCCCCGCGACTGCCTTGTACAAGAAATTCAATTTTAAGGAAGTGAAACAATGGAATACCGACCACGGGGTTAGAAAAATAAAATTTGAGCGAAGAATAAAGTAACAGGCTCAAGCCACGACAGCTACTCCTTATTGTACCTTTGAAAAACCGGAATCCATATCCAAAATAAGAAAGGAAAGAAACCGGAACGGAACAATAGAGCACCTATAATTGGAGTTTATATTAAAGGAAAACGTCGCAAGCATAAACAATGGCCAGACCCGACCATATATAGTTGAAGGAGGCAAAAACAGATATTTAACTTTAACCGAAGAATATAAAATGGCAGAATTAGACGATAAAATTCACTCGCAAATCGAGGACCTATGCGCCAAGGGGGATCATTTGGCCGAAGAAGGCAATTTTGCCGCGGCCCTAGAGAATTATTGGAATGCCTTTGATTTGGTTCCCGAACCAAAAACCGATTGGGATAGCGCAACGTGGATCTTAACGGCCATCGGCGATGCCAATTTTCTCGGAAATGATTTTAAGGCAGGTGTAGACAATCTTACCTATGCCATGCATTGTCCTGGAGCGATCGGCAATGCATTTATTCATATGCGACTCGGTCAATGTCAATTTGAAACCGGAAACCTAGACCGTGCGGCCGACGAGTTGACCCGTGCCTATGCCCTTGAAGGAGAAGAAATTTTCTCTGAAGACGCCCCGAAATACCTAGAATTTCTAAAAACCCGTATTACCACTGAACCACCCCAAAAAAAACCTTGGTGGAAATGGTAAAAAAAGAAGGTTAATTTAATATATGAACAAACATTTTACCCTAGTTCTCTTAACGCTACTAATCGGCAATCAACTTATAGCACAAGACGCTACACAGCTCGATACCATCAGACAACTTAAAGAAGTAATTATAACTTACCAAGCCGACAAGTTGACGCCAATTACTTTTCAAAATATCCATTCAAAAGAAATAAAGTCAAAATCAGTGGGCCAAGAGCCTTCATTTTTACTATCTGAAACTCCTTCTATCACTAATTATTCCGATGCAGGAAATTCGCAAGGTTATTCCTATTTCCGACTTAGGGGTATTGACCAAACCAGAATAAATATGACACTTGATGGTGTACCTCTTAATGAACCCGAAGACCAAGGAGGGTATTTTTCAAATTTTCCCGATCTACTAAATTCAGTAAGCAAAATTCAAATCCAAAGGGGACTTGGATTGACAAAAAACGGTGTGGCCAGTTACGGAGGAAGCATTCAACTTTTTTCGCCAAACCTTAGGGATTCAACACGAACCACTTTTGGCCTGGGTTATGGTTCGTTTAATAGCTTCAGGGCGTTTGGAGAATACAACAGCGGAATTAAAAACAGAAAAGCAATATACCTTAGAGCGTCACAAGTTTATTCCGATGGTTACAAGTACCATTCAGCCAACAACTCCCAATCGGTTTTTGTAAGTAGCGGCTTGTTCTTTGATAAATCAACCTGGAAAATAAACTTACTCGCAGGGCAACAAAAGAATGAAATGGCTTGGCTTGGCGTATCAGATTCCTTGATACATATTGACAGAAGAACAAATGCCAATTCAAATCAAGAAAAAGATAGGTTCTTTCAAAGTCTTGCCCAAATTCAAAACTCTTGGCAGATCAGCCCGTCTTCTTTTCTACAATCAAGTATATACTATACTTTCCTAAAAGGAAACTACGATTTTGACCTGAATAATTTTTTAGGCTTTCCGCCTACCGAAGAATTGTACAATTACGCTTTTCAATCAAATCTTATCGGTCTTTTTAGCAATTACAGTTTATCAAAAAAGAATTTTAGTTGGACTACCGGCTTTCACGGAAACCTATACAATAGAAAACACACCGGCAGTGAGAAAGAATTAGGCCAACTCTATCAAAATAAAGGTTTTAAAAATGAAGTAAGTGCTTTTACAAAAGCAAATTACAGCTACAAATGGCTAACATTTTTTGCCGACATTCAATATCGCTATGTCAATTTTGATTACGAAGGCTCCGTTGCTTTCCAGAAGTTGAATTGGGATTTTATCAACCCAAAAGCAGGGTTCAGTACTTCGTTAAATCCACATTCAACCCTATATTACAGCATTGGAAAGACAGGAAGAGAGCCTACAAGAAACGATATGTTTGGTGGTAACGATGATCTGTTGGCCGATAATTTAGGTAATCCCATTTTATCCAACACTAAACCAGAATATGTGGTAAATCACGAATTGGGCTTTAGGTATCAAAAAAAGAGACTAAATCTAGACTTCAATTTTTACCACATGGATTTCCAAAATGAAATTGTCTTAGACGGCAAATTTGGACCTAACGGATTATCCTTGACCAGTAATGTTGAGCAAAGTGTACGAACAGGATTGGAACTGGCTCTTTTCTATAAAGTAAACCACTATTTTTCGTTAACAAATAATTCTTCCTTCAATTATAGTCAGATAAAAGAACAGTCGGAAAAATTCACCCCAATACTAACACCACCGCTGATCGTTAATCAAGAAGTCGTGTTTAATAAAAACAATCTTACCTTAGCCTTATCTGCAAAATATCAACATAGTTCATTTATTGATTTTGCCAATGAAGAAATGGTAAATGGCTACTTTCTTATGAATAGCAGGGCGAGCTATGATATCGATAAATTTCAATTCGCACTATTTTTAAACAACATTACCGATACAAAATATTTCAACCAAGGTTATGTTGATTTTGATGGAAGCAAAAAATATTTTGTGCAGGCCCCGATCAATTTTTATACTTCAATTCAATACAATTTCTAATGAATTTATTCGACATTGAAAACATTGCTTTTGAGGTATTGAACTACCCAATAAGCTATGTTGAGTTGATAGCCACGCTATTTGGTTTGATTTCCGTCTACTTGGCTACAAGAGCCAACATTCTTACTTGGAGCACTGGAATTGTAAACGAACTGTTTTTGTTCATTTTGTTCTTTCAAGTACAGCTCTATGCCGATATGTTTTTACAAGTGTATTTTTTCGCAGTCACCTTATATGGTTGGTACAATTGGAAAAATAAACCCGAAGAAAACGGCATTACCTCAATTGACTCAAAATCAAAACTGTGGTTATCTCTCATTATTGTTCTTTCAACTCTTATCGCAGGCTACTTATTTAGTAAAATTCATTTGTATTTACCGTTCTATTTCAAATTCGAAGCCTCTTATCCGTTTGCCGATTCCTTTGTAATGGTGTTAAGTATTATTGCTACCGTTTTGCTGGCCAAAAAGAAAATAGAAACTTGGTATTTATGGATTGTTGTCGATTTGGTTTGTGTATTCCTATTTTTCAAAAAAGGAATTGTCTTTTTAAGCTTGGAATACTTTGTTTTCTTGTGCCTAGCAACGTTTGGATTGTTTAATTGGAAAAGACAATTAAGTAATGGTTAAAGCATTTATTTTCGGGAAGTTTATGCCTTTTCACAAAGGACATGAAGCAATGATAAATTTTGCTTTGACGAAGTGCGACCATCTATCTGTTTTAGTTTGTTGCAGCGACAGGGAAAAAATCCCTTCCGAAACAAGAAAAAATTGGATTGAAGATACGTTTAAATCAACACAAAACATTGAAGTCAACACCTTCAGTTATAATGAAGCCGATTTACCAAATACATCAAAATCTTCCCGAGAAGTTTCAAGTTTATGGTCAGAAATATTCAAGGAATTATACCCTGACCATGATTTGGTAATTACATCGGAAGAATATGGCGACTATGTTGCTTCATTTATGAAAATCAAGCATATTCCTTTTGACATTCCCAAACAACGCTATCCCGTTTCCGCTACTGCTGTTCGGAATGATCTATTTTCAAACTGGAAATTTTTGCCCCCAAGTGTAAAACCTTACTTTGCCATTAAGGTGGTCATACTTGGAACTGAAAGTACCGGAAAAACCACACTCGCCGAAAAACTTGCGAAGCATTACAACTGCAGCCTGGTAAAAGAAGCCGGTAGAGACCTTATTCCTAATTCCAATTCATTTGAATTTGAAGACTTACATCTAGTGGCATCGGAACACGCAAAGCGAATCAACCAAAAAAAATGTGGTGAAAGTCCCTTGATTATAATTGACACCGATATCCACACAACCATGTCATACGCAAACTTCATTTTCAACAAAGACCTGAAAGTAGATGATCCAATTTATAACTCAAACAAAGCCGACCTATATCTCTACCTCAATAATGATGTGAAATTTCAGCAAGATGGAACACGTTTGAGCGAATTGAACAGGAATTTATTGGACTTGTCAAATAGAAAAATCCTAAAAGAAAAGCATATTGATTTTGTTGAAATAAAGGGTGGGTGGAAACAACGGTTTAAAAGCGCCTTAATGGAAATTGACCTGATTATAAAGAAAAACGAACAAAGGGCATAATACGGGATATGTAACCATAGCGGCCTACGGGGTGCTACAATACCATTCGCGTACCGTCGGCTACAATTGCACATGGTTCGATTTGGTGTAAACCTGAACCAAAACATTGAGTTATGGCAATAGTCGGAAGACAAGATATGAATGAAAACCTGTGACCAATAACAGTAACCCTGCCACCAACTATTGATATGTGGTTAAACGGATCCACATAAGCCTCATTAAAGTACTTTTAAGTTTTTAGGAGGCAATCAACAAAATAGCAACTACCCAATGGCCCGATTTCATAAGTGGAAAAGTCTACAAGGTTTTCCGCAACGAAATGGTATTCTTAACGTTATATGCAAACAGAGAAAATAAAATGGGAAAAATAAATATTTTAAAGTAAAATTGTAGACAAATACTTTCCGGCAAAAGAAGTTCCTATTTCCCTGAAAAAATACTTCTCGCCGGATTTTTAATTAAAAATAGTGAGTAAAAGGAGCTCCTATATTTCTGGCAATTACTCCTCACTTACATTTTTAACTTTAATAGATGAAAACATTAAAGCTATTCAATTCAGTTAAGCTTAAGGAAACTAATGAAAAACCATTTGTTTCAGAACAAGGATATATAATTGAATCAGGTGCTTTGTGGGCGAAAGAAGAAATTATTCGCTTTTATGAAAATGAAAAATTAGATGGTTTTGGATTAAACAAAACTTTCCATAAATCTTGGAACCAAATTTTTAAGAGCACTCGAACGGAATTGTTATTTGAGCAAATCAAACATTATATTTCTACTTATGGCAGTAACTTTCAAGATGAGATTTATATTCCAAACGAAGTTCTTGAATCCCCCGATTTAAAAGTAAAATTCAAAGTCATTAAAGGGTGTCCGCAAGAAGAGCTTATTGAAAAGTGTTTAAGCTTATTACAATCGGGCATTGCCCTAAAAGAAGAAACCATCAATGATATAATTTCCGTTTTAGTTGATGAACTTTCTTATCAATTTACAGGAAATGAAAATATTAAAAATAAAGAAGCAACTATCAAAATTGCTGATACATATAGTATAGTACCAACTGATATATTGGAATTCTTTCGGTACATTTTATACCGTACAACAGGTGAATCACTTCTTATTAAAAGTGACGAAGTTATCGAAGCAATTAAGAAATCCAACTACAATCCTGCCGTACAATTTGAACAATTCGGATTGGAAAGGCTAGCTGAAATATTCAATCGTTTCAAACCTTTATTTCTAGCATTCAAGACAAAATGCCCGAAAACAATTAACAAAATATCCAAACTTTCAAAAATTCATCACAAGCCTTTAGTTGGCAACCCTCTAAATAATGCTACAAGCATTATTCTATTGGATAAGGATAAACATTGGTTAGACAATGCCACACCATTTGCCTTATTTCGAGCATTGTCGGCTTGTCATACAAGATTACAAGGTCAATTTGCTTTTACCTATAGAATTCGAAATGGAAAATCTTTTGTCAAAACGAATAAAGTTTCACGAGTCGTTCGGTCAAACTATGATTTTTTGATGCAGTATTGCGAAAAGAGATTTGACCTCAACGGAAAAAAGTTTTTCCTCCCTCATAATGTTGAATTTTCATTACCTACTTCTGAAAAAATGTTCGTAGGGAACATTCCTACCGGCAGTAAAATCTTTGGTAAATCTTTGGCTGTTGGCATCTATTGGGAAAACGACTGGGGAGCACACGACTTAGATTTATCAGGGCTGAATATTGGTGGAAAAATTGGTTGGAATTCAGATTACAAACAAGGTGAGGGTAGTTTAATGTATTCCGGTGATATTACCAATGCCCCCAATGGCGCAGTTGAATATCTCTATGCCCAAAACGGACTAAGTGAACCTACCTTGGTTAAAAATAATGTCTATACCGGTGAAGAAAACTGTGAGTACAAAATAATTGTCGGCAAGGGAGATAAAATCGATTATAACTATATGATGGATCCCAACAACCTATTTCTTGAAACCAAATGTCAATCAGTTCAACGACAAACTATTCTTGGTATGCTTATACCTGAAAAGGAAAGACAATGCTTTGTAGTGCTTAATATTGGAGCAGGAGCAAGCAGGGTTTCGGGCAATTCAGAAATATCGCTATTGGCCACAAAAGCATTGTTTCAACAATGGAGTAATCCAATTTTATTTAGAGATCTAATCCTTGCGCTTGGTGCTGAAATTGTAGAAAAAATCGAAGACGCCGACTACAATTTTTCTTTGGACAATTTACAAAAGGATAGCTTTATTAAACTATTTCAACATTAGAAAGCCAAACATATACCAATCTATACAAAACCATAACGCCGTGTGGGGCGCTACACGCCATATACTTTACCGTTGTCTAACATTTAAAAATAAAAAATATGGGAATATTTGACTTTTTTAAGAAAAAACGAAATGGCAAAACAAATGTGCCCTCCATTGATGAAGCTCAATTAGACTTTATCGAAAAATCAACTCATAATGCCGAACGACTAATTGCGAGTTTCAATAAAAAGCTAGATGGCGGATTAGATTATAGCGAATCGAGTCTGACTTTATTAGACGAGGAAATTTTACCTATAATTACGAACCCCTAAAATGGAAATAAAAACTTTAGAAGGCGTAGATAAAAAAAGCATCTTACAAGCTTTTAACCATGCTTTTTCCGACTATTTCATTTCGTTTAAACTAACCGAAGAACAACTAAGCGCTAAAATGCTTGCGGATAAAATTGACCTTGACCTATCGGTCGGGGTCTTTGACAATGGAAAACTGATAGCCTTCATTTTACACGGATACGACAGCATTGACCACAAAAAAATAGTGTACAACGGAGGGACCGGGGTTATTCCGGAAAAAAGAGGGTCGGGACTAACAAAACAGATGTATCGATTCATTCTTCCCGTTCTCGTTGAAAAAGGAATAGACACTCTTCTACTTGAAGTGATTACCAAGAATATTCCGGCAATCGCCTCCTATAAAAAATCCGGATTTAAAATTAAAAGAGAACTATCTTGCTACAAGGGATACGTTGAAATTTCAAAAACGACCGAGCACATCGAAATCAAGCCATTACAGCACTATAACTGGCCGTTGATGGAATCCTTTTGGGAGGTTTCCCCTACTTGGCAAAACTCAAAGAACGTTCTCACTGCCCTAAAAGACACCAACATTTCTTTAGGTGCTTTTATAGAAAATCAGTTCGTCGGATATCTTATTTTCAACCCAGTTAGCCAACGGATACATCAAATTGCCGTCAACAAGGATCACAGAAAAAAGGGAATAGCTTCCGCCTTAATTTTAAGACTAAACGAAAAGTACGGAAATACACTCTCAGTAATCAATGTAGATAAAAAGTCAAAGGCCATAAACGCTTTTTTTAACCAAATCGGACTTGAAAACCATCTTGAACAAGTAGAAATGGAACTGGAATTGAACAAAAACCATAGCGATCAAGGGTAAGCACGGCACGAGCCCGGAAGTCCGCCAAGTCCTTACATATCCAACCATTCCTTAAAAGCGTTCGCCTTTCCGCTACTGATTACCTGGTCTCCGTCCGGGGCCGGTTCCAAGAGTAAATACAGGCGACCTTTAAAATAGGGCGTTACCTCCTTTACGGCCTGGATGTTTACCACCAATTGACGGTTGGCCCTAAAAAACATCTGGGGGTCCAATTGCGCTTCCAATTGGTCTAGGGTATAGTTGATCACAAAGCGGTTCCCCTTAAAATTGACCAACAGCACCACGCCTTCTTCCGCAATAAAATAAGCTACGTCGCTCGTGGAAATGCTCTTTATCACCTGCCCGGTTTTTACCATAAACCTGGTCTTGACTTCGCGATACCCCCGTTCCAACACGGAGTTTTCAATCAAATTCCGCAAGTT
Organism: Zobellia galactanivorans; assembly: GCF_000973105.1. Lineage (NCBI taxonomy): Bacteria > Pseudomonadati > Bacteroidota > Flavobacteriia > Flavobacteriales > Flavobacteriaceae > Zobellia > Zobellia galactanivorans. The sequence goes on along the minus strand of NC_015844.1, from coordinate 3,748,569 downwards.
TTTCATCTCGGAGGAAAGCGCTTCCTTATGCAGGCTTTCATACTTTTCAATGGCTTTTTGAAGCTCCTCCTCCTTGATCGGCTTTAACAAATAATCGATACTGTTGACCTTAAAGGCCTCTATGGCATATTGGTTATAGGCCGTCGTAAATATAACAGGACAGTCGATTTTTACCTCCCGCCACATCTCAAAGCTCTGGCCATCGGAAAGATGGATGTCGCAAAAGATCAAGTTCGGCGCATCATGGGTATCAAACCATTCTATGCCTTCCTCGACCGACTCGATCCGGGTCAACACCTCATAATCGGGCCTGAGCTTTAGAACGAGTTCTTCGAGGGCATCTCCGGCCAAGGGCTCATCTTCAACTATTACTATTTTCATAATTCTCCACTTTTAACAACGGAAGCCTGGCTATAAATTCCTCCTCCGTCCTTACCCATTCCACTTCTTCTTGGGAAAGGAACCTGTAACGCGTTTTTAGGTTTTTCAAGCCTGTTTTTGTCGAAGTAGTCTTTTCAAGCCTCGGGCGAAGCCTGTTGCGTACCACCAACTTTCCTTCCTCGATATAAATTCTTACCTGTAACGGATTTTTAGATGTGGACCCGTTGTGCTTTATGGCATTTTCAATAAGTGTCTGCAAGGCCCCGGGAGGCAGAAAGTAGGATAAGCTATCCTCGGGTATGTCCAAGCTTATTTGCAGGGCCTTTCCAAAACGGGTTTCAAGTAGAAAAATATAGGCTTTGCTTACTTCCAGTTCCTTTTCCAGGGAAATCAAGGGTTCATCGCCATACGCGAGAAAAGAACGGTATAGGTCCGACAGCCTTTGGGTAAACTCGGTCGCCTTCCCTGGGTCTTTGTGGATCAACGACCTCAGAACGTTTAGACTGTTAAACAAAAAATGGGGCTGCACTTGGTTTTTGAGTCCCTCTAACTGGGCTTGATAATTTTCTTTCTGAAGCCTTGCCGAGCGCAGCATTTCGGCCTGCAATTGGTTTTTGTGCCGTTCGCGCTCTACAAAATAGTAGAAGAACAAAGAGATAAAGGTGCCCGATATAAATGCCGTTCTCACACGTACCGGCAAAAGCCCTTCCTCCCCAAAGATTAGGACCAAGGGAAGGTAATTGGTTACCATATAAATGAGCAAGGTGGAGGAAATTACGATCAACATTTCAATAAAAAGCTTCAAAAAACGGTTGATTTCCATGAAAAACCGATGCTTCATCCATACCGAGATCAAACTGTGGGTCCCGAACAAGGTGAGCAGAAAGACAAAGGCAAAGAAAAGTTCTTGCAACTCATATATAGAGAAAAAGAGCTTCACCTTTCCCACGTTCATATAGATTACCGTTTCAAAAACGACAAGCGTGGTGAGGGCCGCTATTCCGATTTTTTCAAGGACCATTGAAAAACGCGAACGCGACGATTCCCCTTGGGTTAGGCTATTATTTTCTTCTTTAAGTTTAATAAAAGATACCTTGTGTTTAAGATAAAAATATAAAATATTTCTGTTCTTTCCCGATTGCATACTTCTTTGGTTTCAATGCTTATACTACCGCCAATTTCCTAAAATTCGCTTACCTATCCTTCCGTTTCATTCCCTTCATATCCCGATTCATTTATCCCATATCCCGATTCATCGGAAACCACTTCTACAAGCCCTGCGATCACGGCATATTTGCTACTGAAAACGATAAAACACAACAACTTAAAATTTTGCCGTTATGAAACTTTTTCAGCTAATTTTCGCATTAATGGCCCTATTTGTAAGCCAATTTTTGTTGGCCCAAGGCCCGAACCTCAACGGAACGTTGTACGACCAAAACGAGGAACCCGTTTCCTTTGCGACGGTCGCCTTAATGAAACTGCCCGACTCGACCATGGTTACCGGAACAATGAGCGATATAGACGGACAGTTTAGTTTGAAGCCCAAGCTTACCGGAACGTATTACCTGCAGTTTAGCGCCATAGGATACACCCATACCCTCACCCCGGAATTTGAGGTTACCGGTCCCGGATTTAGTAAGGATTTTGGCAGCATCACCCTTAACGAAGAAACCACCATACTCGATGAAGTAGTCGTAAAAACCTGGAGGCCCCAGGTGCGTGCCGAAAACGGAAAAGTGGTAATGCGGGTCGCAGGAAGCTCCCTTGCGGCAGGAAACACCGCTTACCAGATGCTGACCAAGGCACCGGGCGTATCCGTCTCCCAAAATGGCGATTTTCAGATCAACGGTAAAGACGGGGTCGCCGTCATGATAGATGACCGCCTCACTTATTTTTCTTCCGAAGAACTTAAAACCCTACTTGAAAATATGCCTGCGGAAAATATCGAAAACATTGAGGTGATCACCAACCCCTCGGCCAAATACGATGCCGAAGGAAGTGCCGGTATACTCAACATCACCCTAAAAAAGAATACCCTTAGCGGTATAAACGGAAGTGTTTATACCGGAATAAAAATGGGCCGGCAAACCCTCTTCAACGGCGGTGCCAACCTAAATTATAAAAAGGGGAAATGGAACTCCTTTTTAAACATAGACGCCTCACAACGGGGCTTGGTAAGGGATGCCTTCTCTTACCGAACCTTTCCGGAGGTTAGCACCTATAGCTATTATAGTCAGGATGGGGTACAGACCAGCAAACGTTTTGTTCCATCGCTCAAGCTCGGAACCGACTATGACTTAAACGAAAAACACAGCTTGGGAATCATGGGGAATTTTACGTACCAAGACCGCAAGCAAGACTGGAACCTTAAAAGCCTTGGAATTATGAACAACGATACCTCTGTGGATATCGATGCCAAAAACCATATGGATGAAAGTTTTGGAAATGCACGGATCAACCTTCATTACACAGGAAAACTCGATACGCTGGGAACCCGCATATCGGCGGATGTCGATTACGTTAGGTTGCAAAAGGAAAGCGAATCTCAATTCAGGAATCAATATTTGTATTCAGAAGATGGTTCTGCCCCCTTCGAAACCCTATCCAACGAAAGCAACTCCGACTTCGATATCTATGCCGCAAGAATCGACTTCAGCCTACCCTTGTCCCCTACCTCAACGCTTGAAACAGGCGTAAAGGCCAGTAAGGTAATTTCAAACAGTGCGCTGCAGGCCTATTTGGGCATAGGGGAAGGCAGTACTTTAGATCCAGACGGAAGCAATGACTTCCGATATGAAGAAGAAATCTTTGCCGGATATGTAAACTATAGCAACCGCATTAACGATACCTGGAATATTCAAGGAGGATTGCGCATAGAAAAAACCAATGGCCAGGGGCAATCCTTTATCCTCGATCAAACGAATAATAACGATTACCTCAATCTGTTCCCCAATGTTTCCGTTGAACAGCAAGTAAACGATAATTACAAACTGAATTATTCCTTTAGCAGGCGAATTACCCGTCCTAATTACCAGTTAATGAATCCATTTCTGTTTTACCTAGACCCTAATACGTCTATCGTAGGTAACCCCGATTTACAGCCTCAAATATCCAACGTCATTAAATTAGGGCAGACCTTTTTTAGAAAGTACAATCTTATACTGAGTTATGATTACACGAAAAACTATATGGCCGAAGAACCATCTACCGATCCCATAACCGGTAAATCTACATACACCACGAGTAACCTGGATTATTACAAAAGTTACAATGCCACGGTAATTGCACCGATCCAATTGGCTTCCTTCTGGCAAACCAATAATCACCTGAGCCTAACCCACCAAAACTATAAAATGGAAATGGACAACGAAATAATCAATAACAACAACCTCCATTTTATGGCCCAAACCAACCACCAGGTCAACCTTCCAGCGGATTTTAAACTGGAGGTGAGTGCTACGGTCAACGGACCAACGATTAACGGAATTTATAATATCGACGGCCAATGGTGGGTAGATGCAGGCATTAAACGCTCTTTTATGGACAATAAACTGAACGTTTCCCTAAGGGCCACCGATATTTTTAAGAGTATGGACATGACAGTCGATGCCACTTACGGCGGAAACTACTTTAACCTCAAACAATATTTCTGGCAACAGGCCCTAAGCCTTAACCTGCGCTATAGCTTTGACAAGGGCAATAAAGCCGAACGGGAAGTTCGAAAAAACAGCTTGGAGGAAATAAACCGGGTGGGCGGCAACTAATTTTGCTCATTTTATAATTGCCAACACCGTTCGAGGCCTTTTCAAGTGTATGGAATAGGCCTGCTCAAGGCGCATCCCATCGATTGTGGTGATGCGCCTTCTTATGGTCAATACCCAAGGGGAAGGATAGAAAGACCCTATAAGCAAATTATATCCCCTTTATCGATCCTCGATAGGGTACCACGGGGAAATAAACCTCGTTTTTTTATAAAAGAATTCTCCCCAGAAACACGAACATTAATGATAATTTGATGAATTTTGCACCGTCCTAAAAAGGGATTTTCCTAGAAAGACCTACCGCCCATATGTTCAATTGCAAGGTTAAAAGGATAGCATCTATTTATATCGAGAAAAATGACCGAACTACTATTCCTAATTAAATTGGCCGTTGCCATTGTCTTTGTTATCGGCCTATCCCTTCTTGCGGAAAATGTGAGTCCGAAGGTCGCCGGAATTTTATCAGGATACCCCACCGGTTCCGCCATAACCTTATTCTTTTTCGGACTGGAAGTAAGTCCCGATTACGCCGCGAAAAGTGCCGTTTATAATATGATCGGACTTACCGCTGCCCTATCGTTTGTCTATATTTACTACATCGCATCAAAGTACTTTGTCAAGCTCAACATCCTCCTTTCCTCCTTATCGGCCATACTCGGTTATTTTATAATAGTTTGGCTATTGCACCTTATTGAAATCAATATATTTCTAGCGATATCCATACCTATTGCTTTTGCATTACTGTACATCTACCTGTTCAGGGAAATCAAGAACATTACCATTGAGACCAAGGCCAAACTCAATTTTAAGATTCTTTTTGTGAGGGCCTTTTTTGCCGCTTTGATCATTTTGCTGATCACCAGTGTTCCCAAATTTGTGGGCCCCAACTGGGCGGGGCTTTTCTCTGCCTTCCCCACGACCCTTTTCCCCTTAATGTTGATTATCCACTATACCTACTCCAAAGAACACGTACATACCGTAATTAAAAACGTTCCCATAGGGATGTTTTCTTTGATCATTTATTCATTAACGGTATCTATCGTCTACCCCTTGTTCGGGATATACCTAGGTACCCTTATTTCATTCGGGACCGCTACCCTCTACCTCTTGGTTTATTCAAAAACCAAAAGTCTAATCAACAATAGAAAACGAGTGGTCGAGTTAAAAAAAAGGACGCATTAAATCCATTAAAAATTGCCCAATAGTTTCATGGCTCTAGGAAACTGACCGAACTTGGGTGTCAGGGTTTTAGTATCTTAGGTGTCGTAAGCTAGGGTAGTATCGATGGCCATATTCCATTGTCGACCTTAATCTACTCAAAGTTGCGAATGCAAAAAGTCGGCGGTATCTTTCAATCCCCTCTTCCTAAGTATATCCAGGACTTCAAACTCATCTAAATCAGGATTTCGCCGATACAAAACCATCTCTTTAAATGCTTTTATCGCTTCTTCAGGATTTAAATCAATAATATCGGTCAAGAAGTCATCTGCGGTCTTAGCGGAAAGGCCGAAAGAAGACAAATACGCTTTCGGAAAATCCTTTATATTGTTGGTGACAATTACGTTTGCATTGGTCTTAATCGCCGCGGCAAGTACATGGCGATCATTTTTATCAGGTAATTCCAATCCAGAAATAAGTCCTGAATAATTAGAAACAAAAGCATCAGGAAATGCCTTGTTAGCCTTTGCCAATCGTTTAGAAATTTCTTCTTCCGAAACTCCTTTTCTTTTCATGACCTCGGCCCATTCATCAAAAATATGTTCGCTCCATTTAGGAGTATATAAATCGTAATGGGCAAACCAAAAAAGCAAATCCCTTATCTCGATCGGATAAATAACATTGGTATCCAATACGCAAATAAAACGAACACTATGTATCATACAACCCGATTTCTTCGTCAGATTGCATAATTTCAATAAGATGCTTCTTCTGGGCCTCCTTCATTTTTCCCTTGTACTCCATTACATCTTCAAACTTAACTCGACGATGCTTTCCTACTTTGGTAAAATCAATTTTCCCATCTTCTAAAAGCTTAACCAAATGAGGTCTGGAACAACCCAAAATTTCAGCTGCCTTTTGCGTTGTAACCTCTGTGGCAATTGGCACCAAAGAGAATGGCTCACCTTTACCCATGGCTTCTAATATCTCTCCTAAAAGTTTCAATGCGCTTAATGGAATTTTAATCCTTTCCCGAGTCTCATCTATCTCGATTTCAGGATTGTCAGACGTCAATCCCTTAATCACCGAAGAAAGAGCATCATACGATTGAATCGCAATCTTTTGCTCATCCTTTGAAGCCTTGTTAACCTTATTGTAAGTTTCCATTTGGTGTATAAGTTTTCTTCCTTTACAATATAAACGAAATAAACGAAACGAGCTTACATTTAAAATGTTAAAATTGATGGTAACAAAAGTAAATCTTGCACTAGCCCCGGGCTCACTTCGAAAAGCATCCGTATTCGCCGCTCCAAGAGCTTATTTCATAGGCATGGTAGGGACTGTAGAACCGTAGTTTTAAATGCCTGGCAAAAGGCCCTAGGGAATATGGAGGCCATTTTTTGATCCTTCTTACCAAGATTCCAAATACTTTTTTAGGTTCTAGGCTATGGCCATAGGTGGATATTATGGTTTTAGTATCTTAGATCTTGTAAGTGAGATAGCATCGATAACAATAGAATATTGTTGGCAACAAGCCCAAAAAAATGAACAAATTATTACAAAGCGACTTATCAGAATTCGAATCCCTTCTCGAAAAAGTAAAATCACAAGGCCTTGATTATATAAATACAATAGACGACAGGCCTACTTCTTCCCACCAAAAGATTCCTGAAACGCTCGGGCTAGACAAGCAAGGGCTTGGAGGGCGAAAAACCTTGCAATTATTCAACGAAAGGTTCGAACCCCTAATAGTGTCTTCTTCCGGACCAAGATTTTGGGGCTATGTCATTGGTGGCTCTACCCCTGCTTCCATTATGGGAGACTGGTTGGCAAGCATCTATGACCAAAATCCACAAGCCATAAAGGGAACTGGAGATATCTCCGCCAATATAGAATTGGAGACCATCCAATTGATTTTAGATCTTTTTGACCTGCCTAAATCCTATGTCGGGGGATTTGTCACCGGGGCCACGATGTCGAACTTCACTTGTTTAGCGGTCGCCAGGCAATGGATCGGAAAAACCGCGGGCAAGGATTTTGCAAAGGAAGGCATTACTGAAAAAATACCTGTCCTGACCGCCACGCCCCACTCTTCCGCCATTAAATCACTGGCCCTTTTAGGTATGGGCAGCAATAACATCGTTAAAATAAAAACCATAGAAGGCCATAAGGAGGCTATTTCAATCGACGATTTAGAAGCCCAAATCAAAAAATTAAACGGTCGCCCCTTTATCCTTATCTCAAGTGCAGGAACCGTAAATACAGTGGACTTTGACGATTTTAAGGCTATTAAGAAATTAAAGGAAACGTATAATTTTTGGTGGCACACCGATGCCGCCTTTGGAGGTTTCGCCGCTTGCTCCAATACCCATAAACACTTTCTCGAAGATTGGGATTATTCCGATAGCATAACCCTTGACTGTCATAAATGGCTAAACGTGCCCTATGAAAGTGCCGTTTTTCTGGTAAAGGAAGAACATCGCCTATTACAAACTGAATCTTTTCAAAATTCCAATGCCCCCTATCTCGGCGACCCATTGGAGAATTTCAATTACCTTAATTTTCTTCCCGAAAACTCAAGACGCCTTAAGGCCTTGCCGGCTTGGTTTTCCTTAAGGGCATATGGTAAGGAAGGCTACACCTCCATTGTAGAAAACAGTATTGGTCTGGCTCAATATTTTGGGAAGAAAATAGAGGAAAGCCATGATTTTAAATTATTGGCCCCAGTTCGATTGAACAATATTGTCTTTAATCTAAAGCGCAAACCCAACCAAAATGTATTGGATGCTTTTTTAAACCAATTAAACGGCTCCGGCAAAGTGTTTATGACCCCGACATTTTACCATGACGAAAAAGCGATCAGGGCATCGTTTGTGAATTGGAGGACGACCGAAAAGGACGTGGACTTGGTATGTGAAGAAATGCAGCGAATCATAAATGCAATTTAAACAAAACAAAAAACGAAATGGGCCTGCACTTAAGAACCGGAAGTTTTAGCTACGAAGTTGGAAGGAGTGATTTTCTAGCTTCATTTTTTGACACCATTGAGATTCGACTTACGAAAGGCCTATTTGGAAAAAAATATCCGACCGTACTGAATGAATTTTACAACGGAAACCTGAAATATGAAAATTTGGAAAGGGCTGAAAAAGAATTAATCGATATTCAAAAGCGGTTGAAAAAACATAAGCCGTCAAAAGTTGTTTGGGACAAATTTGACTTGAACAAAATGCCGCCTTGGGGAGGTAATATTAGTTCGCACATTACCGACTTGTCGAATTACTTTGTGACTTCGGACGGAAAAGATTTATTTAAGGTGATTTTTCAAGCAATAGAAACTGCTAAATCTGAAAAAAGTGGAATCACAATTGAATAACAAAGATCCGAGGCGAAAAACAAAACTACGCTTACTAATCCATGACCTTATTCTTCTAGGAAACTGACCGACCTTGACGTTAAGCTTTTAGTATCTTAGATCTTGTAAGTGGGATAGCATCAATAACTATATCCCATTGTTATAAAATATTTTGACCGACGAAATATGCCAAGCAACCATCGGCAAAACGATTATTCCTGCATCTAAAAAGGCGAATTATTTATTATGACGGAATTAAAAATGACTTGATTGAACTAATAGCTTAGTCTAAATAAAAACGGCCCCTATACAACCCAATGAAGGCATCAGGACAAAGCAGAAAGTTCAGTATCTATTTCCTATGGTGCCAAATTGAAAATTACCGGTTAACGAAATATTCAAATTTAGCTTTGGACAAAAAAAAACACATACTAAACTTTAGCCCCGTGTTTAGGCAAAAAGCCAACACTATTTTGTCGCAGTACCGTTAATCGTCCACGTATTGTAAGTTGCACAATCTCGATTCTACCTTCAAATTTGCTTTTGTTAATAATACAACCCTAGTCGCTAAGACTAGGTGAGCCGCCTTTACAGAACGTTTGCGGTTCCACGACAGGGAGTTAGAAGTCCCATTTCCGATGCCTTAGAAAACGAAAGGCCCAGCCCCTTTAAAACCTTCGCAACAACTTCCATTTTTCCCAAGTCTTTCCAGATTTCGCTCCTAGATTTGTCCCATAATTGATTAAAACCATATAAATATGTAGACAGGATCAATGTGATCACAGTATTGAACAGCTTAAAAAAATTACAATGAAAACGAAAAAATTAATTGAATTCCCCTCTATGAAAAACACAGTAAAATTACCCGTAATCGCAATGGCATCGTTTTTAACCCTTTTTTCCTCTTGTAGTGACGATGACGACAGTAACTCCAATGATATCTATTTAAGTGAGGATGAGATTCCCGAAGCCATCCAGAGCTACATCACCACACATTTTGGCGATAACTCCATATTTCAAGCGGAAAAGGAAACTGAAAACGACGTCGTAAGCTATGAAGTCAAATTAAGCGATAACACCAGTCTAGAGTTTAACAGCGATATGGATATTGTTGATATCGACGGCACATCAAAACTTCCCGATTCGGTACTACCGGAAGCTATACGCGACTATACCGCCACCCACTATCCCGATAATTATATTACGGATTGGGAATTGGAACTCAACCACCAACAAGTAGAATTGGACAACAATGTTGAACTGGAATTTGAAATGAACGGAGATTTTATCAGGATCGACAACGACTGATAATCGCTTTCCCCCAGCAGTAGGTACAACAAAAGAAACCTACCCATAATAAAAATAGCTAGGCCCTAACCTAGCTATTTTTTGTTTGCAAACATTTAGAAACCGGCTTCCTTGTCCCCACAAAGTATTTCCCACTACCATCATACCAAAACAAGACCGGCCGATATAGTTTATCCGGGTTTCTATTCGATTTTGATTCCTTACTTTAGTGGTTGCAACAGGCATCAAGCACGGTATAAGAACTATGATCAAGTCAGAACAAAAAATGTAAGCGAAGCTTCCGAAACCAAATACAGGCTCGTATTTGCAAATGCAAATACATTCCAAATGGATTGTCAGTATCTATCGAAATGCATTACATATTGAAAACAGCCCTTGTTTACAGCGATATGGATAAAAAACCGATAACAAATATTTCGCATTTAGCTTCGTGCACAGACGGAAGCCTTAGCAACACAGGAAAAAAGTATCGTAACAAAAACTAAGTTTGAGTTACGTATTGGATAAACCATAGCAACTAAAGCATGAAAAAAATAACGAAAAGAAAAGCCTTGATTTTAATATCAACTGGATTGTTTATAATTACAATTACGCCAATAGCATCCCGTCTCATGGAATTTCCTGATTTTGTAAAAGGTTCTCCAATTGGAATCGGAATTGGCTTATTACTTACGTCTTTGATTTTCGGAAATTTCAAAACGGAGAAGGAGTAGAAACGACTGAAATTATTGAAGTCGAAAAAAAATTGGGTATCTAAAATCATAATAGCCGCAAAATAACCGTTGTCAACCATAGACATAAAACACCGCTAAAAACCCGATTCTACCATTTGATAAACCCTATACCCAATGAGCTTTTTTAAAAAAATATTCAAAAAGAACAGCGAAACGCCGACAGGCGAAACAAAGCAGCCACCGAATGGAGCCTTGAAAGCCGAAGAAAGTACCTCAGCCGTTCCCGAGCCCATTATTGAAGCCTACAAAGACAAAGTCCCCCCATACTTAATCGACCTATGGAAATCGAACGGATTCGGAAAATATGACAACGGATTGATCCAATTGGTAAACCCAAAAGATTTTGAGCCTTCGCTATGGACATGGCTCGGGCAAGAAGTAGAAAACTACGTTCCCATTGCCATTAGTGCTTTCGGGGAGCTGTTCTATTATCGGAAACTAACGGAAACGGACGAAGATGTTTGTATGATAGATATTCAATACCGAAAAATAGAAACCATAGTATGGAGCCTTCAATCATTTTTTGAAGACTTCCTTACTAATGAGGAAGATCGCGAAGAATGGCTAAGGGAAACTTTATTCAAACAAGCGATTGCCGAACAAGGCCACTTGGCAAAAAACGAAGTATTCACCTTCACCCCTATTTTGGCCTTGGGCGGAGCAATGGAAACGAAATATTTGAAAAAAGGAAATGCCCAGGTCTATCAAGACATTGTTTTTCAAATGACCATGTAAAAGCCTTACAACGACTTTTATACCAAAGGTCGGCCATACGATTGAAACTATAATAAGTTAAGATATACAGAAACAAAACTCCGATATAACACAAAAGAGTGATAACAGTATTCGAACACGGAACCTCCTCGTTATACCAATAAACGTTTTACAACAACTATACGCAATACCGACCGGACCAAAACCGAAAAGTCGGAGCATCTAAGCCCCACTTTGACATTTTATTTGTATAATTTTGAAAGCACGAAACACAGCTTTGACTACCGTTCATGCCCGATTGAAAACTACCGCTTTTCAAGTCCGCACTGCGCATAGTTCAACCATTGTAAAACATTACAAAAAACCTATTCAATCGTGAAAGATGAAATACTAAAATACCTTTCAAAATATACTGAAATCACTAATGAATTAGAGCATGCAATTACAACAAGTACTTTTATTGAAAGTTTTGAAAAAGGAACAATATTACTTAAAGAGGGTGATATTTCAACTAAGTGTTATTTCGTCTTAAAAGGTTGTATACGAAGTTATATCATTGAAAATGGAGAAGAAAAAACGATTGATTTTTATACTGAGGAACAAGTAGTTACACCTTCTAACTATGGAAAATCCATACCATCAAATTACTATTTTGAATGTATGGAAAACACCATAGTTAACGTAGGAAATCCTAAATTGGAAAAAGAAACATTTCAGAAATATCCACAATTAGAATCCTTATCTCTAGTAATTGCTGAAGTTATAATGACTAAAAACCAAGAATCCTTTGCTAATTTTAAAACATCTAAGCCTGAGGAAAGATACTTAAATATGCTAAAAACAAGACCAGATTTAATTCAACGCGTTCCTCAACACCAAATTGCTAGTTATTTAGGTATTAAACCAGAATCATTAAGTAGGATCAGAAAGAGAATAATTAACAAAAAGTGATTTCTTAACTATAGTCAATGAAATGAAAATTGTATCCATCTACTTTTGCGGTACATGGAATACAAACAAATTTCAAGAATAGCAGGAGTTCTAATTTTTATTGGAATAATTACTGGTATTTTAAGTGTCGTTCCCTCTGTCGATAGTGAAAAATATCTTGAGATTGTTTACCCAAACAAATCTAAAATTTTAATTGGAGCTCTTTTTCAATTTCTTCTAATTCCCATTTATATTGGTTTCTCATTAATATTATATCCTATATTAAAACAGGGCAACAACATTCTTTCTATTGGATTTGTTGGATTTCGATTTATGGCTGGAGTATTTCAGTTAATAGGAATAATTCTATTACCGTCATTTATCATTTTGAGCGAAAAATACTCAACAGAAATAAATTTTGACATAAAATATTATGAAACCACTGGTCAAATACTGCAACTTTCTCGAGATTTAGTTAATCATTTAGGTGTAATCTTAGCTACAGGATTAGGAAACCTATTTCTATACAGGATATTCTACAAAGAAAAAAACATCCCCATTTGGTTGTCGGTATGGGGGGTAATAGGAAATATACTAATAATGGCCGCAAGCTTTTTAATTTTATTTCAACGAATTAAAGTTGTCTCAATAGAATACTTAATTCTAACAACACCTCTCTTAGTACAGGAAATAATTTTGGCCATTTGGTTGATAAAAAAAGGGTTGAAAAATCCAAAAACATCAAATAGCAATCAATTTAACCCCTTGTGAATGTTTATTATAAAAATTAATAGAAACCTACATTTTATGAAAAAATACTTTTTAATAACAACTATGCTATTTTCATTTCTCGCGGTCAATGGACAAAATCAAAAGGAAACAATTCCATATTCATTCGAAAGGAAAAATGAACTGAAAATCAATGTCTATTTCACCGCACTTGGACTATTAGAAAGTACTTATGAAAGAAATTTAAACAGAAAATCATCACTAGGGATAACTGGATTGTATGCTTTTAGCCAAAAATACGATGAGGATGTAAACTTTCAAATATCTCCCTTTTATAGAAGATATTTTGGCAAGAAATATGCTTCAGGCTTTTTTACTGAAGGTTTTGCTACCATAGGCTCTACTGATGGCAAGCAATTAACTGATATAAATGGAAATTTAACTCCAAATGAAGGTCCTGATGTTATTGACTTGTCACTTGGTTTAAGTATTGGATACAAATGGGTTACCAAAAGCGGAATTAGTATTGAAGCTTTATTTGGTATGGGAGGGAATTTATTTAATGCTGACAAAACCGACCATAATATAATCAATCGTCGAGCCATAAGCATAGGTTACCGATTTTAGCCTGAATAAAAAACGTTTTACAACTCCACCAACCCTTCCACAATCCATTAGGCCTCCACAAAATAGAGGTATACAAGCCCCATAAAGGGGCTTTTTTTTATAACTTGTGCAACAGGCACAAGGCCTAAAATTCATTGCTTTCGTTCCGATAGCCAACGGGGTTCGAACAAATTACCTAAGCCCAAGCTTTTAAACCATTCCTAAACCGAGCATTATGGCCAAAACCAGAAAATCACCTATTGACATGAATAGGGAAGAATTTCAAAAAGTCGGATACCAACTTATTGACGATATTTCAAATTTTATTCATTCCATAGACCAAAAACCGGTGACCCCCAATGAAAGTCCGAGTACACTGCAAGCTATATTGGGCCATTCATCATTGCCCGAAAATGGAAAACCGGCCAAGGAGCTAATTTCAAGAACGACCGATCTACTGTTCAACCATTCCTTACTCAACGGCCACCCCAAGTTCTTAGGTTATATTACTTCTTCAGCCGCTCCGATTGGTGCCTTGGCCGATTTATTGGCGGCTTCGGTCAACCCTAATGTGGGAGCCCATATCTTGAGTCCCATTGCCACCGAAATCGAAAAACAAACAGTAAAGTGGTTGTGCGAATTTATCGGTGTTTCATCAAACTACGGAGGCTTGTTGGTCAGTGGTGGCAATATGGCGAACTTTACGGCTTTCTTGGCGGCAAGAACGGCCAAATCCCCAAAGAACATTAAAGAAGACGGCATTCAAAACGCTACGAACCAATTGACCGTCTATTGCTCTAAAACCACACATACATGGATCGAAAAAGCGGTCATCTTATTTGGCTTGGGCACGAAATCCATACGTTGGATCGCTACCGACGCCTCCAATAAGATGGATACCCAACTGCTGGAAACAACTATCAAGGAAGACCTCAAAAACAACTACACCCCCTTAATGGTAGTGGGTACGGCGGGCGATGTCAGTACGGGAGTCGTTGACAACCTGAACGAACTATCCGCTATTTGCAAAAAATACGACCTGTGGTTCCATATTGATGGTGCCTATGGGGCACCTGCCGCCATAGTGCCCAAATACAAGCATCTGTTCGAAGGAATCAAGGAAGCCGACTCCATTGCCCTAGACCCTCACAAATGGCTGTACAGTCCCCTCGAAGCGGGATGCACCTTAGTCAAAAACCCGCAACACCTGATAGACACCTATAGTTCGCATCCCGAATATTACAATTTCAGCAACACTGATGGCGAAATGGCCCAAAACTTTTACGAATACGGACTCCAAAACTCCCGGGGTTTTAGGGCCCTAAAAGTGTGGCTAAGCTTACAACAAGTCGGCAGAAGTGGCTATGAGGCCCTCATCACCGAAGACATCGAACTCTCTAAAATGCTATTCGACCTCGCCCAGAAACATAACGAACTCGAGGCCGTCTCCCAGAATTTGAGCATTACCACCCTCAGATATGTCCCCATCGACCATGATACGGACAACGACTATCTGAATACCCTGAACGAAAGCATACTGAACGAATTACAAACGGGCGGTGAGGTCTTTTTATCGAATGCCATAGTCAAGGAGCAATATTGCTTGAGAGCTTGTATCGTGAATTTTAGAACCTCTGAAAAAGACATTGAAGAAATTATCGGCATCATTACAAGCGTGGGAACAAAGCTTCATAAAAAACTATCTGCCGTAACGAAAGACACCGAGACAGAATAAAAGGAGTACACCCCCAAGGGCGCCAAACACTAAAACCGGAAGTACGCTTTATCTTTCGGGAAGTCCCCTAAGGAATCGCCCGTTGGGCCATCTTCACTACCAGGGGCAATATATCCTCCTGTTTTTGGCCATACGCATTTCAAAAAGCACATGGCATAATCCCTTTACCGTACCAGAGACCGTGGCAAAAAATTATCCCGATTTTTCCATAGTCAAAGAATCAAGACTTTGTTTTTATTTCCAATGCTTAGCTTGCGGATCATTCATCCCATATCATCCCATATCATCCCATATCATCCCATATCATCCCTAAAATGAAAATAAAGAGCATACTACAAACGGTACTGATCATCTTGCTATTCGCGGGCTGTTCGAAAGATAAAGACAGTCCGACAGTACCTGAAATAGGAAACCAAACTCCCTTGCCCAAAGTTATCTCTGTTGTATACAGCCATGAGCGTTCCGGAACATACACCATGTCTTACGATAAAGAACAACAACTAACGGCCATCGATATCATATTATACCAAGACAATAATGACATCCATTGGACAGCAGCGGTGGAATACGATGCCAAAGGTTCGGTAACGCGGGTACTTTTAGAGAATGTAGATACCATGGATAATGCCTATACCTACGATACCGTCTTTGATTATGATGAAAATGGCGATATGGCAGATATCATTTTCACCATAGGCGGTGATGTTAAGCCAACGACTTTCCTCTATGACCCCGACAACCATATTTATAAACTTGATGGGGATTTAGGAAACTTTCCAATGAGTTGGGGGTTTGACCAAGACAAGCATCTAACGGAAATGGTTATCAGTGACAATTATTTTAAGTTGACCTCTTCAGGAAACGAAAAAGGCGTTTTCCATAATCTAGATTCACAACCGGCATTGACCATATGGTATGGATTGCTTTTCTATCTATCTCCCCATGAGCTTTATTTTTTCCACCAAAAAGACCTGGACCGTTTTGAGGCGGACACTTTCTATTACGATTATGGGGAGAAAGTACGTGATGGCGACGGAAACCTGATCGCTTTCAAAATGCTTCCTGACGACCCCTTGGGCGTGAGCATTAGCTATACCGTTAGTTACGAAAATTACTGATCAATCGCTTCGCCATAGACAACGAACGTAGAGAAAAAAATATCATCCAAATGAAGACAATACCCATCCGCAGCATTTTAAGGCCTTGTTTTGGTCTTTTTATAGGTATAGGCCTGCTACAATCTTGTAACAACGATGATGGCACCGTACAAAAGGCCCTTGGTGAAGAAACGGGCATAACCTTGGGGTATCCGGATTCCATAGTGCGGACGACCTTTAAAAATGGAGGTAATGTAGGGCCCAACGAAATTGACTGGAAAGGCGAAAAGGGCACACTTTCCATGTTCACGTCAAACGAAACCCTTACTGATAACCATATCAAATTCGAGGAAGAAAGCGGTATCATTTTTTGGAGTCGCCTTTTACCCTTGGGTACTTATGACCTGACCATCACGGCCAAAAACAATAAGGAATCCGTTAGCACCACAATACAGTTGGTCAATCGGTTTGACCAGGGATATTTTAACGGTGGATTTATCGCCGGAAACCCCGAAGAAATACCAAATTCACCCATTCCTTCAGAGTTCGGGATTATCCTCAATGAAGACCAGACCTTTGGCATGATAGATTTTGACGACCCCACATTTTCGGCATCGGGCACTTGGGAAAACCTGGAAGACGCGGCCATAGCCATAGAATACACCTCCAACGGTGAAACGACTTATATGAAGGGCCAGGTAGACGATCAGGAAGAAATAACGCTTATAGGAACCTATGGTGACGAAAAAGACGCTTCAGGGGAAATTCTAGATCCCAAAGGAAAGTTTTTATTTAAATGGGATTGAAAACCTAACCATCAACACTGCCTTCACAAATAAATACTATGAAAACATCATACTTCATTCCCATCGCAGCATTTCTATTCTTCGCTTGTTCGAAAAGCGATGATACGGTCGTATTACCCCCAGAACTTAAGGTATCGCCCATTCTCAATACGAGTTATTTTCAGAAAGGGGAAAGTCCCTTGCCCGAAGTACAATGGAACGGTAAACAAGGGGAATTCGGATTGGAAAACACCCTTCAAGGCCTTTCCCTCGATGTAGAAAGCGGACAATTATCGTGGGACCGCACATTGCCCGTAGGCGTACATATCATAACACTTTCCGCACAAAACAACGCCGGTAAGAATGTAGCCTCCCTAACCATCAACAATCAATTTAAAGGGACTTTTAAGGGGACCTATGCATCGAGTATAGCTTTTAGCGAGACGATATTCAAAATTATGGAAATGGTTTTTAAGGCGGACGGTACTTTTAGCGGCTATACACAAAACGAATTGGACAATGGCGATATACAGGATCCCAATTATTTTAATGGAACCTATGTTCTAATAGATGATACAATGGAGGGTAGCATTCAATATGAGAATAGTGAGGCGACCTACCCTTTTGAAGCCGATTTAAACACAGCGGGTAAACTCAAGGGCTACTACATCATAGTCGATTTTCTAGACAGTAAGACCACATTCGACCTCAATTTTAAAATTCAGCAATAGTTTTTGGGGGAACAAACGTATCCTTTCCGATTATATAGGGATACAAACCTCCTAATGGCCTCCAGAAAAGGAAACCCCAAATCAGTGTCGATTCTTTGAGACCTAAACTATCCGGACACTGAAGTCCCCTCCCCTTTCTACTTTTACCCAACCCTATGTACATGGTACGTTCGTCCCGTAATCTACGGAAATGGGCCGGCATGTTTGGGGTAAAAAATATCGCCTATGAAAAAGTATCTTTTTTTATCCGTCTTATCCCTCATTGGCCTCTTTGCGATTGGTTGCAATAACGATGACAATGATAGCCCAAAGCCTACACCCGAAAACCAAAAGCCCGGCACTTTTACGGTGCAAGTTTCCCAAATAACCAAAAATAGCGCCCTATTGAGCTGGAATGCCGCTGTAGATCCCGATGACGACCTAGTGAGCTATACCCTATTTCTAGAGGGCAATGAACTAAAGACGAAGCTGGAAACGACCGGTTTCCCCTTAGAAAGCCTTACCGCCCAAACCGATTATAAGGGCAAGGTAGTGGCTTCCGACGGCAACGGCAATACATCAGAGGCTACGTTTGTCTTTACAACGGAGGAAGAAGAAGAAGAAGAAATCAATACTGACGGAGTCTCCATCGCCTGGGAAAAATCATTTGGGGGTTCTAAAATTGACATGGCCAATTCCCTGCAACTAACGGTCGATGGCGGCTATATCATAGCGGGCACTTCCGAATCCGATGATGGTGACGTAGGGGGCAACAACGATGCGGAAAATTATTTGGGAGGGGATTTTTGGATCACTAAACTAAGTAACTCAGGGGATTTGCTATGGGAAACCAACCTAGGGGGATCAAGTGATGAGGCAGGAAACGATATACAGCAAACCGCAGATGGGGGATATATCGTCGTTGGAACGACCTACTCCAATGATCAAGACATTAGTGGAGACGCTTCTGCCGCCGATTTTTGGATCGTTAAACTGGATGGTTCCGGAAATTTGATTTGGGAAACGAATTACGGCGGAAGTTCCAATGAGGAAGCCACCTCTGTAGCCCAAACCTTGGATGGCGGATATATTGTCGCCGGTTTTTCAGCTTCCTCCGATGGCGATGTAGGCGGTAATAAGGGAGGATTGGACTATTGGATACTAAAGCTCGATAACGACGGACTATTGGTGTGGGAAAGCCCCCTTGGCGGAGCTGCCTTCGATATTGCAAAATCTGTTGAACAAACCAGCGATGAAGGCTATATTGTGGCAGGATATTCCGAATCCATCGATGGCGATGTAGGCGGTAATTATGGGGAGAAAGACTATTGGATCGTAAAGTTGGATGCCTTGGGCGATTTGCTTTGGGAAAAACATCTAGGAGGTTCACTTGAAGACTATGCTTATGACATTCACCAAACCACCGATCAGGGGTATATCGTAGCAGGATATTCCGAATCGTCGGATTTTGACGTAAGTGCCAATCACGGAAACAAGGATTACTGGATCGTAAAATTAGATACTTCAGGAGAAATAACTTGGGAAGTCAACCTTGGAAGTTCTTCGGTCGATACCGCCTATGCCATCGAGCAAACCTCTGACCAAGGATACATTATTGCCGGTAGCGCCGGAACAACCGACTTTGATGTGAGCGGTCCCACGAATGGAGGGTTTCTCGATTATTGGATCGTAAAGCTAAATTCGTCCGGTGAATTGACGTGGGAAACAAGTATTGGAAGTCCGGAAAACGATTACGCCAATGCCGTTCAACAAACTGACGATGGCTATATCGTAGCCGGTTATACACAAGGTATCGGAGGAGATGTCAGTGGTACAGGCAAAGGCCAATGGGACTATTGGGTGGTAAAATTGGAGTAAGCCTGTTTTTTAGCTTTCCTCCCCCCTCTATCACCGTGCGATTCCGGGGTCGAATACGAAAAATACTTTCCGAAAGCATACCAATTTCACCGAGTCAAAATGAGGTCTAGAAGGCACTATAGCTTTAATTATTATCCTTTATTCGGTCTTGCTCCTCTTCGGAAGGGTTTCTTTCTGCCTTTTCCTTATTAAAATTAGAACCAAAATTATAGGCCAATTGAAAATATACATTTTGACGGGACCAATCACTTATAATATCGGCATCAATGGTATCATAGTTAATACTACCTATAAATTTACGATTCAGAATCTCTTCAATACCTAAATTTATTTTTAACCTATCATCCATAAACTTTTTGCCGAGGGCAAAACTAAGTCCCGTTAGCCAATCGTGTTCTATTTGCCCTTGAAGTCCCCCAGTGGTATAGTATCCCGTCAATTCTGAATTGATATCCCAAGGCAGGCTATACTCCAAGTTGGTATACCACGTAAAACTCCACTTATCCAAATCGAGTTTTGGGGCCAAACTCTCCGACTCATATTTATTATAGTTTACGATAATTCCGGCATAACCGTCCAAGCCCTCAAGAAAGCCTACAGGGGCAAAACCCCTAAAGCTCCAATTCTCTCTTTTGGCAAGGTTGATTACCGACCTAGAGGTTTGGGCCGTGACATCGTTCTGCGATATTATTTCGAACAAGGCATCGTCTGTATTTTTATATCCTACGCTAAAAAACGGTTGATTGTCATAAGTCAAATTAAATTGGAAACTATTGGTGAATTCAGGTTTTAAATTCGGGTTCCCTTGCTCAAAGGTATAGGGGTCGTAATAATAGACGAATGCATTTAGGGAATTATAAGAAGGCCTTAAAATTCGATAGCTATACGACAGGTTAGCCCCCAGTTTGTCATTGATTTTTCTATCGATACTGGCACTAGGAAATAATTTCGAAATCCTTCTACTTCTCACCTCGTTTAGATTTGTAGATGTCCCCTTCGTATAACTGTTTTCCCACCGTAACCCGCCGGAAAACGACCAATTTTCCCATTTTTTCACCATTTTAGAGTATATGGCCAAGATATCTTCATCCACTAAAAAACCATTACTTTGGTCAGCATCCAAAATGAAATTACCATCAGTGTTCCGGAAAAAGGAACTTAAGTCACTATCAGTGGAAACCCTAGAATATTTAGTTCCGAACATCCAATTGGAACCTTCCCCCAAAGTACGTTTATAGTCTCCCTTATAGGTCAATATTCGATATTTCCCATTCTGAAAATACCGTTGGTCGTCGTATGATATTTCACTCGGCCCGAGCTGATATAAATCATTAACATTGTCGTTAGTATAATCAACATAATCAAAATCTAGAATAAACTTGTTTTGTTCATCTTCGAACTTATAGTACGGGTTTATGTTATAGGTTTTCCTATTACGGTCAAAGCTATTTTCGGTGAGCAAGGTTTCCGATGATGATGCCTCAATAATTTGCGTACTGTTAGATGCAATCCTATCGGAATCGGTATGAATAAACCGTGTTCCAAACCCTATGGTGTGATGCTCATTTATATAATAGTCTAATCCCCCATTGAAGCGATACGTTTTTGGATTGTAGGGTGAAATGGTCGATTGGTCATAAATCTCCCCATTTACCCTTCTAGTAATAAAAAGGTCTTCCCTCCACGCCGATTTTCTATAACCGGCACCTACCTGCCAATTGATCTTGTTCTCGTAACTGGTAATTGAACCACTCACCCCATATTCAGGTCGATTATCATATCCCGAATAAAGTTTCAGGTTTCCATTCGTGCCCAGTCTTACATTTTTTTTGAGGATGATATTGATCAATGGACCTGACCCCTCAGCGTCAAACTCGGCACCAGGTTGTTGCACCAATTCAACCTTTGCGATATTGTCTGCGGGGAGGTCGCGCAACAAGGATGAAATATCCATATACTCGGTCGTCTTGCCATTGATCAAAATGGTCACGCCTTGTTGCCCGCCGTAAGTAATGTTGCCATTGGTAACGATAATCCCCGGCACCTTCTTCATAACATCCTGTAGATTGGAACTCACCATTTCGGATTGCTCCAAATCAACTATTAATTTTTCCGCCGTTTGTCGGATTACCGGGCGATTGCTTGTCACGACTACCTCGTTTAAGGATTGGGCCTGTTCCTCTAGATTAAAGTTCATTTCTACATTTTTGTTTTCCGTCGAAAGCGAGAAATTTTCAGACTTTATTGTCTTGAACCCTAGTACGGAAACTTCCAACAAGTAGGTAGAATCAGGAATCCCTTTAATATAATAATATCCCTTATCATCGCTTACCGCCCCTTTTACCAAAGTATTGGTTGATGCCTCGTATAGTACTACATTGGCGAAGGCAAGGGGATGTCCCGATGTATCAATTATGTTCCCTGACACACTATTCTGGGCCGATAAAATACCGATTTTCAGTACAAAAAAGACGGCCACGCTCTTAAAAATATGCATATAAAATATCGTATAAGAATATCTTCGGACGAAGATATTTCAATCACGCATTCTTGTTTTTACACTAAAGTGTGGTTTTAGCTTCATCAATTCCAATTTCGGCTATTTACGTTCTTGTTTTAAATGTCTTTCGAATAGCCTGCACAACTTTCCCAAAAGCCAAAATTTAAGACGGCCTGTTTTTTTATATCAAATAGGTTTACGCCAACCTTTTCCGAAGGCTTTTTCGTTGATCATCACCTTATTTTAAAGGGAAAAAAGTTATATTTATAGCCATAAATTCGTACACGAATACGACTCTATGACCTACACAAAAGATTTTTTTTCCTTTGAAAATTCAGTTGGTGAAATTCCTAAAGGAAGTCAAGAACAAGCATTAGATTATCTAGAAGCCATAAAAGCCTTCTCAAGGGCCACCTACAAAAGCATATATGTAATTGATTATCAAAAAAGAGGGTTTGAATACGTCTCTGACAACCCGTTGTTCCTTTGTGGCCATACGGCCGATGAAATCAAGGAGATGGGATATGCTTTCTACTTCAAATATGTAATAAAGTCCGATTTGGATTTACTCATTAAAATCAACAAGGTAGGCTTCGAGTTTTATGACAGAATTCCCTTAGAAGAACGCAAAGAACATACCATTTCATATGACTTTCATATAAAAAACCAAGAAGGAAAAATCATACTAATAAATCAAAAATTAACCCCAATGTTTTTGACCGAAAACGGCAAAATATGGAAAGCCGTATGTATCGTATCCTTATCGACCGAACGACAAGCGGGGAATATTAAAATCTATAAAAAGGGAAATCATAAAATTTTCAAGTATAACCTAGATGGCGACTTCTGGAAAGCGGATGAAAAAATAAAGCTCTCATCTCGGGAAAAAGAAATATTGCAATTGTCGATTAGAGGCTTAACTATAAAAGAGATAGCCGAATCAATTTACGTATCGCCCGATACGGTAAAATTTCATAGAAGAAAGTTATTCGACAAATTAGAAGTGACCAACATATCAGAAGCTATCATGTATGCCACCAATAATAAACTCATTTAAGGTTTTGAAATCCTGTTAAATATAAGATTACCTGTGACTTCCTATATTCAAGAATTCAATATGGTCGACAAATAAAATTAAGCCTGTTCTTTCTTTGTCATGATTCTGTCTGAATAAAATTAATACTTATAATCTTTTTTCAGACAGAGTTCAGTTTACAGTCTCCTCTTAAACCAACTTTTCTTATTTACCAATTCACTAGTAATTAACTCACTTCAGTTAATACTTTTACAGGAAAATTAAAAAGATTAGTGTTCCCTAAAAATTTCGAAAACCAACTCTTTGGTCAATGGTCGTCCTTTTGCTTTTTCACGAATAGCATCATAACTAAAACGAAAGTCGCAACCCGTTTTATACTCACTACAACCGTAAGCGGTTTTTCCTTTTATGATAGTGCCTTTGTTACATTTCGGACACCTATTTTCTTCGGAGGTATTCTTTACTTGAATTTTAGGCTTCTTAGGTTCTAACTTTAATTTAAAGCTGTCATCAAATCTAACCAAGCCTTCAACTGAATCATTGTTGACTTTAAAGCCTTTTAAATTTACTGTCGAACCTTTTTGAAACAACCTAACATACTGTTTTTCTGAAATGGTTTTCCCTTGAAATTTAAAAGGAATAACAAAATCGCAAGTCTTATTAAACTCAGAACAGCCATAAGCCGATTTCCCTCTTCGAATGCTTCCTTTTTTACATTTAGGACAAACCTCCGATGTTATATCCGTAGCCTTTTTAATTGCTTTTTTCTTGGAAGCCGCTGCTGGCGGTTTGTTATTTACAGCTGAAATATTAGCCTTTCTAGTTTCACTTCGAACGTCGTAAACCAATTGATCGACCATTTTTTTCATCTGCTTGATAAAACTGCCTGCACTAAAGGTACCTTTCTCAATATCTTTTAATTGCTTTTCCCATTTACCGGTAAGTTCGGCAGACTTCAGCATTTCATTTTGAATGGTGTCGATCAATTGAATACCTGTAACCGTGGGAATCACTTGCTTTTTATTTCGCTTTATATATTTTCTACGAAACAATGTTTCGATGATATTGGCACGTGTTGAAGGCCTACCAATTCCGTTTTCTTTCATTAGCTCACGAAGTTCATCGTCATCGACCTTTTTGCCTGCAGTTTCCATTGCACGTAAGAGTGAAGCTTCTGTATACTGCTTTGGCGGCTTTGTTTGCTTTTCTAAAAATGAAGGCTCGTGTGGACCCTTTTCGCCTTTCTTGAACGTTGGCAATATTCCCGATTCTTTTGATGGTGCATTGGGTGTTTCGAAAACAATACGCCATCCTTTTTCTAAAATCTCTTTTCCGGTGGTTTTAAATTTTACCGTTTCAGCTTTACCTATGACAGTAGTATTCGAAACTTTACAATCTGGATAAAAAACAGCTATAAAACGGCGTACAATTATATCATAAACCTGTTGCTGATTGTACTGCAAGTTTATTTGTTGACCAGTAGGAATAATAGCGTGGTGATCCGTAACCTTACTGTCGTCAAAAACCTTTTTGGTTTTCTTTAATTTTTTACCGTCAAGAGGTTTCGTTAGGGTATCGTACTTCGTAAGTTTCTTGAGTATCTCCGGCACTTTAGGGTATACATCATTAGGCAAAAATGTGGTATCTACCCTTGGGTAGGTCACTACTTTTTGCTCATATAATTTCTGAACAATCTTTAAAGTCTCGTCTGCACTAAATCCAAATTTGGTGTTACAATACACTTGTAAACCTGTCAAATCAAAAAGCTTGGGCGCATATTCATTACCTGCCTTTTTTGAGATAGAAACAATTTCAAAGTCATGTTCTTTTACAATATTGGCAAGTTTTTCGCCATCTTCTACTTTTAAAAAACGACCTTCTTCATAACTGAACAAGGTTTCGCGATATAATGTTTGCAGCTCCCAATAAGGTTGTGGCTTAAAATTCTCTATCTCTTTAAACCGGTCTACCAGCATAGCCAAGGTTGGTGTTTGTACACGCCCAACGGACAATACTTGCTTGTAGCCGCCATGTTTTAAAGTGTATAAGCGGGTAGCATTCATACCCAAAAGCCAATCGCCAATCGCACGAGAAAAACCTGCATAATATAAATTATCGTAATCTGTAGAGGGTTTTAAATTATCGAATCCTTCTTTTATAGCTTCTTTGGTAAGTGAAGAAATCCAAAGTCTTTCAACCTTGCCTTTGTAGTTCGCTTGATTTAATACCCAACGTTGTATCAATTCCCCCTCTTGCCCGGCATCCCCACAGTTTATAACAACATCGGCCTTATCGAATAATTGCTTTATAATCTTAAACTGTTTTTGAATACCAGAATCTTTAGTCACTTTGGTTTCAAAATGTTCGGGTAACATTGGTAGGTTATTTAGATCCCAACTTTTCCAATGAGGTTTATAATCGCTTGGCTCTTTAAGTGTGCAAAGATGTCCGAAAGTATAGGTTACTGCATAGCCATTACCTACGTAGTAACCATCATGTTTGGTATTCGCCCCAAGAACGGAAGCTATTTCTCGCGCAACAGATGGTTTTTCAGCAATACATACTTTCATTTTTTGTGTTGAAAATTAAAAATTTTTAAGTTACGATATATCGTATTGTTGTACCTTATCTTTATCTTTCTTTATTTGAACTGTATGAATCATACAGTCTATTTAGTCTATATTTCTTGATTATATTGTCAATTTCCCTTACCGTAAATGTTTCAACACTGATATATGGTTGGATTAACAACTGCATATAATATACTTAAAATGGAAGTTGAAATTCTATCTCCCATCAATCACATCCTTAAAACCAAATTACTCTCGGTTTTCCCGGCAATACAATAAACGAACATGGGGTAAAAACGCTTTACGTTCCGAATCAACAAAGGGTAAAATTATTTAGGGGAGATGATATGTTGTTTTCGATCAGCTATTTTTTTTAATTAAAACTATCGAGCTTATCCGGAAAAGGGACATACGGGCGCTCCAGAAAAACGCCCTGATTAAAAATAGAATAATCTTAAATAATCGATTATCCTTAAAAAAAGAAATATCTTGCATTATATGGGCATTTTTGACTTTAGAGATCCGAGTAAGAGAAAAAAACAGAGCACTCCTATTTCAGTAGAATGCACAGCCACTGAAATTTTTCTGAATAACACCAGTATTAGCTTTCCTACCAATTACACGGTACTTAAAAACATATTGGGAGAGGCTTCTCGCATAGAACCTATTAAAAACACGAACAACAAGGTGTATTTATGGGATGACTTTGGCATATATTGCTCCACAGCTAATCCAGATAAAATGCTGATGCTACTATTAGTAGAAGATAATAGATATGGATTAGGCCATCAACCCCTGAAAAATTTTGAAGGGAATGTTTCAATAGACGGCAAACCTATGGCCGAAAACATTCAAAACGTAGATATCGATAGACCTTATATGATACGATCCATTATAAAGGAGCAAAAGCAAGTGGCAATTGCCATTGGTTGGAACCCGGGTGTTTAGCACCGACATACTTAAGTGACCAATATCATGTTTATTGAAATTCAAATAGCGAACCTTTGTTGTCAAATGCAATAAACTAGCTATTATGACCATACAAAGACTTCAGGTAGGTATTCTATTTTCACTTATTTTCAATTTTATACCTATATCAGCGCAAACACTGGAAGTTGATGCTGATCTAAGGGCCCGATTTGAATATCGCCACGGATACAACAACCTTTTTCCTACCGATGCCGATCCCGCCGCATTCGTAAACCAACGTACCCGTCTGAATATTGGCTATTCCGCAGAAAAACTAAAACTGTTCATTGCGGTACAAGATGTGAGTACTTGGGGAGACACCCGACAAATTTTAGCGATAGACGGAAACGATTCTTTCTCTTTATTTCAAGCTTGGGCACAATTGCAATTCAATGAAAATTGGTCTACCAAGCTAGGCAGGCAAGTAATTTCTTATGACGACCAACGTATTTTTGGCGGTTTGGATTGGGCCATGCAAGGACGTTTTCATGATGCTGCCATCATAAGCTACAAAAAGGATAATTTTATGCTTGACTTAGGTGGGGCCTTTAGCCAAGAAGCGGCAAGTAATGAAGGGACGGCATATAATATTCAAGGTTTTTTTACTTATAAATCCATGCAGTATGCCTACCTCAAGCAATCTTGGGAGAAAAATTCCGTGAGCTTCCTTTTTCTAAATACGGGGTTTCAAGATTTTACCGGTGATGCCAATGATATTGCAGACGGCGTTTCCTATAGACAGACCACGGGTTCATACTTTAAATTCCCAATACAGAAAGTAAATTTTGCCGGTAGTGCCTATTATCAATTTGGGAAAGCAAATGCTACCACGGACTTAGCAGCTTATCAATTGGCTTTAGAGGCCACTTATACATCTGATAAACTTCTTTACGGTTTGGGTGTTGAACTTTTAAGCGGAACCGACCAAGACGGCGACTCCAAGAACAAATCCTTCTTTCCTCTTTATGGCACCAATCACAAGTTTAATGGATTCATGGATTATTTTTATGTAGGCAACCATGCTAACAATGTCGGACTTAACGATGTATACGGAAAAATTGTTTTTACCACGGGCGAAAAATCGAACCTATTGCTAAAAGGACATTATTTTAGCGCCAATGCAGACCTTTCCGGAGATGCCGATGCTTATTTAGGAACGGAATTAGATTTGGTATATACACAAGCCCTAATGACGAATGTAAAGCTAAATGTAGGCTATTCCCACATGTTTGCTTCGGATAGTATGACGCTTACAAAAGGTGGCAGACCAAGTGACAATACAAACAACTGGGGATGGGTTCAACTAACGATCAATCCAAATCTTTTTAAAACAAATTTGGGCAGGGCCTCAAACTAAGAATACAACTCCTTCAACAGATAGCGCCAATTTCCCCATGATCAAAACAATGTCCTTTCCTACTAAGGGTTCGCCACCCAAAAGCCTTAGTATAGAGACTTCCAAATAAACTCCTTTACAGCGGAGAACGGCATAATAGGGGATTTTGGAGCATGCCGGGTACCAGCTACGCGCCTACGGTACGTTGGACGTAAGCGAGATCTTCAAGTAGGAATGTTTGCCCTGTACAATCGCCTAAGCCCTTGCCGTTTTAAGCGTATTAATACGCTACCATGCCGCTAGCTGTTTACTTTCCATTGAGAAGATTCATCCTCAAATATTTCCTTTCCAAAAACAGGCACATCGGCCTTAATGGCCTCTACCACATATTCCAACGCTTTAAAGACTTCTTTCCGCCTTGGTGATGACACAAAAACAAATAGGCATATCTCTCCCGATTTTACCTCTCCCAAACTATGGTAGATATGCATACAGCTAAGGTTGAATTTTTCAAAAGTAGCCTCCCGTATCTCATGGAATTTCTTATTTGCCATATCCTCATATGCCGTATACTCAATAGCTGCAACTTTTTTATCGTCTACAACATCGGCCCGTACTTGGCCAAGAAAAATATTATGCGCGCCAATACTGGTTTTAGATTGATGTTTGGCAATAGATTCCGCTATAAATGCAGAAGAAATAGCGCCTTGTTTAAATACGTTTTTATAAGTAGTGCCCATTTTCTAATCCTATTTTCTATACTATAACTTGTTGGTGTTAGTGCTATTGACAGAATTGACATTTTGCCGTAGCGATAAACCTGATTCGTTTTTCTTAAATTCCGTTTAGGGTTTCAAACTCTTTGTCCAGAAACTCCCAACACTTTTTGTTGATTTGCTCAAAAGCCGCTATTAGTTTTTTCCCATAGGGTGTAACAACCGTCCCACCTCCTTTTTGCCCACCAACCGATGTAGTTACCACGGCTTCTTTTGCCGATTTGTTAACGGCATCTACTAGCGTCCATGCTTTTTTATAAGACATGCCAATAGACTTTGCCGCTTTTGACAATGAGCCTTGTGTCTCAATTTCCTTTAGTAAACGCACTCTACCCTCACCAAACAAAACATTATCCCCTACTTCAATCCAAATCCTACTTTTTATTTTGTAATCGTTCATAACAAACTGTTATTTGGTGGGTAATAGTAGTGTTTTTACGTTCTGGCCTTTTCTTATTTCCATAGAATTCACAGGTAGGCAAACCAGGGCATTGGCATCTCCAAAAGCACGTACCATAGCAGAGCTCTGTCCTCCTAAAATAGTCACTCCAGCACCTTCTATCCGTGCTTTTAGAAATTGTGCCTGAGTTCCCTTTACCGTATAATCAGATAACAAAGGCAAAGAAATAATTGGAAGGTTCATATGATCCGCGCCTTCATATTTCTTTAAAAGAGGATATACATAGATGTAAAAACAACTAAGCGCAGCTGCAGGGTTTCCGGGGAGCCCAAATATGGATGTTCCTTCCTTTTTACCGAAAAACAGGGGTTTTCCTGGTTTTTGCCTCACCTTATAAAAAATCTCATGTACGCCAATGGCATTAAATGCTTTTCCGACAAAATCGTAATCCCCTACGGATACCCCGCCCGTAACGATAACAACATCGTGTTTTCCCAAAGTATCCCTTAATACATTTTTGGTAGTATCATAGTCGTCCCTAATAGTAACCACAGAAGTATTTTTATAACCTAGTTCGTTTAGTACAGCGGTTAGCATAGCTCCATTCGATTCGTATATCTCACCATAGGATAAGGGCATACCCGGGGCCACTAATTCGTTTCCAGTAACGACAATGGCCACTGATGGTTTTTTAGAAACTGTAATCTTAGTAAGCCCTAAACTCGCTAAAAATCCGATATGAACCCCTTTAATCGTAGTCCCTTTGTTTATGGCAACACCGCCCGCTTTTATCTGTTCCGCTTTGGGTCTGATGTTCATATTCACCTTCGGGGATTCTTCTATGATAATCTTATTACCATCAACGGTTACTCTTTCTTGCATGACTACCGTATTTGCAGAAGTTGGAACGGGTGCTCCCGTAAAGATGCGGACAGCTTCGCCTTTACGTAAAGTGGGATCATTGTTATCACCAGCCTGTACTTCCCCTACCACGGTATATGTAAAATCATCGTACAGGTGCAGTGCATAACCATCCATAGCCGATTGCCTGAATGGCGGCATATCTATTCTTGAAGCAACATCTTTGGCCACAACATAATCTAGGGCATCTTTCAAGTCTACCTCAAAAAATTCGGTATTGAGCGTACCATGTCTCAAAACCAATTCCAACGCCGTAGTAGTATCTATCATTATTTCCGTGCCTTCTTATTTTAATAGATGAAATGATTTTAGATACCAACAAACTTATACAAGCACATCAGCAACAATAAAAACCTTATAATCAACGTAATATCCACTATTCGAATCTCTTCATGAATAATCCTGTATATTACAAGAGAATGAATAACAAGTAATCGTTATTTCCATTCAAATATAGCGATTGCTTTATTATTCACTCTATGACATTTATCATCTTTTCAAGGAAAATACTCCCCTATTTTTGTTAAATTGTAAGACAACTTTGAATGAAAATTCGGAGTTTTCACACCTATATAACCAACACAGTATGCCTATCAAAAGTTATTTAGCACACCCTATTGCAGGACGGAAAGACGAGTTATTGACCGCTTTAAAAGGTTTCGATCAATGTGAGGTACTTCCTGCAGAGAATCAAGATATTTTGGCATTGGTAACGGACACCCTAGACGACAAAGAAGACGAAATTCTAAAAGAAAAAATTGAAGCCCTAAGCAGTCTAAAACTACTGGCTTTAGTTTCTGGTTTTAACACCCCTCAATAATTTATATAGCTATGTACGATTCTCTAAGCAACAGAAGGAATTTTATAAAGAAAATGGCCATGTTGTCGGCTATTACAGCGGCCGCATCGATGTTCCCC
Organism: Zobellia galactanivorans; assembly: GCF_000973105.1. Lineage (NCBI taxonomy): Bacteria > Pseudomonadati > Bacteroidota > Flavobacteriia > Flavobacteriales > Flavobacteriaceae > Zobellia > Zobellia galactanivorans. The sequence goes on along the minus strand of NC_015844.1, from coordinate 3,717,259 downwards.
GGCATTGTATTTGCCAGTGAGCAAGAGAAAGGAATTCCCGATAATGCCAATCTGGATTGGAAAAAGGGTCCTTGTAGATTCTGTGGCGTAGGTTGTGGAATTCTTGTAGGTACTGAAAATGGAAAGGCCGTAGCTGTAAAGGGTGACCCTAATTCGTCCGTGAACAAAGGATTGTTGTGTGTAAAAGGATACCACCAAATCATGTGTATCCAATCTAAGGACAGACTTGAAACTGCTTTGGTAAAGAAAAATGGCAAATACGTAGAAACCCCATTGAATGAAGCTTTGGACCTTGTTGCTTCAAAAATGAAAGAAAGCATTGCCCAGAACGGTAAGGATTCCGTGGCCATGTATACTTCAGGACAGTCTACAATACCGGAAGGCTATATTGCTTCTAAATTCATGAAAGGGGCTATAGGGACCAATAACCTAGATTGTAATGCACGCCTTTGTATGGCAAGTGCAGTGACAGGATTCTTAACCTCTTTTGGAGCGGATGAACCCATGGGCTGTTATGAAGATATTGATCACGCCGATTACTTTGTTACCTGGGGAAACAATATGGCAGAAATGCACCCGGTACTATTCTCAAGAATGCTGGAACAAAAAGCGAAACGTGGTGCTAAGATTATTGATTTTGCTACGCGAACTACACGTTCTAGTACCGCTTCCGATAAATCAATCTTATTTGAACCCCAAACCGACTTGGCGGTAGCAAATGCCATTTGTTATGAAATCATACAAAACGGATGGGTCAATAAATCCTTTGTTGAGAAGCATTGTAGCTTTAGTAAAGGCCTTACCAATATTGGCTATGGTCTAGAAGACAATTTTCAGTTTACGGATAAGCCGGAGAAAATAGATTTTGAAGCCTATAAAGAATTCCTAAAGGACTATAGTCCAGAAAAAGTAGCTAAATATTCTAAGGTATCCGTTAAGGATATTAAATATCTGGCGGCAATTTACGGAGACCCGAATAAAAAAGTAGTTTCCTACTGGTGTATGGGAATGAACCAACACACTAGAGGAACATGGATTAACAATCTTGTTTACAATATTCATTTACTTACCGGTAAAATATCGCAACCGGGCAACGGACCTTTCTCATTAACAGGTCAGCCTTCTGCCTGTGGTACCGCTCGTGAGGTGGGAACTTTTACGCACAAACTACCACACGGTGTAGTAATGAACGAAAAAGATAGGGAAATGGCCGCTAAAATTTGGAAGGTTCCTGTAGAGCGCATTCCATCTAAGCCTACCTATCATGCCACTGAAATGTTCCGGGCAGTAGACCGCGGAGACATCAATTTTATATGGGTACAAGCGACCAATCCTTTAGTTTCATTACCTAAGACCAGCCGTTACCGTCCAGCCATGGAAAAGAAATCTTGTTTTGTTGTGGTTTCGGATGTATTCCCTACACCTACTACGGATGTAGCAGATGTTATTCTTCCAGCTGCTTGGCATATTGAGAAAGGTGGACTCTATGGTAATTCTGAGCGAAGAACACAGTATTGGCAAAAAATGGTTGATGCACCAGGAGAGGCAACAGCAGATACCTGGATGTTTATTGAAGTAGCAAAACGAATGGGATTTGAAGACCTATTCCCTTATAGCAAAGAAAATCACGTAGAAGAAATATACAACGAATACAGACAATTTCACGAAGGTGCAAAACACGGCATGGCACCACTTGAAGTCCTACAGAAAGAGTCCGGAGCTATCTGGCCTTATGTAGATGGCAAGTCCACCCAATGGCGTTATAATGCACAATATGACCCTGCTTGTTCCAATGGAGAAGACTTTCATTTCTATGGAAAACCAGATGGCAAAGCGGTTATATGGCAACGTCCTTTTGAAGAGGCCCCAGAGAAACCTGATCAAGAATACCCATTCTGGCTAAACACCGGTCGTGTTGTAGAACACTGGCATACAGGGTCCATGACGCGTAGAATTCCCGTACTTCATCAAGCAATGCCAAATGGGTATGTGGAGTTTCACCCAGATGATGCAAAGTCTTTAGGAATTAGAAACGGAGAAAACATTAAAATAACCTCTCGTCGGGGTTCTTGTACACTACCGGCATCCATCAACGAAAGAGGTTTACCTACAAAAGGGCAAGTATTCGTTCCCTTCTTTGATGAGAACATGCTCATTAACGATGTTACCCTAGACTCCTTCTGCCCTATTTCCAAAGAACCGGATTATAAAAAATGTGCGGTAAAAGTTGAAAGAGCCTAGACTATGAAAAAAAGACTTGGAATCATATCGTTTTTTGTAGTGATCTTTATTGCGTTTATCGTGGTATGGAACTACAGCTATGAACAAGGCTTGGAGGAAGCCTACACACCTGTTATTGAAACTCCTACCGGAAACTTTATTCCATCGGAAAGTGGCGCTTTCAGACGATTTGATGATGCAGGTGCAGGTTTGGATTATCTCAATATGCCCGTAGATGAAAACCACCAACGAACGCTAGATACGTATTATGATAATAGAGCCTATCCGGGAGCACCACCAAGTATTCCACACCCCGTAGCAAAAGAGCGCAGCTATGGAGGCAATACCTGTATACAATGTCACCAAAACGGTGGTTTTGTAGCAAAATTTGATGCTTATGCCCCTGTTACGCCACATCCAGAAATGGTTAACTGCAGACAGTGCCACGTTACTAAAAACACCACTAGCGACTTTAAGGAAAACGGATTTGCCAAACCAGAACCACCAAAAGTGGGACTTGGTGCAAATAATGCATTGCTGGGAGGCCCACCAATGATACCGCATCAATTACAAATGAGAGAAAACTGTATTTCTTGTCACGGAGGGCCAAGTGCCCCTAAAGAAATTAGAGTTTCACATCCGGACCGCATAAACTGCAGACAATGCCATTTGCCAAAACATAGTGAACAACCCACCGTTGATGCGAATACATTTCTAAGACAATTCGATAAACTAAATGAAAAATAGAACGCTAATATATTTCGTAGTAGTACTTCTAGGGGTATCCTTATTCTCTTGTAAAGGCGGAGAAGAGTACCATACCATATCCGATAAAATAGAAGGGGAAAGTAAACCCTATCATGGCGCGTTGACCTCCGAAGAACTATTAGCGGATACGGAGTTAATTGAAATCACGGAAGGAGAACATACCTTCCTTATTCCAGAACGAAAAGGACAAATAAAATCATTTGCCTGTACAGAGTGCCATAGCAAACCGGTCTCGCAGATGATTGGTAAAGATGCGCCAAAAGCACACTGGGACATTAAAGTGAATCATGCCAATAGTGATGCCATGAACTGTGCTACCTGCCACAACGGAGAGGACATGAATCAATTGAATACCCTAACGGGAAAAAACATAGATTTCAATTTAAGCTACAAATTATGTGCACAATGCCATTCGAGTCAATTCGAAGATTGGAAAGGCGGCGCCCACGGTAAGAAAGTAGCAGGATGGGCTCCTCCACGAGCGTCTAATACCTGTGTGAATTGTCATAATCCGCACAGTCCCAGTTTTGAAACGAGATGGCCCGTACAATTCAATACAAAAACGGCTATAGAACGTAACGAAGGTTTAGGTCATTAAAAATAAAGGTATGAGCGATAATAAAAAATGGTACTCTCTAGACCTAGGTCTAAATAACAGAAAAGAATCTTCGGGTTCTTGTGGTTGCGGTAAATCAGAGGGAAGCTGTAATAGCGGCCAAAAAAAAGAAGAGGAACTAAGCGCCGATGAGTTTTACGAGGCCGCCATCAACGCATCTATAGGAGAGGAAAGACACCGCGATGGCTTTGAGCAGGTTTTTGATGTAAAGATGGACCGAAGGAGTGCCTTTAAAAAACTAACTGCCAGCCTCTTGATAGGTGCTGGCGCAGTAACCACTTCATGTAGTGTAACCGCGGGAAGTGATACCAAGGAAAAGGCCCAGATCGATTGGGAGGAACAGTTTAAGGGAAACTATAAACTAATGACCGATGAGGAAAAACAGGCTACTATAAATAGACTTATGCGCTCGTATGAACTGCGTACGAATAAAAACATAAATATGACCGCAGAAAATGCGGCAGAAGATGTGCTCTTTGGCTATGCTTTCAATATATCCAAATGTCAGGGGTATATGAACTGTGTTAGTGCTTGTGTTGAGGAGAACAACCAAGACCGTAATTCCGAAATGCAGTACATCCGTATTCATGAGATGAAAGATGGGGAAGGCTTTAAGTTTGACAAAGCGGATGATAATTATTACCACGAGGTGCCCGCAGAAGGTCATTTCTATATGGGAACACAATGTTTTCATTGCGATAATCCTCCCTGTGTGGAAGTTTGCCCCGTGCAGGCAACATGGAAAGAGGAAGACGGACTCGTGGTTATAGATTATGACTGGTGCGTTGGCTGCCGCTACTGTATGGCTGCCTGCCCTTACGATGGTAGACGTTTTAACTGGAGTAAACCCGAAGTTCCAGAAAACGAAGTAAACAAAAATCAACATTACCTAGGGAACAGAATGCGCAAGAAAGGCGTCATGGAGAAATGTACTTTCTGTGTACAACGTACGCGTAAAGGGAAAAACCCGGCCTGTGTTGAAGCATGTCCTACCGGAGCTCGGATTTTCGGCAATCTCTTAGACCCTAACAGCACCATACGATGGGTACTGGAAAACAAGAAAGTATTTAGGTTAAAAGAAGATTTAGGCACAGAACCCAAGTTCTGGTACTTCATGGACTAAGAACGTCATAAAGGAAAGCATATAAATCGTAAGGCTTAGAATAGCAGAAATTCTTAGTCGGCAGATTTAAAATAATATACAATGGGAGCATTTAAAGTATTTAGAAGTTTGGTGGTCGATAGCTTAGATACCATAACCAAGGGATCTAAAAAGTATCACCTTTGGATGGGGTTTCTTACCTTGGTGATGCTAATCGGCATGTATTGTTATTCCATTCAATTGGAAGAAGGACTTAGCGCCACCGGAATGTCCGATCGCGTTAGCTGGGGACTGTACATTTCTAACTTTACTTTCTTGGTCGGAGTTGCCGCCGCGGCCGTAATGTTGGTCATGCCCACCTACGTTTTAAAAGATATCGATTTTAAACAGGCCGTTTTGATTGGCGAAGGATTGGCCGTAGCGGCATTAATAATGTGTTTAGCCTTTGTAGTTGCCGATATGGGGGGGCCATCCGTGTTATGGCATATGATCCCCGGAATAGGGGTTTTCAACTTCCCGAACTCCATGCTGACTTGGGACGTTATTGTTTTGAACGGATACCTTTTCATTAATATCAGTATTCCATTTTACATCCTCTTTAAGCATTATCAGAATAAAGAAGCAAAGAAAAGTGTGTATGTGCCGGGTGCAATTCTATCCGTGTTTTGGGCCGTGGGTATTCACTTGGTAACTGCATTTTTATACCAAGGTCTGCAAGCACGTCCTTTTTGGAACAATGCATTGTTAGGGCCTCGTTTCTTGGCATCGGCATTTGCAGCGGGACCTGCACTTATTATTTTGGTTTTGGCCGTCATACGGTCTTTTACGGCATTCAAGATAGAAGACAAAACAATCAAAAAAATAGCAATGATTGTCACCGTAGCCGCTCAGATAAACTTGATCATGCTAGTCTCTGAATTGTTCAAGGAATTTTATGCCCCTACACACCACAGTGAAAGTGCGTATTACCTTTTCTTTGGACTACATGGTAAAGATGCGTTATTACCGTGGATTTGGACCGCTATACCTTTAAACGTTCTTGCCACAGTGATACTCACATTCAATAAATTTAGAAATAACCTGAAAGTATTATACTTCTGCTGCTTTATGCTATTTGTAGCGATATGGATAGAAAAAGGATTTGGTTTGATCGTTCCTGGCTTCATTCCCGGACCTTACGGTAAAATAGTAGAATACCTACCCACCGGCGTAGAAATTGGCGTAACAATCGGCATTTGGGCAATGGGTGCCTTTATATTTACCATTCTTGCCAAAACTGCCATTGGTATTGAGTTGGGAGAATTACGGTATAAGGACAAAAAAGCTTAGGCTTTACAACTCTTCCTGAAATATGTCCATAGGGCTGCAATACCCGCAAGAACTATACGGAACTTTAGCTCATTGATGGGCAGTCCGTGTAATGCAAATCGGCCTGTGTCCACCAGTGTACCTTCCTTCGCTTCCGGCCCTTTGCGAAAATATTGCGTTCGCATTTGCGACCAAAGAAACTCTTGCTCACCCCTGCAAACTTCCCCTAATTAGAACTGCTTAGTTTTCTCTAGTATTAAACTGTCCGGTTTTAAGGGAAGCTTACAAAATTGGTTCCCATAACTCAATCTTGTTGCCCTCTTTATCCAAAATATGAACAAATTTTCCGTAATCGAAAGCTTCAATACTGTCAAGTATAGTCACTCCGTTTTTCTCTAATTTTTTCACAAGTCCTTCAATATTCTGAACTTGGTAGTTAATCATAAATTCTTTTTTGGAAGGTGAAAAATATTCATCGCCTTTTTTAAACGCTTTCCATTGAAGAGAATTTACAATATCAGGATTGTCAACATCTCTACTGTCAAAACTCGATGACCCCCAATTATTAGTTTCTATTCCTAAATTTTCAGCATACCATTTTTGCGTTTCTTTCGGATTGTCAGAATAGAAGAAAATTCCACCAACTCCCGTTACTTTTGGCGTATTGTCAACTTTTGAAGCTGGCTTTTCCGTTTGGTCTTTTTTGTCTGTCATATTGTTGTTTTTTTATTTTTCGAGTTGCAACTTGCGAGTAATATTAGAACCGATAATGTTAGTATTATTTTATTCATATCGCTAATGTTAAGTTATCACGATGTTTTTTTTAGCTGACGCACAACGGTTGAGCTATGAACAGTACGGGGCACGCCACCTGCGACAGCAGTGGGCGAGTTGGCGCGTTGGCCGCTTTCCGCCACGCACGTAGCGTAATCTTTTGGTTCTGTTTTTTTTGTTCAAAAGCGAAATCCCATCCCGATAGCTATCGGGATTGCGGACATCATAAAAATACGCAAACCATGTGATTAAGCCCTCAGCCCGAATTGTTTATAGGTTGTGTTAGCAAACGTTTTTAGAATCGTATTTTGGTATCTTTCAAGGCTTTACGTACCCGAAGTTTTTCTCTTACGTCCAAATAATTGTTTCTTAAGTCTAAATATTTTAGTTTCTTAAGCAAACCTAAATTATCGGGCATTTTCCTTATCCTATTTTTATTTAAATCCAAATATTTCAAATTTGGGATTTGTGTCAATTTGTTCGGTAGAGTATCAATATTATTTTGATATAATTTCAAGCTTGATAGAGCCTTTAGTTTGTCTAAATTCAAGGAGTTCAACACTTCGGAAGTCAGTCCTGAAGCACTGAGGTCAATGAATTTTATATTTGGACTTAATTCAGACATCTTTAAAAGGCTTTTGTCACTTATATACATAACTCTTGAAAAACTAATATCTTGAAGTTTCATTATTTCTATAACCTTTTTCAAAGGATGATTTTCTAAAGTTATAGTTGAGTCGGGTCTGTTAATTCCGTCGTAATATGAGCCTGGATTCATTGAAGTTAAAGTAGTAGCAATCCATATCTGTTCTGGAGCAATTTGTTCAGAATTTTTATTTACTAAATTTTTGGTGATTCGTACTAAGGAATCTAATTCTTCACAAATCAAAGAGACACTTTGTCTATTTTTATCGGTAAGATTTAATTCCATTGGAATGACATTCATTTTGAATTCAGTTTCATAATTTGAAAGGTCCAATAAGGAATATCTAATCGCTTTTTCAATTGGTTCAAAGTCTTTGTATTCCAATTTGGTCTCCGATTCTTTTCCACAATATGTTAAAGAATAAATAGCACCCATTACTGTTTGAGCGTCAATAATGGATTTTTTAAAATCTAAAGTTTTTTTTAAACTTGTTTTTCCAGTTTTACAGGAGATTATTGACAATACTATTAATAATGAATATAAAATTCTTCTCATTCTAATATGTGCTTTTTAAATGTTTGCTAACGGTTTGGCTATGAGCAGTTGGGGATTTTTGCCCTAACTTTTCGGTTAAGCACAAACCTTTATTTTATGTTTATACTTTCGTTTTATTACTTTCGCCCCAATTGCTTATAGCCGTTGTGCTTGTTGCGCAACTATGAATACCATCAATACGTACTTGTTAAGTTATTTTTTATAAGATGTAACTAGCTGACATATTGAGTTTTAATATTTCTAATAATTCAAAAACCATCAATTTATTCCCGATGACGAGTTGTGCAACGGTTACTTTTGTTAGGCACAGGCTTTTTATAGCAGGGGATAAATTGATTTTAGAAGTCCATCTTTGATAATAATTTCCACGTTGATTCCAGATTCCATTTTTGATTTATAAACGTTTAAAGCTCCGAATTTTTTCTTTTTGTTATTCACAGCGAATAGACATTCATGGAACAACTTGTTTAAAGTCCATGTTGGAGGAAAAAATGTACTGGGCTTTTCCTTTTTTGTCCATCTATCCATTTCAGAGTCATAGTATTCTATTTTGGCTTCAAATACACCCTTTTTATTCTTCTTTAAAACTTTTCTAATTTTTACTAATTCTCTATCATAAAAATGAATTCCAGTAATTCTTCCATTCCTAATTTTTCCTTTAGTACAATGTTCAATTAATTCTACAAAATCTGGTGATACACTCACATTTTCATCAGTTAAAACGAAATCTTTCATCACATTTATGTGCTTTTCTTGACAAATTTGTTGCGCTCTTTTTGGATTTGTTGTTAGGAGCTTTCGAAAAATTTTAGATTCTTTTCTTAAACTTGGAAGGTCTTTAAATGGTCCCTCATCTCCATCTTCCACATATTTAATGGTATAGACAGAAGGTACTTTAGATATAGTAGTACCAGTTTTCAAACCTTGTTTGTTTGTAGTAAAAGTGTCCTCGTGTATATAATATTGAAATTCCAACTTAAATTTTTCAGCTGTTCGTTAAGAGACATAGTTTACACAAGTTAACGAAAAAACCACATAGGATCAAGGCGATCTTAACGTTGGGTCGTTAGTTTTAGGTATGCAGGGAAAAAAGGAGTATCAAGAAAAACTGTTCGCCCATTTCCAGTTGAGCGAGCGAATCCCCAAGAACAATTTCTACAGGCGGTTGAAAGAGGTTTTGGAGCTACGCTTCCTTTACGGCCTTACCGAAGGCTATTACGGGAACAGCGGCCAAAAGAGCATAGACCCAGTGGTCTTCTTCAAGCTCTGCCTTGTGGGCTATCTGGAGAACATCGTCAGCGACCGCAAGCTCATGGCCCATTGTTCCCTACGGTTGGACATCCTTTATTTCATAGGGTACGATATAGACGAGGAGCTCCCCTGGCACAGTACGATAAGCCGTACCCGCCAACTGTTCCCGGAAAGTGTATTCGAGGAAGTCTTCACCACGGTTTTACGTATGTGCGTGGAGAAGGGAATGGTGAGCGGCCATACCCAGGCCATAGATTCCGCACCTGTGAAGGCCAACGCGAGCATGGACACCTTGGAACTTAAGGTGCCCGAAAGGGAACTGGACGAACACCTGTGCAAGGTACGTGTCCTGAGTGCCATGGACAAAGGTGAGCCACACCGTAAATCGCGGAACGACAGGTCGGACAAGGGCCAGCGCAGCGTTACGGCCAACCCCAACGAACTGGCTGCGATAAAGGGCCGGAACAAAAAATGGGCGAAGGACCAGGACCAACGCCCGGGCGCCAAGAACAAGGGGGCCAAGTATACGAGCAACAAAACGCACTACAGCCCCACGGACCCCGATGCGAGGATCAGCGTAAAACCGGGCAAGGCTAGAAAACTGAACTACCTTTCCCAATTGAGCGTCGATACGGCCCACCACGTCATTACGGACATCAGGGCCTACCATGCCGACGGGAAGGACAACCAACAGTTGCCCGACATCGTAAAACGCCTGCAAAGAAGGCTGTGGCAACAGGGCCTGGTCTGGGAGAACTGCGTAGCGGACACGGGTTACAGTAGCGGGGAGAACTATGCCTTTCTAGAGGATATCGGTCTAAAGAGCTTCATTCCGCCCCATGGCACGTACAAGGGCGGCCCCACGGGTTTTACGTATAATGAAATCGAAGATCATTATATCTGTCCACAGGGCAAGGTCATCCCGTTCAGAAAGGTATTCAAGGATCACCGTACGGGTACGAAAAAGAAAGCGTACCGCGCATCGAGTCTGATCTGTAAGGGCTGCCCGTTGAAATCCACATGTCTGGGCAAGGTGAACGAAAAACAATTTTCGGTCACCTATTACCGGGCCGAGTACGAGCGGAACATCAAAAGGGTGAACAGCCAACAGGGCAGATATATGAAAGGCAAACGACAGAGTACGGTAGAGCCCGTTTTTGGAACGTTGACACAGTTCATGGGGCTGAGGAAGGTGAATACCATAGGGCTCGAACAGGCGAACAAGGTCATGCACCTCTCGGCGATTGCCTACAACCTGAAAAAGTACCTGAAATTCACGGAAAAACGTTCAAAAAGCGGGGCGGGAAGCTTTGTTTTGCCGCGCATCGCAAAAAACTGCTTCCAAGCATTTCAAAGTTCACTTGTAGGCTACCCAAAAAATATAGGTTGGCCAGTGGTCTAAAAGATAAAACCGCCTTAAAAAGCGGTTATGTGAGTCGTTATTTTAATGATTATGGGGTTGTGCAACGGTTACTATTGTTGGCAACAGTTTTTCTCCGTTCGAGTGTACCGTTTCCATTATTAATTCTTACTATTTTCGTCCGAGTAAAGTCCATCTGCGCAACAGTTGATTCTGAGTGAAGTCCATGTGCATAGTTGTTTAAAGACCGAAATTGCGTTGAGATTTTGTTGGCAACACTTTTATTTCACTTTTTTGTAATAGTAACCTAGGTCATAATTCAGGGATATTCTTGGTTTTCCGACGAATAAAAACCTATCAATACTGGTGTGATAACCTGCTTTTCCATATTCATATTCATAGGAGAATTCGATATCGCCTCCTTTTATTTTATAATCCCCTATTCCCCAAGCTCCATTTTTAAAAGTTCCATTTTTAAATAGAACCAGAGTGTCAATTGAAGACGGCCCTTCAAGAATTGGTTCAGAATTATTGCTTACGTATGTTCCGGTAATTGCCCATTTTGGATAGTAGTTATTCCAGATGATTAATAAAATAATACACAAAAGAGGTAATATGAGTTTCTTCATTTGAAATTGTTGCCAACGGTTGTGTATATGGCTTGTAGCGTGCAAATTAGGAAATAAATTTCGGATTAAGCACAAGCCAGATTTTCAAATTTTACTATTTATCTAATCGTCAAATTTAAAAATTTGGCGACTTTCCAATTATATCTTAACTTCGTTTGAGCAACTGATTAGCTATGAGCTATATACGTTGTTGGCAGCTGGGCTTTTTTACGTCATTATTCGTGTTCAAAGAATCGCTTTTTCATTGTTGAAATTACATTTTCTATTCCATCTTTTCTCAGCCATTCATATTCTACTGTTGAAAGATTGCCAGCTGTGTAGTGTAATTGCTTTTTGTTGTCTGTCGCAGCTTGGAAAACTACATTGGCAATGGTTTCAGGTGTATCTTTTTTTGCATTTGAATCTGCTTTCATTGCCGTGATGTATTGATTAAAAACTTCCTGATAATTTTGATGAGAAACCATTTGTGCATTATTTCCAAAGCTAGTTTGCATATAAGCAGGAACAATTGTTTTGATATTGATTCCAAACTCATTTAGTTCGTAGCTCATTCCTTCCGTCCACGTTTCCAATGCTGATTTTGTTGCTGCATAAACTGCTACAAACGGATAAGGAATATTAGCGGTTGAAGATGTAACAGTAATAATCGTTCCTCCTTTTCTTGCTCTGAAGTAAGGAAGAAATGATTTTGTAACGAGTATTGTTCCTAAGAAATTAGTGTTGATCTGTCTTGTTAATTGTTCATCGCTAGTCCCCTCAAAAGCTCCCATAAGTCCATACGCTGCATTATTGAATAATACATCTACAGGACTTATTTTTTCTGCTTCAGAAGCTACTTGAGCAATTTGCTTGGCATTATTGATGTCCAACTTCAAAAGATGAATGTTTGGTAACTCAGTAAGTTCTGTTTCTTTTTCGGGATTACGCATTGTAGCAATTACCGTCCAACCATTTGCCGCAAATAATTTGGCAGTTGCTTTTCCTAATCCTGATGATGCGCCTGTAATAAAAATTGTTTTGTCCATTTTCTTTATTTTTTAATATAAATTGATGGAACAAAAGTGCACAGATTAAAAATGAACCTGTTTACCATATGGTAAAATCAGTTTAGCGAATATTTTTTCTTATTCTACTCAACGACTGTTGTGTGATTCCCAAATATGAAGCGATGTATGATAAGGGAATGCGATTGACAAGTGTTGGATATTTTTCCATAAATTCTAGATAACGTGTGGTTGCATCTTGTGAAACTAACGGACTTACTCGTTCCAATTTTTGCGCAAGTGATTTATTCGTAATCTTTTGAATAATATGTTCCCAATCAATTATAGTTTCAGAAATTTCTTTCCAATCTTTGTTAGAAAATACAAGTAGCTTACAATCTGTTGCAGCCTGTATATATTCCGTTGAAGGTGCATTATTTAAGTTGAAAAGAAGATGGTTTTCTTCAATGAAAATTTTAGTGATTTCTTCACCTTTGTTGTTGTAATAACAAATACGAAGAATACCCTCAATAATAAACCCGACTTGTTTCAAAACTTTTCCCGCTTCTGCAAAATAGTCGTCTTTGTTAAGTTCAATTTCTTTTGCTTTGCTTGTAATCAAGTCAATTTGCTGTTTATTCAAATTACCATATTGCAAGATGTACTCTATAAATTCTTTCATTACTGCAAAGTAATATATCTTTGTTTTGCGTCATTTACCATTTGGTAAAAAGTGTATTTCTGTCGTTTTCGCCTTGCTGCCAACGCCTGAGCTATGAACAGTACGTGAGTAAACTAGCGTTTGCTTTCCGCCACACACATAGCCAAATCTTTGTGTTTTGTTTTTTCTTTTTTTCTCTACAAAGCAAAATCCCAAAGATTTTGCGGTCTTCATAAAAATACGCAAACCCTGCGACTATGCCCTAAGCCCGTATTGTTTATAGGTTTTGTTGTGGTGCGTTTTTTTCCATCGCATTTATCATATTCAATGCGGATTTAGCCAATCCACTTTCGGGAAACTCTTTTAAAGTCCGTTCGTAGTATTCCTTCGATTTTATTCCATTCCCAATTTGTGAATAGCAAAACCCTATGTTGGCTAATGCCATTTCTCGATATGACATTTTGGAGGAGCTTAATAATGTTATAAACCTGTACTTATCAATCCATTCGTATTTTTTAAAAAAAGCATAACTTTTTTCAAAGTCAGGAATCGCATCTTTAAATTTTTCTGAATTATTTTTCTTTATTCCATTTCTGTGGTCTCGTGGAATTAGATTTCTCAATGAAAATGAAATTAAAAGATATGTGATTGCACCATAAAGAACTGCATTTTGTGGATTTATTAAAAACCACACAAAGATTATAACGCCCATTACGATTAAATGTGGGATTATTGAAATCCAATTGGTTTGTCGTACAGTTGGAACCTTTGAACCCATTATCTCTTTTTAGTTTTATTCAAAGTTGTTGTCTTTTTTAAAGTTTCCATCTCCATTAAAATAAGATATTAGAATTTCTGTCATATGGTCAATTGAGGAAGGTGGTTCATTAATAACAAATTGCTTTCCATTTTCCTCATACATTGAAGAGAGTCCATCTTCATTTAAATTTCCGCCAACCTCAATCCAATTGCTATTATCTGTGGAAAGAATCACTTGATTAAAAGTATTCCAATCAATTTCTTTCATAGTTTCCTTAATTTGAGATAAAGAGGTGCTATCTGAAATTATTTTTTCCTCCGCTCCGTAATTGGATAATACCATTAATTCCATTTTCACAGTACTAGTCTTTTTATCAGCACAACTTATTATGAGAATGCTTAATATGAACAAATATTTGAATTTCATCTAATTTTTTTAAATGCACCACAACGTCTCGGCTATGCTCAGTGCGGGGCTGCACGAAACTACTTTTCCGCCACGCAATAGCAAAAATCTTTTTGTTTTGGTTTTATCTTGTCCCGCTCAAAAGCAAAATCCAAAAGATTTTGCGGTGCTCGTCGGCACGCCCAGACCAATGGATTCAGCACTTACGCCCGCATTGAGTATAGCCATTGTTACCCAACGTTTTTCGTTCCACTGATTCTCTCAACCCGTAATTTTCTCCAATCCGAATTTAGGTTAATTTTTTAATTTTGATAAAATTTATCAATCCTGTCAGTTATATTCAGTTTAATGAGAAATCCGTCTGCTGGTTTTTTAAGAACTTATGTTTCAATTTAAATCTTTAATAGTGTAGAGGACTTTTTTTTCTTTATTCAAAATAAACATTGTGTGGAAGCTTGTTCTTATCTTGTTCTCCGACTGATAAAATTGTTCTGTGATACAGGCAGCAAAAAATCCCTCTTCAAACTTTAAATCCTGGAGTATCTTACATTCTGGGTAATTTTTGTGAAAAAAATCAAACATCTGAAGAATCTCTTTTTTTCTTATTTCAGATAGAAGTTTATATGGTGTCCAAGGCTGTTGCATCGGTCTTTTTGAATAACCTTCGCACGTTAAATTATCCTGCCATTCGTCAAGTGGTACGCTATTTTTTAAATCAATCTTATTTATTCTATATGCCGCAGGAGAACAGACCATTGATTCTTTCAAAATATTTGCTTTGTCTGGAATCTCCTGATTTCTCACATAATCACAAGAATAAATTAAACCCATTATAATATAGAATATTACCTTTTTCAATGATGTTTCTTTAAATGTTGGGTAACGTGATTGTGTATGATTAGTGGCGTGTTTAAGCACCTGATTTAGCAAATAAAAACCGAATAGAAAATCCGCGAGGATTTTCGTAAGTAGGCGAGAACCAGCCATTAATTATACACGGTGTTACCACACGTTTTGCTCTTTTCCAACTGGTTCAAATGGTTTGCAAGCACTTTCCATTGCCATATATTCTAATTCTTCATTAGTAATTGGTTTCGGAAAAAGCCATCCTTTCATTCTCGAAATCCAATCGATATAAATTCCTGCTTTTTTCGAGATTGCTATCATTTCCTTTTCGGTCAGTATTTTTTCAATTCCGTTTTCAAAGTCAACTTTTATTAGAGGAAATTTGGCGTTATTTTCATCTGTAAGAGTTGCCTGTTTTTTGAGTGACTTACTAATTGACTGCATAAAATCCAAAATCGAATTCAGTTCCGATTCCGATTTTATTTCAGTTGGTTGTATGTCAAATTCAATTTGTTCTGGACAAAAGAAATAACTTTTGACTAAAACTCCGTTTAAATCTATTGTCAGAGATTTAGTTTCTAATTTTCCAGTTTCGTCATTCCACATTTTTTGGACGTAATCAAAGTCAATTCTTTTTTTTCCGTTTTCTTTATCAATTCCAAATATTAGATTGTATTCCGAATTCAGAAATTCAATCAGTTTTTTCCAATCCGAAGAGTCAACATCTTGCACGTAAATATCTTTTAAACTTCCATCAGGTTTAAAAATCCATTTCGCTTTATTCCAATTTCTCTCGGTTTTCATCTAATGTGTGGTAACGGTTAGTATAACCGTAGTTACGGGGTTAAAATTAATGTTTTTCGTTTAATCACAGACCTTAGCAATTCCGAGTGGATTCGGACGTAGTCGAATCCGCCGTAATTGCGGTTATACATTGTGCCTGTTGCACAAGTTAACGAAAAAACCACATAGGCTAAAGGAGATCTTAACGTTGGGTCGTTAATTTTAGGTATGCAGGGAAAAAAGGAGTATCAAGAAAAACTGTTCGCCCATTTCCAGTTGAGCGAGCGAATCCCCAAGAACAATTTCTACAGGCGGTTGAAAGAGGTTTTGGAGCTACGCTTCCTTTACGGCCTTACCGAAGGCTATTACGGGAACAGCGGCCAAAAGAGCATAGACCCAGTGGTCTTCTTCAAGCTCTGCCTTGTGGGCTATCTGGAGAACATCATCAGCGACCGCAGGCTCATGGCCCATTGTTCCCTGCGGTTGGACATCCTTTATTTTATCGGCTACGATATCGACGAGGAACTGCCCTGGCACAGTACGATAAGCCGTACGCGTCAACTGTTCCCCGAAAGTGTCTTCGAGGAAGTCTTCACCAAGGTGTTGAGTATGTGCGTGGAGAAGGGAATGGTGAGCGGCCATACCCAGGCCATAGATTCCGCACCTGTGAAGGCCAACGCGAGCATGGACACCTTGGAACTTAAGGTGCCCGAAAGGGAACTGGACGAACACCTGCGCAAGGTACGTGTCCTGAGTGCAATGGACAAAAAAGGGGAGCCGCATCGCAAGAGCAAGAACGACAGCTCCGACAAGGGCCAGCGTAGTGTCACTGCAAGCAAGAACGAACTGGCGGCGATAAAGGGCAGGAACAAAAAATGGGCGAAGGACCAGGACCAACGCCCGGGCGCCAAGAACAAGGGGGCCAAGTATACGAGCAACAAAACGCACTACAGCCCCACGGATCCCGATGCACGCATCAGCGTAAAACCGGGCAAGGCCAGAAAACTGAACTACCTTTCCCAATTGAGCGTCGATACGGCGAACCATGTGATCACGGACATCAGGGCCTACCATGCCGACGGGAAGGACAACCAACAGTTGCCGGATATCGTCCAAAGACTTCGGGCAAGGTTGTGGAAGCAGGGCCTGGTCTGGGAGAACTGCGTAGCGGACACCGGGTATAGCAGTGGCGGGAACTATGCCTTTTTGGAGAAAACAGGGTTAAAGAGCTTCATTCCGCCCCATGGCACTTACAAGGGCGGTCCGGACGGATTCACCTATAACAATACAGAAGACCATTACGTATGTCCGCAGGGCAAGGTGATACCCTTCACCAAGGTGTTCAACGATCACCGTACGGGCACCAAAAAGAAGGAATATAGGGCACGGAAACATGTTTGTATCGATTGTCCCTTACGACGGACCTGTTTGGGCAAAAGCGCTCAGGAAAAGAAGTTCAGTGTTACCTATTACCGAGAAGAATATGAACGTAACATCAAAAGGGTGAACAGTAAATTGGGGCGCTATATGAAGGGCAAGCGACAGAGTACGGTAGAGCCCGTTTTTGGAACGTTGACACAGTTCATGGGCATGCGGAAGGTGAACACCATAGGGCTCGAACAGGCGAACAAGGTGATGCACCTCTCGGCGATTGCCTACAACCTGAAAAAGTACCTGAAATTCACGGAAAAGCGTTCAAAAAGCGGGGCGGAAAGCTTTGTTTTGCCGCGCATCGCAAAAAACTGCTTCCAAGCACTTGAAAGTTCACTTGTAGGCTACCCAAAAAATATAGGTTGGCCAGTGGTCTAAAAGATAAAACCGCCTTAAAAAGCGGTTATGTGAGTCGTTATTTTAATGATTATGGGGTTGTGCAACGGTTACCATCTTAAGTTTGATTCTCTTTAAATTTATAGTATTAACCAGAGAGAACGAAAGAGCGGATTAAGGTCAAGGTTACCGTTGGAACTTATGATTCCGTCAACATTGATGATCCCCGCTCTTTTCTACTTCCATTTCGTTCAGTTCTATGAGACTTTAGATCTCGATTTCAAGTTGTTGAAAAAAAAGTAGGTCGTCCTTTCTTAAATCAATCCTTATGAATAAATATAAAGAAATTTTTGGAGTAGATATCAGTAAAGATGTCTTTGATGTTTATGGAAGTGAAAGTGGCCATTCCCAATTCAAAAATACTCCGCAAGGGTTTAAATTGTTCGCCAAGACATTGCCAACGGGGGCTTTGGTGGTTATGGAAGCTACAGGGTATTACCACTATCGTTTAGCTCAATATCTTTTTAGCCATGATATCTCCGTTTCCGTGGTGAACCCCCTACAGGTAAAACGTTTTGTTCAAATGCGATTATCTAAGATCAAGACGGACAAGAGCGATGCCAAGGCAATCTGTGGGTACGCAATAGCAAATACGGTTCCGCTATATGACGCCGTGAACGAGACCCAGGCGGAATGTCTCCAGTTATTTCGCTTACTTGATGTTTATCTCAAACAACGGACCGCGATCAAAAACAAGCTTCACGGAGAGCGAACATTGGGCAGGCCGTCCAAAGTGGTCTATCGCTCCCTTAGTCGCAGCCTGAAGCATCTGGACGTGGAAATCGATTGTTTGGAGGTCCGTATTTTAAGCCTGGTCAAACAAGGACAACAAAAACAGTTGACGGACTTGAAGAGCATCCCGGGACTAGGAACCAAAACGGCGCTGTTCTTGATCGTGGTTACCGACGGTTTCAACAAGTTCGACACTGCTGGCCAGCTTTGCAGCTATGTGGGGCTGACACCGATTATACGCATGTCGGGCAGTAGTGTCAGGGGCAAGGCCAGAATAAGTAAAATGGGCAACCGTAAGCTCCGCAACCTACTTTTTTTATGTGCCTTTTCGGCCTGTAAACATAATAAGGCATGCAGGGCCGTTTATGAACGGATCGTAGCGAAGGGGAAAAGTAAAAAATTGGCCTTGATAGCGGTGGCCAACAAGTTGCTGAAACAGGCATTTGCAATTGCCAAATCAGGGTTGCCCTATGATGAGAACTATGTGTCCGCCCAAGTCAAGGGATAGATTGAAAAAGCAGTGATGTCAAAAAAGCCAAGATTTATTTTTAGGTTTTGGCAAAGAATAATTATGTTTTAAAATTAACCGAGGAAACAGTTGTTTTTTAACTCAGTTCTTTGTTGTAAACAGTTTTTTATTCACGTATAATTGTCGGTTCATATCTTTCGCTGAAAACTAAATACTTGTCCAAATTCCGAGCAATTTTATTCGCTAATTTGTCAAATAAATTGAAATCAATTTGATTTATTCTGTCTTGTCTTAAATTCCGCAATGGGTTTGATTTTAGTTCAGATTCTTGATGAAATAAAAACACACAGTATTCCTTTGAAAGCGGAAAGTACAATTCAGATTCGATTGGTATTATCCATTCGTGTTTTTCCTGAAAGTCAATGTATATTGGATTGTCAGATGTCAACCAGCCATAACCTTTAGGGCTTTTTAAAACTATTTTTTTGAAATGTCTAAAAACATAAACCATATGATTCATAAGAGTTCCAACAACAATATTCAAATGTGTTTCGGGTTTCAAAATATTTAAGAGAAATTCAGTTTGTCCCTCGTCTTCTTTGAATATAGTTATTTCATTCAATAATTTTTTTCTAGTATCAATATTGTCGATTAATCCTCTAATAAAAAATCTGAAATGAGTTGTCCTACATAAAATATTAGGGACGAAATGATTCAAAAGGTCTTTGTCTTTAGGTGTAAGTCTTTTTTGATTTTCAATGTTGTTAATTAGTCGATTGTAGTCGCTTTCTAATCTTCCGCTCAATGTTTCGAAATGACGTCGAAGTTCAAAGTCTTTAAACGGCAAATCAAAAACATTTTCCTCTGCTGTAAATTCTGAAATTTTTACATTTTCAGTTTTACCTTTACCTAATTCCATAATAGAAACCATCCATTCTTCATCTTCTTGATACCCGAATTTTTTCAAGTAAACTTGAGAAAGTCGATGTTGTTTTTGTATTTCTGGATGGTTTTTCAAAATTGTTTACAACGGTTCTGTATATGGTTTGTTGCGTGATTAAGTAACTAAGTTAGCAAATAAAAACCGAATAGAAAATTCGCGAGAATTTTCGTAAGCAAGCTAGAACTAGCAATAAATTATATACTTTGTTGTAGTGCGTTTTTTATTTCCGTTTCTATTTTCAAGTCAGAGTAAAATCCGACGTTATTTTTATTTTAAACCAATTTCATTTATGTTTTTGTCAATTCTTTTCCAGTCAGTTCCGAAAAAATTCCGTTCGTCATAATTTTCGGATAGTACTAAATAAAAATACTTGGTCAAATAATAGACTTCAGCATTTCGTTTCGCATATCCTAAAGCTCCAATATCTTTCATTTGAAATTCAACTTTATGATTTCCTTTATTTTCATTAATCAGTTTAACAGTTTGGGTTTTCCAAGTCGCAATATTGAATAGAATTTTTAAAGGATTTAAGTAAATCAGTCCAATGATTGTTAAAATTGGGATTGCCTTTCTTAAAATTGGTTCAGACAAATTTCGATTAGCTTTAAATTCCATTATGAGCAAAGGAATAGGTAAAATCAAAATTCCGTAATAAATTATTGCTTTTAAAAATTCGATTTTGGTTAGAAACAAGTCGAAAATGTCCAATAAAAAAAGGGACAAAACTATGTAAAATGTTATTCGGATTATTTTCAGCATATCGGTTTTCTCAAATGCACTACAACGGTCTTGTGTATGAAACGTAGCGTATAAATAAACACTTATTTTTCAGATTTAGCACGAGCCGAATTTTTAATTTTTATATTTAATTTTACTTTTTCAAATATACAAAATTAAAAATTTGGCGTACTTTGCAAATACACAAAAACCTCTCGGAAAGCCTATAATAGCTATGTTTTATACACGTTGTTGTGCATAGTGCTTTTCACGTTCAGCTTGGTTTTCCGATGTTTGTTATTTAGTTCCAAAGTGAGCGTTGGCAAGACATACTCTTTTACAGTTTTGGTGAAGCTTGGATGATGCGACTGTAAATGTGTATGGCTTTAAGCGTTGGCAATTTTACGTTAATTATTAAATCCATCGTCTTACTTTTTTTGCGTATTCTTTATATTCATTTCTGAATTCACGTTTTAAAAATTCTTCTTCCAAACGTATTTGTGTATTTATGCTTAAAGTAGATAATGAAATTATTAGTAATGTAAATGCATTAGGAATTACAAGGAATAACCCAATATTCGTAATCATTATTCCTAAAAATATAGGATTTCTTGAAATTGAAAATACTCCTTTTGTTACCAATTTGGTTTTGTTGTTTTCATCAATTCCGATTCTCCAAGAATTTGCCATTTGGCTTTGAGAAAACCAAACAAAAATCAGCGATACCAACAAAAGTACCCAACCAATTTTCTGTAAAGTTTGATTTTCCAAATACCAAAAAGGAAGTAAATATTGATACCATTCTTCTTTGAAAGCATAGATTCCTATAACAATTAGCTCAAGAACTGTGATAAATGTAAAAATCTTGCCATTATAATCGTGTGCATTATCTGTTTTTTCAAATGTGAATGGATTTATTCCAGTTTTTTTCCAAAGTAATACAGACCTTAAAACAAAGACCAATAAAAAATACAATATGAGATAAGCGAATAATAACATAATTTCTAATTTTATGTAAAAATGCTATAATAACCAATGCAATGGAAGTGCATTTATTGTCCGCTACATTTATCGCAAATGCCTTTTACAACCAAGTTTACGTTTTCTGAAACAAATCCATCAGGCACTTTTATTTGAGGAATTTTATGTTCTGTTAAACAAATGGTTTCGTTACAGTTATTACAATGAAAATGTAAATGCAAATCGGTTTCAATCTCACAATTACAACCTTTCTCACACAAAGCATATTTCGTAATTCCTGTGCCATCATCTATTTGATGCACAATTTCTTTTTCTTCAAATGTTTTAATAGTTCTGTATAATGTTGTCCTATCTGCTTTCTCAAAAGCATTTTCTATATCACTTAATGTAACTGCAACTTGTTTTTCGGCAAGGAACTTATATATTAATAAACGCATTGCAGTTACTCGAATATTTTTTGATTCTAAAAATTCTTCAATTGTTTTCATAATTAATCGTGGTCTTCGTTTCCAAATGGTTTAATAATAATTCCAACGCTAAAAATAAAACCATCAGTTGGCGCATAGATTTCTGGAAATTCTGGATTTTCGTGTGGTGGTAAAACCAAAGGTGAAAACCTACTTTGTCTTCTGTCTGTGAAATTTTCAAAGTTCACAAATGCACTACCAAATTTAAAATTACGCATTAAAAGTAAACCCATAGTTACAAAATCTGTCGTTTCTGTTCCGTTTGATAAAAACTGTTTTCCTGTATAAAATGTTTCGTAGCCAATTCTCCATTTATCAGATTCGTACATCAATACACTTCCTGCGTTATGTTTTGCGGTTAATGGTTTTTGCGGATTTCCAGCTAAATAGTTCAGTTTTGTATCTATAAAAGCGTAATTTAAAAACCATCTAAAATCTTTATAGGTAAACTTTATATTGGTTTCTGCTCCTTTACTTAAAATTTCATCAGTTGCATTTTCAAATGCAAACATTCCGCTGTCTGTACTATTTAACAGCAAACCGTTATTAATCGCAGTAACGTAAAAAAGTTGATTAATAGAAAAACCTATGGTTTCAAATAAACGTGTTTGATAATTGAAATCTAAATTTACACCATAAGAACGTTCTGCCTTTAATGAAGATTTGTCAATGCCAAGTACATTTTCAAAGTTTATAAATTCAGCCTCTTCTGTAAAAATATCTGGAATTTTGTAACCTAAACCACCACCAATTCTACTTGAAAATCCATTATCATTTTTATAAAGCACAGAAATTCTTGGAAGCGGAAAAAAGCCAAAATCAGTATTGTAATCTGCTCTTAATCCAGTTTCTAAAATCCAACTATCGGAAAGGTCATAAATATTGTTAGCAAACATACCGTAAGTGATGTCGGTTTGGTCACGTTGCAAAGTTGCATTATCATTTTCATCAAAGTTGGAAGTGTATAAATTTGCTCCAAAAATCCAATCCGCTTTTGAAGTCTCTCTTTGATAAGTGATTTCCGTAAATGTGTTGGTTTGTTTACCATCAAAATTGAAATCGGGAATCGTTAAATTTCTATCGAAAAAGGATACACTATTTTTAATGTTCAAAGAACTAATAGAATCTATTTGAGTTTTGTAAACTGCTTGACTACTCAATCTTTTTGAAATGTTTTCCTCTGTATATTGATGAATTCCATTTTCGCCACTTTCTATTTTAGTAATGTCTCCACCAATTCTATCGTCATAAGTTCCGTTTAGACCTAACCAAAACGTAGTTTTGGCAGATGGATAATAAAAGAATTTTGGATTAAATGAAATAGATTTAGTTTTTGGTAAATTACTAAAACCATCATCTTCTGGGTCATAAGCTTTTTGATAGTGACCAGAACCGTAAAGCGAAATACCAAACTTTTCATTCCGTTTACTGTAAAATACATTTGCAGTACTTCCCAACGCTTGTGTTTGCGTAAGCATAATATCTAAAGCAGGTTCTTCGTCAGGTGTTTTTGATACCATATTTATTAAACCTGCAATTGCTCCACCACCATAAAGTGTAGATGAACTTCCTTTAATAATTTCAAATTGTTGCAAATCTAAAGGTGGAATTTGTAAAATACTCAAACCACTTGAAAAGCCTCCATAAAGTGGAAATCCATCCCTCAAAAGTTGTGTGTAACGACCATCAAGACCTTGAATTCTAATGTTTGTACTTCCACTACTTAAAGATGTTTGTTGCATTTGTATTCCTGTACTTTCACGTAGAACCATTGAAATATTGGTTGGATTCATAATTGCTTTTTCTCCCAATTCCTCAACTCCAATAAATTCAATTCTTGTTGGAATTTTTTTTACGGTTCTTGTACTTCTTGAAGATTGTAATACAACTTCGTCCAATTCGTTTCCTCCACTTTTTAATTTGAAAATCAAGTCTGAATTACTTGGGATTTGAATAGTTGTTTTTAGAGTTTCAAAGCCTAAAAAAGAAACTATGATAATATGTTCGCCATTCGGAATTTCGTTAAAAGTTGCAATTCCGTCAAAATCGGTTACTGCTCCTTTTTCTAATTCCTCAAAATATACTGTTGCTCCAAATAACGGTTCGTTTTCGGATTCTGAAGTTACCTTTATTTGTATATCAGATGTTTGCGCTTTTATAGAAAAGCACGTTATAATTGTGAGCATTGCGCTCAATATGTATTTATTCATTGAAAATGTAAATATTAATTAACTTTAAAATTTTGACTTTTAGTCGATATTTTTAGCTAATTAATTGTGGCGGTTGCCAGATATTGGAATGAAAGTTAAATCTGTAGATTGATTGATAGACAGATAATATTTCTGTAGAGATTTGATTATTAACAACTAATTCAAAAGTTTGAATTGGTTCATATGTAATTGCGATTCCGCAACAATTACAAATACAAGTTATTGGACAAGTATCATCACTATCATTTTGATGATTGTGTTCAGCAGATATTTCTTCTTGATGTTGGTCTTCGGCATTATTTCCGTCAGAACAAGGTTTAATTGACAAACCAAGAATTAATAATGATAGTATGATAGTTATAAATTTCATTGGCACAAAGATAAATAAATTTCAATGCAATGGTGTTGCAAAGTTTTTTATTCCGATTGTCAAGAATGAATTTAGCGTTGGCAAAGAAACAGCTCTTTTGTTTTTTTAAGCGTTGGCTTTTCGCGTTGGCAAAAAAATAAATGTGCTGTTTGCGCGTTGGCTTTTTTAGTTCAAATGTTGATGTTTAGCACGATTTCCGCATTATGCACAACTTGTTTATATGCGGAACATTCCGTCTTATATCCTACCAATCTGGCGTGATATGCGGAAGTTACGGTTTAATTTATCACTATTATTTTTCACTTTTTATTTACTATATAAGAATGCAATTTAATTCTTAATTTAAATATTGTCGTAAGGATTTTTTATTCTACTTAAACTATTGTTCGATACATGGGTGTAGATCATCGTGGTTTTGGGACTGTTGTGTCCAAGCAGTTCTTGTATATACCTGATGTCGGTACCATTTTCCAACAAATGGGTCGCAAAACTGTGCCTTAAAGTATGTAACGTAATCCTTTTGTTTATTCTCGCTTTTTCAACCGCATGTTTAAGTATTCTCTGTGCACTGGCACTAGAATATTTTGCAGCGCCCTGCCCTTCGAACAAATACTCCTTGGGCCTATAAATCTTATAGTAGTCCCTTAATAGCCGCAAAAAAGATTCGGAAAGCAAAGTATACCGATCCTTCTTCCCTTTGCCCCCCTTGATATGAATTAGCATCCGTTTACTATCGATATCCCTGATTTTTAAGTTAATGGCCTCCCCTACCCGCAATCCGCCAGAATAAATAAGGCTTAATAAAGTTCTATGTTTAATATTTGTAATTACTTCGAAAAGCCGCTTTATCTCTTCCATACTTAGCACTACAGGTAGTTTTCGCTCCTTTTGTGGCCTTTCCAAGTGAAATTCATCGACCCTTTTACCTAAATAAAAAAGGTATTTCTTTATGCCGCTAATACATTGGTTCTGATAGGAAATAGATTTGTTGCGCCTTACTATGAAGTCATAATTGAAAGATTCGATCAGCCGCTTACCCATGTCGTCGGTATTCTTTAATTTAGCGTACCTAACAAAAAAAGTTGTTACTTCAATATAGGTATTGATGGTATTTTCGCTCAGTCTCCTCTGCCGCAACCATTTTTTGAACTTATGGATATCCTCCAACTGAGGCCCGTCCAATTCCGGTAAACAAATGGGCTTTTCAATGATTTTTATCGGTGCCTTACTTTTCAGACCACTATAGTCCACATAGCAATTTATTTTCCTTAAATGCTTGAATATTTTTCTTTTATTTTGTCCCGAGTGCCCTATATAAAAAGTCCGCTGTAGCGAACACCACTTTACATCGGGAAGTTTTCCCAGATGTAATCGTACGGAATCTTCATTGGCAAAGTCAATGGCGATGCGCTCTTCCCCATCTGCAGTAAATAATGTCAGCTTCACAGTAATCATACGATTTCTTCCCAGTATCGTGTATTATCAATGATACCCTATCAGCAATTATAGAACTACAATATATTCAATTCCAAATAATTACACAAGACCATGTCCACGGCATAGGTCTTCATCGGCTTTAAAATAAATAACGTCTATTATATTACCCTATACTTCCCATAGTGCCTTTAGCGGCTCCCTTTGGTCCCTGGCCTATCAAGGTGCGGGCCGGGCAAAGATTTTATAAAAAGAGCGAGCCTACGAGCCTGGTTATGCAAAGCGTCCCGGGCCGGATCTTCTTCCCTTAGACAATGGGAAACGGAGCCATGGTAAGTGAACTATATAATCGTGCCGCATTTCAAGACCTTTTTCATCTTCTGGTCATGGTAGTCCAAAAGTCCCGCCAAGGTATTATGGGTTACATCGCTGCCAAGGTAACGCTCCTTGACCGTATCGGCGGTAACGATACGTACCTCCTTTAGCAGGTCCTCGTGGGCCTTATGGAGCCTTGTCCTGGTGGCCTCTATCTTTCGGTTGACCAATTGGCCCTAGGCTCCGCTGCCCTGCATCTTTCCGGCGGACGGGCTCCACTTTTCAAGGGGAAGGTCCTATTTGAGGCTAATTTCCTTCGACCGGGCGATGACGGTAATCCTGACATACAAAAAGGGCTTGTTCGGGACTGTTCTTCTTTTTTCGTAAAAAAAAGGAAATGGAGAATGTTAGGTTCGTTCGCATCGTATAGGCTTTTTAAATGAAACAAAAACTCTATACGAAAGTCAAACTACACGTCCACCAAGGGCGGACAACAATACCAAAATACGAAAAAAACGAACTCACGATTGACTCACGATTTGGCGGAAAACTCACGGTGAACTCACGATTAACAGGATGGCAATTGTATCAAAACAAGGCATAAAAAAAGGTAACCGTATGATTTAAATACAATTACCTTTCGTATAACACATTTAATATGTTAAAAAGTCGGGATGACAGGATTTGAACCTGCGACCACACGCCCCCCAGGCGTGTACGCTACCGGACTGCGCTACATCCCGAAATCGGATTGCAAAAATATAAAAGTTATTTAGATAATCCACCCTATTTTTAAAGAATTCCTCAATTTTCTGTGCAACATCTTTTTTATCAAATCGTTGTTATTTTTTTAACCAAACCTTCCGTATATATGAAGTACGCTCTAAAAGAACTGACCTACATTTTCTTTTTGATTTTTTGCATCGCGTGTTCAAAGGACGAAGAAGACCATGCGCAAGAAATCGATTCTCCCGATATTAGCACCGGAAGCATAAAAATTTGTGAGGCCAAAGGCAATGGCAAACTTTATGAAGTCGGGCCGGGAAAAGAATATGAAAACATTATCGATGTCCCTACCGAAAATTTAGGACCCGGCGATGCCGTTCGAATCTATGCAAAAGACAAACCCTATTACGAACGTATCATCATAAGTACCCGAGGCACTGAAACCGAACCGATCTGCGTTTGTGGGGTTCCCGATGAAAATGGAAAACTACCTGTTTTAGACGGCACAAATTCTAGGGTAAGACCCATTGACCTCCGTTCGTATTTTAATTCTACCATAGCCTATCTCGGTATGGTCATAATTAGCGCAACATCCGACAACCACCCAGAGTATATCAATATCAGCAACCTACAGATACAAGGGGCGCATCAATACAAAGAAGACGACTCTCAAAAAACATATGAAATGGGTTCCGAAAAGCTAAAGCCCTTTTCAAGGGCCGCCTCCGGTATTTATATGCGGGGTGCCCATATCGAAGTGAACAACTGTATCATCACACATAACGGAAATGGCATTTTCGGCGCCTATAACAGCCCTAAAGACCCCTTGATAGATGTACGGTTGAACAACAACATCATTAAAGGCAATGGCACCTTCAACGTTTCCCAACAACACAATATTTATATCGAGGCGGATGGCCTTGTTTCCATAGGAAATCAATTCGGGCCCGTTCGCGAAGGTTCCCATGGAGCAAACTACAAAAGCCGGTCGGCAGGGGATGTTATCATGTACAATCGTTTTGTCGGCCCTGCAGCAAGACAGATCAACCTTGCCGAAACAGAAAATGCCGTAGATTACTTTCCGCAGTTAGATTCCTTTAAGACCACCTATTTTGCGGGTAATATCATAGAAGGAAGCAATCCGGGAGCCGGTACTATTTTGCATTACGGAAACGATGTCGATTCCGCATCGCCCGATGGCAAAGGAAATAGAAAAGGGACCTTGTATTGCTACAACAATACTTTTGTTTTAAAAGGAAACAACAAAGTAAGCTACCGTAAGATGTTTTTTGACCTAACCTTTTGCGAAGGCAGCTTGGAAGCCTTCAACAATATCCTCTACTATGAGAACGATGGTAGCGATCCCAATATACAGGTGAGCGTACTAAGAAACTCGGGGTCGGTCGACCTATTTTCCAATAATTTGATCAGCGATGCCACCGTAGCCGCCTATAGCACCAGGTTTACCGGCGAAGACCAAAAACGTTGTAGCAGCGGTAGCTTGTCATATGAAACCGTAGCGCAAATGATCGTTCCGGATCAAGACTTTTCAGTCGATCCCGCTAACGCCTATCAACTGCAAACCGGTTCAAAAGCTATTGATTCCGGAATGGAAATTCCGGCCTACGTCAAAAAATTAGAATATCAGTTTAAGTCGCCAAATGGTGTAGAACCTAGGGAAATAAAAGGGAAATCCATAGATATAGGGGCGTATGAATTCTAAATCGAAGCCGATATAACAAAAAACAGCAAGCCTTTTAGCTTGCTGTTTTTTGTTGCCTTACTCTAGGCTTCTTACCCATTCACAGAGGTTGTCCGTCCAAGTTCTTAAATAGGGATCCTTTAGTCCCAGAGAAAAGCCATGGCCTCCCGTCGGATATATATGGAGGGTGGCCGGAACATCGTTTTCCACCAAGGCTTTGTAGAATGCCAAGCTATTTTCGACCGGTACCGCCTTGTCGTCCGTTGCATGCAATAAAAATGTAGGTGGGGTATTTGCCGTGACTTGTTTCTCATTACTAAACCGTTCGAGCGCGCCCGGATTAGGATTTTTGGTCAACAGGTTAAACTGCGACCCCTTGTGGGTCGATGATTGATCAAAGGTTATTACCGGGTAACAGAGCGCCAGAAAATCGGGTCTGGCACTTAAGGCATCGATTGCATCGATTGGGGCGTATACCTTCTCTTCGAAATGGGTCCCTAAAGTGGAAGCCAAATGCCCTCCAGCGGAAAAGCCCATAGCGCCAATTTTATTGGGGTCGATATGAAAGGTTTCGGCCTTGCTACGCACCAATCTTAGGGCACGTTGGGCATCGATCAACGGAACGTCTTCTTGCTTGGTCTGAGATACCGATGAAGGTAAACGATACTTGACCACTATGCCGGCAATGCCTTTACTGTTCAAAAACTTGGCTACATCGGTACCTTCCCAATCATAGGCGAGAATGTGGTAACCACCCCCGGGAAAAATAAGCATAGCCTGCCCCGTGGCGTTCTTTTTTGAAGGCAAGTACACTTCAATTGTCGGCTCCTGTACCTTACTGATACGCAGTATATCTTTTCGCTCATGGACTTCCTTTTCGTCAGAAGCGACAGCGTTGGGAGTTTTGTCTTTGGGCCACAACGGTATTATGGCATCCTGCGAAAAAGCGTTTACACTCATAGCCAATACAATAAACAGTGTTATTTTTTTCATCTTCTTAATGCTCGTTATTGATTACAATTCCATTTAAAATTGGCCACCTTATCGTTTGAGCCGGCCTTTAGGTTATAATGCCACCATTCGGTACGTATCGACCAAAACCCGTGTTTTTCCATGGTTTCCTTCAAGAGTTTACGGTTGGCCAACACCTTTTCCGGCAGATCAAAATTATCGTGATAGGCGCGCTTACCAAAAAAATCGAAATCGGTTCCCATATCGAGTTCTTCCCCTTCCAAAGTTTCCAAGGTGATATCTACCGCCCCACCCTTATTATGTATGGATCCCTTTTTAGGATTGGCCACATACTGTGGGTTGGGCACGATCTTCCACATCTTATACTGTACCGAATTGGGTCGGTAGCAGTCGAAGAACTTTATCCGCACCCCGCTCTTCTTAAATTCCTCGTTCGCCTTCAATAGTGCTTTTGCCGTCTTAACACGGGTATAACACTCCGCGCAATCGTAGACTTTTTCCTTTAAAAAATTATTCTTGGTGGCATAGCGTAGGTCATATGCAAAACCGTCACTAAAATCGGCCAGGCGAACAAAGGTGGTATCGGCTAAATTTTCGAAGGTGCGAAAGGTTTTGGGGGCTGGTTTTTTTTCTTCCTTTAGAAGGGTATCCACCGCTTGGGCAGAGGGCATTACATGTTGTTCGGCTTCCTTTTTCCCAGATGTTGTTTCCTTGCATGCTACGAAACATAGGAGCAAGATAAGCGCACTATAAAAATTCCTCATAAAAATAAATTATCGGTCTGGCACAAAAGGCTTGTCCAGCTTTGATACCTTACCGTTTCTAGATTTTAAACTTTATTCGCAAGATATTACTTTCTAGCTATAACAATTACCCAATCTTTCCCTTTTTGTCCGTTATAGGCCGATAGCTCCACACTATTGGGCTTGGTTATCTTCCATCCCTCGTTTTGCTTATCGTACAACATACCGCCTTCTTTCGGGTCATAAAAAGCAATGGTAAAGGCGCCATCGCCAATCGTCAAGTCGGTGGTTTCGTTCTTGGGAAGATATACGAGGTAAATCTCATCTTTCTTGGCAAAACAATAGGCTTTATCATTACTTAAAAGTTCGTCATGGCACTGCATCGTTTCGTAAGGCAAATGGTCTTCAAAGAACTTTTTGGCATTCGCACTGATATTCCACCAGTTATCGCGGGCCCTGAAGTCCTCTGCAGAGATATCGTTGTTCGGAACGTCCTTACCCCCAAAATACCACGACGTACCGGCCGCGCCCGACATAAGGCTTCCCCATAGGCTGCTGCGCATCACCATATCGTGATTGTTGTTTGCCGCGGTATCGGTGGTAACACCTATGTCCCAATGGCCGATTTCATCGAGGTAGACCACCCACGGCTTTTTCTTCTTTCTGGAAAGATCCAACCATTTTTTTACTTCTTTATGTACCTCGGTAGTATCGTACATCTGCAATGAGGGGATCTCGAAATTACGATACCCCAACATGGGCGTGAACGTTTCCTTAATGGGATCCAATGGCCTACCTTCCCTCCGTTCGCCCGTAACCCGAACGTGGTTGTGTACGGCTATGGGGTGTTCGTAAGGATCTATACTGCGAATATAATCGGCATAACTTTTCAACTGTTCGGGGCTACGGTTGGTTTCTTCGCCCAAATTCCAAACAATTCCCAAGTGATGGCCAAAACGCGCTACAAGCTCTTTGTAGAAAAGCTTTCGTTCCAGCCCTAGTTCTCCCTGGTTCAAAACGGTATCGTTCTCCGTTTCTTGGGTAAATACGTTCATGGCCATGCCCAGTCGGTCCATATGGGTAAAAACGGTTTCCCATTGGTCCAATTTACTGACATCGTAGCGGGTCTGTTCATCAGGTGCTATCCAGGGCCATACATCATTGCCATCGCCATTTTCGTTCATGACCAAAAAATAAAGGCTGTTCATGCCCTTGTCCGAGAGGTAGTTCAAGGCACCGACTATCCCCTTGCCCCTATCATCGCCCCAAACGGGATCGTTTTCCTTCCAATCATCAATATGTGTCGGATATTCATGGAGCCCATCGTTCAGTGTGGGGGTCGCAGGCCCTCCGTTATCGTAGGTGCCATCAAATTCTGAATAGGCCAAAAAGTTTTCCGGACTACCGACCCCGTTCTTTAAAAAGGGTTTATGGGTTTCACTCTGTTTTAAGTAATGTGTTCCGTCATATGCAAGTTTTCCTGTACGGTAAAAGCCAACTGCGGTAGTGTCTACGGGCCCTACTTCAAATTCTCCCTTTATATCCCAGATATATTCGTTCTTTTTAGGAAGCGAAAACTGTTTGACGGCAATATTCCTGCCTTCCATCAGGAAGGCCCTGAACTTCCATATTCCGATGGTATTGGGCGAAAATTTCACCCTCCACTTGTTTCCGGCATCGGCACTGGAATTTGCAGCATCCCCATCCGCCGCAAAATAACCATGAACGTTATAGGTGGTATCCTTATTTGAAAAATTGACGACCAAGGAATAATCTAAAAACGGATTTATAGAATCGGTCTCCGATACCTGTGGACCCTCGAAGGTTAAGGTCACGGGCTGCCATTTGCGTAAGGTTCCTTCCAAATCGTAACTATCGGAAAGGTCTTTTTCATTACAGCCGCAGAGCAGTAAAATAAACGCACAGAGACCTACAAAATATGGCTTAACGGGGTGGGAATACATAAGTAGTATATTGATTTTATACCTGCATAAGATAGGTATTTTTTCCTTGAAAAAACGAACCTATCCGCAAATACACATTTGATTTTACGGCGGTCCTCTCCCTCGGTTATCGGGTCGGGGCGTATCGGTTTCTATCCACAAAAGACAAAGCCCCGCTTTTAAGGCGGGGCTTGAAGTCTCAATCTTAAGGAAGGGATTATTTCTCCAGCCCTTTTAAGTATTCTAAACTAAGTGGCACCTGTTCTACCACTCTCGAAGATTCATCTTCAATGAACATATATTCGATACCCAGTTTCTTGGCTTCGGCAACAATACCGGCAATATCTACTTGACCTTGCCCCAAGACGACATTGGTCTCATGATCTTCTTGGCCCGTGTTGTTCCCTTTTACCCCTTTCTCCATATCCTTCAAGTGAAGCAAGGTAAACTTTGAGGGATATTTTTTCATCAAGGCCAATGGATCGGCACCCCCGTGTTGGGCCCAAAACACATCTAACTCAAAGGTATAGTCCGTAGCATTCTGAACCATATAATCGAACAAGGTTCCATCTTCATAGGGTCGAAATTCGTATCCATGCGGATGGTAGGCCAAAGTGATACCGTTCTTTTTCAGCAATTTCCCCGCCGCATTGAACACCTTTGAGGCATGCTGCGTCTCTTCCAAGTCCCATTTATTATCATCGTGGGGTACCCAGGCGCACATGACATATTTGGCGCCATAGGCCTTGGCATTTTTCACGACTTGCTGTGGATTTTTTTCCAATTCTTCAAATTTGGCCCCTACGCTTACTACATCAAGATGATTTGTTTTTAGTAGTTTCTTGAAATCCTTTAGCGAAAGACCATAGGTTTCCCCTCCTTCGATTTTTGTGATTCCCCATCCTTCGATAAGTTTGAGCGTACCGGGAACATCGGTTTTAAACTGATTCCGTAAACTGTATAACTGCAGTCCTACCTCTTGTGCCGACAAGGACACGGTAAGGAAGCCTATGATTAAAAATGCACTAATTTTTTTCATTTTCCGATTTTAATTAAATCTATGGGTTTCCCCATATGGTGTTACAATTAAAGGCCGCTATAGAAAGCGGCCCTTCAACTATGTCAAAAGATTTCCATCTTCGTCCCATTCGGCAATGTCGTTCCTTTTGCTTTGGTCGACACATTTGGCGATCCATTCGGGATCGTATTCCACGCCGTGCTTCTTGAGCACCTCGTCGGGCACCCCGTCCCAAACGTTGGGCGAGTTCCCCTTGTAGCCCAGGTCGGCTATGCCTACCTTGGAGGTGTAATACCCGGTGACCACCAGGTTCCGCATAAGGGCGAAGAACTGTATCTCCAAGGGCTGTTCGTCCAGGGGGACGTCCATATCCCGATAACAGATGGTATCGAGGATCTGTTTCTGCTGTTCGAGGGTGGCCGTCTTGAACTCGGTCCCGAATTCGGTATTGCTCCGGTGGTCGAGCCACATCAGCCCTCCCAAAAGGGTGTTCTGCATATCGGGCATGTCCTTTCCGATAAACTCTATGAATTCGGGCACATCGGCCTCCAAGGGCCCTCCAAAGGGTTCCTTGGGGGGAAGGATCACCGTGCTGAGCACGGCGATGGTCTCCATTTCGTGTTCGTTGAACAAGCGCTCGGCATTGAGCTTTTCGATGCGCTCGAGTTCCTTGGGCGTACGCCCGAAATAATGGGGCTGCGCTGCTTCCTGAACGGCCACTTCCGTCTTCCCGTCCCCTTCGCCCTTACATCCGTGGAAGGCAAGTGCGGAAGCCCCCGCACCTAGGATCATGGTCTGTATACTCTTTCTTCTGTCCATCTTAGGCTATAGGTTTTGTTTTTTGATCTGTTCGATGATATAATCCGATGCCCTCCACGACAGGGCCAAAATGGTCCATGTACAGTTCTTGTCGGCCTGTGATACAAAGGGGCCCGCATCGACGATAAAGACATTGTCGACGTCGTGGAGTTGGTTGAACCTGTTGGTCACCGAGGTCCTGGGGTCGTCGCCCATACGCGTGGTGCCCACCTCGTGGATGATCTCGCCCGGGGCATGGAGGCCATAGTCCCTGTCCTTGCCGGGTTTGTTGAGATAGATGCCGCCCATGTTATGGGTGATCTCCTCGAAGGTATCCTGCATGTGCTTGGCCTGGCGCACTTCGATATCGGACCACTTATAGTTGAACTTCAGTACGGGGATACCGTAATCGTCGACCGTGGTGGGATCGATCTCGCAATAGTTGTCCTTTACCGCGAGGCCCTCGCCCCTTCCGCCGAAGCCCACTACGGCGCCATAGTACCTTTTGACCTCGTTCCTGAGCTTGTCGCCGTAGCCGCCCGTGGGCAGGCCCATGAGCTTGTTGAAATTGTCCTGGTCGAAGCCGAAGCCGTAGTTGGGCTGGCCCATGCCCCCCCATACCTCGATGTGGTAGCCACGGGGGAAGTCCAGTTTGTTGTTGTCGCCCCACCAGGGCGAGTAAACGTGCATGCCGCCGACCCCGTCCTCGTTATAGGACACGTCGCGGTCCATGAGGCCCGGGACGAACGCCGCGCCGCTACTGCCCGTCGAGTCGTGCAGGTACCTTCCCACTAGGTTGCTGCTGTTGCCCAGTCCGTTGGGGTGCTGCTTGCTCTTGCTGTTGAGAAGGATCCGCGCCGAGCTACAGGCGGAGGCCGCCAATACGACGATCTTTCCCCTTAGCTTGTATTCCTTCCTGTCCTCCTTGTCGATGTACGATACCCCGGTGGCCCTTCCCTCCTCATCGGTGGTGACCTCGCGTACCATGGCGTTGACGTACAGCTTTACCTGTCCGCCGTTCTTCTGTGCCGGGAAGATAAGGCAGCTCCCGGCCGAGAAATCGGCATATATGGAACAGGAGCGGTTGCACTGCCCGCAGTAAAAGCAGACCCCGCGTTCGTTGTTGATGCGCTTGGTAAGCATCGATAGCCGGCCGGGGATCACGGGAATGCCCGATTTCTTGGCGCCCTTTATATAAAAAAGCTCGTGGAGCCTAGGCTTTGGGGGAGGCAGGAAAAAACCGTCGGGATCGTTCTCCAGTCCCTCGTTGGTGCCGAAGACCCCGATCAGTTTGTCGACCTTGTCGTAGTACGGTTTTACGTCATCGTAACCGATGGGCCAGTCCTCGCCATGACCATCGCGGGTCTTGCCCTTGAAATCCTTCGGCCCGAAACGCAGCGATATACGGCCCCAGTGGTTGGTACGGCCACCGAGCATGCGCGAACGCCACCATTTGAAGGTCGTGCCCTCGGCATGGGTGTAGGGTTCGCCGTCAACGTGCCAATCGCCATAGGACATGTCGAACTCCCCGAAGGCACGGTCCGTGCCGGCGCCCCGCCTGGGGGAATCGTAGGGGTTCTTCAATTGGGTCATGGTCTTCGGATCGGCCGGGTCGAAAAAGGGGCCCGCCTCGACCACCGCGACCTTGAGGCCCGCATCGGCCAATTGCTTGGTGGCCATACCGCCACCCGCTCCCGAACCAACGATGATAACATCATAGAGTTCGGGCGATTCTTTAATCTGCATAGTTGAGTTGTTTTGTCTGTTTATTTTGTGTGTCACAATTTATAAATAAAAAGTATTGCAACACCACTTTTAACAATTGGATTATTGTATTCCTTGTGCTTAAAAGTTTCGCATTTGCCCTAAAGCCTCGTCAACGGACTTGACCGGAAGCTTGCATGTGGTATTCCGACAAACGTAAATAAAAGTGCCATCAGCCACATAACGATCTTTAAAGAGAGGGGCATTGCTTTCCACCTTACTACCTACCACTAGGGTATTGGGCAAATGGATTTCATTTAAGGCCTTTATTAAAACCTCAGCATCTTTTCCTACCACCGCAATCTCAAAATAAGGATAGGTATGGTTCAATAAAAGGGCATTCCACTTAGAATAGCTCGGTGCACTTTCCGTTAGGGCGGGCACCATTGCCGACAACATACGCTTCGCCTTTTCGGTATACCCCGTATTGTAGTCCAAATGCCCCAAGCGGAACAAATTATGGGCCATTACGGCATTAGGGGATGGCAGTACCCCATCGTCGGTTTTAATGATGCGGGCGATAAGGTCATTGCCCTCGTTATAATGGTACATCCCCGAAGCCTCATCGGCAAACCCTGCCTCCGCCTTAGCGTTCAACTCCTTGGCAAAATCTAGATATTCGGTATTCAGCGTAAGTCCGTAAAGCTCGAGGGAAGCATCGATCATAAAGGCATAATCTTCAATAAAACCCTCCTTGCGCTTGCTTCCCTTTTTAAAGGTATGGACCAGTTTTCCGTTTTGATAGGCATTCGACCGTATAAACGAAAACACGCTCTCGGCCTTTTCCAAAAAACGCTTTTGACCAAAAGCTTTATAGGCATCTACAAAGCCATTGACCAATAAGGCGTTCCAAGAGGTAATGATCTTATCGTCACTTCGCGGAAACACCCTTTTGTTTCTTTCCGCCAATAACTTTTTATTCCATTCCGACTTTATAAAGTTCAGCTTGCCCTGCTCAATATCGTGCTCCTTTACAAATTCAGCATCATCGACCTTTCTATGGAGCACGTATTTTCCGTCTTCCCAAACAGCTTCCTTATTTATGTTGTAATAGGCGGAAAAAAGCTCGAACCCCTCACCTAAGACCGACTTCAGTTCTTCTTCCTTCCACACATAAAACTTACCTTCCTCACCCTCACTATCGGCATCCAATGCCGCATGGTAGCCCCCGTTCGTATCTTTCATTTCCCTATCAAGAAAATCAATGGTTTCCCAAACCACATTTTTGTAGGCGTCATCCTTAAAAAGTGTATACGCCTTTGAGTACAGGCTTAAGACCTGGGCATTATCGTAAAGCATTTTTTCAAAGTGCGGTACTTTCCAAAAGGCATCGGTACTATACCTATAAAAACCACCACCGATCTGGTCATAAACACCCCCCAAGGCCATTTTATCCAAGGTGTTCCTTACATGCCTTTTAGCTTTGTCGTCACCCGTGAGTACGGCATAGTCCAACAAGAAACTTAGGTTTGAGGGAATCATAAATTTTTGGACACCCTTTTCCCCTCCTTCTTCCAAATCCCAATTCGGGCTCCAATTGGCGACACTGGTCTTTAGGGCCTCTTTGGTAATGGATTCGAATCCCTTCGCCGGCTCCACCAAATTGGCCTCGGCTATACCGGCCGCTACCATATCTGAATACTCCTCCGCCTTTTTCGGGTCGTTTTTGTACAATTCGCTTATTTTGGTCAGCACTTGCATCCACTGCTCCCTTGTGTGGTAAGTTCCTCCATAGAGCGGTTTCCCGTTGGGAAGGGTTATTACGTTCAACGGCCAGCCCCCACTTCCTGAGATCAACTGCAATGCCGTCATATAAACTTGGTCGACATCGGGACGCTCTTCACGGTCTACCTTGATGTTGATGAAATTTTCGTTCATGATTTTGGCCACTTCCTCATTCTCAAAGGTCTCATCTTCCATAACGTGGCACCAGTGGCACGAAGAATACCCGATACTGACCAATACCAACTTATTTTCTTTTTTGGCATCGTCCAATGCTTCTTGGCTCCAAGCCCTCCAATTGACCGGGTTATGGGCATGTTGCAACAAATACGGACTGGTCTCGTTGGCTAGGGCATTGGTATATTTATGTACTTTCACTTCTTGCTCGGTTTTATTTTCTTTACAGGAAACAACCATAAAAAGGGCCAGCATTGAAATACCGGTCAAACATCTAGAAAAACGTAAGGTCATAAAATTATTTTTTCCCACGAGATCAAAACAATACCGTGCGTTGAAATTAAAAAAAACGAACCGACGGCCGGTTACTCACTTATAAACGCTGAAGCCGGCAAACCCGCTCCATTAAAAAGATTCGGCTCGGCAATATTGCTCCAGCCAAAACGTACGTTCAAGGGTTCTTTTACCATCTTTGACGACAAGATCACTTTGTCTTGCTTGATGGCGGCTTTCGCCGGATGATATACCCCATCGGCACCGGCCACTTCAAAATGGGTTACTTTTTTACCCTTTGCCATGAGTCCCTTCGCATGGTCAAAGACGACTTCAATCTTTTTCCCCAAAGGATGGACCTCCTTAAAAAGCGGTCCGTAAACCTCGCCCTCATACTTTTGATAGGTTTCCTTCAGGGCCAAATTGGCCAATCGCAGACCTACATCCTGTTTATTGGTCGGGTGGATATTATCTATTGTGGCAATATCGCTCACTACCACCATACCCGAATTGGGCAAGGTCTCCAACACGCGTCTTTGTACATCCCTAATCCTTACCCCCTGCTCGGCTTCCTTATAGTTATAAGGTGCGATCTGCACGTAATAAAAAGGGAAATCGTATCCCCAAGCCTCTCGCCACGAGCCTACCATTTCGGAAAAAAGCTTGCCGTAAACATCCCATCTCCCTCTATTGGATTCCCCTTGGTACCAAATTGTACCCGCTATCTTAAAAGGCGTTATGGCATGTACCATTCCATTGTATAATTGTGAAGGGGAAACTGGGCTCCATGGGGTCTCTTCCAAGCTTTCGGCCGAGGCCTTTAGGTCTTCATTCTTGTCGAAAACAGACCTCGGGGTCCATACTTCCGCAGGAGAACCGCCCCACGCATTATCGATAAGCCCTATCGGTACATTAAGTTCTCCCTGTAGCCTTCTTGCAAAAAAATAGGCAACGGCACTAAAGGTTTTCATTGTTTCGGGTGTACAAACCTCCCAAGTCCCCGGCAAATCGTCTTGTGGATAATTGGAAGTTCTTCGGGCTACCGTAAAAAGACGAATATTGGGGTAGTCGGCTTTTTTTATTTCCTCTTCGGCATTATCTATACCCGCGTTTGTGGTAGCGCTCCACTGCATATTCGATTGGCCCGAGCACAACCAGACCTCACCGATCAGAACATTCTTCAATACAATTTCGTTTTCATTCCCCTTAAAGCTAATCGTGTAAGGCCCACCTGCTTCCGGGGTATCGATTTCCAATTTCCATTTCGCCTCAATGTTGGTCTTTACGTGATATTCTTGATTGTCCCAACCCGTGTGGACCGTAATTTCCTCTCCCGTATTGGCCCAGCCCCATAACGAGACCTTTTCGTTTCGCTGCAATACCATATGATCGGAAAAAATATGGGGCAGTTCGATCTTTGCCCATAAGGGCTGACAGGCCAATGTCATTAAAAAAGCGACAATCAAAAATTTAGGTTTCATATACGTTAGTATTGGTTTGATAAAGTTTTAAATATACCAATTTATTAAAGCACCCCAATACAATGCTGCAAATTGTAATGATTTAAATATCTTTAGGATATAAACCGAACAAAACGACCAATGGATACCCAAAACAACCTTTTTAGCAGACGTAATTTTATCAAGGGCACTTCAAGCCTCATCGCCCTTTCTTCCTTTGGTGCCTATGCCCTGGACTTTGATTACCGTGAAAAACCTTTTAAGGTAGGACTCATCGGTACAGGTTGGTACGGAAAGAGCGATCTATTTCGGCTGATGCAAGTAGCCCCTGTTGAAGTCGTTTCGCTTTGCGATCCCGATCGGAATATGCTTTCGGAGGCCGGAAAACTGGTTGCCCTCAGACAAAAATCCAAAAAGACACCACAGCTCTATACCGATTACAAAAAAATGTTGGCGGAACGCAACCTAGATATCGTGCTGATCGGAAGTCCCGACCATTGGCATGCCTTACAAGGCATAGAGGCCCTTAAGGCCGGTGCACATGTATACCTTCAGAAACCCATAAGTGTAGACGTTATGGAAGGTGAAGCCTTGGTGGCCGCCGCAAACAAATACGGCAAGGTAATTCAGGTGGGCACCCAGCGAAAAAGTACGCCCCACCTGGTAGAAGCCAAAAAGAACATCGTAGATGCCGGACTATTGGGTAAAATATCACATGTAGAAATCTGTTGTTATTACCATATGCGGGCCAATGACAACCCTCCCTTACAAGAGGTACCCGATTATTTCGATTATGAAATGTGGACGGGCCCCGCTCCCTTGAGACCTTTTGACGGCATGCCCCACAGACGATGGTGGCGTACCTTTATGGAATACGGCAACGGAATTATGGGCGATATGTGCGTTCATATGTTAGACACCGTTCGTTGGATGTTGGACCTCGGATGGCCCAATAAAATCAGCTCCACCGGTGGTATTTACGTGCAAAAAGACGGAAAATCGAATATTGCCGATACCCAAACCGCTATTTTTGAATTTGACGAACTCGACTGCGTATGGAACCATAGGTCATGGGGCACCCCTGCCGACCCCGAATACCCTTGGTCGTTCAAGCTTTATGGGGAAAAGGGAACGCTTTCGGGGGATATTAAAAAATACGATTTTGTCCCGACCGGAAAGGGTGAAAAAATTCATGGCGACGTGCTTTACGAAAGGGAAAAATATCCGGAAGACCTGACCGAAAAAGACATAGAACTACATGCCGCACCGGCCACACGGGCCCATATGATCGACTTTTTAAACGCCATACATACGGGAAGCATACCTGTAGCCAATATTCAAGAGGCACACATATCGACGGCTAGTTGTATTCTGGCCAACATGGCCATGAAACTCGAGCGTCCCTTGGTCTACGACCAAAAACAACGTATCGTGGTCAATGACCCCGAAGCCACCCAACTTTTGCAACGGACGTACCGGGAAGGATGGCAACATCCGCTTCCGAAAATGTTTGAGTAAGAAAAAAATTACGTTTTTCGTAATCAAGATTTACAGCAATTACTTCTTTTATCATAAATCCATGTTCATAATAAGGGTTTCTCAAAGTATGAGCGGTACAATCGTAGTATCCTTATTTTTAAATTATTTTGGCGTTATGGTTATGTCCATAACGATATAAATCGGCATCTTTGCCGAAGAAAATAAAAAACCATTAGCACTCAGCATTATGAAAAAATGTTTGATTACAGGAATAACAGGCCAAGATGGAGCATATTTGGCTGAATTTTTATTAAAAAAAGGATATCAGGTCCACGGACTAAAGCGAAGGTCATCGCTTTTCAATACGGATAGAATCGATCACTTGTACCAAGATCCGCATGTTGAAAATCGGAATCTTCACCTTCACTATGGTGATATGACCGATAGTACCAACCTAATTCGCCTTATACAGGAAATTCAACCCGACGAAATATACAATTTGGCGGCAATGAGCCACGTAGCGGTTTCTTTTGAAACTCCTGAATATACGGCCAATGCCGATGGTATAGGTACCCTTCGTATTCTAGATGCCGTACGTCTTCTTGGATTGGAGAAAAAGACCCGTATCTATCAAGCCTCGACTTCTGAGCTCTATGGTAAGGTGCAAGAAGTACCACAGTCGGAAACCACACCGTTCTACCCTCGTAGCCCATATGCTGTTGCAAAAATGTACGCCTATTGGATTACCGTAAACTATCGTGAGGCCTATGGCATGTACGCTTGTAACGGTATACTTTTCAACCATGAATCGCCTATCCGTGGGGAAACTTTTGTTACCCGTAAGATTACAAGGGCGGCTTCAAGGATCGCATTGGGTCTTCAAGACAAGGTTTACCTAGGTAACCTCGATGCAAAAAGAGACTGGGGCCACGCCAAGGATTACGTAAGAATGATGTGGATGATCCTTCAGGCCGATGAACCGGAAGATTGGGTCATAGCCACCGGAAAAACGACCACTGTTCGTGACTTCGTTAAAATGAGTTTCGCCGAGGCGGGAATCGAAGTTGCTTTTACAGGAGAAGGTGTTGATGAAAAAGGTACCGTCGTTTCTTGCAGCAACCCCGATTACCAAGTAGAGATAGGAAAAGAAATCGTTGCCGTTGACCCTAGGTACTTTAGACCAACGGAAGTAGACCTTCTTATCGGTGACCCGAGCAAGGCCAACAACAAATTGGGATGGACCCCAAAATACGATTTGAAAGATTTGGTGGAAGATATGATGCAGAGCGATTTAAAATTGATGAAGAAAGACACCTACCTAAAAGAAGGTGGCTATCGTATCATGAATTATTTTGAATAGCATGGACAAGGATGCAAAAATCTATATTGCAGGACACCGTGGCCTTGTAGGCAGCGCCATTTTAAAAAAGCTCAAGGCCGAAGGGTTTTCCAATTTCGTATTGCGTACGCATGCCGAACTTGATTTGACCGACGCCAATGCCGTAGCTGCTTTTTTTGCCGAAGAAAAACCAGAATACGTTTTTCTTGCAGCGGCAAAAGTGGGCGGTATCGTAGCGAACAATACCTATAGGGCCGATTTCATTTACGCCAACCTCATGATCCAGAACAACGTTGTACACCAAAGTTATGTGAACAACGTAAAGAAGCTTCTGTTTTTGGGCAGTACCTGTATTTACCCCAAGGCCTGTCCGCAACCCATGAAAGAAGACTATCTACTTACGGATACCCTTGAGTATACGAACGAGCCTTACGCCATTGCCAAAATAGCCGGTATTAAACTTTGCGAAAGCTATAATTTACAGTACGGCACCAATTTTATTTCGGTCATGCCCACCAACCTGTACGGCCCGAACGATAATTTTGATTTGGAAAAGTCGCACGTACTTCCTGCCCTAATCCGCAAAATGCATTTAGGCAGGGCCTTGGAAGCGCAAGACTGGACAACGGTGCGTAAAGATTTGAACGAGCGCCCGATCGAAGGTGTCGATGGCAAGGCAAGCGAAAGCGAAATCTATTCCATCTTAGAAAAATACGGCGTTAAGAAGACCGACGACAAGGTAAGTGTCGAAATTTGGGGCAGTGGAAAACCCATGCGTGAGTTTCTCTGGTCGGAAGACATGGCCGATGCGTGTATTTTCATTATGAAAAGCAGAAATTTCGAAGACACCTATGCTCCTGCCGAGAAGGAAATCAGAAATACCCATATCAATATCGGTACGGGCAAAGATCTCTCTATTCGCGAGTTGGCCGAATCCATAAAAGCTATGGTCGGTTTTGAAGGTCCTTTAAAATTCAATGCCGACAAACCCGATGGCACTATGAAGAAATTGACCGATGTCTCTAAGCTTCACGGTTTGGGCTGGAAGCACCAAATAGATCTTGAAGAAGGCATTAAAAAAATGTACGATTGGTACCGTTCCGCCTAAGGAAGCCTTCTATTACATAAAGTAAAACCCGAAATACATGGCTAAAAGCTGTATTTCGGGTTTTTAATTTTACTCGGTTTTAGGCCCAAGGCATGCCTACACCAGACCTGTATCTTTCCAGCTTTTTGAATTGGCCGAATTGATAACGGCCTCACAAACCTTTTGGGTCATCAAGGCATTTTCAAAAGTGGGCTCACAGGCTTCCCCGGTTTCCAAACTTTTTAAGAAATCGGCCACTTGGTGCACAAACGAATGTTCATAGCCGATAGACGTACCCGGAATCCACCATTTATCCATATAAGGCTGGTCACTGTCCGTTATCAAGATCCTGCGCCATCCCCTCACCACGGCATCATCTGCATGGTCGTACATTTCAAGGTAGTTCATATCGTGCAAATCCCATCTCAAGGAAGCATGTTCCCCATTGATTTCCAAGGTATTCAAAGCCTTATGCCCCCGGGCATAACGGGTGGCCTCAAAAAGGCCCAAGGCCCCGTTCTCAAAGTGGCAATGAAAAATACAAGCATCATCTATGCTTACCTTTGTGACCTCACCGGTATCTTGGTGTACGCGTTCCTTTATAAATGTCTCGGTTACCGCAGACACGTCTTTAATCGGTCCGTTCAACCACATGGCACTATCGATACAATGCGCCAAAAGATCTCCCGTTACTCCTGAACCCGCAGCTTCGGCATCTAATCGCCATAGGGCCTCGCCACCTTGTGGCAGCTCGGGGTTGATGGTCCAATCTTGTAAAAAATTGGCCCTGTAGTGGAATATCTTACCCAGCTTACCCGAATCGACGATCTGTTTGATCAAGGTAACGGCCGGTATACGACGGTAGTTATAGAAAACGGTATTCGCTACACCGGCCTTTGCAATTGCATCGACCATAGGCTGGGCTTCCGCTACGGAACGCGCCAAAGGTTTTTCGCAAAGTACCATTTTACCCGCCTCGGCGGCCGCAATGGCAATATTGGCATGCATGTGGTTAGGGGTACAAATATCGACAGCGTCAATATCGTCCCTGGCAATAACCGCCCTCCAATCCGTTTCATACGACTCATAACCCCATTGCTCGGCAAAGGCCTTTACCTTTTCCTCGGTTCTGGCACACACTGTTTTGAGCACCGGTCGATATTCAAGTTCAGGGAAAAAATCACCGCTACGCTTATAACCGTTTGTATGCGTTCTTGCCATTAAACCAGTACCTATCAATCCTATCCGGAGTTCTTTTTTGTGTGCCATTTATCTGTAGTTTTAAATTAAAAAATGTTCTTTTCTATATCAAGGGTCTCAATACTTCTTCAATATAAACACCATCTTGCATGGTAATGCCGTCGGGATCGGTGATAGCAGCATCACATTCATCTTCTACGATGATCCACCCTTCAAAATCGGTTTCCTTTAAAT
The DNA here is from genome assembly GCF_000973105.1 of Zobellia galactanivorans. NCBI lineage: Bacteria > Pseudomonadati > Bacteroidota > Flavobacteriia > Flavobacteriales > Flavobacteriaceae > Zobellia > Zobellia galactanivorans. Next base: position 3,672,490 of record NC_015844.1, on the reverse strand, counting down.
ACGATGTTATTCCCTTAAAATCAATAATACCATCGCCCATTGCCGCCCATTTGCCATTGTCGTACATATCTTTATAATGCACACAATTGACCAACTCGCGATATTGCTTTATAATGGGCAAGGGATCCATGCCTCCTTTGGCCATGTGCCCTACATCAGGCGTATATTTAATGACCCTACTATCCAAACCGTTCAATAAGATTTTGTAATCTTCTTCGGTTCTATAGATCGAGCCCATGGGAGAATTGGGGTGATATGAACATACCACACCTTCGCCTGCCGCCCTGGTGGCGATTTCGTTCACACAGGTCAACAGGTTTTGTTGACGTTCTTTTAAGTGCTCTCGATCTTGCCCCGGCATTTGCACCAATAGAAGAATAGCTTCGGGAAAATGCTTCATAAACTCGATCCATTGATCCGCATTCTTTCTTTCGGCATCCGTCTCTTTCGGATTACGCCAATCTTCCACATGGCAAAGCACCGACAATTCAATATTATTCCTGTCCAAGGCCTCCTTAAAGACTTTTGGATCGGTAAAGCCGTTCATAAAACCGGTATCGGGTTCAATGCCTTTGAATCCGGCCTTAGAAGTTACCTCTATTATATGCTCTAATTTATTTTTATACGTTTCCCCGGACATTGCCCAAGTATAGGTCTCACAACCAATTTTTATTTTTGACATCGTTATTTTTTTATTAGGGTTGAATTTGCCGTCACCTCGAATAGGGATACAAAATATATGTACCTATTCCATTGCAAGGCTCGACTTAATAGTTGGCTTTTAACCAATTCAAAACTCTTGGATTAAAATCATCCAATTTTTCCCAATGGAAAGCATGCCCTGCATTGTCGTACAGATGCAGTTCGCTATCAGGGATACCTTCGGCCACCTCACGCACCATCCATTCAGGAACGAACATATCTTGCTTGCCCCCGATTACGAGGGAAGGCGACTTAATTTGCGGCAGCTGATCCACCACATTGTGGCTTATACAGGCTTCCGCTTGGGCCTCCAAACCGTGCAAGGGCTGTTGAATGGCTTCTAAGGCCGCTCCTTTTTGCCCTTCCAACAAGCCCTCATATTCGGCGTCATTATCAAAGGTGGCTTTGTCAAAAATGAGCAACTGCATAAAATGGGCAAATTGCTCAGGCCTCAAATGGGCCTTTATGTGAGTTATATGTCTAAAAATAGCTTCTCCTTTTCTATCGCAACTGGCCCAAGGACACATGGCCACCATGGCAGACACCTTTTCAGGATGCCTAATGGCCATCTGCAAGGCAATCGCCCCGCCCATAGATACGCCAACCACTGCGGCATTCGGTATTTTCAAGGCGTCTAAAAGTGCTGCGCTATCATCGGCCATCTGGGCCGTTGTATAGGGACCTTCCGGTTTATCGGACAAGCCCACCCCGCGGTTATCGAAAATGATACAGCGGTATTCTTTTTCCCAATACGAAACATGTTTTTCCCACACGGAACATGGGGCGGTAATACCCATAATCAACAACAATGGTTTTCCCTTACCTCTTATTTCGTAGTATAATTGTATTCCGTTAACCGTAACAAATGACATCATGATTCTCCTTCTTTTGTTAGTTAACTCCATCCGTGTAATTCCCGCACCTTGATCAAGGTCGCCAGAATATCGTTCCAGGTCTGTTGCTTCATCATCACATCGTTATCGAACATACAACCGTCCCAACAAATATGCTTGAAAGCCTTGGTCAATTCGCCGTTACCGTCACGTAACCAATAGCCGGCGTCGTTGGCAACATCCAGTTTTCCGTTGGGATCCGTAGCCAAGCAGTGGCGTCCGGTCTTATCGTGCGATCCCGTTCCGTGAACGGTTCCATCATTTTGGGCCACGTGAAAATCAATGGTCCAAGGCCTTAGGGCGTCGGTAACCGTTTTTAGTCCGGCTTCCAAGGTTTTTCGGTCGGACCAGTCGAAGTCTTGAGGTAGAATTCGATCTTCAGGGGCATTGTAGCCCAACAAATACAAAAGGGTATGCGACATATCGGCCTGAAATCCGATATTGGGTCGATCAACGGCCTCCAAGGTTTCCACCATCGCTTTCCAGCTGTGCATTCCTCCCCAGCAAATTTCGCCTTCGGCAGCCAATTTTTCATCATAATCGGCAGCCACATCACAGGCCTCACGGAATGTTTTGGCTATCAATTTGGTATTGTTCACGGGGTCTTTGGCCCATTCTTCGGGACTAGAAGCCGAATCTATGCGAATTACCCCATATTGTCTTACGCCGTGTTCACGGAAAATTTTACCGAAATGACATGCGCGCTGTACCATAGCTACAAAAGTCTTGCGGTCATCATCGGAACCCAAAGTAGGGCCTCCCCAAATAGGGGCCACGAGCGTACCGATGTTCAGACCATGGCCCGCTACCTTGTCGGCCAAGCGTTTGATGTCATCGTCAGAACTATGAATATCAACGTGCGGATCAAAGAGTCCGATATCTATACCGTCGAACTTTATACCGTTCACTTCAGCCTTGGCCGTCATTTCAAGCATTTTATCAAGGGAAATGGGAGGCTCTGAATCAGGGCCTTTACCCACGATACCGGGCCATGAGGCATTGTGGATTTTTGGAAAAGCGTTGTCTTTCATACTTCTGTACTTTTAAATTAAACGTATCTATTTTTTGATTTCGAGTGCATCTTATTAAACGTAAAAAATACACTTGCTCTAAAATACGGTTTATTTATAATTTAAGGTCAGGATTTTTAGGTCCAAAGTGTTTTAACATGACAATTGGGTCGGTTTTGCTGTGATTTACAATAGTTACACCTGTTTTTGCCGCTTTTTCAGTAACAAAATATTCATCGTGTGTCAATTGTCCGTAGCGGATCAGCGATGGTGTTTCAATATCCCATACGCCCATCTTGCCATGCCCTTGCATCATGATCATTCCGTAACATGCGCTATCCTTGATCGTAACCGTTTGACCTGGCAAGACCGTCAATTCTTTGGCACTAAAGGCCTCGGAGCGATAACAGATCCATTTATCGACATAGCCTTCCGCTTCCATTTCTTCAAGTGGCTTTACGGGAACAGGTCTCATAAAACGGGTTTCCAACATATTCGGATCCGTGTTCAACTCCCAATCTATAACTTCCATCAACTGGTCATAATCGCCCATTCTATCTTTTGGCGTTCCGTTCCACAATAGCTCTTCTGGAATAATAGCCTCGTTTACCAAAGATTGGTACATGGCAAAAACATCGGAAGCCTTTTGCGGCTCGTAAGTACACATGCTTCCCGGTGCATGGAGCATTCCTGGTGGCACATCCCATCCTGTTCCGGGCTCTAACCTAAAAGCCGACGAAAAATTGGTGATCTTATTGTCCCCTTTAGAAAAATTCATCAAACATTCCTTTATTTCTTCCTTGGTCGTCCCCGGCGTTATACCGAAGAAGGTATACGGAAAGTCCCCGCCATGGTTGTTTACTTGAGGTGGAAAATAATAGGCTTCAGGCTTTCCTTTTTGTCCGATTTTCGCGGCATGTTCATCGTTGTGATGAATGTGATGCGGCAAGGGGCCCATATTGTCAAAAAACTTGGAATACATAGGCCAGCTCTCATACTCGTTCCACAAGCGATCACCTATAATCTCTCCCTTTAACTCATCAACTACATCTTTGAGAAGAATCTGTACTTCCTTTCCGCCATCTTCGAGAACAACTTGGCTAAGGCCTTCGTTCTTACCCGTCAAGGGACCGTTCTCCGCAGGGGTCGTAGAAGAAAACCAACGTTCATCGATCCCGCCTCGTTCACCTCCTAAGACGTAGTAATCGTCTGGGTGCAATTTTATTCTTCTACCAGGAACACAGAAAGACCGCGGTACCCATGTCGGCGCCAATCGTAAAATTCCCTGTCCTTGTTCCAATGCCTTTTCAGCTAATGAATTTGCCATATTGTTCAATGTTTATTTTATAAAAAGGATGTTATAAATGATTCTATTTTTTCGGGCGCCAGCACTTCCAATTCCAGTGTATAGCTCCTGCTTTCATTCGGCGATAAAAAAATCAGGCTCCCTTCTTCCCTAGCCCTTTTCTGGCCTATGGGCGGATTTGTAGCCGGTTCCAGAGCGGTCACGTATTCGTTCTTTCCCCAGTGCTGCCAATTGATCAACCAGGGCAGTTGTTCTTTAGGAAAGCGAAGTGCCACGGCCAAACCTAACTTTTTGTTATAGATACCACAATTGGCATTTCCGGAAGCATCGGATTCTACATCGATAAAGGCCACGTCTTCCCCCGTACCCGAATGTGCTTCCATGGGAGCCGGGCATTTGCGGAAGTTTATTCCGTCTTTAAATATTTTTCCTTCAGCATCAGGGGTAGGCGATTGCCAATCTCCCTTCCATAACAAATCCGTTCCTTCGTCTATCAGGGGCCAACCAAAATTCACATGGTACAAAATCATATGTGGCACTTTTTGGTTCCCGCGGTTTATGACCTCATCGTGAATACTGATCTTTGCTTCGCCCAATTGGCCCGAAATGGTTCGTTTCAACTCCAATGACGGACCAAATACTTGGGTTTCTCTAATTATACCGGTAATGCTCATTTCCATTTTTCCGGCAGCCGGATCGGGTTGGACGATCGATATAATCTCGGCAGGCGTATTACTGATCAGGCCGTGCAGTCCCCTAGCCCCATACCCATCTTCCTCCGGTCCGCCCACATGCGATAATCCGCATGTAGTTAGAAGTCCCCCTCCAAAATTGCGGATCCACCCCATTCCCTTATCGGAAAAACGCTCGGGCGGAACAACGCCGGTATGGCTTAGCCAAGCCAAGCTATGCTCTTTGTAAAAGGCATCGGCAATGTCCATTCCGCGGTCAATTACGAGCTTGTACCGAAGTCCGGTTCCCGTATTGATCCATGCAATACGGCTACCACGTCCCAATCCATTATCGAGCACAGAGGTTTCAATACCTCCAATTTGGGCGGTATTGCCTATTTTATCCTTGCCGTTATGTATAAAATCGAGAGCTGACATTGCTGCTTTATGTTTGTTAATACTTGCTATAATTCTTTAAGGAATATATTCTTGTAGGCCACTTTCATCGGCGGGCCAACATGCACCTGCATACCCAAATAGCCCGACATCTTACGATTGACGGAATCATTATCGGTAACATCACTCATCAGGATGCCGTTTACATAGTGTTGCAACCTATTGCCTTGAACCACTAAACGGACATGATTCCAATCTTCCATCCGTATCTTGGTTTTTAGCGAATCGCTATCACCTAAAGACTCGACCACTTCCCTACTCTGCCAGCAATTTTTTTTTACGTTATCGCGCAAAACCGCTGTATTGTGACCCGTTTGCCCCTTGACCAATACCTTTTCGCCTCGATAGGCCAAAGTGGTTCTTTTTCTTTCTTCGTAATTCTGCCCCGTATACCTGTTCTTACCGTCAATATCGGCCTGATAGCCGCGCAATGCATAAGGTATGGAATCTAAGAGTTCACTTCTATAATTGATACCGCTGTTTCCCGATTCGGTAATCTTTACGTCGAGGCGCAGTTCAAAATCGTCGGCTTGCCCGCCTTGCCATATGACAAAGGTGTTTTTCTTCAGTGGGGTTTCAGGGCTTACCTCTCCGACCAGGTTTCCATCTTCCACCCTCCAATACGTCGGATTTCCTTCCCATCCTTCCAAATCCTTTCCATTGAAAATTTCAACGAAGCCCTCTTCCTTCCTTTCGGTAGTGGCATCACCCGAACCACGCACTTCCTTACATCCGAGCTGACCTATACAAACCGCTGACATTAGGACAACAAAAAGCGTTCGGCTGCCCGAAAAGGAGAAGTATAAGGCCTGCTTCCTTTTTGATATCACGCCCTGAACGGACTTCTTATATTTTACAAGAACTGAATTTTGCATGTCTTTTTCGCACTACGAAATGGCGATTTGTGTATAATTTTTTATTCTTTGGAAAAAATCTCGTTTTTTGCATCCCCACCAGAGATAAGATAGGCCAGTAAATCCTTTACCTCATCATCGCTCAAGCGGTTAATGCTACCCGGTGGCATCAAGGAAACCGTAGACATTTTCATATCGGTCACCTCATTTTTGGGTATACTCCTGATAATTTCGGGCGCATACGGATTTTGGGAAACCTTGTAATCGGCCCCTTCCTCACTGATCAATCTCCCCACAATGGAGTTGCCATCTTTTAAAGAGAAAACGGTTGTATTGTACTGGTCTGAAATCACATCATTAGGATCTATAATGGCCCTTAGGATATCTTCGGGAGAAAATCGGGTTCCGACCTGCGTCAAATCAGGACCTATATTCTGACCTTCGCCGCGCATACTATGACAGGTGATACAATTGGTGGCCAAGAACATATTCCTTCCCGTTTCAAAATTCCTATTATGTAAACCATCGACCAACAAGGGGGCGATGTCTTCTTCTTTCCATCTCTTGCCCGGACCTTTAGGTTGCACGGCACTTGAAGCCAAAGAGTTCCCCGACTTGCTAAGCAAGGAATCCCCGGACATTTGGTTGTAAAACTCCCTTTTACTATCCGCTACATGGGTCAGTGCCTTTTTCCGAGCCTTATCGATAAAACCGATATAGCTACGGCCCGCTTTGAACGAAAAAGCCTTATAAAACCACTTGAAATACTTTTCCCTTAGTTGGGGGTTCCATCCGGTCGTAGCATCCTGAAGCACCAAACCGTAATAGGTATGTTGGGCCAAGGGCATATTTTTCAGCGTTTCGGCTATATCCATTCCGTACTGGGGGTTTCTCAAGATCAAGTCCGCCGCATCGGTGGCCGTATTGGCCATAACGGAGGCATTCTCCCCTTCTTCAGACTCTAGCAACCTCAAGGTTTTGGAAACCACCGAAGGATCATCTACGTACACTAGGGTCTTGCTCAACAACTGGTTCAACACGTCGGTATCGGCCGGGTAATGAGGCGAAAGATACGCACTGATATTTCTTTTGATATCGGCGTTCGGCTTTCCGAAGCGCGACAAGGTAAGCTCAATGGCACGTACCAAATCTACTTGATGCTGCTCAGAAAGACTCACATAATCAATATTGACCAAGGTGTTCAATAAACGATCGCGTTGGCTTGCATCTCCCTGTCTGGCCAAAGCTACCGCACCCTGTATTTTTCGAATCGCATCGGCCTCCTTAAAGACCATTTCCTGCCAAGTGGCAACGGGTTGGTGTTCTACCGCAATACGGGCGGCATATTGAACAAAGCGATCTTTGCTCTTCAGGTAAGGCCAAGCGAAGGCCAAGGCCCCTTCCTTTGCTTCCCCATGGTAGGTTTCCAGCTCTTTACGGATCTTGTTTTCCTTGGTATCTTCCAAAACAATATCCGAAGCATCAATAGATTCCTGGTCTTTATAATAGACGCGATACAGATCCGATTCCAATCGTCTTCCTCCCGTCATAAAATACATGGCACCGTCAGGACCTATGACCCCATCGGTCAGGGGAAGTGGAATTCCCGATAAAAACTCCTCTTTCTTTCCGATGTACGAAGCGCCCTTTTGTTCCATTTCTATCGCGTAGATAATACCGAAGCTCCAATCGAAGGCAAAGACACTGTTTTGATATTTTGAAGGGAATTTGGCACCTTTTCCGTATACGACATTGGTTGGCGAGCCCTGACCTATATTCAGTACCGGAGGTAAATTGTCAGGATAAGCGGCCGACCACTTTCCGTTACCCGTTCGCCATCCAAACTCGGCCCCGCTAGTCACATGGCAGATACGTGTCGGGCGATACCACGGCATACCCAAATCCCATTCCATATCCGAGTCGTAAACGAACATATCCCCTAAGTCATTGAACGCCAAATCGAAGGGATTTCGAAAACCGGAAGCTACCAATTCCCAGCGTTTTCCTTCGGGATCCAGATGGGCTACCCAACCTCCTGGCGCCCCACGGTCATTGGCATGTCCGCGTGGATCCTTTATCTGTGGAAAAAGGTTGTCGTCTTTCCAATTATTCGGAAGGCGGTATCCATCCATTTCCGGCAAATCGGTATGGTTGCCCGCAATCACGTAAAGTGATTTTCCATCAGGGGAAGGCACGATACTATGAGGGCCGTGCTCCCCAGCCCCCTCTAGGGATTTCAAAAGGGTTATTTTATCGTATTGATCATCGTTATCGGTATCTTGTAACCTATAGAGACCGCTGGTCTTTTCAAATGCATCGTCACCCCTATGATTGACCATAACGTACAGACTATTAAAAGCATATAACAAGCCTTGTGCGTAGCCCATCTGTATGATGGAATCGGCCACCTGCTCACCGGTGTGGATCTTCAATTTTTCGATTTCGGGCAAGAGATTATCGGACCCTATCGGTGAGATTTTCATACGGTACAGGGCACCGTATTGGTCTGAAGTAATGAGCCGCCCTTTGTTATCAAAGGTCATGGCCACCCAACTTCCCATACCATTGTCTCCCGGACTATATAAATGCTCCGCGGCGAAACCCGATTGCAATTTTAACTTTGCAATTTTCGGATGTTCAGCACCAAGGGCAACACTAGTCTTCTTCGCATCGGAAGAACACGAGAATGTCAATAGCAAAACACAACAGACGAAAAGAAAAAAGATGTCGGTTTTCAGTGTTTTTACGGTCATATGCTTAGTTTTTGCTCTTAAAAAGAGGATAATCGGCCCTGTGCCGATCCATATCTTCTTCTAAGTTAGTGTAAATGTGCTACGCCTTGGCTTTACCACAGCAATACTACACTTCTACGAGCCTAAAACTAATGAAGCATTTTTTCTTTACTATCCTGTAGTGTACTGCATGGGAGGGATTCGTTTCAATTCGGCCAAAACACAAAAACGAAAGCAGGCCTATACCGATTCCCTATCTATAAAGTTAAAGGGATTCTTGACCTTTCCTTTTTTCTTGTTCAGGATCATCTGGGCGGCAGTTTGCCCCATCATCTTAAAATCGGTAGAAATAACCGTAATACCCAAAAGCTCCTTTAACGGTGTATCATTATATGAGATGACCCCGATATCTTCCCCTAGGGCAAATTCCTTATCGCGAATCTGATTGACGAGATTAACAAGGTCGGTTTCCTCTATGGTAATAAAGAGATCTCCTTTTTTCAGGATGATATCATCATATATTTCGCCTAAAATTTCAAAGGCTATGGAAAACTCGGCGCAAAACTTACGGAAACCGTGAAGAATGCGTCTTGGATAAGGGTGCATTGAACTTTCAGGAAAGACCAGTACAAGTTTTTGGTACTTTTTTATTTTGGGCAGTCCATCTTTTAGGGCATTATAGATATCGTTTTCAAAATCTTGATACACCTCAATACAATTACCCTTTATCTGTAGCTTGTTATTATCCATAATAACGAGCTTGTCATCAGGTATGGTGTTAATGGCCTTGACCGCTTCATCGGTAAAACTCAAGTGCTTTAAATCATCGGTCTTGAAGTGCGGCATGATCACATAGTAATCGTAGGCCCTTATGTTCTTATCCAGTAGGTTCAAAAAGAGCGAATCATCACAGTGGTAAATATGGAGGTCCGTATGGGAATTCGCCCCTATACTATTGATAAACGAATTGTAAATCTGCATCTTGTAGGTACTCAACTTATTGATCAAGAACAAGATGTTGACCTTTGAAATCAATTGGGTCCTGGTAACGTAATAACCCTTCCCGCGAATCGACGAGATTATCTTTCGCTCTTTAAGAATATTGTACGCCTTCTCGACCGTATCCCTTGAAAGCAAATATTCTTCACTAAAACTGTTTATAGAGGGTATTTTCTCGTCTATTTTCAGCTTGCCCGTAGAAATGTTATGGATAATGGAATCGACAATTTGCCTATATTTAGGTATTCTCGATTGTTCGTCTATTTGTATATGTTTAAACATTTCCATTTTAAAGGGACATTATAAAATCTTGGTGAAGTTCAAAAAAAAATATAGAATAAAAGAATTTGATTTTACAAATTGTAAAAGCGCACACCTTACGATCGGTATAAAATAAAAAGCCCCACTACGGTACAGTACAGGATAGAAACACGGTAACACTGTTTTACTTTAGCCTCAACTAAAAAAACATCATAAAAAATGAACGACTCGGTTAGGCAATTCAAATATGTAGATTATCTGTGGGACGATAAAACAGCGGCCCAATTGGGAGACGATCAAGTTGCGCTCTTCTTGTACCGTTCCAATATTCTTGGGGCTGACCTCAGGATTACCAATTATGGCGGAGGAAACACCAGCTGCAAGACCATAGAGAAAGACCCGCTCACCAATGAGGAAGTAGAGGTCATGTGGATCAAGGGTTCGGGAGGAGACATAGGCACCTTGACCAAGGCCGGAATTGCGGGCTTGTACACCGAGCGACTCAGAAACTTAAAAGACGTATACGGCGGCCTTGAGGACGAAGACCGCATGGTAGGCCTTTTCAACCACTGCATCTACGACCTAGATAGCAAGGCCCCTTCCATTGACACGCCCTTGCACGGCTTGCTCCCCTTTAAACATATAGACCACTTGCACCCCGATGCCCTCATTGCAGTGGCTGCGGCAAAAGACAGTGAAAAAGTGACCAAAGAGATTTGGGGAGATACCATGGGCTGGGTTCCTTGGCAAAGGCCCGGTTTCGATCTAGGACTACAATTGGAAAAATGTCTTGCCGACAACCCCGGTATTCGAGGTATCGTTTTAGGAAGCCACGGTCTCTTCACTTGGGGCGATACGTCTTACGAATCGTACATGAACAGTTTGGAGGTCATTGAAATGGCTTCTGCATATATAGAGAAAAAAATACAGGAAAAAGGAAGTGTTTTTGGTGGGCAGAAAATAGGAAGCCTCCCCGAAAAAGAACGGGCCGAAAAAGCCGCCCAGCTCATGCCCTTGCTTCGTGGCCTATGCTCTTCGGAGAATAGGATGATCGGACATTTTAACGATAGCGACGTCGTACTTGAGTTTATCAACAGCAATGACCTAGATCGTTTGGCCCCTATGGGCACTTCTTGTCCCGATCATTTTCTGAGGACAAAAATACAACCCTTGGTCCTTGACATTGACGCCAATGCCGATTTTACCGATACCGATACCGTTCTTAGGCAACTAAAACCTGCCTTTGAGCAGTACAAGAAAGAATACGCCGATTATTACAACACCCATAAAAGGGCCAATAGCCCGGCCATGCGCGATGCCAGTCCGGTTATAATCATCTTACCCGGAGTGGGAATGTTCAGTTTTGCCAAGAACAAACAGACCACACGGGTGGCCAATGAATTTTACGTCAACGCCATAAATGTAATGCGGGGCGCAGAAGCCATAACATCATACACCTCGCTACCTCGACAAGAGGCTTTCGATATTGAATATTGGCTCTTGGAAGAAGCCAAACTACAGCGCATGCCCAAAGAAAAACCGCTATCGAGAAAAGTAGCCTTGGTCACGGGTGCCGGTGGCGGTATAGGCAAGGCCATTGCCGACAAACTTGCCGAAGAAGGCGCCAATGTGGTACTTACCGATATTGCGAAAGATCGCTTACAGGAAGCCCTTAAGACGTACGGTAGGGATACGGCCAGTTATGCCGTCTGCGATGTAACCAAATCCGACTCCATAGAAAATGCCTTTAAAAAAGCCTGCCTTGATTTCGGGGGCGTCGATATTGTGGTACACAGTGCCGGACTCGCCATTTCAAAACCCTTGGAGGAAACCACTGAAAAAGATTGGGACATCCTGCAAAACGTTTTGGTAAAAGGCCAGTTTGAACTCGCCCAAAAAGCGGTAGCGATTATGCGCAAACAAAACCTAGGTGGCGACTTTATAAGTATTGCCAGTAAAAACGGATTGGTTTCAGGGCCCAACAATGTAGCCTACGGCACTTCTAAGGCCGCTCAACAACACATGGCACGCCTCTTGGCCGCCGAGTTGGGCAGTGACCAAATACGTGTAAATACGGTTAACCCCGACGGGGTCATCGTAGGTAGTAAAATATGGGAAGGCGATTGGGCCGAAGGTAGGGCCAAAGCCTATGGAATTAGCGTGGAAGAACTCCCCGCTCATTATGCCAAAAGAAACCTGTTGAACCAAATTATTTATCCGGCGGACATCGCGAATGGGGTATTCGCCCTGGTCGCGGTCTTGAACAAAAGCACTGGAAACATCATCAATGTAGATGGTGGCATGGCCAATGCCTTTGTACGTTAAAAAAGGGGAAACAAAAAATTATTTAGTTTACGATAAAAGCATGAAAGAGGTTACCGCGGTATTCGATATTGGAAAAACGAACAAGAAGTTCTTTCTTTTTGACGACGATTTTCAAGAAGTATATAGGGAATATACCTATTTCGATTTTATTGAAGACGAAGACGGGCACCCTACCGAAGACCTAAAAGCCCTACAAGAATGGTTAAAGGCGGTATTCGAGCGTATTTTGAAATCAAAAAAATACACCATTACCGCCATTAACTTCTCTACCTATGGGGCGAGCTTCGTCCATCTAGACGAAAACGGTGAAGTGTTGACGCCTTTATACAACTATACAAAACCTTATGACCCAAAGTTAATAGATGCCTTCTATGCCAAATACGGTCCGGAAAATACATTCGCCCAAAGTACAGGTTCCTCCAATTCGGGAATGCTGAATTCGGGAATGCAACTGTATTGGCTCAAACATACCAAACCCAAGGTCTATGAAAAAATAGCGGTTTCTTTACACCTTCCCCAATATATCAGTTACATATTTACGGGAATCCCTTTGAGCGAGTACACCAGTATAGGTTGCCATACCGCCTTATGGGACTACAAAAAGAAAGATTACCACGAATGGGTCTATAAAGAAGGTATAAACACCAAATTACCGCCCATTGTTTCCACGGAAACTAGCATCAACATGAACTATAACGGTAAACGCATTAAAATCGGAGTGGGCATTCACGACAGTTCCGCAGCGCTTTTACCCTACGTTCGCAGTATTAAGAAAAAATTCATCTTAGTATCGACAGGGACATGGAGCATTGCCCTTAATCCATTTACCGAAACGCCCCTATCGGAAAACGATGTAGAAAAAGGCTGCATCAACTATATGCGTATTAACGGAAAACCGGTAAAGTCAAATCGTCTTTTCTTAGGAAACGAGTACCGGCTCCAAGTAGAGGAACTGACCAAAAAATTCAATGTAGCCAAAGACTACCATAAAAAAGTAATGTTCGATTATGACACCTTTTTCGACATCATAAAAGATTTTCAGTTTTCCTTTAAATGGTTCAGTATCGAACATAAAAACATGCCAAGCCAAACGAACTATAGCTATGACAGGTTTGAACATGCCTACCACCATTTGATGATAGAATTGGTGCTATTACAAGTGGAGAGCATTAATATCGTGGCCGGCAAGGACACCATAGAAAGATTATATGTCGATGGGGGCTTTAGCGATAATGATATTTACATCAAACTCGTATCGCACTACCTTAGGAACATGGAGCTTCGAACAACGGATTCTTCCCTTGGTTCCGCCTTGGGTGCGGCAATAGCCATTTCCGACACCAAATTGAACTCAAAGTTCCTGAAAAAGAACTATTCCCTAAAAAAACACATTCCTTTTATCCTTAAATAAACAGAACCTATGGCCGCCAAAATCAATTCCGCCTATCCGTCCGTAGATGACCTAAGGACCAAGGCAAAAAAAAGGGTTCCCAAATTCGCTTTTGAATATTTGGATGGAGGTTGTAACGAAGACGTAAGTATTTCACGAAATACCTCCGACATTCGCAAAGTACAACTACAGCCCCGCTACCTCAGAAATTACGGCACAAGTTCAACCAAGACCAAGGTACTGGGCATGGAATTCGATGCGCCTTTTGGTATCGCCCCTGTGGGACTTCAAGGGCTTATGTGGCCCAATTCACCAGAAATCTTGGCCAAAGCGGCATACGCACATAATATTCCCTTCATACTGAGTACCGTCACGACCATGAGTATTGAACGCGCCAGTGAAATAACCGAGGGAAAGGCCTGGTTTCAACTGTATAATCCGGTAGAAGACACACTACGTGACGACATCATCAAAAGGGCCGAAGCCGCGCAGTGCCCCGTTCTTGTATTGTTGTGCGATGTACCTACTTTTGGTTACCGTCCCCGCGACATTCGTAACGGATTGGCCCTCCCTCCCAAGATGTCGTTGACCAACATACTTCAAATTCTAGGCAAACCTACATGGGCCATGAACACCCTCAAGTACGGCCAACCTACATTTGAAACCTTAAAACCATATACTCCGGAAGGCTTAAACCTAAGACAGTTAGGACAGTTCATGGACAAGACCTTTTCCGGTCGGCTCAATGAAGAAAAAATTAAACCGATCCGCGATAAATGGAAGGGAAAACTGGTCTTAAAAGGGGTGGCTTCGGAACAAGACACCCAAGATGCCATACGCATGGGCTTTGATGGCATTATTTTATCCAATCATGGAGGCCGCCAACTCGATGCGGCCGAATCTACGATACACAGTCTTCACGATATCGCACCAAAATACGGTGATCAAATTGAGATCATGATGGACAGCGGTATGCGTTCAGGGCCAGATATTGCCCGCACCATGGCTTCCGGAGCCAAATTTACCTTTATGGGCCGATCCTTCATGTACGGTGTCGGTGCTTTAGGAAACGCTGGTGGCGACCATACCATCACCATGCTCAAAACCCAATTCAAACAAGTCATGGACCAATTGTGCTGTGAACGTGTCGAAGATCTGCCACAACATATTATAAAAAAGCTATAAGTACCAAATCGACGTTATCCGTTGTTAAACTGGGCCCCTCTTGCGAGGGGTTCTTTACTTTTACACCCTAGCCCTACAAAGCAATGGGCCAGAATGCGGACAAAAACATCACTACCCCCAAGCCCACACTATTCTATCCTAAAATCATACATTTGATATTATTTAAGGTAATTTTGTATATTTATCGGAATTTTACTTTGTCAAAAAAGGGAATTTCGAAAATTTGACGGCCCGTTCGAGCTTTTCGAACTGGGGGAATTAACCAAAGAAATAGACTATGAAGTTGACGTACAAACAGACTGAAAAACGACCTGAAAACTCTTTTTTAGCGAGGCAAGACCGACTGCCCTGTATAGAACAAAACTGGCATTTCCATAAAGAACTTGAGCTGATTTACTTTATAAAGAGCAGTGGCACCAGATATGTAGGCAATTCTATAGGAAGTTTTGGCCCCGGGGAACTCTATCTCATTGGAAGCAATGTCCCGCATTTGTTCAAAAACCATAAGGAATACTACCAAGACCAACAGGAAGCGGAAGCCGTCAACCTCATCGTAATCAAGTTTGAATCGAATTTTCTAGGCAGGGAGTTTTTAGAACTCACCGAATCACAAAAACTAAAAAGCCTATTCCAACTTGCCGACCGGGGCATAAAATTCTCAAAGGCAACGACCTACATGGTTCACAATCTGATTACGGGCCTCGTTGGTGACCAAGGCCTATCTAGTGTTGTAGGGCTTCTTAAGGTCCTCGACACCCTATCCATAAGTGAAAATTACAAAACGCTATGCTCAGAAGTCATAGCCAACACCTATAACAATAACGAAAAAGACCGCATGGGCAAGGTCATTACCTTTCTTACCGAAAACTTCGAAAAGAAAATAGAGCTCGAAAAAGTAGCTTCAATAGCACATATGACCCCCAATGCCTTTTGCCGTTACTTCAAAAAGCGCACCCGAAAATCGTTTACCCAGTACTTGAACGAAATACGATTAAGAAACGCCTGTAAACTTTTGATTGAGGGAGAAATGCAAATTTCTACCATTTGCTACCAATCGGGCTTCAATACCCTTACCAACTTCAACCGACAGTTCAAAGCCTTGATGAATATTACCCCAACAGAGTACATGCATAGGTACAACCAGAAAAAAGAAGCGGTATAATTTTACCGGCATATTGTTATAATAGTGCCAATACGAGATAATTCACGTGTCTTCCCCCTAAGGGCTTTAGGTTATTTTTGAGCGTACGAAGAAGAAGCGACCTAACTTAAATACGAACGAGTGACCAGTTTATTGTTCTTACTTTTTTGCATCATCTTACTGATTGTTGCCGTTACCGTGTTTAAGGTGCACCCTATACCGGCCCTCTTGGTTTGCGGCCTTATTTTAGGATTGGCGACGGGGAGTTCGGTAGAAGTCGTTACCGAAAGTCTGCTCAGCGGTTTCGGAAATACCCTCAAGTGGATCGGACTGATCATTTTGTTCGGCACGCTATTAGGAGAAATTCTCGCACGTACAGGCGGGGCCGATGTAATCGCCAATAGTATCATTGGCCTTTTTGGCACCAAATACCTCCCCTTAAGTATGGCGGTTATTGGTTTTTTGATAGGTATCCCCGTTTTTATGGATGTCGCTTACCTGACCTTGCTGCCCACCATATTCGTTCTGTCGAAAAAATCGGGCCATTCGGTGCTTACACTGGGCCTATCATTGGCCATAAGCCTAACCGTTGCCCATGCTTTAATCCCCCCTACCCCAGGTCCGCTTGCCGTGGCCGCCATTCTTGAAATCAACATCGGTGAAATGATACCGATAAACATTGCCGTGGCCATAGCCGCCATTATCGGGGGCTTGGTATTTATACGGTTCAACAAGAAAAACCTTAGTCTTGATACCCTTTCACAAACCGAAGGGGAAGCCGCTCCGATTGCTATACTAAAAGGCCCTAAGCGGATCCTTCCGTTTGCAGCCTTATTGGTTCCCTTGTTCTTAATGTCCATAGGCACTATTTACCCCTTTGAAAACGAAATCATATCTTTCATTAAAAACCCTGTATGGGCCCTTCTTATAGGCGTTCTGTTTGCCCTTCCCTTATTACCAAGGAAAAACTTTTCTACCCTATTGAACACATATTTTCAATCATCGGGAGAGAAATCGGCCATTGTCATTCTTATTACCGGAACGGGAGGTGCCTTTGGCCAGGTCATAAAAGACACCGAAATTGTGGGCTCCATGTTTTCCGACATGGGGGATATTGCCGCCATGGGCATTGTCATCCCCTTTTTATTGAGCCTATTGTTCACCACGGTTACGGGTTCCATTACCGTTTCCCTTATAACCACGGCCTCCATTGTAGCACCCTTGGTTTCCAACGGAACATTGCACCCCACCTTTACCGCAGCCGCTATCGGCGCAGGTTCCCTAGGCGTCATCCATGTAAACAGCAGTTTTTTCTGGCTGTTCAAGGAAGTCCACGACGTTTCCGTTTCCCGATTGCTAAAATCGTTCAGCCTGTTATCGGGCGTAGTAGCCCTAAGTGGCGGATTATTGGTTCTGGCATTATATTATTTGAGTGAGTTATAACACGGATAAAATAATGTTATACTAAGGTAAAATTGGCCAATCTACCTGCTTCTTATTGATTTTTCTTTGTATCACTTAAAAGGTTTTAACCGTTCTACCTCACTTTTTATTTGTAAACTTCAAACAAAACCATACATGGACACCTATATTTTGGCTATCGTTTTAATCGTATTCGCGAGTTTTTTTCAAGGAACCTTCGGATTGGGCATGAAGCATATAGCCCCCCTTAAATGGGAAGCATGGTGGTTGGTTCACGCCTTTACGGCTATGATATTATTTCCAATACTTTGGGCTCTTATAGTCATACCTAACCTTTTTGAGATCATTTCGCAAACCGAGGGCAACACTTTGTTCTTGGCCGCATTTTATGGTTTTCTTTGGGGTATCGGCGGCATTCTCTTTGGCGTAAGTGTGGAAAAAACCGGTATATCCATAACATACGGTATTGTAATGGGCCTTGCCGCATCGGTGGGTTCGATCATTCCGCTTTTTCAGATTGAAGGCGCATTTGAACAGCCTTCCTTTCCCATAATCATGTTGGGCGTAGCCCTTCTTCTTGTGGGAGTGGCCATTACGGCAGTGGCCGGGGTACAACGGGACAAGCTCCACAGCAATTCCTCCACTACAAGTAAATCTATAAAACTGGGAGTACTGATCGCCGTTGCATCAGGGGTGCTTTCCGCATTTTTGAATATTGGTTTTTCCAATGCCGCACCGGTAGCCAGTGTTGCCGTAACCCAATATGGGGTAGATGCCCAAAATGCGAGCTTGGCCTCATGGGTCGTCGTGCTCTTAGGGGCCTTTGCGATGAACGGCGGGTATGCACTCTATCTATTTATCAAGAATAAATCGTGGAATGCCTATCGCGTGCCCAACAAGCGTAAAGCCCTTGGCTGGGCAATTTTAGCGGGCATTTTCTGGTTCGCCGCCCTAGGTGTATACGGACAAGGTGCCGCCCTAATGGGAAACCTGGGTCCCGTGGTAGGATGGCCGATTCTTTTGGGACTGGCCTTGATCATCAGCAATATTTGGGGCTATAGGGAAGGTGAATGGAAAAACGCGGACAGGCCCTTCAAAGTTTTATTGGGCGGTCTTACCGTTCTCATCGTTGCCATATGTATCTTAGGTTATGCCAACTATTAAACCAACCATTTCATTAACTATAAGCCTTTTAAATTATGAAAATTAAAAAGATAGAACCCTATGTCATCAGCCATAAACTAGACACGCCTTTCTATTTTTCGCAATGGCAGTACGACACTCGAAAAATATGTATCGTGAAGATTACCTTGGATGATGGCACCTATGGATGGGGAGAAGGCTACGGACCTGCCGCGGTCATTAAATCGGGAATTGATTTCTTTACCCCCTTCCTACTGGGAAAGGAAGCTATAGGACATGAGGTCTTGTGGCAGGAAATGTACAGAAGGTCTATGGATTACGCGAGAAGCGGTGTGCTTCAAGCCGCCATCAGTGCCATTGATGTAGCCTTGTGGGATATCAAGGGTAAATTATTGAATCTACCGGTATCCGTCCTTTTGGGCGGGGTTAAAAATCCGATCATAGAACCCTACGCTACGGGACTCTATTTTACCCGAACCGAAAACCTTGAAGAGCTATTGGTCGAAGAAGCACTATTGTATAAATCCCAAGGGTTCAAGGCCACGAAAATGAAAGTAGGCCTAGGCATAGAGCAAGACCTAAAATATATTGCCGCGATCCGCAAGGCCATTGGTCCCGATATGCGACTAATGATCGATTCCAACCACGCCTATTGCTATAAAGAAGCCATCGAACTGGCCAGAAAAGCCGAGAAATTTGATATTTCGTGGTTTGAAGAACCCGTATCACCCGAAGATTATGACGGCTATAAGCGATTAAGGCAAAATACGACCATACCCATATCGGGCGGCGAATGTGAGTATTTAAAATATGGCTTTAAACGCCTTTTCGATAAAGATTGCGTAGACATTGCCCAACCCGACATCTGTGCCGCTGGCGGACTTACGGAAGTCAAGAAAATAGCAACCTTGGCCCAGACCTATAACGTTGACCTGGTACCACATACTTGGGGCACTTGGATCGCCATTAGTGCCGCCGTACACTTGGTCGCCAACCTAGATAAAAATCCAGGCCGAATGTACAACGATTTGCCCACCATGGAACTTGACAGAACCGAAAACGCCCTGCGCGACGAGGTCACGCTTCATAAGATCAAATTAGAAAACGGCCATTTGGAAGTACCATGCACTCCCGGTCTAGGCGTTGATGTCGATATGGATAAACTAGAACATTATTTAGATAAAGAAATACACAAAGATGGAGCAACTAAAATTCGGTCATAAAAAACTTTACATCGATGGAAAGCTTGTAGAAGCCTCTAACAATAAAACGTTTGAAGTCATCTGCCCTGCAGATGAGAGACCTACCGCTACAATTGCCTGGGCCAGTCGCGAAGACACCGAAAGGGCCCTTGAAAGTGCGCAAAGAGGATTCAAAACTTGGTCGGCCCTTCCCCTGAATGAACGTTTGGATTGGATCGACAAGCTCAGAAACAAAATTCTCGACAATAAAGACCGCCTCCGCGAAAGTATCATGTATGAAATGGGCAAGACCTGGGAAGGTACAGAAGAAGACCTCACCAGCATTACCGATTCACTGAAGTACTATTCGGAAGAAATCAAGAAACGTTCCGACATTCCCCTTGAGGACAAAGAGGGTACGCACGAACACCATTTTATATCACAGCCCCTAGGGGTCGCGGTCGCTTTTTTGGCATATAACTTTCCGCTACTAAATCTTGGATTCAAACTAGGCCCCGCCTTGGCCGCCGGTTCCAGCATCATTTTAAAACCCTCTGAATTCTCCCCCTTGTCCGCTTATATTATAGGTGAATTATGTGCTGAAATCAATTTCCCCGCAGGGGTAATAACCGTGCTTTGTGGCGATGTCAAGGAGGTTGGCATCCCCTTATGCGAGAGCACGATACCTAAACTCATCACGATGATAGGCTCTACCGAGACGGCACAGAAATTGATTGCACAAAGCGCCAAGACCTCGATCAAAAGATACAGTATGGAATGTGGCGGAAACGCCCCCTTCATCGTCTGTGAAGATGCCGACCTAGAACTGGCCATAAACATCGGGGCAGCCCTAAAAACCGGAAATAGCGGTCAAATATGCGTGGCACCTAACCGCTTTTTTGTTCACGAATCGCTTGTAGAGGACTTTACCGCGGGCATGGTAGAAAAATTTAGTGGCACCAAAGTAGGTTTTGGCCGGGAAAACCAGCCCGACATGGGCCCCTTGGCCAACAAGGCTTCGGTGAAAAAAGTACAGCATATCGTAAACAAAGCCATTGAACAAGGAGGCAATTTACGATATGGAGGAAAGGCTTTAGACGGCACGGGTTATTATTTTGAACCTACGGTAATTACTTTCGATAGCAACGAAGTCGAAGTGCTTCAGCATGAAATTTTTGGCCCTGTAGCACTAATTGTTCCATTTAAAACAAAAGAAGAAGTTATTGTTTTGGCCAATAATACCGATGCGGGACTAGCTTCTTATGTCTTTTCAAAAAATAACGAAACCCTTGATTTCTTCGCGAAGCGCCTAGAATTCGGGGAAGTACAACTGAACGGCGTAAAATACGACATATACCTACCCCATGGTGGGGTAAAGAATAGCGGTATAGGGGTTGACTGCTCTACTTACGCGCTAGATGACTATCTTGCGAAAAAAAGAGTAACCAAAGCCTTATTGCGCCAATGAAAATACCGAATACTTTTATTAGTTGTGATTGGGGTACCTCTAATTTCAGATTGCGCTTGATAAATACAGAAACCCTGGATGTCCTTTCCGAACATACTACAGATATGGGCATAAAGAAGTGTTTTCTACAATTCAAGTCTCAATCGGAACTCGGGCAAGACCAGTTTTTCGCGGCATACCTTAAAGAACAACTTAAAATATTGAACATACCCGAAGACGACGATTCACTGATCGTGGCTTCGGGTATGCTTTCATCCTCCATAGGCATGAAAGAGTTAAATTATGCGCCCATACCCTTTTCCTTTGATGGAATGGATTTGCGAAGTGAACTCATCGCTTTTGATTCCATGCCCGATGTGCTGCTCGTGTCCGGTGTTTGCTCCGAAGCCGATGTTATGCGGGGGGAAGAAATCCAAGCCGTTGGTCTAGCTGAAGAACTCACCGTTCACAAATCGGGAACCCTATTGTTACCGGGTACCCACAGCAAGCATATCCGTTTTGAAAAGGGAAACTTTAAAGGTTTTACCACTTTTATGACCGGTGAACTATTTGAAATCATAAGCAAACATAGCATTTTATCGGCCTCGCTTGAACCGGCCCAGTGGAGCCCCGCTTACCAAAACAGTTTTTTGAGCGGTGTTGAAAAAGGCCTTGCCAACCAATGCATGCCATCGTTATTCTCCATCAGGGCCAACACCTTGCTTAACGATAGCCCGGGCCATGATAATTACTTTTACCTATCGGGCCTTTTGATCGGTGCCGAGATAACAAATTTGCAACGCAGGGACGAAACCGTTTTTCTCGCTGCAAGCGGAATATACAATACCCTATACAAACTAGCCCTAGCCTCGTTCTTACCAACGGAAAAAATTATTTGTTTTGAAGAGCGGATACTAGAAAAAGCACTACTTAAAGGACAAAAAAAAATACTGGAGACCTATGCAGAATAATTCATTTTCTTGGAAAAAATACAATCAAAACCCCATCGTCGGCATTTTACGGGGCCTAACTACCGAAGAGGTTCTTAAGATCATCCCCCCATATGTAAGCAGCGGTTACTACACCATTGAAATAACCATGAACTCGCCCGAGGTCTCACAGACCATAGCTACTTTGGCCAAACAATACCCCGAGCTCAATGTAGGTGCCGGTACGGTTTGCAACATGAAAGATTTGACCGTAGCCTTGGAGGCGGGAGCTCAGTTTATCGTAACCCCTATTATCGACGAAGAGGTCATCAAACATTGTGTAGCCCATGATATCCCCATTTTTCCAGGGGCATATACACCCACCGAAATTTATAGGGCGTGGTCTTTGGGGGCTTCGGCGGTCAAAGTATTTCCGGCCACCCAATTGGGCACTCAATACATCAAAGACGTATTGGCCCCACTGAACGAAATAAAACTATTGCCTACGGGAGGCGTGTCAGTAGAAAACATAAAATCCTTCTTTGAAGCCGGAGCCGTTGGCGCCGGTTTGGCCAGTTCCCTTTTTGACAAAAAAATGATCCGTGAGGGTAATTACGCCGACCTTGAAAAGCACTTTTTAAAAATGAAAAATGAAATACGTGATTTTATAAAAGAATAAGCCTTTCACCTAAACCCTATCGATTCTCAATTATAAAGTTCAACCCAAACCATTCGCAACGATGAAAAACAATAGCACAGTAGCTAAAAGCACCCTTGTACTCTTGGTTGTCACCTGTTTGACCGCATTCAAAGGCCTTGCCTTTGACTCCATTAGCCCAGACCCTATTGTTTTGGAGAACGGAAAATTGAATATCAACATCGATTCTAAAACAGGATGCTTTTCGGTTACCGAAAAAACTTCGGGCCACGTTTGGAAATCAGACCCATGGGAAAATGCGGCCGGTTTACTGACCCTGACCGATTCCAAAGGAAAAAAGCAGACCGTCAATATTTCAAAGAGCAAAAAAATCGAGGTTTCCAAAACCGCAAAAAATACGGTATCCCTAAAATTTATCGACCCGGTTTTTGAAGACGGCTCCGTTGCAAAAGGCGTCTCTATCGCTACGGAATTGAGGCTAGACCCCAACAACGCCCAATTAGACGTTGAAGTGACGGAACACCGTTCGGGCAATTTTACCCTCTACGACCTGCGTTATCCCGCCAGGGCCTTCAGTTTAAAAACCGATGAGGACAAAGGGGCGGCGGTAATCCCACAAAAGCAGGGCGTTATTTGTCCTTCATACATCTTTCCCATGAACGGGGGACGTTTTTGCAAATGGGACGACGCCACCTACAACAACAAATCGCAAGGTTCTTTAGAACTGTTCAACAACGGTACCGGACTCACCATGCCTTGGTGGGGTACCTATAATGAAAAATCGGCCGTTATGGGCATTGTAGATGTTTCGGCCCGTCCGCACATGCAATACAACATCAACAATAACGGACAATACCTTTTCAATGCCAAGGGAGTAATGTCTCCCTACCAGCGTATTGTATTTCTTGATCCCATTTGGAAATTGGACCAAGAAAAGGGAAAAATGAGAATAAGCTACCATTTTATTCCCGGAGGTGATTACGTTGACATGGCCAAAGTTTACCAAAAAGAGGCCAAGGCACGTGGCCACTTTGTTTCGCTCCAAGAAAAATTAAAGCGAAACCCAAACGTCAACAAACTTCCCGGCGCTATCTATTTCGGCATTTACGGAGGGTATCCGCATTACGTGAACATGCCCGGCATGGCCTTTACTTTCGACGAATTAAAAAACATCATAAAAACCATTCACGATGATTTAAGGGTAGACAAGGCCTTTGTTCATGCGTGGGGCACTTTTTCGAATTTCGTTCCTCACAACTACCCTATTAGCGAAGCCTTGGGAGGTCCTGAAAAATTGAAAGCTGCGGTAGATTTGGCTAAATCTTACGGGTATTTGTATTCGTCTTACCACGCCTATTCGCCCATGCTGGAGAACGACCCGAATTTCACAACGGACCTCATGCAACGCGATGCCGAAGGAAAACTGATGAATACCGGTAGCCGTTGGGCACGTGTTGACCCTAAATTCCAAAAAGGATTGGCCCAGAAAAATATTGAAAAGGAAATTTCATACTTGGGCCTAGAGGCAGATATAACCGATATTACCTTTGCCGCGTATCGTGAGAACGGAAAAGAAGGTCGTATTGAACTGGCCAAATACATCGATAGTTTCAACCTTGTCAACGGAACCGAGCACGGCCAAGAGCAATGGATCCCCTACTTTGATATGTTCGAAGGAATGACCTATTTGGAAGACCGCCCACTTTCGGTCATCTCACACCCTGCCCCGCTTTTCAATTTAGTGTACCATGAAGCGATTGCCAATTTCGGTAAGATCCAAGACCCCGATAATGAGGTTACCGCTAACGGTGATTTTAGAATCAAAGCCTTGAGAAGCATGTTATTTGGCAGGGGCACAACAATCTTCTTTGCTCCCTATGAATTTGAAGGCATGCGCCCCATGATAGAAATGGCAAGGGACTTAGTAAGTCCGGTTCACAAAGAAACCTTTTATTCAGAGTTAAAAAGCCATGAATACCTCAGCGCCGATTACAAGGTACAACGAAGCCGTTTTTCCAGCGGAACCGAAGTCATTGCAAATTTAGGTCCCGTAGCCCAAAAAATCGAAGGAGGCATTAGCATTCCTGGCTACGGCTATCGAATACAAATGAAGGATGGCAGTCTTAAAACCGGTCATTTCCAAGTGAGTTTACATATGGATTAACAGACGTATTCTCCAGAATACAATCAAAACAAGTGGTCATTATGAAATATACTGCAACGCAATTTAAATCAAACACTAAGAAAAACAGGTTCAACAGTATTTTCGTCGTCCCCCTTCTTTGTTTGCTTCTCTGCAGTACTACTTACCTTTGGGCACAAGATCGCCCCAATGTATTGATCATGCTCACCGACGACCAAGGTTATGGCGACCTAGGTTCTCACGGCAACCCTTATTTAAAAACGCCTAACATTGAAAAGATAGGAAAAGAAGGACTCGAAATGACGCATTTCTTCTCCTATCCCAACTGTTCCGCTACCCGTGCCGCCATATTAACCGGAAGGTATCCTTATCGGACCGGGGTTACCGGAGTGACACAAGTAGACCATTTGATGAACACTTCGGAAGAAACCCTCGCGGAAATTTTGTCCAAAAACGGCTATCGCACTGGAATTTTCGGCAAGTGGCACTTAGGCGACAATGCTCCCATGCGCCCTACCGACCAAGGGTTTCAGGAAGCCTTGGTCCATAAAGGCGGAGGAATTGGGCAGGCAGCCGGCCCCGCGGGCAACACCTATTTCGACCCCATTCTTGAACACAACAATGAATCAAAAAAATACGAAGGCTATTGCGATGATATATTTACCGATGCGGCCTTGGATTTTATAAGCACTAAAAGCGAAAAACCATTTTTCACCTATTTGGCCACCAACTTGCCGCATTTTCCGTTGGAAGTGCCCGATGAAAAAGCCGAACCATACAGAAAATTGGGTTTGCATGAAGATAATGCCCGAACCTACGGCATGATCGACAATATCGATGCCAATGTGGGCCGCGTATTAAAGCGGTTAAAAGATTTGGGTATTGCCGACAATACCCTTGTTATATTTCTATCGGACAACGGCCCTAGGCACAGACGTACTAAAAATGACGTTTACCCAGGCAGATGGGTATCGAACTTAAGGGGCACCAAAACCAGTGTGTACGAATGCGGTATTCGCGTTCCCTTCTTTGTGAAGTGGCCCACGCAATTGAAAAAAGGACAAAAAAGCAGTACCATGGGAGCGGTAATCGATATACTACCGACCATTTTGGATGTTTGTGACATTAAAGCCCCGAAAGAAGTTAAACTAGACGGCCGCTCATTGTTGCCATTGTGGCAGGGTAGACCTATCGATTTTAACGATAGGGAATTTATAACTCAAATGCACTACGGCCCCACAGTTTTCAAATACATGCATTTTGCCGTTAGAACCCAAAAATATAAACTGGTAAGTCCGCATGACGACCCCCACCATATCCTCTACCAACCTAAAGACGAAGAATTAAAAGAAGTACTTGCCAACCTCGAACTGTACGATGTTGAGAAAGACCCCAGCGAGCGTATTAATTTAGCGAAAGACCACCCGGAAATCGTAGAAGACCTTCTCGCCCGCTATGAAAATTGGTTCGACGAGGTTACCGAGGAAAGGGACGCCAAAGGCATTCAGCGCATCTATCTCGGTAGTGAGCGGCAACCCGAGGTAAACCTCTCCCAATTTGATTGGGGCGGCCCTAGGGTTTTATCAAAAAACGACCTCGGCTATTGGCGTGTAAAAACGGAAGCCGGCACTTATAAGATTCGGCTAAGCCTTCCCCCGTCGAAAGTGGACGGGGTTGCCCATCTAAAGTACAAAGACGTACATCTCACCCTTCCCATAAAGAAAGACCAAAAGACCATAACTTTTAACGATGTAGAACTTCCTGAAGGAAGGGGTAATTTTCATGCCTATCTAAAGTTCGAACGGCTCGCTACAGGTCCTGTTTTTGTGGATGTTGAGCGATTGGACCTATAATCGCCCCCATTTCAAGGGCATTGTAAACAAGTCTGTTTCACCCCAACAATCCACACTCAAGTAACATATTCCATTCCTTAATTTAACAATTTGGGGTAAAATAGTGCCTTAACTAGATAAAATCTACAAATTACCTCCATTACAATTATGTTTTATTTGTAGGCTACATTGCTTTGCCGTACGCGGTAATTTGCAAGGTAATTAGTTCATATCCTCCTTGGCCGACAACCTTTGACGATATAAAACACCAAACCGTAGCTATAAACAAGCTTGTTTTCCTAACGGGAAAATCTAGTACTATTTAAGAAACTGACTATGAAAAAATTAACCCTTTCGCTCTGCACGCTGCTCGCTGTACTTTCATGTAAACAAAACACGACAAATCCGGACGCCTTAAAACACGAAAAACCGGCTTCAAAAGACTATGCGGCCCATTTAGATTCCGGAAGTGGAATTATCAACAATACCAACAGTCCACATGTCAAATTAAAAAGTATCGATATCGGAGACTGCCGGTGGACCGAAGGCTTTTGGGCCGAAAAGTGGAAAGTTGCCGAAGAAACCATGATACCCCATATGGGCGAGATTCTAAAAGGCGATATTGGCCATGGTTACAATAACTTTAAAATTGCGGCAGGACTCAAAGAAGGCGAGCACAAAGGCTTTTGGTGGCATGATGGGGACTTCTATAAATGGATGGAAGCCAAAATGTACCTTTACGGTGTAAATAAAGACGAAAAAATTGTTGAGGAAATAGATGAGATCATAAGCGTTATCGCACAAGCCCAGCAAGACGATGGATACTTATCCACACCCGCCATCATTAGAGATGATATAGAGCCCTTTACGAATAGAAAATATCACGAACTGTACAACAGTGGCCACTTGCTTACCAGTGCATGTATTCATTACCGCCTGACCGGGAAAACCAATTTTCTTGATATTGCCGTAAAACATGCCGATTATCTGTACAAACTCTTTTCCCCGAAACCCGACCACCTTAAACGTTTTGGTTTCAATCAGACCCAGATTATGGGACTGGTAGAACTATACCGTACAACCAAAGACAAGCGTTACCTAGAGTTGGCGGAGCAATTTATAAACATGCGCGGTACCTATAAAATTGAGGATGACGAGACCACGGTGGGCTATCCTATTGGCGACATGGTACAAGAGCGCGTTCCGCTTCGAGAGGAGACCGAAGCCGTAGGACATGCCGTACTGGCCTTGTATTATTATGCCGGTGCTGCCGATGTATATGCCGAAACCGGGGAAAAGGCACTGATCGATGCCCTAGAGCGATTATGGGACAACGTAACGAACAAAAAAATGTACATTACCGGGGCTATCGGCCAAACCCATTATGGAAGATCTTCCCGTCTCGATAAAATTGAAGAAGGTTTTATCGATGAATACATGATGCCCAACATGACGGCTTATAACGAAACCTGCGCCAATATCTGTAATTCCATGTTTAATTACCGAATGCTCACCCTAACGGGCGATGCCAAACATGGCGATATTATGGAGCTTGTACTGCACAACAGTGGGCTCTCGGGCATCAGCCTTGATGGCAAGAACTACTATTACTCCAATCCGCTTCGGAAAATTGACGGGGCCTTGGATTATGAAAAAATGAACGTTGAATTCCCCGAAAGACAACCCTACCTTAAATGTTTCTGCTGTCCTCCAAACCTAGTGCGTACCATTGCCAAATCGCCGGGATGGGCCTATAGCAAATCAGAAAACGGAATTGCCGTCAACCTTTATGGAGGCAACGAATTAAAAACGACACTTTTAGACGGCTCTCCCCTTAAACTGACCCAAAAAACCGATTACCCATGGGACGGCGCCGTAAAAATTACCGTTGACGAATGTAAAGCCGAGGCTTTTGAGGTTCTCCTTCGTATACCCAGTTGGGCAAAGGGTACCCAAATTAAAGTGAACGGTACAAAGGTAGCCAAGGCGCAACCCGGTACGTTCGCCAAAATAGAAAGACAATGGGCCGAGGGGGATGAAATCACTATTGATATGCCCATGGAGACCAAGTTCATAGAAGGGCACCCGCGCATCGAGGAAGTCCGTAATCAAGTTGCCTTGAAACGAGGACCTGTAGTGTACTGCATTGAATCGGCCGACCTACCCGAAAAAACCGATATCACCAATGTTTACCTCTCCTCGAAAAAACAACTTACCCCTACCTTTAGACCCGATTTTCTAGGAGGTATAACTACCCTTGAGGGCAATGTTCTTATCCGTAAGGACAAAATCGGTCAAATGTACCAAGAAGTCAGTGCTCCCGAATTCGAATCTTTTAAAACCAATTTTATACCTTACTATGCTTGGAGCAATAGAGGCCAAGGTGAAATGACGGTTTTCTTACCGGTAATCTGGGATTAAGACCGCCCCTGCTTGGCCATAACTTAACTTAAACAATTTATGGGTTCTTATAAAAGGAATGCTTTTACGTATGCAACCATTGTGGCAATGGGTGGTTTTGTCTTCGGGCTGGATGCCGCTTTAATATCGGGGACGGTAAAGTTTATTACACAGGAATTCTCACTTACCGACCTAGAACTTGGGTCGGTTGTGGGGGCTCCTGCCATGGGGGTGCTTTTGGCCCTAGTCTTTGTAGGACACGCCTGTAATAAATATGGACGAAGAACCACCCTGATGATTGCTGCCACCCTTTATCTTATTTCAGCGGCCTGTTCCTCTTTGGCACCTACATACTCGACCCTTATCGCTGCACGCTTCTTGGGCGGACTCGCTTTTAGTTCAATTTCATTGGCATCAATGTATATCGGTGAAATAGCACCTCCCAAATGGCGGGGTAAATTGGTATCGATGACCCAGATCAACATCGTTGTGGGCTTATCGGCCGCCTATTTCATCAATTATATGATCCTTGGCCTTGCAGATTCCGATGCCCATTGGGTAGCTGCCCTAGGGATTAACGAATACACTTGGCGGTGGATGTTGGCAACCGAAGTGATTTTTGCCCTCTTGTGGTTCGTTCTTTTGTTTTTCATTCCTCGATCCCCGGCTTGGTTACTCTATCAAGGGAGGGAAGAAGAAGCAAAACAAATGCTTCTGAAAGTTACACCAGAAACTGAGATTGCCCAGAAAATTCAAGAAATGCGGTACAGTATCGAAAATAGCAACCAAGATCGTTCTATGCTTACGCAATTGAAAGAAATTTTTGCAAAGCCGATGCGGGTGACCATGATTATTGCCATGACCATTGCGATAGCACAACAGGCCACCGGCATCAACGCCATTCTTTTCTATGCCCCTACCGTATTCGAACAGTTGGGCATCGGAACCGATGCCGCTTTTGCACAGGCCATTTATATAGGCCTGACCAGTATCGTCTTTACTGTTTTAGGCCTACTTTTAGTAGACAGAATGGGCCGAAGACCCATGATCATATGGGGGATGTTATGGATCGTGCTGAGTCTTGGCGTTTGTTATTACGGATTTAATACCGCCAATTACACCATAACCGAAAGTGCTATTACCGAAATGTCTTCCATACCCAATGCAGAAAGATTGACCCCCCTGATCGATGTGCCCTTTGATAACGACATCAGTTTTAAGTCGGCCCTGATCGAGACCTTGGGGGAAAAGGACGCCAGAAATTACTCCGGTCTACTGCTACAAAAAGCGGCAGATATAAACGCCCTTCTTATTTTGTTGGGCATACTCAGTTTTATCGGGGCCTTTCATTTTTCGGTAGGACCCGTAATGTGGGTCTTGTTTTCCGAGATTTTCCCTATTTCGCTCAGAGGTATCGCCATTCCGTTTTTCACCTTGATCACGAGTTTTGTGAGTTACCTGGTACAGAAATTTTTCCCTTGGCAATTGGCGACCATGGGCATAAGCTTAACATTATTGTTCTATGCCATTATAGTGACCATCGGGATGGTAATCCTGTATTTCTATTTAAAGGAAACCAAAAACATGTCCATTGAAGAAGTGCAACTGGCCTTGGCCCCTAAACCAAAACCACAGCCTTAGATATCGAACTTATAATATCAAACATTTTTTACCTTGATGAAACAAGCCACCCCTGCCAATAGGAACAGTCCGTATACCCAACTAAAAAGCTTGAACATCGGCGATTGCCAGTGGACCTCTGGTTTTTGGGCCGATAAATTCCAACTTTGTACCAATGCCATGGTCCCTTACATGGGCGATGTACTGTGTGGGGATGTAGGCCATGCCCTTAACAATTTTAAAATAGCGGCCGGTGAAAAGGAAGGGGAACACCAAGGCATGTTTTGGCATGACGGTGATTTCTACAAATTCATGGAAGCCAAAACCTACGTTTACGCCCATACCAAGGATAAAGCATTATTAAAGGAATTGGACGAATACATAGACATCATCGCCAAAGCCCAAGAAAACGACGGATACCTTCAGACCCAAGTACAGCTTCGGAAAGACGTAGACCGTTACGAAAACCGAAAGTACCACGAAATGTACAATACCGGGCATTTGCTTATCAGCGCCTGCATTCACCACAGGGTTACCGGGCAAGGTAATTTCCTCGATATTGCCATCAAGCATGCCGATTTACTGTACACCATTTTTATGCCCGACACCAAACATTACGGCCGCTTCGGCTTCAATCAGACCCAAATAATGGGCTTGGTAGAACTGTACCGTACGGTGGGCGACAAAAAGTATTTGGCCTTGGCCGAAAAGTTCATCGATAACCGCGGAAAATACGAAGTAAAACACCACCCGACCACCGAGGGATATCCTATTGGCGATATGGTACAGGAGCGTACGCCTTTACGTGAATCGCATGAAGCCGTAGGCCATGCCGTGCTTGCTTTATACTATTACGCCGGTGCTGCCGACGTCTATGCCGAAACAGGAGAAAAGGCCCTCATTGACGCCTTGGACCGCTTATGGAAAAATGTGACGACCAAAAAAATGTACGTAACCGGTGCCGTGGGCCAGGCCCATTATGGGGCTTCGGTAAATCGCGATATGATCGAAGAGGGCTTTATCGATGCCTATATGATGCCCAATATGACCGCCTATAACGAAACCTGCGCCAATTTATGTAACGCCATGTTCAGCTATCGCATGCTGAACCTGAAGGCCGAGGCCAAATATGCCGATATCGTTGAATTGGTGCTCTACAATAGTGCCCTCTCCGGTATCAGCGTAAGCGGGAAGGAATACTTTTACGCGAATCCGTTACGGATGCTCAACAATACCAGAGACTACAACGCACATGAAAATGTCACCGAGACCCCCAACAGGGAACCGTATCTAAGCTGTTTCTGCTGCCCTCCAAATTTAGTCCGCACCATTGCTACCGTTTCGGAATGGGCCTATAGCCTTTCGGAAAACGGAATAAGTGTTAACCTCTACGGGGCCAATCATCTAGACACGCGTCTACTAGATGATTCCCCTATTAAGGTTTCCCAAGAAACGGCATATCCTTGGGAAGGAAGGGTGAAATTGAATATTGAAGAGTGTAAAACGGAAGCTTTCTCCATTAGTTTACGTATTCCGAAATGGGCCAAGAATTCAAAACTCACACTGAACGGTGAAGAATTGACCATGCTTTTAGAACCCGGAAGCTTTGCCCATATTGAACGCAATTGGAAAAAAGGCGATGTGCTCATTCTTGATATGCCCATGGAAGCTGAATTTA
This sequence comes from Zobellia galactanivorans, assembly GCF_000973105.1. Taxonomy (NCBI): domain Bacteria; kingdom Pseudomonadati; phylum Bacteroidota; class Flavobacteriia; order Flavobacteriales; family Flavobacteriaceae; genus Zobellia; species Zobellia galactanivorans. The sequence continues at coordinate 3,640,112 of NC_015844.1, read as the reverse complement.
TAGAAGGCCATCCTAGAATTGAGGAAGTACGTAACCAAATAGCCATAAAACGCGGACCGATAGTCTACTGTATAGAGTCTCCCGACCTACCTAAGGATACCGACATTCTAGATGTTTATTTCAATGGGAACAAAAAACTTGACCCCACTTATCGACCCGATTTTTTAGGGGGGATCACTACGCTGGATGGAGAAATTTTTATTCGAAAAGACAAGGGTGATGGCATCTACAGACCGGTTCAAAAACCGGAATGGATGCCCTATAAAACCCAACTTATACCCTATTACGCATGGAGTAATCGCGGCCAAGCGGAAATGACCGTATTTATGCCTGTAATTTGGAACGATTAGATAACAAAACTAAAAAATTAAAAAAACAGACCAGACCATACCAAAAAGATAGAATAGTGCCAATGGCAGTTAATCCACGCAGAAGGAAAGACTCCTTTTAGTGCTTTATTTGTAAGGTTCCGGTACCGATACACCGGCCTTATCAACTTAAATAAAACACTCATCTTTTTAAGACTCAACTATGAAAAGAACAATTGCACTTGCCAGCACCCTATTATTATCCATTTGCAGCTTTGCGCAAGAACACGGGGTATTAAACAACGCCAAAACCCCTCATATGAACCTAAAGACCATAGATATCGACGACTGTCGATGGACAGACGGTTTCTGGGCCGAAAAACTAAAGCAGGCGCACGAGGTTATGATCCCAAACTTAGGCCGATTGATGGACGACCCCGAAATCATTCATGCCTACTCCAATTTTAAAGTAGCCGCCGGTTTAGAGGAAGGCGAATTCAGGGGGTGGTCTTTTACCGATGGGGACTTTTACAAGTATGCTGAGGCCTTGGCCTACGAATACGCGATGACCAAAGACGAAAAGATCAACCAACAGATGGACGAGATTATCGCGGTAATTGCCAAAGCACAGCGCCCTGACGGCTATATCCACACAAAAATTCAAATAGGCCATGGTATTGCCGGTTTTCTGCACGAGTCGGCACATCCTTTTAAAAGTGATGAAAAACCCTATACCAATGGTCCTTCACACGAATTCTACAACTTTGGCCATCTGATGACGGCCGCTTGCGTACACTATAGAATTACAGGGAAAAAGAACTTTCTCGATATCGCCATCAAGGCAAGCGACAATATTTACGACCACTTTAAAGAACCTTCTCCAGAACTTGCACGTATTGACTGGAACCCGCCCCACTACATGGGCCTTATTGAGATGTACCGTACCACGGGCGACAAAAAATACCTTGAGCTCACGGAAACATTTGTAGATATGTTGGGTACGGCGCCAAAAGATCGCCTAGACCACCGTGGCATGGATCATAGCCAAAGGGGAACCGCAATAAGGGAAGAATCGAAAGCCGTTGGCCATGCAGGTCACGCTAATTACCTCTATGCCGGTGTTGCCGATCTATATGCCGAAACCGGAGACCAGGCCCTAAAGGATGCCCTAGAACGTATTTGGACCAACGTAAGCACCCAAAAGATGTACATAACGGGAGCTACAGGCCCGCATCACTTCGGGATTTCAAATCATGCCATTGTTGCCGAGGCCTATGGGCAAGACTATGAGTTACCCAATATCAAAGCCTACAATGAAACCTGTGCCAATATAGGAAACGCCATGTGGAACTGGCGTATGTTCTTGATGAATGGCGAAGGACGTTTTGCCGATATCATGGAACTCATTTTTTACAACAGCGCCATTTCAGGAATCTCTTTGGACGGTGAGCATTTCTTTTACACCAACCCCTTACGTTTTATTGAGGGGCATCCCCAAAATACCAAAGACGAAGGCAAACGCGGGGAATTTATGTCGGTTTTCTGCTGCCCTCCCAACATCATACGCACCATCGCCAAAATGCACACCTATGCCTATAGCACTTCGGAAAAAGGCATCTGGGTAAACCTATACGGAAGCAATGTCCTTGATACCGATTTAGCCGATGGCAGTAACATCAAACTAACACAAGAAAGCAATTATCCTTGGGACGGAAACATCAAAATCACCATTGATTCCAAAAAGAAAAAAGAATATGCCCTCATGCTACGAATTCCCGCTTGGGCCGAGGGTGCCAATATAAAAGTAAACGGAGAGAAGCAAGACCAATCACCAAAAGCAGGGTCCTACGCAGAAGTCAACCGCAAATGGAAAAAAGGCGATGTGGTCGAGCTTGAACTACCAATGGCCCCTCGTCTGATTACCGCCGACCCGAACGTTGAAGAAACACGAAACCAAGTAGCGGTAAAACGAGGCCCTATTGTGTATTGTTTGGAAAGTAAAGACTTAGCGGCAGGTAGCAATATCAAGGATATCGTGCTTCCTTCAGATATAAAGCTTCAACCAAAATACGAAGCCGATCTTTTGTCCGGGGTCACAGTCTTGGAAGGCGAAGCCAAAATATTACCAAATGAAGATTGGTCAAAGCAATTATACAAGCCATTGGTAAAAACCGAACTTAAGAAAACCCCAATTAAAATGATACCCTATTTTGCTTGGGCAAATAGAGGTGTCAATGATATGTCCGTTTGGTTGCCTTTACAATATTGATTCAAATTACAGGGAAATGAAAATCTAAAAGATTGAAAGAGATGAGCCTATCAAAATTTATCGGTATTCTTTTTCTGCTCGGACAAGCGGTAGGCTGCAGCTCGGCACAAAACAGTATCCCTAAAAAAGAAAGCAAAAAACCGAATATTCTGTTTATAGCCATAGACGACCTTAGGCCCGAACTAGGGTCGTATGGTTCGGAAATAGCCCGGAGCCCTAATTTAGACAAGCTCGCAAGTGAAGGCTTGCAATTCAACAGGGCCTATTGTCAACAAGCCATCTGCGGTCCTTCTCGGGCCAGTGTTCTTACGGGACTGAGGCCAGAGACCAGTGGTATTTTCCATAATTATCTAAAAATACGGGAGCTGCATCCCGATATTGTTACCTTGCCCCAACACTTCAAAAACAATGGGTACGAATCGGTGTATTACGGAAAAATTTTCCATCATGGCGATTTGGACGATTCTTTATCATGGAGTCGCGTACCGGGCCCACAACCCAAATCGGTAGTGGGTTTCGCCCTTCCTGAAAACCAACAATTACGAGAAGAAACCCGAAAGGAAATGTTCTCAAAGTATGGTGATGTGGCCAAATATGGTTTAGCCATGGGGCCCGCGTACGAATCTGCCAAGGTTCCCGATAATACCTACGCCGACGGCTATAATACCGACTTAGCCATTGCCGATATAAAGAAGATGGCCAAAAAGAGTGACCAACCCTTCTTTTTAGGACTCGGTTTTCACAAACCTCATCTCAATTGGGTAGCCCCTAAAAAGTATTGGGATTTATACGATGAAAGCAAGATTCCCATGGCCTCTGACAGTACTCCGCCAAAAGATGGGGCCGCCATGGGGCTTCACCCCTCATTTGAATTACGGGTCCGTTCAGGCATACCCAAAACAGGAAAATTACCCCCTGAACTTGCCCGAACCTTAAAACACGCCTACCTAGCTTGTATCAGCTATGTAGATGCCCAGATCGGCCGTGCCATACAAGCCTTGGAAGAGGCCGGCATACGCGATAATACCATCATCATCGTTTGGAGCGACCACGGTTGGCATTTAGGCGATATGGGTATTTGGGGCAAGGCCACCAATTATGAAATTGCTACAAGGGTACCACTGATGATATGGACCCCTGATATGCCCGACAGCAATAGAGGTGTCCAAACGGAAGCACTGGTAGAATTGATCGATATGTACCCTACCCTTTGCGAACTCGCCGGAATTGAAAAACCGGTACACTTAGAAGGGCAAAGTTTTGCCCCCCTTTTAAAACACCCTGAACAAGATTGGAAAACAGCGGTATTCAGTCAATTTCCCTCACCCGCCTTACGGGAATGGGGCTCATACCCATTGCGGCCCGCCATGCGGGAAACCTACTTCGGCCCCTTACTCGAGGAGGTCGAATTAAAGATCAAAGCACAACAAAAAGAGAAATGGGACCGAAACCTGTTTGAAAACAAGATAATGGGGTACGCCATGCGAACCGACCAATATCGTTTTATTGTCTGGAAAGACCGTACACTAACGCAAGCGTCACCCCTTTATTTTGAACTTTACGACCACAAAAAGGATCCCGGGGAAACGGTAAACATCGCCTCTAGTAATCCTCAACTTGTAGCACGTCTAATGGCCCAATTCAAAAAAGAAAAAGAGCAACATTCCCTAAACTAATGAAAAAAGAAAAACATCATTTTAAAAAAATATCAACATTAAAATTTATAGTTATGGCAATTCACTTTAATCATTTTAAACTATTTCTATACGCTGCCGTCCTGTCGGTTGCGAACATCGGACTGGCGCAAGAAACACGTCCGAACATCCTTGTGGTCTTATGTGACGACCTCGGTTATGCCGACGTTGGTTTTAACGGTTCTACGGATATCCTTACGCCCGAACTGGACAACTTGGCGCAAAACGGTAGCATTTTCACATCGGCCTATGTGGCCCACCCCTTCTGTGGCCCTAGTCGCTCCGCCATTTTAACCGGACGATATCCACACCTCACCGGTACGGCCTACAACCTTTTCCACAATAGTAGTGAAGATGACAAAGACAATATGGGCGTTCCCGTTGAAGAGACCTATATGTCCAAAGTACTTCAAAACGCAGGTTACTATACAAGCGCCATCGGTAAGTGGCACTTAGGAGCCGCCCCGAAATTCCACCCCAACAAAAGAGGATTCGACGATTTTTATGGTTTTTTAGGAGGAGGACATGACTATTTTCCTTCCGAGTACCAAAAGACCTATAAAGCGCAAAAGAAAGCCGGCAACCCAAATATCAGGGACTATGTCTTTCCCATGGAACACAACGGGAAGCCCGCCAACGAAACCGAATACATAACGGATGGTTTTTCACGGGAAGCCATCAAAAACATCAAAATTGCCGCGGCAAAAAAACAACCCTTCTTTATATATCTAGCCTACAACGCCCCCCACGTTCCGCTTCAGGCCAAGGCCGAGGACGTGGCCAAGTTCGCCCATATAAAGGATAAAGACCGAAGAACCTATGCCGCAATGGTATATGCCGTAGACCGTGGTGTCGGCAAAATTGTTCAGACCTTAAAAGAAACCAAGCAATTTGACAACACCCTTATTGTGTTTTTAAGCGATAACGGAGGGAATTTTAATCACGGTGCGAACAATTATCCCCTAAAAGGTACCAAAGGAGATACTTGGGAGGGTGGCTATCGTGTGCCCATGTTCTTTCATTGGCCTAAAAAAATCAAAAAAGACCAGCGTTTCGATTTTCCTGTTTCCTCCCTTGACCTCTACCCTACCTTCACAGGCCTTGCCGAAGCAAAACTTCCGAAAGGAAAGCAACTTGACGGTAAAAATATCATGGACGATGTCTTGAAAAACACCGAACCCTATAAAGATGAAATGATCTATTCATTGCGCTATCGCGAGGGCTATAACGATGTGGGCGCCCGAATGGGCGATTGGAAAATTACACGTATGGGCAACGAACCTTGGCGTCTACATAATATCACCCAAGATATAGGCGAAAAGAAAAACCTAGCAGGCCGATACCCCGACCGCCTAAAGGAAATGATAGCAAAGACCCAAGAGTGGACCAAAAGCTTTGTAAAACCCCTGTGGGTTTATTCGGTGAAGGACAAGGAACTCTGGGAGAGCGGCCAAATGCCGAATTATGAGGCTACTTTTGAAGTAGACAAACTAGTCGACAGTCCTTATCACAAATAAAAATTATAGGTACCAAATAAAAAGGGCCCCGTATGTACGGGGCCCTTTTTGTTTATTATAAAGTATACGGTATGTTACTTTGCTACGTTTACCGAACGGGTTTCCCGAATTACGGTGACCTTTACCTGACCCGGATAGGTCATATCGGTCTGTATTTTCTGTGAAATCTCAAAAGACAACTGTGCCGCTTTTTCGTCGTTCACCTTTTCGCTTTCGACAATTACCCTTAGTTCACGACCCGCTTGAATAGCGTAGGCTTTTTGAACCCCGCCAAAACTGAAGGCCACTTCCTCAAGGTCTTTTAAACGTTGAATGTAAGAATCCAACACCTGTCTACGAGCTCCTGGCCTTGCACCGCTAATAGCATCACAGACCTGAACGATGGGCGCAATAAGCGTCTTCATTTCAATTTCATCATGGTGAGCCCCTATAGCGTTGCAGACATCAGGCTTTTCGCCATATTTCTCAGCCCACTGCATCCCTAAAATAGCATGCGGGGTTTCTACTTCCGCTTCGGTATTCGGTACTTTACCTATATCATGTAAAAGTCCGGCACGTTTTGCCAATTTGGGGTTCAACCCAAGTTCGGCGGCCATCACACCACATAATTTGGCAACCTCCCTAGAGTGTTGCAATAGGTTTTGTCCGTAAGACGAACGGTATTTCATTCGACCTATAGCGCGGACCAATTCAGGGTGCAGCCCATGAATACCCAAATCGATTACGGTACGTTTACCGACCTCAACGATTTCTTGTTCGATCTGCTTCTCTGTCTTTTTAACGATTTCCTCGATTCGTGCCGGATGTATCCTGCCGTCCGTTACCAATTTGTGCAACGAAAGGCGTGCGACTTCACGACGGACCGAATCAAAACAAGAAAGAATAATAGCTTCCGGTGTATCGTCTACAATAATTTCAACACCAGTAGCCGATTCGAGAGCACGAATGTTTCGTCCTTCCCTACCGATAATCCTACCTTTTACATCGTCGGATTCAAGGTTGAAAACCGAAACGCAATTCTCTACGGCCTCTTCCGTACCGATACGTTGTATGGTATTGATCACGATTTTCTTAGCCTCTTGCTGTGCGGTTAATTTGGCCTCTTCCACAGTAGTTTGAATATAGGCCATAGCATCGGTCTTTGCCGTTTCCTTCAACGATTCCATCAACTGCCCTTTGGCATCATCGGCCGAAAGTCCTGAAATAACCTCTAGCTGTTGTACTTGGTTCTTATGAAGCTTTTCCAGTTCGCTTTGTTTCTTTTCAAGATACTCCTCCTTATGGGCGACTTCCTTCAATTTACTATCGAGCTGACTGTTCAATTTCTTGCTTCGGGCCAACTCGTTACTTACTTGCGACTCTTTGTCACGTGTACGTTTTTCGGCTTCCCCGATTTTTTTGTCCTTGCTGATAATTACCTTTTCATGCTCGGCCTTAAGTTCCAAGAACTTCTCCTTGGCCTGAAAGATTTTATCTTTTTTAATGTTCTCACCTTCTACTTTGGCCGCATTAATTATAGAGTTAGCCTCGTTCTTGGCGTTTAAAAGGGTTTTTGAGGCTTTGCCCTTTTCCATAAATTTTGCAATGGCGAAGCCAATTGCAAGGCCGATAATACCGGCTATTATAAGTGTTGCACTATCCATATATCAAATATTTAGGTTCGAATCGACCTAAGCGTTCAAAGTGGTACGTAAAAAATAGGGGGTACCGACCCTGGGCGCTCAAACCAATTCATAAAAAAAGCCCACATTAGCGAAGTTTTGTACAAACTCCAATAAACAGGTTTAGGGCTACAAGACTGATCAAGGATCCCTATACGGGTAGGGCCTGCTTTTACAATCTAAACTCACCCTTTTTAAACAAAATTAATGTTGAGTTTGTCAAAAGGTAATACCAATGTGGGCAGTAACTTATGTTATTTTAAAGAACGTTTTTTATTTGACGCCAAGCTTTGAAGTTATCAATTCGTCCAACGCTTTAAGGCGTTCGGTCGCATTTTGGGTCCCTTCCGATTGATCGATACCGCGTTGCTCAATTTTAGAGGCAAATTGCAGGGCACACATGGCCAATACATCTTGCTTGTCTCTTACGGCATAACTCTGTTCAAACTTTTTCGCCAATTGCTCGATGTTCTTCGCCGCCTTTCGCAAGCCTTCTTCTTGGCTTGGATCAATGGTCAAAGGGTACACCCTATCGGCAATAGAAAGCTTTATTTTTAGCTTTTCTGACATTTTATCTTTTGAACATTATTCCGAAAGTTGTGCTATACAATAGTCCAACTCCCTGATCAATGTGTTTATTTTAAGCTTAGCTTCAGTTTTATTTGTATTACTGCCAAGCATTGAGTTTGCAAGTTTCAACGAGTTGTATTTTTCTTCCCAAACGGAAACCGAATTCAACACGTGGTCTTTATCTTCCTTCAGTACGGCAATCTCTTCCTGCAATTTGGCATTGGCTTGGTTCAGCACCTCCAACTTATGCAAAAGCTTGCTTATTTTATTCTCTAAAGAGTCGACAACTTTGACCAATTCACTCATAAATCAAACGCAATGCATTTTACACAAAGTTAACATACCTGCCCTTACCTAGCAATACTTTTTTCAATTATTCTTAAAGTAATACTTTAACGCCTTAAAAAACGTTGTTGAAACACCTAACGATATTTTTGGTCCTCTATATTTTCAAGAATTCAAATCGTTTGGCTAATTTCGTATCTCTTTCTAAAGAACTATGAGAAAACTTTTTGTCGGTCTTTCATTTTTATTTTCTGTTTTTGGCTTTTCCCAGGAAAAGTATCCACAAGATGCGTTCCGTTCGCCCATTGATATACCCATGGTACTCGCCGGTACCTTTGGGGAGTTGCGCTCGAACCATTTCCATTCAGGTATAGACATCAAGACCCAGCAACGCGAGGGCTTACCCATTTATGCGGTTGCCGACGGCAGCGTAACCCGCATCAAGGTTTCCCTTTGGGGCTACGGAAAGGTACTCTATATAGCCCATCCGAACGGATACACCTCGGTTTATGGGCACCTACAGAAATTTGCCCCTAAGATTCAGGAATTTGTAAAAAAACTACAATACAAGAAACAAGCGTACGAAGTAGAGGATTTTCCCGATTATGCCGAGATAAAGGTCAAAAAAGGTGAAATCATCGCCTATGGCGGAAATACCGGAGGTTCTTCAGGACCCCACCTCCATTTTGAAATTCGAAGCAGTATTTCCGAAAAGCCGACAAACCCTTTACTTTACGGGTTTGATGTAAGGGACGCAACCAACCCTACCTTATTGAAACTCTATGGTTTTCCCTTATCGGATGACGCACAGATCAACCAAAACAAAAATACCACGGCCATTAATTTTACCCGACAGCAAGACGGTACTTTTCTGGCCGACCCGGTCAGTGCCACAGGAACCATTGGCTTGGGCTTTGTAGGATATGACAGACAAGATCTTGCGGCCAACCACAATGGCGTTTATTCGGTTCAGCAGCTTGTCAACGGAAAAGTATATACCGACTACGACTTCGAATCGTTCTCTTTCGGGGAAACCCGATATATCAACACCCTGATCGATTACTACCATTACGGAAAATACCGTCAACGCATACAACGCTTGTACAAGGCCCCGGGTAACCGCCTGAGCATTTACAACAAGCTTGAGAACGATGGAAAAATAGAAGTCAAGGAAGGATTGAGCTACAAGGTCGAGCTATTGATAAAAGATTACGCCGGCAATGAAACCAAGGCCATCATTCCGATAGAGGGAAAAACCGAGCCTACAAAAATCGACAAAGACGAAGAAAAAACAGAAAACTACGTCATTGCCAAAAAGCCGAACAATTACGATTTAGGGGGCGCCAAGGTCTACTTTCCCGCAAATACCTTTTACGACAATTTCTATATCGACCTGAAGAAGGGCGAAGATACGGTAACCATACACAACAACCGTGTACCGGCACACCGTAATTTCACCATAACCTTCGATGTCTCAAAATACAGCGAAGCCGAAAAAAAACAAATGTTCATTGCCCGACTTGACAGTAGATTGCGTCCATCACATACCTCTACGTACAAACGGGGAAATACCTTTACAACGCGCACGCGCTACCTTGGCACCTATACCTTGGCCAAAGACACGGTGGCCCCAAAGATCCGACCAAAGAATTTCAAGGAAAAACAATGGCTGAACAATTACCATTATCTTAGTCTGCGCATTACCGATGACCTCAGTGGTATAGACACCTATTCGGCCACCTTGAACGGTAAATGGATCTTAATGGAATACGAGCCTAAAACCAACACGATTACCTATAATTTCGACGATGTCATCCTTAACGAAAAAGAATGTCACCTTGAAGTTACCGTAACCGATAATGTGGGTAACACCAATACCTTTACCAGTACTTTCTATAGAAAATGACACCTTTTTGAAGTGCCCTAAACTTATTCTCCTTCTTGCGTTCCTAGGTGCTACCCTTAGTATGAGCGCCCAAACCGCTACCGTGACCGGTATCGTGTTCAATAAGGCCAACGAGCCCTTAGAGGAGGTAAATATCAGCACAGCAAGCAAAGGCACTATTTCAGACCAAAACGGATATTATTCGCTTCAAGTAACCGCCGACGAGCCCATAACCCTGACCTTTTCACATATAGGCCATAAAAACGTGGTATTGCGCGACCTTGTTCTCAACACCAACGAAACCTATGAGTTCAGTCCGGTATTACGATCGGATATTATACAAATTGCCGGTGTCACCGTTTCGCCTACGGGCAAAAGAAACATTGAAGGGGTGACTACGGTAAGTCAGGATATGGCCCACAACATACCCGGTGCCAATGCCGGTGTGGAGAACATTCTAAAACTACTGCCCGGAGTGTCTTCGAGCAATGAACTGAGTACCCAGTACAACGTACGTGGCGGCAATTACGATGAAAACTTGGTCTATGTAAACGAAATAGAAGTTTACCGACCGTTTTTAGTACGCGCTGCCCAACAGGAAGGTATGAGCTTTATCAACAGCGAAATGGTTCGTAACATACGTTTTTCCTCTGGGGGTTTTCAGGCCAAGTACGGCGACAAACTGTCTTCCGTATTGGACATCACCTACAAAAAGCCCTCCGAGAACGGTGCCCAGCTCGACCTTAGCTTTTTAGGGGCCAGCGCAACGGCCGAAGCCGTTTCCAAAGACAAAAAACTGAGCACCATCAACGGTATCCGCTATCGGAACAACAGCCTATTCGTCAACAGTCAAGATATCAACACCAACTTCAACCCCACTTTTGCCGATTTCCAGACCTTTACGACCTACCAGTTTTCAAGAAAGTTCCACCTCGATTTTTTGGGCAACGTTTCAATCAACGATTATCAAAACGAACCGCGTGACAGGCAAACGAATTTTGGAACAATAGCCGAGCCCAAATCGCTTCAAATCTATTATCAAGGAGAAGAGCACAATCGCTATAACACCATCCTTGGCGCCTTAAAGGCCAATTATTTCGTGAACGAGGATGTTACGATGAAATTAATAGCCTCGCTCTACCATACCACGGAAGAAGAATATTCCGATGTCATCGCCCAATACTATCTAGGCAACGTCAACACCGACCCCTTTAGCGATTCCTTTGGCGCCCCTACCGACATACGAGGCGTAGGCAGTCAGTATAAGCGCGCCAGGAACGAGCTTGACGCCCTGATATTCAACCTATCGTATAAAGGAAGCTTTACAAGGAAAAACCAATTATTGGAATGGGGCATCAAATACACCCATGAAGATATTCGCGACCAATTGCGGGAATCGGAGTTTATCGATTCTGCGGGGTATTTCGTTCGTCCGCCAAGAGCCGAATTCATCAACGATCAGCCCGAAACCCCCTTTGAAGCCCCCCTCGAGGCCTATTCAGGGGTAAACGCCAGAAATTTTGTAAAGACCGACCGTTTTTCAGGATATGTGCAATTTAGCGACCGATTAGACCTAGCATCACACGCCCTGCATTACAATCTTGGGCTACGGGCCCAACATTGGACGGTTTCCGGGGCAGAAATTTCAAGTTCGTCACAGACCGTCGTGAGTCCACGTGCCCAAATATCCTTAAAACCCGATTGGAAAAGGGATATGCTTTTTCGGCTTTCCGGCGGCCTATACCACCAACCCCCGTTTTACCGAGAACTCCGTGACCGAACGGGCACGGTCAACCCCAATGTAAAGGCTCAAGAATCACTTCATATTGTGGGAGGCAACGAATATTCGTTCAACCTTTGGCAGCGCCCCTTTACCCTCATAAGCGAGGTCTATTATAAAAAATTGAACCACGTCAACACCTACACCCTAGAAGACGTTCGTATACGCTACGCGGCCAATACCGATGCCGAGGCCTATGCATATGGCGCCGATCTAAGGTTAAACGGGGCCTTTGTACCCGGCACCGAATCTTGGGTAAGCATCGGCTTTTTAAAAACAGAGGAAAACAGTAACGACCGCGGATATATAGCCAGACCTTCGGACCAGCGATTGAAATTCGGTATTCTCTTTCAAGATTACATCCCCGAATTCCCCAATTTCAAAATGTACCTCAACCTGGTATACAACACTGGCGTACCCGATGGTTCGCCAAATTATTCCGACCCATATCTCTACAACACCAGATTACGCGATTATAAGCGTGCCGATTTGGGAATTTCGCATATTTTTGTAGGCGGAAACAGAACCTATCAAAAAAACCACTGGTTGCACCGGTTTAAAGAACTGAGCGCTGGCGTTGAGATTTTTAATTTGTTCAACAATCAAAATTCAATTACAAATACATGGGTCCGGGATGTTGACAGCAAACAACAATTTGCCGTTCCTAATTTCATGACAAGTCGTGTGCTGAACCTAAAGCTCCGCATGCGCTTTTAGAAGACAAACTGATGAAGAAGATTTTTTTTGCCGTACTACTATTGACCACTGTTCTTGCCAACGCTCAAAAGAATATATACGAAAGTGACAAATTTGATGACCTGAGCGACAGCCACCAAGTTTTGGCCATCATTCCCTTTTTGGCGAATCTTGAGTTAAAGGACGATATTTCAAAGGAAGAATTAAGCACCCTAGAACAAAAGGAAGGCTACGCCGTACAGAACGCCCTAGAGACCTATTTTTCAAGGCGCAAAAAGAAAAAGAAATTCTCGGTAGAGTTTCAAGACGTAAAGAATACCAATGCCATACTGGCCCAAAACAATATAGATTACAATAACATTGACGTATACACCACCAAACAGCTCAGTGAAATTTTGGGGGTAGATGGCATCATTAGTGGAAATATGGACCTCAACGTACTGCTTTCAAAAGGTATACCTACGGAGTTCAGCTTTATGGATTATTTCTCGGGAAATGCAGACTATGGCCGTATCGGTGTAAAAATTAGCGATGGCAATACCGGAAAGCTTCTCTGGAAATACGAAAAGAAAATCAATAAAAAATCAGGGAAAAATACGACCGACCTTATCGACCGTATGATGAAACTCGCGGCGCGTAAGTTTCCGTACGACCGGGAAAAACGAAAAGACCGAAAGCAAAAATAAACATTGAAACTCCCTCTAGAAAAGGGAGTTTTTATTTTTCCACGAACTCCTTGAGCACCTGAACGGTATAGTCCAATTCTTCTTTGGTGTTGTATTTTGAAAAAGAAAACCGTAGCGAAGGCTTCCTAAAATCGTCTTCCGACAGAATCTCGGCAAGCACGTGTGACCCTAGGTCGCTTCCCGATTGGCAAGCACTTCCTTTTGAACACGCTATCCCCTTCATATCCAAATGGAACAAAAGCATCAACGCTTTCTGTGAATCTATGGGCAAGCAGGCATTCACCAAGGTAAAGGTGCTTTTTTCCAAGTCGCCCGAATGACCGTTAAATTTTACATCAGGAATCTCCTCCTTCATTCGATCAATAAAGTAAGATTTCAGTTCGGTAACATAAGCCGTCTCGGCCTCTAGATTATCGTATGCCTCCACAAAGGCCATTTCGAGCCCTACAATATTGTGAAACGACTCGGTTCCCGCGCGGTAACCACGCTCTTGCGCACCGCCCGCTATCATAGGTTTGAGTCCTGAATTCTTCTTGATATAGGCAAACCCTATTCCTTTTGGACCATGGAATTTATGGGCCGCGGCCGTAAGAAAATCGACCGGAACGGCTTTTACATCCCAGAGATAGTGTCCGATAGACTGCACCGTATCCGAATGAAAAAGCGCCCCGTGGGAATGACAAAGTTCACAAACCGCTGCAATATCGATCTTATTGCCAATTTCATTGTTTACATGCATTAAACTCACCAACTTTTTAGAATCGTCTTGCTTCAACAAGCTTTCCAGATGCAAAAGGTCGGGGTTGCCGAATACGTCAAGATCAACATACAAAACCTTGATACCCTTTTCACTCGCCAAGTCTTCAACCGTATGAAGTACGGCATGGTGTTCTATTTTAGAAGTAATGATCGTTTCTACTTTCAGGTCGCGAACGGCACAGCGTAAAATCATGTTATCGGCCTCGGTCCCCCCAGAAGTAAAAATAATTTCCGAAGGATGGGCGTTCATATATTTCGCAATCGTTTTTCTGGCACTCTCTACCGCTGTCTTTGCCGAACGGCCAAAACTATGGGTAGAAGAAGGATTGCCGTAAAAATTGGCCAAGGCATCTTGCATCTTTGCGATTACATTTTCCCGTACTTGAGTAGTGGCCGCATTATCTAAATAAACCTTTTTCATCACCTAAAAATTCAATTAAGAGCGGTCAAAATTAGCGGAATTAAAGTTAATTTCTCCCTAATTCCCAATAAACTTGTCCTTTATTTCCATTAAATTTGGCACATGAAGAAAACGCTACTTTTAGGTATACTGACCCTTTTATGCGCCTGTGACGATGGCGATCTACAAATTGAACGGGTAGATTTTGACGCTGTAGATGTTCAGACGTGCGGAGACCTTGACGATCCGCTGGAAACCACGTTTTTCTTTAAAATAGACGGTGACGAGGCCCTATTGCTCAACTTGGCCAGTGGCCTACTCAAAAACGAGACTTCTGAGGCCGATGAGCTTCAATCGAGTTTACCTTCGGCATCAAGCCTCATTTACAGGCTATTCGACGATGACGTTTCCAAAGATTATTTCTGTTCTACCATACCCGCACTAGAACCATCCGTAACCAAAGAAAACACGGCAACGGCAGGTGATATCGACATAGAAACGCATGTGAGTACGGTCTCAAAAGATACCAAGACCTATGCGCACACCATTTCCATTACCGGCCTTTCCTTGGCCAACGAGCAAAACGAAAGCATAACCGATTCGTCGACCATGACCTACGGAACCTTTAAGACGACCACACCAATAAGTGCCAGACTTGATGTGCCGTTTTCAAATTATGAAGCCATTGCCGATTTTTCCGAATGCGAAAATGCCTTTGTAGACGGTAGCCTAAGGTTGTACAAAAAGATAAACGACGAATACGTTTCCTTGGATATACCGCTCACAACCATAGCCAATGCGGCCACCACGGCAGGAGAACCCCGAACCTCGACCTTGGAAAACGGAGCGTTCAAGTACACCGTATTAAACACTATAGTAACCGATGACATGATCTGCACCGACGCAGCGCTTTCAGAAGATATCATAAGTTTTGATTTTACGTCTTCGAGCGGAGCCATTAGTGTTGAGACCGTTGCAAACGCCGCGGATGGAACTGGTGCCATTACCTATACGCACACTATTTCGATCAACAATTTACTACTTGTCCTAAAAGGTGACGGTGAAGATGTCGCCGATGTAACGCTATCGGCCATCGACAACTTTGTGCTGGGCACCTATACAACGGTAGCCGACTAAGTATTCTGGTAAATATAGACCTCGGTAGCGCCCAGGCCGTATTTTTGGTAATCGGCATCGTAGTATTTTACATTGTCGTAGCGTCTAAAAAGGTAATAGAGCTCTTCTTTGAGCACGCCTTCCCCTACCCCGTGAATGAATACCACTTTTTGGATCCGCTTTCTCATAGCGAATTCCAACTGACGTCTGGCCGCATCCAACTGAAGGTTCAGCATATCATAATTGCTCATGCCCTTGCTTGACTTTGTCAACTGATGAATGTGCAGATCCACTTCCATCTTGGGGGCGTTGCGTTCTTTGGGCTTTAAGACTTGGGTTCTTCTTTTCTTCGGAAGTTCTTTTTCGGCCTTCACCTGGCTTATCTCGTAATTGCTGACCCGGATATCCCCCGTATCGATCCGAACCAGCTCGTTCGCCTCAAAATCGAGCTCAAACCCGTCATTGGTTTCAATAGTTACCGTAGCCCCGGAAAGCTTAGTAACCCTACCCGAGATGACATCATCTATAGTCTCAACCTTATCCCCTATTTGAAAAACGGCCATAATTTGTTTTGTATCCACAAAAATAATGGTAATTTTCGTGATAGAATTGCTAAACCGTAAAAATGCAGTTAGCTACTTTTTTATTGACTCTTGAAGATTATATGCTACCCTGCCTGAACAAAAAGCTCTTCGGCATCGACTGTCCGGGCTGTGGTCTTCAGCGTTCCATTGTACTTTTTTTTAAGGGGGATTTCAGTGCGGCCTTTGATATGTATCCGGCAATTTTCACCCTTATACCACTTGTAATGTTCGCCTTTGCAAGTCAATTTATCCGATTTCGTTTTGACACCCATATAAAAATGGCCCTTGGTATACTAAGCGGCTCTATTATTATAGTTAACTATATTCTTAAAATGACTCACCTAACCCACTAAAAAATGGAACAACACAAATTACCCAATGCTACTTTAATTCTTGTATTCGGAATTCTTTCGATAGTCACCTGTTGCTGTTATGGTATTCTTGGTCTTATATTCGGTATCGTTGCCTTGGTCTTAGCGAACAAAGCCACCTCCATCTATCAGGAAAACCCAGAAAACTATACGGATTACGGCAACGTAAAAACGGGAAAAATTCTTGCTATTATCGGTATCGTACTCAGCGTTCTTTATCTAATGATGACCATAGGTATGATTGCTTTCTTCGGGTTTGAAGATATGCAAGACCCTGAAATGATACGTGAAAAAATGGAAGAACTTTTTGGATAAGAAATGACACAACAAACCCTACCGGGCGCTAGTAACGCCTTAACTTTTGGAATTCTTTCCATAGTATTGACGCTTCTTTGCTGCGGACCCTTTGGCGCTATTTTCAGCTTTATAGGCCTGTCTAACGCGAAAACCGCACAGCGAACCTATGACCAAAGTAATGGTCAGTACACGGGAATCGAAAACGTAAAGACCGGAAAGACCCTATCATATGTAGGCTTGATCTTAGCAGCCATTTACCTGCTAATAGCCATTATATACTTTGGCGCCATTGCCGCCATTATTGTAGCGGCCGCCACAAACGGCGATTTCTAAACCCGAAAGATAGATGTACAAAAAAAGCCTGAAACTTAGTTTCAGGCTTTTTTTTATTTCTCGAACCGTTTCAATGTTGTTGTTATGATCTCAACGCAATCTAACAGTTGCTCCCTGTTCATTACCAGGGGCGGTGCAAAGCGAATAATGTTGCCATGGGTAGGTTTGGCCAAAAGTCCGTTTTCCTTTAGGGCCATACAAATATCCCATGCGGTCGAACTGTCTTCCGTATCATTGATAAGAATTGCATTCAACAACCCTTTACCCCTTACGCCGTTCACCACATTGCAGTTCGGTATAAATTTGTTCAACTCATCCCTGAACAGTAGTCCGAGTGTCTCGGCATTTTGCGCCAACTCCTCATTTTTGACTACCTCTAATGCCGCAATGGCCACGGCCGCAGCAATAGGGTTCCCGCCAAAAGTACTGCCGTGGTTTCCAGGTTTGATCACCCCCATAACTTCATCGTTGGCCAAAACAGCGGAAACGGGGTAAGCTCCTCCAGAAAGCGCTTTTCCCAATATCAAGATATCAGGCTTTACGTTCTCATGGTCTACTGCCAGCATCTTACCTGTTCGGGCTATTCCGGTCTGGACCTCATCGGCTATAAAAAGTACGTTGTGCTTTTCGCACAATGCCTTGGCTTTCCTTAAATAACCTTCAGAAGGAACGTATACTCCCGCCTCCCCTTGAATAGGCTCGACCAAAAAACCAGCTATGTTATGGTTTTGTTCAAGCACCTCGGCCAAAGCCTCTAGGTTATCATATTCTATTTTAATAAATCCGGCCGTATAGGGTCCGAAATTCTTACGGGCCACCGGGTCGTTCGAAAACGAAA
The DNA here is from genome assembly GCF_000973105.1 of Zobellia galactanivorans. NCBI lineage: Bacteria > Pseudomonadati > Bacteroidota > Flavobacteriia > Flavobacteriales > Flavobacteriaceae > Zobellia > Zobellia galactanivorans. Next base: position 3,622,063 of record NC_015844.1, on the reverse strand, counting down.
TGATTGTGGTGGTTCTTCCATGAAAATTGTTTTCACAAACAACGATCTGTGCCTCGTTCTCGTTCAAGCCTTTTTTCTCATAGGCCCACTTTCGGCACACTTTCAATGCGGTCTCAACGGCCTCGGCACCTGTGTTCATAGGCAACAACTTGTCAAAGCCGAAAGTTTCCGTGGCATACTTTTCATACTTTCCGAGCATATCGTTGTAAAACGCCCTTGAGGTAAGGGTCAAGGTATGCGCCTGATCGGTCATGGCCTTGACAATTTTCGGGTGGCAATGCCCCTGGTTTACTGCGGAGTAGGCCGAAAGGAAATCATAATATTTTTTCCCTTCAACATCCCAAACATAAACCCCTTCTCCCTTAGTGAGTACCACTGGCAATGGGTGATAGTTGTGTGCTCCGTACTTATCCTCCAATGCAATAGCACCTTCAGAAGTGATTTTTTCTAAAACTGACATGATAAAAATTACTTTTAAATAAAACTTCAGTAATTCCTTCTATACCTTTTTCCTTTCGAAGATTCGAAAATTCAGCGTAGGAGAGAAATCATCCTTGTAGAGCTGCAAACTTAACAAAATTAGTTGGCAGTTTTAAAAAGAACCTTGTAAAAAGCGACCAAATGTTTCCTTATCAAGTCTTTACACCTGCATTAAGTCTTTATCCCCACTAATCTAGCCTCCCCTACGGACCTGATTTATACGGTACGGACAAGACAAAAGTCATATTTAACTATTTTTAATAAGTCCGATCGTAACGATAGTTATAATAAATGCATCGGGATGCTTACTTTTGCGGCATGCGAAGAAAGAACAAGCGACAGGTATTCGAAAACGTAGAGGTTGTAGATGCCGGTGCAAAAGGAAAAACTATTGGTAAAGCGCCCGACGGAAGGGTTATTTTTTTGACCAACGCCGTACCTGGGGACATTGTAGACGTACAGACCACAAAAAAGCGCAAGGCTTACTTTGAAGGTGTCGCTACCACTTTTCACAACTTTTCCGACAAACGTGTAGAACCGCAATGTGAACATTTTGGGGTTTGCGGGGGATGCAAATGGCAAAATATGGGCTATGAGCACCAACTTTTCTACAAACAAAAGGAAGTAGAAAACAACCTAAGACGGATCGGACATTTAGAACTACCCGAAATTACACCTATATCGGGTTCAAAAGAGCAGTATTTCTACCGTAACAAGATGGAGTTTTCCTTTTCAGATAGCCGCTGGCTTACCCTTAAGGAAATACAATCGGACAATAATTTTACGGACAAGAACGCGCTCGGATTTCACATTCCCGGAATGTGGGACAAGATCCTAGACATAAAAAAATGTCACCTACAGCAAGATCCCTCCAATGCCATTCGATTGGAGACCCGTGATTTTGCCATTAAAAACGGACTCACATTTTTCAACCCGAGGAATCAGCACGGGCAATTGCGCACCCTTATGATACGCACGGCCTCGACAGGGGAACTAATGGTCATGATACAGTTTTACGAAGACGACAAAGCAAAACGTGAACTTCTGTTGAACCACCTCAAAGCAACTTTTCCCGAAATTACTTCGCTTTTGTATGTAATCAACCAAAAACAGAACGATACCATTTACGATCAAGAAATTGTCTGCTTCTCCGGTCGTGACCATATTTTTGAGGAAATGGAAGGCCTGAAGTTCAAAATCAACGCGAAATCATTTTACCAAACGAACTCGGCCCAGGCCTATGAACTGTACAAACTCACCCGTGAGTTCGCCGATTTAAAGGGAGACGAACTCGTTTACGACCTATATACCGGCACTGGAACCATTGCCCAATTCGTGGCCAAAAAGGCCAAGAAAGTCGTAGGAATAGAATCGGTACCCGAAGCTATCGCCGATGCAAAGGCCAATGCCGAACGTAACGAAATCGACAATGTAGACTTCTTTGTGGGCGATATGAAGAATGTCTTCAACCAAGAATTCATAGAGGCCAACGGTACGCCCGACGTTATCATTACCGACCCCCCAAGGGACGGGATGCATAAAGATGTGGTTCAACAGATCTTGAACATAGCTCCTGATAAAGTAGTTTACGTCAGTTGTAATAGTGCTACGCAAGCCCGCGACCTAGCCTTAATGAAAGATACTTACCAAGTAATAAAAGTACAACCGGTAGATATGTTTCCGCAAACACATCATGTTGAAAATATCGTACTTTTGAAAAAGCTATAGCTTTATGAACAGATTCAAAATAATTTTTATCATCCTATTGGGTATTCTTTCTTTTTCCGCCTGCGAAAAAGACGACATCTGTACCGATTATGATACGCCCCAACTGGTCATTCGTTTTTACGATGTCTTAAACCCCACGGAATTCAAGGATGTACAAAACCTTATTGTCTGGGGTATTTTGCCCTCTGGTGGAAAAGACACCATAGCCAATGTGGCTTTAGACTCCATTGTCTTGCCCTTGCGCGTCGATGCCGACAATACGTCCTTTGCCCTTTCACGACAGCTTAGCATCGATGACATCAATGTAGATACCCTAACCTTTAATTACGATGTAACGGAACTGTACAAATCTCGGGCCTGTGGCTACATCGCCAATTTCGAGAACTTAACCGTAACCGTAAAACAAGACGACTCGGTCTGGATCCAGACCATAGATGTAGATAACGCACTTATTGAAAACACAGCTTCTGCCCATGTTAAGATATTTCACTAGTCTCTTTTTTCTTTTGGTTATCGCTGTGGGATCCTCACAGAGCGAGCCTATAGACCTGAACAAAAAAGACACCACGGTCTACAAGCAACGTTACGGCCTTAGGGTCGGAGCCGACTTGAGCAGGCTTGTGGTTTCCTTTTTCGAAGACAATTATACGGGACTCGAATTGGTCGGGGATTACCGACTTACCCAAAACCTTTATTTGGCCGCTGAACTAGGGAATGAGAAAAAAACGATAGGCACCCCCCTCGGCGCATTGGTCGATAGTGAAGATGGCGACCTGTACAACTTTACCACATCGGGTAGTTACATCAAACTAGGGATAGACTATAACACCTATGGCAATTGGTACGGTGAACAAAACATGATATACATTGGCGGGCGTTACGCTTTCAGTACGTTTAGCCAAGAATTGAACGCTTATAAGATTTTTGACACCAACCGTTATTGGAACCCTGACGATTTTGCCGTTGGCACCGATGCCCTTGGCAAATACGAAGGCCGCAATAAGTCTTGGTTGGAGTTTGTTGTTGGCCTCAAGGCTGAAGTATTGCGAAACCTCTTTTTTGGGGCGAGTGCCCGCCTAGGCATCTTAATAACCAACAAACGCCCCGAAAACGAGCTTGATGACCTTTTTATACCCGGCTTCAACAAAGTTACCGATGGCAGTCGTTTTGGCGTAGGCTATAATTACTCCATTAGTTACCTGATCCCGCTCTACAAAAAGAAGAACGAGCCAAAAAAGAAAGAGGTACAGCCCGAACCTGAGCCGAAGCCCGAAGCCAAGGAACGTCCGAAAAGACAATAGTTTTAAGCATTGTAGGGAAGCCCTGCCCTACTCTTCCTTATTCTTGTTCATATACTTGGCCTTCTTACTGCCTTCGTACATGACATACTTTACCAAGCGTGACTCAAGGTGGCTGTTGAATACCTTTATTTTTCGTGAGGGGCGTAATCCTACATATTTGAGGGCCTCCATATTGGAGGTGATGAACCAAGCTTCAGTACCGGGATATTTTTGCTTTAAGGTATCACCTATAGAAGCGTAAAAATCTTCCATATCTAAGCTCAATCGCTCTCCATAAGGAGGATTGAAAACCATGTGCAATTTACCTTCGGTGAACTTTTCCGTATCGAAAAAATTCTTTCGTTCGATGCTTATATATTCAGAGAGGTTGGCATTCTCTACATTATCAATGGCCTTACGGACCGCCGATGGCGCCTTATCGTAACCGACAATCTTATAGTGGAATTCGCGAACCTTGTTCAAGCTTACCTCAACGATCTTGTCGAACAGGTCTTGATCAAAATCATGCCATTTTTCAAAGGCAAATTCCTTTCTATTGATATTTACCGGAATGTTACAGGCGATCATAGCCGCCTCGGTAAGCATGGTACCACTACCACACATGGGGTCTAGAAAATCGCATTGCCCGTCCCATCCACTCATGAGTAAAAGACCTGCCGCCAACACTTCGTTGATCGGTGCTATATTGGTAGCGGTACGATAACCCCTTTGGTGCAAAGACCTTCCCGAGCTATCTAAAGACACATTACAATGCTCGTTATGGATGTGAATGTTGATCCGTACATCAGGAAACTTGACATCAACATTGGGTCGACTGCCGTCCATATCCCTAAACTTATCTACAATCGCATCTTTAACCTTTTGCGACACGTAGAGTGAATGTGTAAAGTTATCGGAATTGACCGTAGAGTCTATAGCAAAGGTGGTATCGACCGAAAGGTACTCGGCCCAATCCATTGCATAGATCTTTTTATAAAGTTCATTTTCGTTACGAACCGAAAAAGAATGAATAGGTTTAATGATCTTTATAGCCGTACGCAAACATAGATTGGCCTTGTACATAAAGCCGGTGTCGCCTTCGAAAGCTACGTTTCTTACCCCTTCTACTACATTGCCGCCACCGAGGTTACGGATTTCCTTGGCCAAAATCTCTTCGAAACCAAAGAGGGTCTTGGCGACCATTTTAAAATTTTTACCCATGTCTTATTCTAAAGTTGCCGCAAAAATACAGTATTTTAGCCGGAGAAATACGAACCCGCCCTCTGCTTTCTAAAATGCCGTTCGCCCTTTCGTTATCGGAAGGATAAAAATCGTATTTCAGAAAATTAAAAAAAGTTGGTTTCGTCAGTGTAATTAGTACCACAATTCTAAGACTAAGAGCCTCGATAAAAATGATTTTCCGTTAATGAATTACGCCTTACCCATTTTTGCCGTTCTACTGAGTTTTGCCTTTGTTTACATCGTAAAACCCACGAACCGAAGTCATTTTAAGCTACTTCTTGCCTTTAGTGGCGCGTTTTTGCTGGCCTTGACCTTGTTCGAACTGTTTCCGTCGGTGTACGAGTATGGCAACCCTAAAGATGTGGGCCTATTTGTTATGCTGGGGATTTTGTTCCAGATTTTTTTGGAGTTCTTTTCCAAAGGGGCCGAACACGGCCATGTTCATCTAGATGCCGAGAAAGAGTTGTTCCCATGGTTATTGTTCGGCAGTCTCTGCCTTCATTCGTTTCTAGAGGGATTTCCTATACACGACCACGACACCATCCTTTATGGGATATTGATTCACAAAGTACCTATTGCCGTAATTCTAAGCATCTTCTTACTCAATTCAAAAATACCCTTGCCCAAGGCCTTTTTCTTTATTACCATATTTTCATTGATGACCCCCTTGGGCAGTTATATCGCCGACCACGCGGAATGGGCCACGACCTACTTCGCCTATATCAATGCACTGGTCATAGGTGTGTTCTTGCATATTTCCACGGTTATACTCTTTGAAAGTTCTGAGGGCCACACCTTCAATCTTCGCAAGATAATCGCTATTATTTTCGGCATTGCAATCGCATATTTTCTATAGGATGTTCAGCAAAGCGGAATCAAAAAAATTACGGGAAGACTTCTGGATCGCCTTTGGGAAATCGTATCCCAGAAAATGGATATTGTACAACACCAAGGTGAAAGGCCTCGCCTTTAAATTTCATTTCGATCTGAAAAAAGCCATGGTTTCCATAGATATCGAAACCGATGACCTAGAAAGGCGTATCACCCTTTGGGAGAAATTTCAATCCCTGCAATCCCTACTCCAATCCGAAGAATACCTTCCCGACGCTGTTTTCGATGAAGCCTTTTTTCTATCGAACGGAAAAGAAATTTCAAGAATATACGTCACCTTGGAAAACGTGTCGATCCACAACAAGAACACTTGGCAAGAAACCATGATCTTTCTAAGCCAACACATGGCACGAATAGAACTGTTCTTTCAAGACTTCAGGGAAATTATCGAATAGGCTCAAGAAAGCTTCATACGGAGACGAAGTCCCTTCTCCAAGCCCGTAAGTTGGGCCATGCCCAATGCCCTTCCGATAAGTGAATAGCCCGGGTAAAAATCACCCTGCCGTTTTTTATCATCCAACAATACATGACCGTGGTCGGGCCGTAGCGGAATGGCCACATCGGTTCTACCGGAGCCTTCCCGTTTCAACTGCTCTTTTATAAGGGCTTCCATTACCTCATCCATCATCACCGAACCATTGAGATGCTCGGCTTCGTAAAACGCGCCACTCGGGCTCAATTGTACATTCCTTAAATGGATAAAATGAATACGATCGCCAAAATCTTCAATGACCTTCACCAAATCGTTATTAGGCGAAGCACCTAAGGAACCCGAACAAAAGGTAAAACCGTTATGCAGTGAGGGGTAACAATCGCGAATAGACTTAAAATCCTCGTAAGTCGAAGTTATTCTTGGAATCCCGAAAACCGAAAAGGGGGGGTCATCGGGGTGAATGGCCATATGGATACCCAACTTTTCCGCCTCTGGCAATATGGCTTTAAGGAAGTAGGTCAAATTCTCTTGAAGCCCGCTTTTTGAAATTTGGCTTACCCTTGCCAAATTCTCCTTGAAAGCGGACATTTGAATAGCTTCTTTGCTTCCGGGTATACCCGCAAGAATAGCATTTTCCAGTGCCTGTTTTTCTTGGGCGGACAAGCTTTTAAAATACGCTTCCGCCTGACCTACCACACTCGCCCCATATACTTCAGCTGCATTCTTTCTTTTTAAGATATAGAGATCAAAGGCCGCAATGGCAATTGGGTCATAACGTAAACTTGATGTTCCGTTGGGCAATTGGTAATCGAGATCGGTACGCGTCCAATCTATAAGCGGCATAAAATTATAGCAAATTGTATAAATATTGTGCTGCGCCAGGTTCTTCAAGGTTTGAATATAGTTCCCTATATACATATCCCTTTCCGGAAGGCCGTATTTAATGGCATTGTGGATGTTAACGCTCTCTACCACCGACCATTCCATACCATGCCGCACGATTTGATTCTTTACGTCGGCAATGGCCTCTACGGACCACACCTCACCCGTAGGTATACTGTGGCAAGCCGTAACGATACCTTCGGCACCCAATTGTGCTATATCGCCCAAGGTCACCCCAAAATCGGGCCCGAACCATCGGTAAGTCTTCTTTAGGTAGTCCATATCAAACTCCGGTAAATGAATTGAAACCACCGTCTACATCATACACGGTTCCCGTTACAAAGGAGGAAGCTTCACTCAAAAGGTAATGCACCATTCCATTGAGTTCCGACGCATCCCCAAATCGGTTCATAGGGGTTTTCGCCAGTATTTTTTTGCTTCGCTCCGTATAGGAACCATCTTCGTTGATCAAAATCTTTCTGTTTTGATTTCCTATAAAAAAACCAGGAGCTATGGCATTCACCCTAATTTTATCATTGAATTTAGCAGCCAGTTCTTCGGCCATCCATTTGGTAAATATATCAATGCCCGCTTTGGCCATGGAATAGCCCAAGACCCTAGTTATAGACTGCTTCGATGCCATGGAGGATATATTGATAATGGAACCATAGCCCTGCTCCGCCATTAATTGGCTCATTACAATTGTGGGGAGTACACTACCAAAGAGATTGAGGTTTACCACTTCTTTGGTGTCTTCCAGTGAGATGTCAAAAATTGTCTGATCTGGTTGCATGGTGGCACCGGGCAAATTCCCCCCGGCCAAATTGATCAAACCATCGATCTTGCCATGGGCTTCCTTTATCTTCTTTCGTAAAAGCACCAGTTCATTTTCCTCCATCACATCCACAACATAAGCCGCGGTACTACCTTCTGAAATGGCGTTTAAGGCTTTACGTTTGGCGTCTAATTTTTCAACCGACCGCCCCAAGAGAATTACTTTGGCCCCATTTTGTATAAGGTATTCCGCTATGGACCCCCCTAAGACCCCAGTGCCCCCGGACAGGGCTATTGTTTTTTCTTTTAAATCAAAAAGGTCGGTCATATCTAGTTTTTCTTGGCCAATTCGTAGGCCTTGGTGGTCGTATAGTATTTACTGATCATGTTGGGCACTTCCCATTGAGGCAGTTCCCCGGCTTCCATATACTTCAAATAGTTTTCGGTAACCTGGCCAAAATGGGCTTCATGTCCGATTTTAAAAGTATCGGGAATATTGATTTTATAGCTACCGTCTTCCATTCTCTCCATGGTCGTACCTTGAAACTGCCTTGTTATCTTATCGGCGATGGCCTTGTTCAACACCTCTTCAAATCCGTCTTTTTGATGGGGTACGACGTACAAGGTAGGTTTGTAGCCCTCTTCCTTTCCTTGTTTGATGATCAGGTCGCTTTTGGTGCCCCGCATGATACTATAATGCGTATCGCCCGTGCCTTCAGGTGCTTGATAGTTCCAGATTACCGATACCTTGGCATGTTTGCCATTGATTTTATAGACCATTTCACCATTACAGAACACATTCAGTTTATCATCCTTTATATCCTTTTTTAAATACTCAGGATAGCCATCAAGGCCTGTGACTTTCTGGAATTCGTCGGTGGTAAGTACGGTAGGCCAACGTTTGGCCTTTACCATTTCAATATTATTGGTATCTATAATTTGATTAGGGAAAGCTTCCCATTGTACCAAATCTACCAAGTGGGTCGTAACATCAACGATGCCTTCCCCCTCTTCGTTTACGTCAAAAAACCAAGCCGGACGCACTAGGGGCTGGCCGGAAACATACTTAAAAAAGTGATGCACACTTTCCTTACTAATAGCCGGTTCTTCGGGCGTACCGTCCACTAATTCCCCGAAAACATCGGGCAATGCGGAAAAAGTTTTTTGCATTAATGTGGTAGACTCGAAACGTTCGGTCATAATATCGTAGATCAACACCCCGTTCTTCTCTGCGATATCAAAAGCCTGTTGCAGTTTTTTGAATCCCTCAGGATTAATAACCAAAGGCTTATCGGCATACACGTTCAATCCTGCCTTTACCGCCTCAAGTACGTAATCTATTTTTTTACTGTTCTTACCGGCAACGATCATAACATTACCCGGTTTATCGGCGATCATTTTTTCGAGATAGTCATCGCCTAAGTATTTTTCGACTTTCCAGGCCGTGGGTGACTCTTCGCGAGAATTATAACTGTTTATCTTGTTCAAAAAATCTTTTACTTCAAGACCATCGGGGGCAAAAAGATAAATCGTGGAATCAACTTGGGGGTACATTTTTTTCTGGACCAAGGCAGCATGAAAATGACCGGGATCTAAAGTCATTAATTTCACCCTGTTCGTTGTCTTTGCTTCGACCATTTTAGTATCCGTTTTTTTTTCGCCACATGCGATGCTGAGCAGTAAAAGTAAAAATGCGATTTTATTTTTCATGTAATCACCTGTTTGTATCGCCCTAGACCAAAAACCGGTTCAGGCGTCTTTTTCTTTCTATTGAATAAAAACGTTGAAATTGTTTAAAAAGCCCGTTCGAAAGGAACGGGCTCTTTGGAGTTTAGTATTTTACATAATCCGTTCCGTAGGGCTTTCTTTGCTCACGGTGTAGCATGGCATTGGCCTCGGCGTCATTGATAAAGACTTCCTTATCATAATCCCATTCCAGTTTTCTATCGAACTGCATGGCGATGTCACTGATCAAGCAGATGGTACAAGCCTTATGTCCTTTTTCTATTGGTGAAATAGGAGCCTTTCGGGTCTTGATACAATCTAACCAGTTTCCATGTTGGTCATCAATTTTTTCTAGGTGGATTTCATTTTCACCGATTACCGATTCCAAAATCTTGGGATCGGAAGCATTTAAGGCCTTACTGCTCTTTTCCTTATCCACTGGATCAGTGGCGGAAGCTTGGTAAGAACCACGTGAAACGAAAATCCATCCATCCGTACCTTCGTAGCGGATACCGTTAGTATACCCTCCACTGGTGTATACCGTAATACCATTATCATACTCGTGTTTTACAAAGAAATCGCCATGTACGTTCCACAGACCCGATTTTGGGAATTCGGCCAAAGCCTCTACGGAAATAGGCCCACTTAATTCGGTATTCATACCCCATGCCGCGGAATCATAGTGGTGCTGTCCCCAGCCTGTAATCATTCCGGCACCATAATTACGCGAACGCAACCAGCCCGGTCTGCTATACCCATCTTGGGGATGCACCCCTATCTCGGTATACGGTACTTCTGGGGTAGAACCCAACCACATATCAAAATTCAAATTTGGAGGTACGGGCATTGCAGGTGCTTCAGGACCTGCAGGATCGCCCGGCAAACCGATTTTAACGGTATGAATTTTACCAATACGACCATTTCTTACCAATTCTGCGGCAATCCTAAATTGCGGCATGGCACGTTGCTGTGTTCCGACTTGTAAAATGGCCCCTGTTTTCTGAACAACCTCACGCAATTGTTGACCTTCCCTAACGGTTAAGGAAGTAGGTTTTTGAACGTAGATGTCCTTTCCGGCCAAGGCAGCTTCCATTGCCGGTTGGGAATGCCAATGATCGGGTGTACTGATCACTACCGCATCAATATCTTTATTCAAGAGCATTTCGCGATAATCATCGTATATTTTTGTTCGGTTATATTTGGCCTTGCCTGTCTTTTTTTGATAAAACCCATCAACTAAAAGCTTCGCATCTGCCGCCCTTTTGGAGTCAACATCACACACCGCCAAATAATTAGCTTGGTCAAAACGAATGGTATCGTGAATATCATGACTTCGAGCAATACGGCCACAACCGATCTGCCCGATGTTTATTTTATTACTTGGTGCATTCTTGCCCAGTACATGAGCCGGTACAATGCTAGGAAACCCCACCAAAGCGGCGGTACTTAAAGCTGTTCTGTTGATAAATTTTCTTCTCTCCATCGTTGTATTTGGTATTTCTAATTATTGATTATATCTATATTGGGTTGTTGGGCAAACGATTGCCAGTACGCTTCGGCTTCCTCGGCTTTCAATGCTCCGTCAAAAACTACCATTCGGTAGTTCAATTCATATTTTTGACCCGGTTCTATCTTCCATCCTTCATGCCGTATCGGACAAAATTCAAAGAACATATCGCCCCTGCCCCCATTGGCATCTATAGGCCATATCCGCATGGGTTCGGGATGTTTTCTGTTGTTAGGGTGACTCATAAATAAAATGCCATTTGTCCCCTTCCCGTCCGATGATGCTCCCGATACAATACACCATCTGGCATTGGTCCCGTCCGCCGTTAAACGGTCGTTGCCCTCCGAAGTCAGCACCGTACAATTATCGGCCTTCCACCTTTCGTTAAAACGTAGCCCCAGTCCACCACCATAGCGGTAGGCCTCAAACAAAATTCCGTTTTTCAAGGGCGTACCGAACTCGCTTTTGTAATCGAGCATATAGCGGTCAGGCCGGTTCAAGTTCCATAAACGCACCTGCAAATCTTCGTTCAACGCCACTTGGGGCTCTTTTTTGGTCTTAAGATCAATATGTTCTTGAGCTGCGGTAAACGAGGCATAGACATCGCCCGATTCCACATTTTTAAATTCCTTAAACAGAACCGTTCCCATACCTTCTCCCAAGTTCCAAAAATCGACGCGTTCCCCATCGACTTGGGTATGGGTCCATGGCCCCCATAGTCCATAATGATGGTAATGATCCTCAGGCTGGATTCGGGTTAGCGTATCGCCCTTTGGGGTGATAATCGGATGAATATATCCGGATTTTTTAAAAATGGAATCCACTCCTTTCGGCGGATAGGTCATTTCATAGCGATAGGAAACAGCAGGCTTATTTTGAAAGCCCAGCTGTAAACTACCATTTTTCTTTTTTTCTGAAATACCATTTTCAGATTTTAACGAAGATAATCCGTTCTCCAAACGAAAGTTTAAGAGACCCTCATTATTGTTTCCCATCACCGGAAGGAACCAGATTTTATGTTGTTGCCGGTCTACCTGAAAAGGAAGCTCTATGCTTTCTTTTCCATCTTCCTGAAAAAGAACCATAGCTTTTTCTATATCTATTTGAGCTTTTTGGGCCCCGGTCAAACCAAAACTGACCGGCCGTGTTAGAAAAACCCCGTCACCTTCTACCAATGTAAAGCGCATTGACTTTTTGGTATTACAAGACCAAAAGGTCGAAATAAGAAAAAAAAGAGCAATTGTACGCATAAGCAACAGTATAGATGACGGAATTTTAACAAAAACTAACTCAAACAAACTTCATATTAACTACCACTCTCCGCTTCAGGTATACTGGTCAGGGGAGCAACGTTCAGTTCCGCACCAGGGTAGCCTTCATTTTGATTGATACGCCCTTGGGTATTGGCGTTTATTGCCGATGAAGGCACGGGCCATAATACGTGGTAGGGACTCATGGTATATTCATCGCCATGAATTGTTTTAACTCCTTTGTTATAAAAATCGGTAACCTCCATAATTCGGTCGTACCAGAAATTCTTTTGCGAGAAGTTGTCCATACTATAGCTTTCCCCGTTATAAGCGGTTTTTCCGGTCATAGCAAAAATGTAGGCTATTCGCGTAAGTTCCGTCTTTCGTGGTTCTTCGTAATACAATTCACGGGCGCGCTCATCAAGTATAACATCTATGTTTACATCTGTGGCCGCTATATCGTCGGCTTCGGCCCGTCTTCTTACGGCATTGATATCATTGGCCGCCTCTGCCAGGTTTCCTTTCCAAAAATAAGCTTCGGCCCGCAATAAATGGGTTTCCGCTATACGAAAAACGTACCAATCCGAATGTCCACCTTGAGGTTTAACGTTCAAGGGATCTGGAATAGAAAATTTATAATGCGGAAAATCATACCAGTTACGAATGGTATCGGAACATAAGGCCGTACCGTCAGGAAGATACAATTCTAAATTCTTACCGTAATACGAATTACCCGCTTCTTTCAAACTTGGAGCATTATACACCAAATCTTCCATTTGAACCCAGTTGCCATCTTTAAACCTTTGGTCGCTATTGGCATCTTTCCAGATTTGCTCCGTACTATAGGCCGTACCACGGTTTCTACCAATACCTCTACCATATTCAAAAACCTGGTTGATCTCAGCGTCAGGTGCATCGGACATTCCGTTCTGCCCATCGGGAGTATTGATAAATCGCCACCATAAAGGCACGGCTTGACGTTGTACGGTCGTAGCGGCACGTGAACCGTTGTCTTCAAATTCCAAGCGACTGATCGACATCAATATACCCTCTGTATTACCAGGTATACTTTTGTTCTGGGGCCTGTGCAGGTCCCAAGTCACATCTTTGGTGGCATCGCCGGCCGTAGAACCGAACCTATCGGTCATTAATTTAAACTGACCGCCATCAATAACCTGTGATGCCGATGTAATGGCCGCATCAAAATCGGCCAATGCCAAGTTTACTTTGGTCAGTAAGTGCAAGACAGCGGCTTTATTAACATCCCCCTTGTTAGAAACTTCGGGCACCATGGAAACGGCGGCGTTCAAATCATCCCTCATTTTCTCAAGAATAGTCGTTCGACTCGTACTGACAAAATCGAGTTTAGGAGTTTTTACCTCTTCCTGTACAAAAGGTATATCGCCAAACTGCTGTGTAAGCCTGTAATAGAAATATGCCCTTAAAAAATAGGCTTTACCGAGAATTTCATCGCGTTGTTCGTTACTTTCAAATTCTGCATCGTCGATTCTTCCAATTACCGTATTATTGAACTTAATACCTTCATAAAAGAGGTTCCAGAACCATCCAATTCTATTGCTATCGGAGCTATTCAAGTTGGCATCCGGCAGGATCAACAAGTTTAAATCTTGGGCCGGCCCCGATTTGTCGGTAGTTCCTTCCACGGCAACCTCTGAAAATATATTCTCCGTAATGATCGGTGCCCCATCCCCGTAGAATTCCGAAGTAAGTCTTGCCAATGCATTATTATTTAAGCTACTCAATCCATCAGGCGTATTCAGGGCATTACCTGGGGTAAAAAAGGATTGAGGTTCCGCATCTAAAAATTCTTCCTCACACGAGATAAAGGCCAAGGCAAAGACAAAAGTCAGGCCTAATAAGGTTTTTCGATATTTATATAATTCTTTATTCATTGTCTATTTATTTAGAATATTAAAGGCTAATGTCCAACCCTACCGTAAAGAATCGAGGCGTGGGCAAAGTGGGGTTATTGCTTCCGTTAGAATTTCTTCCTTCTATATCGGTCGGCTCCGGATCATAAAAATCCCAATGTGGCGCCCAAACAGCAAGGTTTCTTGCATTGGCATATACCCGTAATTTCTGAACCGCAAATTTTTGAGTGAATTCCGTTGGAAAACGATAGGCTATGGTCACATTGTTCAACCTTATGAACGAAGCATCCCTCCATATACCGTAACTCGCACTACCATCACTTGAGAACAACCTCGCATATTCATTGGTCGGGTTCTCAGGGGTCCAGTATGGCGTTTGAATGGAATTGGTCCGGTCAATAAAGCCATTTCTGTTCTTGGCTTCGTTGAACAAACGTTTCTGTCCCCAATTGGAATACATCTCAAAAGAAAAGTCGATGTTTTCGAACAAGGTAAAGCGATTGGACATTGCCGCTTGGAATCTCGGTGTTCTATGGCCGATAAACTTTTTATCCTCATCGGTAAACAAACCATCGTTATTTACATCCCTAAGTTTGAAATCCCCTGGGGAAAGTCCGACTGCCGCAGCAGCTTCGGCCTCGTCTTCCTGAAAAACACCAAGAACCTCATAATCCCAGATTACATCGGAAGCCTCACCGATAAACCATCGGTTTGAAATATCGTCAAGCTCTTTTCCATTTTCATCTAAATCACCGTACAGTTCGTTGATCTTACTACGGTTGAGCGAAAAATTGAAGTTCGTGGTCCAGTTAAAATTCTCTTTGTCATAATTAAGGGTAGAAAGACTAAATTCAATTCCCTTGTTCTCTACCTCACCAAGGTTGGTAAATACGGATGTAAACCCAATAATATCTGGAAGTCTTCTTTCAACAAGAAGATCGGTTGTGATATTCCTGTAGGCCTCGATCGATCCTTCTACAATACCATCGGCCAAACTATAATCAAGACCAAAGTTTATCGCCTTTGTAGTTTCCCATTTTAAATCGGGACTCTCTTGGGTAAAATTGTTAAAAGTCGGTACGGTAAAGACCTCCCCGTCGGCATTGGCATTTAGGTATTTACCCGCCCTGAGTTGGGATAGGGACACAAAGCGACCAATTTCCCTATTTCCATTTTCACCATAGGTTGCCCTTAGTTTTAAAAAGTTTACGAACTCGGAATTAAAGAAGCTCTCATTCGAAATGGTCCAAGCCCCCGCAATAGAAGGAAAGTACCCTCTCTTATTACCTGCCCCAAAGGCCGAATAGCCATCTCTTCTCATCGTCAAGGTAAGAAGGTAACGGGAGTCATAATTGTAATTGAAGCGGGTCATAAACGCATCGCCCGTACTGGTTACATCTTCACTACTTACCGTAGGAACGGTACCCAATTCAAGACTACTGAAGCCTAAGGCATCATTGGGCTCAAATGTAGTGGCGTTCGCTATGGTCTCATAAGACCTGAACTTTTCGGCATATGCCAAGAAGGTCAAATCGAATTGATGTTTGTCTATGGTCTTGTTCCATCTTAAGATATTATCCAATTGCCATTCCGATATTCTTCTATTGGCCCTAGAACCTTCACCCACAACATTTCGAGGACTTGCCGATTGTAGATGTCTGTAGTACTCCCTAAATTCCAATCTGTTGGTATACCCTAATTCATAAGTAAATCCCAAGGGCAATTTTACCTTGGCATACACTCGAGAATTGAACGTATGTTCCAAATCTATCAAATCGGTAAACTGTTGAGATAAAAAAGCATTGGTCGCCCCGGCCCCACTGTCGTCTTGGGGACTCAATCTAGGGTTGCCATCATCATCGAACTCGGAACCAAACGGAGACGACCTTTCTATCTGCAACCTATCTGCCGCAATAAACCCTTCATCACGTTTGGCAAATTGGGTATTCATACCCACGGTCAACCAATCGTTAATATCGGCGTCAAGGTTCAACCTAGAACGTAAGGTCTGAAACTTTTCACCATCGTATATGCCTTCATTAGAAGTACGCCCTACGGACCAATAATAGTTTAGTCCGTTATTTCTTCCGGAAATACTGGTATTGATATCATTTCTGATACCGGTTTGAATGATACGATCGTACCAATCAATAGACTTTCCTTCCAAGTAATTATTAATTTCAACATCTTGAAATCCGATACGGTTCAACCAAGCCCGTGTAGGATCACCCGCAGAACCATCGTATGCCAACCACTGCTCTACAGTAACCCCTTCCGGTAAATTGTTAGGATTATCATATCGGCCCGGATTATCTTTTGTCAATTGTGGGTTGATACTTTTGAAGACATCAGTTCTCCAGTTGGCGTAGCCTTCCGGTCCATATGGTCTTTCCTTATAGGCATCCGTAGCTATACCCACACTCGAATTGATATTAATAGTAGGCTTATCGCTGGTTCCTCTTTTGGTCGTAATCAAAATCACCCCACTTGAGCCCCTAGCACCATAAACCGCAGCAGAACTAGCATCTTTCATTACATCCAAACGGTCAATATCTGATGGGGCAATATCTGACAAGTCGCCATTATATATGATACCGTCCACTACGATCAAAGGATTGGACCCTGCCGAAAGACCATTGTTTCCCCTAATTCTAATATTACTGACCCCTTTAGGCCCAGAGGACAAACCAATACTTAAACCCGCAACATTACCACGCAAAACGTCGGTAACGGAATTCGTAGATTGGTCGGCCAAATCTTCTGCCTCTACTTGAGAGATGGCACCTGTTAGGTCTTTTTTCTTCACCGCCCCGTAGCCGACAAGAACTACCTCGTCAAGGGTGGAAGCACTTGGCTCCATAGAAGTATTGATCTGAGACTTGCCCTCAATGGCAATTTCTTGTTCGGCGTAACCAATGTAACTTATTACCAAAGTTGCATTTTGATTGGAAACCGAAATGGAATAATTCCCATCAAAATCGGTAGACACCCCATTTGTAGTGCCCTTCTCCACGACGGAAGCGCCTGGCAAGGGAGCATCGTATTCATCCGTTACCGTTCCCGTAACCGTAAAATCATCTTGCGCTAATGCCGAATAAGACAAAAGCAGCATAGGAAGCAAGAAAAATAGCGTTCGTTTAAATAGCTTAAAATCGCTTAATAGTTGTTTCATACAAAGTGTATTAAAATTGGGTTTGATTATTTAGGTCTAGTTGACTCGAAACAAAACTATAAAATTTTATGTATTACGCAACCGATTGCGTAAATTAATTACATAAAAATTGATAATTACCCAATATACAGGCTTTAAATTTGCCTAAAACCACAAAAACAGACACTACTTTCCAATTAAAAAGAAATTATCCTTGTATATTTCGATTTGTTGCGTAATATTGTTGCGATAATATTGCACAAACAAAAATGGCAAAGAAAATAACCATATACGACTTAGCGCAGAAGCTGAACATCTCTCCCGCTACCGTAAGCCGTAGCCTAAACGACCACCCGGCCATAAGCCAGAAGACCAAAGACAAAGTATTGTCGGTAGCTAAGGAAACCGGTTACAGAACCAACAAGTTTGCCGCCAATCTCAGTAAGCAGAAATCCAACACCATTGGGGTTATCGTTCCTAAACTGAATTCCAACTTTATGTCTACCGTTTTATCCGGTATAGAAAAGATTGCCAATGATATTGGATACAACTTAATTATTAGCCAGTCTTTGGAATCAGAGAAAAAAGAAAAGCTAAACGCCAAAACCCTTTTTGATAGCGGCGTTGATGCCTTATTGGTTTCTCTTGCCTACGAAACCGAAAATTTCGACCATTTCACCACTTATACCGACAGGAAAATCCCCCTTCTATTTTTTGATAGGGTCTGTGACCTACCGAACTGCCCCACTATTTCCATAGATAACCACGCCGCAGGTTTTGACGCTACCCAACATTTAATTGAACAGGGCTGTAAAAACATTGCACACATAAGCGGTAGCCTAAAGCGTAACGTGTATGCCGATAGATTTGACGGCTATCAAAGGGCATTGTACAAAAACAACATTCCTTTCAAAGAAGAAAATCTTTATGAAAGCGACCTAAGTATAGACAATGCAAAGACCTTTGTGGAACGTATAAAAAACTCCAAACACAAAGTGGACGGTATTTTTGTGTCAAACGACACCTTTGCCGTACATTGTATCATTGAGTTGAAAAAGGAAGGGTTTCGTATACCCGAGGACATAAAGATCATTGGATTCAACAATGATCCGGTATCGGAAGTCATCTCCCCCAATTTAACCACCATAGAGTATCCCGGGTACAAAATGGGAATTCTGGCAGGCGAGAGCATTATAAGTCACTTAAGCGGCTCTATCAACATTCAATCCGCAGATCAAATCATCATTAAACATAAATTAATAGCTAGGGAATCTACCCAGCGCTAAAGACTCGTATTACCCATGAAAAAGAATATTACCGCCTTATTTTTACTTGTTACCGGTTTCATTTTCGCACAACAAACCGAAGATTTCAAGATTACCGATGAATGGCTTGCCAAGATTGAACGGATGGCCCCGTCCGAACCTACGGTAAAGAACGTATCCAAGAAAAAGATATTGGTCTTTTCAAAAGCTACGGGATTTGACCATTGGACCATTCCGCATAACGCAGAAATGCTTAAGATTTTAGGCACAAAAACCGATGCCTTTGAAGTCCACATCGCTTACGACGTTGAAAGCTTCGATAAAAAGAACCTAAAAAAATATGATGCGGTTGTATTTAACAATTGCAATCCCTCAGGACCGAAGCGAGATTTGTTCTGGGATTTATTACAGCAAAATTCAAATCTTCCAGACCAAGAAATCACCGCCCTATCAAAGCAGTACGAAACCAATTTGATGAACTACGTAGCCAAGGGTGGCGGACTTATGATCCTACATGGCGCCATTACCGTTCAGAACAACTCTAAGGAGTTCAGCCAAATGACCGGCGGCAGCTTTGACTACCATCCGAGACAGCAAGAAATGCACGTTAAGGAAGTAGACCCTAAGCACCCCTTAGTACAAGCCTTTAAAGGAAATGGCCTTACCCATGTGGATGAACCCTACTTTTTCAACAATGCCTATTTCGATTATAACTTCAGACCCTTACTTTACATTGAAATCGATAAGCTAGAAGGCATGAAAAAGGAAGTCGACGAAAAGGTAAACTATGTTTCTTGGATCAAAAGACATGGCAAAGGCCGTGTTTTCTATAGCTCCCCATCACATAACGCCCAAAGTTTAGACCACCCAGAGTTACTTCAGTTTTTCTTGGATGGCCTACAGTATGTTGTCGGCGACTTAAAATGTGACGACTCCCCTATCGGAAAATAAAGGAATTTAAAATCGTTGTTTTAAACTAGGGTTCTTTTGACTTGCACAAGGATACTTTCCGTATTTCCACTACCGTAAACAAGGCAAAAACCGATTCAGGCCGCGCGAAGCATCGACAGTACAAATAGACAGGGGCAATGCAAAACCACATGGTCTTGCATTGCCCCTTACACTTTCTTAGGTCGCGGCAACCCCTAAGCCCAATGATACGGTCTTAAGCCTTTCCAACCACAGAAGAAATCAGGTTAGAATATCCTTCATTACGTGTCCGTGTACGTCGGTCAATCGAAATCTTTCTTTGAAATAGCTAGGTTAATAAGAATTCTTCTCTTTAGGTCAAAAATACTCATTTGACAATAATCATGGTCATCATCCAATTGCAATTGTAAATGATCTATTACACCAACTCAAGTTAGCCTGTTATTCTCTCTTCTTGTATTAGGCGCCGATTTACTTCTGTAATGGAAACTCCATCCAAGAATACAAGACGATCATCAACGGGAAGCATTTTTGCTCTTTACAAAATTGAGGTAATTATAAGGTTAAAGTCTTAAGTAAATGAATGTGGTTATAAATGAAAGTTTAATTTTCTAGTTATAGTTTCTTTTGGATTCTATTTTTAAAATCACCAATAAAAACACTTCCAAAAGTGTTATAAAATAAATAAG
Organism: Zobellia galactanivorans; assembly: GCF_000973105.1. Lineage (NCBI taxonomy): Bacteria > Pseudomonadati > Bacteroidota > Flavobacteriia > Flavobacteriales > Flavobacteriaceae > Zobellia > Zobellia galactanivorans. Next base: position 3,601,944 of record NC_015844.1, on the reverse strand, counting down.
GGTAAACCACAACATTTAACCATTATAAACCATGATATAAAAATCGTTTTTTTTAGGATATTATTTCCTTAAGTACTTCCATAAGTTTACCACAATAATATATTCTCACATAAAATGTAAGAAAAGTTATTTTTAATACAATTAGAGTAATAAAACGGAATTATAATCAATACGCTTAAGACTTAATCAGACCATAATAAAAAAGCAAGCAAGAATATAAAAATCTCTTAAACAATAACATTATGAACAAACTAAGGTATCAAATTTTAATAGGTATTCTGGCGTTTTTGGATCAAAAAAAATATTAAAAGCAAAATCTATTCGTGTTTAAAAAACAGTAGCGTTCAGCATTGCAATACTAAATTGTATACCCTATAAAACAAATCAATTCGAGTGCCATTGTAAGCTTCCCTTAAAACCGAACTATTTAAAAGTAGAATAATAATCTTAAATTTAAAAAGTATTATGAGGAAGAGTAGATTTTCACCCACGCAGATCGCGAAGATTTTAAACGAGTTCGATAATGGCAAGACCGTTGCGGATATAACCCGTGAACACGGTGTGAGTTCGGCCGCTTTCTACATGTGGCGTTCGAAGTACGCCGGAATGAGCGACAAGGAGCTCAGGCGCATAAAGGAACTGGAAGAAGAGAACCGAAAGCTCAAGCAGATGTACGCCAACTTGGCTTTGGACCATCAAATGGCGAAAGAGATCATCGAAAAAAGCTCTGAAGCCTTGCCGTAAGCGCAGTATCGCCAAAGAACTTGTTCATTGCGGTATCAGCAGGGCGTGCCGTGTATTGAATATGAGCAAGAGCGTCTATTATTATAAACCTTTGCCAAAGGACGATACCGAAATAGAGGATGCCTTGCGGCAAAAGGCAAAAGAACATTTGGAGGAAGGCTTCTGGAAGGCCTACGACCGTTTGCGCAATGAAGGGAAGCCATGGAACCATAAACGGGTCCACCGTGTGTACAAGGCCCTTGGACTGCCTTTGAGAAGAAAAGTAAAGAAACGTTTGCCCGCAAGGGTGAAAGAGCCCTTAGAGGTGCCTGATGGACTTAACCACACTTGGAGTATGGACTTTGTGACCGATGTCCTGAAAAACAAGAGACGCTTCAGGTCGTTCAACGTTATCGATGATTTTAATCGAGAAGCACTTCATATAGAAATCGACTTTTCCTTGACCAGCAATCGCGTTGTATGGGTACTCAACCATCTCATCAATAGGAAGGGGAAGCCGAAAAAGATAAGAATGGACAACGGCCCGGAGTTCATTGCCCACATAACCAATGATTGGAGCCAGATGCACGGGATAGAGTTCAAATATATCCAACCGGGCAAGCCGCCCCAAAATGCTTTTGTGGAAAGGTTCAACGGAAGCTACAGACGTGGGGTGCTGAACAAATATATCTTTGAAAACCTAGACCAAGTAAGGGAGCGGACACAGATCTGGATGAACAATTATAACCATCATAGGCCCCACGATGCCTTGGGTAAAATACCGCCCGTAAAATACGCAGAACTTAATTCTTTTGGGGCTAGCCCCAAAAGAATTAAAAACAATAACTTTAATGAAGTTTTAGAAAACTAAGCAGTTCTATCTAGGGGGAGCTTACAAGTTCTACCTCTTATTTTTGTTACTATAAACAAAGAATACTAGTAAAAGTTTCATCAATCTTTTAAGAATCTTATTTTTTTTGTTAATAAGATGATTTGAAACTGGTAATAAATAAAAATAATTTAATTTTACAAAACGGCAGAAGAGATATTATTAATATTGATCGAGTTTGATTAGGGATGTTGATGGAAGAAAATTATAATAAGCTTTTATTAAAATGGCTGAATAGGGAATTAACTCTAGAAGAACAGGAGTTATTCGAGCGTTCTGAAGATTATAATTACTACAAGTCCATTATTGATGGAGTTTCAAAGCTTAAGGTCCCTGGGCAACAAACAGAGGAAGAAGCCTATTCTGATTTTCAGGCAAAACTTCAAAACAATAATACAGATTACGAAAGACTTTTAGTAAAATGGCTTAACAAGGAACTCACAGCAGAAGAGCAAGAATTGTTGGAGCGTTCTGAAGATTATAAAAGCTACAAGTCCATTATTGATGGAATTTCAAAGCTTAAGGTCCCTGGGCAACAAACAGAGGAAGAAGCCTATTCTGATTTTCAGGCAAAACTTCAAAACAATAATACAGATTACGAAAGACTTTTAGTAAAATGGCTTAACAAGGAACTCACAGCAGAAGAGCAAGAATTGTTGGAGCATTCTGAAGATTATAAAAGCTACAAGTCCATTATTGATGGAATTTCAAAACTTAAGGTCCCTGGGCAACAAACAGAGGAAGAAGCCTATTCTGATTTTCAGGCAAAACTTCAAAACAATAATACAGATTACGAAAGACTTTTAGTAAAATGGCTTAACAAGGAACTCACAGCAGAAGAGCAAGAATTGTTGGAGCATTCTGAAGATTATAAAAGCTACAAGTCCATTATTGATGGAATTTCAAAACTTAAGGTCCCTGGGCAACAAACAGAGGAAGAAGCCTATTCTGATTTTCAGAAAAAACTCCAAGACAGTACTGTAAGCAAAGGAAAGGTAATCCATTTAAATGTTTTACGATATATAGGTTATGCAGCTAGTGTTATATTTATAGTTGGTTTGAGCCTATTCTTCTTTGGAAATACGGTTATTGAAACCTCTATTGCTCAACAACAAAACGTTACTTTACCAGATAATTCTTTGGCTACAGTCAATGCCTTATCCAAATTAACGTATAATAAATACCTTTTTAGTTTTAATCGAAAGTTAAACCTGGATGGGGAAGTATTTTTTGAAGTTCAAAAAGGAAGCAATTTTACTGTGACTACTTCTAATGGCGATATACATGTCTTAGGAACAAAATTTAATGTAGTGTCACGGGATAATTTTTTTGAAACAGCTTGTTTTGAAGGTAAAGTGCAAGTTTCTACTATCGACGATAACACCATATTAACTGCAGGGAAAAAAGTAAGTTTTTTAGACGGCATTAAAAAACAAGAGGTTTTTGATAAAAATACCTCTGATAAAAAACCAACCTGGACTATTGGAATTAGTAATTTTAAAAGTACTCCTCTTAAACATGTAATCAATCAGTTAGAATCACAATTTCCAATTACTATTGATTATAAAGGGATAGAAGATAAATTATCTATGTTATATACTGGTAGTTTTCCTCATAATAATTTAGATAATGCTTTAGAAAACGTATTTCTTACCATGGGCATTGAGTATTCAAAAGACAAAGATGACAGTTCTCTAATTATTTTAAAAAACCAAAAATTTAATCGTAATTAATAGGTTATACCAATATATTTTGTCTTTCTTTTTTTGAATTATTTTGATAGCAATCAAAAAATGGTCTATGCCAATCACAAATTGAGGATAATCCTCAATCAGTTCTTAACCATATTATGAAAAAAAGGTAGGACTATAAAATAGCTAAACCCTCTGTATTTTTAACTTACACAGTTTTTGGGATAGTGTCACATTTTACAACATTTCCCTTTTCTGATGATAGTTTTCTATTACATCTACTTTTTCGGAATCACACAGCTAAACGAAATTTAATCTCTAAATCCAAGAAACTAGTTGTAGCTTTTATACGGCAACCTGTGTTTAACCGCTAGTCTATAATCCCTGACAGAAAATAAGGAGTTAACGTTATTACGAGTTACGCCTTCTTAATCTCTTCGACATTGCTATATCAATTCGTCCTAGTGTTTCTATCAAAACCAATCCATTACTTTGGTTTAATTTACTTTTATCTAGAATTGATATTATGCTAATAAATATTTTTTTGATATCATTATCAAGTAACATTCCTACCTGTTATTTTTTACCTTTCATAGATCTTCCCATCATCCTATTATTAAGCACACTCATTGGGAAACCTTTAACCTGTCCCATAATTGTATTTCCTGCCTGCGATCCCATTTCTGCCCCTTGACCTACTAAAATATTGGCATAACGAGGAACTTTAAATACTACAAATATCATAACTACCTGCATAGCCATAGAGAATATAATATCACTATCAGAAAATGAAGTTGTCTCTACGGGGAGTAATATGATAATTGTTTGTACGATACTAAGCATAGGCAGCCATAAAAGAACAGATATAAAGCCTTGATACCAACTGCCAATTACTTTTTCGTTTCCTACAATAAGTGAAAAGGCCAGCACAAAGGGTCCAATTATTAGATAGATACACTTAACAATGAGCTGCCTGAAAAGAATATATCCTCCAGCAACAGAAGCGATAAAGAATACAATAAGATGTATAAGCTCAAGGAATGGATGCAACTGAATGACATCATCAACTCCGCCACCATCTACACCTCCTGTATCTTGGGTATATGCCATTTTATCACGAAATAATTTCATACTACCGGGTGTCGCACCTCCTACTTTAGTTGCCCCATCAAGAACGATTTCATTTACAATCTCTACTGGTTTTTCTATTAGTAAAACAACCAGCTCTGTATAGAGAACTAGTGCTGCCAAGATTAAACATGGACGAACCAATGTAGAGACATCTAATTTCTCATTTTCTCCCAACCATGATTTGATGACATGGTATCCCACAAATACAACCATAATAGCTGCCGCCAAAAGTCTTACAGAAGGTAAAATAGCATCTACAAAAGCTAAAATTTTTGGTTCCAGCGTAGATTCAAAATCGGTAAGTACCGCATAAAAATCCATAATTATTATCGTTTAATATTGTTACTTTGTGTTATCAGATTATTTACCTTATATTCTATGAGTAGTATATTTCGTCTAATCTTTAACGTTCTTATTAACACCTTTAAAAAGGCGCTATAGTTATACCCTGGACCACCACTTAATGAGATTGCCGTAAGTAAAAATGTATACTCTGATTTAATCTCTTGTAAATATCTTTTTTCGTCGGTAAGGTTTACTTCATGTTCTTTTAGCCGTAATTTGGTATACAATCTTTTCCCTTTCAAATCTTTTATTTTTTCTTCTATTTCATTAATTTGTTTTTCTGAAAATTCTATGGCCCCTATGGTAGCAATCATCATAGGTAGTGATTTGAAATTTGAATTTAACTTTCTTCTACTATCATAATCTTGTTCGACTACCCTCAATTCGTCAACAAGATGTTTTTGCTCATTGATAAGACTAATCTCTTCACCTAATAAAACATTCGCAGCGATTTTTTCCCCAGCTGCAACATTATGTGTAATCGACCATGTTTGTGCTTGTGAAGATATCCATGTTATACACAGGATAACCATCAATATTAGTTTAAAGTTTTTCATTTTTTATGCAAGTTTTAATTACTTTTTCTAATGAAGACAATAGCAACAATATCCTGTCTCCTTCACTCATATAATTATCAAAAGCCAGGTAGGAATTAACTTTTTTAGACTCTCTCCCTAACATTATACCATACCTTAGCCTTATAGCCTTGGGGTTTCCAATATATTTGATATTACTAGTTGGCTCAACAATTGGATATTTTTCTTCAACAAAATCATAGCTTTCTTTGAAAAATCTTTGAATCCTGATTCCTTCACCTATATATAACTCGTTATATTTGGTAAGGAATAAATATTCTTCCGAAATTACATCTTCGACTTCCTCCAAAAACTCTTTATTTAAAACTGCAGTGGCTGTCATCTTACCATTTGTTTTAGCAATACGCCCTAAGACAGGGTTTCCTAATCCATCAGTAACAGCTCCAAAAACTTGTGCCTTTGTTTCTATAAAACCAAGCAAGACTAAAAAACCCGATAGTATAGTACATTTTAAAAATAATTTATGTGACTCCATATGTTCATTTTTAGCGATAAAAATTAGTCAATAATCATTTTGATTACCTTTTTAGCTTGTTCACTTTGATGAATATTTTTTCTAACAAAATCAAGTTTTCTATTAATTCTGGTGAGGGTAAGCATAGAATTTTGAAGCAAATTCAGTTTTTCTCCATAAATCACCATTTTATGCTGACTCTCTAGTTCTTTCTCAAGAATATCAAGATTTTCATTTATCTCTGCCAATAATTTATCATTTTCTGGTCTTTTAGAATAGTATTTGATTTCATCCAGTTCACTATTATCTAATTTTAGTTTTAGATACCTATTTCTACTCTTATCGATGTTATTATTAATCATAGAAATAATTAAGATCCCGCTATAATATGTAGCTCTTTTATTGTAGGTACTTGCATAAGAGCTTACAGCATCTGTAAGCTGGTTCTCTTCAAATTTCATAATACCATATTCAGCTGAAGCAGCTCCACTTGCTACAACTAAAGGCATATCTGTTATAGGAAGATAATTAAAATTAAAAGGTTGCGCTAGGCATGTTGTTCCAATCAAAACTAGTCCTATTAATATCACTATTTTTTTCATATTTATAATATTTGTTTTATAGTTAATGCTTGCAATATGTTGAACTTTGTTGATGAAGGCATTCGTATTACAAGAAGATCTCTAATTCAGATATCCATTTTAATAACTCTTCATCTCCCTCAGCTGCAAGTCGTATTGCTGGTAATGCCATCAAACCAAAAGTCTGCTTATCATTATTTGAATATTGCCGGATTATTTCACTACGCAGCCTATATATTTCTTGTCGATTTGCTGCCGTAATATTTTTAGAATCCAACACCTGCAAAAAAGGTAACAAACTCTTACTCAGCGCCATATTCTTCATAAGTGTCTTTTTATTTTCGGTCATGTATCTTTCGTTAGAAAATTTTGACAACAGGGCTTGTTCTGCCATACTTAATTGTAAAGTTCCGGCAGATTTAGCGATAAAACCGCTTTTACTATCATGAGGTGATACATCGTATTTGCTTTTCAAAAGTTGTTTTTCTTTCTCGATAAGCGCTCTAAGCACATTATTTATATTTTCATTTGTTTCATTTCTGATGGTTATAGCTACAATTAATTTCCCTAACTCTGTCATAGCCTCTGTATCTGTATTCGTTACATGGGTATGCCCTAGAATTTTTAATTGGGCAAAACTGTTGTATGTAGTTAATGTAATAATGCATGCGAAAATTAAATTCTTACTAAACTTCATAATGATATTTTTATTAAATTATATATAATGACTATTACCCACCCATTGTGCATTTAGGGAAAATGTTATAAAAAAGCGTCAATCCGTGGTTTTCTGTAATGAAATGAAAAAAAAATGTATCGAGAATAGCTTTTTTCTATCCAAGATTCTATTCTCGATACACTCTCCCAAGGTCGAAGTAGCCGAACTGACGAATTTTGGTCAAAACCAGTTCTAAATGCACAACAGGTTATTACCTATATTATCCTTAATAGTTTATATCTCTTTCTCCGTCTTCTTTTTCTGATTCGCGTTTAATTATTTCTAATTCTTTAATGATCATAATAGAAATAGACGCATATTTTTCCCAAATCAAATCCCTTACCCCTTTTCTCATTTTATGTCTCGGACTTACACTTAACAGCTCAAAAACCACATCATGAGAATGTTTTAGATACTTTACTCTTTCTTCGCAAAACTTTTTTTGACGACCATTTGAATAAGAGTCACACATATTGGCATAATTTATAAAGTGTACATATCTCACAGGTTTACCCAAGCTTGTTAAGCCTGCTTTTTCTGCGCCTGAACCTATAATTGTTGTACCCCAGCTTTTGCTGGTTTCTCTTTTGGACTTATCCACCGAATTCGCTGCACTTGCTTCAATTTCTAATGCTACCTTATGACCAATATCTACATAAGAAGAAGGCAATGGAAGTTGTGCCATTGTTTTTGTTACAGTTATCAAAAAAGTAAGTATTAAAACCTTTCTCATGGTTTCTTAATTTTTACAGGTTAACGATTCTTTTAATGTAGCAAGCCTACCGGCATTTATCTTATGTGTAGAGAAATTGTTCTCAACGATTTGTTCTAATAATAACAGCAGCTCCTTTTGATCACAACTGTCAATTGCTTTTTTGGACCAAAACTCATGTTGATAAAAACTATTTAATTCCAAGTCTAGTTTAGTATTTAGTTTTGTGGATGTCGTATCGACATTGCAATGCTGTTGTATCAACAATATATTGGTATCCAATTTTTCATCTAGTGTAGAAGAGTCAAAAAATCCAATACAAAAAATTATTGATACCAAAGACAATATGTTTACTAGTGTTCTCATAAACTATCTGCGCATAGATATAGACGAACTTCTGCTTCTACTTAAAGTTGTTTGTTTTGAAACTCCTTGTTCTATTTCTGCTCCAGGTTTTAATTTATTCAATGTAGTCCCGAATCTATTCCAATAATCCACCGTCTTATGTGCTTTCTTTTTATGCACTACTGGTGTTTTTAATTCTGGACCTTGATCTTTACTTTTTATATTATTACTTCTACTACTTCTAAGTTCGAATGTTTTTTTTAAGCCTAGGGCCTCAAAAACCTCTTGAAAGATGTTATGAGATTTTTTATTTTTTACTTTATCTTTTTTTTCTTTTTGCTTGTCTTGACTTTTAAATTTTAGAATTTCCTTAAAAAATTCTTCAATAAAATTCTTTCGAAGCTCTTTTTTTATCTTAGTTTTTGTTTTACCTTGTTTATTCGAATTTCCTATTAGGCTTGGCTTATCAATATTCAATGGCCTCTTTGGTATATTCTTCAAAACCAGCTTTTTTCTCACTTGTGATATAGACTTTTTTGTCTGTAGAGCAAGCCTCGCTGCTATCCTTAATAATAATGGGATCATAGTTTTTGGTTTTTGAACAGCAAAAGCTAATTTATCGGTCTATATTACTCTTGGCTTTAATAATTTTTTCCTGGGAATAACGATGGTTGTTGATCTACCTCCATTTTTTTCAATAATATCTATTTGAAGCTTTTCGTTATTATTGGGTGTGAATTTTTCAAAAACAAATGAAAACACTTCTATACCTCCCGTTCCCCTCACTTTGTCTGTTTCATTACAGATCAAAACCGGCCTTAAAACTCTTTCTTGATAAACCATATCCTGAGCATATCTTTTGTCTTTAATGAAACGAAAAAGAAAATGATCAATATTTAAATCAATAGTAGAAAAGTTTTTGATCTCCAGACGTATTGCTATATAATCACCTCTATAAAATATTCCTGAAACTTTTGAAAGCAGTAAATCTCTGTTTCCTTTTATGTTATAGTTACTCACCTCTTTTCTACTAAAATGACACATCTCATATATTCCCATTTTCTTTTGTTCATTTTTCATCAAGATATTGTTGTTGTTGTTCTGCGAGTGGTCTAATTTATAGGTCGTATTTGTGATATCTCTTTCAAAAAAAAGAGGAATAGAATAATAATCTCCATCTTGAGTAATTATGGTAATATTTGTCTTTTTCTCCTCATTTTTCTCTATAAAATCACCTCCTATGTGTTTCACTTTCACAATATTTTCTATTGTATCTGTAACAAAATAGCGTGACCCTATATCTAAATATTTAATTTTGTTCTTAAAGATTAAATGAGTAGTCTTTATATCAGAGATTGCAATTGGTTTAGTACTCTCTATCTCATCAAAAATTTCTTGTTGAGAATAAGTATTAAAACTTATCAATAACAAAATAAATAGCGATTGTGTCAGTCTCATTTTATTTTTTATTTACGATTAACAAATTCATTAAGTGCCAGTTTCATATTCTTATGTTTAGCATACCTATCAAAAATAAATTGATTTTCATTGGCGTTTGATGAGTAACAGGCGTACCGCTCTTTAGAAACACTGACTTTATATACGTTTGAAACATTACCAACTTTAATAAATACTTCTCGCTTATCTGTAGAAAACAGTTTTTCTAAATCGGCTTCATTAAAAGAAAGATGGGTTCCTAACTTATCTTTGGATGCCATTTTCTTTTTGTGCGACAATAATATCATCGTATCAGTATTATTGATCATGGCTGCCCCTGCAGAAGTCTCCAGTATGTCTTCTATATCCTGTGTTGCAATAGCAACCTCTCCGTAATGTTTTCTAACTGTCTTGTACATATATTTTATAAATTCTGCCATTTCTCCTTTAGAAATAGGTTTCCAGCATTCATCAATAAATATAGATTTCTTGATTCCTTTAAGCTGTCGTATTTTTCCCATAACTACATCTATAGAAAGCATTGTTATCAATGGAAACAAAACCGGATGATCTTTGATATTATCCATTTCAAAAACGATAAATCGCTCATGTAGTAAATCAACTGGTTGTTCAGAATTAAGGATATGTCTATACTTACCATCATAAAAGTCCCTTACAGATAAGTCAAAACTCAACTTGTCAAAATACTTCTCTTCATTGTACTCTACCCTGTTCTCCATAACAAACTCATAAAAAGTAGATAATTTCGGAAAAATGTCTGTATGCACTTTAAGATTCACATAGTATGCGTCTAAATAGAGCGTAATGATTTGCTTTTCCTCTTTAGTAAAGGAGCTTTCCCCTTTCCATAAAAACATGATCAATGATACCAGGAACTCTTTTTTATCTATATCAATTTCTCCATGGATATAAAAAGGATTGAACTCCATTGGGTGATCAACATCATAAGTATAATATTGACCTCCTACCAGTTTACATAACTTTTTGTATGAATTCCCAATATCTATCATTACAATATGATGGCCTTGTTCATAATATTGAGAAGCAATATGATTTATCAAGAAAGATTTACCAGTACCTGATGGCCCAAATATTAATCTATTTCTATTCACTATATGTCCTCTTTGTACTGGCTCATCCCATAGATCCAATCTGATAGGAGCTTCATTTTTCCTGTCGCATAATAAAATTCCATCCTTAAAACTTTCATAGTAACTTTCAAAGTTCATAAGACTTGCTGTTTGTTCAGAAATGCCTATAAATTTATATTCTTCGGGGATCCTTGTTGCAGCACCGGGTCCACTATTAAGAAATATATCTTTTATTGAATATTTGATATGATACGGCCTCATACCCATTTCTCGAAATATATTTTCTAAATTGTTTCTACTCTTTTCTAATTTCTCTTTGCTATCCTCCCAAATAATAATGTTAAAATGCTGCTTAATAAATTTTAATTCTTTGTCAATAACATTTTCCACCAGATCCTCAATATTATTGTGATTCAATTCATTCTCCTTTGATAAGAGTGACAAACTCTTGAAATTATTCATTTTCACCTTAATAGATTTGAAAACATCTTCTGATTTTTCTATATAAACAATTTGATTAAAAATGTGATTGCATTCTAATCCCAAACAGAGCGCTTGTATGTAAGGAATAAAGAAATCTGTTCGTTGTGTAGAATATTCCTTATTCCTTACATAACTATCAATGTTAATTGGTAATTCATTATTTGAAGTAATTGCATAAACCTCACCAACCTTATTACCAACCTGAATTTGCCTATCTAGAAAAATATCTTTTAATTTATTGTCACTTTTTGAGGAAAGGGAAAAGTATTTACCAAGCAGATCAATAATTTGATCACTATTAAGGCGATTCGCACTAAAGTATTCTTCTTTTGATAAAAAGGAAACGCTTATATCTATATCTGAAATAAAACCATCAATACCTTCAAGATACTTTTCATACTTGGTTGTATTATTGGTAATATTTACCTTATTCTTAGAGTCTTTTGTAAATATTAAGTAGCATTGATGAGTCAATATTGGTTTTTCAAAATAATAACTATTATCGCTACGAGATAACATATTTGTACCCCTAGCAATTGGGTCTTTTAGGTCCGTTACAAAAAAGTAATCCTGTTTTTGCATTATTGTACCCGGAGGTAATGACCCTATCAATTTATCGATAATTAAATTAATGCTATCCATTGCTTCTTTATCCAAAGAATAGATTTGAGGCATTTTTAATTCATACACCAAACTTACATCCCCAAACTTTGAGATTAACAAATCCTCTTCTATCGTATAAATAGGAAATATTTTTTCTATTTTATTTATCATTATCTTGGTTATTTATGGTTAGCCATATATGATATTTTCTGGGAACAAATACTTTTCTTTTATCAAACAATTCCCTGGAGATTTCTTTTGCAGCCGATAGTATCGCTATCTTTCCCAAGGGTTCCCTGTTATTACCTGCATTATTATCTCCGATGATAGACTGTTGTCGATACGTTTGTAATGCTGCTTTGTACACATCTTTAGAAACATTTGAAGGGATTGAAAAAATAGACCCGTGATTAAGATGAATACCTTGCAGCCCGTCATAATCATAAACATTCATATCAATCGAGAATAGTTTATTGTCTCGTTTATATTTATTGATATTAATATTCAACCTATTATCTTCTATATTCACTACCCCATAAATTACCGCCCCTTTGGGAATTTTTATATTTGATTTTGTTAGTATTATAGGTTGTTTTGTTCTTAACGCGATCGTTGATCCTTGTCTAAGCACGCCTTGATCGATGACCTCTGCCGGAATAAGATTTTCTCTTAAATCAGTATTACCCGTAGAAGATGCGCCAAAAAAATAATCTCCTTCTTTGGGAATCTTTTTTTTCTCAGGTTCTGGTACTACTACTTGAGGTGGAGCATAACCCATGTCGTATTGTGGGTTAGCTTTATTTAAGTTATTCTGTAATTCCATTAGCATTTGTAAATTTTCATCTGTACCTAGCATTTCTTCTTCATTTGTATCTGGCATTTCTTCTTCATTTGTATATTTTTTTGAAAACTTATCTTTCATTTTTTGTAAAAAAGAAAGATTATCTGCTAACGAATCGTAGCGTTCTTCATCATATGTATTTGTTTCATCATACAATTCTTTTTTTGTAGAGTTATCAAACTTCTCTACATCAAGATCAGGAGAGTCGAATTCTAAGCCTTCTGCCATTTCTCCAATCGAAGAGGTGCTGCCTGAAAACACCAATCCTTTCATAGTAAAGACCAACACTCCTAAAAGGATTACACCTACAACCGCGACAATAATTTTTTTATTAGTATCCATTTCTTATTTCTTGGGAGTAAATAATAATTTATCTTCTACATCATCAAATTTTTGTACTCGATCAGATATACTCGTATCTAAACTCTCTTTTTGCAATAGTTGTTTGTCTAATTGTAATTTATAGACTACCAAAACGGAATATGCCAGGCTAAAAATGCTACATACTATCCAAGCCCATAAATATTTTTCTGTGTGCTTTATATTTTTCATTTTTATATCATTTTTCTTTTTAGGCTCTAAAAACGTTTTACTTCCATTTTTTTTAAAAAACTCATCCAATAGCTAAAAGGATCTATCTTTTTATTTTTTTTTAAAATCTCATAATGTAAATGAGGTCCGGTAGATCTTCCTGTAGATCCTACAAACCCAATAATAGCACCCTGTTTTACCTTCTGGTTTATTTTTACCTTAGAAACCATCATATGGCCATACAATGTTTTATATCCATAGTCATGGTCAATGACAACATAGTTTCCATAACCAGATGAAAATTCTGCTTTAACAACCTTACCGTGAGCAGAAGCATATATGGGTGTTCCTTTTCTTGCAGCTAGATCTAGCCCATAATGAAATTTATTTTTCTTTAAGATTGGATGTTTTCTCATCCCATATCCAGAAGAAATTCTTTTAAAACTTTTAGATGGTAATGGAAAATAAACAGGCTTCTTTTGCAATTCCATTTTTGCATACAACCGATTTTTTCTCTTATTGTCATTGGTTTGCATATAAGCCAGATTTGTCATACAAATCATCAGAATGGCTAGTAGTATTTTTTTGCTAAGTTTCATCATCTTAAAAAAATAATAGTTATTTGATTTATCGTTCTTAGTTAGTTATCAATAACCTACCCCACTACGGCTTCTCTTCATTTGTGAACTTGGTTTTACTTCTACGGCTTTGATTTTTTCAGCATTTTATTTTTTTCCTTATCCTTGTCCTTCCTTGCTTTCTTCTTCCTTGCCTTCACCTTCTTTGCCGTCATCTCCTTTTTCTTTTTTCTCTTCTTCTCCTTTTTCTTTTTCTTCAGTCTCGCTTATTTCAGCTAGTTCGTTCGCAATAATGATATCTATCTCATCCACTATTCGTTTAAAATTGCCATCTAGTAATTCTTCTAAATTATCTTCATTGATAACAAAAGGAATGTCTTTTTTAATTTGATCAGTTCTCTTGTCTACCTTGATATGTCCCCTAAATACTTTTTGCTTTATTTCTTCTCCAAAATTATCTGCAACAATTCCTACAAACTCACCTTGAGAAAGCTGGGATATAGTTGATACCGGTATTGCAAAATCCATACTTTCATTAATACTATACGAGGTAGTACTGGTATCTACCGTCATGTTTTTAAGACGCTGTTTTTTCTTTCCAAAAATTTCCTGAAGTTTGGTAGCAGTACCGCTTCTTACAGAACCACTAAAAATATTACCTACAATATTAAAAATGGTTTCTGCTACTTTATCACCATAATCTCGCTTTAATTGTTCCAAATCCTGCATTCCAATTGTAGTTGATACTTTGTTAGATCTGGCAGTGGCGATCAAGTTATCCAATCCCATAAAATACATGGTAGGTAACTCATCGAGTATAATAGAAGATGGTAATTTATTTTGCACATTAACCACCTTTAACAATTGTGTAGAGATCAAGCCTAATGCGGGAGAATTGGTAGTTTGTGTAGTAGGAGAATTTGCTAATATCATAATCTGTGGATCCTCGGGATTATTAATATCTAATGAAGCATTAAGCTCTGGATATACGTTATTACCCATCACCCAGAATAACTCTCTTGTAGCTAATTGTGATAATGGAATTCTGGCGGTAGCCGTTTGTCCCGATAACTGCTCATAAGCTTGTTTTGCTAAGGCATCGGCAAATGGTGTCATAAAAAATCGAAGTTCGGGTCGTCTCTGAAAAACTTTAAACACTTTTTCATCGGGACAAGAGGCCAATGCTATTGCATGTGGCAGTGTACAAAATTTACCATTCTCAAATAATTTTAAAAAGTATATACAACAGGCAAAATAAGATATGGCAGATTGTGCAAAGAAATCCTTTTTTGTAATCCATTCTTTATTAAGGTTAAAAAGCACCGTTTGAGAAGCCTCTATAGCATCTGCCGTTTTACGTATGAGATTCGGACTTATTGGATTCACAAAATTAGAGCTTGGAATATCATCCAGGGAGATCACCGTAAATTTTGGTGTTACCTTATAGGTATTTTTGTAATATTCATAAAAAGCATAGGTTTCTTTTGCCAGAGAAGGAAATTTAAAATCATACACCATCATAGAGAAATTTTTCATGATATGCTGCCTAATATATTCCTCTATTACTGAGTAAGACTTACCAGATCCGGGAGTTCCTAAAACCATAGTAGCCCTAAATGGGTTTACTACATTAATCAATCCATTCTCTGTCTTTAGGTTTACAGAATATGGATTTTCTTTATATACTTTTTCTTGCTGAAAAATGAGATTCTTATTATTAAATTCATCTTTACTAGAGAAAAAATTAAAATGTTTCCTGATATGTAAAAAACTCCAGATGAACCCTGTCCAGGAAGCAAAAGTGATAATTAGATTCGCTACTAAATTGACTTTAAAACCACCACTTAATACAAACAGAGAAAAAGATATAATTACCGAAATGACATATTTTTTTAAATCAGAATCCTCTTCGGGTTTCTTTTTTAAACTTATCCCAAATGTACCGAGCATAAAAACGCCTAAAATGATAATACGTAAGAAAAATGAATTTGATAAGAAAGGTAGTTGCAGGTATACTTGTTTAATACCTTGGTTAATGCTTCTGTCTGTTAATTCTAAATTGTTCAGTTCATTATAAAACCCAGTATATACATCTACTGACAATAGTAGTAAACATGAGATTAACGCAAAGGTTATTAATATGTCAATAGAAAATTTATCTTTCATAATTACTTTTGTTTTGTTATTCGATTAGACTTAAAATCGATAGTAGAAAACCTTAATCACTTATAAAACAAATTAGCTCATCTTATACCCTATGTTTTTTTTGCTAAATATTTGTTTTTTGATGTTTTTTAATCACCTAATCGAGATATTAAATCCTTAATAATGGTGATAGAAATAATATCCATTCAAAAGATAATTTCTGATCTTCTTACGTGCTTATTGATCAAATCTCCCACGGCCTCGCTGTTCACCCAAAAGGTCCTGAGCTGGCAATCGGTCTACCACCATTATCGCAAATAGTGCCGTTCGGGCACATTTCTGGATTGTTGGACCGGCATTTGAAAACGGTACAGGGACATGTTCGACCTCTCCAGTGTCGATCTTGACGGCATCCACACACCCGCCATCAGGGGAGGCGAGGCCGTGGAATACCAAGGTCGCAAAAAGGGAAGGAACACCAACGCCTTCTTCCTTACCGATAGGCAGGGACTGCCCTTGGCCATTTCGGAACCGGTATCTGGGAACCACAATGAACTTTTTGACATCGAGATACAGTTCGAGGTGGTCACCGCTACCCTTGACGGAGCGGATATAAAAACGGAGGGGCTCTTCCTCAACGCCGATGCGGGGTTCGACTCCAAGGATTTTTCGATCGGCCTGTGCCAGAAGGGGCATCAATACCAATATATGTTTCAACAAACGTAACGGCAGTGTGGATGACAGGGACGAATATTTTGACCAGGACCTTTATGCCCAGAGGTATGCCGTGGAACGCACCAATGCATATATCGACAGTTCAGGTCACTGCTCAACAGGTTCGATACCACCGTTGAGAGCTGGAAAGGGTTCAACTACCTATCATTCATAGTAATCGCCCTGAAAAAAATCAAACTAAAAAAGTTTAAATGAGTTCAATAACAAAGAAAAAATGAATCATCTATAGGGTTTTTGTTTTAAAGTTTGTTTTCAATATGTAACAACTTAAAATCAGAACAAATTAATTGATAAATTCTTAATGAAAAATGAAGCACAAAATTCCAAAAGAATTAGAAAAAGTTCCTATAGTGCTAGGGCTCGAATTAAAGAAAGTGATTTTTATCACTATTGCAGCGTTACTCTTTGTCTTTTTAATGGTTACAAACCTATTATTGGCATTAGTCTTTCCGATTCTGGTTGTAATCTATATTTATATAGCAAACAAATTTAAGAAAGAAGGAGAATTCTTGAATTATATAAAATATAATCTAAATCCTAAGGTAATCATATTTGATAAAACTATAGAAGAATTATTAAACAAATAAATTAAATACAGATGAGAAAATTACAAGTAACACTAAGAACTAAACTATTGATAATACTAGGGATGTTAAGTTTTTCTAATACCATTCTTGCACAAGGAGGCGTTGATGGTCAGATTCAGCAATGGGGAGAAGAAATTAAATCTGCTTTGGATGCATCTGTATTAGTTTTTGCAGTGGTTGGCGGCTTCATCATTTTTATCCAATACATGCAAGGAAATGAACAAGCCCAGAAAAACTTTATCAAATTTATTATAGGTCTTGCCATCTTTGGCTTGGTAGACCTTATAGCCACTATGTTTGTATAATCATGAACCAATGATAGTTTGAACCAAAAACTATCATTGGTTCTTTCTGCCAAACATTATGAAATAAGAGGTATCAAGTTTAACATTAACTTAAGTTGCCAGTTATACCTTCATTATCAAAATTATAGTCTCCTCTCCCTCTGGGAGAGGATTAAGATTAGGGTTTTCTATGTACAAACCCTCATTTTAACGCCTTCGCCCCACATGGTTCATTGCTATGCAATGCACTCCAAGGAGAAGGAACCCGAAAGGCTTATGAAAAAGTAACTAGCAACTTAAGCTACTACTAAAAAGATAATTATTTCTTTAAACAAAAATCAATACAAAAATGGATCTTAAATCTTTAAAAGACATACCTGCTACCTTTTCGATTGTAAAAAAATCATTGTATATCTGTTTAGGGCTTTCTCTATGTATTTCAATAGGTAGTATGATTTGGTCATATTCTTTATGCACTGCCTATCTTAACACTACCTATATTGTAACTAACGAGGGTAAAGCTATTATGCTAAATAGTGCTAACAAGTATAAAGTAGATCAGTTTAGAAAACCCGAAATAGTAAATCATATTAAGGAGTTTCATAAACTATTTTTTGAAATAGATCAATTTGACTACGAAAAGAAAGTAAATAAGTCTTTACATCTTATAGGAAATTCTGGAAAGGATTTATACCTAACGCTCAAAGCAAAAAGATATTATTCTACCATAGTATCAAACAATCTCGAACATGAATTACATATTGATTCTATTCATGTAAATCATAAAACGTATCCATATAGGGGAGAATTATTTGGAGAAGTGATTATTAAAAGAACAGATCAGAAGTTGGAAAACACCCAAAAACTACACTCATACTTTGAACTAAAAAATGTGGCAAGAACCGAGGATAATCCACATGGATTGTTAATAGAGGATTATATTGTTAGTGGTCTGTAATTTCAAGAAATCGATTGTAGGATATTATGATATGAAGAAGGCAAAAGAGTTCAAATATGATAACAATCCCATTATTTGAAGCAAGTGTAGCTGTTGGTGGACGATCTAACCCGCAAATTTCTCCTATGGACTACACTTATCATATACCCCAAAGGTCGCAGGAGGCAAAAGAAGGAACTCTGTTTATAGCCCTATGTGGTAATCGAGTAGATGGTCACGATTTTGTGCATGAAGCTGAACAAAAAGGTGCTATTGCAGCAGTGGTTGAAAAAGAAATAAGCAATGTAAAAATACCTCAAATAATTGTTCCTTCCACAGTTGAAGCATTTGGAAGTTTAGGTAAGATTTGGAGATGTCGTTCAAACATTCCTTTGGTTGCAGTTACCGGAAGTGTAGGAAAAACTACTACTAAAGAACTGATATCTCATGTTTTGTCTATAAAATATAATACTCACAAAGGCAGAAAAAATTATAATAACCAACTTGGAGTCCCTATTGAGTTGCTCAGATTGGAGAAAATAGCAATATATCAAATTGGGAGCATTTTGAAAACCCAACTTTGGCTGCAAATTACCTAAAAGAAGAAATTAAGAACAATGAGGTAATATTAGTTCAAGGTTCTAACAGTGCAAGTCTGGATACTGTCGTAAATGTTCTTGAGAATAAATTCGGAGCGCATGGAAAACCTCAACCTCAAAACAGTATACAATATAATATATGCGATAATGCGCCTAAACGACAGGCTATACATCTACGGAATCAATATCAAGAATAGTATTCCCAATAAAAACACCAATATAACATGCAGGAAATCAAAACAAGGAATCCCTATCTCGAAAAACTATTACATCAGATATTTGATAGTAACAAAGTCAATGTTTTAGATTCAAAACAAAACACTTCATGGATGCTAACAGGGTTTAATCACAAAGATGTAGTACTTATACTGGATATTATAAAATCTAAGTACCCTACCATAGACTCCTTTATCATTTCAGAAAATTTGTTTGAAGGCACTGATTATATTTCAATTTCTGAATTAAAAACATTAAATAAGAAACAAAAAACCTGCGTTTATATTCTTCCTTCTGATAAAAGTGAAGATCTCCAGGATCTGGAACACTTACAACTTAATGAAATTTCCCATAAGGAACTTCAACAGCAATTGTTGGATGAATTGATTACTAGAATACCCGGAGAATTTACCCAATTAATTCTTGAAGATATCATAGGGTGTTTAAAGTACCTAAAAGATGAACCTATACAAGACACTACTATCATCAATTATTTGACAGCATTAGAAACACAGGGATATACTGCGATACATATAGGAAATTATTTATATCTATTAGATTTAATCCCAGATGCTGATTTATTATTAGATACTACAAAAACACGAACTCGAATACATTCTAATCTAATCAGTGTAAATGTATTGGTAAAACATGAAAAAACACTTTATGATCGTATCCTAAAATTGCCAGTTCATAAAAATTCAATTCAAAGACATATAGTAGATTTCTTTAGGAATGAAGCCAATATTAAAACGGCTTCAGATTTAGGAAAAACTATTTTTGAGCACTATGAAATGCTTAACTTTTCTAATTGGAAAATCATTGAAGAAAACCTAAATCCTATTGCGCTCCCCTCAGAGCATGTAACGCCAGAGTATGACCTTTTAATAGGAAACTCTTCATCTACCCCACAGTTTGGATTGATTGGAGAGAGTATTAGTGGTAGAAAAGTCGCTATAGATCTTAGTGGAACTAATACAATTAGTTTGTTTGGGGTACAGGGGGGAGGTAAAAGTTATACCATAGGGACCATTACAGAAATGGTCATAAAGCAATTCAGCCACGTATGCGAACTTCCTTCTCCTCTTGCCGGCGTAATATTTCATTATAGTGAAAGCATGGATTATGAGCCAGAATTTACATCAATGATCTATCCTAATGATAAAGAAAAAGAAATTGAGAAATTAAAACGAAGATATGGGGCAGATCCCAGTTCATTAGAAGATCTTATCATTCTATGTCCCAAAGATAAGGTTAAAGAAAAGCAGTTAGAATATCCATCGGTACAAGTTAAACCCATATCTTTTAGCCCCTCAGAACTTAATGTACAGGATTGGATGTTCATGCTGGGCGCCCTTGGGAACGATGCTAATTATGTAAGGCAATTAAAAGCGATAGCCAAAAAACATAGAAAGAATATTAATCTGGATGTAATAGAAGAAGGAGTTCTATCTTCTTCTTTATTTACAGAATTTGAAAGAGGGCTAGCGCTACAAAAACTTGATTTTGCAAGAGAGTACATCGATGACTCCTCTAAGCTTAAAGATTTATTACGCCCCGGCAGGTTAATTATAGTTGATTTAAGAGATGAGTTTATAGATAAGGACGAGGCATTGGGACTGTTTGTTATTATATTAAATATTTTTTCTGGAGTTAAAATAGTTGATGGCAAACGTTTTAATAAGTTCATTGTCTTTGACGAAGCTCATAAATACATGGATAACAAAGATTTGACATCTAATATTGTAACAACAATCAGAGAGATGAGGCATAAAGGGGTAAATATTATGATTGCCAGTCAGGACCCTCCTAGTTTGCCAAAAGAAATTATAGAGCTCAGCTCAGTCGTACTTCTACACAAATTCAACAGTCCCCATTGGTTAGCTCATATCAAAAATGCACTAGCACAGCTAGAAATATTATCTCCACAAGATATGAATGTATTAACCCCTGGTGAAGGATATCTATGGGCTACCAAGGCAACCGAAAAAGGAATTACACATAAACCCCTGAAGATAACAGCACGACCTCGTGTTACAAAACATGGCGGTGCAACATTACAGGCAACAGACAAAAAATAAAATATCCCCGCCGGGACTACCTTCTAAAGTGTGTAAATAAAAAATAGCTGGGGCATGCCTCAGCTATTTTTTTGTTTGATTTTAAATATTTACACATTATGAAAAAAGAAGAATTATTCGACGATGGATTTTTAAAGCAGTTCAAGACCGGGGATGAACTCAACGGTTTTTTGAAGGGGCTCCAAAAACGGGGTATCGAGAAGATGCTCGAAGGGGAGCTGGATGGTCATTTGGATTATGACAAACATCAAAAATCAAATCAGGGCAATTCGCGAAACGGGTTTTCCAAAAAGAAGGCACACACTTCTTTCGGGGAATCCGAAATAGCCGTGCCAAGGGACAGGGAAGCTTCCTTTAACCCCATGATAGTGCCCAAACGCGGGAACATGGTCGACGGGCTCGAGAACGTGATCGTATCGCTCTACGCCAAGGGGATGGGCAACAGCGATATCGAGGAGCAGATAAGGGAGGTCTATAACTTTGAAGTCTCCACTTAGACCATATCAAGGATTACCGACAAGGTATCCGGCGATATCGTAGCCTGGCAGAACCGCTCCCCTGGAACCTGTCTACCTTATTGTGTGGATGGATGGCATCGTATTTAAGGTACGTGAGAGCTCCAAGGTCATAAACAAGACCGTCTATATCGCCTTAGGCTTGCGAAGGGACGGTAAAAAAGAAGGGATGGGGCTTTGGCCGGGCAAGAACGAATCGGCCGCTTTCCGGATGGGCGTACTGACCGATATCAGGGCGCGAGGTACCGAGGACATCCTTATTACGGCCACCGACAATCTCAATGGGTTTACGAACACCATCAAGAACGTCTTCCCGGAATCCAGGGTGGTGCACCAAATAAGAAATGCCCGTAGGTATGTGGTCTGGAAGGATAAAAAAGCATTTACCGTCGATATGAAGCACATTTACAATGCCCCGTCCCAAGAGGCTGCAAGGGCCGCCCTGGAGGACTTTGCAGGGCAATGGGAATACAAGTATTCCTATGCCATAAAGAGCTGGAGGGACAACTGGGAGGACCTGACCGTCTTCTTCGAGTTCCCCTTGGAGATACGCAAGATCATCTATACCACCAATCTTATCGAGAACCTGAACGGCAAGATCAGGAAGTACACCAAGAACAAGCTGTCCTTCCCGACCGACGAGGCCGTGATGAAATCCGTATATTTAGCGGTAAGGGAGGCCACGAAAAAGTGGTCCATGCCCATCAGGAACTGGGGCATCATTTTAAATCAGTTCCTTACGATCTATGAAAAAAGGGTCAGACTTTAAATAAAGTCCAACCCCTGTTATTTTTAACTTACACAGTTTTTGGGATAGTGTCTTTAAATCACTTCATTATTAAAAATATCAAATTCTTATTCTTCTAGGGATGAATACCTGCATATTTTATTCCTGTAAGTTTATACATATCACTGTTAAAAGTAGACAAATCTTCATGATTAAACTTTGAAATATCGTCATATCCACAGGTTCTCGCGATCACTTTTATAAGAGCATTAGTTGCTTCAAAATAATTGCATAATTGTTGAGCAGCAGATTCTATAATCAATCTATTTCTTAAAGATTTTTTTTGAGTAGCGATCCCAACCGGGCAGTTGTTGCTGTTACATGCCCTGATTCCAATACATCCAATTGCATACATAGCCGCACTTGCTACAGCAATTACATCTGCGCCTAACATTAATGCTTTGAAAAAATCATCTGCAGTACGAAGGCCTCCTGTAATAATAAGTGTAACATCTGTGGCTCCTTGTAGATCCAGGTATTTTCTTGCTCTTACCAATGCTGGAATTGTGGGAACATTAATATTATTTCTTATAATGGCAGGGGCAGAGCCTGTTCCACCACCACGACCATCCAAAATAATATAATCAACCCCCACATCCAATGCAAATTGGATGTCTTTTTCGATATGACTCGCGGCAATTTTAAAGCCAATAGGTATGCCTCCTGCTATTTTTTGAACCTTTTTGGAAAATGCTTTAAAATCCGCTACATTGTTTAAATCGGGAAAAGTTGCCGGAACAACTGCATCTTTACCTGCTTCTATCCCTAAAACGTCGGCAATTTCTTTACTTACCATACTACCAGGCAAGTGACTGCTTATACCTGTTTTGGCACCTTGACCTCCTTTAAAATGAAATGCCTGAACTTTACTAAGCTTATCCCATGAAAAACCAAATTTGGCGGCTCCTAATTCATAAAAATAGTTGGTATTGTTTCGCTGTTCTTCCCATAACATTCCTCCTTCTCCAGAACATATTCCTGTTCCGGCCATTTCTGCACCTTTGGATAATGCTATTTTTGCTTCGCGGGATATCGTACCAAAACTTATATCACTTACAATTATTGGAATATCCAAAACAAGAGGTTTTTGAGCATTTGGACCGATCACTACCTTTGTACTTACCTTTTGATCATCTGATAGTGGTTTTCTAGCTAGTTGAGCAGGTAAAAACTGGATATCACTCCATTTGGGCAATGTATTTCTGTCTATTCCCATTGATACAGAAAAACCGTGGCTTCCAATAGTATTTAAATTATTTTTGGCCAGTTCCTTAACATATAATATGTCTGTTTCTGTATTTTCAGATTTTACATTAACAGTGTTCTCCAGATAATTTTTTTGGTAAAAATGTTGTGGGTGTTGTTCGAGATAATCATTGATCTCAACTTCATCAACATACAAATAATCTTTATCAACTTTAATAACAAACCTGTGCAAGTCTTTTTGTAGATCGGATTCCAAAGTTTCTGTATCAAAAAAATACGTCACCCCATGTTCATCGTTGATAGATTTTTTATTAGTTTGTCGATCTGTAATTTGCGTACCTTGATAGAGAGATCTATCATAGAAAACCGAAATTTGTTTACCCTTTTTTGTAATAGTAAGCTCCAAACCATTCACAAATGCATGAGTGGGCCTATTGTTTTTCAACTCATCAAGTCTTGCTATAGGAACTGGTCTTTTGACCTTGTGTGTATAAAGAATATCCATGCTGAACCAAATTTAGAAAACCAAGATTTATTCAAAAAAATGGAAAATACATACGCTGTTATTCTTTATAAGTTGGATAACAGCGTATGTACATCAAGCATCCTTGATTTAAGATAAATCGATTATTCCAATAGTACTAAATTACCGAGACATATGATATCCTTATAAACCACTATTTTTATGTAAGGATTAATAATAGTCTAACTATGGTTTATCCTTATTTTACTAGAAAACCATAGTTAGATTATGATATTAAAATTATATCGCAAATCAACTTTTTAAAGTTTAAGAAACTTACTCGATTTTCTCGAGTTAGTTCTATTGAGTCTCTAATCCTTGGTTTTTGTTGATGGGGCTTATCTTTGCTTGCGGTAAAATCACCTGGTCCAAAGGTATTACGACTAGGTTTTGATTGCTCTGCAGAATCATCATAGCCGTTGGTATTTATCTTGCACTTTGAAAAGAGAAGTTCATTGAATTCAATGAATTATCTTTTATGAAATAATCCTCTTTTTGGTGTCTCTTTTCCTTGTTCTCTTCTTTTATCTTCGTAAATCTTCATATGACCTATATTAGGCCCCCTTTCAATTCCAGCTTCAGTAAAGCTATCAAAAGAATATAAATCCATTTGGGGATGATCATGTCCATATTTTCTATGTATGTGCCTTATTTCACTATCAGTAATTGGTTGTCTTTGTTTTTTTTCAGGATTTTCCGCATGACTTACAATACTTTTTCCTTTTTTGTCAAACTCAGAAGCTGTATTAAAATGAATTCTATTGCCATTATTAATAGTATAATCTATACCTAGTTTAGAAG
Organism: Zobellia galactanivorans; assembly: GCF_000973105.1. Lineage (NCBI taxonomy): Bacteria > Pseudomonadati > Bacteroidota > Flavobacteriia > Flavobacteriales > Flavobacteriaceae > Zobellia > Zobellia galactanivorans. The sequence goes on along the minus strand of NC_015844.1, from coordinate 3,576,758 downwards.
TTCTTCTGAAAAATGCGTCATAAACCCAACGGTTAATATGTTCTTGATATTTTTCAGAAACACCTCTTTTAGAATCAAATGAATCTATAAGAGCTCTTTTTATTTCTTCTACAGAAGATTTATCCTTTAGTAGTCCATTTTTATGGAGTCGGTCTTTTGTTGGTTCAATATCTTCTCCACCTGATTTAACTTGTGCTATTTGTTTATCTAATTGTAAGTATTTAATATTGTCCTTTAAGAATTTTAACCATTCTTCGTTTTTAGCATGATTAAGACCTTGTCTAGGTTTACGAGTTTTTAACCATTCGATTAATTCAAAGTAATTTTCCATGTAGTCAGGCCCATCTGTTAATTTATCTATCACTAATGAATTATCATTCAAATTATCTATAGTCAAAGGGTCATTATTCTTAGGATTTTGAGGGTCGTGAAAGGGGTTGTTTGTTTCTTTACTTATTTGAGACATGCCTTGATATCTAGCACTATGAAGGCCATAATGCAAATCTCCTTTATTGTGTACTGTTTTGTCTCTATTAGGAACAGATCCTGCTAATTGTTCTTCACTTTCTTTCATTTTCTTAAGTTTTTATTTTTGTTTCTTAAATGTTAAAAGCCTCTCCAAAGTATTTTCAAATTCTATACAAATGGACTTGATGGGTAGTAGTGAGTCCAAACATTAGAAAAGAGTAATCAGCTTTTTCAATTCCTTTTTGCAGATATCACAAGGACATTGCAAAAAAAACTCCATTTGGATAATGGATCTCAATAGGCACCACTTTAGAAATCGATACTGGTATAGAAACTTCTACAGGAATGAATGATGTCTCTTTCTTAGATACCTTTTTATGAGAATCTGGATATTCAACTCTATATTTCCTATGCCAGTATTTCATAACGCCATAAGTAATACCTTGGGTTTCTCCAAAGTCCTTCAAACTAAGTGTACTCTTCTTTCTTTTTCTTAGAATAGTATACATTTCCTGTTTTCGCTTTGTGTCTTCTTTTTGCATATAGTAAAATTAAAAAGAAGCCAAACAATATGTAGTTTGCCGAACGCTTACACTGGTTATACCTGACAACAAAAAAAATCGAAAAGAAGTGGGCCGATCCTTAACACAACTGGAGTCTTACAGTTCAACAACTTTATATTAAATTGGGAGAAAGCCCCCCTGATATTAAACACCCCTCCCTACTCCTCTTTCTTTTAATCTGCTCACTGGCACCTTAATTACTCGATTCGTGGAAGATTTTTTTCGAATAGCTCTAGGAATACAAAATGCCTTCATATCTATTTCTTGTTTCTTTGCTTTGGGAATACCTTCATCCTGACTTAATCCTCTCTCTACTTCTTCTATACTTCTCTTTCTTAGATTCTTTTCTTGTTTTTTTTCCTTGTTTCTTCCAATAATCTCTCCGCCTTTAATTAGTAATTTTACAATTTTATCTTTAAATGTATTGGATATACCTTTCTCTTCATTTATAGCTTTAATTACTTCTTTTATGCGTTCCTCTGGTGTCTTTCTTTTTTTCTTTTCTTCTTTATTTCCTTGTTTCCTTTCTTTCTTTTCTTGTTTCCTTTCTTTCTTTTCTTGTTTCCTTTCTTTCTTTTCTTGTTTCCTTTCTTTCTTTTCTTGTTTCTTTCTTTCTTTGGTTTCTTTATTTGAAAACAAAGCCTTAATAGGTCCAAAGGTTTTCATAGCCATATAGCCTACTCCTCCTATAATCATGGCACCACCCACTATTGGCCCTCCGGCAAAAGCACATACGATCCCTAAATATATCATAGTAGAACTTACTGATAGACCAACAGCACTTTCACTAAGGCTTTTTTTTGGGATCTCACCAGCAGCCGAGTTACTCATAGGATGCCCCCCTTGGTTAGGCACTTGTCCTTGTTGATTAGTGGGCTGGTTCGGTTCTCTTATATTATCTAAAGGATTAGTCGCCTCGTCGGATGTATTATTGGGTTCAGATGTCGTACTGCTCATTGTATTTGTTTTTAAATATTTATAAATAGAAGGTTTCTTCGATCATAGATTGAATAAATTCATTACCGTATTGACCGGCTCCTTTCTTTTTTGATTTCGATATTGGGTATGAGAGTAGAGCTTTTTGATTTGACTCACTGTAAGGATTTTAAATCATCTCTAAACTCATAATTAAGATATGCTCTATGCTATGGATTTGGGTAATAAAAAGTTATATTACCTAATAAAAATAAATTCACTCCTCCTGTTAAACTGGTTCTCATTTTCTGTACAATCCTTACCGCAATCAGCAATAGGATTTGATTGGCCCAATGCTTCTATGGTAATTCTATCAGGGGCTATCATTCCTTTTTCTACAATATAATTCTTGGTCGCAATCGCTCTCTTTTCACTTAGTCTCTTATTATGATTATTCTTCCCTTTGTTGTCTGTATAAGATCTAATCTTAATTTTAAGTAGTGGGTTACTCTTTAATACTGTAATAACTTTTTGAATTTCCATTTCTGCATCAGAGCGAATCTTAGCAGCATCTATATCAAAATAAATAGGAGATAATTCTAAAATATCATTAAGAGCGTCCCCGGCAAACACTATTGATTTTATATGTCCTTTTCCGTGGTTTAACTTAATAGATAATTCAATATTTTTTTTAGAGGAACGACTTGTATATAAAATTTTCTCTGTAAGATAATATGAAAATTTACTTACCCGAATCAAGTGTTCATCAGAGCATTGTAAGTCAAGTTGATAATATCCATTTTCGTCTGATATAGTATGGGCTATCTCATTAAAATCTTTATCTAATAATTTCACAATACACGATTGAACAGCTTTATTTGTTCTTGAATCGATAATTTTACCATGTACATATTGTCCACAATTAAAAACGAGATCCTTCTGTTGTTTACATTTATAGATATCAAAATTATCCTTGATATTATCCATAAAATTTCGATTACTTGCAAAATACCCCTGTTTTGTTTTGTCATCTATTATAAATGAGGTATCATCATGGATACTGTTAATAGGTTTACCTAGGTTGATAGGCTCTTGATATTTACCCTGGTAGTATTTACTTACAAAAAGATCCAATCCACCGAGACCAAAATGTGTATCACTGGCAAAATACAAGTCTCCATTTTTTGCTATAAAAGGAGATGTTTCATTACCTAGTGTATTTATAGTATTTCCTAGGTTATAAGGTTTTCCAAATGTGCCATCCTTTTTGATATCTACCGCAAAAAGGTCAGATTTTCCTAAACGGCCTGGCATGTCGCTTACAAAATATAGTTTCTTTCCGTCTGGACTTAATGCCGGATGCGAAACAGAATATCGATTACTGTTAAAAGGCAATTTCTTACTATTTTTCCATTTTCCGTTTTTTACTGTCGCTCTGTATAGTGTCATGGGCATTGTAGCCATCGGGAGCTTACTTTTCTTGTTGTTTATCTTATTACTTCTAGAAAAATAAACGGTATTGCCATCTTTTGTATATACCATAGAGGATGCATCAAATTTGGTATTGATTACATCCGGTTTTTTTTCAGGATTAATCCCTGATACCTCGTATGATGGTTGATACTTTGTATTATTTCCATCGGCAGAAAGAACGTACCTGTCAGACGAAAAAATCAGCTTCTTGTTGGACATGAACTGTGGTAAAAAATCTAAGTTCACAGAATTATACTTAAAATCAAGCAAACTAAATCTTCCCGATTGTTTTTCTATTAAATTAATATAATCAGTCTCTCTTTTTTTAAGCATAGAACTAAAATCTACTCCTTTTCGATGATAATACTCCCGCATAGCATCATAAGCTTCGTTGTATAGTTTCATGACCTTGAGACTCTGCGCATATCTAAACAAATAATCATCCTCATAATCGCTATATTTTGTGATCAATTCCGCATACCACTCTACAGCATTCTCCAGCTCTCTTTCTAAATAATAAGTATCTCCTATTCTTTTGAGTACATGTGCCGACTTATATCCATTATTAGCTACCTGTAGATATATGTTTCTAGCATTCGTATACTCTAATTTATTGAATTTTTTATCTGCTTCTTTAACTCTTTTCATTTGCGAAGTACCTATAGAAAAGCATAAAAGGGTAAACCCTATGAACAAAAGTAAATTCCGTCTCATTTCAATTAATTTTTAATGTTATACTTGTATCGAATCTATTTACTATAGGAACTCATTTAAACTTTTTTAGTTTGATTTTTTTCAGGGCGGTTACTATGAATGACAGGTAGTTGAACCCTTTCCAGCTCTCAACGGTGGTATCGAACCTGTTGAGCAGTGACCTGAAACTATCGATCCATGCATTGGTGCGTTCCACGGCATATCTCTGGGCATAAAGGTCCTGGTCAAAATATTCGTCCCTGTCATCCACACTGCCGTTACGTTTGTTGAAACATATATTGGCATTGATGCCCCTTCTTGCACAGGCCGACCGAAAATCCTTGGAGTCGAACCCCGCATCGGTGTTGAGGAAGAGCCCCTTTTCGGTAAAGGTATATATGGGACTATCTCCAATTCTATGGTCTCTTTGTCAAGTACTTTGTACACGGGTTATGGTATTTGCGTGTGGTAACACAAATGTCCGTAGCCCTATCTTTCGATCCAAAAAAAGTTTAAATCACTTCAAATTGATTTTGTAAAATATTTTAATTTTTAATCTTTTTATACAGAAATTGTGATAACCTGTATTGATTATAGATATTACACTTAAAGATATTTAATATCCTTATCTGTTTACAATGGCCCTGCTCTTATCATTTATTTTGTTTTCTTGATATATTTAAAAAACAAATGAAGTCATAGAAACCCTATTTTTTTTATTGTGCTTTTAAAAAGGCCCATTGATCTTATCTTAACCCATATCGGTCATCGTTTTCTAAAATCTTTATACTTATAACTATTTTTTAAGTAGTACCTTTTTGTTTGAGATTACCGGAAAATATAATTAAGTTTTTTTTTACAAAGAAGAAGGAAAATCAAGTATAGCATTGTGACACTGCCCGTGCTATGTTTGCCAAAGTGTCCTGGGTAAACTGCTATGGTCTATACTCAGCTAAGTACAACTTTTATATTGTGCTAGAAAGTAAAAAAGGCGTTTTATTACAGTTATTTCAAATGAGAAATGGTATTAAAAAAACCAAGTGTACAAACCATAAAAGAAATCTTGAAATGACACATTGGAAACTATCATAGAATCAAAGAAAACACTTTCGGTTATATCGCGATGAGTTCGATATAGTCTTAATAGAAGATATCCCAAAAATAATATTTGGCAAACTAGTAATAGCAATTACAACCAGTAGTGATTAAGTGGATACACAAATGAGTTTACACCATAAAAAGGATCAATTCATGCATGCACTTTTTTTGATCACCCTCTGTTTATTCTTACAAACTACTCATACAGGGTTCATATTAAACTATACAACATAGTTTATTAAAGAAAGCCCCAGGCATTTATACACATTCATAGAGAGTTCATTAAATTTTTAAAAAAAATAATGCTAAAAACATAGGGTCCTTTACATATTATTTGTTTTTAAAATGAAGACATCTCTTCTTCAAAAAAACTATAATACTAATTATTAAACATATTCATCATGATCACAAATCAGAATTTATCAATAGCCAATAAACAAAACGAAGCAAGACAATTAGTTAACAATCTTATGGCTTCGCAAGAAGTTAGAGAGAAAGTTATACAGCAGTTAGAAAAATCTATCAAACTTATTATTTAAATCATAAGTAAATAAAAATGCTTGTGGCATTTATAGTTAAGAAAATAGAAATTTTTAATCTGAGCATTGTTTTTTTTTAGATCTAACGAAGGGTCGATACAATTTTTCTTCATTCCATTACAAAAAACACTCAATTTAACAGTTTTTAGTTTAACCTTCTTGTATCAAACTTAGAGTATAAGTTTTTAATGAAACCGAAAAACAAAGTTTTTCCTTTCTGATATATAAATCACAAGTATTGTAATCGTCAATTTGTTATTTCATCGCAAAAAAAATTAGATGAGAGACAAACAAATCTTATTAAATATAGTCACTTTAAAAAATAATATTATGAATGAAGAAAATATTTGGAAAGGGTCTCCTTCTCAATGGATCAATTTTGGGTTTTACTTACTATGCATCCCGCTTACTCTTGTTTTTGGATTGGGTTTATTATTAGCTATTTGGAAATATTTTGATACTCATCTGCATAAATTTGAGATAACAGATCAACGTATATTAGAACACAAGGGTATTTTTTCTAAAACAACGGATGAGATAGAACTCTATAGGGTTAAAGACCTTAGGCATGAGCAACCTTTTTTCTTAAGATTGGTTGGATTATCCAATATTGTATTAGACACTACCGATAGATCTAATCCTGTTCTTCAAATCAAAGGACTAGCGCAAGGGCACCTACTTAAAGAACAATTAAGAGGCGCAGTAGATCAAAGAAGAGACATCAAAGGTGTAAAAGAAGTAGATTTTAAATAATAGCCTTAAAAATATATAACGAGTTTAAATAGTTTTTAGATATGAAAGATATATCATTTTATGTTCCTGGAGCGGCGGGAAGGGCAGCTGTTATGCACTTCATATAGCAGCAGACCAAGGGTCACCCCCTGTTGTTTTACTTAATGTGTTAAACGAATATGGAAATCGTTCTCGATCACATGGGGTTCCTTAAGAAATAATAGAAGCCCAGGCCAATGCTTTAAGATTACCTATTCATTTTTTTGAAAATACCTGGAATGATTATGAACGATTGTATATCCAAAACCTAAAATCATTGACAAAAGATTATGATGTAAACGCATCTGTATTTGGGGATATCGATATTGAATTGCACAGAGCGTGGGAAGAAAAAGTCTCTGATGCCGTAAACCTAAAACCCATTTTACCTATATGGAAGCAACCAAAAAAACAGTTAGTATTGGATATCGTTGATTATGGAATTGAAGCAATTGTTGTTTCTTGTAATGCTACTTTAGGGCACGATTTTTTTAGGAAGAACGGTAGATAAAAAGCTAATTGAAGACTTGCAAGATATGGGTGTAGATGTCTGTGGCGAAAATAGAGAATATCACACCTTGGTAACAAATGCTCCTCTTTTTAATAAAAAATTAGAGGTAGCAGTAGTAGATAAAGAAGTATCTTCTAATTATAATTTTGTAAGATTAGAACTGATTTAAGCTTGAGCTCCCTCTAGACAAACTGTAGTCCTTATGAGTTTTTTTATATAAGTTGATTTTTTTGACTCTATAAATAACATTTAATATGACACTATTTGGGGATGAGACACAGAAGAATATCTTGAAAAAAACAAAGAATTAAAAATTTTAATAACTTAAAATAATTTAAAAATGGACAAAGAAAATCCAAATATTGAAAATATCGTAGCACTACCGTGGGAAGTTTTATACGAACCTGATGGCGAAAGAATTACAGCCTCAGAATTAGCTAGTACCTTAATGAGAGAAGATGTCCCATATCAACTCCTTGATCCTTCTAGCAATCGAGATATTTTAAATAATATATCTTCAGAATCTAAAATTCATATCCGTACTATAGGTTATGGAGATAGAGGGCTGAATTATATTGATAATGGGATAGATATTATGGATCAACATCCTGACATCGAAGCCATCGAAGCTAAACAATTTGTTGATTTTCATATTGAAAAAGGCTTACGCAAAGACCATGATGTAACTATATTCATGTTTACTTCTAAATCTGCTGTAGATGGGATGGAGGGGTCGGCTCCAGAAAATATACAAGATGAAAAAAGTTATGCGAAATTATTGGTGCAAGAATTTAGAAAAGCAAATTATAATAACGTTAAAATACAAGGGTTAGGTAACGATCTAACAGTAATGACCTTACCTGGTATTAATACAAAATATGATGAACGTACAATGGTTAGTCTAAGTGGCTATGGTAGGAAACCTTTACAAAGTATAGGACAAGGAACACCATCAAGAAATCGACGATAACTAGCATGGCATATATTTTTGTCTTTAAAACCTAAAGTGTGCAGATAGTGTAGATACCCCAAATTTTAGGACAGTAAGTTTAATCATTAAATTTACTGAATATGACACGAAGAAAATTCACATCAAAATTCAAGACCAAGGTAGTATTGGAAGCCTTGAAAGAGCGGCACAGTCTTGCCGAGATTGCCCAAAAGTATAAAATACACCCGACCCAGATAAGTAGTTAGAAGCGGGATTTTCTTTCGGGAGCCGAACAGGTTTTCGAAAAAGGGAAGACCGATAAACGTAGTGAGGCAAGAAAAAGAACGATCAATTGCTCAAGACCATCGGGGAGTTAAAGGTCGAGAACGATTTTCTAAAGGACGCCTTCCGCATGCACGTTTGGCTTACCCGTGACAAAGGGTACAAGGTAAGCAAGAACCGTATCGAACGGCTTTATTACCGTGTGATGGGCCTAAGGGCCGTATTGACCGGCAGACATACCTCCAAGAGGAACAAGGAACACAAAACCTACCCTTATCTGTTGAGGAACCTGGAGATAACCAGGGCCAACCAAGTATGGGCGACCGACATTACCTATATTCCCATGAGAAAAGGGTATATGTACCTGATGGCGATAATAGACCTGCACAGTCGTTTCGTCGTCCATTGGAGCGTTTCCAACTCCATGGAGGCCGAATGGTGCGCCAAGACCTTGGAAGAGGCCGTTGGGCACATGGAAAACCTGAAATAATAAACACGGACCAAGGGAGCCAGTTCACCTCCGATGAATTCTCGAGTACCGTATTGGGCAAAGAGATCAAACTTTCCATGGACGGTAAGGGAAGGGCAACGGACAATGCATTTATAGAGCGCTTATGGAGAAGCGTGAAGTACGAGAAGATATACCTGAACCCACCAAGTGATGGACTCGATCTGTTCCTGCTATTGGCGGAATACTTTGAATATTACAACAAGGAAAGAAGACATGAATCAATAGATTATGATAGACCAATGGACATGTTTAAAAAAGCAGCATAAATTAACCTAGATTTGTAGAAAACCTGTCCTACTAATTGGGGAATGAACAATACTATATTGCCCAGAGTAGTTACCCTGCATCATTGCCCAGAGTAGTTACCCTGCATCATTTTATCCATTCCTGCATATCTAATATCGGAATACCCGTAGTGTAAATCTCCTTCTTCGTGCTTTGTTTTGTCTCTTTGAGGAACAGATCCTGCAAAATCGTCCTTGTTCATTTTATTAAATTTTAATTTATTTTGATTCTATATCGTGGTAAAAACCAATCCAAAATATTTCCCAGGTTTAGATCAATAAGAAGGTTGATGAATTGTAAGCATATGGTAATGTACATTACCATATGCTTACATCTGAACGGTTACTAATTACATGACAATTGGGTAGTACCATAAAATTAAGTAACTAGCGATCCATATATTCTTGCCATGTTATTAAGAGGTCCTTTTCTTTCCAATTTTCTTTAGATCCAGAAAACTATATTCATAGTAGAAAAGATATACCTACCTTCTTTGTCCTTTATATGTTTTAATCTCATCCCCAACTTTTGGACTTGCCTCTATTTTTTCACGAAACTGTGATGCTCGTCCAATAAATTCTTTAAAATCTCTCAATGCGCCTTTATGAGTTTCTTCTGTACCTCTTTCCGAATTCATTTTGATATAACTTGTTATACTTTCAGTATAACCATGTACTTCGTTTCCCTGTTTATAACCTTGCAGCAACAGTTGATTTTTAAACCCCTGACCATAACTTGGTTTTGTCCCATCTGAAGATGGAGAAGCAGTATAACAAGATTGTAATTTGAAAATATATGCTCTATCTTTAGGCAATCCAAGATAATCTAGTCTTTTGACAATATCTTTGGGGTACAGTTTTTCCAATGGATTTGGATTAGTACAAAATCGAGAATGATCATATCCGATATTAGCCAAAAAATCTGAACCTTTATTACCATGTCCTCCAATTATATTAATTACTGACCCTTCTTTTACATTGGATAGTGAATTTTTCATATCTACCGTTATAGGATGACAATTGTAACTCTTTCCTGCTTTTTGAAATTGTTGGATAAGCAGACCTGGTTGAACACAAAAATCAGGATGTTTATCCAATTTCATATCCATATGAAGATCTAATATTGATTCCGACACCAAAGTCCCCTCAAATAATATATCATCCAAGCCCTTTAGAACTCTATCCGCTAAAAATTTTTTAGATTCTGTTAAATCTAATTTAAATTTATCCACTGAACTTTTTATATCACTTAAAACCCCATAAACTTCAGATAGTTGATTAGATGTATTACTGTTATTAGGATGAGAATGGTATAATTTTCGTAAATTGATATCAAACTGATAAATATTTTCAAGAGCAATAGCAAAATCACCATTTATAATACTGCCTTTATCTTTGCCAAACAACTGATAGCTAATTTTTTGAAGATCTTTTAAAATATTTGTATTTTGTATATTAGGTTGATTAGTATTGCCAGCAATTTGTGTAAATACAGATTGTTGTATTTCACCTAATCTTTTATCGATTATCAACTTCCAGTCTTTTATTTTTTCTGGAGCGAATGCTATATTTTTTACTTCCTTACTTATAGCTTCGTTAAACCTATTCTCTATATTTTCAAATTCTTTATGCTGTTCCTTTAGTCCCTTTAAATCAGTAATAATCTCTTCTATCTGTGATTCATTTTTTTTATCTGAATTGCTATTATAGTTCCTAACTATATTAATATGCTCTATAGCGCGATCAATTAACATTGGTAGTTCTGCTCCCAAATTATCCCTTCCTAATTTAAATTCCCCTAATACCTTTGTGATCGAATTATTATCACTATGTTCAGGGGTATATTCAAGAATTTTTTGCCCTCTACCAATCATATCATTTATTGATGAAAAAATGTTATTCACCACTTGGTCTGCTTTAATTGTAGGAGTGATATGATATGTTGGTTTCTCAAAAACGTTTACTATATAATGATCTGCTTTCATATATCTAATGTGTAATAGTTAAAATAGATTTTTATTATAAAAACAATTTTAATCAGTGTTACCCTATCTATAAACTCAAAGAAATTATGGGCATCTCTACAAGAAGATTCCTCTAAAACCACAAAGTGAAAGACACGAGATAAAAATCTAATTTATACCTCATTAGAAAAAAAGTTGATTGCGCTTGCAGGAACCATGTCTGTCTATTAGTCAATTACTAGTAATGAAACGCTAAAAATTATCCTGATCACATCAAAAGGAGCCTTAGAAAACAAAAACAATCCGATGTAGGTATTTATGGCAAAACTTTGGTGAAAAAAGCAGAGGGTATACAGAAAACATTAATGACTGAGTATGGAGTTGCTGCATCTAAAATTGAAGACATCAAAAATGTAAAAGATGGAGAGCAAAAAGATCGGTTAATAAAAAAAATAATAAACTTAGAGAAAGATCCTCCAAGTGAATTATTTTCTTTATCCAAAGATTTATCAATTGAAAAGGTACCAGAGAGAAATAAAAGTTTATGGAGCAGATTAAATAATACTTTCAAAAAAGACAAACCGACACAAGACTCAACTACTCCAGATAATATAACTCAAAATCGTAAAAAAATCAACTTATGTGCTTTTTCCGAACCACAGGAATCACTCGCAAATGCAAAAACAAAAAATGTTGAAATGAAACCAAATCACAGGGAAAAATTACCAAAAAAAAGAACAAGATGAGATAAGATTTTGAAACTAATAATCAAAAACACTATAGCATACCATAACTTGTCTAAGTAAAAAAGCCGAGGGTTTCAAACTCTCGATATTTTTTGTTTAATTTCAAATTTCCCACAGAGATAAAAAGAAGAAAACCTATCCTTTTTATACTGTTTATCATTTTAAATTACTGTAATAAAATTAGTTCATCCTTACTCCAAGAGTATAGAAGATAAACTCATTAGCCCTCATTTAGGATTATTAGAACCAACTAAACCAAAGGTTGTAACGTACAAAAGTGAAAACAAACCTCAATATATTACCCTTATTAACCACTATTCAAAAATCATTCTTTATCAGGATATCATATTTTTCAACAACATCCTAATTTTGGATTACAAACAACTTGTTGATTCTTTCATAAACCCATTATTTAATTCACAGATAGTATTGAAAGTATTTAAAACTTTAATCATTGTTGTATTAAAAATTAGATAACTATAAAAAACTATATAAGTCAGCAATTAACAATAAAAAAATAATTATGAATAGGAATGTATGGTTTGTAACCGGAGCATCTAAAGGTTTAGGATTAGCACTTGTAAAGCAATTACTAGCTAGTGGATATTATGTAGCAGCAACCTCACGCGATATAAAATCATTAGAAAAAGAGGTAAGTAACGTTACTAAAACGTTTCTGCCGATTGAAATGGATCTAGTAAACGAGCAAAGTGTGCAAGAAGCTATTGAGGCCGTAGTCGCTCATTTCGGGCAAATTGATGTTATTGTTAATAATGCAGGATATGGCCAGATGGGAACACTAGAAGAAATTTCTGATGCCGAGATAAGGGCTAGTTTTGATGTAAATGTTTTTGGTCTGGCACATGTCATTAGAAAAGCAATGCCTTACCTACGGAAACAAAAATCCGGACATATTATTAACATATCTTCTATTGCAGGTTATACTGCAAACTTTCCTGTTTGGGGTATCTATAGCGCTACCAAATTTGCAGTAACGGCTTTTACAGAGGCTTTGGCTGCTGATATTAAATCATTTGGAATTAAGGCGACAGTTGTACATCCTGGATATTTCAAGACTAATTTTCTAAAGAAAGGATCTTTAGCCGTACCCGCTAACCCAATTGTTGAGTATACCGAAGCCCGTCAAATTCAAGAAGCACATCTGCGTGAAATTGATGACAATCAAGCCGGAGATCCTATAAAGGCAGCTAACGCTATGATAAAAATAAGTGAAGTAATGGATCCTCCGCTACACTTATTTCTTGGTCAAGATGCTTATGATATGGCCTGTAAAAAAATGGAGCAGGTAAAAACCGATCTCGAAGCGTGGAAAGATGTAACAGTTTCAACAGCCCTTGGATAGGCCAATGGACATATTAAAAAAAGCAGCATAAATTAACCTAGATTTGTAGAAAACCTGTCCTACTAATTGGGGAATGAACACTCAACCATCCCATCAATAGGAAGGGGAAGCCGAAGAAGATAAGAATGGACAACGGCCCTGAGTTCATTGCCCACATAACCAATGATTGGAGCCAGATGTACGGGATAGAGTTCAAATATATCCAACCGGGCGAGCCGACCCAAAATGCTTTTGTGGAAAGGTTCAACGGAAGCTATTGACGTGAGGTGCCGAACAAATATATCTTTGAAAACCTAGACCAAGTAAGGGAACGGACACAGATCTGGATGAACGATTATAACCATCATAGGCCCCACATGCCTTGGGTAAAATACCGCCCGTAAAATACGCGGAACTTAGTCCCTCTGGGGCTAGCCCCAGAGGGACTGATAGATCGGACAGAGTTTAATTTACAGACCCTCCATCGTCGAATAATTCTTCTTTTTCCATAAGGTGTAAATATTTAAAATCAAACAAAAAAATAGCTGGGGCATGCCCCAGCTATTTTTTATTTACACACTTTATAAGATAGTCCCCCCCCCATGCTATATATAGCATGGGGATAATTAAAATCATCAACCTCTAAGATCAAGAATTTTCATTTTAATGATAGTTTTTGTGTCGGGTTTTTAACTGTAGTGCCATCACCATCATATTGACTTGGGATTTGGATTTTTGCAAAACCCGCCTGATTTCTGTTTACACGGTATATTGGATACTACTACTACTTTATATATCGGATAAAAATTAGTTTTTTAATTTACATTTTTTTACTCCATGGTTGTCGGTTTCGTTCTTGTACTCCTCTTGATGTTGATCCGTTTGGACTTGAACTCCGACTGTTATCATTTTTAACCACTTGAGGATTTGAGAAATTATTCATATTTCTTTCTTCTCTAGGACCTTCGTCTTTATATAATGTTTTAAGAGTATTATATTCACTTACTAAATTTCCATAAAAATTCTGGATATCTCTTTCACATTTTAGTAAATCACTATGTCTGTCATCAATATCTTTTAATCCATGTTTATTATCACTAATCCTTTTACCTATACTATCCAAAAATTCATACTTTTTTACTTTCTTTTCATTGAAGAATTGAACTCCTACATCATAATGTATTTGAAGATTAAGTTTTTTACCGTCTTCTGAATACCCTATAGATTCTCCTATTTTAGAAGGTAGTTCAAAATCAAAATCCCTTAATTCTTTAATTTTTCCTTCTATTTTTATAATAAGATCATTTACTCTATTTTTTTTATCTCCTTCTTGCTCATATTTTCGCAGCCTTTCTTTTAATCTTCTATTTTCTTCTTTTAAGCCGCCGTAATCTTTTCTCAACTTTTGGCTATCGTCATTGCTACGCTTTAATCTTTGCTTATAATCAGACAGTTTTTCTCTTAACCTATTGATTTCATTGCTTAATACACTATTTTCTTTTTCTGCACTGTTGTAAGATTCTCCCAGACTTCGCAAATCATGTTTTAATCTTTGATAAGCATCCTTCCAACCATCTATGCCTTTTCTTAAATCTATATTTTCTTGATTTGCACTGTTGTTAGATTCTTTCAGACTTTGAAAAGCACGCTCCCAATCATCTATGACTTTTTTTAAATATCTATTTTCTTCATCTGAATCTTGCTGTTGTGATCCTCTTGGATAACTACCTGGTTGTGGTCTTCCATATCTGTGTTGAGACGAATTTGGTTCAAACGGATTTTCCCGTTGTTTTTGTTTCCCTTGTGATGCATCTTCGGTGCCCTCTCTCCGGGCTCTTCCTTTTGTTTCTGGGCCAGATTTTTTTTTAAGATTTTTAAGAAAATCCTTTCTCTTTTTGTCATATTCTCGTCTTTTCTCTGGGTCTTTCAAAATATCATAGGCCGCGTTTGTCTGTTTAAATTTTTCTGCATCCCCCCCCTTATCAGGGTGTTGTTTAAGCGCAATCTTCTTATATGCGCTTGAATACACGTAGGCTTCTGCTTTTATTTCTATTTCTCGTGGAGTAAGTTTAACAGTTGTTTGTCTTTCACCACGTTCTTTCTCATTTGCTATTTGTGCGTCATTATCTTTTTCTATTTTCTCTTTTGCTGTCTCATAGACTGTGCCTAAATTATTCTTATTTAGCCCTAATATGCTATAATAATCCTTTGATCCATCAATCTCGGTTCCCATATCGTTTTTTTATTTTTATTACTTATTGTTTATTTAAAAACAATTTAAGCATTGTTCTCCCCTATATATTTTGTTTTTTTATTTTAATATATATGATTTGAAAAGCCATCATAAATAAAATAAGCTTCGGTATAAATCCATTAGTAGCCACTGGTTTTAATACTGAAAAACGTAAAAATAAAAAGAACTTATCCCATGTAGTATCAGGATAAGCCCTCTCATCTATGTTGTTCGAACTTTTATTTTGTATCAGTAAGGATAACTAATTCTTTTGAGACCAAGTAATTATTTTGCACATTGATTCTTTCCCTGTTCAAGTTTGTCTCAGCATTTGTATAAGAGGTGCAAATTATTAAAAGGAGAACTATACTTCCAAGCGATAGTATTTCTATAGCGTAAAAACACTACTATTTACGAATTTTAGATTAAAAAATATCAAAACACACAACAAGTTAGGTTTATACTATATTATTTTAATAATAGATCCTAGTTTTGTAAAAAGAATAACTACCGTTAAAAAAGCTTATTTGTTTATGAACTGACATTGTGTTCTAGTACTTTCTAATGCTCTTATACCTTTTTAATTCAGAATATTAATTATGTTATTTTCTATCGATGTATCGCGTAACTACAGGCTTTGGGAAGCTCTTTTAATGTTTTTTTTATATTTTTCAATAGAATAGTCAATGACATTTTTGTTTTAGGTTTCATATGTATATGTTTTAAGATTAATATATCGAAGTATAGTACTTCATTTATAAAACAAATAGGCATATGTTGTGCCCTATGTTAAAATGATGAAAATATAAATTGTATTACTTAATATTTATACATGCCTACTAGAGCTATATCCTGTGAAAGAATATAGCAATGGTTCAATCAGATTTCCTTCTACCGATTTTATTTTGTCAAGGGCAATAGTATATGATCTATGCACACGTATAAAATTTGAACAGGGTAGTTCTTTTGTGATTTGTGCTAATGATTTGTGTACAACATGACTATCCTGTATAGTAATAATTTTGATATAGTCTTTGAGGCTTTTTGATGAATAAAATATCTTTCAACAGAACTTTTACCAATCTTTTGTCGACTTTTAAAAAAATAAATGGCCCTTTATTGGCTGAATATTCATAACCTCTTAATTGATTAAGGCTTATAGTTTGATTTAGCTTATCCATAGTTCTTAAAAATCGATTGAAGGGTATGGATTTTACTAAATAGTCATGGACATTTAGTTCAAAACTTTCTACAGCATACTCTCTATATGCTGCGGTACTAATAATTTTGTAATCATGTCTATACTTTTTAATAAAATCCAACCCACTGATTTCTGGTATATTAATATCTAAGAATATAGCATCGATATTGCTTTGTTCTATTGTTTCTAATACCTCTATTGGATTACTGTATAAACCTATAAGTTCTATGTTATTAAATGAAGCTAAATGTGATTCTATATTTTTTTTGGCAAAGGGTTCGTCGTCAGTAATTATACAATGATAATTTTTTGTAATACACTAATCGTATTATTCATAATTTTGATCTCTAATATGTAGTTGCTTTTATTTAATAATTCTAAGCACTATCTCACATTTTCCATCCTAATTAAACTGATTAAGTATATCTTTTAATAGAGATAAATTAGGATCACTTGTATCTTGACCTAACTTCCAAAGAGTAATTCCTCTAAATTCATTATCTTTTACATAATTAACTTTTTGAGAAATGATCTCTTGCGAATCAAAGAAAATATTATGTCCGTCCCTATTTACATTTCCTTCTATAAACTCACTTTCTGTAGGGGAGTATAGCGATACAATATCTGCATATGTAATTACTTGTGCTACTCCTCCAGAGGCTGTTAAAAAATCTCGTCCATATAAGGGAAGGCCCAATACCAATTTACTTTTAGGGGCTCCAAATTCTATGTACCGATTCAATGCGTTTTGTGCATCTGTAATAGACGAATGTGGTCCTAAAGCAGACTCAGGCCAAGAACCTAAATTGTCGAAAGACATCACTGAAATAAAATCTAATACGCTAGCCATTTCTGCAGTAATATCCCTAAAATGATAAGCAGCCCATTCATAACTACCAGTAACATATGAAGTTATTAGACTTTCGCTTGGGAGCGCCTCTCTTAGTTCACGGAAAAAAGGTAGTAGTTTATTTGTCTCCGTATTATCAACCGTTTCTCCTCCTCCTATTAATTCTTGATAATTAATGTCAATACCATCTAGTTGATTATCCCGTATAAACGTATTTATATTCTGTACCAGTTTTGAACGTTTGGCATCATCCCCAATAACATTTGTAAATATTCTAGTATCTCTTCCTGGATAAAAACCAAATCCTCCAATTGAAACAAGTATCTTCACATTGTTGGCTTTTGCTTGTGTAACATATGAAGCCAATGCATGCATATCGCTTGTGTCTAGGGTACCATCCTCTTTTGGATACACATAAGTATATATTAAATGTGTAATTTTATCCCATTCTATAGTATCTGTTTTGTAACTTGGACAATACCCAACAACCACCTTATTGCTGTCAAAAACATGTGGAAGGCCTACTACTTTTAATTTGAATATCTCGTTTGTATATTTTCCTTCTGCATCTTCTACATAAACATCGATAGAGAACTGTCCGGATTCTGTAGGTTGAAAAGCATAGTTATCTTCTTTGGAAACAATAGTACCATCAATACTCCAAATATAAGATAACTGACCTACCGCATTTTCAAAATTAAGATTAAGTATTACCTCCTCATCAACACGCAAATTTAATTCTGTTTCTATATTTGATGTTACTAAAACGAGATTTGGTGAAGAATAATTAGTATCATCACTACAGGAGATAATCAAGATTACCGAACATAGTAATATTATCAAAAAAAATAGTTTTTTTATATAAATCGTTTTCATTTTGCCGTGTATATTTTTATTAGGAATTTGGCATTTCATGGAACTTTATTATTTATAAAGCTTAATTAACATCCCACCAAATAGGAGATAACCAACCATTTGGATATTTTAATCTTGCAGCTTCATAATTAACTTCGTTTACAGTAGATTCTTCTCCCGGATATGGAAACCTTTTTGGCATTACTCCATTGGTATCTGTATCAGTTCGGGTCACTGCGTCCAAAATTGGTAAGTCTGTTCTACGATGGTTTGCATAAGCTTCCATTCCATTCAAAAAGAGAGTTAACCATTGTTGTGTGACGATTTCTTCAATTTCATTACCCGGGGTAAGTATTTTAGTTTCAGTAAATTCTTTTACATCTGTTTGATCGATATCTGCCCCAAATGCAGACCATTGTAGAATCCCTGCTTCTATTCCGTTTTGATAATAATTTTGTGCATCTCCTGAAATAAAACCTCTCTGAACTGCCTCGGCCAACAAAAGTTGAATCTCTGAATATGAAATATGTAAATATGGTGCATCATCCTTGTATAGATATGGCTGAATAACGCCTAAATTTGTTGACCCACCAGGGTGATCCCAGCGGAAATTATTTGAAGAAACCCCTTCAATATTCCCAGAATTACCAGATAAAAACCATATATCCATTCTTGGGTCTCCTACTAAGTTTCTAAGCAAAATTTCAGTAGGATGATCCAAAACAACTCCATTACCTTTTAATGCTTGTGATAAACCATTTCCATTTTTTTCTGCTCCAATAGTATTAAATCCTGTTTCATCATGATGAGTAAAACAGTTATCATCGTTGCTTTCGAAAAGCCCATTGTTAATTGCAGATTGTATTTCAGCTATAGCTTTAGCCTCATCAACTGCAGAAATTCTCATTGCACATCGTAATCTTAATGAGTTAGCTAATTTTTTCCATTTAGAAATGTCACCATTATAAAAGTTATCTCCTGTAATTTTATCGGCACTAGGCCTGTCATCCAATTGATTATAAGCTTCGTCCAACAACACAAAGAAATTATCATAAATTTCTTTTTGATTATCATATTTCGGAAAGTGAATACCTTTATAAAAGCCCATGCCTGCTTCAGAATATGGTATATCCCCATAGCTATCGGATAATCTTTGAAAAACCATTACTTTTAGAATTTTGGAGATTGCATTTATATTTTTTGAAGCAACGTTATTTTTTGTTCGTTCCTGGATGTCGATCAAATTTCTAATAATACCATTGCCATAATTAGATTGCCAAAGAGCAGTTTCATATTCTGCATTATGTTTAAAAAAAGCACCGTAGTTTGAAACAGCAAAAGAACCACTAAGATGTTGTACAAATCCTTCACCATAGATCAAATTAGCTCTCCATTGTTCTAATCTTCCTCCTGAAAGGGAAGCCTGTACTGTGGTCAATAATAAATTTGGGTCTATAGAAGAAAATGCTTCACGATTTGTATTTGTTTCTCTAAAAAGATCATCATCTTCACACCCCATTGTATTTAAAATAAGTACTATAAAGCACAAATATTTTATAATTTCCATAGTCATTTTCATTTTTTTAGAATGTTATTTGAATATTAAAACCATATGATTTTCTATAGGGTAGGGATCCATATTCAAAACCTTGCCCATTTCCACTTGTATATGTTGATTCTGGATCAATATTAGGTAGATTGGAATATATTGTCCATAAGTTTCTCCCTATAAAAGATAGCCTTAATTGATCTATATCTAATCTCATTTTATTAAATATCTCACTAGGAAAACTATAACCGATACTTAATTCCCTTAGTTTTATATAGGATGCGTCATAGATAAAAGGTTCTGGGGTCGTATTGTCTCCAGATAAAGAATTCCAATAATCTTCTGGGTTTACAGGTCTGGTATTTTCTTGATAGGTTACATCACCATTGGCATCTATAACTTCAACTACACCTTCAGCTATATACCCTGCATCTGGAGTGAGTGCACTTATTTGTGAGATTGTTAAACCCTCATCTAGTTGTTGCTGCACCCAATTATTATACGCATCCCTTCCTTCAACCGTTTGATCTAATAAGCCAGAAGCTGCGGCATAAGCATTTGTCATAGAATATACATATCCCCCAAATTTCATATCCAAGCTAGTTCCTAAGTTAAAACCCTTGTATGAAAATTCATTCGTTACTCCCATAATCCAATCCGGTGTAACTTTACCTAAACTTCCAAAGGTTCCTGTTAGTTTTGGTAATCCGTTTTCACCTATAATTACTTGACCATCCGGGGATCTTTGTAGTTGTTGCCCATAGATTTCCGATGAACTTTTTCCTACTTGGGCGATTACTTGTGCGCCGGCCCATCTTGCTATCGATATTACCTGCGTATTTGTATCTTCATTAAGACGTATGACTTTATTGTTGTTTTTAGAAAAATTTAATGTCATGTCCCAATTAAATCCTTTAGGGTTTCTAAATATTCCGGCTGTAATCAAACCTTCTATACCTGTGTTTTCAACGATTCCTATATTTTCCCAAGCACCAAAATATCCTGATGTCTGTGATATGCTTAATACAACTAATTGATTTTTGGTCCTTGTTTTATAATAAGAAAAATCTATACCAAATCTATTTTTGAAGAATGATAAGTCTACACCTATCTCGTAGGTATTTGATATTTCTGGCTTTAATGTTTCATTAGGGATTACTCCGCTACCTACAGAGCCCAAAGGTTGGCCTAAAAGAGGCTGTGGACCAACGGTATAAAAAGGTGTGGTTGCAAAGGGTTCTTCGGGAGCCTTTCCTGTACTTGCCCAAGAAGCTCTAATTTTACCAAAACTTAATATGTTTGAAGACATATCGAGTGCATTAGAAAATACAAAACTGGTCGATACAGAGGGATAAAAGAAAGAATAATTGTTGTTTAAATCAGAAGTTGGTTCCTTGGCAGTAGCCAAGGTAGAATTCCAATCATTACGAGCCGTTATATCCAAAAACAGTAAATTACTATAATTAGTTCTTACGTATGAAAATATGGATTTAACCAAGATCTCTTTATTAGTTTTTCCTTCTAACGTTTTTTTAGAAAAATTAGACAAATTGTTTATCCCTCTTTGTATCATATCGGTAGCAAAATAACCACCGTCAATTCTTTTCGTTTTACGATGATTTGCTCCAACGGCAACAGATATCCCATATTTCCCAAATTCCTTACTAGCAGACAATGTTCCTTCAATATTATATTCCTGAAAAGAAATATCTTGTGCTCTCAACCCTCCATTTTGTCTTCCTGGAAGATTGGTTCCTGAGTTTACGAAATCTGTAACATTGTAATCAAATTTATCAATGCTGGCTTTGGTGTCGACTTTTAACCAATCCGTAATGCTGTAATTCAAGTTAAAATTGC
Organism: Zobellia galactanivorans; assembly: GCF_000973105.1. Lineage (NCBI taxonomy): Bacteria > Pseudomonadati > Bacteroidota > Flavobacteriia > Flavobacteriales > Flavobacteriaceae > Zobellia > Zobellia galactanivorans. Next base: position 3,555,122 of record NC_015844.1, on the reverse strand, counting down.
CTAGAACTCTATTTTTGGTCGAAATATTGCTGTTTTCAGAAATAACATAATAAGGGTTTAAACGAAAAGGATCAGCGTTCCATTCAAAATAATTACCTTCATTATCTTGATAATGTTGTAACCATGCTTGATCTATGTTTGGCGCTAAACGAGCTAAAGAAAAACCAATATTATTAGGATCATCAGCTAAAGCTGGTCTGTTTTTGGTTTCCTCAGTTATATAGGATAATTTTCCGTCTAAAAGTAATTTATTAAGGTTTGTTGTCGCTCTCAAGGAAAAACTGTTTCTTTTGAGACCACTAAGTGGTATTACATCATTGTTTTGTAGATTACCATAACCAAATCTATATGTAGTATTATCAGACCCTCCTGAAAAGCTTATATTATTATTATAGGTTGTGCCTATGTTAAAGAAGTTTTGAATGTTATTTTCAACGTTCCTGTAAGGTTTAAAAGACCCATCAAAAATACGCGCCAAATTATCTCCTGTCCCAAATCTAGGACCCCAAGCATTCGTTGTGCCTACTTGCACAGTATTAATCTCTAATGGATTGGGTAGTATTCCCCTTGATCCAAAACCGTAATCTGTTTGATAATTTTCGTATTTTGCATCTGCAATATCAAAAGTTATTGTCGCATTATAATCGATTTTAAAGGAATTATTTTTTCCTTTTTTTGTAGTAATAACTATAACACCATTAGCACCTCGTTCACCATATAAAGCAGATGCAGCTCCACCTTTTAATACAGATATATTTTCAATATCATCTATATTTAAACTAGAAAGACCATCGCCATTATCTATTCCAGAAGTAAACTTTTCAGATTTATCACCTGTTATTCTTCCTATACCAGAATTTCCCAAATAAACTCCATCTACAATATATAAAGGCTGGTTGTCTCCATTAATAGAGTTGTTACCTCTAATGATTACTCTAGAACTTGCACCAACTCCCGCCGCAGTTTGAGAAATATTTACCCCAGCTACCTTTCCATATAAAGACTGTGCAATACTTAGTGTAGGATTATTGGATAAATCATCTCCTGTAACTTCTTGAAAAGAATAACCTAATTCCTTTCTTTTTCTTTTTATCCCTAAAGCAGTTACAAATACTTCATCAAGTTTAGAGATTTCTTCTATTAGAGTTATATTAACAGTCTTTCTGTTGTTAATGGCAACATCTTGAGTCATAAAGCCTAAGTACGAAATAATTATAGTTGCTGTAGCTTCTGAAACTTGTAAAGTAAAATTACCATCAAAGTCTGATTGTACCCCGTTAGAGGTTCCCTCTTCTACAATATTTGCTCCTGGAATGGGGTCTCCTTTGTTATCAACAATTGTACCTTTAAGAGAAAACGAGCTTACTATTTTTTTTATAATAATGGTTCCATCTTCTGTAAACTTGTAATCACAATTGATAGGGCTTAATATCATTTGTAATAAATCCTTTACTAAAATTTCGCCTTTTTTTAATTCAAGTATAGGGGTGTTGTCTATTAATTCATCATTATATATGAACCTATAACCTAGTTGTTCATGGATGAGTTCAAAAACTTGAACTACAGGTATATTTTTATCAGTGTTAATTATGATCTTTGCATCTTGAGAAAATAAATTATTGGGGATTAAACTAAAAGCTGCTGTTAAGCAGAAAAACAAAATTGTTCTCATAATAATTTGCAATTGTTCTTTCTATAAAAAGAAAAAACATTAGTAGGTTAATTTTTTACAAACTAGTATTATGGATAAGTAGAACAGTATGACCAATCATACTGTTAACTACTAAATTGTCTTATCCAAACTACTGTTGCTATTTGATTTTTTTTCAAGCAAATCTTGACATGTATAATATTGTAGTATTATTCTTATTAGATATATGGTATTTTTTTTCAGGATAAAATTAAAATTAATAAAGGGGCTGAAGAAATTATATCCTGATAAAATACGATTTTTAAGTAATGATTAATAAGGATAATGTGTTGTGGTTTACCCTTAATTTATATTTTGCTAGTTACCGATTTCTCTGTAGTGTGTAGATACCCAAAATTCTAGGACAGTACGTTTGATTATTAAATTTACTGAATATGACACGAAGAAAATTCACATCAAAATTAAAGACCAAGGTAGTATTGGAAGCCTTGAAAGAGCGGCACAGCCTTGCCGAACTGGCCCAGAAATACCAAATACCTCCGATACAGATCAGTGGTTGGAAGCGGGATTTCCTGTAGGTTCGGAAACGGTTTTCGAGAAGGGCAAGACCGATAAACGTAGTGAGGCCGAGAAAAAGAACGATCAACTACTCAAGACCATCGGGGAGTTAAAGGTCGAGAACGATTTTTTAAAGGACGCCTTGCGCTAAGGCCTTTGGCCGAAAGAAGAAAGATGGTACGCAAGGGCCATTCCAAACTGAGCATATCGGCACAGTGCCGCAGTCTGTGTATCCACCGCTCGGGCCTGTATTATAGCCCAAGGAGGGGAAACGGAGCTGAACCTGGAACTGATGCGGCCTATGGACGAGCATTACCTGTACCACCCCGAAAAGGGCGCCAAGCGCATACACGTGTGGCTTACCCATAACAAAGGGACAAGGTAAGCAAGAACCGTATCGAACGGCTTTATTACCGTGTGATGGACCTTAGGGCGGTATTGCCCTGCAGACATACCTCAAAAAGGAACAAGGAACACAAAACCTACCCTTATCCGTTGAGGAATCTGGAGATAACCAGGGCCACCCAAGTATGGGCGACCGACATTACCTATATTCCCATGAGAAAAGAATAATATGTACCTTACGGCGATAATAGACCTGCACAGTCGCTTCGTCGTCCATTGTAGCGTTTCCAATTCCTTGGAGGCCGAATGGTGCGCCAAGACCTTGGAAGAGGCCGTTGGGCAGCATGGGAAACCTGAAATAATAAACACGGACCAAGAGGGAGCCAGTTCACCTCGGATGAATTCCCAAGTACCGTATTGGGCAAAGAGATCAAACTTTCCATGGACGGTAAGGGAAGGGCAACGGACAATGCATTTATAGAGCGCTTATGGAGAAGCGTAAAGTATGAGAAAATCTACCTGAACCCACCAAGTAACGGACTCGATCTGTTCCTGCTATTGGCGGAATACTTTGAATATTACAACAAGGAAAGAAGACATAAATCAATCGATTATGATAGACCAATGGACATATTTAAAAAAGCTGCATAAATTAACCTAGATTTGTAGGAAACCTCTCCTGCTAATTGGGGGGGTGATTTCTTATTATTAGTTACGTAAACCTTGTTAAAATCTCAACCTTATGATTTCCCCAACTAATCAAAGAACAAGAACACTTCTTGTTGACGATCATCCTGTTTTCTTGGATGGATTAACCTCGATCTTAAAAGATTGTGATGAAATCGAAATTTTGAACACTGTTACCAGTGCGGAAGAAGCTTTGCAGTATCTCGAAAATGAATCCTTAGGCCTTGTAATAACCGATATCAATTTGCCAGGAATGAATGGCATCGAGTTGATAAAAAAAATAAAAGAGATTAACCCGAACCTTCCCGTTCTGGTATTGAGTATGTTTCTGGGTCGTGAATTAGTAAAAGAAATTCTCTCGGTAGAAACTGAGGGCTATTTGTCAAAAAAAATTAATAAAGTTGAACTCTTTGATGCTGTAAAAAAGATAATTCATGGCGGTACGTATTACAGTAATGAAATTACCTCTGTTATGATGGACTTGATTAGTAAGAAAAAGTCTGGTAGAACTCTATTAAAGCATGAGCTCACTCATCGAGAACGAGAAATTCTTCAACTTATTTGTCAAGAATACTCTAGCAAAGAAATTGCTAGTAAGCTTTTTATCAGTGTAACTACGGTAGATAGCCATAGAAGAAGTATGTTTAAGAAGACTGGCGCAAAAAGTGTCATTAGATTAATACGATATGCCGTTGAAAATAATTTGGTAATGTGGTAGTAAGTTTAATTTGAAGTGATTTAAACTTTTTTTTGGATCGAAAGATAGGGCTACGGACATTTGTGTTACCACACGCAAATACCATAGCCCATGTACAAAGTACTTGACAAAGATACCATAGAATTGGAGATGGTCCCACATATATCTTTACCGAAAAGGGGTTTTGCCCCAACGGCTCCCTTGCTCGAGATCGTCAATGCCATACTCTACAAGTTGAAGACGGGCGTGCAATGGGAGTACCCGCCCACGGCCTCGCTGTTCACCCAAAAGGTCCTGAGCTGGCTATCGGTCTACCACCTTTATCGCAAATGGTGCCGTTCGGACACATTTCTGGATTGTTGGACCGGCATTTTAAAACGGAGGGGCTCTTTCTCAACGCCGATGTGGGGTTCGACTCCAAGGATTTTCGATCGGCCTGTGCAAGAAGGGGCATCAATGCCAATATATGTTTCAACAAACGTAACGGCAGTGTGGATGACAGGGACGAATATTCTGACCAGGACCTTTATGCCCAGAGATATGCCGTGGAACGCACCAATGTATGGATCGACAGTTTCAGGTCACTGCTCAACAGGTTCGATACCACCGTTGAGACCTGGAAAGGGTTCAACTACCTATCATGTATAGTAATCGCCCTGAAAAAAATCAAACTAAAAAAGTTTAAATGAGTTCAATATCAAAATATATAATACTCTCCTTTTTTTTATTTATTACTATAATAGATCTGACCGCTCAAGATATAACCGATTCTATTAATTTTTTTATTAAAAAAGCAGAGGCTACAAAAGTTAAAGATGATTTGGATTTGGCTTTGTCTTACTATAATAAAGCTTTGGTATTAATTGAAAAGACCCCAAACGAAAAGCTACTTCTCAAAACTTACGAGAACATTGGAGATATTCATGAAGCGTATGGCAGACCATATAAGGCTATAGACTTTTATCACCATGGCGAAAAACTTAGTTTAAAAACAAACGATTCTAATACATATGCAAGAATTTTGGGAAAAATAGGAGTTTCTTATTCTACCACCGTACAAAGTGATACTGCATTTTATTACTTTGATAAGGCTTTAGAGCATGTTGATACGGTAAGAAATAAGAAAGAATTTGCAAAACTCATGTTAGAAATTGGGAGATGCTATTTTATAAATAACGACAGAGACAATGCCTATAAGTTCTATGATAAATCTTACATCATTAGTAATTCGATGGGATATTACCCTATACTTGCTAAGGCTGCCAATGGAATAGGGAATAGTTATGCACAAAAAGGTGATTATAAGAGTGCTTTGTTATATCGTAAAGAAGCACTTAAAATTTTAATTGAAAACAATGTCCAAAAAGGTCAATTTGACACATACAATAATCTTGGAAACAATCTAATGCGATTGCAGCAATACAACTCTGCTATTTATTATTTTAAGAAAGCAGAATATATAGGAAAAATAAATCGAAACAATTCTCAATTATCAACAATTTATCAAAGTATATCCAATTTATACATTCTGAAAAAAGAATACACTAAAGCAATATATTATCTTAATAAAGGATTTGGAATACTAAAGCAAAATAATGACCATATAGAGAATATTTATTACAGTAACAATTTCTATAAAGCTTATAAAGCTTATAAGGGTGCCAGAAACTATAAAAAATCTTTGGAATACCATGAAAAATTTAAGTTTTGGACAGATTCTGTAACAAAAGCTTCTTCTCAAATAAAAATGCTAGAATTTAAAGTAAAATATGAAACAAAACTAAAAGAAAATCAAATCGCAATTTTAAGTAAAGAAAACGAGTTAAAAAGCTTAAAAATTATACAGACCCAAAAACAACATAGCACTCATTTATTAATCTTATCTATTGTGGTATTGTCTGTAATTGGTGGTATTCTCATCTATCATTTTACCAATAAAAGTAAATTGGTAGCTAAACAAGAAAACATGCGCTTTAAATCTGTTATAGAAGCAGAGGAAAAAGAAAGAAAACGAATAGCTCAAGATCTTCATGATAGCTTGGGGCAAGCCATTTCTGCCATGATGATAAGTGCATCTAATTTGAATACTGAAAATGAAGAAGAAGAAAAAAAGCTCCAGAAATTGCTAAGTTTGATAGATAGAACGTATGAGGAGCTAAGAAATATTTCACATAACATCATGCCTAATACATTAATAACATTAGGTCTCATTCCTGCCATACGCGAATTGATAGATGAAATGAGTGTAGCTCAAAACTTAAAGATTACATTTTCAGACTTTGGTAATTTCGAAGAACTAGAGGATACCCAAACAATAGCATTATATCGAATTATACAAGAAGCCTTATCTAATATTATAAAACATGCACAGGCTAGCAAAGTAGTAATCTCTTTAAATTGTGAGAAAAATGAGCTATTATTATCTATAAAGGATAATGGAATAGGCATAAACACCTCTAAAATAGGCAATGTTGGCGGTATTGGATGGAAAAATATTCTTTCGAGAGTAGCTATTCTTACAGGAGAGGCAGATCTAAAGTCAGCACCCGGAAAAGGAACACACCTCTTTATCAGTTTTGATATTTAAAAAGGGTAAAGAACATCAATAAGGTTAATCAATATTTTTAATTCGCATAGTTAGTAGGGTACTACCTAATAGTATTTTTTCTAAGTTTTTTGGGAGTTCTTTTTTCTATTTGTTCTTTTTGTTTTTTTAATTTTTGTTGTGAAGGTGTTTTTGATAAATTTTGTAGACTGAAACTTTCACCTTTACCTTTTGGAATTACCTCTCTATCTCTATGTTTAATAGGATTTTGTTTTTTAGTGCTTCTTATCAGTATATGTTCTAATCTACTCCAAAAACTTTTTATTCGTTTTTTGGGTGGGATATGTTCTTTATTCTCAGGCAAGTCTTCTTTTGGACCACCTTTTGATTCCGTGTTTACAGAGTTTTTTAAACCTTTTACTTGATCTTTGTTATCTTTAGGTCTAGGAGATAGTCCATCAATGGGTAATAGTCCTGGGTCTCTATACTCAGGTAGATCTTCTATGAATTTACCTTTCGGTTTTCTTGAACCTGCTTGTTTAATTCCTAAATTGTTTAATTGGGCCTGGAGTAACTGTTCCCTAATAGTTAATTCCTCTGATAAACTTCGATTTTCTTTCTCTAACTTAAGAAGTTTTCCTTCTAGTGTTCTATATTTTAATTTAATAAATGCAATTTCAGAATCTAATTCCTGATGTCGATCAAAGAAACTTATAATATGTTCTGGTTTTAATTGTCTAGACCCCTCTCCTCCGGGAGCCGTTATAGGTATATTTTCTTCCATAAAAATACAATTTAATAGTAATACTTACTCTTTTTGTTTGGTCTTCAAAAACATAAATGCAACCGCTATGTTTTTTATTCTCAAAGATTAATCCCTCTTTATAATAAAAACAATTATGAGGCATTATACCCTATATTAAAGGTGAAATTTTATGGTTGAATAGGTATTCATTATGTACTCATATAAAAAAGCATCAGAAAAGGACGGATGCTTTTGATTTTTTGTATTAAAATATCTGTGTTTCTACCTTTGAAAATATATCGAGACCTACTTGGTTTTTTATTAGATTCTCAAAAGTCTCACGTTTACGTATTAAATATGCTTTTTCTTCATGCTGGAATTACTACATTGGTCCGGACACAAAGTTGAGAGAATATGTTTGCTAGTTATTAACTTAGCATTTATGAGAAGTAAACCTAAACATTACACCTTAAAGTTTAAACAAAAAGCCGTAGAATTAAGTTATGCCACAGGCAGTGTAAGGTTACATTGTTTTAACAAAAGGAGAGAAGGGCCACTATAAATCATATACAACTTATATTTTCCCTATTTTTTTCCTTAATACAACTAGAGCATCATGCATCCATTTTTCAACCGTTTTAACAGAAATATCTAGCATTTCGGCAATTTCTTTATAGGTTTTTTCATCTATCCTGTTTAACAAAAACACTTTTCTTTGATTATCTGGTAATAAAGATATTTCACGGTTTATTTTATCCAGAAATTCTTTTTCCTCTAAGACATAATCAGGAGATTCTATATAAAGAAGGTTCTTATTAGCATTATTTTGATGCTTACGTATCATTTTCTGCCTTTTTAGATCATTGAGAAAAGCATTCCTTGCTAACATAAAAAGGTAACCTTTTGATTTATCATAAGGTACATCCTTGCAGTTATTCCATAATTTGATGAAACTATCTTGCATTAAATCTTTTGCCTTGTCTAAATCGCCGTATTTATAGTAGAAAAAATTTTGTAAAGATTTAAAATGGTCTTTAAATATTAGTTTAAACGTTTTTTCATCGCAAACATTTAATTTTTCACTCATAGCAGGTTGTATATGTATTAAAACAGATTTGAGAACTTAACGTTCAAAAAAAATTATAGTTTTTTATAATTTGATGATGTTGTTTAGGAACATCTACAAATTTAGATCTTTCTGTTTTGTCTGATTTATTATTTCTTTAAATAATTTAAATTTTATTTTTTTGTTTTTCAAAATGGCGTTCATCTTTTTATATATCTATCATTATAGATGAAAGCTTATTAATCCTACAAATAAGTGTGCTAATCAAAAGTCTATTATTAAAACTGCTTTTTTTAACATTTTAATTAAAATTAAGGGGGCTCAAATTTCCTTAAGTGATACGTGGTTAATTTTTTAAAAATACCTAAAGTAAGTAATAAACTATTTTTTTTGCAGTTTTTTAACACCCAAAATCCTTTGACAGATATAGTCTTCAAAACTTAGTAAACTTATTATAAAGGAATTAAAAAACCTATGAGTATAAAAATATCAAAATGATCTTGTACTCAAAATTCAAATGGCAATCATCATTGTCTCCTTCGGGCAATAAGATAAATGCGTAAGCATTATGATGTAGAGATATTGAAAGGTCATATTCCGAAGAATCATATCTGTTTGTCAGTTTCTGTTCCACTACATTTTTCAGTAAGTAAATTAGTTTAATATTTAAAAGGAAAAAGATTTGAAAAGCCCTGCTTTTGAATGTCAGTATATCCATTAGATAAATTTTTATTGGATTTCCCGGAATAACATTTTTAGACCTCAGCTCTAATCTATCCTCAAATATTTGTGCACACACGGTAGCCTCAAAGAGATAAGTAGAAAAACTAAAGGAGGTGGGATTATTTAAATTAAAACCTCTCTAATTAAGCAAAAAACTTCGATTTCCCTTAAATGCTGAGCTATCATATTATTTTTTTCGAAAAAATATATAGGGTAAACAAACGAGTTAACTGTTTTTATATCGTGTAATACACATATCTGAAATTTTATACTAAAACCACATTCTTAAAACGAAACAACCTTATTACAAGGATATAAAAAGGGTGACAAGTAAAAAACATCAGAATTAGATAACATTCTATATTAATTATTAAATTTTAACGCTATGAATAATGGAACAAGCAATATTTTTAACAAAGAAAAAACAAACATTTCATCGCACATTTCCGGTACAGGAGTTTCTGCTGATGAATCTGAACAAGCACTTCCTGCCCTAAAGGGCTCCTTGGTACTTGATGGTGTTGGAACGCCAGAGCATGCTGCAAAAACTGGAAAATGGTTTTTCCTGGATTTTCTAGCAAAATGGATTGAACCTTTAGAAACTTCAGTTTTTGGCTATCATAAATATGATCTGGATGCCCAAACAGCTCCTTTGCTCAAAGGATTTGATAAGAACCTCAAAGGACCTTTTCCTGAGATAACTCATACTGGGAATATCCTATTGTCAGGACATAGTCGAGGTGTTGCAGGAGGTATGATAGGAGTTTTAGGCGCGTTATATCAAATAGGTAAATCTCCAGAGCATACAGAAATATTTAAGCATATCGCAAATCAAATTAACATAATGAATCTTGTGCTATTTGATGGTGTTGCCGGTCCTAAGGGGAATTACTTATATGGAGTAATGGATTTGCCCGAGTTCAAAGACAAAGAAGATAAATTAGGGCATCTGTTGAGAGAACTAAATAAAATGTTTGCAGCGGCCAAAAGGGAAAAGGGGGTTGAAGAAAAAGAAACTTTGAAAGTAACAATAATGCTTGCTCGTACTGATAGCCGTCCCGACTTCGAGATAGACCCAAATATACAAGCATATATGCTAGAACCTGGTAATAGCTTCGAACTATACCGTGCAGGGTTTCAACATTCTGCGATGGTAGATCCAATACCTTATGAAAAACAACCTGAGGGTTTTAAAAAGCTTTATCCTGACGAGAGATATACCCCTACTCAACTTGCTAATAGCATAATAGCCGAAAAAAAAGGTCTTAACCCCCAAATTTCTGCTAGAGAGATTGCAACCAAAGTTAATGAACAGGAAATGAAAATTATTGGTCTAGCAAAAAGAAAATATAGCGATAATATAAATCTTGAACTATCAGGCGACAATGAATTGGCATTGGACTATCTTCTCTGGATAACAAGCAGGGATGGATACTCTTTATCTAGCAAAGTATTAACACATACTGATTTCCTAGCTATTATTGCTAATTCTAAAGATAACCCTGGCAATCTTCCCATTTATGATAGTGGTAGAGTACTTGATGTAGATTATGATAAGAATCCATTGAGAGTATTTGAACCTAAATGTAAAACAGGATTTTCTGCAAAAAAAGTAATAGGGAGAGATTCTCAAACAGGAAGTACTTTACAACCTTTGAAAAGAAGAAATTCATGGCAAACTCCTACGATCGACCCTACTGCAGGAAGCCACAAAGCGAAACTTCAAAAACCACAAAAACCACAAGAACAACCAAGACATGCAAGATCATAGATAACAATACGTGAGTAAGTCTGATATTTTTAAGACAATACATGTTGTACAAGGAAAGGGGAACTATAGAAAAAAGTCCCCCTTTCTATATTGTACTTATACTGCTCTACAAATCTATTATTGTTTAGATACAAGTTTAGAAAGGAGGTTATATTAAGAACTTACATAAATTTTATGTCTGTATTATATTGGTTACAATTTATATCCAAAACCTAACAATTGGTTGTATTTTTGTTTCGTAGAGCAAGATTATAGAAGAAAGGTGCGTAATTTTCGGTGCGTAAAATTTATTTAAATCAATTAAAGACATCAAAATCAAATATTTATACTTATTTAGATAGTCCTTTCGACAGTACGCTTAGCCGTTTGTCCGTAAGTCGCCCGAAAGTTCAGGTTTGTCAAACCTGGCAAAGCCTTGTTTATGAATTTTTCATTACTCAATGTCCAAGCCAGTCCCAAGGAAGGAAAAATGCCAAATTTCTTATCCGATCCAAATCCTGAGAAACCATCACGCCTAGTTGTAAAGGTCAAAAGGTATTTGTCGTTGTAACGATAATTTAATCGTGCCATCTGATAAATACTGCTTTCCTCAAACGCCCCCGATTCAGCGAGCTGAAGATCCACATCACCCGACTCTAAACTGTTATACCCTAAAGATTGGTTTAGAAAATTTCCGGAACGCGCTATGGTATTTTCCCCGTCCCTTTCCTCAAAACCGTACAAGAGCGTAACATCTAAAGCATGTTTTTCATTGAAAGTCCTCTTATACGTCAGTAAATTATCGGTAGTTCTATCTTCCCGAAAAATGTTTTACAAGAAATGCACGTCAAGGAAGTAGACCCTAAGCATCCCCTAGTACAGGCCTTTAAAGGAAATGGCCTTACCCATGTGGATGAACCCTACTTTTTCAACAATGCCTATTTCGATTATAACTTCAGACCCTTACTTTACATTGAAATCGATAAGCTAGAAGGCATGAAAAAGGAAGTCGACGAAAAGGTAAACTATGTTTCTTGGATCAAAAGACATGGCAAAGGCCGCGTTTTTTACAGTTCCCCATCACATAACGCCCAAAGTTTAGACCACCCAGAGTTACTTCAGTTTTTCTTGGATGGCCTACAGTATGTTGTCGGCGACTTAAAATGCGACGACTCCCCTATTGGAAAATAAAAGGCTTTAGGGTAGTTTTGTACAAAACAACACTTTGAAACATTACTACCCTTTTATATTGACCTTACTACTCTGTTCGTTTACCGCATGTAAAGAGAACAAGCCGAAGCCTTTAAGCAAAGCATCGGACCCTGTCACTACCACCCCCAAGACCGAAGAGGTCAGCCTACTAGACCGTTGCATCAATGCCCATGGTGGCATTCAACAATGGAAATCGTTCGTCGGTTTGGCCTATAATATAGAGGAAAAGGGAAAAACCGTTTACCAACTTACCCACCTAAAAGACCGTAGGGCCTATTTAAAATCAAAGGATTTTGAAGTGGGTTTTGACGGAAAAACGGCATGGGCAAAACCGGATGCTTCCCACATCCCCGGAAATTCCCCAGCGTTTTATTACAATCTCGATTTTTACTTTTTCGGCATGCCCTTTTTATTGAAAGACCCGGGCGTGATTACTAGTGATGAAGGAACATCCGTTGTTGGCGGTAAAACGTACGAGACCTTAAAGGTTACCTTTGGCCCGGAAGTCGGCCTTACCCCAGAAGACGTATACTACCTCTACATCGACCCCGAAACCTTTCGGCTCGAGATACTCACATATTCCGTTTCTTATTTCAATAAGGAAGATGCACAGATAAACACGGCCAAAGTGTATTCGGGATATCACGAGGTACAAGGTCTTCTGATGCCCTCCCAGTTGGAAAATTACGCATGGAAGGACGGAAATTTAGGAGAAAACAAACAACACACCCGTCTTTTCAGCGACATTCGCTTTCTAGATCAAATACCCGATGACAGCGTTTTCAAGGTACCACAAGGGGCCGTGACCGAAAAAATAGTGCAAGATTAATCCCTTATTTCTTTGAATAATCCAATAGCTCCTGTTCCGTATATTCGGTTCCGCTTTTGGGTTTGGTCTGGCGTAACTCCTCAATCTTATCGATTTTCAGGCGCTTAGGCTGATCGGAAAACGCATTGGTTACGTACGATATAATATCGGCTATATCCTTATTGGAAATATCTTCGTTGCGTATGAGTCCCGGCATGGCGAGGTTTAAATTGTATTGCTCCCCTTTGACCGTTATAGGGCCTTCAAGGCCGTGTAAGATTATCAGTCCTAGTCTCTCCGTATTGGCCACATGCTCAGAACCCATTAGTGGCGGCGCCAAGCCTTCTATTCCCTGGCCATTTACCCCGTGGCACGAAGCGCAGATTTCATAAAACATCTTGGCCCCACTGGTTCTGGTGTCTTCCACCAAGGACTTCCTCGCAAAAATAGGGTTGACCTTATCTTCTTTTCGTTTGGTAGCGCTTGTTGCCATCGCTTCGGCAAGTTTCGGGTTCCCCGATGCCATGGCGGTCTGTAAGTCTTCTTCCCCGCCCGTGATACCACTGACCAAAGCTTCGGTAAATATCGGCTTGTTCACATACTTGGTACTTAGCTTTTCCATAACAGAAAGAAAACGCGATTCATCTTGGGCCACTAAGTTTCCTATGATGCTACTTAAATAAAGGTCTATAGTCACATTATTTTTGTTCAACAGCTCGGTAACCAGGGTTTCGGTCTGGTCGGTATTGGTCTTCGTCACAAATGGCGGAAGCAAAACAAGTGCATGGGCCGTCAGATCAGCAGCCCCTGAGCGTGCCGCCTTGGCCAACAAGTCATACGACAAGGCATCGAGCCCTTCCAACGTATATAGCGCATGTATTTGGGCTATAGGGTTTTGTCCGTCCTCCAGAAGCTCTTCCAATCCCTCTATGGCATCTTTTTGGTTTCTGTAAATCAACTGCTGTTGGGCACGGTCGCGAACCCAACCGTTCTTATCCTTTAATAGTGCAATGAGTTGTTTGGTATTCATCTCACTAAAATTACGGACCGCTTCATGTGGTTGACCGACCTTCTTGACACGTAAGATACGTCCGAAATTAATAAGGGTATCGAGTTTGTTTACAGCTACCTTTTTCTTGAGATAAGGACTTAAATAGGCGTGATGCCCTATCATACCACGATGCATATCGGTAATATACATGCTCCCATCAGGGCCATTGTTCAAGTTTACCGGTCGAAACCCTTCATCCGTAGAGGTCAAGAATTCCCTTCCTTCATAGGCTTGTTTCGCTATGGTGGAATCTCCCGTAAAAGTCAAGAGATTGCGTTTTATAAGGTTCCCCTCGGGGATACAAACAAAGACGTTCTCGTCATACGCTTCGGGAAATGCCCCGCCCCTATAGACAAGGGGAGCACAAGCGGCCGTGGCCTTCACCAAGATACTATCTTGGTTCAACACCCCTTTGGCATAGCCCCTATTTACGGTGGTAGCGTGTACGGGATACACCCTCTGGTCATCGGTCAACATTCTATTCACCCCATATTTCGGGCTATAGTATTTGTTTTTCACCAAGACATTGGGCAAAACATGGTCTCCTAGCAATTGTCTTGAATTATCGTTAAAATAAAGTCTACCAAAATTATCATGACTTATACCCCACTGCCCCCGAAAGGTAGTTGCCTCTTTTTTCCATACCCCCTTGACACGACGGTACCTGAAATTGGATTTCGCATTGTACAACCAGTTATCGAGGTTCATCATCAGACCGTTAGGCTGATGCTCGGGGTTCCCTTCTACGGCATAGATAGAATCTACAACGACCCTATTGACCGGTTTATCATCCTTAATCTCCACAAAGTATAAAAAGGGAGGTTCAGAATATAGAAGTCCCCCATACACATGGGCCAAGGCCCTTGGCATCACAAGGCTATCCAAAAAAGTTTTGGCATGGTCTACGACCCCATCGTTATCAAGATCTTCAAGAATATCGATACTACCCACGGGCGCGGTTTCGTCACTCCCTTGCATATCGTTCATATATCCCGGCATTTGAGCGACCCAAATCCTTCCTTGATCATCAAAATCGATGGTAACAGGGGCTTTTAGAAACGGTTCAGAGGCCACCACCTCGAGTTCAAAACCTTCTTCCACCTTATAGCTATCCAATGCTATTTGAGGTTCTTCGTATGAAGGCTTGCAATTACTGAACAAAAGAATAAGCGCGCCAAAAAATACGGTAGATCTACAATACTTCATTCTAAAAAAACTTTATGCTATAATTATATCTAATAAATACACCTCAAACTACATTTAAATACATGAGAAACCAATGACTTGTCGCGCCACCTAAAACAAAAATATGCCATATAAAGTGATTGAACGGTATGCGATCCCACGCGTAAAAGAGAATTCCAAAGGTATAAAAGCCACCTCCAAGAAACAAAAGCCAAACTCCTAAAGAAGGGATGCTATCGAGAAGATTCTTAAAATCAAGAACGATCAACCACCCCATTGCCAAATATAGTCCCAATGATAAAAATTCAAACTTCCCTGTATAGAAAATTTTGAACAATGTACCTACGAGGGCAATACCCCATATCGCATAAAAAATAAGCCATCCGTTACCATTATACAACGTAATCAAGGCTATGGGCGTATAAGTACCCGCAATTAAAAAATAAATATTGATGTGGTCTAATACACGTAATTTACGTTTTAACCACGGGTTGGTACTAAGGTGATAGGTCGCCGACACCCCAAACATGGAAATCAAGCTTATGCCGTATAGCAAAATAGCAAATGTCGCATAGGGGGACTTACCGCTGTTCTTCACAAGCAACATAATCGTGCCCATCACCGCAAATAAAGCCCCTAAACCATGCGAAAGGGTATTGTATTTTTCTTCCTTTGAAAAAGTTATTCTCTCGTTCATGTAACCTAAAAGACACTCGTTCCTTCAAACTTCGGCTACTCTACAATAAGTTTTATTCTCATTGAAGCCGAATGTCCCGGAAAGGTACAAACAATCCAGTATTCCCCAGCAGTATTCGGTACATCAAAATAGATGGTTTCTTCCGATTCGGGCTGAACGATTCCCGTATGGACCAATACCAGTTCACTATCGGGAACATAATTAAGGTCAGCACCATCCAAGCCTAAATGTAAGGCCTTATCACCCACTTCATTTACAGACGCTTCACCTCTATCGGTAATCACCAGGTTATGGAGCATATCGTCATTATTCTTAAAAGTGATGGCCACCCTAGATCTTCGCTTAAGCTTAAGCTCCTCTATATCGTATTTCAATCCCGGTTTGGTACTGATCACAATTTTTTCGGTAGGGCCATTAACCCATAGTAGGGGCATCTCGTTCACCCGCTTAGGTTGTTTCACGCCGTTTTTACCCGCATTCGTTTCAATGGGTTCCGATTTCAATGTACCTCCAGGAACTTCGTTCAAGGTGTAGTATCCTGTATCATGCAACAGCTTTTCCCCACTTTTAGCCTTTAAATCAGGAAGTTTAAGCTGGTGGATAAAGCCTAAACGCATGCCTTTGACCGTCAATTTCACAGAGCGCCCATCGTCTGAAACCTTGACTTGGGTCACTTCGCCCTTCTGTTGGTCGACAATTGGACTTCCATAAGTATTATGGTATAAGTAATTAAAAGTGGTTACATTATAGCTGGCAAGGTCTGCCCCTAGCTTTTTATCGATAGGCTTGGTAAATTCCAACAAGAAACCATCATCTTCGGCCTTGATCGTCTTTATTTCAAAAGGCACTTTTCCGTTCCATACCAATCGCTGTAGACCGAACATTTTCCTTCCCGTTGAAGACCAACCTCTACTTGTCATCCCTACGAACATACTGTTATCGCTACCCCATAACATTCTCAATATACCTGAGGAAAATCCTTCCACAAAAGGAAAAACGGCCCCTTGATATACTCCGTTGACCTTCTCCATATACACGCGCATAATCTTGCTGTGTCCTTGGTCCCCCACGAACATCTGACCTTCAAAGGGTCCGAAATTGCCCTTGGTCGTATCATAGATCATATCGGAAGTGGAAATCCCTAAAATCGTATGGGGTAACCAGATAGCCGGCGCCCTTAATTCCGGTACTTTTTTTGCGTACTCGTACAAACTTAGCCCAGATTGCTCCTCAATATCGTCTTTCTTTAGTTTTAAAGGGGATTTAGGGTCGTCGGTCCATACCAAACCTTCAGGGTTTCCTGCAAAGGTTCCCTTCTCTAGATGGGTTATTCTTCCTGAACCTACCCAGTCTCCTTGGTTTTCGGAGTAAAAAACATCACCGGCATCGTTGATCACAAAACCTGAAGGGGAACGCAATCCCGTAGCGATAGGGGTCATTTCACCTTCTGGGGTAATTTTCAACATCCAGCCCCTCCATTTTACCAAACTGGCCCCGTGACCGATCCATGATAGATTTAAGGTAACGAGCATATCTCCGTTGTCCATAAATTTAGGACCATAGGAATAGTCATGGTAATTGCCTGACAAGGGCCATGTATAAATAGTTTTATAAACATCGGCCTCCCCGTCATTGTCCTTATCTTCCAATTTGGTCAGCTCACCCCTTTGTGCGAGGTAAAAACTATTGTCTCTATAGTTCAGTCCCAAAACTTCGTGCATCCCGCTGGCGAATCTTTTATACGAAGGCGATTTACTGTAAGGCTTATCAATAACCCATACTTCTCCCCTACGTGTCGAGACCCCCAATTTATCATCGTCGGTGAGTGTCATACCACCCACTTCAAGAACTACGTCCTTCGGAATCGGAACATCGACAATACTATAAAATTGGGCTTCCTTTTTGGCCATATCCGACTGGGCGATACCCAGTTGGGCCGTAACTACTAGAAATATAAAAAATAAGGTTCTATATAAAGTTTGCATGATCTTCTCTTTTTACCAAATAATGTTGTACTGGATTTTTTGTTCGCCTGATGGAATTTTCACTACCAATTCATCCTTACCCTTAGATTTTCGAACGGTGGGAGCCAAGCCCCCATCGGCAAAATGAACAAAATAGCTCTCGTTATTTACAATATAAGAACCATCGGGAAGCTTTTTAATAGACTCCCCATCGGCTACCTTATGCCAAATAACACCATCACCACTAGCTCCAACAGTACGTGTTACCCCACGTTCATTGGAAAGAACATCAATTTTATCAAGTAGTTTTTTAGAACCTATTTTTCGCATGAATGTCGGAATTCCCTTCTTATCCAATTCATAGCCTTGGGACATTTGAAAGTCCTCCTCCGCTATTTCGGTAGGCCATTGGGCAGCATCATCGGTCAATAGGGCAAACTCGGGATCGCCATGAAAAGAAACGGCAAAGCCGGCAGGTTCACCAAGCTGTTTGATACCTCGTGCATGCCACATTTGTGTAGCGTCTAAAAACTCACCATTCCATACCTCCAGCAAAGAACCGGAAGTCAAGTCATAGGCATAGTTAATTTTTTCAGGGGTTCCTACAGAAATACAATGGGTTCGTTTTTCATCCCCGTGCATTAAAAAGCTACGCTGGGTTACCGCCTTATCGCTTGGCTCAACCATGATTCTATTCTTGCTGATGCCCGGTCTGTCGTTTATAGAACTTGGGGCATGCAGCGAATGTCTTTGAATGCCAGGGCCTTCGACATACAGACCAAAGCCTATGTTCCATGGGTTGTGCTTGTTGTATAACAACCTAAAAGGCACTTCGCCCTTGGTCAGGGAAACCTTGGCCAAACCTAAGGAATCGAGCGTAAAGCTGCCATCATGGTTTACAACGGTATCATTATCTATAATAAGCAGACCACCTGCTTGGTTGAGTTTAAAATCGAAAAGGTAATCGCCCGTAACCGGAACAAGCATTTTACCCTTGTAATCCAATATACGCGTTACCTTTTTCCCAACGACCATGGCCGATGAAATCGAATCGGTACCGACTTCCCTTATCGGAGTCAAAGTATCTACATTCGGCAGTAGAACCTGCTCACTCTCGAACTCCTTCATCTTCATATCAACAAACGACAACCTAGGGTTTCCGTAAAGTTTGTAGGAGAAGTTTTTAAGCGCCACGGGACCGTGGTCACCTTGTATCATCAATGGCGCTTTTGCCACTTCATCATTGGCTATAGCCGCACGGGTAGGACCTGTAACCTTAACATTTTCATGGATAAGTACCCCGTTCAACCAGACTTCCTCAAATTCGGCATCTTTGACCTTTTGGCCCGACGCGTCAAACTGGGGCGCATGGAAAACAACCTTAACATGTTGCCACAATCCCGGCGCTTTTGCGGCATTCATTCTTGGAGCACTACCTTCATAGCCTTCACTCCCTTTCTCCTTGGTGGCATCCCAACGCTGGTAAATACCTCCCATATCGGAGAAAGTAGCTTCCTCCGCCTTCCAACTATCAAAAAGTTGCACCTCATAACGGCCTTGAAAATAGAGTCCTGAATTAGAGCCCTTTGGCATCATCACATCGACTTCAAGTTCTATATCACCATGTTCAAAGTTAGTGAAGATATGATCTTTGGACTCGCTATCGGGAATATTCACCAATACCCCACTACCTTCAGAAACCGTAATTTGTTTCTCCTTTAAACGGTCTACATATACATCTCCTCCGATGCTCCAATTGCTTGATGTTTTTTTAAAATCGCCAAGATCATTGAGCGATATAGATTCAAAAGGAAGCGAAATTTCTTGCGGCGCCGATTCTGCCACTTCTACTTTCCCTTCCTTTTCTGTGCAGGAATACAACAATGCACTTAAAATAAAGATTGGTACAGTTCTTTTCATGGGTATGGTTTGAAATCAAAAATAGATTACTGGATAGTTTTTTAAAGTATGTTTATTAGCGGATGCATGTAGTATTCTAGCAAAAACTACACGAGGCTAAAAATACAAAAGTGTAAGAAGCACACCTAATATTAACTTACTATTCAGCCCGTAATTATCAATAAATAGCAAATTTTTAACGCAAATGATGCAAGATAGAGTACAAGAAAATGCAGTTTTGAAGAGAATTCGAAGGGGGGATGTAATGTGAGATGTGCCATGGTCAAAAAAAAAAGGTCCCGACCAGTAAAACTGATCGGGACCTCGAAGTAAGGCGGCTTCCTACTCTCCCACCTATTGGCAGTACCATCGGCGCTAGCGGGCTTAACTTCCCTGTTCGGAATGGAAAGGGGTGGGCCCCGCCGCCATGGCCACCTAAATTTTAAATATTTTAATACCCCGACCTTGCTTTTGCGCTGTCACGGGTATGACATAAATAATGGGACAGGTAGAAGAAAGAAAACGTCGTTCCTTTTAAGTAAAAGGCAGAATGTTATAGAGAAAAGGTTGTCGCCCTTCCCTGCCGAAGCGGGGAAGGGACTTACGTTGCGCAAGCCGTACGGACAATTAGTACCACTCGGCTACCGACATTACTGCCGTTGCACCTATGGCCTATCAACGTGGTCATCTCCCACGGTCCTTTAAAGAAATCTCATCTTGCGGCGGGTTTCGCGCTTATATGCTTTCAGCGCTTATCCCATCCCGACATAGCTACCCGGCAATGCCCCTGGCGGGACAACCGGTGCACCAGCGGTCGGTCCGGCCCGGTCCTCTCGTACTAGGGCCAGGTCCGCTCGAATTTCTAACGCCCGCAGTAGATAGAGACCGAACTGTCTCACGACGTTCTGAACCCAGCTCGCGTGCCACTTTAATGGGCGAACAGCCCAACCCTTGGGACCTTCTCCAGCCCCAGGATGTGACGAGCCGACATCGAGGTGCCAAACCCCCCCGTCGATATGAGCTCTTGGGGGAGATCAGCCTGTTATCCCCGGCGTACCTTTTATCCTTTGAGCGATGGCCCTTCCATGCGGAACCACCGGATCACTATGCTCTTGTTTCCAACCTGTTCGACCTGTATGTCTCACAGTCAAGCGCCCTTGTGCCATTGCACTCTACGTACGATTGCCGACCGTACTGAGGGCACCTTTAGAAGCCTCCGTTACTCTTTTGGAGGCGACCACCCCAGTCAAACTACCCACCACGCACTGTTCCCTCTTGGAGGGTTAGGCCCCGGACAAGCAAAGGCTGGTATTTCAACGGCGACTCCAACACACCTGGCGGTGCGCCTTCAAAGTCTCCCAGCTATCCTACACATTGCTTGACCAAGGTCAATACGAAGCTATAGTAAAGGTGCACGGGGTCTTTTCGTCCCACTGCGGGTAACCGGCATCTTCACCGATACTACAATTTCACCGAGCTCATGGCCGAGACAGTGTCCAGATCGTTGCACCATTCGTGCAGGTCGGAACTTACCCGACAAGGAATTTCGCTACCTTAGGACCGTTATAGTTACGGCCGCCGTTTACTGGGGCTTCAGTTCAATGCTTCCTCCCGAAGGATTCACATCTCCCCTTAACCTTCCAGCACCGGGCAGGTGTCAGGCCCTATACTTCATCTCTCGATTTTGCAGAGCCCTGTGTTTTTGATAAACAGTCGCCTGGACCTCTTCACTGCGGCCCCGACTTGACGTCGGGGCGACCCTTCTCCCGAAGTTACGGGTCTATTTTGCCTAGTTCCTTAGCCATGAATCTCTCGAGCGCCTTAGAATACTCATCCCAACCACCTGTGTCGGTTTACGGTACGGGCCGCACATCTCGCTTTTCTTGGAAGTCGATACGCTGGATTATCACCTTGGCCGTAGCCTCGGTGTACTATCGCGGTGTTACCACTCGCTTCAACGTGCAATTCCGTCTGCACGCACCAACTTCTCGCCTCCGTCGCTTTTAATGATGTGCGGGTAGCAGAATATTAACTGCTTGTCCATCCACTTCCCCCTTCGGGTCCGCGTTAGGTCCCGACTGACCCCCAGCTGATTAGCATAGCTGGGGAAACCTTGGTCTTTCGGCGTGCGGGTTTCTCGCCCGCATTATCGTTACTTATGCCTACATTTTCGTTTGTAGCTCCTCCAGCATCCCTCGCAGGTACACCTTC
Source organism: Zobellia galactanivorans (assembly GCF_000973105.1). Taxonomy (NCBI): domain Bacteria; kingdom Pseudomonadati; phylum Bacteroidota; class Flavobacteriia; order Flavobacteriales; family Flavobacteriaceae; genus Zobellia; species Zobellia galactanivorans. The sequence continues at coordinate 3,533,328 of NC_015844.1, read as the reverse complement.
AACGGCACTACAATGCTCCCCTACCCCTTGTATAAATACAAAGCCATAGCTTCGGTAATATGCTTATGCCCGATCATTATCCATGCGGAACCGCTCGACCAGTGAGCTGTTACGCACTCTTTAAATGAATGGCTGCTTCCAAGCCAACATCCTGGCTGTCAATGCAGTTCCACCGCGTTTTTTCAACTTAGCATATATTTTGGGACCTTAGCTGATGGTCTGGGTTCTTTCCCTCTCGGACATGGACCTTAGCACCCATGCCCTCACTGCGCAGAAACGTTTTATAGCATTCGGAGTTTGTCAGGAATTGGTAGGCGGTGAAGCCCCCGCATCCAATCAGTAGCTCTACCTCTATAAAACTATCTACACGCTGCACCTAAATGCATTTCGGGGAGTACGAGCTATTTCCGAGCTTGATTGGCCTTTCACCCCTACCCACAGGTCATCCCAAGACTTTTCAACGTCAACGGGTTCGGTCCTCCACTGTGTGTTACCACAGCTTCAACCTGCCCATGGGTAGATCGCACGGTTTCGCGTCTACTACTACTGACTGTGGCGCCCTGTTAAGACTCGCTTTCGCTGCGGCTCCGGCCCTGAAGGCCTTAACCTTGCCAGTAAAAGTAACTCGTAGGCTCATTATGCAAAAGGCACGCCGTCACCCCGAAGGGCTCCGACCGCTTGTAAGCGTATGGTTTCAGGATCTTTTTCACTCCGTTGTTCACGGTTCTTTTCACCTTTCCCTCACGGTACTGGTTCACTATCGGTCTCTCAGGAGTATTTAGTCTTGGCGGATGGTCCCGCCGGTTTCACACAGGGTTTCACGTGCCCCGCGCTACTCAGGATACCGCTATCTTGCAGGTCTTTACCTATACCGGGCTATCACCGTCTGCGGCCAAGCTTTCCAACTTGTTCTAGTTCATAACTGTTCGAATGTCGCGGTCCTACAACCCCGCACATGCCGGAACATGTACGGTTTGGACTAATCCGGTTTCGCTCGCCGCTACTCCCGGAATCACTTTTGTTTTCTCCTCCTCCGGCTACTTAGATGTTTCAGTTCACCGGGTTTGCCTCCTTGCGGATAACATGTCTTCAACATGCTGGGTTGCCCCATTCGGATACCTGCGGATCATATCGTATGTGCCGATCCCCGCAGCTTTTCGCAGCTTATCGCGTCCTTCATCGCCTCTGAGAGCCTAGGCATTCCCCATACGCCCTTATCTAGCTTGTCGCCAGACCTTTTGTTCTATTCGTATTCGTACTCTTTACTTAAAAAATTCGTGTTTTCTTTTTCTTCAGTACATATATCCCTAAAGATATACGTCCTGTCCCAATATGTCAATGAACTTGTGGCGAGTCGCCCTCGGACAATTAAAAATCGTCTTTAAGGCTCCTCATGCAATACCTCGCGATAATTCAATATCACTTCGCATTACCTGGTGGAGAATATCGGAGTCGAACCGATGACCTCCTGCGTGCAAGGCAGGCGCTCTAGCCAGCTGAGCTAATCCCCCATATACTAGTAGTTAGTACATAGTAGTTAGTAGTCAGTGCCTCCAACTACTACTCAACTTCTAGAATTTCCTTCAATATTTATTCTCAATGAACGTGCGCACCTATCTAAAGATGCTCCTTGTAGTCCCAGGCAGACTCGAACTGCCGACCTCTACATTATCAGTGTAGCGCTCTAACCAGCTGAGCTATGGGACTGTCCCTACCACTCTTAGTACTTCGTACCAAAAGAAGTATTCTATTATTATTAATGTGGAGACTTTCTTTTTTGACCTACAGTTTAGATTATATTTAGAACGAGGCGTCGGGACCTTTTTAAATTCCTCGGGCCGAAGCTCTAGAAAGGAGGTGTTCCAGCCGCACCTTCCGGTACGGCTACCTTGTTACGACTTAGCCCTAGTTACCGATCTTGCCCTAGGCCGCTCCTTGCGGTGACGGACTTCAGGCACTCCCGGCTTCCATGGCTTGACGGGCGGTGTGTACAAGGCCCGGGAACGTATTCACCGGATCATGGCTGATATCCGATTACTAGCGATTCCAGCTTCACGGGGTCGAGTTGCAGACCCCGATCCGAACTGTGACCGGTTTTGTGGATCCGCTCTGCGTTGCCGCATGGCTTCCCGCTGTACCGGCCATTGTAGCACGTGTGTGGCCCAGGACGTAAGGGCCGTGATGATTTGACGTCGTCCCCACCTTCCTCACGGTTTGCACCGGCAGTCCCGTTAGAGTCCCCGACATGACTCGCTGGCAACTAACGGTAGGGGTTGCGCTCGTTATAGGACTTAACCTGACACCTCACGGCACGAGCTGACGACAACCATGCAGCACCTTGCAAATTGCCCGAAGGAAAAGGTATCTCTACCCCTGTCAAAATGCATTTAAGCCCTGGTAAGGTTCCTCGCGTATCATCGAATTAAACCACATGCTCCACCGCTTGTGCGGGCCCCCGTCAATTCCTTTGAGTTTCATTCTTGCGAACGTACTCCCCAGGTGGGATACTTATCACTTTCGCTTGGCCGCCCAGGTCTCAAGGACCCGGACAGCTAGTATCCATCGTTTACGGCGTGGACTACCAGGGTATCTAATCCTGTTCGCTCCCCACGCTTTCGTCCATCAGCGTCAGTATATAGTTAGTCACCTGCCTTCGCAATCGGTGTTCTATGTAATATCTATGCATTTCACCGCTACACTACATATTCCGGCAACTTCACTATAACTCAAGACCGACAGTATCAAAGGCAATTTTACAGTTGAGCTGCAAACTTTCACCCCTGACTTATCGGCCCGCCTACGGACCCTTTAAACCCAATAATTCCGGATAACGCTCGGACCCTCCGTATTACCGCGGCTGCTGGCACGGAGTTAGCCGGTCCTTATTCTTACGGTACCGTCAGTGGGCTACACGTAGCCCTTTTTCTTCCCGTATAAAAGCAGTTTACTACCCATAGGGCATTCTTCCTGCACGCGGCATGGCTGGATCAGGCTCCCGCCCATTGTCCAATATTCCTCACTGCTGCCTCCCGTAGGAGTCTGGTCCGTGTCTCAGTACCAGTGTGGGGGATCCCCCTCTCAGGGCCCCTACCCATCGCGGTCTTGGTGAGCCGTTACCTCACCAACTAACTAATGGGACGCATACTCATCCCCTACCGTAACCTTTAACCATAAATACGATGCCGTAATATGGTACCATGTGGTATTAATCCAAATTTCTCTGGGCTATCCCACAGTAGGGGGCAGATTGTATACGCGTTGCGCACCCGTGCGCCGGTCGTCATCGGTAGCAAGCTACCATGTTACCCCTCGACTTGCATGTGTTAGGCCTGCCGCTAGCGTTCATCCTGAGCCAGGATCAAACTCTTCATCGTTGTTTCATTATATATTATAAGTCTATCAACCTAAGGTCTTCCCGGCCCCGACTCTCATCCTAAAATAAAAATCTTGTCTGTATGTTGTTTTTCGTAATTCTTAGCGGAACTGAAGGTTTCCCTTTTCATCCCTATTACGCTGTCTCCACAATATGTCAAATGAACTTCTATATTCCTCCCCGGTCTCCCGGTGACGCCCGATAAACATTGTTACTGTTTGTCTAAGCGGCTGCAAATATACAACTGTTTTTTTAACCGGCAACTTTTTTTGAAAAAAAATTTGAATCTTTTTTTCGGCCGTAAAAAACAATATTTCAAAAGGAACGTTTACTCTTTGTTTACCCTCGCTTAACAAACATCTTCATACCTGTTTTGCGGGCTGCAAATGTAAGACCCTTTTTTAATTCTCAAAGAGTTTTTTTAAACTTTTTTCAAGTTTTTTACAACTTCCTTACAGCGAGGAAATTACAATCCTTAAAAATTAGAGGGCCTTAAAATTAGACCTTTTTATCGATCCACACAATAGGCAAACGGTACTTTTTACTCAATTTTAAGATTATTATGCCCTTAACCTAGATTTTTCCATAAACTAACCATAGCTTCACAATCGCCCTTAACTATATATACACCCCCTCCTCTATATATAGAACCCTAATAAACTTGATACTATATATTGTATGCGTTGCGGCGGAATACTATCTTTGCACCCTTATTAAAAACAATGGGCAAGATGAAAATTACATTACCGGACGGAAGTATAAGGGAATATGCCAAAGGAAGCACTCCTATGGATATCGCTAAAAGCATAAGTGAAGGTCTGGCGCGGAACGTAATTTCCGCAAAATTCAATGACACGGTAGTAGAAACCGTTACCCCCCTTAACGAAGACGGGGCCTTGGTACTCTACACCTGGAACGACAAGGAAGGCAAAAAAGCGTTTTGGCACTCTTCTTCCCATATTGTGGCCCAGGCCCTAGAAGAGCTCTACCCCGGTATTAAACTGACCATCGGGCCCGCTATTGAAAATGGTTTTTATTACGACGTTGATTTCGGCGAGCATACAATTTCGGAAAAGGATTTCCCGGCCATCGAAAAAAAGGCCCTGGAAATCGCCAGGGGAAAGCACGATTTTAAAATGCGCCCCGTATCCAAGGCCGATGCCCTAGCGCTATACAAAAAGCAAGGGAACGAGTTCAAGGTAGAACTGATCGAAAACCTTGAAGACGGCACCATCAGCTTTTGCGACCACGACACTTTTACCGATTTATGCCGAGGCGGCCACATCCCCAACACCGGGATCGTAAAGGCCATTAAAATATTGAACGTTGCCGGAGCCTATTGGCGAGGTGATGAAAACAAACCGCAACTGACAAGGGTCTACGGTATTTCTTTTCCTAAACAGAAAGAACTTACCGAATACCTAGCCCTTATAGAAGAGGCTAAAAAACGCGACCATAGAAAACTGGGCAAAGAGCTTGAGCTTTTTACCTTTTCACAGAAAGTAGGCCAAGGTTTACCCCTATGGCTTCCAAAAGGCGCGGCCCTAAGGGAACGTCTGGAGAATTTCTTGAAAAAGGCCCAAAAGAAAGCGGGCTACGAAATGGTAGTTACCCCACACATCGGACAAAAGGAGCTTTATGTTACTTCAGGTCACTACGAAAAATACGGGGCCGATAGCTTCCAGCCTATCCACACCCCTAAGGAAGACGAGGAGTTCTTGTTAAAACCCATGAACTGTCCGCACCACTGTGAAATATACAACTCTCGGCCGTTCAGCTACAGGGAACTCCCTAAAAGGTATGCCGAATTCGGTACGGTATATAGATATGAGCAAAGCGGTGAACTTCACGGCTTGACCCGGGTAAGGGGCTTTACCCAAGATGATGCACACATTTTCTGTACTCCCGACCAGTTGGATGAAGAGTTCAAGAGTGTAATCGACCTTTCCTTATATGTATTAGGCTCTTTAGGTTTTGAGGATTTTACCGCCCAAGTATCGGTAAGAGACCTTGATACCCCCGAAAAATACATCGGTACCGTAGAGAATTGGGAAAAAGCCGAAAATGCCATCATCAATGCCGCCCAAGAAAAAGGTCTTGACTACATCATTGAAAAAGGTGAAGCTGCATTTTACGGTCCGAAATTGGACTTTATGGTGAAGGATGCCCTAGGCAGACAATGGCAGTTGGGTACCATACAAGTAGACTACAATCTTCCGGAACGCTTTGACCTTACCTATAAAGGAAGTGATAACGAACTGCATAGGCCGGTAATGATTCACCGTGCCCCCTTCGGTAGCATGGAACGCTTCATCGCCCTGTTACTTGAACATACGGGAGGAAATTTCCCGCTTTGGCTGATTCCGGAACAAGCTATTGTATTGCCAGTGAGCGAGAAACATGAAAAATATGCGGAAAAAGTTTTAAAATCCTTAGAAAATGACGAAATTCGCGCCCTCATTGATGATAGGAATGAAACTGTAGGCAAGAAAATACGTGAAGCCGAAATGAACAAAATTCCTTTTATGCTAATCGTCGGGGAAAATGAAGAAGCGTCGAACACCATTTCCGTTCGCAGACATGGCGGGGAAGATTTAGGTTCTATTTCCCTAGAACAATTTTCAGACTTGGTAACTAAAGAAATAAATAGTACTTTAAAGTCGTTTTAAAAAAAATTAAGTTTAACTAAAAAGAATTAGTCATAGCAATACGTAAAAGATTTAGGCCCCAACCTAGGAGGGAAAATAAAAACCCTCACAAAATCAATGAAAAAATATTAGCACCTAAGGTAAGGTTGGTAGGTGATAATGTCGAGGTCGGGGTATACCCGATACGCGAAGCACTGAACAAATCGGAAGAAATGGGTCTTGACTTGGTCGAGATATCACCAAAGGCGGAACCACCGGTTTGTAAGATTATAGATTACAAGAAGTTTCTTTACGAACAAAAGAAGCGTGAAAAAGTCATGAAGGCGAAGGCCACCAAGGTTATCGTCAAGGAAATCCGTTTCGGACCGAATACCGACGACCATGATTATGACTTTAAAAAGAAGCACGCCGAAAAGTTTTTGCAAGACGGAGCCAAATTGAAGGCCTACGTTTTCTTTAAGGGACGTTCTATAGTATATAAGGACAAAGGTGAAATTCTACTTTTAAAGCTTGCCCAAGATTTGGAAGAGTGGGGTAAAGTAGAACAACTACCTAGACTAGAGGGTAAACGAATGACCATGTTCATTGCCCCTAAAGCAAAAAAATAAAAGTAGTACGGTTCAAACCGTATTACCCAAAAGATACTGAGCTCTGTCCGTCTTATGGCGGACAGTTTCAGCATAAATAAGTGAGATTCATATAAATAGGAAAAATGCCTAAACAGAAAACAAAATCGAGTGCCAAGAAGCGTTTTAAGCTTACCGGTACCGGTAAAATCAAAAGAAAGCACGCTTTTAAGAGTCACATCTTGACTAAAAAGTCTAAAAAGCGTAAGCTTAAGTTAACCCATGATGGACTAGTTCATCAGTCAGACGTTAACAGTATTAAAGAACAGTTGCGTTTAAAGTAACATTCTTTCGGTAACAAAGTATTAACCATGGAGTTGGGCTCTAAAAGTGTGCAGCAAATTGCACCGCCTACTACAAAAATTAAAAATTATGCCAAGATCAGTAAATGCAGTTGCTTCCAGAGCCAGAAGAAAAAAGGTGATGAAGCAGGCCAAAGGTTACTTTGGAAGACGTAAAAACGTTTGGACAGTAGCCAAAAATGCGGTAGAAAAAGCAATGTTATATGCTTACCGCGACAGAAGAAACAAAAAGAGAACTTTCCGTGCCCTATGGATTACCCGTATTAATGCAGGTGCCCGTTTACACGGATTGTCTTACTCCCAGTTTATGGGGAAATTAAAAGCGAACGACATTGAGTTGAACAGAAAGGTTCTTGCCGATTTGGCCATGAACCATCCGGAAGCTTTTAAAGCCATCGTAGACAAGGTTAAATAAATTAAGAATATATCTCACTTAGAAAAAATCCGGTACGTTTGTACCGGATTTTTTTATTCCCCAAAAGCGGTAAGCACCAGGTTTCTTCCCGATGCATGGTCCCTATGCTCACATAGGTAAACCCCTTGCCAAATCCCTAAGTTCAATCTTCCATTGCTTATCGGTATTTGTACCGATGCGCCCATTAAAGACGCTTTTATGTGTGCTGGCATATCATCGGGCCCTTCATAGGTATGAATGTAATACGGCGCGTTCTCGGGCACCATCACGTTCATATGGCTTTCAAAATCGGTTCGTACGGTCGGGTCGGCATTTTCGTTGACCGTCAAGCTGGCCGAGGTGTGCTTTATAAAAATCTGGCACATACCTACCTTTATCTTCTTAAGCTCGGGAAAGGCGTACAAAATCTCTTCGGTCACTAAGTGAAAACCCCGTTTGTATCCTTTTAACCTTATCTCTTTCTGGAAAAATTTCATGGGTGTTTTTATATGAAATAAATGTAAAACTTTCTAAATACGAAGCCTAATTAAATTTTGAACAGATACCTTTGCATCTTCTAAAAAATGCATATGGACCTATCGAAAGTAAAAATGGTCGTCACCGATATGGACGGCACTTTATTGAACTCCAACCACCAAGTAAGCGATCGCTTTTTTGAACTCTTTGAAATCATGAAGCAAAGAGGGATCATTTTCGTTGCCGCCAGTGGAAGACAGTACCATAGTATTGTAGACAAGTTGCAACCCATTAAAAACGATATTGTCGTAATTGCGGAAAACGGCGGCTTTGCCATGCAAAGGGATATTGAGCTCTTAGCCACCCCCCTACCCTATGCGGCCAAGAATTCGGTTCTTAATGTATTGGATTCCGTCGAGAACATCCATCCCGTTCTTTGTGGGAAGCACAATGCCTATATCAAAAACAATTCAAAGGAATTCGAAGCCAAGCTACGGGAGTATTATACCGACTTTAAGATGGTAGACGACCTCAAGGAGTTTGACGGCGAGATCCTAAAGATTGCCATCTACCACTTTGAGAGTTCCGAAAAATACATTTACCCTTCGGTAGCGCATTTAGAAGGCTCATTAAAAGTAAAGGTCTCCGGTGAAAACTGGGTAGACATTTCGAGTCCTGATGCCCATAAAGGATACGCCCTTCAGAAAGTCCAGGAACGCTTTAACGTCAGCCCGGCAGAAACCATGGTTTTTGGCGATTATAACAATGACCTTGAAATGTTGGCCCTAGCTGATTTCAGCTTTGCGATGGAAAATGCACACCCCAATGTAAAGAAAGCCGCCAACTACCTTACCGCCCATAACGATGATTTTGGTGTGGAACGCATTCTCGAAAAATTGGTGAACGCCCAATAACAAACGAAATACACGTTATTCTATAAAAATTTTAGCCTCGACCGATTCGTACTCATAGACGGATAGATTTATCGTCTCTGACAATATGATGCTAGAGTTAGGGGCTATTTTCCTGTAGATACTTTTGTAATGACCTATTTCACGGCCATCCTTCGTCTTCACCTTAAAGAATACGTTGTATTTTTTTTCGGGCGATAAAAAAATATCTTCGGACCGGTTCACCACCTCGTAATCGACTTTAATGGAATTCGTCTCCTTGCGCAACTCTTGAACATATACAACTTTCACTTCTAACTCAAACTCATTCGGCGCCGTTTCATGGTGGGAAGAAGACATCTCGTAGCCTTGATAGGCCCAGGAACCACAACTATTCAGTGCCAGCACCAAAACGACGGTCCCTATCAGCGGAATCCTTTTCATTTAACGAAAATCGATAATATATTGGCTACCCTCCGGTCATCGTGTAAATTCTTGTGCTTTGCCCCTATCTCTTCTTCATCGGCCCTGTACAGTTCATAATAAACCTTCAACTCCTTATTCAAAAATTGAAGGGCGCTATGATGCAAATACTGACCTATTGAAGTATCGGCCACAAAAAGGGATACATAGGTTTTTTGATATTTCTTAAACAGTTGCTTGAACAATTTGGGGTTGGCCTCATAAGACACCTTATCCTCTGAAGAAAGTTCCTCAAGTAAGGTTTCCAATAAAGGAAGGCTCCTAATCGTTTCATTGTTGATCAGCAACATCTTGTCGGAAAGCAAATCGATGTTCTTGTAAAGCGCTCTTTTATCTTCCTTTTCATCCCCTTGCCATTGGTGCAAAACCACCAAAAGTTTATCTAAAATCTTCTGCATCTCTTCCCAGTCGTCTTGAGACTCCTTGTTCAAGGATACTTCCTTGTTATAAATAGTGTAGAAATCGATTAGGTCTTGCGATATTTTCGAGGCTATGATCTTTTCATCTTCGTCGAGCACACTTAAATCGAGAAACTTAATTTCCTCCGACTCCTTTGCCGCACGATTGAATACCTCTACATAATAGGCGTCGGTCTCTTCGAAACCTACATCGGCATTGCCCCTTTCGTTGAACTTTCGGCCCAAGCGCTTCAGTTCTTCAAGGTATTGATAATGCCCTAGAATTTTACCCAAGAGATAGGCACGCTTCTTCCGCGTATCGAGAATAGACTGTGAGACTTCCAGCCTATTGGCCCCGAGGAGCCCTCCTGAATAGTTTTTATAATGCACATAACTTGGGTTATGCGTACCCTGAAAACCGACTTCGTCGAGGGGCTTCGGCGTATCGGTTCCGAAGAAGGCCTTTCGCTTAGCCATTTGTTCTTCGGGAAGTTGCTTCAGGTATTTATAACTCCCCCTGTAATCCAACTTTTCAATTTCCTGATACACCTCAAGGGCTTTTTCATCCTCGCCAAGTGCATGGTAGGCCCCGGAAATATTGGCCAATAGGCCCCAAACCACTTTCACCTGTTTTTTATCATGACTATCGTATTTCGATATTTCCTCCCGCCAAAAATCAATCTTTGGAAGCAATAGGGCCTCTATCTCCTTCTGATAGTTCGTTCCTAGCGCTACATCCGATAAGCTTTTTAAATCTTCGATCGAAGCTTGTATGCCGCTTAAATCAAAACCTTTTTTCTTCTTAAACGTATAGACATACAGCGACTTCTTTTTACGACGCAAATCAATAACGTCTTGCAAGTACTCCACCAGCTTATAATGCAAGGGTCCTGATACACTCCCGTTCGCACCTGCCATATACTTCTCTGCATTTTCCATAAAATGGGCCTTGGTCAATTCCAAAGCCTTTTTTTCACTGGTAATGGCGCTATTTTCGAAAGCATGTATCGAGTGCAAGGTATTGTAATCCTCTAGTTTTTTCTCGTGCAGAAGTCGACCTTGGGCATCGGTAATCTCGATTTTTATACCGCTATGAAGTTTTAACTGGCCCTCATAGCGCTCTTCTTCTTTTGACCCCTTCTTTTCCTTATAGGCCGAAATCTCAAAAACGCTAGGTTCGGGAGTAAGAATAACCTTTATATCCGCCTGATCGATTCGCGTGGTTTGATACGACCAGAGATCGAGAAAGGTCACCAAATTCGAAGAAACCGTTATTCTTCCCTCCGTAGATTTCAAAAAAACCAACTTATCGCCATTCCCATGAATCTCGGCCGCAGATATCGTCAGGGGTTTCTCATCGATGGAAAAGGCTATTTTATTGGCTGCCCCTTGTATTATAGGGTAATTCCATGCGTAATAATCAATAGATCTCTGTTTCGGATTTTGTGCCACAGCGCTAAAAACCCATAATAGAAATAGTAGATATAGAGTGCTATTTTTCTTCAAAATAATTCTGTTTGTAATCAAACGAAAAAGGAATAAAAATATTGGGACATCAAGGTTCCGTCCGCATCTTCGCAAAACCATTTTTGCCCGAGCAAGAATGACCATCTGTATTAAACTACCATATTAAATTACTGACAACAAAGTACTTGGCAAGTAGCCCATAGTCTTCTTGAAGGCTACGGTAAAATGCTGGGGATTGGAATAGCCCACTTCGTAAGAAGCCTGGGCGATAGAACAGTTTTCGTCGACTATCAAAGTTTTGGCCCTTTCCATCCGCAGACGTGTAATATATTTAAAAATGGTAGTTTGATGGACTTTCTTAAAGCAAGTTTTGAGTTTGGTGGTATTAAACCCTGCTATTTCCGACAGTTCTTTTATGGTCAACTTTTTCTTGAGGTTCTGCTTTATGTATCCCACTACCCTTTCAATGGCTTCATTATCTAAAATAGGCAACTCAGCTTCGCCATGCTCACCAATACTATGTCCTCTTCCCAAAAACACCTCTATGAGCAGACAACGTATTTGAGACTCTATATAATTCGTTTTGGCGCTTCCGCTAAATGGGCAGTTCAACATTTCAAGAAGCGGCACTCGCAGCTTTCCGGGTATGACCTGTCCTTTACTCCAAAGAAGTTTGGCTTCCTTGTCCTCTGCTATAAAGTGTCTAAGAACGGAATCGACCTCTTTTCCCAACAAATCCTCAAGAAACTTCCTTGTAAAGAATATTTCCACGGAAGTATAGTCTAAGCCTTTAAACTTCTGAGTTCCCAAAATACTCGGCCATTGGACGAGATTATAGTGACCGGACTGAATACCGACTTTAGCCTTGTTTTCAATTCCGGTAAACTTATAAGTGCCTTGCAACAAGAAATGAAGCCCCAAACACGAATGAAGGTTTTCATATGGGACCGTAGAAGGATTTTCTAAGCTGAACTTTTTCAATAAGATCCTAGCTCCTTCTAATCGAAGCTCTTGACAACTTCCGTTTAACTCCTTTTCCTGTTGAAAATCAACTGCTTTGGGTACATTTTCATGAATAGATGACACTAGGTCACCGCCTTGGTCTACCCTATACTGCCCCGATGGAAAAAGACCTATTCTCATTTATTCTTAATTCGTAACTAAAACTTCCTTTTGCGTTAGTGCTACCCGAAAACCTCGATTAGTTTTGCAAAGCTATTTATTTAGATTAAATCTTAATAAGAATAATAGATTATTTTCAAAATAATATGAAGAACATATTTGCGGCTTTCTTTTTACTAGTTTTCTTCTCTGTCCAATGTCAAGAAGCCTCCTCAACCATATCCGGTATTGTGACCGATGCCTATGGAAGGCCCTTGTCATTTGCCAGTATCATACTTGAAAACCTAAAATTGGGTGTTCTTACAGATGATAACGGGGCCTACGCCATTCATCAGGTACCTAAGGGAAACCATAAATTGAAGGTTTCATATATAGGTTATGGCACAAACTCAAAGCTTATTGAGGTCGATGAAAAAAACACTAATCTTAAAATAGATTTCGCCTTAAAGGAAAATGTCGAGCATCTAGACGAGGTAACCATTAATGGAAAGACGAAGAAAACATCCCTTGAAACAAAGGGATTTGCCGTAAACTCGGTCGAAACCAAGGAAGCAGGACTCAGAAGCATTCAAACCAATGAGTTATTGAACAATACGGTCGGTGTAAAAATACGACAGAACGGTGGTTTAGGTTCTACTGTCAAATATAGCTTAAACGGCCTATCCGGTAGATCGGTCAGCATTTTTATCGATGGAATTCCCATTTCCATATATGGTTCATCCTTTAGCCTGAACAGCATTCCTCCCTCAATGATCAAAAACATTGAAGTTTACAAAGGAGTCGTACCAGGGCACTTATCTAGTGACGCCGTTGGTGGCGCCATTAACATTGTTCTTCACGAAGGAGCCAAAAACAACCTGAACGCCTCGGTTTCGTACGGGTCGTTCAACACCTTACAGACAAATTTGAACGGGGCATACCGATTCGACAAATCAGGTTTTACCATAAAGGCATCGGCCTTTCACAATTACTCTGACAACGACTATAAAATTTCAGGTAGAACCATTGTCGATATTGCCCCCAATGGGGTAGAAACCCCTATTGTCGCTAGAAGGTTTTATGATGCCTATAGATCTACCGGGGGCATGGCACAGGTCGGTTTTACAAATGTGGAATGGGCCGATCAATTTTTGGTCGGTGTTACCGCTTCCGATGAGTACAATGAGGTACAACATGGCACTTTTGTCACCAAACTACCCTATAAAGGGCGCTTTTTGGAATCGGATGCCATACTAGGAAATCTAACGTATAAAAAGAAAAATCTATTCATAAAAGGGCTCGACCTAAATGTCAACGGGGTATACGGGAAACGCCATCGCAGTATAAACGATACCGTTGCCCAAGCATATAGTTGGACCGGGGAAAGAAGAATCAGGTTTGACGGGGAATATCTCGATTACATCTGGGATTCACAAAATGAAAACGGTCCGACACTGGCGAAAATTACCCGCAATGTATCCTCTGTCCGCTCAGGCCTGTCCTATACCATAAACAACAACCATAAAATCTTATTGAACCATGTATACAGTGGTATAGACAGGGAAGATAGTGACGAAATGATATCGTTACTCGAAAACACTTTTCAGCAAACTAGTGACCTTTATAAGAATATTATTTCCCTAAGCTACGAACTACAAGCCTTTGAAAGTAAGTTTAAGCTAAATGCCTTTGGAAAACATTACATTCAAAAAGTACTGAATACACAACCTGTATTTAACGATGACCATACCCAAGTAATAGATGAAGTTTACCAAAGCGATAAAGATTATACCGGATACGGTTTTGCCGCTTCTTACGCAATTCTCCCCTCCATTACCTTCTTGACATCCGCAGAAAAGGCCATTCGATTGCCCAGTGAAAACGAAGTATTTGGGGATGCCGGGGATAACTTGCTTCCCAACCTGACTATTCAACCCGAAACGAGTAACAATGTAAACCTTGGTTTACGCCTGGGAAAATTCAACCTTAATAAACACGGATTCACCTTAACCTCCAACTTCTTTGCCAGAAATATTGAAAACCGAATAGGATTACCTACAAATGCAGATGGACTAAGGGAAAGTGATGAGTTCGTACAATATACCAACTTAGAGAACACTGCCGAATCTAAAGGAATTGAAGGGGAACTCCACTACACCTACAACAACAATCTAGGTTTCAACTTCAATATTACCCGGATGAGTTTGACCACGGTAAATTCGGGTGTTGAAACCAACGTTCCCAACGTACCCTTATTTACCATGAATGCCGGTTTACGGTATACCTTCAAAAATTTCATTCAAGAAAAATCACGGCTAAACTTATTCTACAACACCTACTATACCGATGAGTTTAGCTACAAATTCGCCCAGGGAACAAATACGACAGGGGAAGAAGAGTTTCTAATTCCTGAACAGCTATCGCATGACTTTGGGCTTAGCTATACTTTTCCAAAAGAGAATTTTGTATTGAGCTTTGATGTCAAAAATATATTCGACCAAGCCATATACGACAACCTATCCGTACAAAAGCCGGGAAGGGCTTTTTACTTAAAACTGAATTATACAATCAATAATCTTTAATTATCTAAATAGATTCTATTATGAAACGACCCTTATTAAACTTAAAATCGTACGCCATTGCGTTATTTGCCATAGGTTTAATGACCGCCTGCAGCAGCGATGATAACTCCGTAACTCCCGATCAAGAAGAACAGGAAGAAGAGCAAGAGGAGGAAGCATCTAGATGGATTACCGTTGCCGGAGCCAAAATGGGCGAAAACCCCGGTGATGGAAATGGAGGAACCTTAATTTATTCCGTAACCAGCGAAGACGCCAAAGACCCGACAGTACAAATAGACCCGTTTAACAACGGCTTTGTGGCCCCGTCCAACCGAACGGCCAGACTGCAAGCTTCGGAAGATGGCAATACTATTTTCAACATCAGCTATGCCGGGGATACCGGTGGTAATTACACCAAATATATCGTAGAGGGGGAAGGAAAGTTCACCCCTACCGGATCGGAAATAAGTATAGCCCCTTATGTAGGTACCGCCCCACGATGGATCAAATTATTCGATGGGGACAAAACGGGTGCCGCCGTTTATGTATCAACGGAACATCAGATGGACGATAACGATACCCCTAACAATGTAACCGACGACAAATACCTCTATACAAATTCGACCATCGGTGTAGTTACCTTAGACTTGGTAGATTCCCAAATCAACAACTTTCAAGAGCATGTTATTACCCTAAGTGAGGAAGAATCGGCAGCAGGATATTATATCTCTAGAATAGATATGCCCGTTCTTAATGCCGCGGGAGATAAATTATATATCGGCGCACGTGTGAGTAAGGTCGACCCTGCAACCGTTGAAAGCGATAGTGATTATGATATTTTAAGCTCTAAAACCATAGTCCTTGACTATCCTTCCTTGCTAAACCCTACTATTATTTCTTCAAGCATAGGCCACGGAAACACTAATGGATACCGTAGTATCAACGCTTTTCTATATGACGGAAGCGTTTACCAAGCCAACCAGAGTGACCCTGAAGGCTCCCATATCTTGAAAATTGGATCGGACAACCAATATGACGATTCCTACGACTTCAACTTAGATGACGCCCTAGGTGTAGAAGGCGCATATATATTGGCCTGGAGACCAGCTGCGAACGGAAAAGCCGTTCTGGCCTACCGTCATGAAGGATCGGAAGAAGGTGTTGCCGGTGCCCAAGGATTCTTTGCCTTGGTCGACCTTAACGCCAAAACGGCCACGAAAATCGAGGCCATCCCTTATGAGGCCGACTTCTACTTATTCCAGTACCAAGGCTATGCAGTAGATGGAAACGAAATATACCTTACGCAAGCACCTGTTGGAAAAAATGGAAACATTTATGTGGTAGATACCGAAACCGGTGCCGTGACCAAGGGGGCCCAACTAATCAATACCGAAGGAAGTCACTTTATAGGTACTTGGTAAACCTATAAAATTATCAGCTTCAATATGCCATTATCGGGTCTAAGGCCCGATAATGGTTTTAGCAATTCAAAACCTTATTAATATGAACATGAAAATAAATATCCTTAGAACCCTGACAATAGTTCTCGGTTTCGCCCTTCTTTCTGTAAGTGCCGTGGCCCAACGCAATGCGCCGCGCAACCCTAATCCGTTTTTAAATAAGGATTACTGGGAAAAACAACCAAGTATTGGCACCATTCAGGCCACTATGAAAGAAGGCCACTCGGTCATCGAAGCCAACAGAGGCGGCTTTGACGCCACTACCTTTGCCATTTTCAGTAAAAACCCGATCAGCACCGTTGAGTTTTTGATGGATCAAGGCAACGACATCAACAAACGCACCCACGATTCCCGAACCTATGTGTTTTGGGCCGCTTCGAGTGGCCATCTAGACCTCGTAGAATATTTGATAGATAAAGGCGCCAAGCTAGACCTCGTGGATTCCCACGGATATGGCCCTATTTCCTTTACCGCGGCAACAGGACAAGAGAACACCGCCATCTATGACGCATTCATCGAAGGGGGTGCCGATTTAAAAAACGAGAAAGACCATCATGGGAAGAACGCCCTGCTAACTGCTGTAGGAAGGGCCAGAAACCTAGAAGTCGTAGATTATTTTATTGAAAAAGGCCTAAGCCTTAACAGTGTAGACGACCACGGAAATGGTGCCTTCCATTATGCCGCCCAAGGTGGAAACATCGATATTCTTAAGGAATTAGTGAAACGAGGGGTATCAACGGCAAAAAATGAATCTACCGGTGAAAACGCCATTTTCTTTGCCAGTAAAGGAAGGGGGGCTTCCGTGGAACTTTTTAAGTATTTAGAGGGATTGGGCCTCAATGCCAATGTAAGCACAAAAAAGGGAGAAAACCCACTGCATAATTTAGCCGGTTCATCAAAAGACATCAAGGTTTTTAAATATTTCGAAGAAAAAGGTGTTGACCCGAATGCCGTAGATGAAGAAGGAAATACCCCCCTTTTAAAAGCTGCGGCGCGAAACGAGCTTAGCATTGTAAAATACCTGGCCGAAAAAACAAAGAATATCGACCATTCGGATAGCAAAGGACAAACGGCTTTGGCCATGGCCCTTCAAAACAACAGTGCCGATGTTGTGTCTTACTTGATCACCAAAGGCGCCGATGTTCAGCTCAAGGACAACAAAGGAGACAATCTTGCCGCCTACCTTTTCGGTAGCCGGGGCAAGCCACGTGATTTCGATGCCAAAGTAGCCGCATTAAAAGCCAAAGGTTTTGACTTTAAACAATTACAAGCCGATAATAGCTCGGTATGGCATTTGGCCGTTTCGAAAAACAACTTGGACCTATTGAAAAAAGTAAGTGCATTCGGTGCGGATATCAATGGCAAGGACAAAGATGGAAATACCGCATTGCATTATGCGGCCATGAAGACCGAAAATGCCGAAATATTAAAGTATTTGATAAAGAACGGTGCAGACCTTAAGTCCACTACCGAATTTGGTGAAACTGCACACGACTTGGCCAGTGAGAACGAACTGTTGGCCAAAAACAAGGTAAACCTTCATTTTTTAAACTAGTATTCCATGAAAAATATTGTAATAAAGGCCATTGGAGCCCTAGGTTTGGTATCCGCAATCTTTGTATTGTCTTCTTTTATTAAGGAACCGGAAGTACGTTACAAATGTATGATTCAAATGACCAACTACACGGGCGAAAAGGCCTATGTCGTGGTTTCGTTGATCAATCCTGAAGGGAAATACGAAAAGACCCTATACATTCAAGGTGACGATAAGGAATGGTTTCCCGATTTAAAAAACTGGTGGAACTTCAGCGATGGTTCCGGTGAAAATGTAGATGCCCTTTCAGGTGCTACAATTGGAAACGGTGAGCGAAACGTTATTTCTTTAGGCTTTAACGCTTCGCACATGGACGCTGGTTATAAAGTTCGTTTTGAGTCCGCCGTAGAAAACCAAGAATATTACACCGTAGATGCGGAAATTGAATTGAACTCGGCCACCATAAAGGATAAAGTAAACGGCAAGGGCTACATCCGTTATATTAGAATGGTACCTAATAGATAGTTTTTATGATTGTATCGGTATGGAGGTATAGCCATTTGGTATTTGCCGTTGCCTCTTCCATTTTTCTGTTGATCGCATCGGTTACCGGTGTTATTCTTGCCGTAGAACCAATTTTGGATAAAATTGAACCCTACAGTGTTTCTGGGGCCGATGAACTTTCATTGGCCGAAACCCTAGAGCATATCAATAAAAAATATGATGAAGTATTGGCCGTAAAGCGTGACCGAAACGGTTTTGTTAGCGCCACGGCTATCGTAGATGGAAAGAACGATGAGTTTTACATCGATCCATTTACTGGTGAAAGATTGGGGAGCCTTATTCAAAAAAAGTCCTTCTTTCAATTTGCCACCAACCTCCACCGCTCTCTCTTTTTGAAATCCACGGGACGTTTCCTCATTGGCTTCGCCTCTTTTCTACTCATTCTCATCAGTATTTCGGGCATAGTGCTCATTGCAAAGAGACAAGGGGGCTACAAGCAATTCTTTGCGCCTGTTGTTCGCGAGAACTTTTCCCAATACCACCATGTTGTATATGCAAGATGGACCCTAATTCCGCTTTTGGTATTAGCCCTAACGGGAGTATACCTTTCCTTGCTTCGTTTTGATGTTATACCCGATTCCAAAGTCTCATTGCAAGTCGATTTTGATTCCATTCAAGAGGAACCTATAAGAGAATTCACGCAATTCGAGCTGTTCAAAAACACGCCCCTATCCGAGCTTCTTGAATTGGAATATCCCTTTTCGGAATTTGTAGAAGACTACTATATCGTTCAGTTAAAGGACAGGGAAGTATACCTCAACCAAGTTACCGGGGAGGTTCTTGCCGAAGAAAAATACCCTAGCCTACAGCTCATGTCGTCATGGGCCAGGGTTTTACATACGGGAGAAGGAAGCATCATTTGGTCCATAGTACTCGGCTTCGGAAGCTTGGCCATTCCCTTTTTAACGGTAACGGGCTTTATCGTATACTTCAAAAGGCCTAAAACCAAGATTAAAAATGTCTATTCAAAACACGAAAGTGAATATATTGTCTTGGTAGGCACGGAAGGTGGTACCACGCTTGAATTCGCCCAAGAATTACACAAACAACTATTATCCATAGGAAAGAAAAGCCATCTCGCCCTGATGAACCAATACTCCCTTTTCAAAAAAATGGAGCATTTGGTCGTTATTACGGCCACGTACGGACAAGGGGAAGCCCCGGCATCGGCAGATAAGTTTATACAACTGGTCAAAAAACAGCGACAGAAGCAAGCTTTTGATTTTAGTGTCGTAGGCTTTGGTTCGACGGCCTACCCCCACTTCTGTCAATTTGCCTACGAAACCCATACCACTTTAGAGGCCTCCGATACCAGTACGGCCCTACACGAGGTCTTTACGGTTAACGACCAATCTTTTGAATCTTTCAATAATTGGTCTATGGCCTGGTCAAAGAAAATGGGACTATCCATTCATCTGGAAAAACCGAAGTTGTTCAGCAGTTCAAAACCGGCATCTACCTTTAAGGTCATCCAGAAAGCCGAACTTCCCGAAGAGGACACCTTCCTTTTAAGCCTTAAAAACCTGAATGGATCAAGACCTGTTTCAGGTGACCTGTTATCGGTAGTACCCAGCGAAGGGGCCCGTGAGCGCTTATATTCCATTGGCAAGGTAAATACCGACACACTGGTAATCAGCATCCGAAGACACGACAAGGGCCTATGTTCCAACTACCTGCATCAACTGACGCAAGGCGAAAAACTCACCGCTACCGTAGTAAACAATAGGAATTTCCATTTTCCAAAGCACGCCAAAAAAACCGTGTTTATCGCCACAGGCACCGGCATTGGTCCTTTTCTTGGAATGATACAGGAGAATATTAAAAAAAGAGAAATCCATTTGTATTGGGGAGCGAGAACAAAAGATTCGTTCAACCTCTATAAAGATTATATCGAAGAGGCCATGCGAGAAGGTAAATTAACCGATTTTAAAGCGGCCTATTCCCGTCAACAAGCTGAAAAAATATACGTTCAAAACTTAATCCAACGAGATAAGGATTTGTTTTTAGACGTCTTAAAAAACAAAGGATGCATTATGATCTGTGGATCTATAGCCATGCAAAAAGAAGTACTGGAAGAACTGCAACTGCTAAGCCATGAATACTTGGGCAAAGACCTCAGTCATTACCAAAACCGCAAGCAGATCAAAATGGATTGTTATTGATCCGCGGAAGTTGAATCCACGAACACGAAGGGGTCTATTCGGTTTAGGTCTTTTGCTTCTTTTTTCTAGCTGCCGGAAACAATACATTGTTCAATATCAAACGATACCCGGGAGAATTGGGGTGTAGTTCCAGTTCCGTTTTCGGGTCTCCCACCCTATGTTGGTAGTCTTCCGGGTCATGCCCACCGTAGAAGGTAAAGAAACCTTTTCCTTTTACACCATGAATGTAACGGGCTTCGCCATTTTGTTTGTTTTCTCCAAGCACCAAAACGGTCGGTTTGATCTCTTCCCTCGTAAACGAGGTGGTCTGCCCCATAAAACCTTTGACCAAGGCGGTGTGGTTTTGACAGAGCATGGTGGGTACGGCATCCCATTTTGCGGAGAAGTCCATTAAGGAAAAATAATCGTATTCCTTAGATACATTGCCTCTCTTACTGGTCATATCTATGGATGAAAATTCGTATTTCAAGGGATTGCGCTCCAGTGTAAAATCGGTAAATGCAAAAGTTCTATCAAAATTCAATTTGCTTTGATAGTTTGCATCGCTAGGATCATTGTCGAACATAGGTTCACAAATATCCACTCCCTTGGCGGAAAGGGCTATATCAAAACTATCGGTAGCCGAACACATGGCGAACATAAAGCCTCCCCCGATAACATACGCCCTAATCTTTTCGGCTACGGCGCTTTTCTCTTCGGAAACTTTAGAAAACCCCATTCGTTCGGCCAGGGCCTCGGCCTCCTTCTTTTGTTCTATATACCAAGGTGCCGCCCGATAAGCTCCGTAAAACTTGCCGTACTGGCCGGTAAAATCTTCGTGATGCAAATGCAGCCAATCGTAGAGCGCCAGTTTATCACCTAGCACCTCTTCATCATAGACCGTTACATAGGGAATTTCGGCATAGGTCAAGACCATGGTCACCGCGTCGTCCCAAGGTTGGTTTCCCTTAGGGCTATAGACAGCAATCTTAGGGGCCTTCTCCAATATGACCGCATCTTGATTTTTGGAAGGACTACTTATTTCGTTCAGTATCCCTTCGGTTTGACTATCGGACAAAATTTCGAAGGAAACCCCGCGTATCTGACATTCCTTTCTAATGACTTCCCCATCGGGCAACAAAAAAGAACCTCCCCTATAATTTAGGAGCCATTGCACCTTCTGCTGTTTGGAAAGCACCCAATAGGTGATACCGTATGCCTTGAGGTGGTCTTTCTGCCCTTCGGCATCCATAGGGATCAGAATGGCAGAAGCGGAAACCTGCAAAACACCTACCAAGATAAAAAGAGTAGACAAAAGCGATTTTACCATATTTCTAGCACTTTGATTTTTTCTAAAGATACTTGAAAAAGTGCGCTTTTTATGACCGCCCAAGTTAAAGCTATGAAAAAACTTGTTGAAAGATCTTCAATTCAGGCCTTAAAACGGAACATCGTTATCGTCATCCGGGTTCAAGTCGTTCATAGAACTACCGAAAGCCTGATTGGCATCGGGCAGGTTCTTTGTAATGAACGGATTGTCTTCGTTCTCGTTCATTTTAGACTGAAACTCAAAGGGAGAATCAAAGTCATCAAGGTTATCGAACTTACCGAGATTACCGATAAACTTCAGACGAATGTTCTCAAGTCCACCGTTACGGTGTTTGGCCACGATAAATTCCGCCTGTCCTTGTGTCGGGCTTCGTTCCTCATCGTCCCATTCATCGATTTTGTAGTATTCGGGACGGAAAATAAAGGATACAATATCCGCATCCTGCTCGATCGCACCCGATTCACGTAAATCGGAAAGCAAGGGTCTTTTACTGCCCCCACGGGTTTCAACCGCACGGGATAGCTGTGACAGTGCAATAACCGGTATGTTCAATTCTTTTGCCAAGGCCTTGAGGTTACGCGAAATGGTCGAGATTTCCTGTTCACGGTTGCCTCCCTTTCCGGTACCACCGGCCGTCATTAGCTGTAAGTAGTCAATTATAATGATCTTGATATCATGCTGCGAAGCCAGACGTCTCGCCTTGGCCCGTAAATCGAAAATGGACAAAGACGGGGTATCATCGATAAACAAGGGGGCCTTTTCAAGCGCCTTTACTTTTACGTTCAACTGTTCCCATTCATGCTTCTCCAGCTTTCCTGTCCTCAATTTTTCCGATGAGAGTCCTGTTTCCGAAGAAATAAGACGGGTGATCAACTGTACGGAAGACATCTCACAAGAGAAAAACGCAACGGCTTGACCACCGTCTACCGCAATATTCCTCGCCATAGACAAGGTAAGGGCCGTTTTACCCATACCGGGACGTGCCGCTACAATGATCAAATCACTGGGCTGCCAACCCGAAGTCAGTTTATCGAGTTTATCAAATCCGGTAGCGATACCGCTCATACCTTCTTTGTTGGAAATCTCCTCAATTTTTTTCTTCGCCTGAATTACCAAATCCATAGCGGTTTCGGCAGAACGCTTTAGGTTGCCTTGGGTAACGTCGTAAAGCTTAGATTCCGCACTGTCCAATAAATCGAAAACATCGGTAGACTCATCATAGGCCTCTTCAATGATTTCGTTGGAGATTTTAATAAGGCTACGCTGTATAAACTTCTGAAGGATGATTCGTGCATGAAACTCGATATGCGCCGAAGAAGCTACTTTTTGCGTCAATTTTATAAGGTAGAAATCACCCCCTACGGCCTCTAAACGACCATCTTTCTTCAATTGTGACGAAACGGTTAATAAATCGACCGGTTCCGAACTTTCAAACAACTTAAAGATGGCCTCATAGATGTACCTATGGGCATCTTTGTAGAAAACATCAGGATGTAGAATATCAATAACTTCATCTACGCCCTTTTTATCAATCATCATAGCACCGAGCACAACCTCTTCTAAATCAACAGATTGTGGCGGTATCTTACCTCGCTCCAAGTTGATCAAGGTAGATTTATCAATTTTGCGACCTATGACCGGATTAATTTTTTCCATTGTACGAAAATATGCAATTAAGTGACTAAAAAAATGAAGTATAATTCACAGGTAATGAACATTGCCCTGTTAATAAGTTACGATTTTATGTTGATAACAAAAAAAATCTGAAGAAAGTTTCCTTCAGATTTTGACCGGCTTGTGAAATGTGCCCGTTAACCGTTAAAAACACCCATTTGAGCGTACTTATCCATTCGGGTTCTGACCAATTCTTTTGGGGATAACTTTTCCAACACCTCAAATTGGGCCACAATTTTATTCTTGACGACTTCAAAAGTCTTTTCACGATTGGCATGGGCTCCACCCGCGGGCTCACGGACAATTTCGTCGATCAATTTCAATTTTTTCATATCGGTAGCGGTAAGCTTCAATGCTTCGGCAGCTACTTCCTTATACTCCCAACTTCTCCAAAGAATGGAAGAACATGATTCGGGTGAAATTACGGAATACCAAGTGTTTTCCAACATAAGGACCCTATCGCCTACTCCTATGCCCAAGGCGCCACCAGAGGCTCCTTCACCAATAATGACCACTATAATGGGCACCTTTAAACGCGTCATTTCAAGTATATTACGGGCTATCGCCTCGCCTTGACCACGCTCTTCCGCCTCAATACCGGCAGCACCACCAGGTGTATCGATAAAGCATACGACAGGTATATTGAATTTTTCGGCAGATTTCATTAAGCGCAAGGCTTTGCGATACCCCTCAGGGTTTGCCATACCGAAATTCCGGTATTGCCTGGTCTTGGTATTGTATCCTTTCTGTTGACCGATGAACATAAAACTCTGATCGCCGATTTTACCCAAGCCCCCTATCATTGCCTTATCGTCCTTTACATTTCTATCGCCATGGAGCTCTAAAAACGTATCGCCACAAATGGCATTGATATAATCCAAGGTATAAGGTCTATTGGGATGTCTTGACAACTGAACCCTCTGCCAAGCGGTAAGGTTCTTGTAGATTTCCTTTCGGGTATCGGCCAGTTTCTTTTCAATCTGCTTACAGGTTTCCGATACATCAACATCGCTTTCTTGTCCGATAATCATGCATTTGTCCAACTGCTCTTCAAGCTCTTTTATCGGGAGTTCAAAATCGAGATATTCCATTAGTAGTGTAATAGGTTTAGTTTGATAGGCAAATATAGAACTTTAAGCTTATCCCTTGAAGGGTTTTTTAAACCTTCTCCGATTTTTCAATATCCCATTGGCCAGAACCGTCAACAAGATAATGCCTCCGCCCAAATAGAACAGGGGGTTCATTTTTTCCGAATCCCCTAAAATCAAAAAGGCCAAAACGATACCGTAGACCGGCTCTAGATTAATGGTAAGCATTACGGTATAAGGACTTATAAACTTTAAAATCTTCACCGAAGCAATAAATGCATAAGCCGTACACACTGACGCCAAAATGAACAGATACAATAAATCATCGGATGACAATTGAAAAAATTGGGCATTAAAACTTCCTTGAAAGGCCAAAAAAATACTGAGCAGGCCCACCCCGCTCAATAGCTCGTAAAAAGAAATGACCGAAGGCCTCTCTTTCTGGATCAACTTTCCGTTGATCATTGAAAATAGGGCCGAAAGAAAGGATGACACAAGGGCGATCATAATACCGTAAAGATATTGGGTATCGACCTTAAAGATCATATAAAGGCCCAACATCACCACGATACCGAATACGACCTCATACCATATCATTTTTCGCTTATACCAAAACGGTTCAATCAAGGCCGTAAAAAAGGCACCCGTAGACATCGTGGCCAATGCTATGGAAACATTCGACACCTTTATGGCCATAAAGAAGGTGACCCAATGCAGGGCGATTACAATTCCCGCACCTATCAAGGCCAGAAGCATTTTAGGACTCACCTTTAAGGAATACCGCTTAGCGAACAGGTAGAAGAATATCAGCACCGCCGCCATAAGCATACGGTACCACACCAAAGGCATGGCATCAAGGGTAATGAGCTTGCCCAAAACCGCGGTAAAGCCCCAGATAAAGACAATAAAATGTAAATGCAGGTAATTCTTCAGCTGTGCCCCCATGCCTTTTTATAGCTATCGTATTATCGTTTGGCCCTCTGCAGCAATACCACCGCGAGAATACCAAAAAGCATGTTCGGGATCAATACTGCCAACAGGGGAGAAAAACCCGATTGTTCGGCAAGTGTTCCAAAAACCTTGTCAAAGAAAACGAACACAAAGGCCACTATAATACCAAAGGCCAGATTGATCCCCATACCTCCCCTTCGTTTTACCGAGGAAACGGCCACTGCTATAATGGTCAGGATAAAGGCCGTTATCGGCAAGGCCCATCTCTTATATTTCACCAGAACGTAGGCATTGATATTGGAAGCCCCTTTGAGTTTCTGATCTTTGATAAAGCGATTGAGCTCAAAAATATTCTTGGTTTCCGCGGCATAGGACACGGGCGTAAGGTCACTTATATTAAAGGCAAAAAGCGTGTCTAGACGGCGCTTGGTCTCCACTAAGGCCGTATCGTTATAGATTTTTCGCTTTTTATACGTGGTGAGGCGGTAGACACTGTCTTTTTCCACCCATCTGATATTGGCCGCCGATATTTTGAACTTCAATTGGTTCTCTTTATCAAAACGTTCAAAGGTAAAATTATAGCCGATTTGGCGCGCAGGGTCAAAGCTACTTACGTAAATGAAGTCATTTGCATTCAATTGCGTAAAGATATTGTTGGTCACCCGGTCTTGTTTTCCCTTTTTCAAATACTTGTATTTGAATTCATTGAAGCCCTTACTGGCATTGGGTACAACAAACATCCCCATGATAAACATGATAATGGCTATGATGGATGCCCCAATAATATAGGGCCTCAAAAACCTGGAATAGGAAACCCCTGAACTCAAAATGGCAACGATTTCCGTATTACTCGCTAGTTTGGAGGTAAAGAAAATAATGGATAGAAAAAGAAAAATTGGAAACAGTAGGCTCCCGATGTAGATCGTAAAATTTCCAAAATAGACAAGTATCTCATCCAATGGGGCCTCGTTGGCCTGCATTTTTCCTATCTGTTCGGCCAAATGGGCCATGATACCGATAGGGATGAATAGCAAGATCATCACCGAAAAAGTGACCAAATATCGCTTAAGTATATATTTATCTAATATTGTAAGCACTACAATCGTTTATCCATTTGTTTCACCATACGGTCTTTCCATTCGGTAAAATCCCCCGCTAAAATATGCTTTCGAGCTTCACGAACCAACCAAAGATAGAATCCTAGGTTGTGAATGGTGGCAATTTGCTTGCCCAAATACTCCTTGGCCACGAACAAATGGCGCAAATAGGCCTTTGAATATTCGAGGTCGACAAAGGTGATCCCCATTTCATCAACGGGAGAAAAATCGTCCTCCCATTTTTTGTTCTTTATATTAATCGTTCCATGGGCCGTAAACAACATTCCGTTTCGCGCATTTCGCGTAGGCATTACACAATCGAACATATCGATCCCCAAGGCAATGTTCTCCAAAATATTGATAGGCGTACCTACCCCCATCAGATATCTTGGTTTGTCTTCGGGCAATATTTCGCAGACCACCTCGGTCATGGCATACATTTCCTCGGCGGGCTCGCCAACGGACAGGCCACCGATAGCATTACCTTCGGCCCCTACCCCGGCAATATACTCGGCCGAGCGTTTTCTTAGATCGGTATAGGTAGAACCTTGTACTATCGGAAAGAATGCCTGTGAATAATCATATTCAAAGGGGGTCTTTTTTAAGTGCGTTATACAGCGCTCCAGCCACCTGTGGGTCATATGCATAGACCGTTCTGCATAGCGATAATCGCATGGATAAGGCGTACATTCGTCAAAGGCCATGATAATATCGGCCCCTATAACACGCTGTATTTCCATCACGTTTTCCGGTGTAAAAAGATGGGTCGTACCGTCGATATGCGACTTGAACTTCACCCCTTCTTCCTTTATCTTACGGTTTCCCGAGAGGGAATACACTTGATACCCCCCACTGTCGGTAAGGATATTCCTATCCCACCCCATAAACTTATGGAGTCCCCCGGCCTTCTTTAGAATTTCCGTCTTGGGCCGAAGGAAAAGGTGATAGGTATTTCCCAAAATAATATCGGGATTGATATCTTCCTTCAATTCACGCTGGTGCACACTTTTTACCGAAGCAACGGTACCTACCGGCATGAATATAGGGGTTTCTATTACGCCGTGATCGGTAACCATGGTTCCGGCACGGGCTTTACTCTTAGGGTCTGTATGGTGTAAGGTAAATTTCAAAATATTATTTATGGGCGCAAAGATAAACAACTGCCTAGCATAAAAGCCCTAAGGAAAAAATAAAGTTTGTCCAAAACCTGGGTTTCCGACTACCGAAACTAACTTTTTCACCGCCATCGCCTCTCTCTTTCAATAAATTCCGTCCAAATAAACGGCTCTAGCGCAAAAGGTTGCCAACTGTTGCTTTTATCACTCTTTTTTTGATTTGAGGGCAAAAATAAACAAGGTGCGATTTGTATTCCCAAAAGATTGCGATTACATTTGAAAACTACTAAAAACGAACATTTACAAATGGCAAAATTAGACGAACTACAAGATATCGTAGTACAGACCCGAAGGGATATTCTACGCATGGTACACAAGGTAAATTCAGGTCACCCAGGGGGTTCTTTGGGCTGTACCGAATTTTTGGTCGCGCTTTACAATGAAGTAATGGACCTTAAAGAAGGTTTTGATATGGACGGTAAGGACGAAGACCTTTTCTTTCTTTCAAACGGCCACATCTCACCTGTTTTTTACAGTGTTTTGGCAAGAAAGGGATACTTTCCCGTGGAAGAATTAAATACCTTCCGTTTATTGAACTCCCGTCTTCAAGGACACCCGACTACCCACGAAGGCCTACCAGGGGTTCGTGTAGCATCGGGATCTTTAGGTCAAGGAATGTCCGTAGCGATCGGTGCGGCATTAGCCAAGAAATTGAACGGAGATAACCATTTGGTCTATAGTCTTCACGGTGATGGCGAATTACAGGAAGGCCAAAACTGGGAAGCCATTATGTATGCTGCCGGAAATAAAGTTGACAACCTGATCTCTACCATAGATAGGAACGGACAGCAGATCGACGGCCCTACCGAAGAAGTGCTTCCTTTAGGAAACCTAAAAGAGAAGTTCGAAGTTTTCGGATGGGATGTTCTTGAAGTAGCCGAAGGCAACAACCTTGAAGCCATAATCAATGGACTGAACGAGGCCAAGAGCAGAACAGGAAAAGGAAAACCCGTATGTATCATACTAGATACCATGATGGGCAACGGTGTAGATTTTATGATGCACACCCATGCATGGCACGGTAAAGCACCTAGCGACGAGCAATTAGCGAACGCTTTAAGCCAAAACCCAGAAACCTTAGGTGATTATTAAAATTCCGAAACTATCTTAAAATTTTAGCTTTCCGCCTCGGAAACGACAAAAACTGAATAAAATGACAAAATATATAGATCAAGGAAAAAACGATACTAGAAGTGGCTACGGAGACGCCATGACCGAGTTAGGAAGAACCAACCCTAATGTAGTAGCCCTTTGTGCCGATTTGGTAGGTTCTTTAAAAATACAGCCTTTTATTGACGAGAATCCCGAGAGATTCTTTCAAATAGGTATAGCCGAAGCCAACATGATGGGTATCGCAGCCGGACTCACCATTGGAGGAAAGATTCCTTTTGCCAGTACATTCGCCAACTTTGCAACAGGTAGGGTTTACGACCAGATCCGTCAGTCTATCGCCTACTCCGGAAAGAATGTAAAAATATGTGCTTCGCACGCTGGTGTAACCCTTGGTGAAGACGGTGCCACCCACCAGATTTTAGAGGACATCGGTATGATGAAAATGCTTCCGGGCATGACGGTCATCAACCCATGTGACTACAACCAAACGAAGGCCGCTACTTTGGCCATCGCCGAATATGATGGACCTGTATACTTGCGCTTTGGCCGACCAAAAGTAGCCAACTTTACCCCCGTCGACCAAAAATTCGAAATCGGCAAGGCCGTAATGCTAAGCGAAGGTACCGATGTAACCATAGTTGCCACAGGTCACTTGGTATGGGAAGCTTTGATCGCTGCAGAAAAACTGGAAGAACAAGGAATTTCAGCAGAGGTTATCAATATCCACACCATCAAACCCTTTGATGAGGAAGCGGTGTTAAAATCAGTTAAAAAAACAGGTTGCATCGTAACTGCCGAAGAGCACAATTACTTGGGCGGACTCGGAGAGACAGTGGCCAGAACCCTTACAGTACAGCATCCTGCACCTCAAGAGTTCGTTGCAACGCAAGATACTTTTGGCGAAAGCGGCACCCCAGAACAACTTATGGAGAAGTACGGACTAAACAATAAAGCTATTGAGAAGGCCGTTTTAAAGGTATTGAAAAGGAAATAACAATGGTATCGTTTTTGATACTGTTGTGGTATTAAAAACGAGAACATATGAGAAGAACACTCCTTACAGCGGTTTTTGCTTTGGTAAGCATCGCTGCATTTTCGCAAAAAGATTTGGTTGAAATCGGTGTAAAAGCCGGCCTGAACTACAGTGCCAATGGAGACTATTTTGAATCCATTGGGGATGCGGCCAGAGACCCTGACCGAAACATGGGATACCATTTGGGATTATTTGGAAAAATCGGTATAAGCCGTATTTACTTCAGACCCGAATTGATGTACACCAAAACAAAGTCCGATTACAACGGAGACAAGTTCGACATCAGCAAGTTAGACATGCCTTTGTTGGTAGGTATCAAGATTATCGGTCCCTTACACGTATTTGCCGGACCTTCGTTCCAATATATCCTAGATACCGAATTTGACGGTATCAGTATAGACGATATTGAAAACGACTTTAGTGTAGGCGCCAATATCGGAGCCGGTGTAGACTTAGGCAAGTTGGGTATCGATATCCGGTACGAGAGAGGCTTTAACAGCAACGAAGCTACCTTTATCAACACCAACATAACCGAGCTAGGTCCAAGTCGCGTAGATGCGAGGCCTGACCAGCTGATCGTTAGTTTGTCTTTGACTTTATAAGGAAAGGAACAGATATCATAAAAAGAAAGCCCGAAACGCATGTTTCGGGCTTTCTTTTATATTGACGATAAATAAATTATCGCTTTTCTTATTATTTTGTATCGGAATCCAGATAATCCGGTACAGTATCGCCATCGGCATCAGGAAAAGTAACATTACCCTCTCCGTCCACTTCAATTTCATCACTTGTCAATGTTCCGTCATTGTCATCATCACTGTCTTGGTGATCAGGCAATCCATCACCATCGGTATCATCGTTGTTCAAGTTCCCATCATTGTTCAGGTCCTCCATGATAGACGGCACGCCATCCCCATCATAATCGGTATCCTTTACAAAAACACCCAACTCCAAAGTAAAGACCAAAGGCGAATAAGTCGGAATCAAGACACTAGGCGTACTATTATAATAAGCCAGACCCGAAGGCATGATTACCATTCCCACTCCCGGATCACTTATCGTAAAGGTACCGTCCTCGTTCTCCACAACCGCTCCACCAGAATTCAAATGGGAGACCCCTTCTGCATATCCCCTTAAAAATTGAGGAAGATATTGCCACGAATAACTATCCGTTCCATCAAAGCGTGTTCCATCCAATAATGTCCCCTCATATTTCACAAAAGTAGAATCCGCTACTGTAGGAGATTCCCCGACCCCTTCCTTTGCTACCAAATAGTAATAGGTGTGAGACAACTCTTCTTCCCCTTCTTCGGTAGTGGCCGACACTTTTACCGATTTTGATTCTACTTGATCGATCAAGGGAATCACATCGGTATCGCCCTCCTCTATTTCCATCACTTTGATCTTATAATCAAAATCTTCGGATGGATTTTCAAATTCGGCATAATTGTAATAATGCGTTTTAAGATATTCCTGAATCTTAACTTCATCTTCACCCAAAACCTCGGTCAGAGGTCTTGGGGGTTCTATCGTGACACCGCCATCATCGTTATTACAAGACCATAGTACAACTACCAACGCCGACAAGGCAACTATTCGATTCATTATCATCAATTCATTTTTACAGCCGGCAAGATACAATTTTCCCTTATTTTTGTAGAGAGCCTTAACAAAGATTTTTAATAGTTATGCGAATTGACAAGTACTTGTGGAGTACCCGTTATTTTAAGACCCGGAACATTGCTTCTACGGCCTGTAAAAAAGGTCAGGTAAAAGTTAACGACCAAGTGGTCAAACCTTCCCGCGAGGTCTACCCTATGGACAAAATAATAGTACGAAAAGACCAGATCAACCTTCAACTTACGGTTTTGGACACCCCGAAAAGCCGGGTCGGTGCCAAATTGGTCGATATTTATAGAAAGGACACCACCCCAAAAGAGGCTTTCGAACATAACGAACTTTTAAAACAGGCCAAGGAACACTACCGAAAGAAAGGAACGGGAAGGCCCACCAAAAAAGACCGTCGCGATATTGAAGAGTACTTAGACGACCCGGAAGCCGCTCCCGACGATTTTGTCCAAAAAGAATAAAAACAGGCAGGTTTGCCCTTGGTTGGCTATCTTTGAAATGAAAATACCCGTTTATGGAAAACAAAATACTTACGCACCAGCAGATCCAATATAAAATAGAACGTATTGCCTATCAGATTTACGAGGCCAATGTTGAAGAAAAGGAAATTATCATAGCCGGCATTGATGGCGGGGGACTCAATTTTGCAAAAAAACTGCAGAAGGTGCTAAAGAAAGTCACCGATGCCGAAATCACACTCTGTAAGGTTATGATGGACAAAAAGAACCCCTTGCGAAGTGGCGTAAAAACCTCGATCCCGGAATCGGAATACCAAGACAAATCCATTGTTCTGGTCGACGATGTACTAAACTCGGGTACCACGCTCATTTACGGCGTACACCATTTTCTAAAAACCCCTGTCAAGCAGCTCAAGACGGCGGTACTGGTCAACAGAAACCATAAAAAATACCCTGTAAAAGCCGATTATAAGGGCATTTCCCTATCGACCTCCTTACAAGAACATGTACACGTGAAATTTCAGTCCAAGAACGACATGGTCTACCTAGACTAAGGCTACCTTTATTTCTTCCACAATATCTTTTACGTCTTTGGTATCGCAGGTAATGACCTTGTGGGCCTGGCTGTAAAATTGGTTTCGTTCGAACAGGTGCTTACCGATAAACTCGGGCAGCTCGTCTTCGGCTATATTCTTGACCAATGGGCGTTCGTCTTTCTCTTTTAGGAGGCGCTTGGTCAATTCAGAAATCGAAACTTTTAAGTAAAAGGTATTCTCTGTCTTTTCGATAATCGATTTCATATTATCGCCATAACAGGGGGTTCCGCCACCGAGGGACAGCACAAAACCCTCCTTTTGATCAAGCACCTCGTTCAGGTATTGATGTTCCTTTTTTCTGAAGTAGAGCTCTCCCCTTATTCTAAAGATATCTGAAACCGACATATTTTCGGCCTGCTCAATATAATGGTCAAGATCTATGAATTCCAAGTTTCCTTTATGGGCCAATATTTTACCAATGGTACTCTTACCACTACCCATATATCCTAACAATACTATTTTCACAATTTTATTTTGGCGCAAAAGTGGCTTATTTTCAGGGGATTTCAAAAAAAATTAAATTTATATAAAAAAGGGCTTGGAAAATAAAGTAATCGACTTATATTTGCACCCGCATTAAGGGAATCAATCCTGTATATGTTTGACCTGGTAGCTCAGTTGGTAGAGCATCTCCCTTTTAAGGAGAGGGTCCTGGGTTCGAGCCCCAGCCAGGTCACCAAATAAATAGTAGCCTCTTCAAAATAAAGAGGCTTTTTTATTTAAACACCTGAGCTTATTTTTTTAACAGAATACGCTTTCGTTCTTTACTTTTTTTGACCTGGTAGCTCAGTTGGTAGAGCATCTCCCTTTTAAGGAGAGGGTCCTGGGTTCGAGCCCCAGCCAGGTCACCACACCGGATATCCTCCGTGAGCAAAACCTCGTAAATCACATGATTTTCGAGGTTTTTTTTGACTTGGTTTTTACCTAAACTGAATCTTAGTTTCGGAATTTATAAAATTGTTGTGGAATAAATCCGATCGCCCATCGACTAGGCTCCCTCCCGCGCTACTTACGCTGTGGAGCCTACCTTAGATATCGAACTCGGTTCCATTGGATATCTCCTTCAGCACAAAATAACTCTCCAACACGCCTATATTATCGATCTTAGACAGTTTGGTCCTGACGAACTCATGATAGCCCTCAAGGCTTTTCAAATGAATTTTCAGGAAGAAATCTACCTTGCCTGCCATGTGGTAACACTCTTGCACCTCCTTTAATTCCTTTATCTGCTTTTCAAACGTATCGATAAACCCCTCATTGTGATACCGCAATGAAACCATGCAGATGGCACTTACGTGTTTCCCCAATTGTTTTTTGTTTAAAAGGGCCACATACTTTTTTATAAAGCCCCTTTTCTCCAAGCGCTTTATTCGTTCATAGACCGGAGAAGCCGTCATATGGAGCGATTCGGCTATTTCCTTGGCCGTCCGTTTCGCATCGACCTGCAAAATCCGTAAAATTTTTAAATCTATCTCATCGATCGTTTCCATAGCAGTTAAAATTACTGGTGAGCTCAATACATTCACCTCTATAAAGGAAAATATATTTCATATTTATCAATATAAAGCTAAAACTACTTATTTTCTTAGTATTTAAAGGTTTTATTGTGGCAAAAATACTTGTTTACATAACTTTATACTTATTAATATAAAGATATGAGCAAGCAAAAAATTTTGGTTACCGGGGCTAACGGTCAGTTAGGGACCGTGCTTAGCAAGGCCCTAATTGAACGATATGGCAATGATTCGGTCATCACTTCAGACCTTAGGGATAAAGCTAATTCCCCAAACGTTCATGAAATTTTAGATGCTACCGACACTGCCGGTCTCAAGCGTATTATCACTACCCACGGTATTACGG
This sequence comes from Zobellia galactanivorans, assembly GCF_000973105.1. Classification (NCBI taxonomy): domain Bacteria; kingdom Pseudomonadati; phylum Bacteroidota; class Flavobacteriia; order Flavobacteriales; family Flavobacteriaceae; genus Zobellia; species Zobellia galactanivorans. Next base: position 3,498,905 of record NC_015844.1, on the reverse strand, counting down.
AAATCTATCATTTAGCGGCGGTTCTTTCGGCCAAGGGTGAAGAAGATCCCATTCGCACTTGGGAAATCAACCTTAAAAGTCTGCTTTCGGTTCTAAGTGTCGCGGCCGAACATATGTTGAACAAGGTATTTTTCCCTAGCTCAATTGCCGTTTACGGTGGTGACATCAGAAAATGGGATACGCCCCAAGACGCCCCATTGAATCCTTCTACCGTTTACGGGATAAGCAAGGCTGCGGGCGAAAACTGGGCCAATTACTACTTTACCAAATACGGATTGGACGTGCGTTCCTTAAGATACCCTGGCATTATCGGGCATGAATCCCTTCCCGGTGGAGGCACCACCGACTATGCCGTCGATATTTTCCACAAGGCCGTTCAAGGCCAAAAATTCGATTGTTACCTGCACGAAGATGCCACACTGCCCATGATTTATATGGACGATGCCATTAGGGCCACCATTGAACTTATGGAAGCCCCTAAGAACTGTATCAGCATTCGAACTTCCTACAATTTACAAGCTGCCAGTTTTAGACCCAAGGATGTCGCAAAGGCCATCAGAAAGTTCTATCCCGATTTTCAAATCGACTATAAGCCCGATTTCCGACAAGACATCGCCGCTAGTTGGCCTTATTCATTAGATGACAGTAAAGCCCGCGAAGATTGGAAATGGCGCCCACAATTTCAATTGAAGGATATTGTGGCAGAAATGATTTCGGAATTAAGTAAACAATACACTAAACAAGGTTATAAGACATGTACGACAATATAAAACAACAGTTTCAAGAAGAACTGGACTCCCTTGAAGCGTCCGGACTATTTAAAAAAGAACGTATCATCACTACCCCGCAAGGGGCCTGCATCGACACAAAAGACCACACAAATACCCTCAACTTTTGTGCGAACAACTATTTAGGGCTTTCTGCCGACCCAGATGTCATTGAAGCCGGTATAGATGCAATGATGACCTATGGTTTCGGACTTTCATCGGTACGCTTTATCTGCGGGACCCAGAACATACACAAAGAACTGGAACAAAAGACGGCGGAATTTTTAGGTATGGAAGATTGCATCCTTTATGCTGCCGCATTCGACGCCAACGGAGGCGTATTCGAACCGCTACTGTCAAAAGAAGATGCCATCATCTCTGACGAATTGAACCACGCCAGCATTATAGACGGCATACGCTTATGCAAGGCCCAAAGGCACCGCTATAAGCACAACGACATGCAGGCCCTTGAGGAGGAACTAAAAAAAGCCTCCGGCGCAAGACGAAAACTTATCGTCACCGATGGGGTCTTCTCTATGGACGGAACTATTGCCCAACTAGATAAAATCTGTGACTTGGCCGAGAAATACGGGGCCATGGTAATGGTAGACGAATGCCATGCCACCGGATTTATTGGGGAAACCGGAAGAGGAACCCATGAGTACAAAGGTGTAATGGACCAGGTAGACATCATTACCGGCACCTATGGAAAAGCCTTGGGAGGGGCCTCGGGAGGTTTTACGGCCGCCAGAAAGGAAATCGTAGCCCTATTGCGACAAAAGTCGAGACCTTACTTGTTCTCCAACACCCTTGCCCCGGCCATTGCAGGGGCTTCTTTAAGAGTTTTGGAACATTTGGAAAACTCCAATGAGCTTATTGAAAAACTCCGACAGAATACGGAGCAATTCCGAGCTGGAATGACCCAGGCCGGCTTTGACATCATACCGGGCACACATCCCATTGTTCCCGTAATGCTTTACGACGCGAAGTTGGCGCAGCAGTTTGCCTCAAAACTTCTAGAGGAAGGAATTTACGTGATAGCCTTCTTTTATCCCGTGGTACCCAAGGAAAAAGCCCGTATACGAGTGCAACTTTCCGCATCGCACACGCAAGAGCAAATCGCTAAGGCCATAGCCGCATTTACCAAAGTGGGCACCGAACTCGGCGTATTGAATACGCTTGTGTAAAATATCATATGCATTCTCGTCAAGGACTTGGATTATATCAAGCTCTGACCGCACCTATATTTGAGGTGACGATAAATGGAGCAAAAGAGGTGAAGCCCCCTAACGTAGAAGATACGCTTAGTTCTACAACACCCGGAAATCATTAAAAAAGCCGCAGATATCTTTCAACGGGAACACCAAAATACCGAAACAGAACGCTTCCGTATCCCATTAAATGAGAATGGCCTCTTATCCGATATGTAGAAAACGGGGGTATTTACATTATTTTTTTAAGGAAGAAAAGGGTCGAATGTTACTTTAGAACACCTAGGTAGTAGCTAGGTGTTCCAAGTACATATCATCTGCCACGAATGATTTGTGTAAGAAAGCACTGTATCCTACGGAAAGTTCTACAAAACAGGTTAAAATGCGCTAAACGGCCGTCAACTTCATCATCCCGCATTCCCCGTCATATTCACGGCTGTTGAATAATCTTACATAAATATTACCATATATTTAGCTCACACCTCTCAAATTATGAATTTGATAAAATTTTATTGATTTTTTACTACTTTTACTTGCTGTGTTTTCTAAACGTAGTGCTACTGAAACATATCACTTGGACAAAAAAGTAATCTATATTGATGAGAAACTTGTTTCAAAACTCCAAAAAGGAGATGAACATGCTTATGAATTACTTTTCAATAAATACCACAAAGATATTTATAGGTACGCCTATAGTTTGATTAAATCCAAAGAACATGCCGAAGAGGTAGTTCAAGAAGTCTTCGTAAAAGTTTGGTTAAAGAGAGCTAAACTTAAACCCGAACTATCTTTCAAATCATTTCTCTTCACAATTGCCAAAAACACGGCCTACGACTTTTTGGTGAAGGCATCAAAAGACCAAAAATTAAAACAGCACGTCTTTAACAACACTTCCGTTTCCTACTCCCCAGTAGAAAATTACATGCTCAACACCGAGTATGAATTGCTCAAAGAAAAAGCCATCAACAGCCTCCCCCCAAAAAGAAAGCTCATCTTCGAAATGTCGAGAAACGAAGGCAAAAGTTATCAAGATATCAGTTCGGAACTAGGTATTACCACCCAAACGGTCAAAAATCAAATGAGCCAAGCCTTGGGCAGTATTTCGATTTTTCTTGAATCGTATGGAGGTATCACCTTTATGTTGCTGCAAATTCCGTACTTTTTTTAGCCTCTCCCCCCAACACCGTAAAACACTTGTTTTAAACAGTTTACCTCTAAATCTTCCTTTTTCCTGTAATTTTTTTTGATTTTTTTTCAGATGGGAATAGTACTTTTTTCCTTTACGGGAGTATTCTATATACAAACACTGATCATGCATCAACACAAACCTATTTCTGAACTTTTAAAACGCTACATTCTCAATGAATGTGACGAGGAAGAGACTTCCTGGGTCATCTCCTATTTCCAAAGTTCTACAAATTCGAACGACATACCTTCCGTTGAGGAGGTGTTGCAGTTATTGAAAGAGCACCAAAAAACCGAAGCTACCTCCACGGACCTTTCCTTTGGTGATATATTGAAGACGGCCAAGGAAAAAGAACATTCGATCCCGTCAAAAACAAAGTCGTCTACCTTGTGGCGTAAATACGCCTCTATAGCCGCCCTTTTCATAGGTGTGCTCGCTACGAGTTATTTCTTTTGGAAAGACAGCCTGGCAGACAACACAATGATCATACCGCCCAATGCCATTACCTTGGAAATGGAAGACGGCCAAATTCAGGTACTTAGTGAAGATGGCACAAAGCAAGTTATTGGCAAAAACGGAAATGTAGTAGGCCTACAAAAAGGAAACCAAATTGTTTACGAGGGTAGCAGTACCGCAGAAAAACCAATATTCAACACCCTTAAGGTGCCTTATGGCAAAAGGTTTGAACTAAAACTCTCCGATGGCACCGTTATAAACCTTAACGCAGGCACTTCCCTTAGGTATCCTACCAAATTTTTAAAGGACCAAGACCGAACAGTGTATTTATCAGGGGAAGCCTTCTTTGATGTGGCCAAAGATTCTTTGCGCCCCTTTATCGTAAAAGCCGACCAATTGGACGTACGGGTGCTCGGTACGCATTTTAATGTTTCGTCCTATCCCGAGGATACCCAGACCAACGTAGTGCTTGTAGAAGGTTCCGTGGGAATGTACGAACAAACACAATCTTTCGACCAGCTAACAAGTACCGTTCTTGAGCCTGGTTTTATGGGGTCATTTGAAAAAGAAAACGGTACGATCGAAACCCAAGAAGTTTCCACCGATATCTACACTTCTTGGATGAACGGAAACCTGGTCTTTCGCAATATGAGCTTTGAAAGCATCTTGAAGAAAATGGAGCGACATTATAACGTATCCATAACCAATCACAACACCCGATTGGGGGAAGAAATCTTTAATGCAAGCTACGCGAACATCACCATACAAAAAGTACTCGAAGATTTAAAGGTGACCTACGGCATAGATTATTCAATAAACGACACTCACATAACAATTAACCAAAACCCTACATCTATGAAATAAACAAGCCTAACAACATACATCATCAGCCTTTTAAAGGCAAAAATCGGAAAGTGCTGCAACACTTCCCGATTGTAAAATTGATCGAAAAGAATTCAACCAAAAAAAACATTATAAAAGTATGAAAAAACTTCTTATATCAACGAGAAGCATTCGTTCAACCATTCGTTTTGACCTGAAAATGAAATTGACCACGCTATTTTTATTGACCGCGATGTTCTCTATGAGTGCCAACAGCACGTATTCACAGAACAAAATCTCAGTAAAACTTGAGAACACCACGATCGCACATTTTATCGACGAGATTGAAAATAGTACGGACTTCAGGTTTGTCTATAGAGTAAAGGACGTTGACTTAAAAAGAAAAATTTCCATTTCGGCCAATGATGAACTCATTGAAAAAATCTTGAGACAGGTTTTTAATGCTGGAAAGACCGAGTTCACGATCTTGGAGAACCAGATTTATCTGACCCAGGCCAAGAACACGCCTAAAGCCGTCAATATTCCCATAACGCCCTTGATCATACAGCAGAGCATATCGGGAATGATAACCGACGAAAATGGCGATCCCTTGCCCGGCGCAAGCGTTGTGGAAAAAGGTACGACCAATGGAACCGCTACCGATTTTGACGGTAATTTCGTTTTGGAAATAGGTCCTGATGCCGTTTTGGAAGTCTCTTATATCGGCTACAAATCACAAGAAATTATTGTAGGCTCCCAAACCACTATCTCCGCCCAACTTGAGCCTGCCTCGGCCGCACTTGAGGAAGTCGTACTTATTGGATATGGCCAACAATCCCGAAGCAAGGTCATTGGATCCGTATCCGAAATAAAAAGTGAAGACCTACAGAACGTTACGGCAGCTACCATAGACCAGCAACTTGCCGGTAAACTTTCCGGAGTTGTCATTAACCAATCGAATGGACAGCCCGGCCAAGATTCACAAATAGTGATCAGGGGTACGGGAACGCTTACCGCTGGGTCAAACCCATTGATCGTGGTAGACGGTTTTCCGTTATCGGAAGGAAGCTCATTAGGTTCGATCAACCCTAATGACATAAAAACCATCAACATTTTAAAAGATGCCGCCTCAGCCGCCATCTACGGTTCACGCGCTGCCAACGGGGTTATATTGATTACCACAAAAGCCGGTGGCCTCAACAAAAAGACTACGGTAACTTTAGATATATACGGAGGGGTACAACAACAAAGCTCCGGAATGGATTTGGTAGATGCCTATCAATTCGCCCAATTCCTTACCGAAGCCCGTAACTGGGGTTATGTATCAAAAGATCCTACCAATAGAAGTGAAAGCGATCCCAACTCGGTAAGGGTCACAAAATTGATCGACGGAAAACAAATAGACGGGCGTGAATTATTTTTAACCGATCTTCAACCCTACCTAGATGGCCAATCAGGACTTGTAAACACCGATTGGATGGACCAAGCATTTCGAACGGCCCCAATTTCCAATTATGCCCTTTCGATTTCCGGAGGAAACGATAAAACACAATACTACACCTCGTTAGGATATTTCGATCAAGAAGGGGTTGTAATAGGTACCGATTACAAACGCTATTCGGCATCTATCAACCTTGAAAGCAAAGTTTCCGAAAAGGTAAAATTCGGAGTAAACATAAAGCCTTCCTATTCCATTGAAAATTCAGTGGACCAAGGTAGCCGAAGTAACGGAGCCTTAGGACTCATCCCTTTGAATTCGCCTTTCTACAGGGCATATAACGCGGACGGAAGCGTGAACATCAGTGAACAGTTGGTTAACGAGCAACATGAAATCGAAGGTGTTCGCATTAACGGAACACCGGTAGAAAACCTTGTGGCCACCTCCAATGAAGTGGGAGACAGCAAGCAACGCTTCCGAGTTTTTGGTAACACCTACTTAGATGCCGAAATAATCGACGGTCTCACCTACCGATTGTCACTTGGCGGCGATTACGACTCCTATATAAGAAACTATTATTATCCGATAAGTGTTGGTTCCTATAGAACTCCCGCCCCAAGGTCGGATGCCGAAGCGGATCAATACAAACAGAGCAAGGTCAATTATTTGATCGAGAATACACTGACCTACGACAAAACCTATGGAGACCATCATTTGAACGTTTTGGCAGGGTATACCTTTCAAAAGGAAAGAATCGATTTGACCCAGGTTACGGGTACAGGGTTTGCCGATGACAACGTAAGAAACATTGCAGGTGCCAGTACGTTTACCGCAATCTCCGATATGGGAATCTGGACCTTGGAATCTTATCTCGCGCGTTTGCAGTATGATTTTGGTGCAAGATACCTACTTTCCGCCGCCATTAGAAGGGATGGATCTTCAAGGTTCGGTGTAAACAATCGTTGGGGTAACTTTCCTTCGGTATCTGCCGGATGGGTATTCAGCCGAGAAGAGTTCTTTCCATCCGATGGTTTAGTGAGCTTTGGTAAATTCTCCGCGAGCTGGGGACAAACAGGGAACAACCAGATAGGTACCTATGGTTCAAAAGCCTTGGTTACGGGCTCTAACTATGTTTTTAACGGTGCAATCTCTCCTGGTTTTATCACCACCTCCGCTCCCAACCCCGATCTTGGATGGGAAATAGCCTCATCAATGAACATCGGACTAGACCTGGGCCTTTTCAACAACAAATTGAATTTTACCATGGCCTATTACAAGACCAATACCAAAGATCTTTTGCTTGATGTACCCGTACCGCAACAAACAGGTTACGATAACGTACTGGCCAATATTGGTGAAATGGAGAACAAAGGCTGGGAATTTCAACTTGCCGGCAATAATTTTATGGTGGGCAACCTTGGTATCGGATTCAATGCCAACCTGACCTCTTACCAGAACAAGGTGTTAGCCTTAGGCCCAGGCCAAGATAGGATCGCCACGGGAAGAGACCAACTCTTCGTTACCCAAATCGGCCATCCGATCGCCGAAATTTACGGGTATAAAGTTGATGGCGTATTCAAAACCCAAGATGAAATAGACAACTACCCCCATTTAGATGGTACGATTACCGGTGACCTTCGGGCGGTTGATGTAAACAACGATGGTGTAATAGATAGTAACGATAAGGTATCAAAAGGGACCTATGCCCCTGACTTCACTTACGGCTTCGGAGCCAATGTAAGCTATAAAGGATTCAACCTAAGTTTTAATTTCACAGGCGTGGAAGGAAGGACCTTACTCGATGACGACCTTAGTTCCTTGACCGAATCAGGTGAAGGTTTCGGAGTACCCACTACCTATTATTTTGAAAACAGATACCACCCTGTAAACAATCCTGATGGATTCTTAGGACAACCTAATTTCGGTAACTTCTCAAACTCAAGAAAGATTTTAAGAAGCTCGGTAACCGTAGAGGAAGGTAATGGCGATTACTTTAGGTTTAGGGATCTTCGTTTGGGATATGACTTTCAACAAGACCTATTAGACAAGTTAAAGGTATCGGCCCTTCAAGTGTACGTATCGGGCAATAACCTCTTTACCTCAACAAAATGGAGAGGTTGGAACCCAGATGGAACTTCTAGCAACATCTTAGAGTCGGGTTATACTACCGGAGGGAACTACCCTATTTCCAGCACTTACACGGTAGGTCTTAAAATATCATACTAAACATAAAAAGAAATTAAAATGAAGAAGTATCTATATATACTGATCGTTGTCATGACCTTGGTTGTGACAAGTTGCGAAAAGGAACTTATACAAAACCCGAATACATCAAAGGTCGCCGATAACTTTTACACGAACGAGACCGAATTGGAAGAAGCCGTAAATGCCGTTTTTGCCACACTTCAACTAACAGGTGTTTACAATACGGCCATGCCTGCCGTAGGCGAGTTGCCCGGTGAAGATGCCTATGATGAGACCCCGGCCAATGATGGTGGTGTTTATGGTATGTTAGACGATTTTAACGTCATCCCCCAGAGTGAACTCATTGCCGATGTTTGGGAAGATAGTTATCAAGGAATACAAAGGGCCAACATTGTCATCAATAGAATTCAGGATATTGAATTCGCTGAAGAGGCCACCAAAGACGCAAGAAAAGGCGAAATGCTATTCATAAGGGCCATGCTCTATTTTAATTTGGTACGTACTTTCGGTGATGTGCCCTTGGTAATCGACGAGGTAGCCAACCCACAAGATTATTTCGGTCAAACCCGAACTCCGGTCAGTGAGGTATACCTACAGATTATAAGCGACCTTGACGAAGCGGTAGGCCTATTACCGGTACGCAATGACGATAACAAAGGCCGAGTTGTAAAAACGGCCGCACAGACCTTATTGGGGAAAGTTTACCTGACCTTGAAAGATTACGCCAAGGCCAAGTCATATTTAGATGCCGTTGTAGAATCAAAGTCGCATAAGCTCATAGCGGCCGACCAGGTCTTTTCTTTGGAAAACGAATTGAACGACGAACTCATTTTTGTCGTACAATATGCTTCGGGCCTAAGTTCAAACACCGAGGGATCGGATGCCTACCGTATGTTCAACCCTACGGGAAGGGTCGAGGAAAACATGACCGGAACCAAAGGACACGGTGTTCTTAAACCTGATTTTTACGCCCTGTACACTGAGGCCGATGCCCGTAAAGATGTCTACGTTAAGACCTTGGAATCAGGACTGGCATTTAACAATAAAATTGCCGTACCTACTACCGTGGTAGCTGATTCAGATAGCGACTGGGTAGTACTTCGCTATGCCGATGTTCTTTTAATGTTGGCCGAAATCGAGAATGAACTGGGCAATGGAGCGGAAGCCATCGATTACTTGGACGAAGTCAGAAACCGAGCAAACTTGGGCGACTATACCGGGGCAACCGACAAAGAATCCGTCTTTGGGGAAATCGACCTTCAGAGAAGATTGGAATTGGTATGGGAAGGCCATCGTTGGTTCGATCTCTTACGTCAAGGAAGGGCCAAAAGCGTTCTAGGCATTACCGACGACAGCAAATTGTTGTTGCCGCTTCCCGCCAGTCAGATAGCTGCAGACCCCGCACTTATTCAAAATCCGGGATACTAAAATAATCAAGGGGGGCGGAAAAATAGTCCCGTCCCCCTTTAATTCACACAAAAAACCCTTTTGACGATGCATAAGAAAGTAATAGGGTTGTTGACCCTGGTAATTACCCTAACGGCCTGCAACCAACAGGTTAAGAACGACACCCCGATCGACCCGCACCGCACCGAGGCGGAACAAACAAAGAAACCTAGCGTAGAAGACCTTATTGCCAACCTTACCGATTCGCACAACGACCAAGTAATCGTGGTGGCACATAGAGGTGATTGGCGCAATGCCCCTGAAAACTCCTTACAGGCCATTCAAAACTGTGTCGATATGGGCGTAGACATGGTCGAAATAGATGTCAGGAAAACCAAGGACGGCCAACTGATATTAATGCACGATGGATCCATTGATCGAACCACTACAGGAAGCGGAAACGTATCGGACCTTAGCTGGGAATACCTGCAAACACTCCATTTAAAAGACGGAATCGGACATAGCACCCCGCACAAAATACCCACCCTAGAAGAGGCCTTACAACTTTGTAAAGGAAAAATTTTGGTCAATTTGGACAAGAGCTACGATATCTTCGATAAATGCTATCAAGTGATGGAAAAGACAGGCACCCATAACCAGGTTGTGATCAAGGGAAATATTCCTTATAGCCAAGTAAAGGAAGAATTCGGGGAATATTTAGACAAGGTATTCTTCATGCCCATAGTACGATTAGACGACCCGGATGCCAAGGAAACCATAGATGGCTACCTCACCCAAGACGTACCCGTTGCATTTGAATTTACCGCCCCCCAAGATACCATTGCCATTATAAAGGATTTTGACGAGATCCGAAAAAAAGGGGCTTCGGTATGGGTCAATTCATTATGGCCACAACACAATGGGGGCCACGACGATGAAAAAGCCGTCTTAAACCCCTCGATCTACGATTGGTTTATAGATAACCATATCGACATTATACAGACCGATCGCCCACAATTACTGATAAATTACCTGCGTAGTAAAAAGCTCCATCGATAAGAAAATCATTATTTACCAGGCCGGGCCTAGAATAGTGCAACTGCGAACATGGGAACAACAGCCTACGAACACGGCACCTGAACGAGACCTATTTATGATTACGATTCACCCTTTTTGCCCCAAAAGCCCTTTCTTGAAAGTCCATATTGCACTAACTTGCGCCCTATGCGTTGTCGCTTGGCAGCTAAGCGGCCCCCTTTCAATGCTTGCGATTCTTCTTGCCGGTAGTATGATTAAAGTTGAATACGACATAACCAACATACCAACAAAGTTCATTTTTAGATATATCACCAATGGCCACCCGACAAAAGTTCGGCCATTACAAAAACAAACAGTATGAATTACAGGATTTTTTTAGTAGCTATTGCCCTTGTTTCGCAACTGGCCCACGCACAGACCAATGACAAACCCAAACTGGTAGTGGGTATTGTTCTTGATCAAATGCGTGCCGAATACCTTTACCGCTTTCAGGACAATTATTCCGAAAACGGTTTTAAACGTTTGATGAACGATGGGTTTAACGTTAAGAACATGCACTACAATTATGTGCCTACCTATACCGGGCCGGGGCACGCATCGATCTACACCGGTACCACCCCTGCCAACCACGGCATCGTTGCCAATGATTGGTACAGTAGGGAAAAAGGCCGAACGGTTTACTGTGCCGAAGATGAAACGGTATTTTTAACCGATGGCAGCGGCGTTTCAAAAAAGGAGGTGAGCAGCTATTCCCGTTCACCGAGAAACCTAAAATCGCAAACCATTACCGATGAATTGAAACTAGCCACCAGCGGCCGATCGAAAGTCGTTGGAATATCGTTAAAAGATAGAGGAGCCATTCTTCCTGCGGGACATATGGCAGATTACGCTTTTTGGTACCACTCGGAAACAGGTAAGTTTATTACGAGCAACTACTATACGGAAAAGCTTCCCGCTTGGCTAGAACAGTTCAATGCACGGCAATTGGCCGATTCGTTGTTAGACCTCACTTGGGAAACCATAAGGCCAATACAGGATTATAAGAACAGTGGCGCCGATAAGGCCGTTATGGAAAAAGTGTTCAAAGGAAGAAAAGATGCCACCTTTCCGTACAATCTTAAAAAAATCAGGAAAAAGAACGGCAATTTCGGACTGATGTCCCAAGTTCCTTTTGGCAATACCCTATTGACCCAAATGGCCAAGGCCACCATTGAAGGGGAAAAATTAGGCTCGCATGACGATACCGACTTTCTGACCATCAGTTATTCCAGCACCGATTATGTCGGACACGGTTTCGGCATACGCTCCAAGGAGTTGGAAGACACCTATGTACGAATGGACGGGGAACTATCGGAACTGCTTAACTTTTTAGATGATAGTGTTGGCAAGGGCAACTACCTGCTCTTTCTTTCTGCCGACCATGCGGGAAGCGACAACCCGGTATTCTTGGAAAAATCGCGTTTAACGGGCAAGTTCATTGACACTAAAGGCATTAAGGATAGCTTAAACATGGGGCTCGCCAAATTATTTGGGCAAGCCGATTATATCGCCCATTTTAGTGTCCCCCACATCTATTTTAACGATGTAGACACACCAAAGGAAGAAATCTTAAAAGCCGCTGCTTCCATTCTTAAATCTTTGGACGGTGTAAAGGAAGTATACGTGCCATCACTTCACAGTTCCAGAAATTTGGATATCGATGCCTTTTTCAGAAAAAGTGTGAACAAAATGAACTCTGGTGACCTCCTTTTACATTTAGACCAAGGCCGCATGCCGACCCGAACCGAGGGTACCACCCACGGTACGGCATACAACGACGATACCCATGTACCCATGTTGTGGTACGGATGGCATGTTCCAAAGGGAAGCAGTGTAGCCAAACACACTATCGACCAGATTACCCCTACCCTATCTTTTCTGTTAGATTTACCTTTGCCGGACACATCTTCCGACCAACCTATTGAAGAAATTTTTGAAGGGAAATAAAACGACACGACACTTCCATACAAGGAAAAATAGCCAAGGCATGCCTTGGCTATTTTTTTATACCCTATTTATTCCTCTTTATTCCTCCTTGAAAAACTTTCAACAAATCCCATCACAAACCCATAAATCATTTCTTCTGATTTTCAATATATTAACGATTTCACCGCTCACTTTCTCTATTTAAAATTTACCCCGTATCGGTCCAAAATTCATCACCTGGGGAAATTCGCCCCGCATTTAAATTGCCCCTGTTTTCAACACACCTCCTTAACTATTGACAATTAAGCAATTACACTCATCGGCAAAAGCATTTCTTTTATAGGCATACTCTTTGACGTTAGTACTAATTCATCCGTAAAGAAAGCGGAATAGCGCCCTTAGCACCTAGTTTTTTTTTTAGGAAACACCCTTGACAGACGGAATGCCAAGATGAAGATGGAAATGAAAAACAAACAATACCCCATTGTAAGGCGACCCTTGAAATCGTTATTCCATTCCATACGTAGTTTGCTCCTATTTCAAACAGTGGAATTCACGGTCGTACCTATAAAAAGAATATCGATTCTCGTCCCACTGACCAACTAGATCGTCATTCATACCATTCCCATTGAATGACTTGCAAGTGAACTTTGAAACAAAGGGCCGAAACGCCACAGTAATAATAAAAATATAAAATTATGAATGTATCACAACCTTTTTATGCGCACGAACCCGATAGTCGTATCATGATGGAAAAAGATAAGGTAGAAATTTCCGGTTGGACGGAACACCTTGAGTTCATAAATGAAGAGTTAGACTACCTAATGGACATTGAAGACCGCATGCTCAACAATTCACAGTTGTACCAACAACTGCAAGAATTGCAAAGAGAAAACCGATCACACATCGGAAAGCTCTACAAATACAAAATGAACATCGGCAATATAATCGAATGTGATACGGCCGAGTGCGACGCCTTTTATCTGCATAAGCACGAAGCGAGTCGCAAATTATACCTTGAACATGTCAAAAAATACAGAAGCATTAAAACACAGGTATTATCACAAATTCTTTTACACGCAAAAACCTAGATGTTCAAAATGATCAAAGGTCTTAAAACTAAGATTGCCCCTCCCGATAAAACATCGGGAGGATCAAAGGCCCCAAAGACATATCGGGACCCGAAAGCTGCCCGATCGCCGAGCACGTCCATTTAAAAACAAAACAATTAAAACAACAATCATGGGAAAAAAGCTACTATTACCAACCGATTTTTCAAAAAATTCGTTGAACGCTATGGAATACGCCATTCAACTCTACAAAAATGAGGACTGCGATTTTTACATTCTCAATACGTACGCCAAAGATTCCCATAGCCTAGATAGTGTTGCCCTCTTAGATCCCGACGAAGCCTTCAATAAGCTATCGGAAAATAGGTCAAAACAAGGTCTTGGAGATATATTGACCCATTTGACCTTTGAAAACGACAACCCGAAACATCGCTTCCACGTTATGTCGCGCCCTTATCCCTTCTTAGATGCCGTAAAAGACGTGGTTAAATCAATGCAAATCGATATGCTGGTCATAGGGGCAAAGGGCATGACCAATAGACGGATGGGCAAGTATGGCAAAACCGCACTTTCGGTGATAGAACAAATCAGAAACTGCCCTGTTTTGATCGTTCCAAAAAATGCCGTTTTCAACGAACCCAAGGAAATCGTATTGGCGACCAATTTTAAAACCGATTTTAACCCTAGCGAAATACGACACTTGGCCGAAATTGCAAAACTCAGCAAATCTAGCATTCAAGTACTAAGCTTAGAAGATCCCGATTCGTTAAACGATAGGCAAAAGGCAAATAAAAAGCTGTTGAGCACCTATTTTGAAGATATCGACCATACATTCAATACCGTACGCAACGTAGAGATGCCCACGGCCATAAACTGCTTTGTGGAGATCAGACGCAGCCATATGGTAAGCTACATCAACAAGAAGCGCACTTTTTTACAAAAGATGGGCCTGGGCCAACCCACACTGGGCAAGTTGGTATATTTTGAAAATGTCCCGGTTCTGGCCCTAAACGACAAATAGAAAACCAAGGCCCCAACCTCACTGATACATCCACCATCAAGCATGTCCTTAGCAATTCGTTAAAGTATTTCAAATACCTGTCATTTATTTCACGTATTCGCTTTCTTAGTTCTTTCTATGGCTTAATTTTGCAAACGGAATTTCTATAAAGAAATATATGGAAGAAGGTTTGCATACAATTCTATATGATTATTTGTTAAAAACAGGAATGAGCGAAGGCGTCGCATCGTACCTGAACTTGTTGATCGTATTGGTAAGCTCATTAATTTTAGCCTGGTTTCTAGATTTGATAATCTGGCGCGTTTTGCGTAACCTATCCTTACGGTTCGCCCGAAAGTCGAAGACCAATTTCGACAATTTCTTGGTGATGAACAAGGTGCCCCGTTATGTGGCCCATATCGTTCCTTTAACTATCTTGTTCAAATTCTTCCCCTTTGCCTTTTTTCATTTTGAATATGGCGGTATTGTCGCACTCAAAATATTACAGATTACCTTTGTTATATTGACCCTGTTTATAGTCAAGAGTCTCTTTAGGAGCACGAACGACTATCTAAAGACCAAGCCACGGTTTCGCGATAAACCTATGGATAGCTACATCCAGGTCTTTATGATCTTTGCATGGTTTGTGGGCATCTTGACCATTTTTGCCATCATTACCGATGTTTTGATCTGGAAGTTTTTCACCGCCCTTGGTGCCGGCTCCGCCGTAATCTTGCTCATATTCAAAGATTCTATCTTGGGTCTGGTTGCGAGTATACAGGTCAGCATTAACGATATGGTGCGTATTGGCGATTGGATTACTTTTGAAAAATACGGTGCCGATGGTAATGTCAGTGAAATCACGCTCGCCACGGTAAAAGTGCAGAACTTTGATAAGACCATCACTACCATTCCCACCTATGCCTTGATCTCCGATTCATTCAAAAACTGGAGGGGCATGGAGAATAGCGGTGGTAGACGAATGAAGCGCGCCTTGGTCATCAGCCAAAGAAGTATTCGCTTTTTACATCCAGAAGACATTGAATCCTTTAAAAACATCGAGCTTATACGAGACTACCTGAGTACGCGAGACGAGCAGATTACTTCGTACAATACGGCCAACGGGGTAAATAAGGAACTAGCCATCAATGGAAAAAATCTCACCAATATCGGCGTTTTTAGAAAGTATGTGATCAATTATTTACAGAACCACCCTGCCGTAAACAAGGGAATGACCTTGATGGTACGACAGCTAGCCCCCACCACGCAAGGGATTCCATTGGAAATCTATGCCTTTAGTTCTGACAAACGTTGGGAAAACTACGAATATATCATGGCCGACATTTTCGACCACCTCTTTGCCGCATTGCCTTATTTTGATTTAGAAGTTTTTGAACTGCCTACTTCTTTGAATCCCCTTCCTGCAAAAATGAACTAAGTAAGCCTGACGCCCATTAGCTTATATCTTTTTTAGAAGACATACCCAGTCGTCATGGGGCGAACCCGTGGTATTGGGCGGATGGCCCAAAGAGCGGATGCCACCTCCCGTAATCTTATCGATGGAACCTTTTTGAAGTTCGCCTCCGTTGAGAGGGTCGAACCAACGTATCCGATAGCTTCCTTCTACCTCCAAAAAATTGATAGTAGCTTCCTTTGTCTTGGGAAGGAAAAGAGCATAGACCTGGCCTTTTTCCCTAAAGCAATAGGCATCTTTCAGATTGACCAAACCGTGCTCGGGCCGCATGTTCCAATACGGAAGGTTCTCCTCAAAAAATACACGGGCATGGTTTGATATTTTCCAAAGCCGATCGCGCTGCCGCCAGTCTTCAGAATTTAAATCATTGTGTGGATGCTTGGCCCCGAAATACCACTCTACTCCCGCCCCTCCGGAAAGTAAGGTGCCCCAAAGCACATATTTTCTTAAGCTTTCATGGGTAGGGTCTTCACTATCGAGCACGGCCCCTTGAAACCATTTCCCAATTTCATCCATGGTAATGAGCCATTCGTGTCCCGCTTCCCTTGATTTGTTTTTCCATCTTTCGATGACCTCAGCGGTTTGTTTTCTTTCGTCTTGCTGCAATGAAAGTCCGTCTACATATGTATACCCCACAATCGAGTCTAAAATATCGCTGCGCAATGGGTCATGCGAATGCGTATGTAGCAGTACGGGATGTTGGTACGGGTCCGACTCCTTGATAAATTTCGCCATAGCCCTTCTTTGGGCGTCGTTCTGACCTAGGGGAGACCAATCGGCAGGCCCATTTTCCTCGCCTAAATTCCATGTAAGGCCTAAATGGTGGCCAAAGCGGGCCATCAACTCATTGAGATAGAGCCTTCTTAAAGGCCCGGTATCGCCTCCGTCCAATAGGGTTTCGTTCTCCGTTTCTTGTAGTACCACGTGCAACATCATTCCTCTTGACTGCATATGGCGAAAAACGATTTCCCATTGTTCAAGTTTACTTACGTCAAAACGATCTAACTCATCGGGTTTTGTATAAGGCCACACATCCTTACCGTCACCTAAAAGATTCATGGTCAAAAAATAAACCGAATTCATTCCTGTATCGGCAAGGTAGTTTATAGCACCGACCAAAGCCTTTCCCTTGCCATCCTTCCAAGTGGGGTCTCCAGCTTTCCAATCTTTTAGATGGGTAGGGTACGAATGGATTTTATCGGTCGTACTGGCCTCTCCATCTTTATTGGATGAGGCTATCCGGTAGGTATCGTCAAAATCTACATAGCCCAATAGGTTTTCCGGACTGTTCGCCCCTACTTTCACCCAATACCTATCGCTGTTCCGAAACTTATAATAGCCTTTGGAAACCACAAGCCTACCATGCGCCCTAAAATCAACACCTTCCTTATCAGATTGGATTACTTTAAAACCACCCGTGGCGTTTGAAATAGAAAGTTTTTCCGCCCCAGAAATATCGCCTTTTATAGCGATGCTATCTTTATGGTACAACTCTGCGGAATAGGTCCACTTCCCCAATTGATCCGGTGTAAACCGAACTCTCCAGATATTTCCTTTGTCGGAACTGCTTTCCGAAGCATTTCCATCGGCGGCATAGAAGCCCCTAATGGTATAATTGGTCTCCGCATGCTTGAATTCTACGTTTAGCCTATAATTCAAAAACGGATTATCGGTAGCATTTTCGGAAGTTTGGGGACCTTTAAAATCGAGTTCTACCGTATGCCATTGTTGGTATATGGGTGTTGCTATGGCATTATCCGCTACCTCATCGGCATGTGGTTGTGATGACAGCTCTTGGTTCTGGCCCCTTAGTCCTTCTTTCTTTTCCTTATCCGTTTTAGTCGCCTGGCAACCAAAAACTAAAAAAAGAACGGCCATAACGATATACTTGCTTACTAAGAAATTCGTTCGGTATGATCGGGTAGCATCCATTGGATCGTATTTTTTATCGTGGGTTATTCCCTGTAGCCTTTTTATGGTACAAAGCTGCATTCGAAATCTATAAAAACGGGACCTTTTCCTTTTTTAAGGATTGTTTACAATGGGTTTGAATGCAAGCCCGAAAATAGGATAAGATAATGGTTCCCACAACCCGATTATTTCCTATCGCTTTAAAATTCAATTACAAAACCCTTTATTCCTTCGATTCTATCCATCAGCCGTAGCCGTCTTTTCGAATTGAACCCTAAATCCGCATTTAAAAAAAAAGCCACAAACGGCAGTGCGTTTATGGCTTTTAATAAATTGGATTATGTTCTGTTTTCCGCTATCGGTGTTGTTCCAAACCGATTTGGGCCCGGCCTTATTTCGGCCAAGCCAACGTACTACTTTTCTATAAGTTCGGTAAGCACTTGTTTAAAAACCTCTACCGGCTGTGCCCCCGTCAGTGCGCTCTTTTTATCGAACACAAAAGTAGGTACCGAAGATACGCCCAGTCCCTGCCAATATTGCTCTTTGGAAGTGACTTCATAACGTGCATTATCATCATCCAGTCGGGCCATGGCCTCTTCTGCATTTAAACCAACGGCCTTTAGCTCTTCTGCCAAGACCGCTCGCTTTGACACATCTTTTCTTTCACTAAAAAATGCCGTAACCAATCGCATTTTCAATTCGGTCTGCTTGCCCTTTTCATGTGCATATTCGAGTAAAACGTGTGCATCACGGGTATTGGCCATTCTCATATCATCAAAATAGTCGAAGGTAAAGCCTAGCTCTTCGCCAAATTCCGTCATTCGCTCTTGAGACAATTTTTGATCTTCAAGTGAGGAACCGTACTTTTCGGTAAGGTGCTCTTGTACATTTTGCCCTTCAGGCGGCATATGCGGATTCAGTTCGAAGGGTTGCCATTCCAACTCGATCTTGTCTTCAATACCCATTTCAGAAATGGCCCTTTCCAAGCGTTTGTAACCTATTACACACCAAGGACAAACTACATCTGAAACCAAATCTATCTTTATCTTTTCTGCCATAATCTATGTTATATCATTAAAAAATAGGGAATCGCCCTTGAAATTAAGGTAGATTCCCTACCTAAGACGATCCTCTCTATAAAACCTTACTAATTTGAACTTCCGGATGCACGTTCGTAAAATTAGGAAGATCTGCCAATAGCTTTTGCGCATTGGCCCCAAACGATTCTTGAAATGACACCAAGGAATCATATAGTAGATTGGCTATCGCCTTGTAGGGCGCATTATCGCCCGAGGTGCCGCTGTTACCAAAGCGACTTTATTCTCGATTGAAATACCCATAATCCTATATTTTTATCCTAAACGTTTTCAAGCTTATGTTTTTAAAGGGAAGAATAAGCCTTCCACATAAAGTGAAAGGCTTAAACATTGCCATCAAGCTTCGTTAACAAACAACATTAGGCAATCTTCTCTTCTTTTTTCCAAGCAAATTTTTGAAAAGCTGTATCAACCGGAGTTTCTGCAATATGGTTTACATAGTTACTGATCACTTTTTGGGAAAGGCCCAAGATGATCTCAAGCAATTGTCGCTCTTCGTAACCGACAGCGTAAAACGCCTGTACGTCTTCATTTTCAATATGTCCCCTGTTACGAACAATCTTAAGTGTCGTTTCGTGAAGAACCTGTAGTTTTTCAGATGGTAATTCAGTACCATTTCTCAAGGCTTCGGTAATGGCATCATCTACCTTCATCATTTTTGCGATGGCGGTATGCGCCGGCACACAATAGTGACAAGCATGCTCTACATTAATCGTTTGCCATACCACGGTAAGCTCATCATTATCAAAAGATGAGTTTACAAAAAGCTCATGTAAAGATTGGTAAGCCTTTAAAAGACCGGGTGCCCCAGCCAATACCGCATGAAGGTTTGGAATATTACCAAACGCCTTAATGGAATTTTCCAATAATGGCTTGCTTTCTTCGGGTGCTGTTTCTAGGGTGTGATTTGTTAATGTGCTCATAGTTTCAATTTTTTATTTATTATCCAATTTATTTCTAAGCAAACGCTTAGTTTAGGTGTAAAAAATTTTATAGGTTCAAAAACGTAATTTCAATGGTGTCCTTGAGTTGGCTTTGGTCGAAAACTTTTGACGAAACTGACAAACCCAACAAACTATTCATCAAATAATTTGATTGCCTCTTTGCTTCTTCCCCGGTTTTTCCTTCCTCTTGTAAGAGGTTATCAATAAACAACTGCTTGATACTGTTGGCAAATTCCATCAACTGCTCCATTATTAAGGGGTCTGCATCGGCCTTGATCTCATTGACCGTATTGGTCACAAGACAGCCTTTGTTTTTACCGTCTTCTTTTGCAAACTCTAAAAAATCATAGAAGTATTGCTTGATACCTTCCTTACCGTTATTGGACTGGGCCAGCTTTTCGGTTATGCAGCGTATTCTTTTTTTGTAGGCGTTAATACTTTCTAAGAATACGCCCTGTTTATTGCCAAAACTAGAATAAATGGAAAACTGGTTAATCCCCATTTCCTTTTCCAGCATACGTACTGTAGTGGCCTCATAGCCATTCTTCCAGAAAAGGGCCGTGGCCTTTTCTATCACCTCTTCTTCGTTATATTGCTTTTTTCTGGCCAATGGTTCTAAACTAGACGACAAAACTAAGCAGTTGCTTTGATTCGACCAAACAATTAAGAATACTTTGGCTTTGAAGTACAAAAAACAGGTCAAAGGCCGATTCATATGTATGAATACAACTTTTGAGCTGTCTTTAACAAGGCAATAGGGGCCTATCGATAGGAAACCGCGATCTTGGCCAATTGACCAACAATTTTAACCGAGTCTTTCATAGATAATTTAGAACCATCGGCATGGATCCACCTTTTGAGCGGCTGTTCACAAATGATACGTTTGGCCTCTTCCTTTCCGTAGTGCTTTCTCATGCGCATAAATATCTCCACATCAAAAAGCCATTTGGTAATGAACTTTTTATTGAACATAGTAGAGGCTATCTCACGGTCCATAATCTTGGCCCCACATTGGGTATCCTTAAACGGCATACCCAAAATGGTCTGTATGATCAGGTTAATGGTCATACTTATGACCTTTCTGGCCGATTCCTTGGTAATGTTCGCCCCCATCCTACTGATGCGGGAACCGCTGACGATCTTAAATTGTGAAGTTTCAATGGTCTTAACCAAATCGTCAAAATCTCTAAAATCCGTAGAAAGATCGGCATCTAAATATCCCAAATAATCTAATTGCTCATCTTTAATCATATGTAAGATACCCTGGCGCACCGCTTCCGCCTTACCTCCGTTCTTCTCACAATTATATATGCTTATATTGGACTCGTTCCCTTTACGAAGTTCATGTAACACTTCTAGGGTTTTATCCGTACTTCCGTCATTTACAAAACATAAATGATAGCCTAAATTCTCCTGCGCAAAAGCTTTGAATTCTGGCCCTGACAAACGGTCTTCTTCGTTGTAACAAGGAATAACTACACCCACACAATTCTTTTGAAGCATTCGGGCATTATCACTATTAACAGCTTGTTTTTGAACGTCGGGCGCACCTATAATTCTCTTTATCCGTGCAGCCATTTCATCTAAGCTCACAGGTTTTTTCATATAGTCATTGATACCTAAATCAAAACCATCAACAATGATTTTTTCATCAGTATTGCCCGACATAATCAAAATCGGGATATCTGATTTTTCGTTTACCCGTATATGCTCAACTACTTTAAGTCCGGACATACCCGGCATATTTATATCCACTAAAACCAGATCAGGGTGAAAGTCGTTATAGACTTCAATTCCCTGCGCGCCAGAACTGGCCGTTTTAACTTCATATCCTAATTCTAACAATCGCCTTTCAACCGAAAGCAAAATCAGCTGTTGGTCGTCAATGGTTAATATTTTCATGATGGTATACTTTATAAAGGTGTGGGACCTGTTTTTGTTTATGCTTTTGTTTTTTCGTGAGTTAGTCCGATGGCGTTTACGTCTATTATCTGCCCTTTCGTTTTTTGCACTTGAATGGCCTTGAAATAATCTAAATACATTTTGGCGATAGCACTCATTGGTAGTGAGCATGCCGCTTCGTAATTCGCCCGGGCCAGTTCGGTTCTATAGGCCTCATCGGTGAGTATTTTTTCTATTGCATCCGCTAGGGATATTTTGTTTTCGGGTAAAAAGAATTCCCCTCTATACCCTTCTTCCTGGACCAGTACGCTCAAGTCGCCCAAATCAGGTAAGGCCACGGCTTTACCATAACTTCCGGCTTGGTGCAATACGCCCGAACTACCAGTGGTAGAGGTATAAGGAAAGACCACAACGGCGCTTTCGCCAAAAATAACCGGCACATCTTCTTCGGCAACGTAGCCCGTAAAACGTATTTGGGGAACATGACTGTAGACTTCCTCCATTTTTTTGAGATATCCCGGCGTATTCGGACTATCCGTTCCGGCGATTACGATTTCAATGTCTTCATTACTTCTATTTCGAATGACCTCTATGGCCTCAATCAGCACCTCGACCTTTTTATAGGTACCGAACTTGCCAAAAGCCATTACCTGCTTGGGCCCGGGGGGCAAGCTAAAATCAGGTTCCGGTGGGGTTTCGAAAGATCCATGGGGGATCAAGGCAATGTTCTTGGCCTTGTATTTTTCCTCTAGAATAGTTACATATTTGCTGATAGTCACCGCCAATATATCGGAAGCCAGAACGAACTTCGTCAAAGTAGTACCGATAAAACCGTATATCTTCTGAAGCAACTTGCTTTTGGTAAAGCCCGCACTGTCCAAATCTACTTGTTCCAAAATATTATGCAGTAAGGAAATAGTGGGTATACCCTTTAACTTGCTCATATAAGGCAACATCAACCCTAAGGCTGCCGGTATCTTTTTGTCCCCGAACTTCAAAAATTGCAGGTTAAAAAGTACGGCATCGGGACTATGGGTTTTAATCGCCTTGTTGACCCGCCATAAATTGGTATAGCTATTAAAATCCCAACACTCTTCAACGGTAATCTTACAACCCTCGCCCTCAAAGGAAAGGTCTTTTGGGTCATCCGTTCTATCGGTCATTAAAATAATTTCGGTGACCTCTTCTTGCAACCTAAAGTGTTTTACAAGATAATATCCGTATTCGGTCAATGTTACTTTACTGGGCGGATATGCGGTTACAATGGCTAATTTCATAGTATATGACTTAAAATTCAAGGCGATTTCATAAAGGGAGCTTATCCCCTCATTTTTGTTTCTTAATTTATTCTTCCCTAGCTTTTTCGGGCGTGCCGTTCCGGCCCAATTCCTTATGGGCGAAATACAGCAACTGCACCAACAATAGTACCGACATGGCAATAAGCTGCATATGTACCACACGATCAAGGCTCTCATGATAGAGCACTACCAATAAAATCTGCGAAAGCCCCAATACCCCAGAAAGGATTACGGGTACATAGTGGTCTAGGGACAAAAAGTAATAGGCGAAAATATTCGATATGGCAAACAGCGATGTGGCCAGGGCGTACTGCCATAACAAACTAGACATAGCGATATAGGAATCCCCGAACATTAGGGTAATGATCAATTCCGGAAAAAAGTAACAGACCACCACGATACCGGCCGACAATAGTCCTATATACGATACATATTTAAATAATATGGGCGCTGTAGGTTCTCCATCTTTCTGTTTCTGCACGACTACGGGCAACAATAACATCACGAACATCCAAGCCACAAAATACACTACCCTACCTATTAGGGCCAATGAAGCATATAGCCCCGCCTCCATAGGTTCGAAGTAATGCTTTACCAGCAATACGTCACTATTGTTTATGATAATCTGGGTAAACTCGTAACAAGCGGTCAACCAGATAAACTGTGAGACCCGCTTTGCATTATCGGGACTCAACTTTCTAGATTCCTTAAAGGATATGGATGTACTGTCGGAAGGAAAAAGTCCGAACAAAAAAGACAAAAAGATACCCAAGGCTACCAATGTTCCAGGCTCAATATCCAATAAAAAGAGCAAAATCATGGTTAGTAGCAATCGGCTCCACATTTCGGTCTGATAGGTAATGGACAATTTGGCAAACTCTTGTCTACCTTGATAAGCCCCCCTATTGACACTCATAAAAAAATAAATAGGTATACCTAGGCCGAAGATGACAAACATCCAATGGCTATCGGTATTAAAAAGCGATTGCAGTTGTTTTGAAAAAACAAGAATGAGGACCCCAATGACCAGACCTACGATACTGGCCTGACGGTAACTGATGTTTTTAAATACATCCCATTCACGGCCCGAAAAAATAACCGCAAATTTTGCGGTAGCCAACTGAAAAGTCATTCCCATAAAGGACAAGACCAATAATAAGGTTACCAAAAGTGCAGCTTCCGAAAAAGCGGCAGGGCCCAATAGGCGCCCCAATAGCAAATTGTATAGGTAGTTGCCGCCGTTTACCAAAAGAACGCTCCCCATGAACAACTGTTCTTGGGATACTTTCTTCAACATTAGTTTGATGGCGGTCATGGTTCTATTATTAGATTTTATACAAGGTCTTACCCCTTGTATTTCTACTTTTCCATATGACCGATTTCTTTTACGTCAGATGAACATTCTGTTTTTCAAATAATTAGCTAACCCCATTTAGGGTAATCTTAGCATAGTACGTAAACGCCGTTTTATAGAAATATTGTAAGATTTAACTTATAATCGATAAAATGTAGCGTTTCATAGAATTATTTTGCATTTCATAGACAAAATCAATAAAACGATTCTTAATTTACCCTATCCACGATGCTTTTATCTTGTCTTAGGGCGTATACACAGCATCTTCCACCAATTTTACAGAAGAAGCTTTTCAAGACCATCACCCGAAATTCACCTGCTTTAATATGGTTGGATTCCGATAGGCCGTTTACTCGTACACATTGACAAATTTATCCTCCCATCGGCATCTTTTCAGACTAGAAATTGCTGATTTACACTTAACTGTAGACGAATGGCGTATTGCCTTAGACCAGCAATACCATCGATGAAATACAATATTAATATCTTTACTTTGTTATATTTTCTGACAAATAACCTCAATGCAACGTACCAATGTATTATTGATCTTAGCACTGGTCATAGGTATTGCCTTTCACGGGTCTAGCATTTTCTTCACTCTTGAGACAACTTATGATGCCCTGATCCATCTGTTTTTTGCGGACCATTATGCCAATAGTTGGTTTGAGCCGTGGGACTATCGATGGTACACTGGTTTTACCGTGCAGGCCTACCCCCCATTGGTACATCAATCCATTGGTATTCTTTCCCATATAGGCGGACTCAAATTTGGAATGTTCAGCGTAGCCCTTATCGGCATTGTCCTGTTTATAACGGGGGCCTATCGTTTTGGTCTATTGATGACCGGAGACCGGAAAATAGCCGGGTATACCGCCTTGTTGGCGGTCTTTTCATCGACTTTTGTTGAAACCCTACATATTTTCGGGCAATTGCCCAGTATCATAGGCCTATCTATCCTTTTACATTCCTTGCCTGAAATATACCTCTGGGTAAAAACCGGAAAATCGAGGTACCTGGCCACCAGCCTTTCTTTGATTGCCGTAACGGTAACCTCTCATCATGTGACGCCCATTTTTGGTATGATTTTCTTTATCTTTCCCTTACTGGGAATGGCGGTAATGGACTCGGCCAGAGACCAGGTCAACAGCTTTAGGGAAGTACGTTTCGGGGTCTTTTTTAAACAATTTAAAAAGCTGTTCTGGCGCATTGTCATTTTCGGTTTTTCCTCTTTGTTCCTTATCGTTACCTGTATTTTGCCCTACTGGATCAATTCAAAGAAAAACCCCATTACCCAAGTACCCATTCCACATGGTTCAAGGGACAATTTTCTTGAGGTAACCTCATCGGGACTCGTATTCTTCGTTATTCCATGGGGGATTCTCACATTTATCCTGCCCTTTCTTTTTTACCGTTATTATAGCCGACGCTATATCTTTTTCGGATTATCGTTTTCAATGTTGACCCTTTTGGGAACCGGAGGAACCACCCCCCTACCCCTGAAACTGCTCGGCGAAACGGCTTTTAATATATTGACCCTAGACCGCTTTACGCTCTGGGCCACCATTATGGCGCTACCGCTTTTTGGCGAGTTCGCCTACCGGATGGTAGAAGGCGACCTAAAAGACCGTATTCAGGAAAATTGGGGCCGTGTCTACCATCGTATTTTGGGAGGCCTTATTGTGGGCGGTATGCTTTTCATGGTCATCTTTACCATGAGCCTAGGCTATTTTAGGCCATCACAGCCGCAGAAAATAAAGATGCAGCCCATTGTCAATTTTTTAAGCCAAGATTCGCACGACCACTGGCGCTACCTACCTTTGGGCTTCGGCGATCAAATGGCCTGGCTTTCGGCCCAGACCCAGGCCATGACGGTAGACGGCAATTACCACTCCGCACGGCGGCTGCCCGAACTGACGACCAGGGCCATTGAACGCCTTGAAAATTCAAAATTTAGAGGCGTTGAGGGCATCGGCTCTTTACAACAATTCTTGACCGTACCGGAAAAATACAATCTGAAATACATCTTCTCAAACGACAAATTCTACGACCCCATTCTCTACTTCTGCGGATGGCAACGCCTACAACAATTGGAAAACGGTATTATGGTTTGGGAAAAACTGAACGTACCGCCATTCCCTACCATTATGCCCAAAGAAGACGTACATGTGGCCCTAAAGCTCATGTGGGGCATCATTCCCATTCTTACGGTCTTACTGGCCTTTGTCATCAACATTCAATGGATATGGGTCAGGGCATTAAAACTAAAGCCCCTACCCCAGGGCGAGTTCGTAAAATACGCCATCGACCACAACAACTTCCCAAAACGATTGATTGTCATCAATCATATCTGGGCCTTCATACTACTGATCGTATTGGGCTATGGCACTTATCTTTTCTACATCAAAAACGTAGATCAGGTAGCCCCCTCAAACGTGGTCGAAGCCTACTATGACGCTCTTGACTTCAAGGAATTCAACAAGGCCTATTCATTTTTGAATCCCGATAGCGATAAAACCATTGCCCAGTATATGCTTGAGGTTTCCGTCACCGATGGCATTCTCAGTTCCTACGCCAAACTCGATTCCTTAGGCATCGAATTTTTACGGCAAAATGATACCAGTGCCCGGGTAAAGGCGGCCACAAGATGGATCACTCCCCTTGAGAGCATTCACAAAGACTACTACCACAGCCTTATCAAAAAGAAGGGAAAATGGTATATCGAGCCTTCATCCCTAGACAACGACCTACCGCCCGACCAATTGTTCACTTCGAACAACACCACTTTTTTCAACCACGGTCGACGAAAGATCACTACCCAGCAGACCCATCATGAAGACGTTCTAAAACAACCCGTTCTTGAAGTGCTAAAGGCCCGGCTTGTACAATACCAAGGGAGCTACAGCATTATCGGCGAGCTTCAGAACGTAGACCATGTTCCTGCGGATGTGGTTATAAAGGGTACGCTGTACAATGACCAGAACAAAGAACTGGCCACTTACAACGCGAAAGACGTAGCCAAGCATAAATTGATGCCCAAGGAGACCACTACCTTTAGAATAGACTTTGAAGGTATTGCCTGGTCATCTACCAAAGACACCTTGCCCCCTACCTTTGACCCAGACCAGTTTACCCCAATGACCTTCGATGAACAACCCACAAAGTTCAACCTGCAATGTGCGGGAAATGTGGCCAACACCGATCTCTATAAACAAGTAAGCCTGCAAGAGCTGGTTTTTGAAGATGATAAAATAAGCGGTACCCTTTTTAACTCGGGCATTCAAGAGGTGACCATTCCCCAGCTTTTAATTTCGTATTACGATAAAAACCAAGAACTCATTTGGGTCGAACACAAATTCTTGACCGATGGGGTGCGCATTCAAAGGAAACGTTTCTTTGAATACAAAGTAGCGTCTTTATCGGATATTAAAATCATAAACAGCAGTCTTACAAACTGCTTCGTAAACGGCAGTCCCAATTCCGAAATCGGAAAAAAGGTGTTTCCCGACAGAAACATATCCCATAGTCAAGACCAACTACAACCCTATTCGGGAGACGGTTTTGAATTCTTAAAATTTGAGTTGAACAGTTATATAGGCAATCCGAAATGACAAGGCATCTTCTACATATCTGTGTTCTTATTTCGACGCTTTTCTTCGGATGTTCCAAACATCCCGAGAAAACAGAAAAGTCGAATGCCACCTTTGAGCTGCTCAGCGAAAAACAAATTTTTACCGCGGGGGAAGCCTTCTCGCTAGACTTTAAAACTTCCGGAAAATCAAATGCTGTCCTTGCGGTCAGAAATGCCATAGGTACCACCATCCTTAGCCCTTCGTTTAGCGATGGCATCCTTCAATTTTCCATTCCCAAGAACTTCCATGAAAAATCGGGCCCCTGTTATTGGTCGTTGTTCTCCGATTCCGAAGAGAAAATGAACGGCACGGTCAACATCCATATCAACCCTAGGAAAGGCACGTTCCTAGAATCGTACTTAGGCCCAAGAAGCCTTACTGCAGGCCCTGAGGATTACGCCATGTTCGTTATGGTGCCGACCGACATTTATGACAATCCGCTAAACGACAGCACATCGGTTTTTAGCAAAATCCAATTCCAAGACCGTCAATCCGAAAGCGAATTATTTACCAAGAACCTCATGGCATGGTCAAAGGTACGGCCTCCGACAAAATCGGGACGTATGCTGATTTCCGCAGCTTGTAACGAAACCGACTCCAAGGAATTCACCACCATCGTATACCCTGCAAACCCTATAGATTTTACCACTTCCTATGAGCGAAACCACGAATATGCCGATGGCAACCAGGTCATCACCTTTAAAAGCAGCATTCTTAAGGACACTTACGGAAATATAGTAAGTGATGGCACCTTGGTATCCTTTATCATTACCGATGAGAAAGGGGCCAAACTAAAAGCACAGGGTACCACTCTAAACGGCATGGCCCAAGCACGGCTTTTACACCCAGAACACCAAGCCTCATGGTCTATAGAAGCCTTTGTAACGGGTGCGGCCAAAAGCAAGCTTATAAAAGTTGACTTCAAGGCTTCGGTAACCGATTACAACCTACGGTTCTCCGAAGACCATAGAAGCATCTCCGTGGGGCCGCTAAAAAGTTTTATGAACCAATTGGTACCTGACGGCATGCCCATTTCGTTGACCGTCAAAGACAATAAAGGCAACATTTTAGACCTACTCAGAACCTCATCGATGCAAGGCAAAGGTCAATTTGAACTCTCTCGGGATTTCTACCCGAACGACACCTATCTATTATTGATCAAAACAGCGGGTATAACCAAGACAAAATCAGTAGCACTAAAATGAAAATGAACCGAAACCTATATCGTATTTTCCTACTGGTCACGTTTTTGGCCCTTAACGCCCTCATCCTATTCGGGGTCACTAGCGCATTGACCTATTTGAACACCGGTGCGGATCGTACATCAATGTTGCACCTGCACGAGGAAATATCCGCCTCCTACCTGCCTAAAGTGCAATGGGAAATTGCCCAAAACGAAGGCCGTCCCATGGAAACACAAACCTTGGGCGAAATAGAACGCGATTACCTAAGTGCCTGGCAGGTGCGTAACGCCGCCTATGCCAACAACCTTCCCTATGGCGTGGCCGACTACTATACCGATAGTATGCGTACCGAACTTTTTAAGATTACCGAGCTCAACCTAAAAAATAAGGTTACCCTACAGACCACCACACTTGAACATCACCCCAAATTGGAATTTTACAGTACCGATGGTAAGCTTGTGGTCTTCACCGATAAGAACGTCTCGGCCTATGAAGAAGTCTACCAAAACGAAACCTTGGTCACCAAACGAAAACTATTGTCCGATTACAAGGTAATGCTGCTCTTGGAAGATGGCTTTTGGAGGGTGCGCCATTTGGTAGAAAACACCTTGCCCAAAACGGAAAAACAGACCATCCCGAAGGTGCAAAACCTTAAAAATTTTCATTTTAAGGGAATTAACTACTACCCTCAAAACACCCCTTGGGATATGTTCGGGGATAAATTCGACATCTCAATAATTGAACATGACTTTAAGCTCATGGCCAAAATGGGCATCAATAGCCTACGTATTTTCATTCCGTACGAATCTTTCGGGAAAGAACATGTGGATCAAGAAAAAATACAAAAAGTAAAACTGACCCTTGATATGGCCGAAAAAAACGGATTGGACATCATGCCTACCCTCTTTGATTTTTATGGGAATTACAGCATCAACGATTGGACGATGACCAACCGCCATGTGGAGCAAGTGGTAGAATCCCTAAAAGACCACAAGGCCATTATTGCTTGGGACGTCAAGAACGAACCCGACCTTGATTTTGAATCACGGGGCAAAGAACGGGTGTTGGCCTGGTTGGAACAGACCGTAGAACGTATTCGTTCAATAGACCCTGAGCGGGCCATTACCATAGGATGGGCAAGTCCGGAAGCCGCCGTTCACCTTAAGGATCAACTTGAGCTTGTCTCGTTTCACTATTACCGTGGTGCTTCGGAATTTGAAGCCGCCTTTACTATTCTAAAAAACAAGGTCACCGATAAACCGCTGTTGTTACAAGAATATGGATATTCTTCCTACGACGGTATCTGGAACGCGTTTTCCGGTTCCGATGAAAAGCAAAAAGCCTATATAGAAACCATTCAAAAGGTCGTGGAAAAAGAGAAGCTATCGCATATGATATGGACACTCTACGATTTCAAGAACATTCCCACTTCCGTAGTAGGCCGTCTGCCTTGGCGAAAAGTACAGCAACGCCATTTTGGCCTACTCGATTCACAGGGAAGAAAAAAACCGGTGTATGACATCTTTATAAATAAGGGGCTAGAATAACAAAGCGCTATTTCGCTTTTACTTTTCGGGTAAAATGCTTGTGTGATCCGAGGAATTTCGCAAGGGTTCCCACCTAATAAAATGAAGTTTTCCCAAAAGAGAAAAGGCGTTAAAAACACCGACTAAACACCTATAAATGAGATACTTTTCTCATTTCAAACGGCATAAAACAACTATCACAACATTTATGATAAAAGCACCAATAAATAAAATTTATAACCGTTATACCCTTGTGGTAAAAAACTTACTTTAATGTTAAAACTATATACGCTCTGTTTATTCCTGTTCCTTTCTTTTTACGGAATGGCCCAAAATCCGCTTCAACCGGGTTTCACCTTGTTGGAAAACGGCAGTTTTGAGCAAGCGGAGACTTTCTTTGAAGGTTATCTTTCCGATGACCCAAAGAACAAAACCGCATTAATCTGTTATGGTCGTGCCGTAGGCCTAAGTGGCGAGCCCGAAAAGGCCACGGAACTGTTCGCCGACCTCTTAAAAGAATACCCTGGTGATTTTGAAATACAGATAAATTATAACGAATCTTTTCTCTGGGATAAAAAATTCGAAAAGGCAGAACCCCTTTATGCCGAACTCGTAGAAGCCTACCCAGAGAATTTTGGCGCCGTACTAGGGTATGCCAATACGCTAAGTAACCTAAAGAAATATAAAGAAGCCTTGGAATGGGTAGAAAAGGCCCTAGTGATCCAGCCTGGCAACCCCAGTGCCAAAACTTCGCGAAAATATATGCGTTTGGGGTATGCCAATGCCTATGTCAATGCCCAAAACTACAAGAAGGGAGAAAGCCTATTAAAGGAAATTTTTATCGATTTTCCCGAAGACAAAGACGCTTTGCTCAATCTTGCCAACCTCTATTTGATCACCAAGGAAGTGGACCAGGCCAAAGCCACCTACCAACGCCTTGCCACCTCATCAAAAGACTCGATTACAGCGCTTAACGGCATTGCCCTTGCCGAGCATATAGGCGAGAACGACAAACAGGCCTTGGTAGTTGCCACAACGGCAAAGGAAAAAGCCAAGACATTGGGAGATGAAGCCTTAATGGAAAAGACCTACGACCGCTATGTTCAAGCCCTGATATGGAACCGAAAATACAATCTGGCCAAAACCGAAATCACTACCTTGGAAACCAAGTATGCCGATAAAAACTGGTTATATGCACTCAAGGCCATGCACGGCCTATATACCGGCTCACCGAAAAAGAGTGTCGCCAATTACGATGCCATTTTAAAAAATGATAGTGCCTCCTTTGATGGCAATCTAGGAAAGGCCAATGCGCTTTTTGCAGCAGACCTCATCGTTCCCGCGTACCAAGCGGCCTTTGGAACCCTAAAGATTTTCAAGGACCAAAAAGATGCCATAGGTTTTATCGACAAGTTAAACATAAGCTTTACCCCTACGATAGACGAACACTTGGCCTACACTTTTGACAACGGTAAGAACGTTGCCATATCCACCAATACTACGGCCACCGTTCCCTTATCAACCAAGTTTAGCACCAACCTATCCTATAATTACAGGACTACGGAAAATACAATAACCGACAACAAGGCAAGTTCACATGTACTTTCCGCCGGTTTCGATTACAAATTCCTTCCAAAAACCACTTTTAAGGCCGTAGCAGGCCTGAACAAGTCCAGCTTTGACACAGAGGACTACACCCAACCCGTAATCGATGTAAAGCTCTTATTGCAACCTTTCAAGCTGCAAAACCTTGAACTGGGGTATAAGCGCGAGATCCAGAACTTTAACGCCGACCTGATCGAACGTGAAATCATCATGAACCATCTGGGCCTAAACTACAACCTGGGTACCAACTTTAATCTGGGCTGGTATACCCAAGCTATACATACCACACAAAGTGACAATAACACCCGCAACCTTTTGTTCACCTCCCTGTACTATAACGTGTTGCGCAAACCGGCCCTTAAGGTCGGGCTGAACTACCAGTACCTCTCTTTTGCGGAACAATTGCCTACCATTTATTTTAGTCCCGAAAAATACCAAGCGGTAGAGGTATTTGCCGATCTGCGGGGCGATATAGCCAAGAACACACAATATATGATGAGTGCGGCAACGGGCCTACAGCAGGTAGAAGATGACCCCAATACCGTAATATTTCGGGCCGAAGCTGGTATAACACATAAATTTTCGAAGCGTTTTAGCGGTAATTTATACGGAAAGTACAGTAACATAGCATCGGCTACCGCGGCAGGATTCGAGTTTACCGAAATCGGATTAAAGCTAAAATGGCTGATTACCAAAAAGCCCCTGTTTTACAAACGCATAGTCCAATAACAAAAAAAAGACAATCCGCTAAGATTGTCTTGAGACAAAAAACACATTCCCATAAACCCAAAATTCATATGGGAAGGCTTCAAAGGGCTTTCGCCCCGACTATGGTTCTTTTTTTGGAAGGTTTACATAAGTCCATTACGCCTTACACATTATATTCCTACTAATTCCAGATACTCATCACGGCCAAAACGATACCGATGATAACCGACGCAAGCACACCTATCAGACGTATAGCGGCCCCTTTGTTGCTTAAGATGTATAAGAGATTTGCTTTCATAGGTAGATGGCTTTAATGTTCCCTACAAATTTACATCAGTTCTTTCTAAATAAGAAAGCCCTTACGATGAGTGACGAGAACCTATAGATGAACGGTACAAAATTGTAGAAAGGACTTAAACCAGGTTCAATCGTCGCATAAGTTCGGGACGATTTGATCGACTAATGGGAATTACCATCTTCTTTATCAACACACTATTGTCTTCAATATCGATGATTTTCGAAATATTGATGACATAAGATCTATGAATTTGAAGAAAGATCTGATCGGGGAGTTTCTCCTTTATTTTTTTTAAGGTAGTATGTACGCGGTATTCTTTGTTTTCAGTAGTTACATCGATATAGTCACCATTGGCCCGGATGACCAATATCTCGTTAAAGTGAAGCTTTATCAAGCGTTTATCGATATTGACGTACAAGTCTTCAGCCTTATCTAGATGCGTATGTTTTTTTTCCTCTGAACCCTGATCTGGCCTATCTGTCGTTTTACGGGTGGCATTTTTAATCTTGCCCATAGATTTCACGAAGCGTTCAAGGGTAAGGGGCTTTACCAAATAATCGACTATGGCCTCATACTCATAGGCTTCGATAGCAAATTCGGTATCTGAAGTAATCAAGACTATTTTAGGCGGATTCTTTAAAGTTTGAACAAAATCGACCCCAGAGAAACCGGGCATGTGTATATCCAAGAAAATAACATCGACGGCTTGACGGTTCAGGAATTTTATGGCATCTATGGCATTATCAAATTCTTCGACGACATTGAGGTCAGAAACCAACGAGCAATGGCGCGCCACTATTGCCCGTGCCGTTGCTTCATCGTCTATGATAATGCAGTTCATGCTTAAATCGTTTTTAAAAAATCTTCTATTTTAACTAAAGTACAATTAAAATCTGAATCCATTTCCGTCTTTCCTGTGCGTAATTGTTCTTCGAATACGACGGCAAAGCGATAGGCTTCCTCCATACTAAGGATGTTGAACTTATGTTTCAACTTGTGAACGATATCGGCCGCCTTGTGGGTTTCATTGCTATCTATATGGTCTCTATAGGTGGCCATTTCCACAGGAAACTCATCTTTCAGGATGGATATAAATTTCTCTTCAAATTCGACATCGTCACCCGACAATTCTTTTATATACTTTAGGTTTGGCTGTTCCATACTATCACTTTTTTAGGGTAAAGGAAAAAGTTGTCCCTTTGTCTTCTTTTGATTCCACAGCAATCTCACCTTCATAGAGTCTTACTATTTTTTGTGCCAATGCCAGACCGACCCCTGCCGAATTATCGTCGTTATCAAGCTTCTTAAACATCTCGAATATAGACGACTGGTGCTTCTCGGGAATTCCTATTCCGTTATCGGCGATCGCAAATTCATAGTATGCGTCATTATCTAAAAAATCGATTTGCACCAATCCTCGATCGCGATGTTCCGTGGCAGCAATTGCATTTTCTATCAGATAGGTAAACACCTTCTCCAATAGGTTTTTCTCTATATATATCGTGGGAAAATTACGTTTATATCTAAGGCTAACGTTTTCTGGTATAGATATATTACTTTCAAGCTCCCTTAATAACGCATTGACATCTACATTGCTCTTCGATTCCATATTTTTACCGATGGTGGCATGGGTCAGAATACCATTGATCAAATTATCCATTTTGATCAAATTCTTCGATGCAAGCTCTATATTACCGATACTTTCTTGGCTTAAGTTTTCCTTATCGGTATCAAGCACCCAACTCAATAGGGCACTGACGTTACGTATGGGCGATTTAAGATCGTGTGAAACCATTTGAACATAATTATTGAGCGATTCGTTCTGGGCCTCTACATCATTGAGCAAAAGGGTTTTTTCTTCGGTAATCTGGGCAATCTCTATCGCGAGATGGCTAATATGTTTCGCCAGTTTCTCGGCATCGAATTCCGTTTTCCGCAACCCTAAGCTCTGTTCTTCATCACCAAAATGGACATTAAGGCTTGCTATGGCATCTTCAAGTGATTCCAAGATTTTTTGTTGTCTGGCCGCTTCTTTGGTCAATTCCCTATTTGCTTCGAACAATTCTTCCGAACTGATGGTGGTCGCCCTTTGTATCATACTCAACTTCTCGTCATAATTTTCATATGACCTTTCTACGGCAGCCAGAAAATCTTGCAACTGGGCGTCTTTTGCAAGATGCTCGGGCAATTTTTTTCTTAGTTGTCTTTGTAGGAGTGAGTGCATTATTCGCTGAACAAGGTTAAGGTCATGGTCTGATTATGTAATTTACAGGACTCTTCCCCTGCAAAGGGAGCCATCTCACCATAGGAGTAGAATCCGGTAACAGCGGCTTTGTCGCCAATGACCGAAATCACCTCTTCCACTTCTTCTTCCGTTCTTTGGTCCATGACCAACTTCCTGCCGACACAGCTGACAAGAATGGCCAGTTCAGGAGCCGTTTTTCTATCGTTCATAGCATATTGAGCGGCTATATTGGCCGCTTCGGCTATATCGTCGACCGTAGACATCATCAACTGGACCCTTGATCCTTCGGGCACATCGCCAGCCAATGTCATGGTATTCATTTCTTCGTCTATGGTCAATATGGTACGTACAATGGGGTTATCACTTTCGTTGACCCGTACACTCAAAGGAAAGAGCAGCGCCGAGGTCGGCAATTCTTTTGCCTTGTCACCCAAATATCTTTTATACAGGTCTAGGGCTGGCTGACCGTCCAACTCATAGAGTACGTTGTTTTTAGATTTGGTAATAATACGCTCTGGACCAAAGGGAGTCCATCCGCCATAATTGGCACTAGAGATCTCAAGCGATTCCCCATAAAAACCAATAGCTACTACTTCCCCCTCTTTCGGTTTTTCGTTGTAAGAGGCCAAAGTTCTTTCAAAGCGGTCATCATCACCACATAAACCTCCCGAGAGGCTGGTTTTGTTCAGGGCATCACTTTGAAAACCATTGATGAGGGCACTACCGTTTACCGTACTGCCTTCCGAAACCAAGAACACATGTTTTAATCCTTCCTTGGGAAATTCATCAAACAGCGATTTTCCCAATGTATAATCGTCGGTAATGTCCTTTACATTCTTCGATTTTACCAAAAAATGACTTTTTTCAAACGCAATGGCCGTCACTGTTACCGTACCTTCCAACACCGATTCGCCTACAATTTCACCGGACGTACTTCCAAACACAAGATGTCCTTCCGGAAAAAGCGTGCGCACCTCCTCGAACATAGCTTCGTTTTCTAGGGCAAAGCGATTGCCGAAGACCAATACCAAAGGCTTTTTCAATTGCTGGTCTTTCCCGAATTGAAACTCAAAAGGGCGATTTGCCTGTTTAACGGCCTGTTGTATTTTCATGTTAGCTTTTTAAGTCGGTTAATTCTTTTTTAATGGTAAAGTGAAATTCGGTACCCATACCTTTTTCACTTTCTACCCAGACTTCACCTTCATAGCGATCGATAATTTTTTTCACGATGGATAGCCCGATGCCCGTTGATCGCTCATTGGCACCTATAGATTGGAAAATCTCAAATATTTTCTTGTGGTATTCCTTAGGGATGCCCACGCCGTTATCTTTTACGGAAAACTGCCAGTGGGTTTTATTTTCATTGAACAACACTTCCACTAGTCCTTTTTCCTTTTCAATATGCACTACGGCATTGGAGAGTATATTTTGGAACAATTGGTGGATTTTGGTACGGTCTGCAATAATGGTAGGTAGTACTTCAGGAACAACAAGGGCAACATGTTCGGGGATATAGATACTTTCCTTTATGCTTTCGATGACTTCGTTCAGGTCTACCTTAGAGTTGTCGAGCGCAGAGTTATTTGCCGTAGAATACTCGAGAATACCGTGTATTAATTTATCCATTGATGTTACTTTCTCTTGCATTAGGGTCAGGTTTTGTTGTCCTGCCTCATCAAGAACATCCCTATAATCCTCTTGGATCCAAGTGGCCAAGGCACTTATACTCCGTAAGGGCGATTTTAAATCATGGGAAACAATATGCGCATATTCCTGTAAACCTAGATTGCTTTGCTCAAGTTCCTTTACCAGTTGTTCTTTCTGTTGCTCTAACAATTTTTGCTTGGTTATATCTAAATGTACGCCTACCGAACCAATCATCTTATTGTTGTGATCATAGCGCGGTGCCCCACTGACCAACCAATGCTTCTTTTTGCCATTTTTATCAATGACCTCTAGCTCATATGAATCGGATTCGCCCTCAATCCGTTTTTCGTTTTCCGCCTGTAAGACACTTTTGTTCTGCACACGCAGTATGTCACTTCCCTTTTTGCCCAAAAGCTCTTTTTCGTGAAACCCGCTCATGGTACAGAAGCTTTGGTTCACCAATTGTATGATGTCATTATTGTCTACTTCGACCAGGCCAAGGTTCATATTGGCGATGATATTGGCATACTTTTTTCGTTCGCTGTTCAAGCGTTCTTCGGCTTCACGTTCCCTAGTGATATCTTCGATCATGGCCAAAATGTACTTGAGCTTTCCTTTGGCATCCCTTACCGCACTGACCGAGGTCTTTCCTAAGATACAGCCTCCACCTTTTTTCATGTATCGTTTAATACTGGTGGCCTTGTCGATTTTACCTTCCTCCATTTGCGAGGTAATTTCCTTGGAATGCATCCCTTCGACATCTTTAGAAAATGTATGGAGTTCCATGTTTTTAAGCTCTCCTTCGGTATACCCCAAAAGCTCGGTAAAAGTAGTGTTCGATTTTATGATCTTTCCCTCAACACTCAAGGCTATGCCCAAAGGAGAGTTCTCGACAATGATATCAAGCTGCTTTCTTTGTTGCCCTAGTAGCTCCTTGATTTCCATTTCTTGGGTAATATCCCTTATGATTCCTTGGGCCCCTACAGGTTCTTGCTTTGTATTGTAAATTAGGCTGCTGTTAATCTCTATCCATTTTTCATCACCGTTCTTGACGTAAATTTTAGATCGATAGTTTTTAAGTGTGCCTACTTCTAAAAGATATTTAAACGATTCGGCCGTGTATTGTATATAATCCCTATGCACAAGACTGTTCAGGTTGACTGCTTCCTTGGCATTGTCGTATCCTAAAAATTCTTTGGCGGAAGGGTTCATCTTAATAACGTTGGCCTCGAGATCCATAACCACATAGGGATCTATGATATTCACGAAGACACCGTCTAACTCAGATACCTTTTCACTTAGGAGATTTTCAAGCTTGCCATTGGCCTCCTTTAACCGTTGGGCGGTTTCATAGAGGTCGGTTGATTTTTGTTCAAGGATTTTTTCGGCCTGCTGTCGGGCCTTCTTTTGCCGTTCTAAGGCCCTTTTGAGAAGTTCTACTTCTTTACTACTATCCATTTTGAACAATATCAAATTTGACCTCGGTTCCGTCTTCCTTCAACAGGTCATAGGTAATGGTGGCCGTACTTCCAAAATGTTCAAAAGCTTTTTCTATTAAACCGTGCGCCAAGCGGTATAGTCCCCTAGACGAAGAATATACCATTGATATTTTATTGTCGGTTTTATCAAGGATTTTAAAGGTAGGAAGTTCGGCATCGGGGTAGAGCTTTTTTACATGCACATGTATATGGTCTTCTATACAATAAAGAAGCCCCAAGGGCGTGTTGTAATTTTTGATTACTTCAGGATGCGAATTGGCCAGCCCAGAAAAAAGGTAAAGTCCAAAGGCATAAATCAGATCACCGACGGGAATCTTCGTCTCTTCGCTGAGGTTGGTAATAAGAGTTACCATCTCATTGAAATCATAAGTCCCCACAGACGTATAAACACCCTCTGAGGGCAAATGACCATTTTCAATTATGTTATCGAGAGTCTCTAGGCCGAATTTAGACTCGACCATTTCCAAGAACTCTGTAAAGACTATACCTTTCATACCTTTAAATTTACTCATTAAAAGTAGGAAAAGTAGTATACGATAAAGAATTTTTGTTGTGAAACCCTAATATTTGTTACCCTTTGACCAATTGGTTGATGTCCCAGTATTCAAGCACCTTATGTAATTTCGATTGGTACTCCTCGTATTTTAGGGGTTTTATCACGTATCCGGCAACACCTACCTTATAACATTCCAACAAATCGGCCCTATTTTCAGAGGTCGTAAGAATTACCGTCGGTAAGTATTTAAGAACGGGATCCGCCTTTAAAATAGTCAGGAATTCTATCCCGTTCATTCGGGGCATATTCAAATCTAAAAGTATAATATCGGGCAATTTATCGCCAGATCGTAATATCTCAAGTGCATCTTCGCCGTTTTTGGTTTCGATGATATTATGTTTAAGTTCAAGTTTTTTGACCGTACGTTGTAATTTCATTACTTCAATGGCATCATCTTCAATCAGTAAAATATCCATAGCTCAATAATTTAAGTGAACTACAAATTTTCATTTTTAAACTTCAAATAATGACCGAGAGTAGGCGAATGACGCTTAACTGTAGACGAATGGTTATTAAAGTATGACGAGTATTTTACCAAAACACGCCGTTTTTGACCGTATGGCCCTTCTTCCCAAGCCCGAACCAGTGGCCGAACACCCTGTTCAGGCTCCAAAAAAAACATCAAAAATACGGTGCAACATGGTATGTAACAGCAAATTACCCCACCATAATGCGCTAATTTCAAAACTTCTTTGAATAGATTATATATTTTGCAGATATTTGCATTCTGATTTTCGAACAAAGCGATACTTATCGGCCTTTCGAAAATTTAAATTGCGCACGTGGCGGAATTGGTAGACGCGCCAGCTTGAGGGGCTGGTGGCCATTAGGCCGTGGAAGTTCGAGTCTTCTCGTGCGCACCTTAAAAAACCATCGACATTTCTTGTTGATGGTTTTTTTTTATACTTAACTTGTCTTATTCCTTTATCCTGTTACTTTTTTTAGCAAATGAGCACCTTTGCGCCCTATGGGCTCAATAAAATTCATTAGATTTGTTTAATGTTTACTAAAAAAGAATGAACAATATAAAAAAATCATTTAGCATTCGCGATTTAGAAAACCTCTCGGGCATAAAGGCCCATACCATCCGCATTTGGGAAAAGAGGTATAACCTGTTATCGCCTGAACGTACCGATACCAATATAAGAAGGTATAGTTTAGAAAGCCTGCAAAAGCTGCTGAACATCACCCTGCTGTACAACAATGGCTATAAAATATCAAAGATTGCGCATTTTGAGGAAGGAAAGATCCCTCAATTGGTAACCGATATCACATCAAAGAGCCACACCGAAGACTATATAGCCAACACCTTTAAAATGGCTATGATAAATTTCGACCAGGCCCTTTTTACCCAGACCTACAACAGCTTGCTTGAAAAGTATACGTTTAGCGAAATTTTTAGGGAAACCTTTGTTCCCTTGCTCAATGAATTGGGTATTCTATGGCAAACCGATACCATTAGTCCCGCCCACGAACATTTTGTGGCCAATCTCATCAAACAAAAGATAATTCTCAAGACCGAGGAAATGGCCGGGGTACAAAGTGTGACCAAGACGCCGGTGATCGTACCTTATTTACCCGAAAACGAAATCCATGAAATAGGACTTCTATTTTTAAACTATGAAATAGTTTCAAAAGGCTATAAATCGATTTATCTAGGCCAGACCGTTCCCTTAAAAAACTTACAGGAGCTGATGAAGACCTTTGAAGATGCCCATTTCATATCATACTTCACCGTATCGCCGACCAAGGATAAAATTGAAGAATACGTAGCGGAATTTGCCTCCCTTGCCAGCGATTACCCCCAGGCCAAGCTTTGGTTATTAGGCTACCAAACCCAATACTTAGACCCACACAAATTGCCTTCGTGCATCAAATTATTCGGTTCTATCGACAAGGTAATAGAACAGTTATAAAATTAGTGCCCATCCATCCATGAAGAAAACAATCATCATAATCGGCTCAGGTTTTTCATCCCTATCGGCGGCTTGCTATTTGGCACAGGCAGGGCATGACGTAGCCGTATATGAAAAAAACGATATGGTCGGTGGAAGGGCGCGTCAACTAGTAAAAAACGGATTCACCTTTGACATGGGTCCCAGTTGGTATTGGATGCCCGATATTTTCGATAAATTCTTTGGCGACTTTGGAAAAAAGGTTTCAGACTACTACCAGCTGGACAAATTGAGCCCGGCCTATAAGATTTTCTTTGCCGACGATCAGATTACCATCGGTGACTGCATGGACAAGATCTGCACCGAGTTTGAACGCATAGAGTCTGGAAGCGCCAAGCATTTAAAAGATTTTATCGCCAAGGCCCAAAAGAACTACGATATCGCCATTAACAAAGTAGTATTGCGCCCAGGACGATCACCCTTGGAGCTTATAACCCCTGAAACGGCATTGCGGGTCGATCAATTTTTTAAGACAATCAGTGGGGAAGTCCGTAAAAAATTCAAAAACAAGAAGCTGATCTCTGCCTTAGAGTTTCCGGTATTGTTTTTAGGGGCAAAACCCAACCAGACCCCATCGTTCTATAATTTCATGAACTACGCCGATTTCGGCTTGGGCACATGGCACCCGAAAGGCGGCATGTACGAAATTGTAAAGGCCATGAAAAATTTGGCAGGGGAGCTGGGCGTTACCATAAATACCGGGGCAACGGCCCTAAAGATAAATGTAGAAGGCCATACGACCATTGGTGTAAACATCAACGGAAAAGATATCGCCGGCGACATTGTGCTCAGCGGCGCCGATTACCACCACTCAGAATCGCTACTCGAACCGGAATACAGGCAGTACTCGGAGAAGTACTGGGACAAGAAGACCTTTGCCCCCTCATCATTATTGTTTTATGTAGGTTTTGACAAAAAGCTCAAAAACATAGAACACCATAATCTGTTCTTCGATACCGATTTTGAACGGCATGCCGAAGAAATCTACGACCGTCCACGTTGGCCAAAAGACCCCTTGTTCTATGCCAACTTTCCTTCGTTAACCGATGCGAGCATGGCGCCGGAAAATTGTGAAACCGGTTTTTTTCTAATTCCCATCGCTCCAGATCTGACCGATACGCCCCAACTTCGCTCACAATACTTTGATATTGTTATAGATAGATTTAAGGAACGTACCGGTCAAGACGTAAAAAATAATATTATCTTTAAAGAGTCCTTTTGTGTAAACGACTTTGTTGAACAATACAATTCTTACAAAGGAAACGCTTACGGAATGGCCAATACCCTGAGTCAAACAGCTTTTCTCAGACCTGGTCTAAAGAGCAAAAAGGTCAAAAATCTTTACTTTACCGGCCAGTTGACCGTCCCCGGTCCTGGGGTTCCCCCGGCTTTAATTTCGGGTAAGCTCGTCTCCCAATTGATCAATAAGAACGCCTAAAAGCCAAGATTATGAAAGCCCTATTCGACAAAGTCTCTTATCAGTGCAGCAAAACGGTTACGGAATCGTACAGCACATCGTTTACATTGGCCACAAAAATGTTATCATCATCGATAAGATCTGATATCTACAATATCTATGGCTTTGTTCGCTTTGCCGATGAAATTGTCGACTCCTTTGACGAATACAACAAGGAAAAGCTCTTCAACCAGTTCGAAGCAAGTATGAAAGACGCCTTGGAGCAA
The DNA here is from genome assembly GCF_000973105.1 of Zobellia galactanivorans. Taxonomy (NCBI): domain Bacteria; kingdom Pseudomonadati; phylum Bacteroidota; class Flavobacteriia; order Flavobacteriales; family Flavobacteriaceae; genus Zobellia; species Zobellia galactanivorans. The sequence goes on along the minus strand of NC_015844.1, from coordinate 3,455,846 downwards.
CATATTAGCCTCAACCCTATTCTTAATTCGTTTCAACATACATACCACAAGTACGAGATACCGTACGAACTGGTGGCCGCCTTTATGAAAAGTATGCGAATGGACCTATACAAAAACGTGTACAGAACCGAGGAAGAATACAGGGAATACATTTACGGTTCGGCAGATGTAGTGGGTCTTATGTGCTTGAAGGTATTCGTAAAAGGCGATATAGATAAGTATAATAGCTTAAAGGAAACCGCAATGGCATTGGGGTCCGCCTTCCAAAAAGTAAACTTCCTACGCGACCTTAAAAGCGATTACGAAGACCTGAACCGGAGTTACTTCCCCAATACCGATCTGGCCATGTTGGACGAAGCCTCCAAAACCAGGATCGTAAATGAAATAAAAGCCGATTTCCAACTGGCCTACAAAGGCATACTTCAATTGCCGAACGAGGCCAAGTTCGGCGTGTATACCGCATACAAGTACTATTATAAACTATTGAAAAAACTGCAACGGACCCCTTCGCTCGAAATCAGAAAAGTGCGTATACGGGTGCCCAACTATGAAAAATTTGGTCTTTTGGCCAAATCTTACGTAAACTACAAATTGAATTTGGTATAGCATGAAAACAGTAATCTGGATAGCCCTATTTTTAGGAACCTTTTCCTTTATGGAATTTATGGCTTGGTTTACCCATAAATATATCATGCACGGTTTTTTATGGAGCCTGCACCAAGATCACCACAAAAAAGACCATGACTCGTGGTTTGAAAGAAACGATACTTTCTTTGTTTTCTACGCCATTGTAAGCATGGTACTCTTTTACTTGGGCGCCCAAACCTCCTTTTGGTACGGTTGGCCCTTGGGTTTTGGCATTTTAGCTTACGGCATAGCCTACTTTTTAGTGCACGACATCTTTATCCACCAACGGTTTAAAATGTTCAGAAATGCCAACCATTGGTATGCAAAGGGCGTTAGAAGGGCCCACAAAATGCACCACAAACATTTAGGAAAAGGCGATGGGGAATGCTTCGGTATGCTCGTCGTTCCCTTTAAATATTTTAAGAAAAATTCTTAAGCCCTACTCCGCGATGAGCCGATCCAAGAGTTTTCTGATTTCCGCTCCATTCCAATCGACCACACCGTTTTCGGCCATGATGATCTTACCTTGCCGGTTCAAAATATAGGTAGTGGGAATCGTTTTTGATGCAAATATTTCTGGTATTGGACTTTCCGCTAGATAAAAAGGCAAACCATACCCTTTCTTTAATTCAAAACTCTCGACCCTGTCCGACTCTTCCTCGCTCACCAACATAAAACTGACCCTATCGCCATAGTCTTCAAAAAGCGATTTAATATCGGGCATTTCCTCTAGGCACGGTTTGCACCAGGTAGCCCATAGGTTTAAGAAAATCACTTTTCCTTTCTCCTCCTTAAAAACATGAAGATTCCCTTCTAAATCGGTTACCGCCCACCCGTAGGTTTCTTCGGGAAGGGTCTTTTCGGTTTTAAGTTTTATGGAAGTATAGGAAACAAGCCTTCCCGCAAAAGCCCTCAATCGAGGCCCAAGGGATGTAAACATAATTAAACATACTGCAATCAGCAGTATACCTATGACACTGTATTTTAAATAAGGCTTCACGCAGTACTAAAAAAGAGATTCCAACAATTGGGTTACCCTATCGCTATCCCAGTCATGCGTTCCTTTGGAATCTACTACAATAGCGCCGTTTTTATCAATGATATACGTGCCTTGCACCTTAGGTATCTCAAAGGGTGCATCGGCCCCTACGATACGGTAGGTTACGGGAAAAGTGTATTTATTCTTCTCCATAAACTCCTCCACGGGTTCGCGCTCTTCATTGGTCACGATATAAAAATCGACCTTATCGGAATAGGCATCGTACAATGTCTGTATCCCTTTCAGTTCAGCTGCACTTGGAGTATTCCAAGAGGCCCAAAAATGAACGAATACCACCTTGCCCTTCGACCGTTGAAAATTAAAGAAGTCCCAATTCGCATCTTTAAGCTTCCAATCGTAGGTATTGATTTCCTTTCGATCCGCTACATGAATAATTTCCGGGGGAGACGCAAACAAACGCATCAACCAAATCTTCCCCCAATAGCCTACAGGGGTTACGAAAAATGAAAGTACAAACGCTATTATAATGAGCGTAAAGAAAGTTTTTCGTTTCATAGAACAGTTTAGAAAGTACTAAAACTAAAAAACTCCCGCTAAATAACGGGAGTTTCTAGATACTATTTCAATTGCGGTTATGCCGCATTTTCCTTTTTGATCACATTTAGGGCAGAGCCTTCTTTGAACCAATTGATCTGCGCATCATTATAGGTATGATTTGCCTTGATCACATCTTTGCTACCGTCAGCATGAACCAATTCGATGGTCAATTGCTTATCTGGAGCAAATTCAGCGATATCCAAGAAGTTGAAGGTATCGTCTTCCTGAATTAGATCGTAATCGCTTTCATTGGCAAAGGTCAAACCTAACATACCTTGTTTTTTAAGGTTTGTTTCGTGAATACGGGCAAAAGATTTCACCAATACCGCAGCTACACCCAAATGACGTGGTTGCATGGCCGCATGCTCACGGGAAGAACCTTCTCCGTAGTTATGGTCTCCCACAACAATGGTCTTGATTCCCTTGGCCTTATATTGACGTTGTACATCAGGAACACCTCCGTACTCGCCGGTAAGTTGATTCTTGACAAAGTTCGTCTTTTTGTTAAAGGCATTCACCGCACCGATCAAGGTGTTATTGGCTATATTGTCTAGGTGACCACGGAAACGCAACCATGGACCTGCCATAGAGATATGGTCCGTTGTACATTTTCCGAAGGCCTTGATCAATAGTTTAACCCCTTGTAATTCCTCTGGTTGAATAGGAAGGAAAGGCTCCAACAACTGTAATCTTTCCGATTCGGGAGAAACTTTTACCTCAACGCCCGTACCATCTTCATCAGGTGCCAAATAACCGGCATCTTCCACTTCAAAACCTTTGACCGGCAATTCTATACCCATTGGTTCATCTAGTTTCACCTCTTCCCCATCTTCATTGATAAGGGTATCGTTCATCGGATCAAAATCCAACTTCCCTGAGATAGCGATTGCAGCTACCATTTCAGGAGAACCTACAAAGGCATGGGTATTCGGGTTACCATCTGCCCTTTTAGAGAAGTTTCTGTTAAAGGAGTGAACAATGGTGTTCTTCTCTTCCCCTTTCAGGTCACTTCTATCCCACTGACCGATACATGGCCCACAGGCATTGGTAAATACGGTAGCTCCCAAGTTTTCAAAAATCTGGAGCAATCCGTCACGTTCTGCCGTATATCTGATCTGCTCGGAACCAGGGTTGATACCGAAATCGGATTTTGGTTTTATTTTCTTGTCCACTGCCTGTTTGGCAATCGATGCCGCACGGGTCAAATCTTCGTAAGAAGAGTTGGTACAGGATCCGATTAATCCCCATTCTACGTTTATTGGCCAGCCGTTCTCTCTTGCCTTCGCTCCCAATTCACCTACCGGAGTAGCCAAATCTGGTGTAAACGGCCCGTTTAAGTGTGGACGCAACTCGTCGAGGTTGATTTCAATGATCTCATCAAAATACTGCTCTGGGTTTGCGTATACTTCAGCATCGGCAGTCAGGTATTCCCTAACCTTGTTAGCTTCATCGGCTACTTCGTTTCTACCGGTAGCCCTTAAGTAACGTTCCATAGAATCGTCATATCCAAAAGTAGAAGTAGTCGCCCCTACTTCAGCGCCCATGTTACAAATGGTACCTTTACCTGTACAAGAAAGGTTTTTAGCCCCTTCCCCGAAGTATTCTATAATAGCGCCGGTTCCCCCTTTTACGGTAAGAATGCCGGCAACTTTAAGTATTACGTCCTTTGCGGAAGTCCAACCTGAGATATTTCCGGTTAGTTTAACCCCGATAAGTTTGGGGAATTTCAATTCCCATGCCATACCGGCCATTACGTCAACTGCATCTGCCCCTCCGACACCGATAGCAACCATACCAAGTCCACCTGCGTTTACCGTATGTGAATCGGTACCGATCATCATTCCTCCAGGGAAGGCATAATTTTCAAGTACGACTTGGTGAATGATACCTGCGCCCGGTTTCCAGAAACCGATTCCGTATTTATTGGAAACGGACTCCAAGAAATCAAAAACTTCGGCACTAGTGCTGTTGGCGGACTTCAAATCTGCAGCAGCCCCACTCTTTGCCTGAATAAGGTGGTCACAGTGTACCGTAGTAGGCACCGCCACCTTGGGCTTCCCGGCCTGCATAAACTGCAAAAGGGCCATCTGTGCGGTGGCATCTTGACAGGCGATACGATCTGGAGCAAAATCCACATAATCTTTTCCCCTTGTAAATGCTTTGCTAGGGTTTCCGTCCCATAAATGGGAATATAAAATCTTCTCCGAAAGGGTAAGCGGTTTGCCGACAATTTCACGTGCTTTATCAACACGTTCGGCCATATTGGCGTACACCCCTTTGATCATATCAATATCAAATGCCATTATCTAATCTGTTTTAGGTTATTGTAATCCCGTAAAATTAATAAAATAAGAAGCGTAAATAAAACTTTTGCCGTAGGATTCCCACCTTTTTTAGAAATTGATCAGTAGATTGCCCTTCACTTACACTACCAATGGGAAGAAAGGCAGAAAACTTTAGAATTTACAGCAGATATGTTAAATTTCGGCTACAGTAATTTTCCGATCAGGGTTTCTTCGGAAATACCCTCGGCCTCGGCTTTGTAATTTTTTATGATACGATGCCGCAATATACCCGTAGCCACTGCCTGAACATCCTCGGCGTCAGGAGAGTATTTTCCGTGTATGGCCGCATGCGCCTTGGCCCCTAGCACCAAGTTTTGGGAAGCCCTTGGCCCTGCACCCCAATCAATATATTGTTTTACGTAATCACTGGCCGTTTCAAGGTTGGGACGTGTGGAGTTTACCAATTTTACCGCATACTCAACAACGTTATCGGGCACCGGAATACGACGTACCAACTGTTGCACCTCGAGTATCTCTTGTGCATTGAACAAGGCATTGACGGTTACCGATCGGTCGGAAGTCGTACTTTTTACGACTTGGATCTCTTCGGCTATGGATGGGTACTTCAACTCTATGGCGAACATAAACCGGTCTAACTGCGCTTCGGGCAAGGGATACGTACCCTCTTGTTCGATCGGGTTTTGGGTGGCCAGGACAAAATAAGGAAGCTCAAGCTTGTGCTGGTGGCCCGCAATGGTCACAGCCCTTTCCTGCATGGCCTCCAACAAGGCCGCTTGCGTCTTGGGCGGTGTTCTGTTGATTTCATCGGCCAATATGATATTCGCGAATATAGGGCCTTTGATAAATTTAAAGTTTCGATTTTGGTCTAAGACCTCACTACCTAGAATATCACTAGGCATTAAATCGGGCGTAAATTGAATCCGTTTAAAATCGAGTCCGAGCGTCTGGGCTATGGTATTCACCATCAAGGTCTTTGCCAATCCGGGAACACCGATCAACAGTGAGTGCCCTCCGGTATAGATACTCAAAAGAATCTGGTCTATGACCTCGTCTTGGCCCACTATGACCTTGGCGATTTCTTGTTTGAGCGCCTTATGTTTTTCTACCAGTCGATCGATCGCCTTAACGTCTGACATGCAATCAGTCTTTTATCCAATTGTTTGCAAAATCGCAGTCCCTATTACTATCGTTAACGCTAATATAGGTATCATCTATATGTTCGTCCATCCATTTTTTTATGGCATTGTACTGCTTTTCCGTTTTGGCCAATTGCTGGATCTTGATGTAATCTTTGGCAAAGTCGGCCACGTGCTCGTCGTAGCGGTTGGTTACCTTCAAGATTTTATACTTGGGACCTCCTCCCCTAGGATCTTCCTCTAGAATCGGATATGAAATTTCATCATCTTTAAGGTTACGGACCTGATTGTAAAGGGTCGGGTCCATTTTGGTCAACTCAAAACGCGAGTCAAAATTGGTAGGGTTTCGCAAAAGACCGCCATCAAATTTGGTTTCTTTTTCGTCTGAAAAATTAAGGGCCGCTTGGGCAAAGGTATACTTGCCCTCCATTATATGCTTGCGAATGGTATCCAATTCCGTTTTTACCTCGTCTAAGGCTTGTTGGGAGATTTTTGGTTGTATCAAGATATGGCGCAAATCCAATTCTTGTCCCCTTATTTTTTCGATGTAGATAATATGGTAGCCGAATTGGGTCTCAAAAGGCTCTGAAACCTCGCCCTCCCTCAAGCTAAAGGCGACATCTTTAAAGGTCTTATCGAATCCGGTATCTTTCGTGATACTGTAGAAGCCTCCTTTTGATTTCGATCCTGGATCTTGTGAATACAAAATGGCCTTAACGCTAAAACTGGCATCATTGTCCTCTACATCGGCCTTGATTTCGTTCAGCTTATCGATAACGTTCTGAATTTCTTTCTCTGTGGGCTTGGGTGCCTTCACAATTTGGGCGATTTCCATTTCAGCTCCGAACACCGGGCGTTCATCTTCAGGAATTTTGTTAAAGAACTGACGCACCTCTTCGGGTGTAATCTCTATTTTTTCAACAATACTCGACTGCATCTTCTCCGAAAGCATACGTAGCTTGTTGATTTTATTGATGTCTTCACGAAGGCTAGCCTCGTCTTCTTTCTTATAGAACTTCAACAGCTTTTCCATAGAACCGGTCTGTTGTACGAAAGATTGGATTTGACGATCCGTAGTTGCGGCGATTTCGTCATCGGAGACCAAAAGACTGTCCTGTACGGCTTGATGTGCATACAAACGATCCTCCATCAATTTCCCTAAAAGTCCACATCGGGTAACATCGGCCGTAGAGACGCCTTGACTTTTTAAGTCGATCAGGGTCTTTTCTATATCCGATTCCAGAATTACATAATCGCCTACTACGGCGGCAATGCCATCTAGCTTTATTTTTTTGAAAGGTTTGGCCGAATCTTTTTCTACGACTGCCTCAGCCTCTAATGCAGGGGCTATGGATTCGTTTTCGCTTTCGGTTGCTTCCTCTGTTTCTTGGGCAAAAGACATTCCCGTCAAAAACAGACATCCCAAAATTATGGCAAACTTATTCACCTTGCCCATAAACTTCAAATTCCTTTTTTCTAATAGCCTCATCTATAATTTCTGTTTCCAGTTTTCGTAAATAATCGAGTTTTCTCCTGCTCAGTAGCACCTGCTTGATCGTGGGTTCTATGTATGATAGCGGAGCGACATCATTAACATCCCTTACATCGGTAACCTTTGCCAAATATACCCCGTTTGCATCCTCCAACTCAAAAAATTGTGATTTTTTTAGGTGTTTATTCGCATTATCGAAGGTTAAGGGCGGTATTTCTTCAATGACCCTTGTGGCACTTACCCATATAGAATCGTTAAAATTCAGTTTTTTGAATTGTACCCCTATGGAGTCGAGATAGCTTATATCGTCTTTTTTAAAACGTTTCAATTTGCTGATAACGTCGTCTTTGTTCAAAAACTGCGTAGGCAATTCCACAAACCTCAACCTAACGATTTTCTCTTTTAACTTGAAGTTTTCCTTTTCCTTTTCATAAAAGCCCTTCAACTGCGAGCTGGAAACCACGGTATCACCGCTCTGATGAGCCAAGGCTTCTTTGTAGGCCCTGGTATAAAGGTCGGTGCGGTAATCGTCTACCAAGGCATCGTACTCCGCTAACTTGTCTTCCGGCAAGTTTATCTTCGCCTTGTCCAACAGCAATTGCTTCGAAGCCCAATTATTGATATAGTTCATTACGAAGGAAGCGCTGTCTTCTTTGGATATCCCTTTGGCCAACAATTTATCTACCTCGTCGCGATAAAGATAATTTTCGCCCACACGCGCTATATACTCCGGTTCATCTTTTTTAAAAAAAGAACCACAACCGACAAGAAACGTAAGAACTACTGTAACTGCCGAGTAACGAACCAAGTAGCACAAAGGTATTTTTTTGAATTCCATTGGGCAAAAATAACAAATCCGTTATGGTGGACAATAGTCCACAAAGGTCTTAACAAGATTTTGGTTTTTAATGTAACCAAAAACCTACACATACTGTACCATTCGTGAAAAATGCCCGTAGATAATCCATTATATTGCCAAAACGATGGTACTTTTGCCCTAAAATAAGTTCTGTTAGAACGATCGACAGCATTCATTATGGGCAGAAAAATAAAATTGATTTGGGATTTTAGAGGGCCTACCGCCGAAAAAACAGCGGAGCACCATGTTATTCACCTAAAAGAATACATAGCCATAGAAAAAACAAACCTCAATATTACCGGCCATCAAGATTTTGGCCCCATGCACAGTATTGCGTATATGGTAGTGGACGAATCTGAAATGATTCCGGTAAGGGACGCCCTTAAACCCCATCGTGGTGAGGTTTATACGGAACCGACCGACCAATAGTACGTTCTAGCTTACGATTTAAGGAAACTATGTTCAAATCATCTTTTTTAATCGGCATATGCTTTTTGTTCCTTTTTTCATGTGCCCCAAAAGAGCCGGAAAAAAGAAATACCCCCCTCGAGTTTGCCTTGGGCAGCGACCACCCCAAGATCAAAAGGGTAATGGATAGCCTCGCCGCCTATGAAGTACAGATACGATACACACAGATCCACAGAAAGGGAAGGCAAGTAGATTTTACCGATTTTGATTTCCAGGTCGATTCCAGCAACTATTTCTACCCTGCCAGCACGGTAAAGTTTCCCATTGTGGTAACCGCCCTAGAAAAACTGAACGAAACCAAGACCCTTGACCTAAACACCAGGTTCTACGTTGAGGGCGATTCCGTTGAAACCACATTTTCCGAAGCCATTTCACAAATATTCGCGGTGAGCGACAACCAAGCGGCCAATCGGCTGATCGATTTTCTCGGTCAAGATTCGATCAACCATCGATTACACAAAAGGGGCATTTCCCCCGTACGGATTTGGCAAAGACTTGATGACCCAAACGACAATGTAACCACCACTCCCTTGATCGTTTACGAAAACGACTCAACAACTACGATGCGTTCGCCCCTTATCAGCGCCTACCCCCAACCTTTAGACCTGCAAGGCATTCGAAAGGGAATAGGTTTTTATGACGAAGAAGACTCCCTCATTCAGGAAGCTTTCGATTTTAGCCTAAAAAACTACTATCCCATAAGCGCCCAACACGATTTGTTGAAACGCATTATTTTCCCTGAACGTTTCGATTCCCTACAGCGGTTCGCCCTAAGCGAAGGGCAGCGTTCCTTTTTACTAAAAGCCATGCACACCGTACCCCGACAAGCAGGCTACGACCCTACAAAATATCACGATGGGTATGGCAAATTCTTTATGTACGGCGATACCACGGAAGAAATTCCCGAACACATCGAAATATACAACAAGGTAGGCTTTGCCTATGGAACCCTTACCGATTGTGCCTATATAAAAGATGCGAAGAACAAGGTTGAATTTATGCTCACCGCCACCATCCTCGTGAACAAAAACGGCATCTTTAACGACGATACGTACGAGTACAAGGAAATAGGCCTTCCCTTTTTGGCCGAATTGGGAAGACAGCTCCATGCCTATGAGCTCATGCGCCGTAAACAAGAATAAACCGTAAACACATATACAGGGAAAAAAACACCATTCTCCCCCCTGCCGACTACCAGACCTCATTTCGTCGATTTTCAACCAACGCTTTCTTTCACACATCAATAAAATCTCGAGTTGAACGTTATCTAAGATAGTTCAGTACGTGTTTGGCCCATATAGGCCCTGCATACCTAAAACTACAGATTATGCCCAACCACCAAGACCGGATCGACCAATTAAACCAAAAGCTCGAGCTACTTCTTAGCAAACAGGAAGGCTTTGCCAAAGAGCTAATGTCGCTCTACAAAGAAATCGAAGCGGTCAAAAAGCTTCGCCCAGAAGACCTAGTTCCAAAAAAACCCGTGGAAGCCCCCGTCATTAAAGAAACCCCGGCTTCCATAGAAGCTACGGAAAAGGTCGTACCCCTAACGCCCGACACCCCTAAAAAACCTCTTGATAAAGAGCCTCCCAGTATAAAAGCCCCAATTCCGAAAAAACCTAAAAAAGAAAAAAGGAAGTGGAATCTTGAAAAATTCATCGGTGAAAACCTCATCAGTAAAATCGGCATCGTCATAACGGTGATCGGTATTGCTATCGGGGTGAAATATTCTATTGAGAACGGTCTGATCAGTCCCTTGACCCGTATTGTTTTTGGATACTTGGCCGGACTCGGACTTTTGGGCTTTGGTATCAAGCTCAAGGCCAAATATGAAAGTTACAGTGCCGTTCTGGTCAGTGGCGCCTTGGCTTCGCTATATTTTATCACTTTTGCCGCCTATAGTTTTTACGGATTATTCCCCCAACTGATGGCCTTTGCCCTAATGTTGGTATTTACGGCATTTGGTGTTGTAGCGGCATTGAATTACAACAATCAGGTCATTGCCCATATCGGACTCGTTGGCGCCTATGCCATACCCTTTTTATTGAGCAATGATTCGGGTAGTACATTCACCCTGTTCTCCTATATGGTCATTATCAATTTAGGTATTTTGACAATTTCGGTGAAAAAATATTGGAAAGGACTATTCTATTCGGCCTTTGGTTTCACCTACCTGATCTATATATCGTGGCTCTCCTCCTCTTTTAAGATCGATTCCGATTTTCTCATGGCCTTTAGTTTCCTAGGTATATTTTTTATCATTTTCTATGCATGTTTCCTAGCCTATAAACTTATTCGGCATGAGGTATTCTTAAAAATAGATGTCGTTCTCCTGCTCTTGAATTCCTTTGCTTTCTATGGCATAGGTTACGGCCTTTTAAACCAACATGAGACAGGTGTTGAATTCTTGGGCCTATTTACATTGGCCAATGCCGTTGTTCATTTTGTGGTAAGCGTGATTTTATTCAAGAAAAAATTAGCCGACCGTAATCTTTTCAATCTGGTAACGGGCATGGTGCTGGTATTCATTACCCTTGCCATACCCGTACAACTCGACGGGAACTGGGTAACATTATTATGGACGCTTCAAGCCGCACTGTTATTTTATATTGGTCGCACAAAGAATGTTATTTTTTACGAATACCTCTCATACCCACTAATGTTATTGGCTCTTTTCAGTCTAACGCACGACTGGAACATAGGGTACATATTTGAACGGCGCACGGAGACACCGCTCCAACCCATCTTGAACATTTACTTTCTAACCTCTGTATTGTTCTCGGCCGGATTTGGTTTTATGTACTGGATAATCCGAAGGAAGCCTTTGCCCGAACCCCAGCCGGAAGCATCGCGTATCATGTCTTTTATTGTTCCTATTATCCTCCTTTTTGTCGCCTATGTTTCGTGCTATTTAGAAATCGAATATTACTGGGACCAATTGTACAGGGCCTCCGAAGTAAACCTAACCCCCAATAACGATTATGGGTACGGCAATTACAACTACGACCTGAAGAACTTTGGGGCCATGTGGCTCTTCAACTTTACGTTTCTATTCTTTGCCCTATTGGCCGTTCTGAACATCAAAAAAGTCAAGAACCGCGTATTGGGCGTTGCCACCTTGGCCTTTTGCATGTTAATATGGATGGTCTACCTTACCGGAGGGCTATATATTCTAAGTGAACTAAGGGAAAGCTATATCAATCGGGCCTCATCGGAGTATTATGAAATCGGTGCATTCAATTTGGGTATTCGCTATGTATCATACGCATTTTACGCCTTGAATTTGATTGCCGCCCTCAAGCTTGCAAAACGTAAATTCATAGACCTGAAGATGAACATCGGCATTGAAATCATGGTACATCTTTCCATACTCTGGATCTTGAGCAGTGAACTCTTGAACCTGATGGACCTTGCCGGCTCCGAAAAATCGTACAAACTGGGACTCAGTCTACTTTGGGGTACTTATGCGCTGTTCTTGATCGGCCTCGGCATCTATAAAAAACGAAAACACCTTCGTATCTGCGCCATTTCCTTGTTCGGCATTACTTTGGCCAAGCTGTTCTTTTACGACATCGCCTCATTAAATTCCATATCAAAAACCATTGTTTTTGTATCGCTAGGTGTACTCTTGCTTATTATCTCATTCCTTTACAACAAATACAAAAATCAAATTTCTGATGAAAGTTAAAATGAAGCTTCTTGTTTTTATCGGATGCTGGTTTGGCTGTTCCTTTGCCTTCGGCCAACTCCCAAAATACGAACATCGGCAAGAGTTAAAGAACATCACGGAGCAATGGCATAAGATTTCCTTGCCCCTATCCGTTCTTGACCGTTCCAACCCCGACCTATCTGACATCAGGATTTATGGCCTTACCGAAAACGATACCTTGGAAGCGCCATACGTATTGAATATTGGTTCAGGAAAACACACCAAACAAAAGGTAGACTTCAACCTATTGAATACGGTTTCGAACGCAAACGGATTTTATTATACCTATGAAATCCCCACAACCGAAAGCATCAACGAACTGGAACTCGAATTCGATACCGACAATTTTAATTGGATGGTCGACCTAGAAGGAAGCCAAAACCAAAACGATTGGTTCCGGATCTTAGAAGACTACCGTATCCTTTCCATAAAAACAGGCCAGACCGATTACCAGCATACGACCTTGACCTTTCCTTCAAGCCAATACAAATACTATCGCTTGCTTATAAAGAGTCACAAATCCCCAAAATTAACCCGGACCAAACTGAATCTAGACAGTTCGCTCAAAGCCATTTACGACAGTTACCCGGTTACCTTCATGAATATTGACCAGAAGGATAAAAAAACGATAATCGATATCGACCTGAACCAAAGCCTACCTTTGAGCTTTTTACGCTTAAACCTAAAGGAAACGGTCGATTATTACAGGCCGGTGACCGTAAAATACGTTCAAGATAGCATACAGACCGAAAAGGGATTAAAATACCGTTACAAGGAGCTATACAGGGGCACACTGACCTCTATTGATACTACAGGCTTCAAATTCAACAGTACCAAAGCCCAAAAATTGAGGGTCATCATAGAAAACAACGACAATAGGCCCTTACAAGTAGAAGGAGCCAACATAAAAGGCTATCGGCACGAACTCATTGCCCGTTTCGACGACAAGGCAAAATATTATCTGGCCTACGGAAATAAAAAAGCCCGGGCACCCAAATACGACATTATAAACATTGCCTCGCAAATTCCCGATGATGCACCCCTACTTGCCCTAGGCAAGGTAGAACACACTCCAAAGGCAAAAAAGACCAATCGGGCCCTACTTGAAAACAAACTTTGGTTATGGATGGTTATGGGCTTCGTTATCGTAGTTCTCGGATGGTTTACACTTCGTATGATGGCCAAGCGCTAAAGGCATATCTAAAAAATGTACGCGCAAACCGTACGGTGAAAATTGACTAGTATACCAAATTAAGATCCCTTAAATTTGCGCTACAAAAACAGGAAAGCGTGCAAGAACCGAAACAGACCCGAATCAACAAATACCTTAGTGAAGTTGGCTATTGTTCGCGCCGTGCCGCTGACAAACTAATCGACCAAGGGCGTGTCACCATCAATGGCAAAGTTCCTGAAATGGGTACAAAAATTACCCAAGGTGATGAAGTACGCGTTGATGGCGAATTGATTTCCGAACCAAAGGAAAAGCCCGTTTACCTAGCTTTTAACAAACCCATCGGCATTGTCTGTACTACCGATACCAGGGTAGAAAAAGACAATATTATCGATTTCATCAATTACCCCAAGCGGATTTTTCCGATCGGTCGTTTGGACAAACCCAGTGAGGGCCTGATTTTTTTAACGAACGATGGCGATATCGTAAATAAGATCCTTCGGGCGCGCAACAACCACGAGAAAGAATATTTGGTAACCGTAGACCGGGCCATTACCGCCGATTTTGTAAGGAAAATGGAAAATGGGGTGCCTATTTTAGACACCATAACACGAAAATGTAAGGTTGAACAAATCGGCAAATACGAGTTTAAGATCATCTTGACCCAAGGTCTCAACCGACAGATCCGTCGTATGTGCGAATACTTGGGCTACAACGTACAACGCCTGAAACGCGTACGCATTATGAACGTAAAACTTGACATACCGGTAGGAAAATGGCGAGACCTTACCCAAGCCGAACTCGACGAGATCCATCGTTTGGTCTCCGAATCGGCAAAAACACATTAGGCCGCCCCGATCCCTATACCAAAACCCCAGTTTCCCGAAGCACCGAATAACAAAAATAGGTCGACAGAAGCCTAACCTTGACCAAAGCATTGATCGGAACGCCCAACGAAATAGACTTTACCGATGCCATAGTCTGTTTATTTGAAATGGATCTGCCTAATGAAACAGTTTAAAGACATTGACCCGCTTACGGTTGCTAAGCATCCCAATTTGATAGCGACATTACCCGATAAAACAGATGTTAGAAATACGTTTTACTTTTTGTTAATAGGTGATTATATAATAATTTCAAATGCAAGGCATGTTACGTATAAGAGTACGGGCGAAAGCAAGTGGCTCCACTATCAAATTGAATTCCCAAAGCATGGCTTGAAGTGGTTTCTGAATACGTTAGAGGATAAGTTTTTCAAAACAGAGGCCGAAGGAGGTCTACCCAAGGGCACGTTTAATTATATCGGGACGGTTAATGGTGAGCGGCTGAAACTGAGGCGCGCCTTTAATGCTGATAGCAATGGAGGTGGTGGATACGCGTTCATTACACTAGACAGAAAAGAGCCAAATAGTGTCTGGTCTAAGTCCTATACATTCTCGGACTCACTTTTATTTGAGAATGGTATGATCGACACAATGAAAGATATTGCCAATGAAATAGATGAGGGAAAACTTTAGTCGGCAACCACCACAAAAAAGAACATTTGGTAAACGTAGACCGGGCCATTACCGCCTATTTTGTAAAGCGAATTTTGTAAAGAAAACGGAAAATACCCCCTTTCTACACACCATAACACAAAAGTGCAGGGTTGAACAAGTCGATAAAAACACATGAATTCCCCCTGCCTTTCTTGGCCCCAACCTGCCCTTCTTAAAAAGGAAACCACCCCAGCTAATTCCGTGTGTTAAAAACCCTATATATCCCATTAAAAATCACTATATTAGGGAGAAGCGAAAGCTATAACCCAAACTCACAAAAAATGATACGGAAACACGATATTACACGCACTACATTCCGATCTGTGGCCACGGCCTTGGCCGTATTGGCCCTATTTGCAGCACCCCTGTCCGCCAGCGCATTTTTTCAAGACCCTGTCGAACAAGAGGAAGAGGCTGAATACAACCTTTACAAAGGCGAGGTCTTGGATGCCAGTTCAAAAAAACCATTGGTATTCGCTTCCTTATCCGTAGAAGAATCGAACATCAGTACCATAACGAATACCGAAGGGGAATTTTCCCTAAAAATACCAAGTGACCTGACCCAGGCCAACATCACGGTATCCTTCTTGGGTTACAGCACCCAATCCATCCCTTTGAGCCAACTAAAAGAAGAACGCAACAAAATTCTTATGGTGCCCTCCGTACTTAAATTGAACGAGGTCAATGTGGAAGTACCGAAAGATGCCGAAAGCCTTGTTCGCGAAGTACTAAAAAGTAAGGGGGAAAATTATTTTGACGACCCTACCCTTATGACCGCTTTTTACAGGGAAACCATAAAAAAACGAAGAAAGAACGTTTCTCTCTCCGAAGCTGTGGTCAACATTTACAAAACGCCTTATACCTCACTGAAAAAAGATGGTGTAAAGCTATACAAGGCCCGTAAAAGCACCGATTACAGCAAGCTCGACACCGTTGCCCTAAAACTACAGGGCGGCCCTTTCAACGCCTTGTTCATCGATATAATGAAATACCCCGAATATATCTTTTCACCGGAATCCTTAGACTATTATACATTCCGGTTCGACCATTCTACCCGGGTAAACGACAAATTGATCTATGTGATAAGCTTTGAGCAGCTTCCCGAGATATTAGACCCCTTGTACAAGGGTCAATTATACATAGACGCCGAAAACAAGATACTCACCAGTGCCATTTACAGTCTCAACATCACCGATAAGGAAATGGCGGCACGAATGTTCGTCAGGCGAAAGCCAAAAAATGCCAAGGTATGGCCTACGGATGTTGCCTACAGGGTCGATTATCGCGAAAAGAATGGCAAATGGTATTACTCTTACAGCAATGTTCTCTTGGAGTTCAAGGTCAATTGGGACAAACGTCTCTTTAACTCGGTCTACAGCATGACATGTGAAATGGCCGTTACCGATTGGAAGAAAAACATGATGGAAGATTTTCCAAAGGCCAAGGATAGAATTAAGACGTCCATTATTTTAAGTGATGAGGCCATAGGCTTTGCCGACCCAGACTTTTGGGGGCAGTACAATATCATTGAACCCGAAAAATCGATTGAGTCGGCCATCAAGAAAATTCAACGGCAATTGCGAAGGGCCAGTTCGGATGGAGGCACTTCCATTCCTTAGAAAGGATAAGAACCACATATATAAAATCGGCCAAATGGTCGATTTTTTTTATGATTCTATTTAAATTCACCCTATAAACACAAAGTATATGGGCAATAGAAGACAGTTTATAGGTTCGGCCTTAGGAGGTGCCATAGCGGCACTCCTTCCCAATGTAGGTATAGCGAATAGTATTCCATCGACCTACCCCGAGACGATTCGACCGAAAAGGTTAAAGAAAGGAGACACCATAGGGCTAATCGCCCCGGGCTACGCCATTGCACCACCGATCTTGGAGGAAGCTAAGAAAACGCTAAAATCCATGGGTTTCAAGCCCTTTCACACCAATCGCATCATAGGAAATTATGGATATTTAAGCAACACCGATGAGGAACGCGCAAAAGACCTTAACGAAATGTTCGCCAACCCAGACATCGATGGTATACTTTGTGCAAGAGGCGGTTATGGCTGTACCCGGATCATGCAGATGATAGATTACGAAACCATTAAAAAGAACGGCAAAACCTTTATCGGTTTCAGCGACATCACCGCCCTACTGAACGGCATCTATCAAGAAACGGGCCTCGTAACCTTTCACGGGCCGGTAGGCAGCACTTTGAACGACCCCTATAGCATTAGGCAATTAGAAAAGGTGGTAATGTTCCCAAGAGCTCCCTTGGCCATACAAAATGTGGAACTATTGAACCCCGAATTACGTACGAACCCCGAGTTCGAACGCTATACCATTACCGAAGGTATTGCCACGGGAAAACTCGTCGGAGGCAGCCTGACCCTTATCAATGCCCTAATCGGCACGCCACATGAAATCGACTTTACCGATACCATTGTTTGCATTGAAGATGTTGAAGAAGCCCCATATCGGATAGACCGTATGCTTACCCAATTGATCGAGGGCAGCACGTTTAAAAAGGCCGCAGGTATTCTTATCGGTGTTTGCGCCGGTTGCAACGCTTCGACCAATCCGAAGTCCTTTTCTTTAAAGGAAGTGATCCTAGACCGGATCAGGCCTCTTGGCATCCCGGCAGTCTATGGCATGAGCTTTGGTCATGTTGAGAACAATTTCACCTTCCCGATCGGAATCACGGGAAAAATGGATGCCGCAAAAATGAACCTACAGCTATTGGAGAAAGCTGTTATTTAACCCGTAAAAACATAAAAAAAGCGCGATGTCAAACTCAAAAGCTTGCATCGCGCTCTTTATGTCAATATGCTAAAAAATCAATTCGCTACCTCACTAATAAATTTAAGTCGGTATAAGCGAAGCTCTTCGTCTTCATAGTCGCCATCAAACTCCTTCATCGCCTCTTCCAGGTCATCGGTTTCCGCTTCTAAAAAATAGTCATGGATTTCTTCCTGCTGATCTTCATCGAGCACCTCGTCGATCCAATAATCGAGATTCAACTTGGTACCACTGAATACGATCTGTTCCATTTCCTTTAACAGCTGCGAAATTTCAATTCCCTTGGCCGATGCAATATCGCTTAACGGAAGCTTGCGGTCTACATTCTGTATAATGTAAAGTTTTAAGGCAGAGTTGGCCCCTGTGCTTTTCACCACAAGGTCATCGGGCCTGATAATTTCATTCTCTTCAACATAGCGGGAAATAAAATCAACGAAGGGCCTTCCGTATTTACGAGCCTTGCCCTCTCCTACCCCATAGATATTCGTAAGTTCTTCTTGTGAAATCGGGTATTTGGTGGCCATATCCTCTAGGGAGGGGTCTTGAAAGACTACGAACGGAGGCACTCCCAACTTATGGGCCTGGCTCTTTCGCAATTCTTTTAACCGCTTCAACAGGTTCTCATCAGCTACGCCTCCTTTTGCGGCACTAACGATGGCATCGTTACCTTCTTTGCTATAGGCGTGGTCCATAGTCATCATAAACGACTCGGGCGCCTTTAAATAGGCCTCTCCACGTTCTGTCACATGAAGAATACCGTATTGTTCGATTTCCTTTTTCAAAAGGCCAGCCACCAAGGTTTGGCGAATTAAGGCCATCCAGTAGCCCTTATCCTTGTCCGCACCACTCCCGAACTCGGGCTTTTCATCCGTTTTATGGGATGTAATCAGGGCGTTGACCTTACCCAAAAGAGTCCTTACGATTTCTTTCGATTTGAATTTTTCGTGTGTCGCCTTTACTACCTTGATCAGCTTGACAACGTTCTCTTTAGCCTCTTGCTTTTCTTTGGGGTTTCTCGTATTATCATCCATATCTGCCCCTTCTCCGTTGATCTCGTCAAATTCCTCCCCAAAATAATGGAGCATGAATTTTCTGCGTGACATTGAAGTTTCGGCATAGGCTACTACCTCTTGCAACAGGGCATTACCGATTTCTTGTTCGGCAACAGGCTTGTTGGACATAAACTTTTCAAGCTTTTCTATATCCTTATAGGAGTAGAACGCCAAACAATGGCCCTCACCGTCGTCCCTTCCGGCCCTTCCGGTTTCCTGATAGTAACTTTCAATACTCTTGGGAATGTCGTGATGTATAACAAAGCGCACGTCGGGCTTGTCAATACCCATACCAAAGGCTATGGTTGCCACCACCACATCAACATCCTCCATCAAGAACATATCTTGATATTTTGAACGGGTCTTGGCATCAAAACCGGCATGGTAGGGTACGGCACTTACGCCGTTTACCTGCAGTACCTGGGCCAACTCCTCAACCCGCTTTCTACTCAAACAGTAGATAATACCCGATTTTCCGGCATTCTTTTTTACGAAGCGAATAATATCGGAATCTACATTGGCCGTCTTGGGCCGTACCTCATAAAAGAGATTGGGCCTGTTAAACGAAGCCTTATAGGTTTGTGCATCGGTAATCCCCAAGTTCTTAATGATATCTTCTTGTACCTTGGGTGTGGCCGTGGCCGTCAATGCTATTATGGGTATATCGTCGTCCAAACGGTTGACAATGGTTCTCAAATTTCTGTATTCGGGCCTGAAATCGTGGCCCCATTCAGATATACAATGCGCCTCGTCTACTGCGATAAAAGAAAGCTTCACCGACTGAAGAAAATCGATATAGTCTTCTTTGGTCAATGATTCGGGCGCAACATAGAGCAACTTGGTAATACCGTTCGTAATATCCTCCTTTACCTGCCTTACCTCTGTTTTGGTCAAAGAAGAATTAAGTACATGGGCAATACCGAACTGATCGGACACTCCCCTAATGGCGTCTACCTGATTCTTCATCAATGCGATCAACGGCGAGACCACGATAGCGGTACCATCTTGCATTAACGCAGGGAGTTGGTAACAAAGTGATTTACCTCCGCCCGTGGGCATAATGGCAAATGTATTGTTACGTTCTAAAATATTGGTGATAACGGCTTGTTGTAGACCTTTAAATTCGGAAAAACCGAAATGTTTTTTTAACGAGGCGTGCAGATCCGTTTCTTTCAAAACTTTTTTATCTTTTGCCATATGTCGTAAAAAACTTTAGGAATCTGTGTCTCAATTGCTCAAAAATCATAGTTTTCTTTACGGGGGACTCTAATTTATTCAAAATATATTTTAAGGTATTAAATTAGCTATACGTCAAGATTATGTAATTTTGTAATCTTAAATATAAAACAAAGTTTTAGAAACCGTCCGTGTTTTAAGATTGTTTTATTCAAAATGAGGGTATTTGTCGTTTACAAGCCCCTAAAAAGAACAAATTTAACCTATTTTACACTTTGAACGATAGCAAAGCTATTCTTGCGATAGCAAAAAAAACCATAGAAACCGAAAGTGCTTCCATCAATCATTTGGGCACTTTATTGAACGAACAGTTCTCCGATGCCGTCAATTGCATTCTTGAATCTAAAGGAAGGGTCATTGTTTCGGGCATTGGCAAAAGCGCCATAATCGCGTCTAAAATCGTAGCCACCTTAAACTCCACAGGAACACCTGCCATTTTTATGCATGCCGGCGATGCCATTCATGGTGACTTGGGCACTATCCAAGAAGAAGACGTGGTAATCTGTATCTCAAAAAGTGGTAGCACTCCTGAAATTAAAATGTTGGTCCCCCTAATAAAACGGGGAACGAACAAGCTGATAGCCATGACGGGAAATATCGAGTCTTATTTGGCCAAGGAAGCACACTTTGTTCTCAACACTTATGTGGCCAAGGAAGCCTGCCCTAATAATTTGGCCCCTACGACCAGTACCACGGCACAACTGGTTATGGGAGATGCCCTGGCCATCTGTCTTTTAAAGATAAAAGGATTTAGCAGCAAGGATTTCGCCAAATACCATCCTGGCGGATCTTTGGGCAAAAGGTTATACCTCAGGGTTTCCGATATTGTAGGCACGAACCAAAAACCCCAAGTACCCATTGATGCGGACGTAAAAAAGGTCATTGTCGAGATCTCCGAAAAAATGTTGGGCGTTACGGCGGTTACCGAAGGTGACGACATCGTAGGTATCGTGACCGATGGCGACATTAGGCGCATGCTCAACAAATACGATAACATAAGCGGCCTAACGGCGCGTGATATTATGACCTCCAACCCCAAGACCATTTCGGTAAACGTTTTGGCCATTGAAGCCTTGGAACTGATGCAAGAAAAGGGCATCTCACAATTATTGGGTGTAGACGGTAAAAAATATATGGGTGTTGTACATTTGCACAACTTGATCAACGAAGGTATATTATAATGGCAAAGCAGAATACGAAGTCTCCCGACGAAATGTCGTTTTTAGATCACCTAGAAGAATTACGATGGCATTTGATACGATCGGTCTTAGCCGTCGTCATTATAGCCACTGGGGCGTTCGTGATGAGCGGATTTATTTTCGACACCATCATTTTCGGACCGTCTAAAATGGATTTCCCAACCTATCGCTTGTTTTGTGACATAGCTACCTACCTAGGTTTTGACTCGGCCTTCTGTGCCGATAAGCTTCCGTTCACCATTCAGAGCCGGACCATGGGCGGACAGTTCTCCGCCGATATCTGGACGGCCATTTGGGTCGGCTTTATTGTAGGCTTCCCCTATGTACTGTACGAGCTGTGGAAATTTATAAGTCCGGGACTCCATCCCAACGAAAAAAAGCATTCCAAAGGCTTCATCTTTATTGCCTCTTTTCTTTTTTTCATGGGCGTATTGTTCGGTTATTACGTGGTAGCCCCGTTATCTATCAATTTCTTGGGCACCTACCAAGTAAGTGAAATCGTTCTCAATGAATTTGACCTTAGTTCGTATATCAGCACCGTAAGAACGGCGGTAATAGCCTGTGGGGTACTTTTTGAACTGCCCATTATCATTTACTTTTTAACCAAGGTAGGCATCGTAACCCCTGAAATACTGAAAAAATACAGAAAGATAGCCCTAGTCGTGGTACTGATTCTTTCCGCCGTAATAACCCCTCCAGACGTAACCAGTCAGATCATTGTAGCGGTACCGGTGTTGATTTTATACCAAGTAAGTATTTACATCTCAAAAATAGTATTGAAGAACGAAGCCAAACGCGAGAAAAAGGCAAAGGAAAAAGGGTTAAAGAAAACGTAAATATACGGCTGTTTCAAAAGTTTCCCGTTTCTTTAGTACTTCATTAGATGTACCAAAGGCCGATGGAACCTAAAACAAGAAACCATAAAAATGAAGTTAAGAGCTGAAAATATAATGAAAGCCTACCGGGGCCGAAAAGTAGTAAAGGGTATTTCCTTGGAAGTAAACCAAGGGGAAATCATTGGCCTGCTCGGGCCTAACGGTGCCGGAAAAACCACTTCTTTTTATATGATCGTCGGTTTGATAAAGCCCAACGGGGGAAAAATATATTTGGACGGAACCGACATTACCAACTTCCCCATGTACAAGAGGGCCCAAAACGGCATCGGTTACTTGGCGCAAGAAGCTTCCGTTTTTAGGAAGCTGAGTATTGAAAAGAACATTCTTAGCGTGCTACAGCTTACCAAGCTTAGCAAAAAAGAGCAACTCATGAAAATGGAGTCGCTTATTGAAGAGTTCAGCTTGGGCCATATCCGTAAAAGCCGTGGCGACTTACTTTCGGGTGGCGAACGCAGGCGTACCGAAATAGCACGTGCACTGGCTACCGACCCAAAATTCATTCTATTGGATGAACCTTTTGCCGGTGTAGATCCCGTGGCCGTAGAGGATATTCAGCGTATCGTAGCCCAACTAAAGGACAAAAACATCGGGATACTCATTACCGACCACAACGTTCAGGAAACCTTGGCCATTACCGAAAGATCCTACCTTATGTTCGAAGGTGGCATCTTGAAATCGGGAATACCCGAAGACCTGGCCGCGGATGAAATGGTACGTAAGGTTTACCTGGGGCAAAACTTCGAATTGCGTAAAAAGAAACTCGATTTTTAAGACCTGTTCTTTACGGCATCTACATTTGCTACCAAAGAGGCGACCACATAAAACACAATGATGCAAGGAACGGCCAAAAACTTCAAGGTCAACAAAAGCACGGCACTAACGATTAAGAAAATATAGCGCACGGCATTGTCCTTAAAACTCCATGTCTTAAACTTTAAGGCAAATAGCGGAATGTTGGCATTCAACAGATAAGTACTCAAGGCCGTTATAAAAATCAAGAACCATTGATTGAGAATAATACCGTTTAAGGCATCATTGTTCTGATACTGTAATATTAAGGCCAAGGAAAGAATCAAAAGGGCATTCGCCGGAGTGGGCAGCCCAACAAAGGATGAAACCTGGTTTTCATCGATATTGAACTTTGCCAAGCGATAGGCCGATCCTAGGGTAATCAAAAATCCTAAAAAAGGAACATAATCGGCCAAATAGAGAAAAGAAAATGAAACACCGTCGCCCGTATGCCATCCTCCTCCCATAGCCATGGCCAGTAACTGATACATCACAATTCCGGGAACGAGCCCACTGGTTATCATATCGGCCAAAGAATCTAACTGAACCCCCAATTCGCTCTGCACCTTCAAAACCCTTGCGGCCAATCCATCAAAAAAATCGAAGAAAATCCCTAAAAAAACAAACAACGCCGCCATTTCGAGCTGGTTCGATACCGCAAAAACCGTAGCGACACATCCACAGAAAACATTCAACAACGTAATCAGGTTGGGAATATACTTTTTCATATTATCATTTGCTTTTGCGTAAAAATAACACAATTTAACATCAATCAGGTCAGACCATAATTTATTCGGATATTTGCCGAACAAAAATTCTGCAAAAACAGAAATGCCTTTGAAAAAATTACTTTACATACTACTTTTCGGCTTTTCGGTTTTGGGCTTTGCCCAAGCACCTGAATTGACGCCCTTATCAAAAATAAGCGTTGTAACCTGTGGCCCTGGATCCGAACTGTATTCCACCTTTGGCCATAGTGCCATTCGCATTGAAGACCCTAGTTTGGGGATAAACGCCGTATACAACTATGGCACCTTTGACTTTACTACGCCCAATTTCTATATGAAATTCGCGCGAGGCAAACTCGACTACAGCCTGGCCAGACAAAATTTCGCCTATTTCTTAAAGGAGTATGAGTACGAAAACCGATGGGTAAAAAGTCAAGAATTGCAATTAACCTTGGCCCAACGACAGTCGCTTTTTAATTTTCTCGAAACCAATTTCCTTCCTGAAAACCGAGATTACAAATACGATTTTTTCTATAACAACTGTGCTACCAAAATTTGGGACGTTCTTAAGGAAGTCTATGGAGACGCCCTGGTTTTTGATGAAAGCTATCTAAACGAACTGTACACCCATCGCCAACTGATACGCCAAAAGGTCAAGATCAATTCATGGGCCGGTTTCGGTATAGACTTGGCCCTTGGCTCGGTAATAGATGATGTTGCCACACCTAAAGAACATATGTTCTTGCCCGACTACATCTTGAAGCAACTGGAGGTTGCCCAATTGAACGGTCAATCTTTAACGGCCCGCCCCAAGGTTTTACTAGAAGCAAAAGACCAAGATCAAGGCTCGAGCTTTTTGGTTTCACCAGAACTATGGCTCATCGTATTTCTGGTCGTAATATTGGTTTTAACCTATTTCGACTTTAAGAACAATACGCGCAGAAGGTGGCTTGATTTCATCCTGTTCTTTAGTACGGGCCTTATAGGCGTACTCATCTTATTTTTATGGTTCTTTACCGACCATAGCGCCACCGCAGGCAACTACAATTTACTATGGGCCTTTCCGTTCAATTTGTTCATCGCTTTTGTGGTCGCCTTAAAAAAGGGACCCAACTGGATTGCCAAATACGCCGTATTACTGGCCGGGCTCATTCTGGCCTCCGGCGTATTCTGGATGTTCGGGGCCCAAGAATTTTCACCCTTACTATTGGCCGTATGGGCCGCCCTTATCGCACGATATTTATTTTTATTCTGGTCGTATCACAAGCCAAAAATCGCATAATTGCATGAACCTACTTACAGTTGAGAATATTTCAAAATCATATGGTGAACGTGTCTTGTTCAACAACCTTTCCTTTGGAATCAATAAGGGCCAAAAAATTGCCTTAATCGCCAAGAACGGAACAGGCAAGACCTCCATACTTAATATTATGTCAGGACTCGACAGTCCTGATTCGGGTCAGGTCAATTACAGAAAGGGCATACGTGTGTCATTTTTGGACCAAGAGCCCAATCTTGACGGCAACCTGACCGTAGAGCAAACCATTTTTGCTTCGGAAAACGAAATCCTAAGGGTGATACACGCGTATGAAAAAGCGCTCAAAAACCCAGAAGATGCCGATGCATACCAAGTTGCTTTTGAAGCGATGGACCGTTTCAACGCCTGGGATTTTGAAACCCTTTACAAGCAGATTCTGTTCAAACTGAAGCTAGAAGACCTCGATGCCAAGGTAGGCTTACTCTCCGGAGGGCAAAAAAAGCGTTTGGCCCTGGCCGACGCCCTTATCAACAAGCCCGATCTTTTGGTCCTTGATGAACCTACCAACCATTTGGACCTTGAAATGATCGAATGGCTTGAAGAATACTTCGCAAAAGAAAACATGAGCCTGTTTATGGTAACGCACGACCGCTATTTTTTAGAACGGGTCTGTAACGAAATCATAGAACTCGACAACGGCCAACTGTACCCTTACAAAGGCAACTATTCATACTATCTAGAAAAAAAAGAGGCGCGAATCGAACAAGAATCGGTAGAACAGCACAAATCTGAACGTCTCTTCAAAAAAGAACTGGAGTGGATGCGCAAGCAGCCAAAGGCCCGTACCACAAAATCAAAATCACGTATAGACGATTTTTCGACCATAAAGGAAAAAGCAAGCCAGCGCAGAAAAGAACACGAGGTTCAGCTTGAACTAAACATGGAACGTATGGGCAGCAAAATTCTAGAGCTGCACAAAATTTCAAAATCCTACCCCGACAAACCGATACTCGATAAGTTTGAATATAACTTCACCAAAGGCGAACGCGTAGGGATCATCGGCAAGAACGGTACCGGAAAATCGACCTTTCTTAACATTGTCACCGGCTCGGACCAACCCGACTCGGGCAAGGTGGTAGTAGGCGACACGATTAAATTCGGTTACTACACCCAGAAAGGAATCAATATCAAAGAAGGCCAAAAAGTAATTGATGTCATTCGCGATTTCGGCGATTTCATTCCGCTGAAAAAAGGAAAGCAGATCTCGGCCCAACAGCTTTTGGAGCGCTTTCTCTTCGACCGAAAAAAACAATACGATTTTGTCGACAAACTCAGTGGTGGCGAAAGAAAAAGATTGTACTTGTGTACGGTTCTGATCCAAAATCCGAATTTCTTGATTCTTGATGAGCCTACCAACGACCTTGACATAGTAACCCTGAATGTACTCGAAAGTTTTCTTCTGGATTTCCCCGGATGTCTTATCGTGGTTTCCCACGACCGTTATTTTATGGATAAAATAGTAGACCACCTTTTTGTCTTTAGGGGCAATGCCGTAGTCGAAGATTTCCCTGGAAACTATTCGGACTACCGCTCCTATGAAAGCAGCAAGGTGCTTGAAG
Organism: Zobellia galactanivorans; assembly: GCF_000973105.1. Classification (NCBI taxonomy): domain Bacteria; kingdom Pseudomonadati; phylum Bacteroidota; class Flavobacteriia; order Flavobacteriales; family Flavobacteriaceae; genus Zobellia; species Zobellia galactanivorans. The sequence continues at coordinate 3,429,367 of NC_015844.1, read as the reverse complement.
AGCGTGAGGAAAAGGCGAATATCAAAGAATCTACGGCCAACAAAAACGTTCAAAAACAGAGCAGTTCAAAGAGCAAACTCTCCTATTCGGAACAAAAAGAATACAAAAACCTTGAAAAGGACATTCAAAAATTAGAAGCGAAAAAAGTAACGGTACAAGACAAATTTGCCGACGCTGGCCTAACGGGCGAGGAAATCGACAAACTTTCGATTGAACTCAAGGAGATCAACGAAGCCATTGAAGCAAAGACAGAGCGTTGGTTCGAACTATCGGCACAGATGGAAGATTGATCGTTGCACAAAAACAAAATGGCACCTGGCCGCACTGAGGGAATATGACTACCGGCAATACCGTACAGCAGCTGTTGAAGTATTTTAGATTTTTGACCTCGGCAACGAATCAACACGGGGTACACTCCCCTTTCGTATACGCCTACGTCACCAAATGTCTCTATAAAAAAAGGCCGTATCACGTGTCTAAGTCACTGAAGGTCTTGTTAAAAAGCACAGCCTATTTCAACGCGGAACGCATTATGTACCTAGGCGATGACGGCCCATGTAAAGCCCATGTTCTCGAGAATTTTCCCGATATCGAAATGGTTTCCGAGGCGGCCGACATAGTGGTTCTGCCGAAAAACACCCCCTATGATTCGGTAAAGGACTTTTTATCCCATGAGAAAGCCAAACATAACGATACCATGCTCTTTTGTGACGCCCCCCATGGATCACCCCAAAATGAAGCTATCTGGGAAGCCCTAAAAGCGCATCAAAAAGTAACGGTCACCATTGATATGTTTTATTGCGGCGCCGTTTTTTTTAGACGGGAACAGGCCAAGGAGCATTTTAAGATTCGGATTTAAACGCTATTTTTAGCACAAATTACATTTATGTACAATAATTCCATATATATTATTCTAGGGGTCGTAGCGGTCATATATATCGTAATTTCAATGAACAATCGCCGTATTGGTAAAGACCGAAAATCACGGAGGTTTATGGATGGCTATGAACGGAAAGCCGAAAGAAAAAGGGACGAAGACCAAAAGTAGGCTCCCGTAGACATCCACAAAAAAAATACAGACCGGCAAATACATCCCACATGAAAATATACACCAAAACTGGCGATAGCGGCACCACGGCCCTTATTGGAGGCACACGGGTAATGAAACACCATATCCGTATAGAGAGTTATGGTACGGTAGACGAACTGAATTCTTGGCTCGGCCTGATACGCGACCAAGATATAGATTCGCATACCAAGGAGATCCTGGCCCAAATTCAAGATAGGTTGTTCATCATTGGGGCCGTCTTGGCGACCGACCCCGACAAGGCCGTCCTAAAAAACGGGAAAAAAAGGCTGAATATCCCTGAAATCGAGGCATACGATATTGAACTCCTAGAAAAGGAAATCGACACAATGGATGCCGACCTGCCGCAAATGACACATTTTATACTTCCTGGCGGACACACGACCGTGTCATACTGTCATATTGCCCGAACCGTCTGTCGCAGGGCCGAGCGAATGAGCACACTTTTATTCGAAAATGAGCCTTTTGACGAAAAATTATTGTCATTTTTAAATCGACTTTCCGACTACCTATTCGTACTGGCACGAAAATTGTCAAAAGCCTTAAAAGCTGACGAAGTAAAATGGATTCCTAGGGATAAAACGAAAGGCTAAAAACGGTGATTTTAAAATATTTATCGCTCTTTAGCTTGTTATTCTCTAATAATTTGTTTAATTCTTCGTTATCAAACTATTAAAAGAGAAATAAAGCGGATAAAATAGCCGTAATTACTTGGCTATGTGTTTATAAAAATTATTTTTGCAAAAATTTAAAATCGAACAACTAAAATGTATTGGACATTAGAACTAGCATCGTACTTGAGTGATGCGCCCTGGCCGGCGACAAAAGACGAATTGATAGATTACTCTATCCGTACCGGCGCGCCGCTAGAGGTCGTAGAGAACTTGCAATCTATGGAAGAAGAGGGTGGCGAGATTTACGAATCTATCGAAGAAATCTGGCCAGACTACCCTACTGAAGAAGATTATCTCTGGAACGAAGACGAATATTAGAAGTATTACGTTAATTGAAACAAAAAAGTCTCTATCGAGGCTTTTTTTTTATGTAATTTTGGCAGGCAACTAGGTAAAATGCGTACAAACTTCAAACTGGAATGCCTTTTGCAAGGTTGCTGCAAATGGTAATTTAACGGAATGCCCTGCCGCGCATAGCATCTCAAGAAGCGGTCTAATGCTAAACAGTAAAAAATGAGTTTTTTAAATTCTATATTAAAAGTATTTGTAGGTGATAAATCGGAAAAAGACGTAAAGGAGCTACAGCCTATAGTAGAACAGATCAAGTCTTTTGAAAAGGAGTTGGAAGCAGTAAGCCACGACGAGTTGCGCGAGAAGACCCGAACCTTTAAACAGAAAATTGCCGAAGACATCAGTGAGTTCACCAAAAAAATTAGCGAACTCGAAGAAGAGGTCAAAGCTTCCTCAGACATTGACAAGAACGAAGATATATATGCCGAAATCGACAAACTCAAGGAAGAGGCATATAAAGTAAGTGAAAAAACACTTGACGAAATCTTACCGGTTGCCTTCGCCGTTGTTAAAGAAACGGCCAAGCGCTTTGCCAACAACACAACCCTAAAGGTCATCGCTTCTGAATTTGACCGCGAACTATCGGGATCAAAAGACTATGTAAGCCTTGAAGGTGACCATGCGATCTGGAAAAACTCATGGAACGCCGCTGGTAAAGAAGTCACTTGGGACATGGTACATTACGATGTACAGTTGATCGGCGGTATTGCCCTTCACCAAGGTAAAATTGCCGAAATGCATACCGGAGAAGGTAAAACTTTGGTAGCTACCCTTCCCCTATACCTAAATGCCCTAGCAGGTCACGGAGCACATTTGGTTACCGTAAACGACTATCTAGCGAAAAGGGACAGCGCATGGATGGCTCCCATTTTTGAATTTCATGGCCTATCGGTCGACTGTATCGACCACCACCGTCCCAATTCAGACGGTAGAAGGGCCGCTTACAATGCCGATATTACCTATGGTACCAACAATGAATTCGGTTTTGACTACCTAAGGGATAATATGGCCCACACCCCTAAAGACTTGGTACAGAGACCACATCATTACGCCATAGTCGATGAGGTAGATTCGGTATTGATCGATGATGCCCGTACCCCTTTGATCATTTCAGGCCCGGTACCCGAGGGAGACCGTCACGAATTCAACGAACTCAAACCAAAGGTTGCCGATATCGTTAGCAAACAACGACAGCACCTTACAGGCGTGCTGGCCGAGGCCAAAAAGCTGATACAGGAAGGCAACACAAAAGATGGTGGCTTCTTATTGTTACGTGTTCACAGGGGATTGCCAAAAAACAAGGCCCTTATCAAGTTCTTGAGCGAAGAAGGTATAAAGCAACTCCTTCAAAAAACCGAGAACTACTATATGCAAGACAACAATAGGGAAATGCCTAAAGTGGACGAAGACCTATTGTTCGTTATTGATGAAAAGAACAATCAAATAGAACTTACCGAAAAAGGGGTTGACTATATCTCAGGGGAGCAAGACCGAGATTTCTTCGTCATGCCCGATATCGGAGGGGAAATAGCGAAAATTGAAAATCAAAACCTCGATATTGAAAAAGAAGCCGAACTTAAGGAAGAGCTCTTTAAAGACTTTGGGGTAAAGAGCGAGCGGATCCACACCATGAGCCAACTCTTAAAGGCCTATACCCTTTTTGAAAAAGATGTAGAATATGTAGTGATGGACAACAAGGTGATGATCGTTGACGAGCAGACCGGTCGTATTATGGACGGTCGTCGTTATTCCGATGGACTTCACCAAGCCATAGAAGCAAAGGAAAACGTAAAGATCGAAGCCCTTACACAGACCTTCGCCACGGTTACCCTGCAGAACTATTTTAGAATGTACAACAAACTCGCAGGTATGACCGGTACGGCCGTTACCGAAGCGGGTGAATTCTGGGAAATCTACGAGTTGGATGTTGTGGAAATACCTACCAACAGACCAATTGCCCGTGATGACAGAAACGATTTGATCTATAAGACCAAACGTGAAAAATACAACGCTATAATCGAAGAGGTCACCAAGCTTTCACAAGCCGGTAGACCTGTATTGATCGGTACGACTTCAGTAGAGATTTCCGAGTTGCTATCGCGAATGCTTCATATCAGAAAGGTTGAGCACAACGTACTGAACGCCAAACTTCATAAAAAGGAAGCCGATGTGGTTGCCGAAGCAGGTAAGCCCGGAGTCGTGACCATTGCGACCAACATGGCAGGTCGTGGTACCGATATTAAGCTAACGGAAGAAGTTAAAAAAGCCGGTGGCTTGGCCATCATCGGTACGGAAAGACATGATTCAAGACGTGTTGACAGACAGTTAAGAGGTCGTTCCGGTCGACAAGGTGACCCTGGTAGTTCACAGTTCTATGTGTCTTTGGAAGATAACCTGATGCGTCTTTTCGGTTCGGACCGTGTAGCCAAAATGATGGATAAAATGGGCTTGGAAGACGGTGAGGTCATTCAACATTCCATGATGACCAAATCGATTGAACGCGCACAAAAGAAAGTCGAAGAAAACAACTTCGGTGTTCGTAAACGTCTTTTGGAATACGATGATGTAATGAACGCCCAGCGTGAAGTGGTCTACAAAAGAAGGCGTCACGCATTGCAAGGCGAGCGCTTAAAGGTCGATATTGCCAATATGGTCTACGATACCTGTGAGGTAATTGCCGACACGAACAAGGCGGCAAACGATTATAAGAACTTCGAGTTTGAACTGATCAAATATTTCTCGATAACCTCTCCGATTTCCGAAGCAGATTTCGGTAAGATGAGCGTACAAGATATCGCCAACAAAGTCTATTCGGAAGCCTATAGATATTACCAGGACAAGATGGAACGCAATGCGGCCACGGCTTACCCTGTGATAAAGAAAGTATACGAAGACAGTGCCAATAAGTTCGAACGTATTGTAGTGCCATTTACTGACGGTATTAAAACACTCAACGTGGTTACCAACCTCGAACGCGCATACGAAAGTGAAGGAAAGGAACTGGTCACCGATTTTGAAAAGAACATCACCTTGGCCATTATCGATGATTCTTGGAAAACGCATTTGCGTAAGATGGACGAGTTGAAACAGTCGGTACAATTGGCCGTTCACGAACAGAAAGACCCCTTGTTGATCTATAAATTCGAAGCCTTTGAACTCTTCAAGGAAATGATAGACAAAGTCAACAAAGAAGTAGTTTCTTTCTTGTACAAGGGTGAACTTCCCAGTGAAAACCCCAACCAGATCCAAGAAGAGCGAAATGTTCGCAGGCCTAAGGAAAACCTTCAGACCAGTAAGGAAGAAATTCCGAACAGCGATGAGCTAGCGGCCCAAAACCGTGCTGCAGGACAAACCCAGGGACAGCGGCCCCAGGTTACGGAAACCATTGTACGCGAACGGCCAAAAATTGGACGTAACGACAGGGTTACCATTAAAAACGTAATGTCAGGCGAAAGCAAAACCGTCAAATACAAGCAGGCGGAACCCCTTATCGAAAAAGGCGATTGGGTACTTACGGAAGAATAAAACCTATCAAAACACCATAATCTACGGCAACTTAGCGATAAGTTGCCGTTTTTTTTGTCCGATAAACGAGTAAAACGTTGGTTCAATGCAATTGTATCTACTATTGCAGGGCTATGAACAAATAGACCCCAAAGGTAAATTGCAGTAAATTAAGCAAATACACCTTATTTTTTGTTCAAAAACTTAACTTCGATAAATATTGATGTCGTAAAAACCTTGGTTGACCATATTATTTGAAGTGTCGTCTATCACACGCGGGTTCACTTCTTTTTTTTGAAAAATGGCAGACCCAAAACATGTACATGCGAAAGCCAAAGAAAAGTCTGAATAGAATAAGTGACAAGACCACATTATTACTTAAATTTAATTATGTATCGTCTTTTCTTAGCTTGGCCATAGGCTTAATCTGTACCTATGCCTTTGATATGCACGGTACCATACCCTATGTTTTCTTCTTCTATTCGGCCTCGAATTTATTGAACGTACTGGCCTTCAACAAGCACAAAAACCTGATGGCCATGGCGATATATACCTCCATCATCTCTTTCTTGGGCACAGTTGTAATCACCCTGTACAGCGGGGGAATCAATAGCCCGTTTATTTTCGTATTGGGTCTTGTCGTCCTTGCAGGGTATATCTCTACACGTTGGTTCGGTACCATTTATCTGTATCTTATCATTAGTACAATTGTCTCTATCTATTTAATCGATTATGCCGATTTCGACTTTATCGAAAATGAAGTACCGGAAAACGTACGTGACCTGTTCAGCCTTATAAGCGTGTTGTTTTCCGTTTATCTTTTAGGTGGCGTATTCGGTAAAAACCTTTTAAGTACCCACCATCGCCTATATCGCTCTAAGGCACGTATTGAAAAAAGTATAGACGAGAAAGAAAACCTTTTAAGGGAAGTACATCACCGCGTAAAGAACAATCTACAAACCGTTTCCAGCTTATTGAGCTTGCAGGCCAGAAACACCCCTAACGAACAAATAAAAGCCTTGGTCAGAAGTAGCCAAAACCGGGTAACATCAATGGCCATGATCCATGAAATGCTCTACGTTAGAGACAACCTTTCAAAAATAGAATTCGGGTCTTACGTTAATGAACTGACCCAATACCTTTTAAGAACGGTTGAACGAAATGACCAAAAAATAAAAGTCAACCTCAATATTCCTGAAACTTTGTTAAGCATAGACACCGCTATTCCATTGGGACTACTGATCAATGAAACGGTCACCAATTCCATAAAGTACGGTTTCAAAGACCGAAACGAAGGCGAAATAAAAATAGAACTTGAAAAACGGGACCAAGACCGTTATGTACTGAAAATTAGCGATGATGGCTTAGGGTATGCCCTAGACCATGACTATAAAAACTACAATACACTAGGTCTAAGACTAGTACACAACTTGGCCAGGCAACTTCAGGGAAACATGGAGCGTATTCCTTCGAAAAAAGGCACGAAATACAAGTTAGTATTTCAAGATATTACGGATCAATTTAATCCGTAAACCTTATATTCGCTTAGCGTTTTAACTACAAATTATTTGCGATTGCTCTAAAATAAATTTTTCTGTCCTTTTATGACAGAAAATTCGGAATAAAATTGTAGATTTCTGCTGCAACCCCATTTTAACCATTTCTTAAATACCTCTACACCAGAGTATCTTCTTGATAAAACCATATCAAGCTAGAGTATTCTTGTATACAAATATTTTATTCCGCTACGGTCGCAATTAGTGTAATAATGTCAATTAAAAACAAGTTTCAAAATAGGATCGACAATCAGACGAAGTTGCTGTTCAATTTCGCCTATGCATCATCGGTACTCTCTTTTGTCTTGGCCTTTGTGGTCATATATGCCTTGGATATAACAGGACATATCCCTTTATTTTTTTTCTTGTTCGCTATATTGAACCTGACCAATATCTTTCTCTTTAAAATTCACGGTAATCCCCTTATAGGGGCATTTACAAGTTCATCTTTATCCCTAATTTGTGTGGTCGGTATTTGTATCTTCAGCGGGGCGATCAACAGTCCGTTTATATTTGTTCTAAGTATCATTATTTTAGGAGGCTATATTTCGGGACGTTTTTTTGGCAAGGCCTACCTCGTACTGGTACTCCTTATAATTGCGGGCCTATATGCCGTGAGCGAGTTTACGATCGTCTCCAACGAAGTCCCTGAAGAATCGAAAGACACCTTTAGTCTACTCAGCCTGCTCTTTTGCATTTATCTTCTCATTGGTGTTTTTGGAAAGCATCTACTAAGAACACACTCAATCTTAAAACAATCAAAAAATGAGATAGAAACGGGTATCACAGAAAAGGAAATGCTTTTAAGAACGGTCCACCATCGTGTCAAAAACAACCTACAGACGGTGTCGAGTCTTTTAAGCCTTCAATCTAAGAACACCTCTAACGAAAAAATAAAAGAGTTGGCCAAAAGCAGCCAATACAGAATCAATTCAATGGCCATAATTCATGAAATGCTGTACATGCGAGACAACATTTCAAAAATAGCTTTCAGGCCATACGTAAGGGAACTCACAGAGTTTCTTATAAAATCGGCCAATGACAAAAACCTTGACATCAAAGTGAATATCGATATGCCCGATGTTAGTCTAGGTCTCGATACCACTATTCCCTTAGGCCTCTTGATCAACGAGGCCGTTACCAATTCCTTGAAATATGGATTTCCCGAAAACAGCGTAGGAGAAATAAGCATTCTCTTAAAAGAAGACGAAAAAGAATCCCAGAGTTACTTCCTTGACATTATCGACGACGGCGTAGGCTTTCCTAAGAGCATAGACCATAAGACCACCAACTCTCTCGGCCTGAAGCTCATGCACAACCTAGGACGCCAGCTAAGAGGCTCTGTGTCACGTATGACCACTGACAAAGGCACGGGCTACCACATCATCTTCAAGGACCGGGAGCGCCATTTTACCGGCATCAATGGTTGATGAAGCGTAAATAACATCCTTTAGGGTTGTTTCCCATAAATCTGTATCTTTAGGAAACCATAGACCAAAATGAAAAACTCTCGCCGAAAGTTTCTGTCATCAGTCAGCATGCTCGCCGCCACTACGGCATTACCCCTAGAGGCATTCGCTTTTAATGCCTCTAAAAAACTCTCCGTTGTCTTGGTAGGAACCGGCATACGGGGTATTACTTTTTGGGGAAAAAGATTGATCGACCAATATTCAGACATCATCGAATTTGTAGGCCTATCCGACATTAACCCCAGTAGATTGGCCTACGCAAAAACGTATATAGGAACATCATGTCCTACTTTTAGCGATTTTGAGGAGATGGTCAAAACTACCCGGCCCGACCTTGTTATCGTCACCACCAAAGACTCTACCCACCACCAGTTTATTATCAAGGGATTGGAAATGGGGTGCGACGTGCTCACCGAAAAACCACTGACCACCGATGAAACCAAATGTCAGTCCATTTTAGAGGCAGAAAGAAAATCGAAAAAAAACCTTATTGTCGGCTTCAACTACCGATGGAGCCCCTATGCCACCAAAATAAAGGAACTCTTGATGAACAAGACCATTGGCAACTTGGTCTCCGTAGATTTCAATTGGTACCTCAACACCTACCACGGCGCCTCCTATTTTAGGCGATGGCACGGCAACATGAACAGTAGTGGCTCTTTATGGGTGCATAAGGCGACCCATCATTTTGATTTACTCAATTGGTGGATAAACTCTGAACCTGAAGAAGTATTCGCCTATGGCGATTTAGAGTTCTACGGCAAAAACGGACCGTTTAGGGGAGATAATTGCCGTAGCTGCCAACATAGTTCGAATTGCGATTTCCACTGGGACATCAACCAGGATAAATTCATGAAAGCGTTGTACGTTGACCATGAGCATGAAGACGGTTATATACGAGACAATTGTCTCTTTAGAGAAGACATAGATATCTACGATAAAATGTCGGCCCAAGTAAAATATACCGATAATACCACCTTGAACTATTCGCTTACCACCTACTCCCCTTTCGAGGGCTGGCGTGTGGCGTTCAACGGCACAAAAGGTAGGATCGAAGCTTCTCAAGATATCCCATATTTGAAAGAGAGTACCATTTCCGAAGCAGAAAAACACCAAAAAGAAATGACACAGACCGACCAAGAAGATCTTTCTTTTGAAAGCATCATCGTACACCCGCTTTGGCAACCACATCAAACCCTAGCCGTACCTATGGAAAAAAATGGTCACGGCGGTGGCGATAAACGCCTACAGGACAAAATTTTCAGAACCTCCGATATTGACGACCCCTACGGCCGTACGGCCGGCATACGTGATGGTGCCATGTCTATTCTTATCGGCATTGCGGCAAGACGCAGCATCGAAAACAAAAAAACAATTCAGATTTCAGAACTGACCGATTTAAAACCAAGAAAACAGCGATCATAAATGTTAAACATAGCCTTTAAGTGGTAGTATTACACCTACTTTTTTGATAGATTGCCAAAACCTATTTAGATTTACCGTGGAAAGGGAAGATTTTTCTTAAACTTTTACCGGTTTTAGATAAGAAAAACACGAATCTTATATGCAGCAGGATACCGACCTAGAAAAACGCTTGAAAACCAAAGTTAGACTAGTTTTAAAAATCAATTACTATTCTTCCGTTCTCTCGCTTATTTTTGCCGCGCTTTGCTATTTTCTTCTACATATTACCGAAGTTATACCTTACGCCTTTCTTATTTTCGGCATTCTAAACCTCTTCAACACCCTACTCTATAAGTACCACAAAAATCTTGCCCTCACATACAACATCGTTTCAATGATGACCTTGGCCGGGGCCAGTGTAGTAACGTTATACAGTGGGGGAATCAATAGTCCGTTTATTTTTGTGCTAGCCCTTATCGTCGTTGCCGGCTATGTCACCACCAAGGCTTATGGCTCGCTCTACCTCAATCTCAACCTCCTCATCATCATCTTGATATACACCCAAAATGTTGCCGATTTCAATTTTGTGGAGAATGTGGTACCCAAAGAATCCGAAAATCTTTTTGCCTTTCTCAGTGTATTGTTTTCAATATACCTTTTAGGGGGAGTTTTCGGAAAGAACCTCCTGCACGCCCACCATAACCTATATAAGACCAAGAATGAGCTAGAAGAAAAGATTCGCGAAAAGGAAACCCTTATCAAGGAAGTGCACCACCGGGTAAAAAACAACCTACAGACCGTTTCAAGTTTGCTCAGCCTTCAATCTAGAGGCATAACCGATAAAGATGTAAAGGGCCTATTGAAAAGCAGCCAGAACCGGGTAATTACCATGGCCATGGTTCATGAAATGCTCTATATGAGGGAAGACCTCTCTAAAATAGAATACAAATCATATGTACAGGAGTTAGTGGAATACCTCATTCGGTCGATTAAAGGAACCAGCTCCAATATTACCTTGAACATCGATATACCCAATATCAAATTAAATATAGATACGGCCATACCCTTAGGGCTTCTGATTAACGAAACCGTGACCAATGCCCTTAAATATGGTATAGTCGACGATAATAAAGGCGAAATAAACATTAAGTTAAGAAAAGAAAAAGAAGATTACCTGATTCTTCAAATGGGCGATAACGGAAAGGGATTCCCTGAAGAAACCAACCACAAAAACTCCAACTCACTTGGTCTAAAACTAATACACAACCTAACCCGTCAATTACAAGGTTCGCTTATGCGCGACTTAAGTCGACAAGGCACCCATTATACGATTAAATTCAAGGAAATCAGAGATCAGATGTCTAATGTGACCTAATCGCATTCTTCTGTTGAACCACCATCCTCGATCTCTACTTTCAAGGGTCGTAAGATTCCTTTCGTTTTAGGAAACAACAAGACATTGCAAAAGACTAGCGCAACAACGATTAAAGAAATGAGTACTATCATAGGAATGGGATTGGGGCTTTTTCTTTTATTAGAAACTTCCGTGTGTTATTATAAATAAGCTAAGCCTTAATTTCTTAAGCCATCTTAGCTTTGTTCCTTTTTGTAGTAAAAGAAAGCGCCTTGGTTACCCTAGCGTTATCCCTTTTATATAAACGGGCAACTTCCAAAGTGTTTTCCAGACTAACTTCTTCCGTAGCAGTCTCGGTAACGATCGTCATTTCAACAGTGTCTATTTTAACCTCTTCAGTCGATGTTTGGGCTTGGGCGGTCAATCCGATAAAAAGAACAAAAATTAAAGTTGCGATAGTTTTCATGACTTGTGCGTTTATATATATAAAACGCCCAAAGCCCCATCCTGCCTAGGTTTCATTCGCTGAAAAACCCCATATTTTCGGTTAGCTGCACAACTTCGGTTCAAGTGTAAAAAACCACCGATGAACGTAATCGACCTACAAAACAGCTTATCGAGATTAAGTGTTTTTAATCGGAAAAGAATGCATTCCCCCTCGACAGATATCTCTATTTGGCCAATATCACAATTAGTTTCGTTCTAATATGTTTGCCATACCCCCATCCCATCAATAAAGTGCCTAACGATTATACTGCAATGTGATACATATTATATGTGAATTCCCTGTGGAATTATTCCCAAGACATCCCTATAGTTATATCTAGGCCGTACCAAGTCAATACGACTTTGTTCTATCGTGAGTATTTGCCACAAACAATTACCTAGAGAAATAGAAAAGTTATAAAAAGCCTAGGGAGACTGTTCTAAAAAAATATTGCTATGTATGTTGATGGGTTTGTAGAAAATAATCGATTAAGCCATTTTTGCTTTGTTCCTTTTTGTAGTAAAAGAAAGTGCCTTGATTACCCTAGCGTTATCCCTTTTGTACAAACGGGCAACTTCCAAAGTGTTTTCCAGACTAACTTCTTCCGTAGCAGTCTCGGTAACGATCGTCATTTCAACAGTGTCTATTTTAACCTCTTCGGTCGATGTTTGGGCTTGGGCGGTCAATCCGATAAAAAGAACAAAAATTAAAGTTGCGATAGTTTTCATGACTTGTGCGTTTATATATATAAAACGCCCGAAGCCCCACCCTACCGAGGTTTCATTCGCTGAAAAACCCCTTATTTTCGGTTAGCTGCACAACTTCGGTTCAAGTGTAAAAAACCATCGATGAACGTAATCGACCTCAAAAACAGCTTATCGAGATTAAGTGTTTTTAATCGGAAACAAGTGCTTCCTAGAACTGTAGATTCTTCATTTTTTAGTACCGCCACACACCTACTGTTTTTTAATTCTCCAAAAACCATGACTCGATGGTATCCATTCATATCTGATCAATCGCCGTAAGCTCCTCCGATTATTGTAAAAGTCTACAAGCTATAAGAAGCCCTTACATTCTAATATCCCCTTTATCATATTATCGAGAATCTTACAACGAAACCCACTGATTTTCAGACATTGTAATATTCCACTTACACAAAAAAGTTGGACTAACGATCAAGTCTCATCTTTTGTCGATTATTAGTTAATATTATTGTTCTGAGGCCGCCTTTTGAATATTTTGCAGCCACTTTTGAAAAAGAAAATGAATTAATTTAAAATCACTGAATTATGAGACGTAACTTACTAACAAGGTTAGTTCTGTTTGCCATGCTATTCGTGTCTTTCGTTATGGTACCGGTAGCATGCAGCAGCGATGATGGAGGAACTGGCACAGAACAACAACCCGAGCCAGACCCGGACCCAGATCCAGAACCCACTCCCGAAGCAGACCCAACAAATTCGAACACAACTTTAAACGCCACTGCTGCGGCCCATTCCGATGGAGTCAGTACTTCGACGGTAACAATCAAACTGGCGGATGCCGACGGAAATTTACTTAAGGCTAGTGGAGGTACCGTAGTATTGTCGGTTACCGGTAATGCCACCGTATCGGAAGTAACCGATAACGAAAACGGGACCTATACGGCAACAGTAAGTAGTGAAAACGAAGAAACCGTAACTGTATCCGCCAAGTTAGATGGCGTAGACATTACAAGCACTGTAGATATAACCTTTAATCCCGACGAATCGAATCCTGCACAAGAGGTCGCCCAGTCAACGGAGCCGCTTGGCCCAACCCTTCTTAGAATCAACTGTGGAGGCCCAGAGGCTACTTATGAAGGCAATCTCTTTTTAGCGGACCAACATTTTGACGGTCCTACCGAAGCCTATACCAATCCGCTTTTCACTGAAGAAGACACGGATATGAATGCCATCTTTTTAACGGAGAGAATCAGTGACAACACTAAGGTAAAGGGACCATTTTCCTATAAAATCCCTGTTACAAACGGCAGCTATACGGTTAAACTTTACTTCGCTGAAATCTATTGGGGCCTTGATAACCCAGAAGGACTAGAGGGCGGTGTCGGCAGTAGAATCTTTAATGTTACAATGGAAGACACTGAAGTTTTTACCGGATACGACCTTTACAAAGATATCGGAGCCGGAAAACCAGACACCCGTATGTACGATATTGAAGTTTCAGATGGTGAATTGACAATTACTTTTGAAGCATCTGTCAACAAACCTAAAGTTTCAGCTATAGAAATTTTAGGTACAGGAAGCGTCGAACCATAAGACACTCCCATCCCTATTAATAAGGCCTGTCCGATTTTTTCGAACAGGCCTTATTTTTTTGCCTATTTTTATTTTTAAGTAAGTTCTTCCCGTTTTTAAGAACTAATAATAAAAACAACAATGAAAATTCTAAAATTATACCTTTTGGCCCTTGGGCTTTCCCTTACCACTGCTTGCCAATCGAACAGCAATAAAAAAATCGCCCCTACAGAAAAAGAGGGTGTAAGCGAATTGACGAGACTCACGCCCCAAGACCTTGATACATATGAAACTGCATATTTTGCAAGTGGTTGTTTTTGGTGTGTTGAAGCCATTTTTGAAAGCGTAAAGGGAGTAAAGGAAGTGGTATCGGGTTATTCTGGGGGCACGGAAAAGAATCCTACCTACGAACAAGTTGGAGGAGGGATGACAAGCCACGCCGAAGCCGTTAAAATCTATTACGACCCAAAAGTCATTTCGTTTACGGCCTTGGTCCAAGTGTTCTTTGGTTCGCACGACCCAACAACCTTAAATAGACAAGGTCCCGACAAAGGGCCGCAATACCGTTCAATTGCGTTTTATAAAAACGACAAGGAAAAGCAGGTTATCGATGGGTATATACAAGCCCTAAAAGACCAAAACGTATACGACGGCGCTCCGATAACTACTGAAGTAGTCGAGTTCACCAAGTTTTACGATGCAGAAGACTACCATCAAGATTACGAACGCAAACACCCGAACAATCCATATATCACCAATGTATCGGTACCGAGATTAAACCGCTTTAAACAGAATTTTAAAGCGTATCTAAAAGAAGATGTCCATTGATCTGAGTAATTCCATTGTTTCAGGAATCGTTTCAAATTGCCTTTGCCTGTAAGAGCTGCAAGGCTAGTAATTTTAAAAAGATTTTGTACTGATGAGATTTCGTCTTCTGTTTTTTAAGTTTATTCCATTATAAGGACGAAAGAAGTATTCCCGTGTTGCAAAAAACCCATAATTTTGCAATAATTTTAATTCGAGACACTTGAAACAAGTTACGATACAGACAGAAAACATCATCTTAATCGTATTAGATTATGGTGCTGTTATTCAAAAATTGCTAGTAAAAGATAAGGACGGAAACTATACAAATGTAGTCGTTGGCCTTGACTATCCAAGTGCCTATCCGCAGGACAAAAAATTTATGGGAGCTTGCGTTGGTCGCTATGCCGGACGAATTTCCAAGGGTGGTTTCGTCATTGACAGACAGAACTACCCATTGCACAATATAAACGGGGTTCACTTACACGGAGGAAAAACAAGTTTTGCCCAAAAGACCTGGAAATTCGAGGAAGTCAACAATGGCCCTGAACCATTCGTCAAACTATCGTATTTCAGCAAGCATCTTGAGGAAGGCTACCCTGGCAACCTAAAGGTGGTCGTGACTTATAAACTATCGGGCAACGCCTTGGTCATCGACCATCAGGCCATTACCGACCGTACCACCGTAATAAACCTCACCAACCATTCGTATTTTAAGCTCGATGACACCGATTCTCTGGCCCACTACAACCTGCAGCTTAATTGCACCCACTATACGGAAGCCACCCAAGACAAGTTACCCACAGGCCAATTTGTTCCGGTAAAAGGAAATACGTACGATTTTCTTTCTGAACGTCCCATCGGCAACACGCGATTCGACATTCCCTTTGCCATTCACCCCAAGACAAATCTGGCGGCACGGGTTTCGTCAAAAAAATCAGGCATCAGTATGACGGTCAAAACCAATCAACCGGCCCTTATCGTCTATACTCCTCCTGAATTTACGGGCATATGTTTCGAGACACAGAACTTTCCCGATGCACCGAACCAACCGAGTTTTCCGAGTGCCCTGTTAAGGCCTAACGAAAAGTACCGCAATATCTCAAAGTATGAGTTTGCTCTCATATAAAGAAAGCCCTAAGAGCAATGCTTTTAGGGCTTTCTTCGTATTACAAGGCCAATCTTATTCCTCTACCAACAAATTCAGTTCCACCGTAATATTGTCTCTCGTGGCCTTACTGTATGGGCATATTTCATGGGCCGCATTGATCAAGTCTTCCCCTTTTTGCTTATCTACCGTAGGCAACAGGCAATCTAAAGTGGCATCGATGAAAAAACCATCTTCATCCTTATTAAAACCAACAATAGCGGTTACACTAAAATCACCTAAATCGTCAACATCGTGCTCTTTGGCAACTGCCTGAAGTGCCCCTGCAAAACATGTCGCATAGGCCGCTGCAAATAGTTGTTCCGGGTTGGTAGACTTTCCATCCGTATTACCTTGGGCATCCGGCATATTTATATCTAGGTCTAGGGTGCCATCGCTACTCTTTACGTGACCTCCCCTACCTCCGGTATTCGTTGCTTCTGTTTTAAAAATAGTTTTCATTACGTAGAATTTATAATTACACCATCAATTTAAGCCATGAATTTTTATAAGAAGATTATAGGTTATTAAATTATTGTGAAAAACATCTTTACGATTAAAAAAAGAAGGGATTACACACCTTATTCGTAACTTAGGTGAACCAAGACCGAATCATGAAACTATTAAAACGCTTACTCATCGGCATTGCGTGCGTCGGGCTACTTTTCGTTTTTGTAATAGGGCCCTATATGCGTAGACAGACCAAAAAGCATAGCCCAGAAAAAACGGCAACGTACACCCAGAACGGCATAGACCTACTGGTACGTTACTCCAGCCCTGCCAAAAAAGACAGAATCATTTTTGGCGAACTTGTCCCCTATGACGAAATTTGGCGTACAGGAGCGAACGAACCCACAACTTTCACTACCTCTACCGATATACTTGTAGCGAATTACCCTTTGGCCAAAGGCACCTATTCCCTATGGACGAGACCTGGCCGCCAGAGTTGGTCGGTCATATTTAACAGTCATATTCCCGACTGGGGCGTAACGGTCTTAAGTGGAGGAAAGAAGACGACCAGAATACCTAAGCACGATGTCTTAGAGGTAGAAATACCCACAGAAGAAACAAACCTGCCAATAGAAAACCTAACGATAGATTTCGAGAGGCAGAATCAACTATTTCTCGGTATTTCATGGGATAGAACAAAAATTAAAATACCTATTTCAAAATAACTTGAAACCAATAAAAAATACAGATTCCACCCATATTTCCGATATACGGAAAAAAAGGAAAGTTGCCCTGGACCCGAAAACATTGGCCGATGCCTTACAGCAAGGCGACAAAACGGCCTTGGGCAGAGCCATTACCCTAGTCGAAAGCAACCATCAAAAACACTATGGGCAGGCCAATGCCATCATTAAACAATGCTTAAAGCATAAGAACAAGAGTATTCGCATTGGTATTACCGGTGTACCAGGTGTGGGAAAAAGTACTTTCATTGAGACCTTGGGACGGTCATTGACCTCTGCAGGGCATAAAATTGCCGTATTGACGGTCGATCCCACAAGCACGCAAAGTAAGGGCAGCATACTTGGGGACAAAACCCGTATGGAAACCTTGGCCAAAGATTCCAACGCCTTTATCCGTCCTTCGCCCTCTGGCCTCTCACTTGGTGGTGTAGCCCGAAAGACCAGGGAAAGCATCGTTCTTTGCGAAGCCGCAGGCTACCCTATTATTTTGGTGGAAACGGTAGGTGTAGGACAAAACGAAACTACCGTACACGGAATGGTAGATTTCTTCCTCTTGCTCAAATTGGCCGGTGCCGGAGACGAGCTACAGGGAATTAAACGAGGGATCGTTGAAATGGCGGATGCCATAGTCATTAACAAGGCCGATGGCGACAACCGCCAAAAAGCAGAGGCGGCCAAAGCAGAATTCAAAAACGCCCTTCAGTTGTACCCACCGAAGGAAAATGGCTGGATACCAAAGGTATTGAGTTGCTCGGCATTGAAAAACGAGGGAATCACCGAAATTTGGACAATGATAGAGCAGTATGTCAAAGACACCCGAAAGAGCGGGGCCTTTGAAGAAAAACGCAAACAACAAAACGAGAAATGGCTTTATGAAGCCATTGAAGAACGGCTAAAATCAGATTTTTTTCAGACTGGGGAGATAAACAAAAACTTAAAAAAATACACCGAAATGATCACCGCAAAAGAAATCAGTCCGTTTCAAGCGGCCGAAGAAT
The DNA here is from genome assembly GCF_000973105.1 of Zobellia galactanivorans. Lineage (NCBI taxonomy): Bacteria > Pseudomonadati > Bacteroidota > Flavobacteriia > Flavobacteriales > Flavobacteriaceae > Zobellia > Zobellia galactanivorans. The sequence goes on along the minus strand of NC_015844.1, from coordinate 3,411,063 downwards.
TGATAAGCATTTTTAAAACCAGCTCTTAAATAATTCACTTAATTTGCCACAAACTTCACCTGCCCCATGAATTTGGTAACAACATCACCGCTGTCTATTGTCATCCCTGTATTTAACGAGGTCGACAATATTGCCTTACTTACGAAGAAAATACACGAGAGCCTAGAAGGTTATAACTACCAGATCATCTACGTAGACGATTTTTCATTCGACGGTACGCGAAAGGCTATTAAAAACATGAAAGATGACCGGGTCCACCTTATCAGCCTCAAAAGAAATTACGGCCAGAGCTTGGCCTTGGCGGCCGGTATCGACTACGCACAGGGCGACTATATCATTACTATGGATGGCGATCTGCAGAACGACCCGAGCGACATACCCAAAATGCTGAAATACATAACGGAAAAAGACTATGACGTGGTTACGGGTATACGTGAAGAAAGGAAAGATTCCTTCGTAAAAAAAATCCCCTCGAAAATAGCAAACTCACTCATTCGTCGTACCGCAAAACTTGATATCAAAGACAATGGTTGCGCCCTTAAAATTTTCACCAAGGAAATAGCAAAAGACCTGAACCTATATGGTGAAATGCACCGTTTCATTACCCTATTGGCCCATTTTGAAGGTGCCCGCATCAAACAGGTTCCGGTAAAACACCATGCACGGCACGCAGGAAGCTCAAAATACGGCCTAGAACGCGTTTTTAAGGTAGTAGCCGACATTATGTTACTATTGTTCATCAGAAAGTATTTTCAGCGCCCTATTCACTTCTTTGGTATTTTTGGATTTGTACTTATACTTATTGGTATTGCCATCAACATGTATCTCCTCATCGTAAAATTCGGATTCGGGGAAGATATAGGAACAAGGCCCTTGCTTACTTTTGGTATGATGTTCATACTGGCCGGCATTCAATTGTTTACCATAGGCATAGTAATGGAGCTCTTGATACGTACTTACTACGAATCACAAAAGAAACGCCCCTACAGGATAAAGAGCATTACCATAGCCGACCAAGTTCAGCCGTAATCAGCAAAAAATTATCACCGCAAGTGGATAAGATGCATTTTTTTTAGGTTGCGTTTTCGTGTCGACGGGTTTAGGAACCCCATCGTAAGCATTGATATATTGTAGTCGTTCTCGATAAATTGTTGGTCCCAATCAAGACCGGCATCCTGCACCCTTCGTAAATCCTTATCGTTTACGTATAGCCAAATATCCTTTTTCTCCTGTACGTTCTTTAAAGACGTATGCTTTACACGCTGACGGTTGTAAAAATCAAGGGCCCAAGTATTAAAGTCCGATATCCTATAAATTCGATCTACCGGAATATTCTCATCCGCCACCACTTCTGCCATACTAGACCCGGCTTGGTACAATAGCAAATTAGGGTAAAAATGAAGGTTCATCACCGAATTCAAGAGTAATGAACTATACACCGATAGGGTAATTACACGTAAAAAACGAGCTTCCCTTTTTAAACAGAAATATACAATAATGCCGCAAAGAACGATTAAAAGCCCCCATGCCAGTAGGCTTTGGAATTCAAAGACGTAAAAACAAATGAACAATACCGCCGTAAATACCACGCTCAAGACAAAGTATTGAGCTCCCAAGAAGATTGTCAAGATTTTCTTATTATCAACTTTAACCAGATCAATTATATAAGAAGCGGTCAAAACCGCAAAAAGCGGAATTACGATATTCAGGTAATGGGGCAGCTTAAACTGTGAAAAACTGGCCACCAAAAAGAATATGGCGATGGTGCCCAAGGTCATGAATTCATATTGGGGATGATAAGCGAACCTTAGTTTGAATAGCGCCTTGACCCGAGATCCGACGGCAACCACTGCAGGAATGGTCCATGGAATGAACACCCAAAGAAATGTGTGAAAAAAGAAAAAATAATCGCTAGAAGTCTTCCCCATGGCACCTCCGCTACGCTCTAGACTCTGTTCCAAAAAAATAAAACGAATGCCACTATGACCCGTTGTACCGCGAATGACTTTCTCCGGATGCATATCGAACTGATGGTAGTATGCATAGAGCATAGGGGCAATAGCCATTGCAAAAAAGCCCAGTCCTACAAGGACTTTATAACTAAGGACACGTTGCCATTTATGGGTATATGCCAAATGACATATCAAAGCCGAACCAATAACAAACAGGGCTATCTGCCCTTTTGAAGAAAAGGCAAGGCCAGCCGCAACGGCACCTATGCATATCGAGGCCAATGAACCTTTTTCTATATAGCTGGTAAACTGCCAAATGGCAAGAATGGTAAATGCCGTAAGTGCGGCATCGGTTCGTACATCTATAACAGACAGAACGATCGTTTGGGCGGTCATAAAAATCAAGGCAGCCAACCTTCCCGTATCACGGTTGTAGAGCAACGTACCAAGACCGAAACAACTATATGCCCCGAGCAAGGTTACCAATATAGCGGGAAGCCTATAGGCCCATTCATAAAAACCAAATAGCTTAAAAGAGAATGCCGATAACCAAAAATGCAAATGGGGTTTATCGAGATATTGGGAGCCCCCTTTTATCAGGTTAAGAAAATCGTTCTCTTGCACCATTCGCATAGCCATTACTGCAAATTGGGCCGAATCGGGTTCAAAAAGGGTGACAAACATTCCGGCAACGTAGACCAGAACAATCAAAACTAATAAAAACCTATATCTAAGGTCTGATATCATACGTATATTTCTCAATTGCAAATATATACAACTTTGAAAATAACCAACTAAAAAACAGCCCTATTACAGCCCCTGAAAGCACATCCAATGGAAAATGTACCCCAATATACACCCGGCTAAAAGCAACCAAAATCGCCCAAGGTATCAAGAAAACTCCTATGTAGGCGTATTTATGTTTCAGTAAAAAAGTAAAGAAAAAAGCTACCGCAAAACTATTTGCCGCATGGGCCGAAAAATACCCGAATTTACCCCCACACGAGCTTTTTACCAACCGCATAAGTCCATCTAAGCTAGGATCATGGCAAGGTCGTAGGCGCTGTACCCCATATTTGAAGAAATTCGTCAACTGATCCGTAACTAAGATCATAAGGGCTACGGTTATCAAAACTCCCAATGTTTTCTTGGCCCCTAGTTGTTTATAGGTAATAAACAATAGCACGGCATACAAGGGTATAGCACTTAACTTATGGGTAATGAACAGCCAAAAGGGATCCCAAGTAGGGCTTCCCAAATTGTTCAAAAAAAGAAAAAGCTCTTTATCTTGTTGTATAAGTTCTTGCCACATGTCATTTAGTCTTCATATCGAGAGACCTCCCGATCATAAAATTCGGTGGCCTGCTCGATCAGGTTTTTGGCTTCCGATTCAAGTTCTTTTTCATCTTCCGCCGAAAAATCCTCCAACCATTCCACCTCATCGTTCTCTAGATTGATAATAAAGCGTGGGTACTCGGTATGTACTACGAATATAGCAGTCGGATAATCGGTGTTGTCACCTAACAAAAATTTCGGGAATTCCATCTTATGAATTTACTATTAACTTTTTGGTCAAATAATTGAAGCGAAGATACAACATAACGGCCGATGCACTAAGCCCGGTAAGTAACCCTACCCATATTCCTATGCTTCCTAAATCGGTATGTAGGCCCAAGTAATAGCTAACGGGAAAACCAATGGCCCAATAGGCGATAAAGGTGATCAGTGTAGGGATCTTTACATCCTGTAATCCGCGGAGGGCACCTAGGACTACCACCTGTACCCCATCGGATATTTGAAAAAATGCCGCAACCAGCAATAATTCCGCTGCAAGAACGACTACTTCCGTATTATCGGCAATGTTCATTGCATCGTCTAAATCAAGGTACAAAGTGGGAAACCAATGTCTTCCGAGAAGAAATAGGCCTGCAAAAAGTATTTCCAACAGAAGGGTCAGCAAGAATATTGACCGTCCGATCCGGCGTAGCTCCAAAAAATTGCGTAGGCCTTTTTGGTTACCCACCCTTATCATGGCCGCTATACCAAGTCCCATTCCGAACATAAAGGTCATACTGCTCAGGTTAAGGGCGATTTGGTTGGCCGCCTGGGCGTTCTTCCCTAGTACACCACTTAGCCATATGGCCGCCGTAAAGATGGCTACCTCAAAAAACATTTGCAAGGCCGAAGGAAAGCCCAGGTTTACAATTTTTTTGATAACCTTTTTTTCTATTTTTCTAAAATTGAACCCGGTTACGTAATCGTGAAATTTCTTTTTACTCTTAAGAAGGTACCAGATATAGGCCACCATCATAAAGCGTGAGACCAAGGTACCGATAGCGGCACCTACAATACCCATTTTCGGAAAACCAAAAGACCCAAAAATCAAAAGGTAGTTTATAATTACGTTTACCACATTGGCCATAATGGTAGCGTACATGGGATATTTGGTCTGCGAGAGTCCTTCCGAAAATTGTTTGAAGGCTTGAAAAATAATGAGCGGCACCAGTGAAAAAGCTACCAAATCCAAATACGGAACGGCCAAGGCCACCACCTCTTCAGACTGCTTCATGGAGTACATCAAGGGTTTTGCCAACATTATCACCCCAAACAACATCAGGCTAAGGACCGTACACAAGACCAAGCCATGCTTTAGGGCTTTTTTGGCATTCTCCTTATTACCCGCACCATCGGCCTCGGCCACCAAAGGGGTTATGGCCGTGGAAAAACCGATACCCAAGGACATGGCTATGAACACAAAACTATTGCCCAATGAAACCGCCGCCAACTCTGCCGTACCCAATTGCCCTACCATAATGTTGTCGGCCAATTGTACGAAGGTATGCCCTAACATTCCCAAGATTACGGGTACGGAAAGCTTTATGTTATATCTAAATTCTTTAGTGTATTGCTGAAACAAAACTGTTGTCTTTAATCTGAATCAAGTACAAAACGAAGTATTTTTTCAACGGCGTCATTGTACTTGTTCACTGCGTTATTTTTATTGTGCCTGTTTGGCTTCCTCCCAAAAAACATCCATTTCGGCCAAGGTCATTTCCTTAAGCTCTTTCCCCAGTTCCTTGGCCTTTCCCTCCAAATACTGAAAACGGCCAATAAATTTTTTATTGGTACGCTCCAATGCGTTTTCCGGACTGATATTAAGAAAGCGGGCGTAATTGACCATGGCAAACATGACATCCCCAAATTCCGATTCCATTTTATCTTGGTCGTTTATTTTTACTTCCGCTTGTAATTCACCGAGTTCTTCCTGAACCTTTTCCCATACCTGTTCGGGTTTTTCCCAATCAAAACCAACCCCGGCCACCTTGTCTTGAATACGACTGGCCTTTACCAATGCGGGCAAACCTTTGGGAACACCTTCTAAAACGCTTGTTTTCCCCTTGCCTTCTTTGAGTTTGATGTTTTCCCAGTTTCGTTTTACATCTTCTTCACTGGTCACTTTTACATCTCCATAAATATGGGGGTGACGGTTGATCAACTTCTCACATATATTGTTGCAAACATCTGCGATATCGAAATCACCGGTCTCACTCCCTATTTTTGAATAAAAGACAATATGAAGCAACACATCGCCCAGCTCTTTCTTAACCTCTTCAAGGTCATTTTCGAGAATGGCATCACCAAGTTCATATGTCTCTTCAATGGTCAAGTGCCGCAAGGTTTGCATGGTCTGTTTTTTGTCCCACGGACACTGCTCACGAAGCTCGTCCATAATGGTCAGTAAACGGTCAAATGCCTGAAGTTTTTGCTCTCTCGTATTCATACCCGAAAATTTCGGTAAAAGTACAAAGACCCACCTTTTAACGTGTCGAAAATTTAGAGTATTTTAGGAGTCTTTACCAAGATTTATCCATACCCAGTTATGATCTACACCAATAGAAGAAATTTTGTAAAACGGTCGAGCCTCGGCATTACCGGAAGCCTTTTACTACCCTCCATCGGTTTTGCCATGCCTAGCGGTGAGAAATACGGGGTACAGCTCTACACCTTTCGCAACGAAATGGCCAAAGACCCTAAAGGCACCCTAGAACAAATTGCGGCCCTTGGCATAAAAAAAATAGAATCGGCGCGAAGCAAGGCGGGACTCTACTACGGCTTATCGCCAAATGAAATGAAGAATACCTGCGATAGTTTGGGCATGCAACTCTGCAGCGGCCACGTGGCTTTGGATAAGGATTTTGACGATACCATGCGGCAAGCCGTTGAATCGGGCCAAGAATATGTAATCTGCTCTTCCCTCCCGAGCAAAGGCCAAAACATCGGGAATTACAAAAAGGTAGCCGAGGCATTCAATAAGGCCGGAAAAGCCTGTAAAAAATTAGGCTTGAAATTTGGTTACCACAATCACGAATACGAATTCGAATCCGATAAAGGCGAGGTACTTTACGATGTTCTTATGGACAATACGGATCCCGACCTTGTTCATATGGAGCTAGACTTGGGCTGGGTCGTCGTTGCCGGAAAAGACCCCTTGTATTATTTTAAAAAATACCCCGGACGCTTTCCCCTATGGCATCTAAAAGACATGAACATGCACGAAAAGATAAGTACCGAATTCGGTAAGGGCGGCCTTGATATAGCCACATTGCTACAGCACAAATCAGACTCGGGCATAAAACATATTTTTATAGAACAAGAAGAATATGCCAGTACACCTATGGAAAGCATGAAGCACAACATGAAATTTCTAAAAGCACTTTAAACATGAAAAACATTAGAATACCCTCCCTTTTATCGGTCTTCGCCGTTTTGGCGCTCTCTTCCTGCAAGGCACAACTCAATACACCCAAAGGAATTATCGCCCAAGACGCCCAACTGAGCTTGGTCTCGGAGGAATATGAATTTACCGAAGGGCCTGCCGTTGACAAAAACGGCGATGTTTATTTTACCGATCAGCCCAATGACCGTATTGTCAAATGGGATGCCAGCACCAATACGGTTTCCGACTACATGAAGCCCTCAGGACGGTCTAACGGACTCTATTTTGACCATGTGGGCAACCTTTTGGCCGCTGCCGATGAAAAGAACGAATTATGGAGCATTGCCCCAGATAAGAAAGTCACCGTGCTTATAGCGGATTACGAAGGAAAAAAGCTGAACGGCCCCAATGATCTTTGGGTCGATTTAGCAGGAGGAATTTATTTTACGGATCCCTTTTACAAAAGATCTTGGTGGGAACATACGGAGCCGGAACAAACTGCCCGAAGGGTGTATTACCTCCCAAAAGGAAGCACCGTTCCAAGGATAGTTGCCAACGGATTTGAACAACCCAACGGTATTATCGGTTCGCCGGATGGCAAAACACTTTACATAGCCGATATTGGCGCGAAGAAGACCTTTGTGTATACTATTGATGCCAACGGAAACCTTTCCAATAAAAAATTATTTACCGATATGGGCTCCGATGGTATGACCTTGGATAACCGCGGCAATGTTTACCTAACCGGTAAGGGCGTTACGGTATTCAATTCAAAAGGCGAACAAATAGAACATATCGATGTACCGGAAAGCTGGACGGCCAACGTAACCTTTGGGGGTGCTGAGCAAAAAACACTTTTCATTACCGCCATGGATTCGGTCTACACCTTAGAAATGACCGTTCAAGGCGTACGGTAAACCGTAAATTTTCAAAATCAAAAAAAGCCATTTCACGAATTTGTGAAATGGCTTTTTAAATTAAGAGTAAAAGTGTATTAGGAGTAAATCAGTTCCAACCGCCGCCCAAAGCACGGTATACATTAACCACGCTGCTCATTTGTTTTTGCTTGGTCTCTATTAGTTCAACCTTGGCTTCCAAGGCATCGCGTTGGGTCAAAAGAACCTCCATATAGTCTGCCCTAGCCGACTTAAATAGTCGATTCGAAATATCGATAGAGGCCGTAAGGGCTTCTACTTCCTTCGACCTTAAATCGTAACTTTTTTCCAAATTATCGATTTTGGCCAGCTGGTTAACGACCTCAACGTAGGCGTTCAAAATAGTCTGCTCATAATTATAGACTGCCTGCAGCTGTTTGGCACTCGCTCCATAGTATGCCGCTTTTATGGCATTCCTATTGATCAAGGGGGCCGTTACATCGCCCACTACCGAATAGAGTAGGGATTCGGGTGTTTCCAATAGGTACTTGGTATTGAATGACTGAAAGCCCACACCGGCGGAAATACCCAAAGAAGGATAGAAACGGGCCTTGGCGACTTTCACATCGAGTTTTGCCGCCATCAGATCCAGTTCCGCCTGTTTAATATCGGGCCTATTGGCCAATAATTGCGACGGAAGTCCCAAATGTACCGTTTCAGGCACCAAGTCTTCGAAGCCTTGATATTCCCTTTCAATAGGTTGCGGGTAACGCCCGAGCAAAAAGTTGATCCTGTTTTCGGTCTGTACGATTTGCTGTTGCAGTTCAAACTGTAAACTCTTGGTATGCAAGACTTCGGCCTCAAACTTCTTTACCGCCAGCTCGTTTACCTTGGCGGCCGCTTTTTGAAGCTTAACAATTTCCAAAGCGTTGCTTTGAATATCAATATTCTGCTTAACGATAGCCAATTGATTGTCTAAAGCCAACAATTCATAGTATGAATCGGCAATTTCGGCAATAAGATTGGTCACCATAAAATTACGTCCTTCGATAGAAGACAAATAACGGGTAACGGCTGCTTTTTTGGCATTTCTCAATTTATGCCAAACATCGATTTCCCAACTTGCCTCGGCCCCGATCAAGAAATCTCCCAGGGGTTCGGGAAATTCTTCGCCCGGACGTATATCGGTATTGGCATCATTGGCACCTTGACTGGTATAGCGCCCGACTTTCTCTAGGCCGGCACCGGCCCGTAGGCCTACAAAGGGAAGATACTCTCCTTTCTTTTCCCTTACTTCACTCTTGGCGATAGCAATTTCCTGTAAAACAATATTCAGTTCCTGGTTATTGGCTAGGGCCGTATCTATGAGATTACGCAAATGGGGATCCTTAAAATATTCGCGCCATGTAACCGTAGCCGTATTGGTCGAATCCTGCGAACCGTTATAACTTTCCGGCACCGCGGTATTCGCCGTTTTTTGCAATACGGCGGGGCTCTTACACGATGAAAACGTAAGGGATAGACATGCTATACCCAAACCCATATATATTATTCTTTTATACATTTCTCTAAATTTCGTTAGTGGTTTATTTATCCGCTATAGACTCTGCCAACAAGGGATGTTTGGGATCGTTATCAACGTAATCTTCCGACAATGGGTTTTCATCTTCGTATTTGATCAACTTGCGTTTCGCCGCGATTGTACCGAAGATGTAATAGAGTCCCGGTACCACAATCACACCGAAGACCGTACCAACGATCATACCTCCGGCAGCCGCCGAACCAATGGTACGGTTACCGATGGCCCCAGGACCGGTAGCAAAGACCAAGGGAATCAATCCTGCTATAAAAGCGAAGGAAGTCATCAAAATCGGCCTAAAACGCTCTTTGGCCCCGGCAATGGCCGCTTCAAGAACCGAAAGTCCCTGTTGGTGCTTCTGAACGGCAAACTCGACGATAAGGACTGCATTTTTACCTAAAAGTCCCACTAACATCACCAGCCCCACTTGGGCATAAATGTTATTTGACAGTCCCATTACCTTAAGCAATATAAACGAGCCGAAGACACCGGCGGGCAATGATAGAATAACGGCTAAGGGCAATAAGAAACTCTCGTACTGTGCGGCAAGGATCATATAGACGAAGGCCAGTACGATCAAGAAAATGTACAATACCTCGTTACCACGTCCCACCTCATCTTTTGAAAGTCCGGCCCAATCGATACCATAACCACGGGGCAATACCTCTTCCGCCACTTGTTGGATGGCCTCAATGGCCTCACCACTACTGTAACCCGATGCAGGGGATCCGTTTATTGAAGAAGTCGTATACAGGTTATAGCGGGTAATTTCATTCAGCCCTTGTTTTTTCTCCATTTTCATAAAAGCCGAATACGGAACCATCTCGTCATGATCGTTCTTTACGTACATTTTCATAACATCGGCCGGCAACCTTCTAAACTCGGGCGACGATTGCACATACACCTTAAAGAAGCTACCGAAACGCACAAAGCCCTGTTCATAGGTACTACCGATCAATATGGAAAGGTTGTCCATGGCGTTGGCAATGGATACCCCTTTTTGCATGGCGAGCTTATTATCGATTTTCAACTCGTATTGCGGATAATTTGCAGCGAAGAAGGTAAATAGACCCGAAAGCTCTTTTCGCTTTCTCAGTGCGGCCATAAACTCATCGTTTACCTTTTCAAACGCCTTATAATCGCCCGAATTCGTCTTGTCCAACAAGCGCAAGGCAAAGCCACCTGCCGCTCCGTAACCGGGCACTGCCGGTGGTTGAAAGAATTCAATGGTAGCCCCGGGAATATCCTTTGCCTTCTCCTCAAGCTCTTCTATGATCTCAACGGAAGACATTTCTCGTTCCGACCAGTCTTCAAGGTTGATGAGACAGGTTCCCGCATTGGATCCACGTCCCTCTGTCAAGACCTCATAACCCGCCAAGGCCGATACCGACCTGATGCCGGGTATCTCTTCCGCTATCTTCTGCAGTTTACGGGACACCTCGTTGGTCCGCTCAAGAGTAGAGCCCGGAGGGGTTTGTAAAATAGCATAGATCATGCCTTGGTCTTCATTCGGGATAAAGCCTGTCGGCAAGGTCTTACTCGTAAAAAATATACCCGCGCAAAAGGCAATCAAAAGTCCAAAAGTTACCGTCCGCCGGTTAACGATCAACTTAAGAAAGTTGGTGTACTTGCCCGTCAGCTTTTCAAAACGATGATTAAACCCGTCTAAAAACCGGTTCATCAGGTTTTTCTTTCTGGGTTCCCCATGATTATTTTTCAATATCATCGCACAAAGTACCGGGGTAAGCGTCAAGGCTACGACCCCTGAAATAACAATGGATGTGGCCATGGTAATGGCGAACTGTCGATAAAACACACCCACAGGTCCGGTCATAAAAGACACCGGAATGAACACAGCGGTCATCACCAAGGTAATGGCGATAATAGCCCCACTTATTTCGTGCACCACCATCTTTGAAGCCTTAAAGGGAGAGAGATGGTCTTCTTCCATTTTTACGTGTACCGCCTCGACCACCACAATAGCGTTATCGACCACGATACCAATGGCAAGAACCAGGGCAAAGAGCGTGATAAGGTTAATCGTAAGCCCGAACAGCTGCATAAAGAAAAACGCCCCGATCAAGGAAACGGGAACCGCTATGGTAGGAATCAAGGTAGAGCGCCAATCGCCCAAGAAAATAAAGACCACTAAGGCCACCAAGACAAAGGCTTCCCCAAGGGTGTGTACCACCTTGTCTATGGAGGCGTTCAAGAAACTGGAAACATCATAACTGATTTCGTAATCCATCCCCTTAGGGAAATTATCGCCTTTGATCTCTTCCAATTTAGCCTTAACCGCTTCAATTACATCGTTCGCATTACTTCCTGCGGTCTGTTTTAAGGTAATCGCCGCAGATGGGTGCCCGTCTAAGTTGGAATAGATATCGTAAAACTCACTTCCCAAATTAACATCGGCTATATCTTTCAAATACAGGATTTCACCATCAGGATTCGATTTTATGATAACATCCTGATATTGCTTCGGCTCGTTGTACCGCCCTTCATAGGTCAGCACATATTCCAGCGATTGTGAGCGTTTACCCGAACTACGGCCCAATCTACCGGGCGAACCTATAATGCTCTGCTCTTGCAAGGCTTCCATTACTTCTTCCGTAGAAACGTTATAGGCCCGCATTCGGTCGGGTTTTAACCAGACCCTCATGGCATATTGACGACTTCCTAATATTTTTGCCAGGCCTATACCTTTTATCCGCTTTAATTCCGGCAGTATATTTACGTTGGCATAGTTGTAAAGAAACTTTTCATCGGCATGTTCATCCTCGCTATACAGGTTTACGTACATCAACATATTGGGCTGAGCCTTTGAAATAACGATACCTTCACGCTGAACCAGTTCCGGTAAGCGACTGGTAACCTGCTCGATACGGTTTTTAACGCTTACTACGGCTTGGTTGGGATCTACGCCCAAGTCAAAAATAACCTGAATGGTAGCTTCGCCTGCACTAGTGGCATCGGATGTCATGTACTTCATACCGGGCGTTCCGTTAATGGATTTCTCCATTGGAATCAGCACCGAATTGACCAATACCTCGGCACTCGCCCCTGGATAGGCTATACTTACGTTTACCCTTGGTGGTGCAATGGATGGGAACTGTGATATGGGCAGTGTCTTGATGGCGAGCATGCCCAAGAACACGATGAACAGTGATATCACAATGGACAACACTGGTCTTTCTATAAATTTGTTAAACATATTCTTGCTATTTTTTTACGTTAGATTATTCAGAGTAAAGTTCTAGATGGGCGAGAACCTCATCGGGCTTTTCAAACTCGTAGGATATCTCATCGTTATCCCTAACCTTACGTAAACCTTCCAGCAAAATTTTATCGCCCTCCTTCAAGCCTTCGCTTACGGCGTAAAGGTCTTGCATATCGGCGCTAATGGTAATTTCTTTTGACACGACCTTATTGGTATCGTCCACTACAAAAACATATTTTTTATCGAGCACCTCAAAGGTGGCCTTTTGCGGAATGATCAATGCATCTTTCAATGGAACCGACATAAGCACATTACCCGTTTCACCATGTCTAAGCAATCCATCGGGGTTCGGAAAAGTGGCCCTAAAGGGAATGTTACCCGTTTCATTGTTGAAATCGGCTTCGATAGTCTCTACGATTCCCGGATGTTCAAATTGCCTATGATTGGCCATCAGCAAGTTTACCGTAGCCTTGCTATCATCCTTTAAATTGGTTTTATAATCAAGATATTCGGGTTCTGATACATTAAAGTACACCCACATTTTTCCATTGTCGGATAAACTGGTAAGCAACTCCCCTTCTTCAACTAGACTACCCGGCCTGACAAGAAAGCGGTCGATTATGCCATCAAAAGGTGCACGTATTTCGGTAAAGCCCAAATGCACCTGTGCCAAAGCCAATTCCGCATTGGCCTTGTCGAGCTTGGCCTTATCCATAGCCAGTTCGTTTTGTGATACTATGTTACTATCTGCCAGCGATTTGGTATTTTCATATTCTATTCTTGCCACTTCGGCTTCCGCTTGTGCCTTTTGCTGCTCCGCCCGATATAGTTTGGGCATAATTTGAAAGAGTAACTGGCCTTTCTTTACGAACTGGCCTTCATCGACAAACACTTTTTCCAGATAGCCCCGTTCTTGCGACCTGAGTTCAATGTGTCTTATAGACTGTATTTGACAAACGTATTCGTTAATTATGGTGGTATCTTTCTTTAAGGGGCTGGTTACCAAAAATTTTGTTTCCGATTCTTGGTGTTTTTTTTCCGATTTACAACTTGAGTGAAGCAATAGCACAGCCAAGCCCATGAGCATGAAAATTCTTCTCATAACTTAATATTTTAGTTTTGATAATGGTTTATGATGATGTCTTACAACATCGAAAATGATTGTTTTTCAAGTGCATTGTTCCGCATCGCACTGAAAAAAGAAGACAGCATTCGGCTTATAGTCACGACCGAACCCGATTTGAGATATCACAGTCGAAAAACGCTGAATATGAGGTGAAGGGACTTATACGTAGATAAGTAGGTAAAGTGTTCGTAAAACGAAAATTGCTTCTTTACCCGGTCAAAAAGGTAAGTAGTTCGATAGAAAATCGAGAAAGAACACAAAAAGGAAACCTTACTCGATTGATTTTTTAAAACGGTAGGTTCGCTCTCTTCTTCCTCACTATCGATACATTCCACCTTATGGCTGCGATGTTTTTCGGTGGAAGAAGAGCTCAAAATTGCTTGTTGCAACAATCCATCGACACTTATATCGACCGTGTCAGCATCGTTGGAATAATTCCCATAAATGAAAAAACCACCTTCAACAAGTGAATTTGCAACGCTTTGATTGCAAACACCTATCAGAAGTACAAAAAGAGATAAAAGATATTTAAGCACCTTTTTTTTCATCTGGAAGCAAAACTAGTACACGACCCTAATGTGGACAACATGTCTATCTTAAATGTTTGTTAACACAGACTTTTAATTCGTTATAAGCAGTTAAAGCCCCTTTTACCGACGAACTAAAAATAAAAGTTCCACTTTTTTTAAATATCTTTCGGTCAGACCATTTCACTTGTTGGTCTTTATTCTTTAAACCAGCCCACTATGAAAAATATATTCGACCCCACAGATGTTCAAGAACTTGTTTCGCGCATCAACAACCTCAACCCCCAAAGCCAGAACGAATGGGGCAAAATGAACGTGGCTCAAATGATGGCCCACTGCAATGTGGCCTACGATATGACCTATACCGACAAGTACCCGAAGCCTAAAGGCTTCAAAAAATTTATGATCAAACTTTTTGCAAAAAATATGGTGGTAGGCCCCAAGCCTTACAAGCGAAACCTCCGCACCGCACCTGAATTTTTGATTGTCGATGAACGCGACTTTGAAGTGGAAAAACAAAAACTAATCGCCTATTTGGAAAAAACACAACAACTGGGTGCCCCTCATTTTCAAAACAAAGAATCGCATGCTTTCGGGCCACTCACTTCCCAAGAATGGAACACTCTTTTTTATAAGCATTTAAACCACCACCTTCAGCAATTCAATGTTTGATTTTCCTTTTAGGGAAAAAATCTCAATATCAATCCATTAGTTACTTAAGGCTTATTTAATATTGACACCCCACGCCCTCAACAAGCGTAAAATTTTGTTTTTTTAGTATCTTTTCACCAACTAAACAACTCCACTATGATCGTTTACCTCTATGAATTTATCGGCACCGCCCTGCTTATTCTCATTGGCAATGGCGTGGTCGCCAACCTAGTTTTAAAAGGAACCAAAGGCCCCGACACGGGTTGGACAGGTATTTCCTTAGCCTGGGGTATTGCCGTCTTTATTGGGGTATATGTCAGTGCCGATGTAAGCCATGCCCATATAAATCCCGCCGTAACCCTGGCTTTGGCCGTAGCGGGGAAATTTAGTTGGCAATTGGTTCCCGGTTATATGTTGGCACAAATTTTAGGGGCCATGATGGGGAACTTTATGGTTTGGCTCAGTTACAAAAAGCACTACGATGCAACCGAAGACCAAGGTGCCATACTGGCCACCTTTTGTACCGCCCCGGCCATTAGGAGTCCTTTTTGGAATTTTGTTACCGAGGCCATAGGCACGTTTGTCTTGGTATTCGGTGTATTTTTTATCGCTGGTGGCACATTTGGTGACGAACCGATTTCACTCGGTTCCTTAGATGCTTTACCCGTAGCCCTCTTAGTAATGGGCATAGGATTTGGTCTTGGGGGACCGACAGGTTATGCCATTAACCCCGCGCGTGATTTTGGTCCGCGACTTTTGCACGCCATCTTGCCCTTAAAAGGAAAAGGAAGCAGTGATTGGGGTTACGCATGGATCCCAATTGTAGCTCCATTATGCGGTGCCGTTGTAGCCGCCTTGACCTATCTGGCCATTGCCGTTTAAACCGTAATCCATTACCCCTATTGTTACAACAACAGCACATGAAAAAACTTAGTCTCGTATTTTCTTTCTTGATCATTGTTCAGCTCGGCTTTGCCCAAGAATTTATAGAATTGCCCTATGAAGAGAGTACGACCGTGAAATGGGAGCATCAAGAAAAACAATACTTTTCGGAGATATGGAAAACAGAGGTGGTCACCAATGTATCGGTTCCTACGCTTCAAGTTTTTCAACCTAAAAAACCTAATGGAACTTCTGTTATAATTGCTCCTGGCGGCGCCCTGTACGCCCACAGTATCAATAGCGAAGGTAGAGACGTTGCCAAGTGGCTTGCCGATAAAGGCATAACCGCATTCGTTTTAAAATACCGCCTTGTGCCCACGGGCCAAGATGCCGTTCAAGAATATAGCACCGAAGGCAAAACCGATCCATCCCGTATAACCGAAAGAATAGCGGCCGTTTTCCCCTTGTCTATTGCCGATGGACTTTCAGCCGTTTCATATGTTAGGGAGAATGCAAAAAAATATCAATTAGATCCAAACAAAATAGGCTTTATGGGTTTTTCGGCTGGAGGCGCCGTGACCATGGGCGTAGCTTATAACTACAAAGACAAAGACAGACCCGATTTTATCGTTCCTGTATATGCATGGACAAGTGCCTACCCTGTTCAGGAAGCCCCGGAAAATGCCCCAGATATGCTTGTTATCTGTGCCAGTGACGATTCATTGGGCCTTGCACCCGGCAGCATTGAAATATATAATTCTTGGATCAAAGCCGGTCAACGGCCGGAACTACATATGTACGCCAAAGGCGGCCACGGCTTTGGCCTAAAAAAGCAAGGCTTACCGGCCGATCATTGGATACAACGATTTTATGAATGGTCCGTTGCCCAAGGAATTACCTCAACTTCTAATTAAATTCAAATGAAAACATCCCTTATCATATTCCTTTTAGCGAGCTTTTCCCTACATGCCCAAAGTGCCTTTAATAAAGAGGTAAAGGCCATTGTACAAAAATACGACAGCCTTTATGATGCCTCACAAGAGAGTATTGTGTTTACCGGAAGTTCCAGTATACGTGTCTGGAAAGACCTTCAAGAGCGCTTTCCCGAGCATCAGATCATCAATTCAGGATTCGGTGGCTCGCAGGCTATAGATTTACTTCAATTTACCGACGAGCTTATTCTACGCTACCATCCCAAAAAAGTTTTTATATACGAAGGGGACAATGACATCCAAAACAAAAAAAGGCCAAAAGATATTATTCGTACCATAACAGCGATCAAAGACAGTATCTTTAAGGAAAACCCACAGACCGAGATCGTTTTTATCTCAGCAAAACCGAGTTTGGCCCGATGGAAACTAAGAAGGAAATATAAAAGGCTGAACCGAAAGATGGAAAAAATGACATATACCGACGGCCGTTTGCTATATGTCGATGTCTGGAACCCTATGCTCGATGGCCGAAAAGTAAAGCAAGATATTTTTGTGGAAGACGGCTTGCACATGAACCCTAAAGGATATGAAATATGGTACTCCGTGTTAAAAGATTACCTCAACTAGACATGTAATACCCCAACCCCATAAAAACTACTTCGATGAAATCTAACTTGATCAAAGCATTGTTTATCAGCTGTATTTTCGTGGCGCTATTTTCTTGCGAACCAGAAAAAAAGAAACGCGTCTTGAACCTACCGCAGACCGATTTGGCCATGGAACCTATGATCCCTATGCCGATGAAGGTCATTCCTACGAATTCAGGCTTTGCCTTAGATAAGTTTACCGCCATATACACCTCGGAAAACGCCGATGGTTTTCCCGAAGTAGGTCGATTTCTTTCCGAAAAAATACACGCCAAGACTTCCTTGGATATCCCCGTAAATACGGAAGATACTCCAGAACGTGAAGGCGTTATCTACATCAACCAGTCCGACAGTTTAGAATTGAACGCCCCCGAGGCCTACCAACTGTACATCACCAAAGACTCCATAATTCTAAATGCGAATACCTCAACAGGTGCTTTTAGAGGGGTACAGACCATTCGTCAAATCATACCGGAAATACCGAACGATACCGTAGCTCCGTACCAAGTATGGAACATTCCCACCGGGAAAATTATCGACAACCCCGTTTTTGAGTACAGAGGAAGTATGCTCGACGTAGCCCGTCATTTTTTTAGTGTAGAAGATGTAAAAAAATATATAGACCTTCTCGCCTACTACAAATACAACGTCTTGCATTTACACCTATCCGATGACCAAGGTTGGCGTATTGAAATCAAATCATGGCCCAAACTCACGGAAGTAGGAGGAAGCACCGAAGTAGGAGGAAAATCAGGAGGATTCTATACGCAAGAGGAATATAGCGATATTGTCAACTACGCAGCCCAACGGCATATGACCATCGTACCTGAAATAGACATGCCAGGACATACGAATGCAGCCTCCGTTTCATACCCCTTCTTAAACGGAAATGGGAAAGAAGTAAAACTATACACGGGTATGCGAGTTGGTTTCAGCACCTTCGACACAAGAAAAGATACTACCTATGCCTTTATTGACGATGTAGTACGCGAGATTTCCGCTATAAGCCCTGGCCCCTATTTTCATATCGGTGGAGACGAAAGCCATGTTACCAAGAAAAAAGACTATGTGTACTTTGTTGAAAAAGTAGAAAAAATTGTGCAGAAATACGGCAAGCGGATGATCGGATGGGATGAGGTTGCTACCGCAAATATAGACTCCACCTCAATTTCCCAGTTTTGGTCAAGCAAAGAAAATGCCGACCTAGCCGTAGAAAAAGGAATGAAAATTATTATGTCTCCGGCAAAAAAGGCCTATCTCGACATGCAATACGACAGCCTATCTAAACACGGACTGCACTGGGCCGCCTATATCCCCACGGATACGGCCTATGAATGGTCTCCCGAAACCTATGAAGGGGTACCCCTGGAAAACATTTTAGGCATTGAAGCCCCCTTATGGTCAGAAACCATTAGTAACATTGACGAACTAGAGTACTTGGCATTTCCGCGTGCCATAGGTTATGCCGAATTGAGTTGGTCAACGCCCGAAAACCGCGATTGGGAGAAGTATAAAGTCCGTTTAGCCCAGCAAGCCCCTTTCTTGGATCGAATGAACGTAAAATACTATCCCTCTCCATTAATCGATTGGAAAAAAAGCGAATATACCTATAAAGAAATCAAAAAAGATTGACCCAATTTAAATAGAACCAGCTTACCCTATTGAAGGCAAAAAAATTGAAAATGGAAATGAAGTTAACATTCAAGTTTCTTTTTTTCCAAATTCAAAAGTAGGCGTTGTAAAACATCAAAATTCACGGGCTTCTCCAAATACTCATAGATATCCTTAAAAGTGGTCGCCTTAAACCTATCTTCCGGTCTTCCCGATGAAGTGGTTATGATAATGGGAATATTTGGACACAAACCCAGTCTTTTTTTAGCAGCAAGAAATTCCCAACCATCTAAAATTGGCATATTTATGTCCAATAAAATTAGATCCGGACAATCGTTGCCCTTTAAATAGTCTATGCCCATTTGGCCATTGGTTACAATGGCTATATGGTGCAGCCCTATTTCGTTCAACTTGGTTTCGGTAATAAAGTTGGTAACATCGTCATCTTCGATAATCAATATTTGAATCATTTTCATGGATTTTACTTGTTGCTAAAATTGGATCTTAAATTCAGTTCCCTTGTTCACTTGACTTTCGACCTCGATTTCCCCCCCGCTTTGGGTAACTATCGAATGAATAATGTAAAGGCCTATTCCCAAGCCTTCAACGTGTGTGTGCATTCTTTTGAAGAGTCCGAAAATTTTATCCGATAAAGCAGGATCAAAGCCCAAGCCATTATCCTTGAAACTCAAGTGTATCTTACCATGAACTTCCTTCGCCGATATTTTAATGATAGGCTTTCGCTTAGGATGTCGATACTTCAGGGCATTGGACATAAGGTTCTGAACAATACTCTCTATGTGGATAGGACTATATTTAAGAGATGGACAGCCCGAGAAGTCTTCCTTGATAATAGCCCTGCTTTTGATGATATCTTCTGAAAGGCCGGCCTTAACCTTGGCCACCACCTCGGAAAAAACCACTTTTTCGTGATTCCCGTTAAAATTGGACTTCACCGCAATAACTTCATTCAAGGCCCTAATTTTATCACACATAATTTTCGTCACCGACTGCATTCTGACAACTATGGGAGACAGTTCATCAGAAATAGGCCCTGCCTTTAAAAACATTTCAAAAAGGCTTTTTAAATTGGTAAGTGGAGCCCTCAGGTCATGCGCGGCCACATAGGAAAACTCTTCTAACTCTCGGTTCTTCCTTTTTAAGTTCACATTCACATCCTTTAAAGAACGCTGTGCTATTTTTAGTTGATCTATGGTGTTACTCAAGTTGGTTATATCACGAGTAGAAATCCCCAAATAATCTCCAATCTTGAAGGCTTTGACCATCCACTTATACTCAACATTGTCCCTTACGAAGGACAGTTCATCATATCCCGCCGGAACTCCCGTCTTAAGTACTTCTTTGTATGCATCATACCGCTCCGTACCTTTTAGATATGGAAATATGTCCAATAAATTTCTTCCTATAAAATTTTCTTTAGCAATTCCCACCGTAACTATGGATGCTTGATTAGCGTCCACAAAATTCATTTGGTCATCAAGGATAACAAAAGGAGAATACGCATTTTCGAAAAAGGCACTCTTTAAATCATTATTAATTGTAGTAGTAGGTTTTATCATATTTTTCGTATTTGGGACAAATCACAAGCGACTTATACCGCTAATTTATAGCCCTTTACAAAAAATAGTCGTTAGAAGAAGGTATAAAGCAAAAAGCTAAGGGTGAGTAACGATTAGTTGTAGACGAAAAACATTCAACAATGTCAAAATACAACACAAAACCCTAATAAACAGCTATTTAAACCACACAAGATTGTTATAAAAAAAGACAGCTATAACTCCCCCCTTCATTCTTGCCTCTTTAAATGTCGCATTGAAAAATATCAGGTATGGATACGTATGTGATCAAAAACCATTGATCATACAGGCATCTGGAATATTTGGGATTTGGGCACGCTATAGGTTATACCGAATTGGTATTTCTATGCCCCAACCGTGATTGAAAGAAATATAGAGGAATATGCCTTGAAACAGGCAAGTATACACCAACACTTTTTGAGGCACTACTGCCCTTTAGTCATTTTTACTGGCGTACTTGGTCTCCAATAATAGCTTGGTGGCGTTCCAGAACTCAATGGATGTGGGATTAGGAGATAATGAATTTTCAGGATTTTCAAAAAAGGTGCCTACCAATAATTTTAAATATTGAAGGTTGCTGTTCTCGGCCTTGAGGTGCTCGAAAGCCATACTCCAGCTTTCAAATTCCCTATTGTGGATCTTGCTTTCCGACAACAGGCTTACCTCTCGGTTTCTAGGGTCTTTCTTAATTCTCTCAAAAAGCTCTTTAACAACGGTCTCTTCACCTTCTAAGTATTGCACAAATCGGTCTTTATAGAAAAGCAAACAGCCCGTAATATTGTTGCGCTTATTGAAATCTCTCGCCCTTTCGAGCAATTCGTGAATTTCATGTGTTCCAAAATCAATATTCGCAATAGACGTATATACTAAACAGAACATGTAATTTGGTCGTATTTGGATTGGCTAGTTACTAGCTAAGGTAACGATAATATAACAAAGAAAATATGGAAAAAACTGTAATTCAGATAATTACAATATATTCTCTCAAATAAAATAAGTTTTATCTTACATGTTGATATTTGCATTAAATCGAGCCTATCAAAGGTCAAGAATGCAAAAAACCCTCGTTCAGAGGGTTTTATATTATAAATTACATCAGCAGGAAAACTTATTCTTCTTCAGTACTTTCTTTCTTATCCCCTGCAAAATCGGTAATACCATTATCATGTAGTATGTTGTACCATTGTATTACCTTCTTAATATCGCTGGCATATACCCTATCTTCATCGTAGTTGGGAAGAATTTCAAAAAAATACTCTTCCAACTTAATTTTTTCGGCTTTATGGGCAATTGAAGTTTTACCTCCCTTTTCCTTCACCTGTATCTTTAGGAATACTTCCCTTAGGGGCAATTCCTCATCCAAGGTATAAATTGCAATTTCAGACAGAATGCTTACGTTGCTTCGCATTCCAACGGTGATGCGTTTTTTATCGATAAGCGATTCAGCTACGAATCCCGTACGGGTTTGGGTGACCAATTTGTAAAGGCCTGGTTTACCTCCTATGGATAAGATTTTATCTAAACTCATATAAAAATTTACATTTTAGGAGCGCAAATATTGCACTTTTCAACGGATTACGATGAAATTTTAACGTCCTTTTTTTAGGTTTGGAAAACGCATGCGGTAATCGGCCCTAATGTTCCCTTTAGAAATATTGGTCAATTTGCTCTTTAGCATACGCTTCTTTAAGGTCGACAATTTGTCGGTGAACAATATGCCTTCGATATGGTCGTATTCGTGTTGAATGACCCGAGCCAGAAGTCCATCATAGGTTTCGGTATGCGCCTTAAAATTTTCGTCAACATAGCTTATGGTCACCGTATCCTTTCTCTTGACGTCTTCATGAATATCAGGAATACTCAAGCATCCTTCACTAAAGGCCCACTCATCACCCGTTTCTTCTTCTATTTGGGCGTTTATGAATACTTTTTTGAATCCGTTCAACTGCTTCTGTTCTTCTTCAGAAAGGTCTTCATCTTTTGAAAAAGGAGTAGTATCGACGATAAACAAACGGATAGGTAGCCCTATTTGCGGAGCGGCCAAGCCAACACCATTGGCGTTGTACATGGTCTCCCACATATTTTCTACAAGTTCTTTCAGCTTCGGATAATCATTGGGCAGGTCGGTACCTACCTTTCGTAATACGGGATCTCCGTACGCAACAATTGGTAAAATCATTTATATCTTATTTAAATAGGCTTGTAGGATAATCGTTGCGCTGATTTCATCAACCAGTGCCTTGTCTCTACGTTTTTTCTTTTTAAGGCCGCTATCGATCATGGTCTGAAAAGCCATTTTTGAGGTAAAACGCTCGTCTTGGCGTTCTATAGGAATTTGCGGAAAAACCTTGGCCAAACGATTTAAAAATGGAACGATCAAGGCTTCCGACTCGCTTGGCTCATTGTTCATCTGGCGCGGTTCGCCCACAATAAACCTATCTACCTTTTCTTTCGATACGTAATCTTTTAAAAAGTCTACAAGTCCGGCAGTAGGCACCGTCGTTAAACCAGAGGCAATCAGTTGTAACTCATCGGTAACGGCAATTCCCGTTCGTTTCTTTCCATAATCCAAAGCCAACAATCTTCCCACCCTCTCATTTATTTTTTGCAAAAATAACCTATAAATTGTTATAACCGTAAATTTGAATCCCGAAATCATATTTGAGCCCGTATATTTGCACTTTCAAAAAGACCTTGGTGATCATAAATCACTAAATGGCCTATGAAATACTAAACAAAAATTGGCATGTAGCGCAGCGTTAGCGCCATCGATAACATTTAATTCTACAAAAAATGACCGAGTTAAGAGAGACCATTGAAAAAGCATGGGACAACAGAGAACTTTTAAAAGAAACGGCTACCCAAGACGCCATCAGAGAAGTCGTAAACCTTCTGGATCAAGGTAAATTACGTTGTGCCGAACCAACGGCAGACGGATGGCAGATCAACGAATGGGTAAAGAAAGGTGTTGTTCTTTATTTTCCTATCCAAAAAATGGAAACACTTGAAGCGGGAATTTTCGAATACCACGATAAAATCCCCTTAAAGCGAGGTTATCAGGAGAAAGGTATTCGCGTGGTACCTAACGCCGTTGCCCGTCATGGCGCTTACATTTCTGCCGGTACTATTTTAATGCCTAGCTACGTAAATATCGGCGCTTATGTAGACGAAGGCACCATGGTCGACACATGGGCTACCGTTGGAAGCTGCGCACAAATAGGCAAAAACGTTCACCTCAGTGGAGGAGTAGGCATTGGCGGGGTCTTAGAGCCATTACAAGCAGCCCCGGTAATCATAGAAGACAACGCATTCATAGGATCTAGATGTATTGTAGTAGAAGGGGTTCGAGTAGAGAAAGAGGCCGTATTGGGCGCTAATGTGGTTCTTACGGCATCGACCAAAATTATAGATGTAACCGGTACCGAGCCCGTAGAAATGAAAGGTAGGGTACCTGCCCGTTCAGTTGTTATACCAGGGAGCTATACCAAGAAATTTTCCGCTGGCGAATTTCAAGTGCCTTGTGCTTTGATCATTGGCACACGAAAAGAGAGTACCAATAAAAAGACCTCTCTAAACGATGCTTTGCGCGAATATGATGTAGCGGTTTAAACGTGGTATAAAGGTTTTTTTTAAAAAAACATAATTTTTTTGTTTTTTAATTGTTATAAGAAGGTGGTAGTTTAATAAAGTTCGGAAACGCAACCCTTTCCGAACTTTTTAATCTACTAAGAAGAAGACCGAACCCTACCCAAACAAATTGCAATGATAAAAGAAAGAGAAAAGTTATCGGCCCTAATTATCACCTACAATGAAATGGGATACATTGAAAGGTGTATTGAGTCAGTTGAATTCGCCGATGAAATTATCGTAGTAGATTCTTACAGCACCGATGGTACTTACGAATATCTTTTAGCTCACCCTAAGGTCAAGGTCATTCAACACCCTTTCGCGAATTTTACTTCGCAAAAATCCTATACCTTAAAGCAAGCTACAAATGATTGGGTTTTGTTTTTAGATGCCGACGAAGTTGTCACCGAACCATTAAAGAATGAAATTAAAGAAGTTCTGAACGGCAACACGGAAAATGTAGCTTTTTGGTTTTATAGAAAATTTATGTTTCAAAACGAAGCTTTAAATTTTAGCGGATGGCAAACGGACAAAAACTATCGTCTTTTTAGAAAAAGTAAAGCAAGATTTTCTGATAAAAAAATTGTGCACGAGACCCTAGAAGTAAATGGGGCATCTGGTATTTTTAATGAAAAATTAATCCATTTCTGTTATAAGAACTATGAGGATTACAAACAGAAAATGCTTAGATATGGTAGGCTCAAGGCTAAAGAGTCGTTCTACCGAGAGAAAAAATTCACTTACCTGTTAATGATGGTTAAGCCTTTTTGGAAATTCTTTAATCATTATTTTTTACGTCTAGGCTTCCTTGATGGTAAAAAAGGAATTACAATATCCTATTTGAACGCTTTAGGTGTTTTGGAGTATTGTAAAGAATTAAAACGTCTTGAAAAAAAGAACGAACTAGCATATTATTTGGTAATGCCGTAATGTGTCCATACCAATTTTCTATTTCTGGTCTCCCTTCGTATTTTAACATTCTTGGCAATTGACTCAGGGGTTTTATACCCTCGTTTGTGGTCTAAGTGCACACATACCGCACTATATCTTAGTTGTTTGGATTTTATTCCAAAATTAAAGAGTCGTTCTCCCAACTCCCTATCCTGCCCCCCATATTGCATACGTTCATCGAAACCGTTAACATTCAGAATGTCTTTCTTCCAACCTGAAGAGTTATGACCATTCCAACTGGCTTTAGTAGGGGTTATTATATTCAACATTCTAGACATAAAGCCTTTAGCCGTTAACTTATTGTTTTTAAATGTCTTCGGAATACCTTTCTCTTTCAACCAATTAATATCAAAACAACTTTGTGCCTCTATATCTTCCTTGGTTATTAATTTTGAAATATTCATTGGCAACATGTAATATCCTCCTGAAATAAAGTAACCATGACTCTTATTCAGATAGTGTACATGCACAAAATCTTCTCGTGGTATACAATCCCCATCGGTCATGATAATATATTCCCCCTTACAATTTACCAGAGCCTTATTAAGTATTCTAGACTTTTGAAAGCCATCATCTTCCTGCCATACATGTACTATCGGATAAAAGACCTCTTCCCTCATTAAATCAATGAGGGCTTTCGTTTTAGGACCCGACCCGTCATCTGCTATAACTATTTCAAAATTCTTATAATTCTGACAGTTAAACCCCCATAACACTTTTTGAAGCCACTCTTCGGCGTTATAGGTACTGATAATTATAGAGATTTTTACACTTTCATCTACATTGGTATTCATAAGCTCAAAAATAGTAAACTACAAAGATATATCTTTGTACTATTCAATAATGTATTGCTATGCTAAGAAAATTATGGATAGGACTTCAGAAAAAACTAAAATTTTTGCCCCCACCAACATATGTTAAAGCATATTACGAATATTACGTAGGAAAGAAATTAGATTTAGAACGGCCTATAGAGTTCAACCAAAAAATACAATGGCTCAAAGTTTACTACAAAAGAGACCTTTTAACCCAACTAGTAGACAAATATGACGTTCGTGAATATGTCAAGGACAAAATTGGCGAGCAATACCTTAACGAACTTATCGGTGTTTATAAAAAACCTAGTGAAATAAATTTTGATGCCCTTCCCCAACAATTTGTCATAAAGGCCACACATGGCTTTCATTTTAACATTTTGGTCAATGACAAAACAAAACTCAACAAAAGAAAAGCCAAGCTATTACTCCATAAGTGGATTCGCAAAAACCAATATTGGCGTGGCGGGTTAGAATGGGCTTATAAGAACGCCGAGCCCAAAATAATCGTTGAAAAATATCTAGAGGAACTGGGCAAGGAAGATATCAACGACTATAAATTTTTCTGTTTTAACGGAGAACCCAAATTCTTGAACATAGATACAGATCGCGGTAGCACATTAAAACGAGCCTATTATGATATAGATTGGAACAAACTACCCGTTAGGCGCGCCCATATTCAACAATTGGAGGATGACCTCCCCAAACCTCCCAATTTTGAAAAGATGATAGAAGTTGCACGAACTTTGGCCTTTGATTTCCCCTTTGTACGTGTTGACCTCTATAACCTAGATGGGAAAATTATTTTTGGTGAAATGACATTTTACCCTGGGGATGGCAGATTAGACTTTTTCCCTGATGAATACAATACCATTTTCGGAAACTATATTAAATTACCAGAACCAATTTTATAGGCTTTGCTTAAATGTGTAATTTATGAAACTCATCAAAGAACTACCGATCTCCATTTACACTACGGTCAAACTCTCTTTAAAAAAATTCAATGTATCGGATTCGGGCCATCACAATGAAAGGACTGTACCGGTAATTGTTTCCTTAACCTCAATCCCTAGTAGATTGAACACCCTTCATTTGGTCGTAAAAAGTATATTAAATCAGTCTATGCTGCCCGAAAAGATTGTTCTTTGGCTTAATAACGACCTTAAGAATGCCATTCCTAAAAAACTTAAAGCTTTAATTGGTAACAGATTTGAGATACGGTTTTCTGATTTAACGTCATCCCATAGAAAGCTGATACACTCCCTCGTTGCATTTCCGGAGAAAACAATTATCACCATAGATGATGATTTAATGTATCGAAAGAATTTGATCGAACTTTTATACAAGGAACATCTAAAGGCCCCAAAGCATATCATAGCCAATCGCACCGTAAATTTAAGCTATGATGAAACGGGAAACCCTAAACCATTTAGACAATGGAAGAATTCTAAAAAAATGAATGATAAAGTAATGGTCCCTATTGGTGCATGGGGTATTTTGTATCCGCCAAACTCCCTGCACAAAGATGCTACCGACCTGGATAAGTTTATGGCCTTGACCCCAAAAGCAGACGACCTTTGGTTTAAAGCTATGGCCCTTTTGAAGGGCACACTATCCGTAGAAGCAACCCTTAGACCCAAAGACCCGATTCCTATTGGAAATACCCAGAAGGTATCACTTAAAAAAATAAATTTGGGCAAAGACCTAAATACCAAACAATGGGCACAGCTTGAGAAGGAATATAATATTAGAAGTATAATTTTTGATAAAAATGCAAAAGGAGATAGACCAAGCCATTAGCGTCTTACAACAAGGCGGCCTCATTCTCTACCCCACTGATACCGTCTGGGGTATTGGTTGTGACGCTACCAATGAGTCGGCCGTAAAGAAGATATACGACCTAAAGCAAAGGGAAGATAGCAAGGCCCTAATTTGCCTGGTAGCCAATGATGCCATGCTCGAACGAACCATAGAAGAGGTTCCCGATCTGGCCTATGATATCATGGACCTTTCTACCAAACCCACCACTATTGTCTACGACAATCCCAAGGGTATTGCCAAAAATTTGATCGCCGAAGATAATACCTTGGCCGTACGGGTAGCTTCCGACAAATTTTGCCGCTACCTGATCAACAAGTTCAAAAAACCTATTGTTTCTACTTCTTCCAACATTTCAGGGCGCCCAACGCCTAAAAGTTTCGGTGAAATAGACAAAGTTATTTTAAAAGGTGTAGACTATGTGGTAAATTTGCAGCCCGAAGAAAAAAACGCGGTGCCTTCTGCCATCATCAAATTGAGTAGTGACGGTACGGTAAAAGTAATACGCGAATAAATTTGATGTAACAAAATATTGGGCCTTATTTGTTATTCGTATTTTGGGCAGCCAACTAAAAATGAAATCTTTGAACTATAAACAAGCGCTTTCAAATCCAGTTTTCAAAATCGTTTCACAAGCTGCCGATGAATTGGGGGTGGACTGCTATGTTATCGGAGGATTTGTCAGGGATTATTTACTGCAAAGAGGCACTCCAAAAGATATCGATATTGTCGCCGTAGGAAGCGGTATTGACCTCGCCAGAAAAGTAGCTTCCTTGCTTGAAGGAAAGCCAAAGGTGAGTGTTTTCAAAAATTTCGGCACGGCCATGTTGCGCCACGGTGAAATTGAACTGGAATTCGTTGGAGCCCGAAAAGAAAGCTATCATAGGGATAGTCGTAAACCCGTAGTAGAGGATGGCTCATTGGCAGATGACCAAAACCGTCGTGATTTTACGATCAATGCCTTGGCCCTTTCCCTAAATCCAACTGATTTTGGGGAGCTACTGGATCCTTTTAACGGTCTTGCCGACCTCGACAAAAACATTATACGAACTCCCCTAGCTCCCGGAATTACGTATTCCGACGACCCCTTACGCATGATGCGGGCCATTCGCTTCGCCACGCAATTGAACTTTAAGATCGAAGATAATTCCCTCCAAGCCATTACGGTAAACAAAGAGCGGATAAAAATCATATCAAAAGAGCGAATCGTTGATGAACTCAACAAAATATTGGCCAGTAGCAAGCCTTCCATTGGCTTTTCCCTATTGCATAAAACAGGACTCCTGCCCTATATCCTTCCTGAACTGGTCGCATTACAGGGAATAGAGGAAATAGAAGGACAACGCCACAAAGACAATTTTTGGCACACCTTGGAGGTTGTTGACAATATTGCAATAACTACCGATAACCTTTGGCTGCGTTGGGCGGCCCTATTGCACGATATCGGCAAGGCTCCGACCAAGAAATTCCATAAAAAAATAGGATGGACTTTCCACGGACACGAGTTCGTTGGATCTAAAATGGTCTACAAATTATTCAAACGGCTGCGGATGCCCTTGAACGACAAGATGAAATTCGTTCAAAAAATGGTTTTGATGAGCTCTAGGCCAATCGTTCTATCCGAAGATTTCGCTACGGATTCAGCGGTACGCCGCCTCGTTTTTGATGCGGGGGAAAACGTAGAGGACCTAATGACCCTTTGTGAAGCCGATATCACCACCAAAAACCCAAAGAAACAAAGGAGGTATAAGAACAATTTTAAAATTGTCCGCCAAAAAATAATCGAGGTAGAAGAACGAGATCAAATACGTAATTTTCAACCCCCGGTGAGCGGTGAGGAAATTATGAAAACCTTCAACCTTAAGCCTTCAAAAGAAATAGGCATTATCAAAGAAGCCATTAAAGAGGCCATTTTAGAGGGCGAAATCCCTAATGAATACGAGGCTGCAAAAGAATTTATGCTCGCAAAAGGTAAATCTATCGGACTTACACCGGTCTAAATTTGTTGTAAGACCTTCTTTTTCCCATTGAAATACAATAAAAACAAAACCGTATCGTCTACTCCATTTCCTATTTTTTTTTTAAAAAGTGAAATCGATAAGCGCATCGATTTATTTTATCAATCGACGATTACAAGACTCCTAAACGGGAAAAATAAATATCTTTACCGAGATAGATACAACATTATCTTCTTTTTATCCAAATAAAAAGTCATGAAAAAATTCCTTCTGGCCGTACTCATTACCATTTCTTCATTAAGTGGTCTAAGTGCGCAACAAGACGCCCACTATACACAGTATATGTATAATACCATGGCCATCAACCCTGCTTATGCAGGTTCTAGGGGTGTTTTCAGTATTGCCGGACTACACCGCTCCCAATGGGTCGGAATAGAAGGAGCTCCCAAAACCCAAACCCTTAATTTTCACACGCCGGTTTCCGAAAGGGTCGGTGTGGGACTATCCATAGTCAATGACGATATAGGAAACGGCACTAGTCAAGAAACGTATTTTGACGGTGTTTTTTCATATACGGTACCTATTACCAGGGAAGCAAAACTTGCCTTCGGGCTAAAGGCAAGCGGACATGTACTGAATTTAGATTTTAGTAAACTGGCCAACTATAACGATGAAGTCGCCAGTACCAGCCTGACCAATATCGACAGAAAATTTTCACCGAATTTTGGCGCTGGGGTATATTATTACGACGAGAAGTTCTATATCGGTTTCTCCGTTCCAAACTTTTTGGCCACCAAACATTTCGATGGCAATGCTACAAGCTCATCCTTCTTGGCCAAAGAACGTATGAACTTCTATTTAATCACGGGCTACATATACGAATTGAACCAAAGGTGGAAGTTTAAGCCCACTTTATTGCTCAAAGCCGTAAATGGCGCCCCCTTACAGATCGACCTATCCGCTAATTTTATGTTCAACGACAAATTTATCTTGGGAGCGGCCTATAGATGGGATGCCGCGGTGAGCGGTCTTTTTGGTTTTCAAGCCTCTGACCAAATATTATTAGGCCTTGCTTATGACCGGGAAATTTCAGAATTGGGCGGTTCTAGGTTCAACGATGGCTCGTTTGAAATAGTGCTCAGGTATGAATTCCGATCTCGATTTGGAAGAAGGGCCATAGCTCCAAGATTCTTTTAAAAACTTAAATTATTCTATATCTTTTCTAAGATTGTTTCAAGGGGTTAAAAGCCTTGAAATCCACTTATTTATTCCAAAATACCTGCAATACATCCCTAAAAAAAGGTATTTCATCGAATTTAGCCTACACTTCACGGGTCTTATACATCTAGTTTTCCCCTGTATACAACATATAATTTGTCAGGTCTTACCATCACCCTAATTTTACAACATAACGTTGTAAGTCTTTATCTACAGCATCAAACGTGATATTTTTTTAGACTTTGTAAAATATATTCCCAATTGGCGAATCGTTTTAAACATTTTTTCGGGGCATTACTACTATTACTGTTCGCCCAAGTGGTAAGAGCACAGCAGACAACAAATTGGACACCGGTATCATCTTCCGTATGGGAGTCCGTAACCAATGATAGTTTGGTACGTGTCGAAGCCAGGGTTTCGGGTGGTGTTTCTATTGATGGTACCGGAGAAATGGGCTGTACCAGTGATGATACTTACAGCGAAACGAATGTCTTCGAAGAGCCTTCCTTGGAAATATCCGCCAGCTCATATGCTACCGGTACTATTAGTTTCTATTTCTTTGATGCCGTAACCGGTGATCCCGTATATATTGTGAAACCCATCCTACACGTAGACAAAGTAGGAACTTTTGACGTCGTTCCTTTTCTTGGAAGTGGTACTGCCACTGGAAATTTCAACCTTACCAACGGTACTTGGACGGAACTAGCATCCAACGGCCCCATCTTTCAATCTAGCCCTACCCAATTTAATATCGACGATGACGCGCTTTTGGCAAGTACCGGCGGCGAATGCGGGAATGGTATAAATAACGGAACTGGCGGAGGAAGTTTACGTGTTGAGAAAGTCACCCAATCCATTGAAATGGATGTAGACGTGACGGGCGGATTACTGAGCCTATTAGGGTTTATTCCCGTCATCGATGAAGTAGAGTTTGTTCTTACCGACCTAATTATCGCCGACCCTAAAATCGAAGCCACCAAAACGGTGGTCGAAAACTTTAGCGACCCTATCAGTACCGGAGATACCGTAGATTATACCATTACAATAGAGAACACGGGAAACACCACCCTTGACAATATAAGTCTAACGGACACTTTTACCGATATAGATACAAACTCTTTAACCCTAACAAGCGGACCTACGTTCCTCAGTGCCTCCGAGGGCTCTGCCGAAGGCTCCCTCGAAGCGGGTGAAACGGCAACCTATTCGGCAAGCTTTACCCTTAACGCACCGGTCTTGGAAGCGGGAGGCGTGGTAAACCAAGTAAGTGTTCTGGCCGACAGCCCATACGGAACCAATGATGTAAGTGATTTGTCGGATGATGGTATCGATACGGATGGAAATACCGAAAACGACCCTACAATCAGCTATTTTCCAACGACCACGGATGATACTGCTTCGGTTTGTGAAGAAGGAAGCATTGACATTGACGTACTCGCCAATGATGATTTTGGGGGAAACGGAGCTTCATCCGGAAGCATCTTTATTATTAGTCCTGCTAGCGGGGGAACGGCTGTCGTAAACGACAATGGTAGCCCTACTAACCCTACGGATGATTATGTCACCTATACCTCGTCTGTCGGTTACACCGGTTCGGATAGTTTTGTTTATGGTATAAGTGATAGCAAAGGATATACCCAACACGCCACCGTTACGATCACAGAACAAAAAGCTCCCAATGCAGGTACCGATGGGGCCTTGACCATATGCGCGGGAACCACAGTATCAGAATCACAACTATTCGCACGACTCAGCGACAACCCCGATTTAGGGGGAACGTGGTCGCCAACACTAGCAGGGGCGGGTACCTACACCTATACCGTAAGTGCTACTTCACCCTGTACCGTGGATGACACATCCGAGGTCGTGGTGACCGAACAGGCGGCACCCAATGCGGGTACCGATGGAACCTTGACCATATGCGCGGGAACCACAGTAACAGAATCACAACTATTCGCACGGCTAAGCGACAACCCCGATTCAGGGGGGACATGGTCGCCAACACTTGCCGGCGCGGGTACCTACACCTATACCGTTAGTGCAACATCACCCTGTACCGCAGCGGATACGGCCGAAGTGGTGGTAACAGAACAGGCGGCACCAAAAGCCGGAACCGATGGAGCCTTGACCATATGCGCGGGAACCACAGTAACAGAATCACAACTATTCGCACGGCTAAGCGACAACCCCGATTCAGGGGGGACATGGTCGCCAACACTTGCCGGCGCGGGTACCTACACCTATACCGTTAGTGCCACTTCTCCCTGTACCGCAGCGGATACGGCCGAAGTGGTGGTAACAGAACAGGCGGCACCAAAAGCCGGAACCGATGGAGCCTTGACCATATGCGCGGGAACCACAGTAACAGAATCACAACTATTCGCACGACTCAGCGACAACCCCGATTCTGGGGGAACATGGTCGCCTACCCTAGCAGGGGCAGGTACCTACACCTATACCGTAAGTGCAACATCACCCTGTACCGTGGATGACACATCCGAGGTCGTGGTGACCGAACAAGCGGCACCCAATGCGGGTACCGATGGGACCTTGACCATATGCGCGGGAACCACAGTAACAGAATCACAACTATTCGCACGACTCAGCGACAACCCCGATTCAGGAGGAACATGGTCGCCAACACTAGCAGGGGCGGGTACCTACACCTATACCGTTAGTGCAACATCACCCTGTACCGTGGACGATACCAGCATAGTTACCGTAGTGGAACAACCTGTTCCCGATGCAGGTTCCAACGGAGCATTGACTATTTGTGCGGGAACTATAGTAACGGAAGCAGACCTATTCGCGCAACTTGGGGGATCGCCCAACAGCGGCGGGACATGGACTCCTGCCCTAGCAGGCGCAGGAACCTACACCTATACCGTAAGTGCTACTTCACCATGTGCCGTAGATGATACATCCGAAGTGGTGGTAACAGAACAAGCGGCACCCAATGCAGGTACCGATGGGGCCTTGACCATATGCGCAGGGACAACCGTAACCGAAGCCCAGCTTTTTGCACAGCTAAGTGACAATCCCGATTTAGGGGGAACATGGTCGCCTACCCTTGCAGGCGCGGGAACCTATACCTATACTGTAAGTGCCACTTCACCATGTACCGTGGATGACACATCCGAGGTCGTAGTGACCGAACAGGCGGCACCAAAAGCCGGAACCGATGGAGCCTTGACCATATGCGCGGGAACTACCGTAACAGAATCACAACTATTCGCACGGCTAAGCGACAACCCCGATTTAGGGGGAACGTGGTCGCCAACACTCGCCGGCGCGGGAACCTATACCTATACCGTAAGTGCCACTTCACCATGTACCGTGGATGATACATCCGAGGTCGTAGTGACCGAACAGGCGGCGCCCAATGCAGGTACCGATGGTGTATTGACCATATGTGCGGGAACCACAGTCACCGAAGCCCAGCTTTTTGCACAGCTAAGTGACAATCCCGATTCTGGGGGAACATGGTCGCCAACACTAGCAGGGGCCGGAACCTATACCTATACCGTAAGCGCCACTTCACCCTGTACCGTGGATGACACATCCGAGGTCGTAGTGACCGAACAGGCGGCACCCAATGCGGGTACCGATGGTCTATTGACCATATGCGCGGGAACCACAGTCACCGAGGCCCAGCTTTTTGCACAGCTAAGCGATAATCCCGATTTAGGGGGAACATGGTCGCCAACACTAGCAGGGGCCGGAACCTACACCTATACCGTAAGCGCCACTTCACCCTGTGCCGTGGATGATACATCCCAGGTCGTGGTGACCGAACAGGCGGCACCCAATGCAGGGACCGATGGTCTATTGACCATATGCGCGGGAACCACAGTCACCGAGGCCCAGCTTTTTGCAACGCTAAGCGACAACCCCGATTTAGGGGGAACATGGTCGCCTACCCTTGCAGGGGCCGGAACCTACACCTATACCGTAAGTGCTACTTCACCCTGTACCGTGGATGACACATCCGAGGTCGTAGTGACCGAACAGGCGGCACCCAATGCAGGTACCGGTGGTCTATTGACCATATGCGCGGGAACCACAGTCACCGAGGCCCAGCTTTTTGCAACGCTAAGCGACAACCCCGATTTAGGGGGAACGTGGTCGCCTACCCTTGCAGGGGCCGGAACCTATACCTATACAGTAAGTGCCACTTCTCCCTGTACCGTGGATGACACATCCGAGGTCGTGGTGACCGAACAGGCGGCACCCAATGCGGGTACCGATGGAACCTTGACCATATGCGCGGGAACTACCGTAACAGAATCACAACTATTCGCACGGCTAAGCGACAACCCCGATTTAGGGGGAACATGGTCGCCAACACTTGCCGGCGCGGGAACCTATACCTATACCGTAAGTGCCACTTCACCATGTACCGTGGATGATACATCCGAGGTCGTAGTGACCGAACAGGCGGCACCCAATGCGGGTACCGGTGGTCTATTGACCATATGCGCGGGAACCACAGTCACCGAGGCCCAGCTTTTTGCAACGCTAAGCGACAACCCCGATTCAGGGGGGACATGGTCGCCAACACTTGCCGGCGCGGGTACCTACACCTATACCGTTAGTGCCACTTCTCCCTGTACCGCAGCGGATACGGCCGAAGTGGTGGTAACAGAACAGGCGGCACCAAAAGCCGGAACCGATGGAGCCTTGACCATATGCGCGGGAACCACAGTAACAGAATCACAACTATTCGCACGACTCAGCGACAACCCCGATTCTGGGGGAACATGGTCGCCTACCCTAGCAGGGGCAGGTACCTACACCTATACCGTAAGTGCCACTTCTCCCTGTACCGCAGCGGATACGGCCGAAGTGGTGGTAACAGAACAGGCGGCACCAAAAGCCGGAACCGATGGCGTCTTGACGATTTGCGCGGGAACCACAGTAACAGAATCACAACTATTCGCACGGCTAAGCGACAACCCCGATTCTGGGGGAACGTGGTCGCCAACACTAGCAGGGGCCGGAACCTATACCTATACCGTAAGCGCAACATCACCCTGTACCGTGGACGATACCAGCATAGTTACCGTAGTGGAACAACCTGTTCCCGATGCAGGTTCCAACGGAGCATTGACTATTTGTGCGGGAACTATAGTAACGGAAGCAGACCTATTCGCGCAACTTGGGGGATCGCCCAACAGCGGCGGGACATGGACTCCTGCCCTAGCAGGCGCAGGAACCTACACCTATACCGTAAGTGCCACTTCTCCCTGTACCGCAGCGGATACGGCCGAAGTGGTGGTAACAGAACAGGCGGCACCAAAAGCCGGAACCGATGGCGTCTTGACGATTTGCGCGGGAACCACAGTAACAGAATCACAACTATTCGCACGGCTAAGCGACAACCCCGATTCTGGGGGAACGTGGTCGCCAACACTAGCAGGGGCCGGAACCTATACCTATACCGTAAGCGCAACATCACCCTGTACCGTGGATGATACATCCGAGGTCGTGGTGACCGAACAGGCGGCGCCCAATGCAGGGACCGATGGAACGCTCATCATATGCGCGGGAACCACAGTCACCGAGGCCCAGCTTTTTGCACAGCTAAGTGACAACCCCGATTTAGGGGGAACATGGTCGCCAACACTTGCCGGGGCCGGAACCTACACCTATACCGCAAGTGCCACTTCTCCCTGTACCGCAGCGGATACGGCCGAAGTGGTGGTAACAGAACAGGCCGCACCAAAAGCCGGAACCGATGGAGCCTTGACCATATGCGCGGGAACTACCGTAACAGAATCACAACTATTCGCACGACTCAGCGACAACCCCGATTTAGGGGGAACATGGTCGCCAACACTTGCCGGCGCGGGAACCTATACCTATACCGTAAGTGCCACTTCACCATGTACCATGGATGATACATCTGAGGTCGTAGTGACCGAACAGGCGGCACCAAAAGCCGGAACCGATGGAGCCTTGACCATATGCGCGGGAACTACCGTAACAGAATCACAACTATTCGCACGACTCAGCGACAACCCCGATTTAGGGGGAACATGGTCGCCAACACTTGCAGGGGCCGGAACCTATACCTATATCGTAAGCGCAACATCACCCTGTACCGTGGATGATACATCCCAGGTCGTGGTGACCGAACAGGCGGCACCCAATGCAGGTACCGATGGAACGCTCATCATATGCGCAGGGACAACCGTAACCGAAGCCCAGCTTTTTGCAACGCTAAGCGATAATCCCGATTTAGGGGGAACATGGTCGCCAACACTTGCCGGGGCCGGAACCTACACCTATACCGTAAGCGCCACTTCTCCCTGTACCGTGGATGATACATCCGAGGTCGTAGTGACCGAACAGGCGGCACCCAATGCGGGTACCGGTGGTCTATTGACCATATGCGCGGGAACCACAATCACCGAGGCCCAGCTTTTTGCACAGCTAAGTGACAATCCCGATTTAGGAGGAACGTGGTCGCCTACCCTTGCCGGGGCCGGAACCTATACCTATACCGTAAGCGCAACATCACCCTGTACCGTGGATGATACATCCGAGGTCGTGGTGACCGAACAGGCGGCACCCAATGCAGGGACCAGTGGTCTATTGACGATTTGCGCGGGAACGACAGTCACCGAGGCCCAGCTTTTTGCACAGCTAAGTGACAATCCCGATTTAGGGGGAACATGGTCGCCAACACTTGCCGGGGCCGGAACCTACACCTATACCGTAAGTGCCACTTCACCCTGTACCGTGGATGATACATCCCAGGTCGTGGTGACCGAACAGGCGGCACCCAATGCAGGTACCGGTGGTCTATTGACCATATGCGCGGGAACTACCGTAACAGAATCACAACTATTCGCACAGCTAAGTGACAATCCCGATTTAGAGGGGACATGGTCGCCAACACTTGCCGGGGCCGGAACCTACACCTATACCGTAAGTGCCACTTCACCCTGTACCGTGGATGATACATCCGAGGTCGTAGTGACCGAACAGGCAGCACCCAATGCAGGGACCGATGGAACACTCACAATTTGTGAAATTGACTCCTTTACACAGGCCGACCTTTTTGCTCAACTGGGTAATTCTCCAGATACCGGGGGAACTTGGACGGACAACGGAGACGGCACCCATACCTATACCATAAGTGCCACATCACCCTGTACCGTAGACGACACCAGTATTGTTACCGTAGTGGTTCAACCCACTCCTGATGCTGGTTCCAATGGCGTACTAACCATTTGTGAAGGAACAACAGTCACCGAAGCACAGTTGTTTGCCCAATTGGGCGGAAGTCCTGATTCAGGAGGAAGCTGGTCACCTAGCCTAGCAGGCGCCGGGACCTATACCTATACCGTACCCGCGACAACACCTTGCACCGTAGACGATACCGCAAAAATTACAGTATCCGAACAAGCAGCTCCGGATGCCGGAATCAATGGAACGCTCACCATTTGCGTGGGAGAAACAGTTACTACAGCCCAGCTATTCGCCCAATTGGGTGGCAGCCCTGATTCTGGGGGAACATGGACACCTGCCCTTGCCGGTGCCGGAACCTATACCTATACCGTACCCGCAACAGCACCTTGTGCCATGGATGCTACCGCAGAGGTTGTCGTGACAGAACAGGCTTTACCGAACGCGGGTACCGATGGCACACTTACCATTTGTGAAGGAAGCACCGTAACCGAGGCTCAGTTATTTGCCCAATTGGGCGGAAGTCCTGATTCAGGGGGAACATGGTCGCCAACACTTGCAGGGGCCGGAACCTACACCTATACCGTAAGCGCATCGACACCTTGTACCGGGAATGACAGCTCAGAAATCGTCGTAACCGAACAGACTTTACCGAACGCGGGTACCGATGGCACACTTACCATTTGTGAAGGAAGCACCGTTACCGAGGCTCAGTTATTTGCCCAATTAGGAGGAAGCCCCGATACAGGGGGAACATGGACCCCTTCACTTGCAGGTGCCGGAACCTACACCTATACCGTTGAAGGGAATGCCTGCGAGGATGCGACCGCTATCGTAACCGTTACCGAGGAAGTGGAACCGAATGCCGGAACCGATGCTACACTTACGATATGTCCAGATACCACAGTTACCGAAGCCCAACTCCTTTCACTTTTGGGAACAGATGATAATCGAGGAACTTGGAGCCCTAATCCCGATGGTGCCGGTGCCGGAGTGTACACTTATTCCATCATGGGCAATATCTGTGGTGGCACCTCGACCGCCACGGTTACCGTTACTATTTCCAACCTGGATTCAGATGGGGATACTATATTGGACTGTAAGGAAATGACAGATGGAACCGATCCTTTTGACGATTGCGATTCCATCGGAGGCAAACCCTTACCTAGTAGTGATTGCGACAATGACAATCTTACCAAAGAAGAGGAAGAGGCATTGGGAACCGACCCTACCAACCCCGATACGGATGGAGACGGTGTCATTGACGGGCAAGAGGTAACCGATGCCACCAATCCTTTAGACCTTTGTGATTTTCTATTGGTGAGCCAGACCCTTACCCCTACAAACCATTGGAATATCGCCGATTGTGATATGGACGACCTAACCAACGAACAGGAAATAGATAGAGGAACCGACCCCACCAACCCCGATACGGATGGTGACACCATTAACGATGGCCAAGAAGTACGGGACCATACCGATCCCCTTGACCCTTGCGATTCAATCGGTGGGACCCCTCCAAGCCATATTGCATGCGAACTTTACGTAGAATTAGACTTGGTCAGGCCTGGGGATATTTTAAACGGCAGCTTTAGAATTATCAATATTGATCGTTACCCCGACCACCAAGTAGAGATATACAACAGATGGGGAATCTTAGTTTGGGAGTCTTCCAAATACGACAATAAGAACAATGCCTTCGACGGTCTGTCACAAGGAAGGATTACCATTACCGAAAATCAAAAACTACCCTCCGGAGTCTATTTTTATAAAATAAAGTATGTAGCTAAGGGCGAGGATAAAATGAAAGAAGGATATCTCTATTTACAGGACTAAGGAGAATAAATAAACATGAAAAGTACAATAACAAAAATCTTGTTTTTACTCTGTACGATGCCATTCTGCTTCGGCCAGCAAGACGCGCAATTCACTCAGTACATGTATAATACATTGTCAGTGAATCCGGCCTATGCAGGTTCTAGGGAGGCGCTCGGTGTTTCTGTATTGCATAGATCGCAATGGGTTGGCCTTGATGGGGCCCCTAGCACACAAACCTTTAACATTCAAAGTCCTTATAAGGATAAAATGGGATTAGGACTTTCCATTGTTCACGATGAGATAGGAAACAACACCAACCAAAACACAAGCTTCGATGTTGCTTTTTCATACAGCGTTCAGACCTCTGAGAAATACAAACTCTCTTTCGGGGTGACAGCTGGCGGACACTTATTGAACGTTGATTTCAATAAGTTGCGAAACTACAGTGCAAGTCTCGCGCCCTCGGTAGAAAACGAACTGTATAAAAAGTTCTCCCCCAATATCGGTGCCGGGGTTTACTTTCACTCCAACAAGTTTTACGTGGGCCTCTCGGTGCCCGGTCTGTTAGAGACCGAACACTTTCAAAACCCTGATGACGAAGGTTCCGTAATAGCTTCCGAACGAATGAACTTTTACTTGATTTCCGGATATGTCTTCGACCTTAACCCTACTTTAAAATTCAAGCCTGCATACCTTATAAAAGCGGTCGCCGGGGCCCCACTCCAAGTTGACCTATCCGCTAATTTCTTGATCAATGAAAAATTCACCTTAGGAGCGGCATATAGATTAGATGCGGCAATAAGTGCCTTATTCGGGTTTCAAATGGGGAAAAAACTCATGCTCGGGCTGGCCTATGACCGCGAAATATCGGAATTGGGCGGCACCCAATTCAATGATGGTTCCTTTGAAATATTCCTTAGATATGAATTTATCAAGAACAATAAAATTGACCTAACCCCAAGATTTTTCTAAAATGAGCATCCTGCCAATACATAAGCTAGTTCCGCTTCTTTTGCTCTTTTTGGGTGCTTACGGCCATTCCCAAATAAACAAGAAAGAAGGCGACACGGATAATTTTGACCACTATGCCTATATGCAAAATATTGAATCATATCCATCCCTATTAAAAAAAGGATATGACGAAATTACCATTTATAAAAAGCTGGGCAATGCCAATTACCACAACGCCAACTATGACGTAGCCACCTTCTGGTACGAAAAACTTCTTGAAAACGATGAGATCGCCATCTCACCCGACTACCTCTATCGCTATGCCCTTGCCCTTAAATCGATAAAAAGATATGAAGACTCGCACCATTGGATGGAAAAGTTCAAAAAGATAAAGAAGAATGACATCCGCGCCAGTCTTTATGCCGACAATACGGATTATTTAAAGGAAATACAGATTCCAAAAGAACAATACACCATAAAAAACCTGATCGACCTCAACTCTGAGGAATCTGATTTTGCCCCCTCATACCTTTCGGGGAATTTAGTCTTTACCACGGCCAGAGATCTCGATGTACAGACATACAATAAATTACCCTACCTTAATTTATACCAAACGGAAATTAAGGAAGATGGCCAAACAGGAAAAGCTTCGGGACTTTCAGAAACCTTGAACACCAAAGCCAATGAATCTTCTACCGCGTTTTCAAAAGACGGCAAAACGGTTTATTTCACTAGAAACAACTTCTCTAAAAAATCGTTTAAAAGAGATAAAAACGGAATAAGTAGGCTAAAAATATACAGGTCTCGGCTTACCGATGGTACTTGGAGCGAACCGGAAGACCTTCCCTTTAACAACTCTAATTATTCGGTAGCCCACCCCTCTTTAAGTAGTGACGGTACCAAGCTCTATTTTGCATCCGACATGCCCGGAGGTATGGGCGCATCTGATATTTATGTAGTGGATATACTATCCAATGGCAAGTTCGGGGAGCCCAAAAACCTAGGTAAACTTATCAATACGGAGGAAAAGGAAACTTTTCCGTTCATTTCCGATTCGGGTATACTATACTTCGCTTCCAATGGACATCCGGGCCTTGGAGGTCTCGATATCTTTAAAATAGACATCAACAAAAACGATAAGGTCTCCAATATGGGAAGCCCCATTAATAGTCCTGATGACGACTTTTCACTGGTAATGGACGCATCTGGCGAAATCGGCTATTTCGCTTCAAACCGAAAAGGGGGTATTGGCAATGACGATATTTATATCTTAAAGCGAAGTGATTCGGATTGTTTCACCTTTATTGAAGGAATCGCCCGTGACAAGGACACCGATAAGCCCCTGGCCGAGACCTTAATAGAAGCATTTGCCCATGACGGGGAAACCCTGTCGCAGACGGTAACGGCTTCGGATGGTTCCTACACCTTACGCATACCCTGTCAAAAGGAACAATACCAGCTGTCAGGCACCAAGGAAGGTTATGAAGCGTCCAACCTATATATGCTCACCCCTAAAGACAAAAAACAGGTTCAAGATGTCCATTTAGAGCTAGAACAATCGACCAAGGTGGCCGATTTAGGTTCCGACTTGGTCAAACTCTTGGAGCTCACTCCCATCTATTTTGACCTGAACAGTTCTTACTTACGGAAAGATGCCTATGCGGAACTGGACAAGGTGGTCGATTATATGAGTAAAAGACCCGATATAAAAATAGCCGTAGGTTCACATACCGATAGCCGGGAAGGGGATGCATACAATTTATGGCTCTCTAGGCGAAGGGCCATGAGAACGGTCGAGTATATTACATCGAAAGGAATCGACCCCTCTCGCATTTCAGGTAAAGGCTATGGGGAAACCCAATTATTGAACCGATGTGCCAACGGTGTCAAGTGCTCGGAAAGTGAACATCAGCTGAACCGACGTTCTGAATTCATCGTCATAGAAAAATAAGCTTTTCCTCTATAAGAAATAGCGGAAGAAGGGCCAAAATTCTTCAACTAGTCCTATTTTTGCACAAAGGAAACACACCTATGCAAAAAAAATTCAGACAAGTTGCGAAAGTAGCTTTGGTTCTCGTGTATTTCGTCATTATTGCCGGTGCCGTAGTACGTATGACCGGCAGTGGTATGGGCTGTCCGGACTGGCCCAAATGTTTTGGACATTATATTCCCCCGACAGAAATTTCAGAGTTGCAATGGCAACCCGATACCCCATTTAAAAAGGGCCAAATTATCATTGTTGACCAAACCCTTCAAGTTGCAGTGGAAGATTTTAATACCGGTTCTTCCTTTGACCGGTCGAAATGGAAAACCTACACAAAGCACGATTACGCCGAATTTAACGCTGCCCATACTTGGATCGAATATATTAATCGTCTTTTCGGGGCCTTGGCCGGTTTAGCTACCCTTGCCCTAGCTATTTTCTCGCTCAAGCTGTTGAAAACGAACAAAAAAATAACCTTTTTATCTTGGTTGGTGGTCTTCGGAATGGGATTTCAGGCGTGGCTGGGTGCCACTGTAGTCTATTCCCTTTTAGAGCCTGTAAAGATCACCGTGCATATGGTCATGGCCTTGGTAATCGTAGCGTTTATCCTCTATATTATACATGAGACCAAGCCCCTGGCCGAACGACCCA
The DNA here is from genome assembly GCF_000973105.1 of Zobellia galactanivorans. Classification (NCBI taxonomy): domain Bacteria; kingdom Pseudomonadati; phylum Bacteroidota; class Flavobacteriia; order Flavobacteriales; family Flavobacteriaceae; genus Zobellia; species Zobellia galactanivorans. The sequence goes on along the minus strand of NC_015844.1, from coordinate 3,367,761 downwards.
AAACGCATAAAAACATAGTACCGCTTTTATGGCTTGTATTGGCCTTGACCATAATTCAGGTAGTATTGGGCACCCAGGTCAGGCAATTTGTCGACGACCGTATAGACCTCCTTGGCGAAGCGGCAAAAGACCAATGGTTGACGAATGCCAACTGGCAATTTTACGTACATCGGACCTTTTCTATAATAGTTGTCTTGCTCAACCTATTATTGGCACAACGTATCTACAAGTACAAACTTCATTTTTTAAAGATCAATTGGGTATTGGCCTTTTTGTCTATTGAGGTCATTTCGGGCATTGCCATGTATTACTTTGATTTTCCGTTCGGTTCACAAACGGTTCATCTTGTATTGGCAAGCTTACTTTTTGGGGTTCAGTTTTATTTGCTTTTAGAGGCTTTAAGTGCCAAAAGAAGCTATAAATCTTCGTAACTTTGTCTTCCCTTAAAAATTGCGGTTATGATTTATAAGATACGTGTCATTTTAGATGCCCAAGAGGATATTTTCAGAGACCTCGAAATAGAGGCCAGTACTTCTATGGAAGAGTTTCACAATGCCATAGCACAGTCTTTTGGCTTTTTGGGCAATGAAATGGCCTCGTTTTATACCTGTGACGAAGAATGGAACCAAGACGAAGAAATAGCCCTTTTCGACATGAGTGAAAACGGGTCTGACGTTCGTTTGATGAACGAAACCTTCTTAGAGGATGTCATGACCGAAGAGAGTCCGAAACTTATCTATGTCTACGACTTTTTGAGTATGTGGACATTTTATGTCGAACTCGCCGATATTGTTTCCTATGAGGCCGGCATAACCTACCCGAACCTGTTGTTCAGTTTTGGGGAACTTCCGGAAACCCCTCCGGAAAAAAACTTTGAGTCGAAGCCTACCTTCGATTTCGACGATACCTTTGAAAATTACGATGATTTAGATTTTGATGAAAACTGGAACTGATATTTTCCTAAAATAGCATTCCCTTTCATTACATTTCATCCTTCTGGACGTACGGCACGTACCCAGACCTTTCTAAAATTAAAAAAACTATAGACATATGATTAACCTCTACCCTACCCAAATCGAAACGATTTCCCTGCACCGAGTGGGGAACAAGAATAAGAGTGAAGGTATTTTTCTTTCCGAAGAACCCTTCTCGCTCAATGATGAGACCACTGGTCTTTTAAAAGAGTATTTCTTCAAGCCTTTCCGCGAAAAAGAGGAGAACTATTTTAAATTGACGAATGATGTAGATGTAGAGTTCAACGAACTTTACAAGATCGTTTCCGCCATATTCGACGACCCGGAGAGCATGCATGCCAATTCGAAAAAAATTGCCACCCACCTTTTCGAACAATCGAACCACCCACATATTAAGAGCGGAGAGGTTTACGTGGCCCATTTATCAAACGTAATGCTCGACAATGTCAAGACCGAAGCCATCGGTATCTTTAAAAGCGAGCTTAAGCACGACTTTCTTCAGTTTGAAGAAAGGGGCAACAACCTAGATATCGTTATTCAACAAGGTATCAATATAAATAAGCTCGACAAGGGCTGTCTTATTTTTAATGTCAATAAGGAGGAAGGATATAAAGTACTTTCCGTAGACAGCAACCGCTACGACACCAAATACTGGCTCGAAAACTTTTTGGGTGTCGACCCCTTGGCCGATGAGAATTTCTACACCAAAAACTACTTGAAATTTTGTCAGAATTTCGCCAAAGACGTGGTATTACCTGCCGAAGACAAACAGCAAGAAGTGCTTTTCATGAATCGCGCAGTCAACCATTTTGCCAAAAACGATGCTTTTGAAGAGACCAATTTTTTAAACGAGGTACTCGAAAACCCCGAATTGGTGCCCGAATTCAAACATTACAAAGAAGAAAAAGGCCCAAAATACAGTATTGAAGATGTCTCCAATTTTGACATTGCCAACAAAGCGGTTTCCGATGCCCGTAAAAAGATAAAGAACGTCATCAACCTTGACACCAATATTCAGATAAAAATGGATTTTATCAACCCTGAGTCGGCAGAAAAATTTGTTGAAAAAGGGTGGGACGAAGAACGTCAGATGTACTATTACTTGGTATACTTCAACAAAGAGGAAAAAAGCTAGTACAAAATTGTTTCTTATCAAAAGCTATCGATTGCCAGTGCACTCGATAGCTTTTTTTTTAGATTTTTATTCGGTGTTCTATAATCTGTTTCATACTTACATCTTCGTAATTACGGCGTACAAAGTTCAAGGCCAGATCCAATACTTCCCCCATAGTTTTCGACTTTCTGAACTGCTGATCTAGCGTAAGTTCATAAATCTGCTCACGCAACATTTCAATATTTTCCTGGGTAGAAATAGTGTCTTTTTTCCCAATAGACCGCAATCGTTTTATACGTGCCCCCGAACTCAATATTCTCTTGGCTACGATCGATCTTTCCTCTAGTTTATACTGATCTACGGAATCACGCTTCAACTTCTTCCTGACCAACTCTACCATTTCAAAGTTCTCCTTAAAAAATTGAGGTCGATAGACCTTTAACTTTCCTTCAAAACACTGCTGGTCGAAATCTATGGCCCGTATGCGGTAGACAACATGATCAAAATCGTGTACAGGAACAATAACGTAATTATAAGATCTCATATCACCCAATAAGCGGATCATACAACGCTCATTGAACTTTACGAACTCTTTGGCCAATTGTGATTTTTCCGACTCGGTACAATTGGGCAACATATCCTTAATAAAAACATCACCGGGTATACCCGCTATGTGCTCTTCTATGAGCGTATCCTTATAAACCAAAAAATTCAGGTTATAAGGCGAAAGCATGTGCTCCAGTTCAAGTCCGTATATCCGCGACGCATCGGTTTTCTTTACATAGAAATAGGTGAAGTTATCGTTGAGAATATTTCTTACCTTGATTCGAAAAGGCTTTGAGTTTCCGAAGGTGCAAAAATCGACGGCATCTATATTAAGGTATTGGTGAATATTATTGCTTCCATCGGAATGTAGAATGGAATATACCTTTTTTAGGCTATTATCTATTTCAATCCTATCGAATTCAGAGTAGTAGACCCTGACCCACAATGTATCTTCATCATCCGCATCATAAACGACAACCGACCCTGAAAACCGCAACAAATCTTCATAAAAAATAGGGATCTCAATTTTTCGGCTGTAATGCTCTAAATATTGGTCCAATTTTTTACACACCGGATAGGCCGGCTTTTTTTTCGACATTAACCTCTCTTCTGACATACTATCAATTTACTTACAAATTAGGCAATTCTGCAAAATAATTTAAACCTAAAAAACAGGTTTTGCACTTAAAACAACAGAATATATACGATTGCCAACATTTTTTTAGCCATGTTATCAAAGTACGTTTTATTTGTTTGTTGTTCCACATCAAACCATCCATACCGATGATTAATTTGCTTAAACCATACCTTAAAGTAGTTCTTTTCTTTTTAACAGCGTTTAATGCATTTTTAGGTTTCTCCCAATTGAGCGACCTGCATTACCTTCCCCCATTAAAACAGGGGCAAAACAACCAAGCGATACAGCAACAGGCTATTTATCTTTCTACGCCTGAGCCCACCTCTTTTACGGTAAACGCCTATAGGGGAACAAGCGGTACTCCGATTGCTACTTTTAATATCAATAATGTTAGTCCGGCCGTTTATACCTTGAGTAACGGTGACAACAATATCACCTTAGTTGACAACAATCACACCGGAGTGGTATTGGACGATGCAGGCCTAAGGTTTGAATCTCCTAGCGGTAACCGATTTTATGTCAACTATCGCGGTGTTTCAGCGGCCCAGGCAGCATCTCTGACCTCCAAAGGTAGAGTTTCTATGGGTACCCGTTTCAAATGGGGAGGCTTGCCCAACCTTGGTTCACATAGTTCAAAATCGAACACCTTGGGCATTATGGCCACCGAAGACAATACCACAGTGCGTTTATACGGCTATGACCCCCGATGTGAATTCCGCCTACAAGGAGATCCCGATGGGCTTACCGACGATTCGTATACCATAACCCTAGATGCCAACGAATCTTTCGTATTCGAAACGGTTTTATCGGAATCTACCGCCCATGTAGACGGTTGGATCGGAGCAAGCATAGAAGCCAATAAAAATATAGTTATCAGTAATGGTGGACTTAACACCGGTAGACAGGCCGGCAACAGCAATAGGGATGCTGCCATCGACCAACCCGTGCCCGAAAATAGATTGGGCAAGGATTATGTTTTTGTTAGGGGAAATGGTACCAATTCGACCGAATTCCCCTTGATTATAGGTATTGCCGACAACACACAAATATTTGTGAACGGTAGCGCTACGCCTATTGCCACTATAGACAATGGCGAATATTTTGAAATTCCCGGCACCTACTATTCCAGTAGCTCGGCCGGAGCCAATATGTTGGTAACGACCTCAAAAGATGCCTATGCCTACCAATCAATGGCCGGTGGTAGTGCGGTTTATACCCACGGACTTAACTTTGTTGCCCCGGTAAACTGTCTCTTACCCGATGTAATGGACAACATTCCCGACATCAGAAATATAGCGGGCACTACGGTAACCGGAGGTGTTACCATCATTGCCGCCACCACCACTCCTGATGCCAATATTTCCGTAACCGATGGCAGCGGCCCGGTTGCACTACCGGCTTCGACCCCGGTGGCGGGATCTACCGACTGGAAAACGATTTTTATACCCAGCCTCACCGGAAACGTAAGCGTTCAATCAACTGGCCCTATTGCGGTCGGATTTTTTGGTTTGAACGGTGCACGTGGCGTGGCCGGTTATTTCTCCGGTTTTGACACCGTACCTGTCGTTGACCTAGGTATTCGCGGAGGAAGCGGTTGCTTTGTAGGTTCCGAAATTTTTGAGGCTACGGGAAATTTTGATGCCTACCAATGGTTTGGGGACGGAGTATTGATTCCCGGAGCAAATGGTGAAAGCTATGCCCCTTCCGTAGCGGGAGACTACTTCGTTAGAGGTACCAAAGGACCGTGTACCTACGATTCCCAACCGATATCGGCCTATTATTGCGACCCTGATGTCGTGGTGAACAAAACCGTAGACAAGTCTGAAATCGTGGAAGGCGAAATGGCAACCTTTACCATAAAAGTCAGAAACCTTGGTGTTGGCCCATTGACCAATTTAAGAATTACGGATGATATTCCCGCAGGACTGAGCCTTGTAAATGCACAGACCATAACAGGCACTTGGAGTGGTAACACTTGGAATATTGGAACCTTGAACGGTGGTGAAACCGCATTTTTGACCCTAGAGGTACAAGCGGATGAAATCGATACGCTGCCATTGCTAAGTTTGACCAATACAGCATATAACACACAAGATCAACCCGACACCAATATTACGGACGACAACCCCTCTGCCCATATCATCGTTCATAATGATTTTGACAAAGACGGTGTAATCGACATTGTTGACCTTGATGACGATAATGACGGTATTTATGACGAGGACGAGTGTGACACACTTTCCTACAACATTACTAACGGCACCCCGGTTACCAGTAACCTAATGAGTCTCAACAACTATTTGGTACTCGACGTATTTTCATTGGACAACTCGTTCTACTTAAGCATCAATGGGAATGATATTGCCGGGGAAATACAATTTGAAAATGGTGCCGGAGGGAATTACGCCCGCTTTTTAGATGGCAGCATACATGGAACAAACGGCAATTCGAGCATATGGACCGTAAGTGGCTCCAACGGTAATCCCGTAATTCGGATTGTAATCGACCAAAGCGGTACATTCGAACTATTTGGCAAAAGGACCACTGGTAGTCCCCTTGAACCCATGGTTCTTGACACCCCGCCCAGTACCATTGCCTGGAACCCCTCTGGAAATAATACCGTTACCATAGACCAAGATGTAAGGGGCCCCACCAATATGCGTGGCGTGCTTTTAACGGCCGGTTGTGATACCGATGGTGACAATTACCCCGATTCATTGGATTTAGATAGTGATGGCGACGGTTGTAGTGACGCCAACGAATTTTACAAAGACGACACCGCAGATGGCGGCGACGGTGGAGAGTACGGCACGGGAGTACCTGTAGTCGACCCTATCGACGGAACTGTAAATGCAGCTTCATACACCCAAGTCTATGCGCCTATCATTGTTTTAGGAAATACTTCAGAGGAACTTGGCGGAACAAACATTAACGGCCAAGACCTGAACTTGGGAGACACTTTTAACTATGTCATCCGTTTTCAAAATACAGGTGATGACGATGCCACCAATTTTACGATAAGAGATGTACTTCCCGACAACGTAACTTTAGACAATGTAGATTATAGTGATGCCCCAGGGGCTTCGCATACCTACGACCCCAATACGCAAACCATCAGTTTTACCATTCCTGATGATTTGGTGCAGATTGGCGACCCGGAGTACAAGATCAAAATAACGGTTTCCATTTCCGGTAATTGTTCCGAGTTCGTTGCCGCCTGTGCATCGCAACTTGAGAACCAGGCCTATGCCACTTATACCGGCACGGTGAACACCAATACTTTTTCGGACGAGGACGGCAGTAACCCTGCAGGAGCCTGTACTACTACATTGGAGGTTGCCACCAATAACGTAGCCAATGCGCTCACCAACTGTAATCTAGCCAGAACGGTCCTACTTTGTGGCGATAATGTAACCCTTACCGCCGGTTCCGGTTTTACCACGTACAACTGGGCAATTGATACTAACAACAACGGACAAATCGATTCTGGGGAGACCCTACCCAACAGTGGCGACCCAAGTACTTTTACCGCCACCACAGTAGGAAACTACATTGTTGAAAAATCAGGAGCTGCCGGATGTTCCGATCATGTGGAACGAATCACCGTAAATCGTTTTGGAACGGTCCAGACCAACCCTATTATCGATTACTTCAATCAAGTCAATAGTGATTCCAACCCCGATAATGACATTCAAGGTGAAGTTGTAGAATGCTCTATAGACGGAAGTTTGCTGCCCAACATTTTCCTTTGCGGCATCAATGACAGTGCTTCCATCCAATTGGGGATCACTGATGCACAAAGTATAACATGGCAAAAACTGGACGAATCAAGTTGTGGGGCCGTTAGCGATAAATGCGCCAACACAAACAGTACATGTAGCTGGGACGTACAGACGGTACAAAATAATTTTACAGTAACCGAAAGCGGAAGCTTTAGAGTGGTTATCGCGTATGAAAATGGATGTTTCAGCCGATTCTATTTCAACGTTTATCAAAACACCTTGGATTTCGATTATACCCCTTCGGATATTATCTGTAATACCGATGGCTCCATACGTATTACTGGTGTAGGTAACGGCTATGGTTATCAATTGTACAATGTATCGAACAATACTATAGAGGTTCCATTCAGCGCGGGACAAGGCCCTGATTTTAGCATTGCCACTAGTGGCACTTATAAAGTACAGGTTACCCAACTCGACCCTGCTACGGGAGCCCCTATTCCGAACGGTTGTGTTTTTGAAACCGAGGATATAGGAATTCAAGAACGAAACTTTCAGGTCAACCTAAGCAGTACCCCAGCGGATTGCGACGAACTTGGAACCGTTGCCGTACAAGCCTTGAACGTTTCACCTACTTACAGCTATGAGTTGTTCTTAGATGACGGCAGTAATGGAGGTAGCGGCTCGTTCATTCAATCGGAAATGGTCGTCAACGACAATACGCACACCTTTACTGGTGTTGCCCCGGGCGATTATATAGTGGTCACCAGCACTACGGATGGTTGTACCGACAGTCAGACCATCACCGTGGATGAAATTCCACAATTGCAACTGACCGCTGCAAACCAAGAGAATATTACGTGTACCGCAGGTGTTATCAACTTGACCCCTTCGGGCGGTACCACAGGCTATCAATATGCGATTTGGAGTAAGGACGGCATCGCAAATTACGCCGATGAAAACAGTATCCCCGATACGGATTTTACCGCTAACTCGAACTTTTTATTCGGTTACCGGGGAAGTCCCGCTGCATATTTCCCCAACGAAGATGGCGACTATGTTTTTATTGTTAAAGATGACAATGGATGTTATGGATTCTCCAATATCGTACATATGGACGATGTGGGAACCGTTAGTATTTCTGCCACTAACACCGATATTGTTTGTGCAGACTCATCTACCGCGGTCTTGACGATAAACGCTTCGGGCGGTACCCCTCCCTACCAATATAGTTTGGATGGAGGCACCACCTACCAAAACGAAAATTTCTTTAACGGCCTTGCTAGCGGCAACTATACGATTACTGTAAAGGATTCAAGCGGTACGGGCAGCAACGAATGTGTGGCTTCCATAGACTATGAAATCGTTCAACCGTTTAGACTTACAGCATCACCGGCTATCCTAGAAGACGCTTCTTGCAATCCTTCAGGGGCCTTGATCAAAATTTTAAATGCCAATGGAGGGCAATTGCCTTATGAATATAGTTTTGATGGAGGTAGTTCGTTTCAAGCTACGAACGAAAGAAGGCTTTCTTCGGGCACCTACCAATTGGTACTTAAAGATGCCTTGGGCTGTACCTTCAATATGGAAATCACCGTACCGAACAGTCCGACCGACCCCAGCTTCGACAGTGACGTCACCTATAACTGCGATGGTAACGGCGTTATTACCATAACCCCGTCGAACACCACGGACTTTGAATATACCTACCAAATCGACGGATCGGACAATTCGCCAGTTGACAGTAATATCTTCAGCAATGTAACCCCTGGTACGAAAACCGTTACCGTAGGCTACACAAGCACCTTGGCCGCCGGTCAAAGTACCTTGTTTTTCGAAGATTTTGGCACGGGTATAAGCACGGCCATCGGAGAAATCGGGCCTGGCTATTGTTTTGAACCGCAAAACGGTAGTGCAACCACCTGTAACCTTGGTCCTGCAGGCATTTTGGTCAACGGGGAATATACGGTCACCACAGCGGTTACCAACCCCAACACCTCATGGAGAACCCCTAACGACCATACCGGACTAACGGATGGCAGATTCATGGCCATAGGGGTAAGTACCTCAGCGGGCAGCAACAATATCTTATGGTCTAGGTCTGGATTGGAAGTCCTCCCCGACCAAGACATTACCATATCTTTTTACGCCTATAACCTATTAAAAACCGGTGCTTTGGGCAACGACCCTGAAATTCTTGTAGAGCTTGTAGATGCTTCAGGAACCCTTATTAGTAGCACCGCCACTACGGCAATTCCTAAAAATAACAATGCCGATGATTGGCATTTAAGGGAGGTTACCTTTAATCCTGGAGCAAACACTAGCGTTGGTGTGATATTACGCACCAACTTGGATAGCGACTATGGAAACTTCTTGGTCTTGGACGATATCCAGGCCTCCCAGATTCCTGAACTATGTGAAAAAACCCAAGACATCACGGTTTCCGTAGAAACAGGAAAAGCCTTTGAAGTGGCTATATTGGGAAGCACTAACCCTACTTGTAACGGCAATACAAACGGAAGCATCCGTTTTGAAGTCAACAATTTCGACCCTGCCTTCGGCTATGAATATTCTTTGGACGGGGGTACGAGTTGGATCGCCGAAACTACCTCCCCAATTACCACCCCTGCTACACTGGGCGATGGTACATATGGAATAATGGTTAGAAAAGTAGATGACAATTCATGTACGGCAACTTCGGCCACATCGATAACCCTGACCGCTCCAGCGGCCATAGTACCCAGCCTACAACAAACAGCAGAATATACATGCCTCAATACAGGAGCTACATTAGAAGCTTCGGCTACGGGTGGTACACCAGGTTATGAATATCAATTGGAAGATACTTCGGGCACCCCTGTTGTAAGCTATCAAACCAGCACCATCTTTAACAACGTGGCCGACGGCGATTACCTAATTCGTGTCAGGGACACCAATGGTTGTGAAGTACTTTCCACTGTTCCGGTAACGGTTTCCGCTCCCGAAACCATAGATTTCGATATCACCTATACCGAATGCTATGACGGTGCAAACAACGCTACCATTACCGTTGATGTCACCTCCGGTAATGGCGACTACACCTTCAGTCTAAACGGCGGCGGCTGGGTTACCCCGGCATCGGCTACCCCTACGACCTATACGTTCTCGGGCTTGGCCAACGGAACATACACTATTGATGTAGAGGATGCTTATAGCTGTGGACCTGTACAAAAAAGTGTTACCATTAGTCCGCAATTGACCGGCAACGCCACTTTACAATCGGACAAAACATGTACCGACGATGCCGAGATCAACCTCAACATCACCGGTGGTTCGGGAAGCTATACCTATGAATGGTCCACTTCAACGACGGGACCATGGGATGCTACCGGATTTACCGCAGATACTTTTTCTACAAGTACTGCAGGCACCTATTACTTTAGGGCCACCGACACCTCAACCCCTACGCCGTGTACATTTGTTACCAATGCCGTAACGGTTACGGAAGCCGTTTCCCCGGCAATAACAACTATTACCCCGACCCACCTAACCTGTAACGGAGACAATACCGGTGCCTTGGATATCGACATCGATACTTCCATAGGTTTGGCACCATACACCATCAATGTGTACAACACGACTACCTCAACGGATTATGGCGAGAATACCACGAGTTTGGCCGCAGGTGATTATACGATTACCGTAACCGATAGTAAAAATTGTACCATAACAGGAACTACGACTATTAATGAGCCAACTATTATAAATCCGAATATTGTATCTACCGATTTACAATGTACGCCTACTGGCACAGAGTTGGGTACGATTACTATCGATGCCACTGGAGGTACTGCAACGTATACCTATAGGGTCAATAATGCCGATTTTAGCGTTTCTGAAACTTACGACACTTCTTCGGGCACCAATGACCATACCTTTACCGGTCTGAATTTTGGAGAATATACGGTTACCGTAACCGACCATAATGGTTGTGAAACCGTGAGCTCGGTTACGATTGCCACGGGTCCGGATATTTTGATTACGACCCAAGGCGCCTCTGGTTGTACGCCCGGAAGTGGGGAAATGCTAGTGGAGGCCCAAGCTTCTACAGGCCCATTGGGAGCCGGTTCGTTCTATTTCGCCGTATTCCCGGCACCTCCGTATGATCCTAGCGATCCCGCTTGGTTCCCGGAAGATGCGGTATTGGACAACAGCTATAATTTTACTGGCTTAACACCGGGTGTAACCTATACCTTTATTGTACACGATACGGATACCAACTGTGAATACATGCAAGAAGCTACGGTTCCGGTTTCTACCAGTTCCAATTTAACTTCTACCATAGACAGTACAACACCGATTACGTGCTTCGGCAGTTCCGACGGAAAGGTTGAGTTTACCATTTCGGGTTACGATGCCACTACCGTTGGCTATGAAATTTTCCATTACGCCACAAATACAAGTACCGGAATAACCGGAAGTATTTCAGGTGCTGTCGGAGGCCCCGAAACCGAAATAAAAGACCTTCTGCCTCCCGGTGAATTCTATATTCTGTTCACGGAGACGGACGGGACCAATACCGGTTGTGTAAATACTTCGGACATCTTTGTAATCGAACAGGCCCCTACCCTATTGGAAGTTTCCGCTACGGCCACTAAAAACGCCAACTGTAACGAAGATGGTACCATTACGGCTTCGGGACGCTACGGGGTGGGTCCGTATGAATATCAATATTTACCCGATACGGCTACGGCCCCGACCACAACATCAAGCGGATGGGAAACCGGTACCGTGAAAAACGTTGCCGCAGGTGATTATATCGTCTATATTAAAGATGCCCATGACTGTATCCAGCACACTTCGGTTACCGTAGGCTTTGATACGGCCCCTGAAATTGATACGATCGTCATAAGCGACTATTGTGTAGCTGAAGGCAACTATTCCGTAGAAGTGACATTGACCACCCCAGATACCGCTCCGTACAACATAAGTGTGAACGGCGGTGCCCTACAAAGTGCCAATTTTGTTGGTGGGGTTTACACTGTTACGGGATTAAGTTCCTCCACTTCGCCACAATCCATTTCGATATCCGATGTAAATGGATGTGGTAATTCGGAAAACTTCGATATAGCGCCTAAATTCCAGGCTACGGCACAGATTACCAAGTTATTGGATTGTAGTGGCAGTCCGAATGCCGAAATTACGATTACCGCTTTTGACGGCTACGGTTCCTTTGAATATGAAGTTTCCGGACCGGTCAACCAAGCAAGAACGGCAATACCCGGTCCTGCGAATACCATTGTTTGGGATGGGGCTTCAAGCGCAGGAACGTATACCGTTTCCGTTTATGATACCAACACTCCTTTATGCAACCCAATTACATTCACCTTGGAAGTAGAAGATGCCGTTGTACCCAACTTTACGGCAACAGCGACAGATGTTACTTGTAATGGAGGTACTGACGGTGCAATAGCGATTACCGAAATAAATAATGGCATTAATCCTTTGTTATATACCTTAAGTCCCGCCAGCGCAACATTCAATACTACGACAAATAGTTTTGAAGGCCTTGCTGCCGGCACATATGACGTTCTTGCAACAGGAACAAATGGCTGCACAACAACCCGTACTATTGTGGTTGACGAACGCCCGGCCATTACTTTCGATACGCCAGTTGTAGATCAATTTGGCTGTACTTCCGATAATGCGGTCAACAATGCCCTAATCACCTTGGACGAGGCTTCCCTGTCAGGTGGCAGCAGCACCTATTCCCGTTACGAGTTTGAAGATGTTGCAACAGGTACTATTTTACAAAGTGGATTAAGCCCGACATATACCTATACGGATTTTGCCGGAGGTAGTATTATTGTCCGTGTATTCGATGATGCCGGGTGCTCTGCAGAACAAACTGTTACCATAAACGCCTACGATGCCTTGGTAGATGCTACCATCACCGTAGATAGGGACATAAGCTGTATCAACAGTGGCGAAGACATCAGTATAGATGTTAGCAGCACTTTTACCGACTTTACGTCCAACCCTGGCAACTATGAGTTCAGGCAATTACCATCTGCCACATACCAAGCTTCGAACCAGTTCTTGAATTTGGCCGTGGGCACCTATACCTTTGGTATTCGAAATATCACCACAGGATGCGAAATTACCCGAACCCATACTGTCGAAGAACCCAATACTTTTGATGTCGTCGTTGAAAAGCTATCCGATGTAGTCTGTCACGGCGATAACGGCAGCATACGATTGACCCTCGTAGACGCTACGTATACCACAGGATTCTCATACTATATCTACGACACCAATGACACCCCTGCGGACCGCTCAGACGACGGACCAGCGGTAATCACGGGTAGTTCGGTCAATGTAGGGCCTACCCCGGCCATTGCCGTACCTGCCGGAAATTATTTGGTAGAAGTGGTACAAGATGATTTACCAAATTGTAGTCAAGTCCGTTCGTTTACCATTACCACACCAAGCGCACCCATAACCTTGGCAACAATCGATACGGAAGACGTAGGTTGTACCAACGATCTTGGTAGTGCCAATATCGTACCCCTAGGAGGCGAAGCACCCTATGACATTATCTTGACCCATAATGCTTCAGGCACCTCGTACACGGCCAACCAAGTACATAGTTTCCTTTTCCAAGGATTGGGCGCCGGACAGTATACCGTGGAAGTAAGCGATAACTTAGGTTGTAACCCGACTTTCGCCAATGCCTTCGAACTCGTCGTACCCGACCCGATTACGGCTACCATTTCAAGTACGACCTTGCTGTGTATTGGCGATACGGATGCCTCCGTCACGGCTGCGGTAGCCCCAAGAAATGTAACCACAAATTACAGGTACATTCTCAACACCTATGCCGATGCCACAGGTACGACCCTATTGCAAACATCGAGTTCGCAAACCACCAGTACCTTCGACAACTTAAGGTCCGGTTTCTATAGTATCACCATTTTAGATGATATGAACTGTAGCTTTGAAACCGCTGTTGAAGAAATTGTCGAACCTACCGAAGTAGGGGGACAACTGGTTACGGCACAGCGATTGACCTGCCTGTCCGATGCCGAACTGCTATTGACGGCTTCGGGTGGTACCGCTCCCTACATGTGGAGTACGGATGGAACTACCTACAATGCCATGAACGAAACCAGTGGACCGAACAGTCATTTGTTCACCAACATAACACCTGGTGTTTATGAGTATTACATTCGCGATAGTTTTAATTGTGTCTCCGTACTGACCAACAGTGTTACCATTAATCCGATAGAACCGCTACAGGTTTCAATAGACGATTCGGCCGCTACGGTCAACTGTAACGGACAAAGCACGGCAGCCATCGAGGCCGAGGCCGAAGGCGGATTGGGCAATTACCAATACGCCCTTTTCTCCGATGCCGCACTTACCAACGAGATACGGGCGAACCAAACGTCAGGCCTGTTTACCGACCTGCCAATGGGAAGCTATTTCGTAAGGGTACAGAGCGAAGATTGCGAGCTGGTTTCCCAAGAAATCCGCATAGACGAGCCAGCGCCTTTAATGGTCAACACCGAAATTAACAATGTCACCTGTAACGGTGCCAATGACGGTAACATCGTGGTGAACATGACTGGCGGAACAGGTACCTATCAATATGCCATTTCCCCGAACTTGAGTCGGTTTAGCAATACCAATGTTTTTGAAGAACTGGCCCCAGGTGATTATACCATTATTGCACAAGACTCCAACGGTTGTTTTGAGGTAATCGACGCTACCATAACCGAACCAACGGTACTTGAAGTAACTGCTACCGCATCACCCGAGATATGTGTAGGCGAGGAAAATGGAGCCATTGAATTGACCATTACCGGTGGCACGGCCCCATATAGCACACGCTTGGCCACAGAAGCCGATTTTGTTCAAGACCGTACCAGTTTGACCGGTTTGGCGGCTGGATTCTATATCATCTATGTTCAAGACGCCCAAGGCTGTGAAGAGAATATCTCGGTAACCATAGACCAAGGAGTCAACCTAGGAGCTTTTGTACAACCCGTCTACGGATGTAACGGCAATACACCTAACAATTACGTGAATATAGTTCTTGATGATACGAGCATAGAAAAAGACGTGCTGTTCGGCCTAGACACCACCGATCCATCTGAAATGCAACTGAATCCGTTCTTTAGGGATCTCGCTCCTGGTTCCCATTACATTGCCATTTCACATGCGAACGGCTGTATGGCGACCTACGAATTTGAGGTAGAGTCGTTCGAGCCATTGAGCCTAACGGTAGAACAGACCAATATCAATGAGATTACCGCAACGGTTAACGGTGGTAGGGAAGGATATACCTATTATTTCGGTGACACCAACAATGGTTCCGATAATGTCTTCTATATTACCAAAACGGATACCTACTTGGTTACCGTAGTCGATGAAAACGGCTGCGAGACTACCGAAAGTATCTTTATGGAATTTATAGATATCGAGATTCCTAATTTCTTTACGCCTAACGGAGACGGTGCCAATGATATTTGGAAACCGAAAAACATTGAAATATTCCCGAATATCTTTATCAGCATCTATGATAGATACGGTCGTACCGTATACCGGTTCAAGGACAACCAAGATGGTTGGAGTGGAATTTACCAAGACTCGGAGCTTCCTTCTGGAGATTACTGGTACATCATTAAATTGAACGGTGAGGCCGACACAAGGGAATTCGTCGGACATTTCACCCTCTACCGATAAGCACAATCAACTAAAACAAAGACAGTTACAATAGTAGCTGCCTTTGTTTTTTTACCCTTAACAACTATAAACAAGGCTTTGACAACTAATATTTGCCAACATGCTACAATTTGAGTTGATTTGACAAACATTCATTCGCTAGCGCTTCAAAATGAGACTAAAGTTATTTTCGTTTATACTCTTTTTTATGGTGTCTGCCGCAGGGTTTTCACAGCTGAGCGACCTTCATTATCTGCCGCCATTAAAACAAGGTGGCAACAACCAAGCTGTTACGCAACAGAGCATTTATTTATCCACTCCGGAAACCACGGCATTTCCCGTTAACATATATCAAGGCACGTCTACCTCAACATACTCCTCTACTACCCTATCCAAAACTACACCTCAAGAAATCGTATTGGCCAATGGGGATAATAACATTACCATGATGGTAAATGATAGTACGGGAGTGGTTCTTACAGGTGGCGGATTACGATTGGAAGCTCCAGGCGGCCAAAAATTCTACGTGAACTACAGAGGTAGGTCCGGTTCACAAGCAACTTCCTTGACCAGTAA
Organism: Zobellia galactanivorans; assembly: GCF_000973105.1. Taxonomy (NCBI): domain Bacteria; kingdom Pseudomonadati; phylum Bacteroidota; class Flavobacteriia; order Flavobacteriales; family Flavobacteriaceae; genus Zobellia; species Zobellia galactanivorans. The sequence goes on along the minus strand of NC_015844.1, from coordinate 3,351,486 downwards.
AGGAAGGCAGGCGATGGGAACCCATTTTAAGTGGGGGGGAACCCCGAATAAAGGAACTCAAGGAAGCCTGACAAATTCATTGGGAATAATGGCTACCGAAGATGGCACTACGGTAACAGTTTCAGGTTATGACCCAGGTTGTGAGTTTCGGTTAGGCAATGATAGAGACGGAATAACTGCCGATTCTTACACCATTAATTTAGACGCCAATGAATCTTTTGTCTTTGAGGCCTATGTTGGTGAAACTCCCGCAAATGCCGACGGCTGGTTAGGAGCTGACGTGATTTCCAATAACCCTATCGTTATTAGTAATGGGGGACTTAACACAAGTGTTAGGACCGGTTACTCGGGTAGGGATGCTGCAATTGACCAACCGGTACCCCAGAATAAACTGGGAAAGGAATATGTTTTTATTAGAGGAAACGGTACCAGTGAAACAGAAATACCAATTATTATCGGTACCCAAAACGGCACCAATATCTATGTCAACGGAAGTACCACCCCTATTGCCACTATAAATGATGGGGATTATTTTGAGATTCCCGAAAGCAATTACTCGGTTTCTTCCGCAGGAGGAAATATGTACGTAACTACCTCAAAGGATGCCTATGCCTATCAACTAATGGCAGGGGCAAGTGCTATTTACACCCAAGGCTTAAACTTTATCGCCCCCGTAAACTGTTTGTTACCCGATACGGTAGATAATATTACACATATAGAAGATGCCGCAGGAATAACCATGACAGGCGGGGTAACCCTAATTGCCTCTACTTCAACCCCAGATGCCAATATTACGGTAACGGATGGTAGTGGACCGGTCGTCCTACCCGCCCCTTCCACAGTTGCAGGAACAAGCTTGTGGAAAACCTATTATGTTGCCGGCTTAACCGGAGATGTAACCGTAGAATCAACGGGACCAATTGCTGTTGGATTTATTGGTTTTAGTGGTGCCAGAGGTATTGCCGGATATTTTTCAGGCTTTGATACCGTACCGGAAGTAGACTTACAAGTTACAGGTGGCGGTTGCTTGCCCAATGCAGAGGTGGTCGTTGTCGACCCCAATTTTGACGATTACCAATGGTTTGAAAACGGCGCTTTGATCGCAGGTGCAAATAGTGCCACATATACACCAACCAATGCAGGCGATTATTACGTACGGGTTACAAAAGGAGGCTGTTCCTATGATTCGCAACCTTTGACCGCTTACTATTGTGAGCCCGATATCATTCTAAGAAAAGATGCCGACCAAAATACGGTTACCGAAGGAGATACGGTCACTTTTACGATTACGGTCGAAACCTTAGGCATAGACCCGGTCACCAACCTAGTCTTGACCGATGTTTTACCCCCTGGCCTAGAGCTCATTTCCTCTTCCGTATCCAAAGGAACGTTCACTTATCCTGATTGGAATGTTGGAGGTATGACTTCCGGTGACCTAGAAACTTTGACTTTGGTCACTAGGGCCAGTTTAGCCAATATCTATATGACAACTGCGAACTATACGAATACGGTAAGCAATAGCCAAGACCAGGTCGACTCCAATATCACTACGGACGACCCTTCCGAAACCGTGACAGTGAACAGGAGTAGCCCCACTAACGTAATAACGAATAGAAAAATCACCTACCGCGTAAATAGAAATTAATATTTTTATGTAACATTCCATAAGGTATCTCGTCAAGTACTAAGTAATCCATCTAAAAAACACTTGACGTGAGCACCATTCTAAGCGTTAACCATCTCACCAAAAAATTCGGGTACCTGACCGCCGTCAAAGACCTTTCTTTTACGATTGAAAAAGGCAATGTCTACGGTATTCTAGGCCCTAACGGAAGTGGAAAGTCTACTACACTGGGCATTGTTCTCAACGTCGTGAACCGAACCGAAGGAAATTTCGAGTGGTTCGATGGTTCTTCAACGACCCACGAAGCCTTAAAAAGGGTCGGTGCCATCATTGAAAGACCTAATTTCTACCCGTATATGACAGCGGTCCAAAACCTAAAATTGGTCTGTAAAATAAAAGAGGTGGGTGAAGAAAAAATAGAGGAAAAGCTAGAACTTGTCGGATTGCTCGACCGTAAAGACAGTAAGTTCAGAACCTATTCCCTAGGAATGAAACAACGCTTGGCCATTGCCTCTGCCCTACTCAACGATCCCGAAATATTAATTCTCGACGAACCGACGAACGGACTCGACCCCCAAGGTATTCACCAAATACGGGAAATCATAAAGAAAATCGCTTCACAGGGCACGACCATTTTATTGGCATCGCACCTGCTTGACGAAGTCGAAAAGGTCTGTAGCCATGTTATCATCTTAAGAAAAGGAGAAAAATTATACTCCGGTCGTGTAGACGGCTTGTTAGCAAGTCACGGTTTTTTTGAACTAAAGACCCATGACCTCGACAAATTAAAAACCTACCTGGAAAAGCACGCAAGTTTCGGACAAATAAAATTGGAAAACGGCCACATCACCGCCTTTTTAAAAGAAGAGATGGATGCCGGCGAACTTAACAAAACCCTTTTTGACCAAGGTATTGTACTATCTCACCTAGTGAAAAGAAAAGAAAGCCTTGAAGAGCAATTCTTGACCTTGACCAAAAACCAATCCAACTAAAAGCCATGACTCGACTCTTACAAATAGAATTCATAAAATTGTGGAACAACAGGGCCAGCAAAATCTTAATCCTCTCCTACTTTGTACTTCTAAGTTCCATTGCCTTGGTCGCCGCGGTTAAATTCGATATCGGACCGATAAAGTTTCACTTGGCCGAACAGGGGATTTTCAACTTTCCCTACATATGGCACTTCAACGCTTTTATAACCGCATTTTTTAAATTGTTCCTGGCCATTGTCATCGTGTCCATGATGGCCAACGAATACAGCAACAAGACCATTAAACAGAACTTGATAGACGGACTTTCAAAAAAGGAATTCATTCTATCGAAGTTTCTCACCGTCATCTCCTTCGCCTTGGCATCAACGGTCTTTGTATTTGTAGTGTCCCTTATTTTAGGGCTTATCTATTCCGACTTTAACGAAATCGGCATTATCTTTTCGGGATTGGAGTTCCTCCTTGCATTTTTTGTTAAGCTGGTCGGTTTTTTCTCTTTCTGCCTCTTCTTGGGCATCTTGGTAAAAAGGTCGGCTTTTGCATTGGGGTTTCTAATCCTGTGGCAAGTATTTGAGACCTTTGTACGCGGCATCATCAGGTGGCGTTTTTTTGATGGGGAGACAACCGATTTTGTTATGGGCTTTTTTCCCCTAAATGCCATGTGGAACCTGATAAAGGAACCCTTCTCCCGATTGAGCGCCGTACAGACCGCCGTCAACCAAATGGGAGAGGAAATTGTTCTAAACTATCATGTACATTGGTACGAAATACTTATTGTGTTGGCATGGACGGCCATTTTTATTTACGGTTCTTATGCCCTTTTGAAAAAACGGGATTTATAAAAGCTAATTCTTAACGTTTTCTACCGGTAATCCAGTCGAAATAGGTCGTAGTTTTCTAGTATTTATTCCTTCGAATTATTGGCGACCCACCCTTTCGATTATATTCGACCTTGGAATATAATTGAACACGATGAAATTCTTCTTTACGGTAATTTTTATTTCAAGCTTTTTCCGCGGCATTTCCCAGCAAGCAAATGACTGTATCGATGCTATTGTTGTTTGTGGAAATAGCGATATTCCAGATTACATATCCCATTTCATTGTTGCTTGTCCCTTCAATCCCCATTCGTATTGAAGAAGTAAGCATTGAGGAATCCTTCGGCAACTATATCGTTGAGATAGAAGTACGTGAAGATGGAGACTACGAGTATTCCCTTGACGGGAAAAATTACCAAGACGAAAATAGGTTCAACAATGTAGAAACCGGGTTTTATACCATCGTGGTACGTGGTAAAAATGGGTGCGGTATCACAGAAAAGGAAATCTCGGTCATTGGATTCCCCAAGTGCATTACCCCCAATGGCGATGACACGAACGATAGATGGCAAATAACCGGTGTCATCACCCATTTTGAAAACCAGGCAATCCACATCTATGGTCGCTACGGCAAACTGGTAAAGCAAATTTACCCCAACTCTACTGGCTGGGATGGATCTATGAACGGCCAGCCCCTTCCGTCATCGGACTATTGGTTTAGGATCAACTTAGAGAATGGCAAAGAATTTAAAGGCCATTTTACCTTAAAGCAATAAAATGGACCACTCATAGAATTTATATAGAACAAATATTTCGGCTTTTATAATAGCTTTCCTTCAAGTAAATACTACCCTTCTAATTACGAAGTAGGCCTGGGAAATAACACCGAAAAATCACGAAAACTACCTGAAACCGATTATTGGTACTTGTTTCAAAGCTCCGATTCGGGCAAAACCTCTACAGGTCATTTTTCAGTACTCCGATAGATGCACGGAATATTTGAATTGAACCCCTTTAAATCACACTTCTTTTGTAATTTTAAGGAATGAAATTTAAAGTAGTCTCAGAGTTCAAACCGACGGGCGATCAACCCCAAGCCATAAAACAACTTGTTGAGGGAATGGAAACCGGTGAACGCTACCAAACCCTTTTAGGGGTGACCGGTTCGGGTAAAACGTTTACCGTGGCCAATGTTATTGAACAAGTACAGCGCCCTACCTTGGTGCTCGCCCATAACAAAACCTTGGCCGCCCAATTGTACTCGGAGTTCAAGCAATTTTTTCCAGAAAATGCGGTGGAGTATTTTGTTTCGTATTACGATTATTACCAACCGGAAGCTTTTATACCCTCGTCCGGACTGTACATCGAGAAAGATCTCTCCATCAATGAAGATATTGAAAAACTACGTTTGAGCGCCACCTCATCCTTGCTCTCAGGGCGTCGTGACGTTTTGGTCGTGGCCTCCGTCTCATGTCTGTACGGTATTGGAAACCCTGTGGAATTCCAAAAGAACGTCATCTCCATCAAAAAAGACCAAGTGATCGCCCGTACCAAGTTCCTACATCAATTGGTGCAGAGCCTATACTCAAGAACTACCGCCGATTTTCGAAACGGTAACTTTCGAGTAAAGGGCGACGTTGTGGATGTCTTCCCCAGCTATGCGGACCACGCCTTTCGCATTCATTTTTTCGGGGACGAAATCGAGGAAATAGAGGCTTTTGACCCGTTTAACAACAACGTAATCGAGGTTTATGAGACTTTGAATATCTACCCGGCCAATATGTTCGTTACTTCTCCTGATATCCTCCAAGGTGCTATTCATCAAATTCAGGAAGATATGGTAAAGCAGGTAGACTATTTTAAGGAAATAGGGAAACCACTTGAAGCAAAACGCCTTGAAGAACGCACAAGTTTTGATTTAGAAATGATTCGTGAACTGGGCTATTGTTCCGGAATAGAGAATTACTCCCGTTATTTGGACGGCCGAGAACCCGGAACCAGACCTTTCTGTTTACTCGATTACTTTCCCGACGATTACTTAATGGTCATCGACGAAAGTCATGTAACCATACCACAAGTACACGCCATGTACGGAGGTGACCGTTCAAGAAAGGTGAATTTAGTGGACTATGGTTTTAGGCTTCCCGCGGCCATGGACAACCGCCCTTTAAAATTTGAAGAGTTCGAGGCCTTACAAAACCAAGCCATATATGTGAGCGCAACCCCTGCGGATTACGAACTACAACTCTGTCAAGGGGTGTTTGTAGAACAAGTGATACGGCCAACGGGACTCTTAGACCCTATAATCGAGGTGAGGCCCAGCCAAAATCAAATCGATGATCTTGTAGAAGAGATTCAAGTACGTGTCGAAAAAGACGAACGTACCCTGGTTACCACCTTGACCAAAAGAATGGCCGAAGAGCTCGCCAAATACCTCACACGGATAAATGTTCGCTGTAGATACATCCACAGTGATGTAGATACCTTAGAGCGCGTAGAGATCATGCAAGACCTTAGGAAAGGTATTTTTGATGTATTGATCGGGGTGAACCTGCTTCGTGAAGGATTGGACCTACCGGAAGTTTCATTGGTAGCGATCCTAGATGCAGACAAAGAAGGTTTTCTACGTAGCAACCGATCACTGACCCAAACCGTGGGAAGGGCCGCAAGGAACCTTAACGGAAAGGCCATCATGTATGCCGATAAAATTACCGATAGCATGCAGCAGACGATTGACCAAACCAACTACCGAAGGGCAAAACAAATTGCCTACAATACAGAACATGGAATTACCCCAAAGGCCCTGAATAAAAGTTTGGATAGTGTGCTGGCAAAAAATTCCGTATCCACCTACCATTTTGAAAAAGAAGAAATGCGGGCCGCGGAACCCGACCTCGATTACCTGACCAAAGACCAAATCGAAAAAATGGTCCGTGAAAAAAGAAAGGCCATGGAAAAAGCCGCCAAAGAACTCGATTTTATACAAGCGGCAAAACTGAGGGACGAGATAAAATCACTGCAAGAACAAGTCTGATTTCCCTATAAAAAGCAAAATGTCACAAAAATTAAGCAAATTACATATAACCTTTACATAACAATCACTAAAAAACTGATTAAAAGATAGGTAACTACATTTTTTAGACAAGACTAAATCGTATTTTCCCTATAAAAATCCATTAATTTCACACCCTTTCCGATTCCGATTTTTATCCAAGAAAAACAGTTTGTATTTTTTGAATTCCCCCCTCCCATCCGAAGATAACAAGCGAGGAAAAAACGGTAATTTAGAACTAATTCCAACAGAAAAAAAGCCCTTTAGAAAAATCTAAAGGGCTTCTTCAACTAACCAACCAACTAAATAAAACCCAATCTAAATCGGAATTATGAAAGGTCAAACCACGAAGGTCGGACCCAACAAACCACCGTTTATTTTAGTTCAATAACACGCTTTGGTTTTGGCAAAGCTTCTTCTTTTTTGGGCAAGGTGATTTTTAATACCCCATCAATATACTCCGCCTTGATCGCTTCGGAATCGATAGTTTCCGGAAGGGTAAATGCCCTCTTAAAAGACGAAAACCTAAACTCACGACGGGTGTAATTCTCCTCATTTGTTTCTTCCTCCTTCTTGATCTCGGAAGAAATAGTCAATAAATCGGCATCTACTTCAATATTAAAATCCTCTTTTTTTCGACCAGGAACCATCAAATCGAGCTCAAAATTCTTTTCATTATCCTTAATATTTACTGCAGGTGAACTGGCCGCGACATTTTCCATACCCCCAAACCAGTCGGGTTTAAAAATATCGTTCATCAAAGAAGGAAAAACCAGGTTATTTCTTTTTACTATACTCATGACTTCAATGTTTTGTATTAGACTTTTAATTTGAACTGTTATAAACAATTCACGTACCAAGCCTCTTTAACTGACTTTTTGACATTTATTTAACATTTATAACGGTCAAATTGTCATTTTTAAACTAAAAACGCGTGTCAAATGGATAGGTTAGAAGGGTTACCTCCCATATTATATACCCGATAATTGCCTAGCGATTGTGGTCGGAAGTTTAATTTGTAATACCTTGTCAAAAATTTTTGACAATGGACAATAACGATGTTTTCAAAAAGCTTAGAGTAGCCCTCATGTTGCGCGATGATGAGATCGTAGACATCTTAAAACTTGTTGATTTCAACATTAGCAAGAGTGAATTGGGTGCTTTTTTCAGAAAAGAAGACCACCCCAATTACCGGGAGTGTGGGGATCAAGTTTTACGTAATTTCTTGAACGGACTAGTTATCCACTTAAGAGGAACGAAGGACAACCCAAAAAACCCTGGCGAGGTACTGATGAAGAAACCCGTAAAGCCCTTGAAACAGAAGCGCCCGGACTTCAAGACCCAACAGCAAAAACGGATAAACAAAGATATTACCAACGTAAAATACAAGAACAAAAAAAAATCCTGAGTCCGATAATTAATCGGGTCTCAGGATCCATATTTCTTCCAACAACACAGCTTAGCGGGCTATCCGCACCGGCAAAGTATAGGTCCTGCCTGCCTTATACCCTTGCACAACTACCTTTTTAGCCTCAAGTCTTTCTTCCACAAAGGCCTTTACAACCTCGTTATCGGAATCGATCGCCAATATTACGATCTCTTGACGTTCATTCAACGTAAAACTCACACTTGCAAGCTTATCGACCTCTTGGGCGGTCAATTCGTTGTCACTTAATAGCTCAGCTATTTGATAAGCCAGACTTCCTGAAGGTTTTTCACTCTCTTTCCCATTGGCAAAAAGACTACCGACCGATAGTAGCATTACAGCCACCCATAGTAAACTTAAATTTCTCATGATTTGTTGATTTAAATGATTGATGATATACCTTAAAGACGACGGAAGTATACGATCGTTACCCAAAAAACGGTTTTTAACGTTTTATTACCAAAAAACATCATCATGGGCTCATTTTTATTTAAGCGCTATTGGCAGTACCACCAAGCAATGGTCGATTATCCTTCAAAATCTATATGTCGGCTCATTTTCTCCTCCACCGATATAAACGACTCTATACCCCTTATCCCTTCTATAGTAAGTATAGATTCTTGGTAAAGGTTACGATAGTGGAGACTATCTTTTGCATGGACTTTAATGAATATATCGTACTTACCCGTACTATGGTGAATTTTTACCACCTCCCGAATTTTAGCAAGCTCTTCCATAACCGTTTTGTACAAAAAACTCTCACGTAGGTAAATCCCCAGAAAAACCGTCATTTTATACCCCATTTTACTATAGTCCAAACTCAGGGTAGCCCCCTTGATTACCCCCATATTCTTCATCTTTCGGGTTCTCATATGAACCGTTCCCGGAGAGATCCCGGCCCTTTTGGCAACCTCGGTATACGGCATCTGTGCGTCGTCGGACAACAAGGTCAATATTTTGTGATCTACTCCATCAAGTTTATCTCTCATTTGTAGTATTTTTCGCGGTTAGTATTTGCCTCATTTCAGGGCTCAAAGCCTGACAATCAACTTTATTGATTAAAAAATCTTTCAATTTAATTTACCAAATAGATGATTTTAGTAAAAATAGTTTAATGATTTAAAAAAAACAGTTATAATTCACTAATAAAAGGCGTTTTTTTATAGATATAATTAAAAATTGACCATGTCAAATTTTGGATGCCATAAAAGTGATTTCATAAGACAATTTCTACTAATTGATAGATTTTAAAACCACCGAAAAACAAAATCTGCCATATCGGTTAAAATTGGCCAAAAAATTATCGATTCGTTAGACAATACGTTTGTAACCTACTAAAAACCAGTATTTTCAAACCATTTCACATTTTTTTTTATCAAAAACTCACCCTAATATTGTCTTGTCGTTAGGTCACAGAAATTGACAATCGACACCGTTAAGTATCCGGAACTTTTCTTTTGATATGCATTTGACCACCGTTCCCCCATGAGTAGGGCAAGGTGAGGTCGGACAAATGAATACTGTTTAGTATCAACCAAAACACGTACTTATGAAGAAAGCTCTAATACTATCATTCCTCTTGTTAAACTGCATATATGTATCATTTGGCCAAGAGCAGACTATTACCGGTACGGTAATCGACGAAGAAGGTGTTGTACTACCCGGCACCGACATCATTATTAAAGGCACGACAAAAGGGGCCACTACAAATTTTGACGGGGAGTATACCATAGATGCCCCGGCCGATGCCATTCTTATATTCTCATCATTGGGTTACGGCACCAAGGAAATACCCATAAACGGACAGACCACATTAAACGTCACCTTGGTTATGGCAGCGGAACAACTACTTGAAACGATCGTAATCGGCTCAAGGGGACAACCCAGAACCAAGCTAGACACCCCGGTGCCAGTAGATGTCATCGACATAAAAAAAGACGCCATCAATATGCCACAGCAAGATCTTTCCCAAATGTTAGCGGCTTCGGCCCCTTCATTTACGGCATATACCAGCGGTGGAGGAGACCTTTCGTCTTTCGTTAGCCCACCAAGCCTCAGGGGATTGGCGCCTAACCAAATGTTAGTATTGGTTAACGGAAAGAGAAGGCACACCTCGGCCATCTTATCGGCATCACAGACCGGTACAGCTTCTAATGCCGTAGATATGAAATTTATACCTTCCATTGGCATTGACCATATTGAAATACTTAGGGATGGCGCTTCGGCCCAGTACGGCTCCGATGCCATTGCCGGGGTAATCAACGTAGTTACCAAAAAAGGAACCGGTGAATTTACGGGAACCCTTACCGTTGGAGGCTACCCGAACAAGTCCCCCGACTTTAGCGATTCTGACCTAACCGATGGGGAAAAAACCTTGAACAGATCCTCGGGCGATTGGGACGGATTCAACTTTCAATTCGACGGCAATTACGGTGTAGGTTTCGAAAACGGAGGCTTCTTTAACGCATCAGCTTTAATAAGCCAATCGGAACGTACCATACGCCCCACAGTTCTTGAGATAGACAGAGCCCCCCTTTACAGCGACAACTATTTGAACAATGAAACTACCGATGTTAGCGGTAGACCCGTAATAACCAACCCAGAACTTATTGCCGCCCAAGCAAACGGTGACGCCGCAGCAATTGGCTCATTAACAACTGTAGAAGGCCTCATGGCCGCAAGGGATATTGAACAGGTAGACGTCTCCACCTATTCGGGACAACCTGCAAAAACCCTCATCGGCTTTGGCTTCAACCTTGAAAATCCCTTGAGTGAAACCACGGATTTTTATGCTTTTGGAGACTTCGGCTACCAATACTCAGATGCCTACAGCTGCTTTTACAGAAGGGCCGGACAAGCAGACCGAACAAGTTACGACCTATACCCGAACGGATTTAGGCCACAGATTTACACCGACCAATACAATCTTTCCTTATCCATGGGTATCACAGGTAAACTAGGTGATTTCGATTTTGACCTGAGTAACAGTTTTGGTATGAACTCCGCCAAATACGGAATGTTCAATACCTGGAATGCCAGTATAGGAACAAGTTCCCCGACCGAAATGAACCTAGGTACGCACAGCTTCGCCCAAAACACCATCAACCTAGATTTCAATAATTATTACGATGATATTCTATCTGGGCTTAACGTGGCCTTTGGTGGGGAGTTAAGGGTAGAGAATTACTCCATAGTAGCCGGTCAAGAAGAAAGTTGGACAGCAGGCACCGCAGGCGTTGTAACAGCTACACAAGACAACCAAGCCCTCGTTGGTCCCGACGGTTTCCCCTTGGAAGACCTAAACGGAACCCCAATTGTTGACGGCTCTGGAAATGCGGTCGTACTTCCATATGCAGGGGTAAGCCAGGAATTGGTGAAAAACTACGCTTTGAACTGCCAGTGCTTCAGAGGTTTTGCTCCGGAAAACGAAAGTAACACCTACCGTTCCGTAATGGCAGCGTATTTAGATATGGAATTGGATGTTACGGAAGATTTCTTGATTTCAGGAGCCGTTCGTATGGAAAACTTTTCCGACTTCGGAAATGTAATGACCGGCAAAGTAGCTGCCCGCTATTCCATCGGCGATAATTTTGCCTTTAGAGGGTCTTTCAGTAGTGGCTTTAGGGCACCATCCCTTCAAGAATTAAACTATTCGCACAGTTATACCTTTTTCATCGGCCTACAACCATTTGATGGCACACTCTACCAAAACAGCAGTTCTGCCGCAAGAGCCTTAGGAGTAAACCAGTTACAGGAAGAACGATCAAGAAACTACAGCCTAGGCTTCACTACCAAAATCGGAAAACTGAACCTTACGGTCGATGCCTATAAAATTGACATATTCGATAGAATTTTCGAAACCGGGGAATTTGACGCAGGTCAAGCCCCCGTACTCTCCCCGATCATAGGTAGTGGTCTGGCCAGTTTTAGAATAAATGGCGGTGACATCAGCACTAAAGGGGTTGAAGCCGTAATGAACTACAACACCAATCTTGGAGCGGGACGATTAGGCGTAATACTATCGGGAACCTTTAGGGAGAACACATTCGAAGGCGTAAACCTACCTGACCTGAACACCAACCTAACCGACGAAGAATTGGCCGACAATTATGTCAACCGCAGCCTTATCGGTCAATTCGAAACCGGAACACCAAGTAGTAAAATTATTGGCACACTCAATTATTCCATTGGCAAGTTCTCGGCCATGTTAAGAGGTACACGCTTTGGCTCCGTTCAAACAAGAGACAACATCCAACGTACCTTACTTGATGGCAGCACTGGTTATGCCGACCAATTTTTTACACCTGAATTTACCACGGATATTGGTATCACTTACAACTTTACCGACAAAATCAGCTTTACCGTTGGAGGGAACAACATCTTTAACGAATATCCTGAAATCATAAGGTACGAGCTAAGAACCTTCAACCTGTATTCCAACTATCAGCAAGGATCATCAGGAGCCTACTACTTTGGGAGACTGAGCTTTACACTATAGTGACGAATATTTGGTAAAAATCTTAAAACAGAGAATTATGATAAAGTATATAAAAAACATTTTAGCAGCACTAGTGGTTACGGCAAGCTTGTTTTCATGTGAACAAGAAAGACTGGATCCTGTTCTCACTACTGCAGAAGGAGGTGGCACCTTGAACGAATACATGGCATACACGATTGAATCTACCGATCCGTCAGGGTCAAATGTAACTGGTAGAGTCGTTTTTTATAAAACTACTCTAGACCAGACATTGGTACAGGTTTCTCTAGACAGCCCGGAGTTCAGTGCACTCTATGACTCAACTGATCCTTTTGAAATTGTTTATCCTTCGGCAATTATGGGGGGAGCTGTTGGCACAGAAATTACAACAATGATGACCCTGTATGACGTCAAGATTTTTGCAGAACAATTTGACGAAGATGATACACAGTTGGATACAGATGACTATGATCGTGATGGAGATACCGAGGAATACCTTCCTCTCCTTAATTTTTATGCCGAATTTGAGGAAAACAAGTTTTATGTAATTGACGAAGCTGGTTTTTATGAAGGTATTTCGGAAATGGATTCTCATATCAACATATACGATGTTGATGGGACTACCATTATTGCGTCAGGTGATTTAGGCTTAAACGCAGAACCTGTGGAATCAAATTGAACTTAAACTTTTTAACTTAAAACACATATTATTATGAAAACATTAGACAGAAGAGCTTGGTTGAAACGAGGAGCACTTACAGCTGCCGGGGCAATAGCTGCACCGTATTTGAGTTATGGGGCATTTGGTAACGAGCCAGTGACCATAGATGCTCAAGGCAATCTTCCATATACTCCCTTTTTTAAAGAGTATTTGCCTTATGAAGTAGACAAACCTGTTGAACTTCTTGCAAAATTAAACGCCAATGAAAACCCTTACGGACCATCTCCTATGGCAGTTGATGCTATGCAAAAATATGCACCAAAAGGTAACAGATATGCCTGGAAGGAGTTATATACACTCATAGATAAAATTGCAGTATTAGAAGGAGTTGAAGCCGAAACTATTATGATGGGGCCTGGTTCTTCTGACCTTTTAGAAAAAACTGCGATGGTATTTTTCCAAAATGGAGGAAATATTGTTTCTGCGGACCCTTCATACATGTCATTGATAAAAGTAGCTGAAGCTACAGGAGCAACATGGAAGCCCATCAAACTAAAAGATGATTGGTCTCATGATTTACCAGCTATGGAAGCTGCCATCGACGCTGACACAAAATTGGTATACATCTGTAACCCGAACAATCCAACGGGAAGTATGACAGACCACGAAGAACTTATTGATTTTTGCTCTAGGGTTTCTGAAAAAGTTCCAATTTTTGTAGATGAAGCCTATTTAGGATTTTTAGATGATGCTGCTAAAAAAAGTATGGTATCTCTAATAAACGAAGGCAAGAATGTAATGATTGCACGTACTTTCTCTAAAATTCAAGGTATGGCCGGCTTACGTGTAGGTTACATGGTTGCTCAACCAGAAACATTGGCTATCATTCAAAAAATAACAAGAGGTGGTATGGGTATTTCATTACCATCAGTTTATGCTGCAATGGCAAGTATGGATGATATTGAATTTTCAAACAAAACAAGAAAATTGAATTCTGAATGTAGGGAGTATGTTTATTCTGTATTAGACGGAATGGGTTATAGCTATGTACCATCATCTACAAGTTTTATAATCTTTCCTATTGAAATGGAAGGAAAAGCATTCTTGGAGAAAATGACCGCAGAAGGTGTTGGCGTACGCGCCTTCAGCATTATGGACAAAAATTGGTGTCGTGTGAGCATGGGTACCATGGAAGAAATGAAACTCTTCACTACGGCCCTACAAAAGGTACTGGCATAATTTCAATGGCCAAGAGCCGAACGTAAAACCAACAGACTTGATGCTTTTATGCTCGGCTCCCAATAGGCCTTTCTCACTTACAGACTAAACAATAACCTTAAACTGCTTACTCATGAATTTCGCCCTTCAAAACACTTTAGAACTATTACTCATAATTGGTTTGGGCTTCCTACTACAAAAAAAGGTAGCGAAACAGGATTTAAAAGGGGTTAAAGTACTCATACTCAGTATAGCCCTGCCCGCTGTGATATTCGTTGCCTTATTAAAAATAAAACTTGACAGCTCACTTTTAATATTCCCTGTACTGGCCCTGGCATTCAACTTGATCATGCTGGCCGCATCAAAATACATACTCGGCATATCATTATCAAAAGAGCAAAGTGCAAAAAAGCGCACGATAATGATGTTGCTCCCCTCATTGGCACCCGGACTATCCTGCTTTCCTTTCTTGGCCATATACCTAGGTGACGATTCTTTGGCATTGGCGGCACTGGCCGATGTGGGCAATAAAATTTTCGTACTTATTATGCTCTATATGCTCGCCATGAACTGGTACCATCTTCGTTCGGCCCAAGAAGGCAAGCCTTCTACTTCAAATAAACTAAAAAGTCTAGGCCTTTCACTGCTCAAAGAACCCATCAACCTTGTCTTGATCGTTGGGCTCCTCCTTTTGGCTTTCGGGCTAAACCTCGATTCCCTACCACTTTTTCTAAAAAATACGGTGTTAAGCGTGAAGACACTCATGACGCCTTTGGTGTTATTGTTCATCGGCATGGCCGTACGTATAAAATCCGGTGAATTCGGACTCATCCTATCGCTTTTGGTACGCCGATCGGGCATTACCTTCCTTATCTCAGGTATATTCGTATTATTGCTTCCCACCTTAGCGGCCCCTCTGGTTCTTTTGTTGGTAGTATTCCCCCAAAGTGCCTGCAGCTTTTGGCCCTTTGCCCATATGAGCGCCGTTAGCAGCATGGAAGAGAACGACCAACAGACCGAACCGACCTTCGATATCAACTTTGCCGTAAACATTTTGGCCTGTTCCCTTCCCTTCTCCACTATTTTGGTAATCGGCATATTCTCGTTTAGCGAAGTATTTGTTAGCCCGCTTACCTTATTATTGATAGGAGCTGGTATGACCATAGTCTCGTTTCTTCCATACGCCATTAAAAAAGTCAAAAGAATCAAAAGTCCCGAAATATCAGGACAATACGGCACATATGTTGGTCTTAACACCAATCACAGGTCATCGGAAGAAAGTTAAAAAAAACTCTTTTAGCCCCAAATGGTTCGTTTTCCTTAATTTAAGTTATTTTCACTGGGGCCTTTTAAAAGTCGCCCCTGCATTATTTAGAGTCACATTTTAATCTTAAGCCCCCGTTCACTATGAAAATAGGCATCCCTAAAGAAATAAAAAACAATGAAAGCCGGGTGGGTATGACCCCCGCAGGTGTTTACGAACTTACCAAATACGGCCACACCGTATACATCCAATCCACTGCAGGCGAAGGCAGTGGATTTTTTGATAACGACTACAAGAAAGCCGGGGCCCTTATCTTAGACACCATAGGCCAAGTCTACGGCATCAGTGAGATGATCGTAAAAGTAAAGGAACCTACGGAGGTAGAGTACGCCTTGGTACAACCACAACAGATTGTATTCACCTATTTTCATTTTGCCTCTAGCGAAGCCTTGACCGAGGCCATGATCAAAAGCAAATCGATATGTATCGCCTACGAAACAGTGGAAGACGATGAAGGCACCCTACCCCTATTGACCCCCATGTCTGAAGTAGCCGGTAGAATGGCCATTCAACAAGGGGCCAAATACTTGGAGAAGCCCGTAAAGGGAAGAGGCGTTCTTTTAGGTGGTGTACCCGGTGTAGCCCCAGGCAGGGTACTGGTCCTCGGTGCAGGAATAGTCGGTATTCAGGCCGCAAAAATGGCGGCGGGACTTGGCGCCCACGTCACTATCTTGGATATCAACATGAAGCGTTTGCGTTACGTCAACGATGTAATGCCCCCTCATGTGGTCACCGAATTCTCGAACGAATTCAATATCAGAAAGCATATCAAGACCCACGACCTGATTATTGGCGGTGTATTGCTAAAAGGAGCGAAAGCCCCCAACTTGATTACCAAGGACATGCTAAAGGAAATGCGCCCAGGAACGGTTATTGTCGATGTGGCCGTAGACCAAGGAGGTTGTGTCGAGACCACGAAACCTACCACGCACGAAGACCCCATATATATTATAGATGATGTTGTACATTACTGTGTGGCCAATATGCCAGGAGCAGTGCCACATACCTCAACCATGGCCCTGACCAATGTAACCCTACCCTATGTCATTAAACTGGCCAACCTCGGATGGCAAAAGGCCACCGAAAAGGATGCCTGCCTACAAAAAGGCCTGAACATCGTAGAAGGGGAAATCGTTTATGACGAAATCAAGGAAGCCTTTCAAATCTAAACTTAGGAATACCCAATAAAAAAACGGCCACTCTAAGAGTGGCCGTTTACGTTTCCAAAGAATGGAAAACTATTTTTTCGCTACTTCTATCGGAATACGATAGACTACACCTTGTTCAAACGAACCCTTTGCAAGCCGCTCAAAATCAATTGCACTTCTAATATATTTATCCAATTGGGCATTATCGGTCTCAATGGATAAAATTCTCAAGTAATTGCCCTTGTCAACGGCCACACGTACTTCGGCCTTGGCACCTCTAATGTCATTTGGCACCTCGTATTCACCAAGCATCTGGTAAATTTGGGAAGTAAGTACCTTTGAGATTTTAGGTTTGTGTTCTACAGGGGTGTTGGCCATACCGTAATTGATACCCAACGCCATTACCAAGATTAAGGTATAAACTGCTTTTTTCATGATATTTTGGTTTGAAATGTAAAAATCCGTTCGCTAATTCAAATTAAAGATATCATAAAATAGAGCACGCATATTCACAATTTACCAAATTTTAACACTACAAAACATTAATGTCATAAAACAGGTGTAAAATCTAACGATATGTTAGGTTTTGGCACGACCTAAAGCTAGCTGATTCTTAAAAACGGTCGTATGTAAGCGCCAAGGAACGAAATGCAAGACATAAAAAAGGGGCGATATGAATATTCGCCCCTTTCCTTAAATTATATCGTATTGAATACTAACTCAAAACTTCCTTAACCTTATCGGCAGCTTCCTGAAACTGAACGGCCGAGTGTACGGCCAAACCAGAGTTGTCGATAATTTCCTTGGCAAGTTCCGCATTAGTACCTTGTAGTCTAACAATAATCGGCACTTTGATAGCGTCACCCATGTTCTTATATGCATCAACAACACCTTGTGCTACACGGTCACAACGAACGATACCTCCGAATATGTTGATAAGGATGGCTTTAACACCTTCGTCCTTTAAGATAATACGGAAAGCTTCCTCTACCCTTTTAGCATCGGCCGTACCACCAACATCCAAGAAGTTAGCGGGCTCACCACCTGCCATTTTGATCAAATCCATAGTTGCCATTGCCAATCCGGCTCCATTAACCATACAACCTACGTTTCCGTCAAGGTCAACATAGTTAAGGCCTACTGCACGGGCTTCTACTTCAATAGGGTTCTCTTCTCGCAAATCACGCATTTCGGCATATTGCTTTCTGCGGAAAAGCGCATTGTCATCGATAGACACTTTGGCATCTACGGCCATAATCTTATCATCCGATGTTTTTAACACAGGGTTGATTTCGAACATACTGGAGTCACTCTCTACATATGCTTTGTACAAGGCGGACACGAACTTTGTCATCTCTTTGAACGCCGTACCCGAAAGACCTAGGTTAAAGGCTATTTTTCGTGCCTGGAAAGGCAAAAGACCTGTAGCAGGATCAATCTCTTCGGTAAAAATAAGATGTGGAGTGCTCTCGGCCACCTCTTCGATATCCATTCCTCCCTCAGTAGAGTACATGATCATGTTTCTTCCGGTCCCCCTGTTCAAAAGTACGGACATATAGAACTCATTGGTTTCGCTATCACCTGGATAATAAACATCTTCGGCGACCAAAACTTGATGTACCTTTTTACCCGCTGCAGATGTCTGCGGGGTAACCAGGTTCATTCCAATAATGTTTCCTGCAATTTCTTCTACTTCCTTTAGGTTTTTGGCCAATTTTACACCTCCACCTTTACCACGGCCGCCCGCATGTACCTGGGCCTTTATTACGTGCCATCCGGTTCCGGTCTCTGCAGTCAATTGTTTTGCAGCCTCAACCGCTTCCTTTGAATTATGGGCCACTATACCGCGCTGAATGCGCACACCGAAACTGGCCAAAATCTCTTTTCCTTGGTACTCGTGAAGATTCATATATTAAGGTATATTTAGATTCGAAAGCAAAAATAGCAAACCCACGGCATTTAGACTAATGAATTATGGAGTTAGTTGCTTAACAATTTTTGAAGTTCCTAAGGAGTCGGATAAAATTCAGGTATATAACGAAGCAAAACACTTCGTTTAACTTCATGAATTTCAATTTAAAACTACGATTACAAATTGAAGTCCTTAAAATCCAATGGGTCGAAATTCTTGAAGTTCCCGTTCATTTCAATAGTTTTCTTCGTACGGTTCACCTCGTTCAACATAGCAATCGTAGACTCCAAATGCGATTGCATAAAAAGCATGCGGTCACTTTCCCTAGGCATTTGTAAAAGCTCGTATTCCTGCTCGAACGAGAGTCCCATTTTATGCACCAAGACATAACTGTTGAACTTCTCGAGAGGCAGGGGCGCATACGACACGTCCATAAGGTCGTACAATCGATATATCTGGTCCAGTACCGTTTTTTTTAAGGCCTTATCGGCATCGTTTACACTGTCAAGAAATTCTACGGTACCGCCAGCGTAGAGCTTGCCGGGCATCTGGTTCTCAAAACTCAATATTCGGAACACTTGACGACCGACACAGGTCACATCCATCTCCCCGTTGTCATAAGAGTTGACTATCTCCACCAATTGTACTTCGGTTCCATAGGTCATACCGTTATTGATATAAACCGGGATCCCAAAGGTCAAGGCCTCCTTCCTACAATCGGAAATAAGTTGTTTATACCGGTCTTCAAAAATATGCAGGGGTACGGTTTCCCCAGGAAAAAAAATGGATTGTAAAGGAAATAAGGGCAGTCTCATGATGCAAAATATTTAGGCTAAAAGTACAACTCAAATGAAGAATCACAAATAATAAAATTCAACACGTGTTTCAAAAATAACAATTTGTTGTATTTTTCATATTTGTGCTTGTTTTTTTGCTCATAACGCTTAATCGGGTTAAATTCGCACCAAATACTGAAGTATTATGAATCATACTGATTTGCTCAATATAGCAAAAACCTTTGGAGACCCCGTTTACGTTTACGATTCGGGAAAAATAATCTCTCAGTTTCAACGACTAACAAATGCTTTTGGAAGCGTAAAGAAACTAAAATTGAACTACGCGGCCAAGGCATTGTCCAATGTGGCCATACTCAAATTGATGAATAGTTTGGGTAGCGGACTTGACACTGTTTCCATTCAAGAGGTTCAATTGGGCCTACTTGCCGGTTTCAAACCTGAATCGATAATTTTTACGCCCAATGGGGTTTCCCTGGAAGAGATCGAAGAGGCCTCCAAACTTGGTGTCCGTATCAATATAGACAACCTTTCCATCTTAGAGCAATTCGGCAGCAAACATCCTAATGTACCCGTTTGTATTCGGATCAACCCCCATGTAATGGCGGGTGGTAACTCGAATATTTCCGTAGGCCATATTGATTCCAAATTCGGTATCAGCATTCACCAGATTCCGCACTTATTGCGCATTGTAGAGGTGACCAAAATGAACATCAACGGAATTCACATGCACACCGGAAGCGATATTCTTGATATCGATGTATTTTTATACGCTTCGGAAATCTTGTTTGAAACCGCCAAAAACTTCAAGAATTTAGATTTCATAGACTTCGGTAGCGGTTTTAAAGTACCCTACAAAGAAGGCGATATCGAGACCAACGTAGAGGAATTGGGCAAAAAACTAGGTTCGCGCTTCAATGAATTCTGCAAAGAGTACGGCAAAGAATTAACACTTGCCTTTGAACCCGGTAAGTTCTTGGTAAGCGAAGCGGGTCACTTTCTGGCCAAGGTCAATGTAGTGAAGCAAACGACCTCAACGGTTTTCGCCAGTATAGATTCTGGGTTCAACCATTTGATCCGTCCAATGCTATACGGGGCTACGCACCGTATCATCAACATATCCAATCCTACGGGCAGGGAGCGCTATTACTCTGTAGTAGGCTATATCTGTGAGACCGATACCTTTGCCAGCAACAGAAGGATCAACGAAATAAGCGAAGGCGACATTCTTTGTTTCAAGAATGCAGGAGCATATTGTTTTACCATGGCGAGCAACTACAACTCCAGATTCCGTCCGGCAGAAGTACTGTGGCACGAAGGCAAAGCGATCTTGATCCGAGAACGCGAAACCTTTGAAGACCTCGTCAAGCACCAAATCGACGTTAAAGACCTTTTCGCTCAGAAAAAGGAAAAGGCCCTGGCAAAATAAAGATCAGGTATTTTCGTTAGTTTTGGTATAGTTGTTAGACTAACCATTGAAAAAAGTAACATGAGAGTATCTGCCTTGAAAACCATCCTTTTTGTTTTTATGGGACTATCGGCCCTAACCCTGAGTGCGCAAGAAGTACAATGGTTAAGTTGGAACGAGGCTGCCGAATTGGTGGCTACCGAAAAAAATCCTAAGAAAATATTTATCGATGTCTATACCGACTGGTGCGGTTGGTGCAAGAAGATGGACAAAGATACCTTTCAAAATTCAGAGGTCGCTGCCTATATGGCGGAGAACTTTTACATGGTCAAACTTGATGGTGAGGGCAAAGAGCCCATAGAGTTCAAGGGAAAGACCTACAAGTTCGTTCCCTCTGGAAGAAAAGGCTATCACGAATTTGCAGCAGCCCTAATGCAGGGACGGTTGAGTTATCCGACTACGATTTTCCTTGACGAGGAAATGAACATGCTTTCGCCCGTGCCCGGATATCAAAAACCCGAGCCTTTCTTGAGTATTGCCAGATACTTTGGCGACAACATTTATAAAGAACAAGACTGGAAGACTTACGCCGGAGAAGGAAAGTAAAGAACCATAACGATAAGATTGTATAAAACCCGATACCACTTCAAACGGTATCGGGTTTTTTATGCCTTAAAACTTAGATACCCTATCTACTTGTATTCGTTTTTACTTTTGAGTACTTTCATTTTCCCATAGCAAATCGCGAATTTCAAAAGTTCATGAAAATATTCTTTATCGCAGCCCTTACCGGCTTATTCCTCTTTTCGTGCAAAGAGCCCAAAAACCATCTGCCCGAGTTGACAAACGGTGTTTCCTTGGAATTGGCAAATTACAGAAAAGACCAAGTTTCCGAGGTCGAGTACCGACTCAAGTTTCAAATTCCAGCAGAAAAGACGGCACCTATTACCTCCAAACTCCTTCTGAGCTTGCAAATTTCAAACCTAGACGCGCCTTTATATTTAGATTTCAAAGAAGAAAGCGACCATTTAAAATCGATTCAAGCCAATGGGCAGACCACTCCAGTCGTCCATCAAAAAGAGCACATCTCCATAGCTGCCAAGCACCTCAAACTTGGAAAAAATACCATAGAAATAGCATTTACGGCCGGCGAATCTTCACTGAACCGCAATGAAGACTACCTATATACACTCTTAGTACCCGACCGTGCGCGAACCCTCTTCCCGTGTTTTGACCAACCGAATATCAAGGCCACCTACTCCATGGAAATTACCGCACCCAAAGATTGGGCCGTGCTCTGCGGGGCGCCCGAAATCAAAAAAGAGGAAATTAACGGATTCAGCAAGCACTATTTTGGCCCGTCGGACCAAATGAGTACCTACCTATTTTCTTTTGTAGCCGGCAAATTCAAAACCACCCGCAAAAATCCGGGTAAATTCGACATGACTCTATTATACAGGGAAACCGACGATGACAAGGTCGCCTACAGCACCGATACGATCTTTCGTCTACACCAGCAATCCATATCCTTTTTAGAAGACTATACCCATCATCCATTTCCCTTCCAAAAACTCGACTTTGCCGCCATCCCCGGGTTTCAATACGGCGGAATGGAGCATGTAGGAGCAATTCAATACAAAGAAGAAGCCCTATTTCTCGACACGACTTCCACAAAAAACCAGAAACTGCGACGACTAAAACTTATAGCGCACGAAACCAGTCATATGTGGTTCGGCGATTTAGTCACCATGAACTGGTTCAACGATGTCTGGATGAAGGAAGTCTTTGCCAATTTTATTGCCGATAAAATAGCGAATCCGGCCTTTCCGGACATCAACCACGACCTTTCATTTATGACCACCCATTACCCTAGGGCCTACAGCGAAGACAGAACCCAGGGCTCAAACCCAATTCGCCAAAAACTCGACAACCTCAACAATGCAGGTTCATTATACGGAAGCATCATCTATAGCAAAGCCCCGATAATGATGCGACAGTTAGAGGCCCTTATAGGAAAAAAGGCTTTTCAGGAGGGGATACAGGAATATATTACAACTTACAAGAACAGCAATGCCGAATGGAGCGACCTTGTTCATATTCTTGACGGTAAATCGGACATAGACATTGAAGAATGGAGCGAAGTATGGGTGAACAGTCCTAGTCGCCCTATATTTCACGAACAAATTGTCTATGATGCCAACCAGAACATATCTTCCTTTGAAATAAGTCAGACCGCCGAAGACAACAGCTACCATGTATGGCCCCAAACCTTTGAACTGACCTTGGTCTATAAAGACAGTCTACAAAAGGTTTTAGTCGATATGAACGGAAGCAGTATCAACCTTCCCGAAGCCATAGGTAAGCCAAAACCCATATCGATCATTTACAACTCCAATGGCATGGGCTATGGGGTTTTTCCTATCCACAACACAAAAACCGACCTCACAATCGAAGATGACGTAGCCCGGGGCTATATGTATATCAATACTTATGAGAACACTTTAAACGGTGCCCTCTCCCCTACAACCTTACTGGATTTTTTCGGTCAAAAACTAGTTAGCGAAAAAAATGAGCTATTGGTCAATTTACTTTCCGGCTATACGACCACTATCTTCTGGAAGTACCTTAGCCCAGACGAAAGAACAAGGTACCAACCACGGCTTGCCGATCAACTTTGGTCGCAGTTGCAGTCTGAACTTCCGGCCAATATTAAAAAAAGTCTATTTTCAACTTTTGGCTCAGTGGCCTATTCCGAAGAATCGAAAGAACAATTGTACCAAGTTTGGCACAAAGACCTCCTTATACCCAACTTAAAGCTCAACCAAGACGATTATACAAAGATGGCAATGCGATTGGCCCTATTCGGCCATTCCGATTCTAAAAGCATTATAGAGCAGGCTAAAAAAGCCATCGACAATCCCGATAAACTGGCGGAGTTCAACTTCCTTCTCCCTTCCCTATCGAAAGACAAAACCGTTAGGAATCGTTTTTTCGACTCCCTTAAAGACGAGGGGAACCGACAGAAGGAATCTTGGGTCTTGCAGGCCTTGGCCTACCTGAACCACCCCTTGCGCGCAAAGGAAAGACTTGTAAATCTAAGGGCGAGCCTTGATCTATTGGAAGAGATTCAAAAAACAGGGGATATTTTCTTTCCGAAAGGATGGCTCAGCAACACCATCGGCAAACACACTTCTGCCGAAGCCTATATTATTTTAAAGGAATTCCTAAGTGACAACCCGAATTTAGAACCTACATTGTTGGGCAAGCTGATGCAAGCCTCTGACGATTTATACCGGGTACAGTCACGAAATAAAGAAGAAAAAGAATAAAGTTGCGGGGAGCGACCGCCCCCCGCATAAACTTACCTACTATAATTAGGCGATTCTTTGGTAATGGTCACATCATGAGGATGGCTTTCGTTAATACCACTAGCGGTAATCTTAACGAAACGACCGTTTTCTTTTAAGGCATTGATATCCTTTGCCCCGCAATACCCCATACCGGCACGAAGCCCCCCTACAAATTGATGGATACTTTCATAAAGTTCCCCTTTGTAAGGTACGCGACCTACGATACCTTCTGGTACCAGTTTTTTAATATCATCTTCCACATCTTGAAAGTAACGGTCTTTACTACCTTCTTTCATGGCTTCAACAGAGCCCATACCTCGGTACGATTTAAATTTTCGTCCTTCATAGATAATGGTTTCCCCAGGAGATTCTTTAGTTCCTGCCAATAGGGACCCTAACATAACCGTATCGGCACCGGCGGCGATAGCTTTTGGGATATCACCAGTATAACGGATTCCACCATCGGCAATTACCGGAACACCGGAGCCTTTGATGGCGGCGGAAACTTCGAGTACAGCCGAAAATTGAGGAAAACCTACCCCTGCAACTACACGGGTGGTACAAATGGAACCCGGTCCGATACCCACTTTTACGGCATCTGCCCCAGCTTCAACCAAATATTTGGCGGCCTCGCCCGTAGCAATATTACCTACGATAACATCAAGGTCCGGAAATTTCTTTTTTACTTCCTTTAAAACAGCCACCACACCTTTGGTATGGCCATGGGCCGTATCAATAACTACGGCATCTACACCTGCATTTACCAATGCCTCCGCCCGATCGACCGCATCGGGAGTTACCCCTATGGCAGCCGCTACGCGCAACCTTCCATACGTATCTTTATTGGCTATAGGTTTCTGGGTAAGTTTTGTGATATCCCTAAACGTGATAAGTCCCACTAACTTATTATCCTTATCGACTACCGGTAATTTTTCGATTTTATTCTCTTGAAGAATGTCTTCGGCCTGCTCCAATGAAGTACCCTCACTCACCGTAACCAAATTTTTAGAGGTCATTACCTCGGAAATCGGACGGTCGTTGTTTTTCTCAAAACGAAGGTCCCTATTGGTAACGATACCGATCAGTTTGCCTTCATCATCAACTATGGGGATACCACCGATACTATACTCCTTCATATTCGCCTTGGCATCACGCACAAAAGAATTCAAGGGCAATGTAACCGGATCGATAATCATTCCACTTTCAGCACGCTTTACCTTGCGTACCTTTACCGCTTGTTGCTCGATAGTCATATTCTTATGAAGCACCCCAATACCCCCTTCTTGGGCAATGGCAATGGCCATACGCGACTCGGTAACCGTATCCATGGCAGCCGAAACAACCGGGACATTGATCGTAATGTTACGCGTAAACTTGCTTTGAATATTTACCTCTCTAGGGAGGACTTCTGAAAAGGCGGGGACTAGGAGTACGTCATCATAAGTGAGACCTTCTCCAACGATTTTGTTTAGGTGGGCTTGCATAGCAATTAAAGATTTAATTGCGTGCAAATGTAGTGAAATTAATTTGTTATTCAGTCTATTGACCTAGGGGAATATGACTAAAACTATTTACTCGGAAATTGCCCACAGGCTTTGAGGTGATATCCCCATAAAACGAAAATGATCTTACCTTTTTTCGTACCCACATCCTGAAAAACCCCAAAATACCCCCTTGAAACCCTTTGCAAGCACCCTACAATTTGAACTGAAGCGTTGTATAAAATGTTCTCGGTTCGGATGGAATAATACCTGGCCCCGGGTAACCTGTAGCCCTTCGGGTAAAATATGAATTATCTAAAAGGTTATTGACGCCCGCTTCCAACTTCCATTTTTTATAGGTGTACGAGAGCGAGAAATCTAAAATATCATAGGCAGGAATCACCCCTTCTATCCCTCTTTGGTTATCATTTACGTCTTGTGGCGCATTGGTAGCATCGGTAAACTGATCGGCAAAATAAGTATACTGAAGGCTTCCCAAAAGGTTATCATAACCAAAGTTTAATCCCGTCTTAAGATTGACTTTTGGAATAAACTCCACTTCCTTGCCTTCTACATTGTTTCGTTCGGAAGAAAGGTATTCCGATTTAGTAATGGCCACATTGGCAAAGTAATTCAATTTCACTTTTTCCGATTGCGGAAAGAAGGTTTCCTTTAAGCTCCAGTTCGCAAAACTTTCCAAACCATAAATAAACGCGGTACCTATATTGCCTCTTGCCCTTAATAATCTTCCCGTTGAAACTTCTTCTCCGGCCGCGTTAACCTGGGTTTCCTCTTTTAATATTTCTCCTAGCCTATTATCATAATAGAGCCCATATATACTTATGTCATACGATAGCGCATCTTTAAATCTTCCCCTGGCACCAAAGTCTGCGGTAAAGCCATCTTCATCTGAAATATTTGAATCTACTTGAAAAGAAGGATTCACCACCCGTATATCACTGAAGGTTACGGAACGGTAGTTTTGCGAAAAATTCCCGTACAATTCTACACTAGGTGACAGCTTATATGTTGCTCCAAGTCCCAACAAAACAAAGGTTCTATCAAAAACCCTGTTATCCTCTATCTCCCTATTTAGCAATGGATTATCCGCCAAGTCTAAGGTAATCTCTTGGTAACCACCTATACTTTCTGTTTTAATATGCTCCAAACGAAACCCAGGAGTTAAAGCTAATTTATCTGAAAGGTTGAATATGTTCTCCCCAAACAAAGCCACATTGAAGTTCGGGAAATTGAACTGAGACTGTCTTTCGTAGTTTGGAAAACTGGCATCGGCAAAATTAAAATCGGCATCCGCAGCTGCAGAGCCCGGTCCTTGCCTTTGGTCATTATTTGTTTTATAAACTTTAGAACCTAATAAAAGGGCCGATTCGGTACCCGCCAAATTATACCTTGTCAACACCCTTGCTTCTGCACCCCAGTTGCTAAAATCATCGATTAACAATTCCCGTGGTCCAGTTGTAATATCATCTTGGGAAACCCTATTGGTACGAAAACCCAAGGCCCTGCGCGAGGCATTCAAACCGAAAACATTGAGACTAAAATCTGTCTTTGGGGAAAAGGCGTGATCCAAACGAAACGAATATAGTCTCCAATCTACTTCGAACCAGTTTCTATCACGATTACTAAACCTTGGGTCTTCATAAAATTGGGCATCGGTCAAACCACCCGGTTGCTTCGCTAAATAATGCAAGAAAGTAGTCTCTAAGCTTACTTTGGTTTTATTGGAAATCTCGTAAGCTAAATGTGTGAAATAGTTCTTGCTGTTAAAATTTGAATTCGGGCGGAAGCCATTTCCATCTTTATAGCTGAGATAAGTATAATAACTGAATTTACCCACCGTACCACTTAAACTATTGAAGCTTGTAAACAGATTGTACGAACCGACGGTCTGACGGGAAATAAGTTCTATCTCCTTATTCGGATTTGGTTTTTTAAACTTAAAATTGATCAAGCCCCCAAATTGAGACCCGTATTGCAAAGAAGCCGCACCACGTACTACTTGAATTTCCTCAAGCGCTTCCGCAGGTGGGGTATAATAACTTTCCGGGTAACCCAACACATCCGCACTAATATCATAACCGTTCTGGCGTGTATTGAAATTAGCCGTTCTATTAGGGTCCAACCCCCTACCTCCAATATTTAGCTGCAAACCGGCATCGCCATTATCATAAATATTTAGCCCCACAACCTGACTATAGATTTGTCTGGCATTGTTGGCCGCAAGGTTTCCGGTAAGG
This sequence comes from Zobellia galactanivorans, assembly GCF_000973105.1. Classification (NCBI taxonomy): domain Bacteria; kingdom Pseudomonadati; phylum Bacteroidota; class Flavobacteriia; order Flavobacteriales; family Flavobacteriaceae; genus Zobellia; species Zobellia galactanivorans. The sequence continues at coordinate 3,323,546 of NC_015844.1, read as the reverse complement.
CCCTCCATAAGGACGACCTCTGTTTTTTTACCGGCATAAATAGCGGTGCCTTCCACCTTTTTTAATTGCTTTAAAGCGAATACCTTTTCCCTTCTTTCGGTCAGAACCACTTCTGAAAGTTCTTGTGATTTTATACGCTGGAGTTGAACACTGAGATTAAAAGCGGAATCAAAGGTCAATTCCTTTTCATATACATCATATTCAAAAGCGAAGACTACTACGGTGTACTTACCTCCGGTAATATTGGAAAACTCAAAATTACCATCGGCATCGGTAGTTTTTAGAAGTTGCACCTCTTTTAAATACACCTCTGCATCTTGAACAGGCTTCCCCTTTTCATCGGTTACGTTGCCCGAAATCGTAATCTGCGAAAAGCCGGAAAACGAGGTTAAGAATACTATGAATACGATACTAAATTCCCTTAATTTCATCAGTAAAAGGTATTATCCAACTTTTATGTTCAAACGACTCCCGCTCTTGGGCAAGGTCTACTTTTGGGTCGATGTAGGTAGTACTTAACCTTCCGTTCAAGGCCACGCGGCAATCGACGAATATTTGCACATTTTTGTGTCCATCTTTTTCAAAATGTCTTTTCAGATAGCGTGCATATTCTAATATAAAATCAGGTTGAAAAGACATTTGTTTTTCTTGAAAGGGTGTCAAAAAATCGGAATTATCGACATAAAACCACCTCCCCGAATCTTTGCTCACTACTTTGAACTGGGCATAGCCCGATTTTTCCATAAGCATCACCCGCCAAGAGAAACGATACCCCTCTTCCGTCCAAAACAATTCCCCTGGATACGCCAGGTAGCGCCAGGGCATCAGCAATTGCACCACAAAAAAAACGGCCATTAAAACCAATTTGGAATTCGTTTTAACATTCGAGGCGAAAACCAAGACCTGACCGTTATCAAAGCGATTTTTGTGTATTCGGAAAAGACCACTAACATAGCTCAAGAGCTTATGATGAAAAGATGAATCAAAGAATATTAATGTAGAGACTATCATGACATATGGAAACATGCCTATAGGGAAGAGCACCCGTGTCGTTACATGAAAGACAACCACCATTAAAAAAGCAAAAGGGCGTGTCTTTTTGTACAATAACAGGAATGGAATGGCCAAATCATAACTGGCCCCGAACCAACTAAAAGCATATTGCACCCATTCTTCGTGCAAAAACTGTCCTAAAAGCGGGGTATCGAATTTAGAGGGCAACCAAATTTTCAAGGGCATGGCCTTAAAAAGCCAATCGGAGTTTAGCTTGGCCAATCCCGCGTAAAAATAAACGATGCCCAGCATGAGCTTTATACCATTGACCGTCCAAGCCGGAATCTTCTGAAAGGCTTTTTTAGGGTTTAGCTTGGCATCCAAAGAAAAATAGGCGTTGGCCGGAAGAAAAATCATCAAAAAACCAACGAGGCTAATAAAATAGTAATGGTTGAGATAGGTGGTCTTATCCATCAACTCTATATAGGTAAAGCTGAGAAAAAACATAATAATCGCCATTCTATACCTATAACCCAGTGCCACAAAGATGGCCGAGAGTCCACAGATAATAAATATGAGATAGGTATAAGCTCCCAAGGGTTTTACCCACTCAAAGCCATAATATGAGAAGAAGAGTTTGGGCTGTATATATAATTTTTCGATCCATCCGTAGCTCCAAAACCTTACAATACTAAGCAACATCATCACACCAAATAAAATGCGAAAGACCGCCAAAGGGGCGGCCTCTATAGGGGCTGTAATATGTTTGCTTATGAAACGGTTCATTTTCTAGTCGCCATCCGCATCAACAAAGTCAATACTTACGCTCATGGCCGAAACCATATCCACTTTGAACAAAGGAACAATGCGTTGTACCTCGTCATACGCCAAAAGCATATTTGTGGGCGGCACATTATCTTCAAGTTCTTCACGAAAAGGAGCCAAGGCTTCCACTTTAGTCTTAGCCAAGTCGAACTGTTCGTTGATTAGCTTTGTTAAATCTTCACCATCCTTAACCTCGTTCAACGCATCCAAGTAAGACGCCAGGCTTTCGCCAGATGTCGTTTTTCCATAATGTACGCCATTGAAAAAATCCTGTACAGCCTCAAACCCTTCTATAAAAAGTTCGTTAGAAACATCGGCTTTGTAATAGGCCTCAACATTTTGTGGAAGTACACTTTCCGAAAAAGCACCTATAGGAATTCCCATTTTACCTGCTCTCAAATATTTCTCGTAGTAAAAAATATAATCGTTGATAAACCGGTCTACCGATGCGGTCGAAGACGCACCGTCGTTTGCCACAAAAGTATCCCTATATCCTGAATCCCACTCCGCAAGTACCCCAGATGTGAGACTTGACATATCGGCAATAATGGCTTCTGTATAAGCAATCAGCTTCTCTTTTTCCTCTCCATTATATTTTGCCACGATATCCGTATCGGTATCGCCCAAGCCGTTAATTAAATAATCTAAAGCAGGGAAGCCTTTGGCATTTCTGTTGGAAGCAAGGCCAAGATCGTAACTTTCCGAAGCTATAAAACCCTCTATTTTTTCGGCATCGGTAGGATAAATATTCATATTCAGGCGAAACCCAACCGTTTCGGCAGGACCTATCTCGAACATAGAAACCCTTTGCCACATTTTATAGGCAGATAACCATGATTCCCTAAAGGCTACAAGGTTGGTTTCGGTAGCATCGGCTTTGAAAGTATCAAATGCCGTTTGCAAACCCGACATTTCATTAGAAAAAGCTTCATAGGAAGGTTTAATAATATTGTCGGCCCAGTTCGCCAACATGGGTCCTCGTTCAAAACTGACCGGTTCCGGATCTACGTCATCCGATGTACCTCCCCCACTATTATCCGAGCTGCAGGCCCATATCATTGTGGCCACGGTAAATAGGGCAAAAAACCTCCTCATAGCTTATTTTTATTTATTCTAATTAAGCAAAAGTATAAAAAGCAGCCTGTTATCACCTAACAGATACTGCTTTTTTTTAAAACACTTAAATTTTAATATTGGCCCTCGCCATTAGTCAGCGGCCTGGGCCACGGTAAATCCGAAGCGTTCGGCGATATCTTCCGAAATCTCATCGATGGTTTCCGCTTTTAAATCCCACAAGCCATTGGCGCCATCATCCATCAATTCTTCCAAAAGCTCATCAGATTCGGCTTTTGAAAAATAAGGGGCGTCCGTACCCGGCTTTCGCGTAAAACGCAAACTATAGATAAAACCATAGGCTTCGGACAATGCGTGAAAAGCACTTGCGTAATTAGGCACCTCATCTGCTAAAGTCGCTTTTGCACGCTGCATATAAAACACCCCCCTAACAGCAGGTACCAATGATATTTTCTCTCGAATAATCTCAGCTTGGGCATCACGTACCCCATAATCTCCCGCTACAATGGCAGCACGCCCTAATTTAAAAGCTTGAAATATATCATCGGCTATTCCGGCGAAATCGGCATCCTCTTCAAGTTTCCCTATGTATTCGTTCAAAAAACTATCGGCTCCCAGATCGGCATTGGGATCAGAAGCATCGGCATTCAAGCCATATACATAACCATAGGCCTCATCCCATTTATGTTCCATATTGGTATAAGACTTGCCCTCCAATACCGTTCCGGCATCGTTATCGGTACGATTGGAAGATTCATCCAATACCGTTGGACTCAAGTAGTTGTTAAGCGCCTGGTCGGTCATCAGGGCCCCTATCAAGCCTTTGGCGAACAATTGGTTGTACTCAAGACCTTTTGCGTTTACATAACGTATTTTTTCACCGTCGGCCAATTGACCTGCAATTCCCGCAGCCGCGGAAACATTCCAATTGGCAAAAACTTCATTTACCTGGCCTTCTATCCATGACTCAAAATCGGCGCGGATAAGGGTTTGGTCCGTAGTATTGGCATAAAAATAATCTACAGAAGCCGCCGTCTTACTACGTAAATTTTTATCCGAAGCATTTAAATCAGCATCCTCAAAATCGGCCGCACCATCATCATGGGCGAACATGGCCTTCAAACTTTCGGCCGTATTACTTTCATCCAAAAAATTGGTCAAAAGCTCATGGGCCATTTTAATACGCGTGGTCTGACCACTGAAACTTACGGTAGACTCGCCATCGCGCTCAAAAGAATAACTAACCGGATTATCGATTGTTATAGTTTCGTCCATTCCTGACGCATCATCATCTGAACTACACGATGTAAGGACTATTGCCGAACTAAGGGCCAATGTAAACAGGGCTTTTTTCATTATGAAGGATATATGTTTATTTAGACTTGATTTAAATTGAGTGGCAAAGCTAACACATGGAGCTTGTCTGTGCAAAATAATTTTTATTTATTCTAAATAATAACACCCTCATTGCCTTTGCCGCTCCTAGAGGAATAAAATAGGGGATAAAAATTTGGGGTATTTTCACTCTATTTATAATTAATCTAAATAAAAATACTATTTTTGATTCAGAATTTAAGGCGCATACCCCTCCCTACCCCCAAGGAGAGGATAGGCTTGATCAAAGTAGCGTATAACATAAAATGTTCACCCCAAAATATCTAAAAATTACACTATGGACGACATTACCCCCATATACCACAACCCCTTTGGCGTTGCATTTCAATGGAAAAGAAACTCGATAAAAGACACCAGTAAGATACAGATCGTCTTTAGGGACACAGGTCTCTTATTGACCGAAAAAGAACTCGTACAGTTTCAAAAGAACATTGAGTGTACGATGAACAGCAATGCCCTTTGCAAGGATTGCCAACAACATGAAACCTGTAGGTCGCTACTTTTAGACACCCCCGCACCACAGATTACCTTGGCCATGAACCTAAAAGAATTGAACGCCGTGCACGACTTGGTCGAAGGCACCCTATTTCAGCTTAATTTGGATAGTTACCTGAACCGAATGTGTGGAGGGAACGAGAACTAGTGATACTGCGAAAACAACTCGGTAGCCTTATTGTATGCAGCTTCAAAAACCATCCAATTGACTCCGCTATCTACCTTTTCCGCGGTAAAATACGAAAGCATCTGCTCGGTAGGCATGTTTCCGGTAAGTTCATCTTTGGCCATCGGGCAACCTCCGAAGCCCTGAATCGCCCCATCGAACCTACGGCAACCCGATTTGTAGGCGGCATCTACCTTTTCATGCCACCGACTCGGTGTAGTATGCAAATGGGCACCAAATTCAATATCGGGATACTTGGGAATCAAATTTGAAAACAGGTACTTGATAACCTCTGGGGTAGACGAACCTACGGTATCGGAAAGCGAGAGTATCTTAGCCCCCATGGCACTCAATTTTTCGGTCCATTCCCCTACTATATCCACATCCCACGGATCTCCATAAGGATTACCAAAACCCATTGATATATACGTCACCACTTCTTTTCCCGAAGCGTCGGCAATATTTAATATTTCTTGGAGTATTTCTACCGACTGATCTATGGTTTTATGCGTATTACGCATCTGAAAATTCTCGGATATAGAAAAAGGATACCCCAAATATTGAATCTCGGGGTGCTGCGACGCCTCTTGGGCCCCTCTAACGTTAGCCACGATACTCAACAATTTACTCTGGGTCTTCGACAAGTCCAATTGCGATAATACCTCGGCGGTATCAACCATTTGTGGAATGGCCTTGGGGGACACAAAACTCCCGAAATCTATGGTATCGAAACCACAACCCAGCAAAGCCTGAATGTACTTTACCTTTTCGCCGGTAGGAATAAAAGGCTTGATACCTTGCATGGCATCCCTAGGACATTCGATTACCTTCACCTTTTCCATCATGTGCTTACATTTCTTATGAGGCAGCAGAAACCACTCATAAAACTAATCAAAATTAGCATTATTTATCCGATACCAGAATATAGACCGCAATACCAATAAAGACAATGATTTGTAGCCATTTCAGATAAATTCCCATTTTGGGTTTTGATGTAAAATACGACGAAATACTCCCCGAAAGCACCGCTATTAAGCTGAAAACTATAAAGGAAACGAACATAAAGACCAGCCCCAGCACATAGAACTGAACTACGGTACTCATATCATCGCTAAAGAGAAAACCGGGAAAGAAGGCCAAAAAGAAAATAGCAACCTTGGGGTTTAATACATTCATGATAAACCCCTGCCTAAATAGCTCCCAGAGCCCTTTTTTAGGTACCGAACCTTCGGTCAAACTTAGCGAGCCACTACTTTTAAACACCTTGTACGCCAGATAAAAGAGGTAAATGGCCCCCAACAATTTAATTCCAAAAAAGAGGGTATCACTTTCCTTGATCACCATTGACACCCCAAAGGCCAACAAACTCGTATGCACCAGACAACCCGACATGAGTCCCGCCGTAGTAGCCAATCCGTGTTTTTTACCATTGACCAGACTTTGCATCAATACATAAATATTATCAGGACCCGGCGAAATGGACAAGGCCATGGTGGCCAACATAAAAGTATAGAGCGTTTCGTAATTCATTTTTAAATTATTCAGTATCACTGTTCGTTCCCGAACCAATAAATACACGATTTTTGGGGCGATTCCGGCAACGCGCCGCTAAAGTAACGACTCTTTTTTATATCTTACCGACCGTTTAGTTTTTTTGAGAGGCTTCCCTCCTGTCTTTCCTTAGGTTATACGTATGTAGCATTATTGCCTTTTTTAGTATAAAGTATGTATTGAATTACAGAGAAACGACTATATCATGAAACAAAGTTACCTTACACTCACCTTATGTCTCATTTTGTTCGCCTTACTTTCTATGGCCTTCAAAAATAGGACCGCCCACCAAACCGATCAATCTATCAGCATGCAAGAAGACAGTCTGCTACGTCATGTAGTTTTATTCAAATTCAAACCCGAAACCACGAAAGAAGACATCAAAAAAGTTGAGGAGGCATTTACTGCCCTACCCTCTAAAATTCCACAAATCGTGGGATATGAGTGGGGCCTGAACAACAGTCCTGAAGGATTAAACCAAGGATTTACCCATTGTTTCTTCCTTACCTTCAACAGCGAGGAAGACCGTGCCGTTTATTTGCCCCACCCCGACCATAAAGCCTTTGGCGACATTTTGGGACCGCACTTAGACGATGTGCTCGTTGTAGATTATTGGGCCAAATAAGATCAGTATTACCTTAAAGTCCAAATAAATTTTATTGCCTCTGCTTTTTAAGAATGGCTTTATTGATTCGTTTTATCAAGGCCGGTCCTTCGTAGATAAAACCGGTATACAATTGAACAAGGTCTGCCCCAGCTTCTAATTTTTCGAGTGCATCCTCTTCGGAATGTATTCCGCCCACACCTATTATAGGGAAAGCTTTGTTGCTTCTTTCCGCTAAGAACCGAATCACTTCGGTGCTTCTTTTGGTCAATGGTTTTCCACTCAAGCCACCCGTTTCACTAACGAGCGAAGCATCCGATTTTAGATGTTCTCGCCCAATGGTCGTATTGGTCGCAATAACACCATCTATTTTAGTATCGCCAACAATAGCGATAATATCCAAAAGCTGGTCGTCCGTAAGGTCTGGGGCAATCTTCAATAGAATCGGCCTTTCCTTTGCTTGTTTCTGCCGTGCCAGTTTTGTGTTTTCGGATTTCAGTTCCAGCAAAAGGGCGGTCAAAGGTGCTTTATCTTGAAGCTCGCGTAGGCCAGGCGTATTAGGTGAACTTACATTGACCACAAAGTAATCGACGTGATCAAAAAGCGCGTCAAAACAGATAAGGTAATCTGAAACCGCATTTTCATTGGGTGTAAGCTTATTTTTTCCAATATTGCCTCCAATGAGTACTTTGTGTTTCTTTTTCAATCGCCCTACGGCATCGGCAACCCCCATATTGTTAAACCCCATACGGTTGACAATCGCCTGATCGGGCTTCAGCCTGAACAATCTCTTTTTAGGATTTCCCTCTTGGGGTTTGGGCGTTAAGGTTCCTATCTCAACAAAACCAAATCCAAAATTGGACAACTCATTGTAGAGCTTGGCATCTTTATCGAAACCCGCCGCCAGACCTACCGGATTTTTGAACCGAATTCCAAAGACTTCCTTTTCCAGACGTGGGTCCTCTATTTTATAGATGGCCTCGAACAGGCTTGAAAAACCAATTTTACAAAGAAAACGGACTAGAGAAAAGGTAAGGTGATGGGCTTTTTCGGCATCTAGCAAAAAAAGTAAGGGCTGAAGAATAGACTTATACATGAGGGTATATAGAATTTGCGCAAAAATACAAACTTACCCCCTAGTACAGGCATAACTTACTACTATTTTTATATGTCGGGACATGGAACATGTCTTAAAAAAAGACGTGCCCCGCCTCTTAGATTCTTAATCTTCCCCTTCAGGGATTTCATAATTTTTAGGAATTACCTTGATAGGTATCCTTATAGCTTCATTACAGAGTCGAAGATAACGCTCATACTGTTTTGAATTGAAGAGCGACAAGAGTTTTTTATCACTGTCGTAGGCCGCCTGTACCAGCTGTTGCTGCAATACCTTGTATTTTTCCGCCAATTTAATGAGGTCTTCTTCGCTGCTTTGCGGATGTTCGGCCAACAGCTTTTCTATTTGCCCTTCAATATCCTTGGTCTGCACCTCCAGTTCGCCTTGTAGGGCTTCCATAGTGCTTATTTGCTCTTCGTTCAATTGAAAAATAGTTTTGATGGCCTCATTGTTCTTTCCACCTATATCCAATGTGCAATTTTGGGCATTTACCGATGTAAAAAGCATCAAAAATACCATTGAACCGTATAATTTTCGCAACATATACCTCTTTTTAAAATTTGAATCCATTTATATAAACACCATTTTAAGTGAAAAATTATACTTCTTCTATGTATGACACCCCTAAATAAAAAGAAAGACCGTTCTTTCGAACGGCCTTTCCCTATATTATTCCTTCTTTTCAATACTCTACTTCAAAGCGAAGCTTACACGGGCAAACAAGAACCGTCCTCCAATACCGAACTGTTGCGCCCTACGCGACCAATCGAATCGGCCATCACTACGGTTATTGTATTGATCTTCGGCCCTATCGGGGTAGATATCCAATAAGTTATTGGCCCCTATGGTCAAGGTCAAGGCATCGGTAGCCTTATACCCAATGGAAAGGTCGGTCACCACCTTGGTTCCAAAAACCTGTTGGTTGGCTATGACCGTAGTCGCTTCGGTAACCTCCCCAAAGTATACGTTTCTTAAGAACATGATCCATTTATCGGAGGTAAGGCTGTTGGAAAGGTTGATTTTCGTACGTGGTACGGCCTCTTCCAGATACACTCTACTATCTTCTGGAAAATAAGTATTAACAAGACCCGCATCTTCTAACACTTTTGATGAATTAATATCACCTATTTGATTCGTTTTAGATAAGGTACCCGCCAAATCCGATTTCAATCTCCAGTTATCACTTAAGTTGGCCGTATGCGTAAGCACTACATCCAATCCACGAGATTCGGTATTTATCGCATTTGCAAAGAAGGAAGCAGCTGTAGCATTTGCCTGACTTAGCAAATTATCCAATTCAGTTCCTGTACCCGGGCCTTCAAATTGACCTGTATACACTACCCTATCATTAATTTCCACATAATATCCATCTACAGTCAAGGTTAGGTTTGCATCTGGAATCTTGGCCGTAAAACCAACACTTATACTACTTGAAGTTTCTTCCTTCAATTCAGGAATACCCAAAAGTTTAGCGGCCCTACTATCATTGGCAAAGGTACCTACTTCTTGTGGGTCGCCATTCTGATCAAAAATAGTAGATGTAGAGTTGAAGTTTATCTGATGTAAGGAAGGAGCCCTAAAACCCGTATTCCCTGCAGCCCTAAGGTTTATATTATCATTGACCTTATAACGTGTTGCCAATTTAAAATTGATAGTAGAACCAAAATCGCTATAATTCTCAAAACGTGTAGCAAAACTAGCAACGAATTTTTCTGAAAAATCCGCTTCTAAATCAATGTAACCGGCAACACTACTTCTTCCTCTAGACAATTCATTCGACGGTCCAAAACCAGGAAAAACCTGTGATCCACCAGGTCTAGATTCCCCGAAGAAATCCGTTGGTACACGTACATCCGAATTTGGATTTGGTATTGTTTTTTCCTCTCCATCCAACACGGGAACACCAGCAGCATCCCTAACAATATCATCATAAGGATTGTTTATATTCCCCGTACCATCATATTGCCCATAAGAAGCTGGTTCCCCAGCCACTATATCGTAATTTTCGACACGGTATTCCGCTCCAAAAGCCACATTCAATCCAGACAACGCATCTTCAAAAAAGCGGGTTACGTCTAAATTGGCCGTATTCTGCGCAAAAGAAAATCCCCCTGCATCAAAAAGGGTAGGTGATGCATTTTGCATGGATGCATTAAAGGTATTTCCGATGGAATACAGAAAAGAGTTCTTTCCGTAGGTATTGCTCAAGTCCACATCCCATTCATTGATCTTTCCTTTAATACCCACCGATAGCGACCTGTCTTTAATAGTTGAATTGATTTCTGGTAAAAATCCGTTCATATATGCAAGTGTATATGTCCTGCTTTGATTGGGCAAACGATAAAAACCTGCTGAATTACCCGTTCTTGAACTGATACCGGCAAAAGAATATACCTCAGTTCCGCTATCATCTAAAGGCAAGGAAAAGTTGGCAAAAATTCGTCCCCCACGTAAAGCCGACTGACCAACTCTCATGTTATAATCACTACGTTTCTGGTTTCTTTCGGTAAGTTCCGAATCAGTAACATCGTTAGAAAGCGGATTATAAAATATAATATTGCCATCATCATCTTTCTTTGTTGGGGTATGCAATTCAGATGAAGAGAATCCATTTATAATATCCCTATCATTTTGGTCAAAATAAGGTAAATTTTGAGACAATCTAACTACATCGGCATCCTGCAGATCAGCAATATCTAAATTCTCCCCTAATGCTAGCCTTTCTATAGAGTTATACGCATTAAAAATTCCACCTTCCCACTCCTTCATCCTACTATAATCTTGACGTACGTCAAAATCACCAGAAAAGTTCAAGAAACCTCCGTTCTCACCTAAGGGAACACCATAACTAGCAGCTATGTTGGTCGTAGCCCCATCTACACCGCCTGTTTGATCATTGGCGTTCTTGGAAAAATTAGCACCAGAGGTAACCGACATGTTCAATTCGTTCACACTCTTGTTCAAAACGATATTGATTACCCCCGCTATGGCATCAGAACCATATTGGGCAGCTGCCCCATCCCTTAAAACTTCAATACGCTGAATGGCGGCTGCCGGTATAGCATTTAAATCGGTACCCACACTACCACGTCCGAAAGTTCCGTTTACATTGATCAAAGAAGAGGTATGTCTTCTTTTACCATTGATCAGTACCAAAACCTGATCAGGACCCAAACCTCTTAATGAAGCCGGATCAACGTGATCCGTACCATCTGAAATAGTCTGGGTGTTTGAAGTAAAAGAAGGTGCTACATAATTCAAGATCTGATTTAAGTTCACCTGTGGGGCAACACTGTTCAGTTCCTTCATACTAATTACATCTACCGGAACCATACTCTCGGTAGCCGTTCTGTTCGGGTTACGCGACCCCACGATAATAACCTCCGACAAGGCTACTCCCGAAGATAATTGGATCTTCATTGTACCCGACTGGGCCGTTACCTCTTTGGTCTCATAACCGATGTAAGAAATAACCAGCTTATCGCCAACCTCCGCATTGATCGTAAACAATCCGTCAAAATCGGTGGTGGAACCTGTCGTCGTTCCTTTGACCACTACGGATGCACCGGGCAGTGGGCCATCTTCATCTGAAACCGTACCTGTGATTTGAGCACTTCCAATAGCTATGCATCCAAAAAACAGCACATAGCATAAAAAATACATTCTTTTCATAATTGATTATTTGAGTTAATTCTACCATAAGTTAGGCATTTTCCAACATTCACGTAAGAAATTCACTAAAAATATAGTCTTAAAACAGGCTTCGTTTGTATCTAGTAAACCCAATTTTGTACTTTTGATTCAAAAACATTTTAGATGCAGCATATCATCGATCGCTTTTTGAAGTATGTAAAAATCGATACTCAAAGCGACCCCAAATCAAAGACCACGCCCAGCACCGAAAAACAATGGCATTTAGCAGACTTACTCGTCGAAGAATTACTGGAAATTGGCATGGAGGAAGTTTCCATCGACAACAACGCCTACATTACGGCCACCTTACCGAGTAATCTCAACATTGAAGTACCTACCATAGGCTTTATATCGCATTTTGACACTTCTCCCGATTTTACGGCTACAAATGTCAATCCGCAAATTATCGAGGATTACGACGGCAAGGACATTGTACTGAACGCCCACGAAAACATTGTACTCTCTCCCGATTATTTCGAGGATTTACTGCAGTACAAGGGCCAAACCCTCATCACTACGGACGGAACCACCCTTTTGGGCGCCGATGACAAGGCCGGAATCACCGAAATTGTCACGGCCATGGAATACCTTATCAACCATCCGGAAATAAAACATGGAAAAATCAGGGTCGGTTTTACCCCCGATGAAGAAATCGGTCGTGGGGCACATCATTTTGACGTTGAAAAATTTGATGCCGATTGGGCCTATACCATGGACGGAAGCCAGATTGGCGAACTAGAATTTGAAAATTTCAATGCGGCCAGTGCCAAGGTGATAATAAAAGGAAAGAGCGTACATCCGGGATACGCCAAAAACAAAATGGTAAACGCCATAAGCATCGCCAGCGAATTTCTCGAGATCTTACCCCCGGAAGAAACCCCTCAAAACACCGAGGGACGCGAAGGCTTCTTTCACGTACACCACATTCAAGGCTCAATAGAACATGCCGAATTTGAGCTTATCGTACGTGACCATGACAAAGACCATTTTGAAAAGAGAAAACAACTACTTCGCAATATCACCGATAAATTAAATTCAATTCACGGCAATTGCATTACCCTCGAATTAAAAGATCAGTATTTTAATATGAGGGAAAAAGTAGAACCGGTATACCACATCGTAGAAATAGCCAAGGAGGCCATGGAAGCCATGCGCGTAACGCCCATCATCAAACCCATACGTGGTGGCACCGATGGCTCACAGCTCAGCTATATGGGGCTCCCATGCCCCAATATTTTTGCCGGCGGGCACAACTTTCACGGAAAATACGAATATATTCCCGTAGAGAGCATGATAAAGGCCACCGAGGTCATCATCAAAATCTGTGAACTGGTAGCCAAAAAAGCCGTATAACCACAAAGCTTATCTTAGGGAAGTCAACTTACTGCACTTCCCTAATGGATATAGCCGAAAAAAGTAGAAGCCTACTACACCGAAGCACATCATTTAAAAACGGTGTCGCCCTCTTGTGCCAACTCGTTTTGAAAACCGATTTAGAGGAAACCCATAAATGGAATTTTCCGACTTATACCTTGGACAAAAAAATGTGTTGGCCATTTGCAAGTTCAAACACCACTTCGGCATCTGGTTCTTTAACGGGGTCTTTTTAAACGACCCCGAAAACCTTCTTGAAACTGCACAAAAAGGAAAGCCCCTAGCCATGTTCCATTAAAGGTTTTTTTTCGGAAAAGGAAATAAACCCCACTACAAGCAGCGTGAAGACGCCACATACATTACAGAAACCCTACGTGAAAAAACAAAACTAAATCGACTTGACAAGATTTTGCCGATGATTAGCAAAGACAAAGGCTTGAATGACCTGTTCCGGTAAAAACATCCTAGCCCTTCCCTATTTTATATGTGGAAGCCCTATGGTTTAGAGCATAGGTAGTTTCCAGCCATTTTGATAGTTGGCCGTAATCAACTTATTGGCCTCCTCTTCCTTAAACTTTCCGGAAGCCTCGTCCCAATAGATCCGGTTGCCCGTCTTAAAGGCTACGTTGCCCATATGCGATACCAAAGCGGCATCATAGCCAACTTTAATAGGGGCATTCAATTTAGAACCATCGCGACTCTTTACTGCATCTATAAAATTTGCCGTATGCAAATCCAATCCACTGGAATTGCCCTTGTCATAGGAGACAGCTTCCATTTTAGGGGTACCTTTCTTGCCCCATCCGGCAAATTCTTCCTCAGGTATCACTTCCCAACCGTTCCGATCAACGACCAAAGTGCCGTTATTACCAATAAAGGCTATACCGTGGTTACGTCCATAATTCCCCCCATCAATACCCGTAGCATGTTCCCAAAGAATTGAAAAGCCATCGTATTCAAAAACGGTCTGTAAGGTATCCGGGGTTTCGGAAGCATCGTTCGGATAGGCGAATTTTCCTCCTAGGGCCATTACCGACTTAGGCGTACCCGCCTTCATTCCATATAAAGCATAATCCAACAGGTGCACGCCCCAATCGGTCATTAGGCCGCCCGCATAATCCCAAAACCATCGAAAATTGAAATGAAAGCGGTTTGCGTTGAAGGCGCGCTCCGGTGCCGGTCCCAACCACATTTTATAGTTTACGCCTTCCGGCGCGGCAGAATCGGCTACGACGGGCACAGGTTTCATCCAACCCTGGTAGGCCCAAGCTTTTGCCAAACGTATATTGCCCAATTTGCCCGAATGCACAAAATTAATGGCATCGACAAAATGGGGCTGACTACGCTGCCATTGTCCGATCTGCACCATTCGGTCACTAGCGCTAACGTAGTTTAGCATTATATTCGACTCTTGAATGGAATTGGCTATAGGCTTTTCACAATAGACATCTTTTCCCGCCATCAAGGCATCGGTCAACTGCAGGCAATGCCAATGGTCCGGCGTACCTATAATGACCACGTCAATGTCTTTATTCTCAAGTAGCTTACGATAATCGCGATACCACAACGGCTTTTTAATCCCTGCCTTTCCGAGGTCTTCCGTCCTAGCCTTAAGAACAGCTTCATCTACGTCGCAGAGTGCCATCACATTGGTCTCGCTTATTTTCAACATAGACGTCAAATCGCTAAACCCCATACCCTTGCAGCCAATAAGCCCTACATTGATTTGATCGTTCGGCCCCACCTTTTTACGGAGCGTGGCCAACAGCTCCATGGGAAATAAAAATGCCGCGCCCGAACCTGCCAAGGCCAAGGAACTTTTCTTTATAAAATTTCGTCTATTATGGTACATCGATTTTGGTTGTTTTGTTCAAGAGATGAATATACTAATTTACCCTAGCATAACGACCAAAAAAAACACCGCTAATTGCTTAGCGGTGTTTAATATGTACTACAATGTACGTTTACTTCTTTTCGGGAGCGTTCAGTTTTTTGCTCAGTTCCATTGAAATCGCAGAACGATCAAATTTTAATTTACCGGCCATGGTTTCAAGAATACACGAAGAATCGCTATCGTTCAAATCCATAATCTTACCGTGCAAACCACTTTTAGTAATTACCCTATCGCCTCTTTTTAATTCAGCCGCGAATTTCTTTTCATCTTTCTGACGCTTCATTTGCGGGCGTATCATAAAGAAATACGCTACCACAAAAATCAATATCATCGGAAGAAACTGTCCTATATCACCCATATTTATTTAGTATCTAATCTATTATTATTTGGTTGGTCCTACCGGAGCCGCCCCTTTAGGGTTAACAAAAGCTTTGATTCGCAATTGCTCGGTTCCTTTTTCGGTATTGGCATTTACAGTAATCGTTTTGGTAACCTGGTTCTGGCCCGATCCGTTGAACTTCACTACCAATTCCCCTTGTTCTCCCGGTGCGATAGGATCTTTTGGTGGATTTGGAACCGTACAACCACAAGAACTGGTGGCACTGGTTATGATCAACGGGGCATTACCCGTATTTTTAAAAGTAAAAATGGTTTCTTGTGGTGTACCTTGTTCAATGGTACCAAAGTCATGCTCAGCTTTCTCAAACTCCATTACCGGAACCTGCTTACTGGCTTCATCGCGCTGTGCAGCCTCGGTAACATTATCTGATTTTACTTTACTCGACGCATTTTCTTTACAAGAAACGAACGCCAAAAGTGAAAATATACTTAAGGCAAAAATTGTTTTTTTCATATCTCTAACTTTAGTTTAAAGGCAAAATTAATCATTTATTTTAAATGAGACCCCTACCCATTTTGTTAAGCTTTCCATCCTTTTTGTATTCTTTTACAAGGTTGTCTAAAATTCCATTGATAAAAATACTGCTCTTAGGGGTAGAATACTCCTTGGCGATTTCCAAAAATTCGTTAATCGTTACTTTTTCAGGTATGGACGGAAAGTTTAGAAGTTCGCATATGGCCATTTTTAAAAGTATGGCATCCATATCGGCAATACGGTCCTTGTCCCAATTGGGCGTCTTGCCCTCTATCTCTTTGGTCAACTCGGCATCTTTGAGCAAGGTCTTCCGCAAGAGTTTTTTGGCAAAATCCAAATCTTCTTGATCCTTCAGCAAGCGAGGCAAGAAATACGAGGTGGGATGGTCGGGCCTGACCTTTCTTAGCATTTTAAGGATAAAAGTGTTTACAATAGGAATATCATCTACCCAAGTAAGATTGTTATCCTCAAAATAGTCGTAAATCTTTTCATCAGGGGCTATGACATCTTTGAACAAGGTAACGACGAACTCTTTATCTTCGGCCCAATTACTGCCTTCAGCCGACATATAGTCTTCATAGGTTGAACTCGCTACAATATTGTTGTAAATGATTTTTACGTACTCTTCGTTCAAATACCAATTTTCGAGCTTGCGTTTTTTCAGCTCTGCCTTCAACGGTTCGTTATTGACGATTTGGGAAAGCAATCGGTTATTTACAAATTTCTTTTGATCGGGAAAGGTATCGGAAGCCGTGGCCAAATATTTCTTTGACGAAATCTTCAATTGCTCGGCCCCTCTTTGGTGAATTTCTATAATAAGGCTCATCATAAGTAGATAGAGCGTGTACATATTATCTATGCTAAACCGCAGAAATTTTTCTTGTTTCTCTAAAGACTCATCTTTAGATTGGGTAATGGCATAAATACATTGCATCACTTTTACCCGTATATGTCTTCGTGTTAGCATTTTAAAGAACTTTTTTGGAATAGTATTGGTTTGACTCTCACGCCGCAAAAATAAGAATAAAGCCCAAAAGACTACTATACAAACCGATGAAACGACAGCTTCATTTCACTTTAATGTTTTCAGACCTCCGCAAAACCTTGCTATTAAGCCCCTTGAAGCCTGATTATTTTTAAAACTTACCGTAAATTTAACGTATATAAAATATCGGGGCCGACGGGCGTAAATCGATATCGAGGCAATATCTTATGGTATTTATAACATTTCGTTTATACCCAAACCACTATCTTTGGCCAATTACATATTTCTTAGCCGAAACCTTTCATGAAGGAACTTGCACACCTAAATAAATACTTTAAAAAATACTGGTCGAAATTATTGGTCGGATTGTTCATTACCATCATTGCCCGGGTGCTTCAACTGGTCATGCCCCGATACGTCAAAGAATCGATTACGGTCATCGAGGATTTCATGAACGATAAGATCTCGGAACCGACCGCCAAGGATTTCCTTCTTGAATATATACTGATCATTGTGGGTGCCGCCCTCTTATCGGGCTTCTTTACCTTTTTAATGCGGCAGACGATAATTAACGTTTCGCGCTATATCGAGTACGACCTTAAAAACGAAATTTTCGACCACTATCAATTTCTAAGTCTAAATTTCTACAAGAAGAACCGCACCGGCGACCTGATGAACCGTATCAGCGAAGATGTAAACCAAGTGCGAATGTATACCGGACCGGCACTGATGTACGGCATAAACACCCTGACGCTCTTTGCCTGTATCATCCCGATCATGTTCATGACGGCCCCGAAACTCGCCGCCTATACCTTAATACCCTTGCCGATATTGTCGGTACTTATCTATTACATCAGCAAGGTAATCCATGAACGCAGTACGGTTGTTCAGCAATACCTCTCTACCCTTTCAACCTTTACCCAAGAAGTATTTTCGGGGGTTTCGGTCATCAAGGCATATGCCTTGGAACCGAACATCAATAACGACCTCAGCTCCCTTGCCCTTGAAGGAAAAAACAAGAGTATGGATTTGGCAAAGGTCAATGCTTGGTTCTTCCCCCTAATGGTCTTACTCATCGGTATTAGTAACATTTTCGTTATTTATATAGGAGGAAAGCAATATATAAACGGGGAAATAGCCTCTTCCGGGGTTATTGCAGAGTTCATTCTCTACGTAAACATGCTTACTTGGCCGGTAGCCATTATCGGTTGGTTGACCTCTATCGTACAAAGGGCGGAAGCCTCACAAAAAAGGATCAACGAATTTTTAAAAGAATCACCTGATATCAAGAATACCGTACTCGAAGAAACGCCCGTAAAGGGAAAAATCGAATTCAGAAATGTAAGCTTTACTTATGAAGACACTGAAATTACGGCCCTCAAGAATATTTCTTTCACCATAAACGAAGGGGAAACGGTAGCCATATTAGGAAAGACGGGGTCAGGAAAGTCGACTATTCTAGACCTTGTGGCCCGACTTTACGATGTGACCTCTGGTGAAATCTTAATAGACGACACCCCCATAGAGCAATTGAACATAAACAGTTTACGCCAAGCCATCGGTGCGGTACCCCAAGACGCCTTCTTATTTTCAGACTCCATAAAGAACAATATTAAATTCGGCAAGGAAGACGCTACCGACGAAGAGGTTATCAATGCGGCCAAAGCTGCGGTAGTACATGAAAACATCGTAGGTTTCACCAAGGGCTACGACACCGTATTGGGCGAAAGGGGCATCACCCTGAGCGGCGGACAGAAACAGAGGGTCTCTATTGCGCGTGCCCTCTTAAAAAAACCCGAAATATATCTTTTTGACGATTGTCTTTCAGCAGTTGACACAGAAACTGAAGAAGAAATTCTGAACAATCTGAAAAAAGCGTCAAAAAATCGTACCACCCTTATTGTCAGCCATCGTGTTTCTTCGGCGAAAAACGCCGATAAGGTCTTGGTTCTTTCCAATGGAGAACTTCTTCAAGAAGGCAACCATAGTGATTTAAACAGTGTTGACGGATATTATAAAGATCTGTACTTCACTCAACTTTCAGAGAAAGAAAACTAAAAAATTGTTGTCGTATTGGCTTTTTTTTTACATTTTTGAAAGATTAACACTATTAACTAGACACTAAACGCGATGAACGAAAAAGATTCAATGGACCAGGAGGAAATTCATTCCAAAGTATTACGGGCAGGTAGACGCACATATTTTTTTGATGTAAGAAGTACCAAGGCAGGAGATTATTACTTAACGATTACAGAGAGTAAAAAATTTACTCACGACGATGGCTCTTTCCACTACAAGAAACACAAAATATACTTATACAAGGAAGATTTTCAAGCCTTTAAGGACAATGTAGAGGAAATGATGAATTTCATTATCGAGGAAAAGGGCTCAGAAGTAATCTCCGAACGTCACCAAAAAGATTTCAAAAAAGAAGAAGAAATTGTCACCAACGGAGAAATGAAGCCTTCGAGCACCGAAAGTTTTACGGATGTAAGCTTTGACGATATTTAAAAAGACTTGCAACCTAAATAAAAAAACGACCACAACATGTGGTCGTTTTTTTATACCTATACCTAGGGGCCTAATTCAATTCCTTCTAACATAGGCCCAGTTATATACGAACAAGGCCAAAATTACGGCCAAGGCCACCAGACTATTACAAAACAGGGCGATACACGTAAACAAGAGTGCATAGTATACAGGATAGGCCAATAAGGAAAATCCAAATCGGAGCGTTCCCATAAACTCAGGTTCCCAAACCTTTGGCTTGGCCCATTTACGCCAGAGTAAGATAACCGGAAAGTTCAGTACTTCAAAAATAGCATCGGCCACGACCCGTAACGGTCCTTTTTTCCTTACTTGATCCGATACCTTTACAGATGGATCCAATCCTTCTATCACCTTGTTCGTTTCAAAAGGATCTAAAAAATCGACGTCCATGCGGTTCAACTGCCCCGCTATGTTTTCATAATTATCGAAGTCCTCTATATGTGTCGTCAGTTGTTTCAACCTATCGGAAACTTTTCCCTTCACCCTATTCACTGAAGCTTGCACATCCTTAGGGTCATACAAGGTATTGACCAAGATATTCTTATCGTAGTAAAGGGCTACCTTATCGGGAAAACTAGAATTGCCCCTATAGTTTAGCCCCACGGGCACAATATAGAGTTCCGTTTCGGGCAATCTTTCGACGGCATTGAACAAAATTCGCGTAAAGCCCTTGCTCAAGGGCCTTACGCGGCGTTTAATGTTATGGTTGGCCTCGGGAAACATAACAATGGCATGATTGTCTTTAAATATTTCCGCACATTGGTCAAAGACGGCCTGGTTATTTTTAAGGGCTTCCCTCCCATCCCGTATACGGTAGATAGGAATCATTCTTAAATACGCAAAGAATTTTTTCAAGGTCGGCTTGGTAAAGACATCGGATCGTGTCAAGAAGAAAGGCTTACGATTACAGTCAACAGCAATCAGCAATACATCCAGCAAGGCACCTTGGTGATTGGGCAAAAACAACACCGCTTTGTCCTTGGGCACGTTCTCGAGTCCAGAAACCCTTATTTTTCCATAGTACAAATACAATCCGGACTTGATCCAGACCTTTAGTAATCGATAGCCAATATTTTTCAAGTCAGTTTTTCTGTTTTAATTGGTTTATAACCCCAAAAAGCGGCCAGCAAAAGACCGGACACCAAATGCCAAATTCCCCAAAAGGCAGCCAAGAGCGCCATTCCGCCAAGACCATCAAAAAAGGAGAAAATCAAAAGAAGTCCCAATCCCGAATTCTGAATACCCGTTTCAATAGTAATAGAACGCACATTTTTTTCCGATAGGCCCATAAGCTTGGCAAACGAAAAACCCGTTAAAAATGCCAATACATTATGCAATGCCACGATCCAAAAAACGTACATTATATAGTCGTAAAATACCGCTCGGTTATTATACAAGGCCAAAAATACCAATAGTATAAAAAATATCAGCGATACCGTTTTAAGAACTTTCCCCATTTTTTTTGCTAAAACAGGTTTTATATGGTTCAACCAAATACCCAAGACCAAGGGCAGGCCCAATAAAAGCGAGACCAACCCAACCATTTGCCATGGCGACAGGGCCACTTCTTTAAGAATATTTTGGGTAGGCCCATAGAGTCCGCCCCAAAATTGCAGGTTTAAAGGGGTCATTACCACGGCCAACAAGGTAGCAGCGGCCGTAAGACTAACCGAAAGAGCCGTATTACCGCCCGCTATATGTGATATAAAATTAGAAACATTACCCCCGGGACAGGCGGCGACCATAATCATACCCAAGGCTATACTTGCCACAGGTTCAATACATAGGATCAAAAGAAAAGTAACCAAGGGCAATAGCACAAATTGGCTAAGGAGGCCCGTAAAAATAGCTTTGGGAGTTTGAAAAAGCACCTTAAAATCTTGTACGGATATTTCTAGGGCAATGCCGAACATAACCAGGGAGAGCGAAACATTCAATACCCATTGTGCCTGGGCGTCAAAATTAAGCGATACGTTATCTAAAAGGGTTTCGGTCAATCAATTATGATATTTTGAGTCCGTTGGCTACAGTTGCTTCCGGCTGTAAGAGAACAACGTCTTTACCGTTGACGGCACCCAAGATAAGACATTCACTCATAAAATTGGCAATTTGTTTCTTCGGAAAGTTAACTACGGCAACCACTTGGGTACCCAAAAGCTTTTCTTTTGTATATAGGGTAGTAATCTGCGCCGAGGTTTTTTTAATACCTATTTCCTCACCAAAATCAATATGCACCTGATAGGCCGGATTACGCGCTTCAGGAAAATCATTAACTTCTACAATCGTTCCCACCCGCATATCTATCTTTGCAAAGTCTTGCCAGTTTATCGTTTCGGCCATTATTTCTATTTTTGTTCGTACCAATAAAAATATGAAGGTAAAAATAGATTGTGGTTTGGCAAAGGGACACAAAACACTTTTTACTAATTTAAATCAATAACAACAGAACACCATGGCAAGAACACCAAGCAATATGCTTCCGCTCGGCACGACAGCACCAGATTTCAAGCTTCAAAATACGATTACGGAAGAAATGTCGGCCCTAAATGACCTCAAAGGAAGAAGGGGAACGCTTATCGCCTTTATATGCAATCACTGTCCTTTTGTAAAACACATCAACCCCGAATTGGTCCGTCTCGCCAAGACTTACCAAGATAAGGGTATCGGCTTTATCGCCATCTCGAGCAATGATGTGGAGAACTACCCACAAGACGCCCCTCATCTTATGAAAGCGGTAGCCGAAGAAGAAG
Organism: Zobellia galactanivorans; assembly: GCF_000973105.1. NCBI lineage: Bacteria > Pseudomonadati > Bacteroidota > Flavobacteriia > Flavobacteriales > Flavobacteriaceae > Zobellia > Zobellia galactanivorans. The sequence goes on along the minus strand of NC_015844.1, from coordinate 3,301,206 downwards.
GTTACACCTTTCCCTACCTCTATGACGAAACCCAAAAAGTGGCCAAAGATTATGATGCCGCATGCACTCCCGATTTTTATTTGTTCGATGCCGACCTAAAATTGGTATATCGGGGGCAATTGGATGACTCAAGACCTGAAAATGGCATTCCCGTAACCGGAAAAGACCTTCGCAATGCCATAGATGCGCTATTAGGCAACCAAAAGATAAGCGAAGTACAGAAACCGAGTATCGGCTGTAATATTAAATGGAAAAAATAGCGCAGGTTCTTTAGCGGGTCCAGCCCTTTCTTTCCATTAAATTGTATATATGCGCGAAGTGATGCCGCCCGTGCCATGCATACTGACCGATATTCTCATCCAAAGCAATCGCTACACGGCTATCTGGATGAACAAACCTTCGTTTTAACTGTTCTTCGCCAAGGCCTTTTAACAAGTAGACCCATCTACCATGAACGGCACTCAAATGGTCTAATGCCAATTGTACGGGTGCGGTTTTACTGTCAAATAGTTTAGCCCAAGCCTTCTCGTCGTAGGCCTTAATTATGGGGGTGTCTTCCGTCAAGGCCCATTTAAAGCGTATATAACTGTTGTGATGGCTATCGGCTATATGATGTATGGTCTGTCTTACCGTCCACCCTCCCGGTCGATAAGGGGTTTCCAATTGTTCTTCGGTCAAGCCCTCGACCAATAGAGTTAATTCATTGGGCAATTTCTCAAGAACCTCAATCCATTCCTGGATCTGTTCGTGGTCAATTTCCTTCGGACGTTGAAATTTTCCTATCGGATATTGAAGGGCTTCTAGTTCATTATTTTCCATACTTCTAAAAATAGAAAACTTTAATAGATTTTTAACCATTAACCTAAGGTTCTGTTTTTATAATCTACTAAATTTATAGGATTCTATTTCAAACCTAAAAACATTTCAAATGGCAACAATACGATTGGGCGACAAAGCCCCAAATTTTACGGCCGATAGTTCATTAGGCCAAATAAACCTTTACGATTATTTAGGCGATAGTTGGGGTATTCTTTTTTCACACCCTGCTGATTTCACCCCGGTCTGCACCACCGAACTAGGTACTGCGGCCCAGTTTAAAGATGAGTTCGCGAAACGCAACGTTAAAATGTTGGCCTTGAGCGTAGATGGGGCCGCATCCCATGTTGAATGGATCAAAGACATCAACGAGGTTGAAAATACTACGGTAGATTTCCCTATTATAGCCGATGAAGATCGAAAGGTGTCAGATCTTTACGACATGATCCACCCAAATGCCGACAACACCCTAACCGTTCGTTCGGTTTTTATCATCGCTCCCGACAAAACGGTCAAGCTAATGATTACCTATCCGGCTTCAACAGGTAGAAACTTCCATGAGCTATTGCGTGTTATCGATTCATTACAACTTACCGCGAACCATAAGGTAGCTACCCCTGCCAACTGGAAGAACGGTGAAGACGTGGTTGTTAGCCCGGCCATTACTACCGAAGACGCAAAAACCATGTTCAGTAAAGGTGTAAAAGAAATTAAACCTTATTTGCGAATGACTCCGGATCCGACGGCATAAAAAAATCGAAATATTGACAAGAGCCATAGAATTTTAACATCTATGGCTTTTTTATGCTTTAATCCCAAATAGGACACCCAGGGCATTCGTTAAAATTTCCTACATTAAATTTGTAGGAAAATAAATTAAAACCCTATAAAACACAGGAGGTATCAAGAGGTTCAGCTCTTGTAAACCAAGGAATAAAACATTTTATTTTACCCCTTTTGGAAAGAAAAAAGATAGTAAAATTAGAACCAAAATTAGGTAACATTCTTACAACTAACCTTAGCATAAACCAAAGATAACTTGGTAAAAATCATTTAATTAAATTTATTAACCTTATCTTCGCGACATAATTTAATTTAATTTTTTTGTATTATGAGTAAAGGAACAGTAAAATTCTTCAATGATTCCAAAGGTTACGGATTTATCACTGAAGATGGTTCAAGCGAAGATCACTTTGTACACATTTCTGGTTTAATCGATGAAATTCGTGAAGGTGACGTTGTAGAATTTGAGCTACAACAAGGTAAAAAAGGACTGAACGCGGTAAATGTGAAAGTTGTAGACTAAGAAAGACGCATAAACTTTTTTTATACAGGCCCTGATACCAATGGTATCAGGGCTTTTTTTTGCCCTTTAGCCAACCTACAATAACTTCGTAATAATTTTCATACATTTGTTTAGGTTTTTTTGAAGCAACCCTTTTAGAATATATGCATCTTCATAAAAAACACTTATCCCCCAATAACCATAATAATTGAAGCGACTATGTTAACTTTTTTCGGTATACTCTTTATACTGTTGGTAGTAAATATCATTTTATTGTTCTTAAGTACCAATAGGGCGAAGAACTCACGATAAGTAGTATCCTACTACCATCATTTTTTTTTAAAGCTAACTTCATCTATATACCCTGCAAGACGCGAGCGGTATTATAGCTGATCAAAATACCCTTACAAAACTTTAGTAGACTTATTTCCTTTAGAATTTCCCCATTGGGTATGCTCTATGTAGCACAATAAAAAAGCCCCGACCGTAAGGTCAGGGCTTTCTTTTATAATATACTTGGGTCTTTTATTTGACCCCCATCAATTCAACATCGAACAATAGGGTTGCGTTCGGCGGAATTACCCCACCGGCGCCGGCACTACCGTACGCTAGATCCGATGGTATCACCAACCTTGCCTTATCACCTACTTTCAATAGCGCTATGCCTTCATCCCACCCGGGAATGACCTGGCCTACCCCCAACTGAAAATCGATGGGCTGATTGCGTTTGTAAGAAGAATCAAAAACTTGACCATTCAACAAAGATCCTTCGTAATGAACGGAAACCGTTTGTCCCTTTTGGGCTTGGGGCCCATCACCTTTTTGGATCAGTTTATATCGTAGTCCACTTTCGGTTTCATCGAATCCGGCGGCAACCTTGTCCAATTCCGCAGCTTGCTTAGCCTTTTCTTCGGCAAGACGCTGTTCTTTGGAAGTTTTAAAATTTTCGAATGCCGCAAGTGCATCCCATTTTTCGGCATCGTCACCTACGCGAACGATTTCAACACTATTTATCTTATCGCCTTGGGCAATGCTATCGACCACATCCTGACCGCTTTGAACGTGTCCGAAAACGGTATGCTTGTTATCCAACCATGGAGTAGGTACATGGGTAATAAAAAACTGGCTTCCATTAGTGCCAGGTCCTGCATTGGCCATAGAAAGGACACCGGGTTCCGAATGGTTTAGGTCGGGATGAAATTCATCGTCGAACTTATATCCTGCGTCACCTGTACCGGTTCCTTGTGGACATCCGCCCTGGATCATAAAATCAGGTATGACCCTGTGAAAGTTTAGCCCATCGTAATAAGGCTCCCCTTTGGCCTTGGCCGTATTTTCTTGCTTACCTTCTGCCAAGGCAACAAAATTACCGACCGTACCGGGCGTTTTATCATGGGTAAGTTTTACTAAAATCTCACCTTTGTCAGTATTGAATTTTGCGTAGATTCCGTCTTGCATTTCTCATTTTTTTAATGAGCGGCAAAGGTACATAATTTTGTCCGGAAATATCCGAACAAGTCCTTTATCCCCGCCTAGTCAAGATTATGGTGCAACTCCTCCCTTAAAGGATGTGGACTGCCCCTTCAGACGAACTATTTTCCCGTTATTTATTTGGGGGAAGTCACCACACCGTAGGTATCGAACAGATAGACCAAACTGGCCATAGATGCCGCGCCTAGCTCAAGCTCCCTTTTATTGACGTGTTCAAAGGTGTCATTTTCGGAATGATGGTGCTCAAAATACCTTTGGGAATCAGGTCTAAGCCCGGCCAATACGATTCCGTCATCTTTCAACGGGCGAATGTCGGCCCCGCTAAAGCCTTTTTCAAAAAGATGGATATAATACGGCTCAAAAAGGCTCTTCCAGCTATGAACCTGCTTCAGGTTTTCGTCGGAACAGTCAAAAGAGAATCCGCGAGGCGTAAACCCTCCTGCATCGCTTTCCAGGGCAAAAACATGTTTTTCATTTTTGCCTTTGGCGATTTCAGCATATTTATTACCTCCCCTTAATCCGTTCTCCTCGTTCATAAACAGAACGACGCGGATTGTTCTTTTAGGCTTGTAACCCGTTGTTTTTAACAAGCGAAGCACATCCATACTCTGCACGCAACCCGCACCATCATCGTGTGATCCATCCCCTAAGTCCCACGAATCGAGATGCCCCCCAATGACCATGATTTCATTAGGAAACTCGGACCCCCTGATCTCACCGATAACGTTAAAGGACTCTACGTCATTGAACTGCTTACAATTTTGCTTAAAATAAAACTTGGTCTCGGAATTCAGCTTTAAGGTAGTACTCAACAATTCCGCCCCTTTGGTACTTATTGCGGCGGCCGGTATGCGTTTTGAAACGGGGGTATCCCCATATCCCATTGAACCCGTATGTGGAAAATTATCTATCCTCAAGTTCATAGACCTTACGATTACCCCCACGGCACCGTATTTGGCTGCCTCTTCGGCCCCAGAATACCTTTGGTCAACGCAGCCTGAATAAGCGGCAAAGGTGCTGATCAAGGTCGGGTCCATGGGTCTATTAAAAAATACGATCTTGCCTTCTATTTTTTCCTTTCCTAGAGCCTCAAGCTCTTCAATACCCTGAACCTCTACCACTCCTGCCTTTAAACCTCCCAAGGGAGTTGCCACAGAGCCCCCTAAGGCACATATATTGACATTGGTAGAAAGTCCCGGACTCGTTTCAAAATAGGCGAATTCAGGCGTGCCCCTCACCCATTTGGGGACCTTTACCGGTTGGAGCCAAACCCGATCAAGCCCCAAAGAATCTAATTGCGACTTGGTATACTCGACCGCCTGCTGGGCCTGAACACTGCCCGACAGCCTGCCCCCTATCTGATTGGAAAGATAATTGAGCCAATCATAAGCTTTACCTTGGGTAAGGGCCTGATCATATATCTTTTTTATCTGCGCGGCATCTTTGTCTTGGGCTAGAACAGAATTTCCAAAAGTGATGTACAATAATAGAAGTAGACTTATTCGTTTCATTCCTTTTCGTTTTCCAATTCGTTTTTATAAAGGGCCAAGTTAGCCTTTATTTTATCGTCAAGGTCGGGTTCTTTAATGTCTTTATATTTCTTGAGCTCCTCTAAAAGCACGGAGGCTACGACCACCCGGGCAGCCTTTTTATTATCCGCAGGAACTATATACCATGGGGCATGGGGTTTCGAGGTCTCGTTAATGGCGTCTTCGTAACAATGTTGATATTTCTTCCAAAGCTTACGCTCCTCAAGATCGCTAGGCGAAAATTTCCAGTTCTTACGTTGCAGGGCCAATCTTCTTAAAAGCCTTAATCGCTGTTCCTCTTTCGACAGGTGAAGAAAGAACTTAAAGATGATGGTACCGTTTTCGGCAATATGGCGTTCAAAGTTATTGATCTGCTCGAAGCGTTTGTCCCAAAATTCTTGGTCAATATCAGCCACGGAATGAATACCGGGAATATGTTCACCTAAAATATACTCGGGATGCACCCTCGTTACCAAAACGTTTTCATAGTGGGTTCTATTGAACACCCCAAACTTGCCCTTGGCCGGCAATGCTATATAGTGGCGCCACAAATAATCATGCCCCCGTTCTAAGGCCGTAGGCACTTTAAAACTATGAACAACCACGCCCCGGGCATTGAAGTCTTTGAATACCTCACGAATAAGACTGTCCTTCCCTGCCGTATCCATACCCTGCAAACAGATCAAGACACTGTATTTTCCATGGGCGTAAAGGGTATCTTGAAACTCCCCAAGCTCAACCCGAATCTTTTTTAAGTCCTTTTTAAGCTCCTTTTCGCTCCTTCCAAAATCAACATGGGTGGGGCATTTTGAAAGCTCTATCTCTTTATCTACCCTAAACTGGGTCATTTTTGGTCCGTACATAGGTTGAATATAAATATATTTTGTCGTTGAACGGTAGTGAATTGTTAAAAAAAATGACCGTTCAACAAAAGAAGTGTCCGCTTTATCCAAAATATCCAAGGAGCCCTACCATGCATCGAAAAATTTCGTCTGTAAGCTACTGGCGGGCTTAACTTTACATTGTATTAACCCCAAATTTTTACAGCCGAAAATTCCTACTATATGAGGTTATTTTACCGAATACATTTTATCTTCACATTTTTGTTTTTCTCCTCGTTCGCAATGGGTCAAGCCTGCGAATACGCCAATTCAAATATCGGCTACGTCAAAAACCAGACGAACAAAGCACTTTCGATGCACGATTTGAAAATGACAAAGTTTTATACCTATAAAGCCTTGACCGCCCTTGAAAAATCAAAAAAACAAATTAAGGACTGTGGTTGCGAGTACGCTACCGACAGTATGATCGAAAATATAGAGTATTTGAAAAATGCGACCCGAGCAACATCGATCAACGGTGCGCGCATACTGCTCAATAAAGCCCTCGATTATACCCAAGAAAGCTTGGATGCCATTGCCAACCATGATGAGCACGGGAGTATTTACGGGTCGAACAGCCTTGCCATGAACGTCACCAAGACCACAAAGAAAACACCCTACAACGAAGGGGTCGTAGACCAGTCAGAAATACGGGCGAAAATCGACAAGGCCTTACTAAAGTACAAACACTCCTTAGAAAAGGTCATCAATACGGTAGATTGTGCCGAGGCCCGACTCTTTGCACAACGGATTTACGAAAATTGTGAACAAGAACTTTTAAAGCCCAAGCTGTCGGAAGGCAAAAAATACTACAATCTAAAAACCAAGGAGATTACGGCCAAGGCCTTACAAAGCCTTGGAGAGTGCAATCAGTTATCCAAGTAGCGAGGTCTATTACTTACTGGCAAAAAGTTTGACATCTTCTTCAGTAACCTCACTTCCGCCCAAGATTATCAATCGTTCCACAACGTTTCTGAGCTCCCTGATATTACCTGTCCAGTCATAACTCTTTAAAAGCTTGATCGCTTTTGCAGAAAAAGCCTTAGGGGCTATACCTTGTTCATTGACTATTTTTTTCGCGAAATGCTCTATAAGCAAGGGAATATCGTCTCGCCTATCGTTCAAGGAAGGAACCTTTATAAGAATAACGGCCAGTCGATGATAGAGGTCTTCACGAAAGTTCCCCTCTTCGATTTCCTTTTTTAGGTCTTTGTTGGTCGCCGCCAAGACACGTACATCGACCTTAATATCCTTATCGCTACCTACGCGAGATATTTTACTCTCCTGCAATGCCCTGAGGACCTTGGCTTGCGCCGACAGGCTCATATCGCCGATTTCATCTAGAAATATCGTTCCCTTGTTGGCCGCCTCAAATTTACCCGCACGATCTTTCACCGCCGAAGTAAATGCCCCCTTTACATGTCCGAAAAGTTCGCTCTCTATAAGCTCGGAAGGAATGGCCGCACAATTGACCTCTATAAACGGAGCAGCGCTACGTTGGCTCTTTTCATGGAGCCAATGGGCTACCAGTTCTTTTCCGGTACCGTTTGCCCCCGTTATAAGCACACGGGCATCGGTAGGTGCCACTTTTTCTATCATATCCTTAATGATGGTGATTTCTTCGCTCTCACCGATCATTTCATAATTCTTACTGACCTTCTTTTTCAAGATCTTATTCTCGACCACCAATTCCTTACGGTCCAGCGCATTGCGCACCGTGGTCAAAAGGCGATTTAAATCGGGTGGTTTTGAAATATAGTCAAAAGCCCCTATTCGCATCGTATTGACGGCCGTATCGAGGTCTCCATGCCCCGAAATCATGATAAAAGGGGTCTCCGGCTTAATTTTTCGGGCCGCTTCGAGTACCTCAACACCATCCATCTTGGGCATCTTAATATCACAGAGCACTAGGTCATAATCATTGTTCTTTACCGCTTCCAAACCTTTAAGGCCATCTTCGGCCTCTTCCAATTGATAGGTGTCGCTTTCTTCGGAAAGGATCTTTACCAACACCCGTCTGATCGCGGATTCATCTTCGATTACTAATATTCTAGGCATAATATCTTGAATTTAGAGTCCTATTCTAAACCCCGTTCTAAAGTATAGACTGGGATTATCGTTTAATGTAAATATATCATTTCTATCGGCATCTCTCAACACCCCGTCTTGAAACACCGTATGACCGGCATAGGCATAAATAAAGGTATTTGCGGCGAGCCTAAACTGATACCCCACGGTTACCAATGCGGCAGACGACGATACCGACGAGGCACTAACGGTATTCGGAAGCACTATATTATTCTGAAGATTTACATAGTATCCGTCAAAAATAAATTCGGTTTGAAACTGATGCCTTTCCTTGAGGTGGAATTTCATTCCGGTCTTAGGTATTCCTACTACAAAGCTCCAACTTTTGCTAAAGCGTCTTTCATAATAAAAAATAGGTAGGGGGATACGAAGGGCCACCGTAGAATTATAGGCCACGCCCAACACCAAAATCATAGGCTTGTCTATGTTTTTCTTTTCCTTAAAAAAGCCGACCGTGGCATTCACCGAAAAATCACCATTTTCCAAAGGATTGGTCAATGTGGATGCCAAACGTGGGGTAACCACACCGATAAAGCGCCAATTAGGATTGAATTTCCAAACGTACGCCATGTTAAAATCCAAGACATGGAACTGCTTCAACCCCGCACTACTGAAGGGAAGCTCCCTTTCCAAATTATAGGCCAAGCGGTTATATTCGGCCCCTAAAATCACGTTGTTCGAATCGCGCACCTTAATGGGAACGTTAACCAATAGCTTCATTCGCGACAACTCGGCATCGGAATCATTTCTTGGCATCAACATATATTCGGCCCTGATCACATCAGGTGTTTGTGCCAAGCCTACAAAAGACCACAAAAAGAAAAAAATGGTACGGGTAAGGTATCTAATACTTTCCTCCGGTTGAACTGATATCACTATTCTAAAACGGCTTTTGTTGGATTATATGTATATCTCTCTGTGGAAAAGGTATGGAAACAGCCTTCTTTCTAAACTCAGCGTCTATCTTGTACCGTATTTCACTTTTTATCCGAGGATCACTAAAACTATCGGTAATATAGAAGTTCAAAGAAAACATCAAGGCCGAATCGCCAAAATCCTCAAAAATAACGAAGGGTTTCGGACTGTTCAAAACCCCACTTTGATCTTCCGCTATATTTTTCAATATTTTTGTCACCAATTGTATATCACTTCCATAGGCCACCCCTATACGAACTTGTTCACGTGTCGTTTTGTGGTTCTGGGTATAATTGTAAATGATATCGCTTATAAACTTGTGATTGGGTATAATGATTACCTTATCATCTCGGGTTATGGCCCTTGTGGTACGTAGCTTTATCTCAAAAACCTTTCCCACCTTACCATCGACCTCAATAATATCGCCCACGTGCAACGACTTGTCGATAATGATAAAAATGCCCCCAATGATATCTTGAAAAAGTTCTTGAAGTGCCAGACCAAGTCCGACGAACAATGCAGCAGACGCCGTTAGCAAGAGGGTAATATCAATACCCGCAGAGCTCATTGTCAGCAGTATGACCACCAAGTAAACGACATACCTGATAAATTTGAAGACGCTAACGAACTTCAACTGATCTTCTTCCTCCATTCGCCTGGTTATAAGCTTACGCATCCATTTCAGGATATAACCTGTAGCAAAAAATGCAAGGGAGAGCAAAAGCAAAAGACCAATGGTAATATTGATGGTGTTTTCACCCTCGCCAAATCTAATACCCAGGTTGAGAAATTCTTTGATGGCCCCCCAGATATCTTCTTCTATAATCTCTTCTACCTTACTTTGTGTGTCTTGTATCATGTTCAATACCTTAACCACTTGAACAGTTCCTTATAGGTCGGTTTTTTACCGTACATAAGGATACCTACCCGATAAATTTTGGCCGCTAGCCAAACGATACCTATAAAAGTAGCAATTAATAGGATAATACTCGTCACCAGTTCCCAAATAGGAACCCCTCCTTCCCCTATTCCCCCAGGTAAGCGCATCAGCATAACTATAGGTGAGGTTAAGGGAAAAAGCGAAAACCCCACGGCGATGGGGCCATGTGGATTACTGAATACCGAAAAGAAACCTACGTAAATAGCCAACATCAGAGGCATGATTATTGGAAAGATAAATTGTTGGGTATCGGTCTCGTTGTCGACCGCCGCACCAATGGCGGCATAAATAGAACTGTAAATCAGATAGCCCAAAATAAAATAGATCAAAAAGAAGGTAATCAACATGACCCAAGGTATCTTAAAAAGTTCTTGGACATACAATTGCATGGTATGGTCTACCGATGGCATAGCCGGCCCCATATTGGGTGCTACCGACACCCCGGTATTCAAGGCCGACGGGTCAATATCGAATACGGCAAACGATATCAATAACAGTATTCCGGCAGAAACAATCCAAATAGCGAACTGTGTAATACCGGCCAAGGAGGTACCTATGATCTTGCCCAACATCAACTGAAACGGCTTCACCGAAGAAATGATCACTTCTATAATACGGCTCGTCTTCTCTTCTATGACGCTACGCATCACAAAGCCGCCGTATATAATAATGAACATCATGATCAGATAACCAAAGCCGCCTCCGATAAAGGCCTTGAGTTCGGTAATGCCCTTAAGATTGGTTTCTCCGCTGAACGTAGCCGTATTGAGGTCAAAGTTGGCATCCATGGCCGCATAATCTGCCGCTGTAATGCCCAACTCCTGCAAATACCCTTGGCGCAAGCGTTCTTGAAAGGTATTCTCCAAGCGCTGTACCACTTGGGTAGGCGGGGCATCGGGGGTGAAAAAAAACGCGCCCTCGGTCACCGCCTTTAAACTTGTATCCCTAGGAATGTATAACAACCCATCAAAACCGAGCCCCGCTACGGAGTCTTTTGCCGCCTCTAGGGAAATATCCCTAAAATCAACAAATGAAACGGTTTCCGATCCCACAAAATCGTTTGAAAAAAAATCGCTTTCGTTAAGGATGGCTATAATACGTGATTCGTTATCGTTCACTTTGGTCAAATACGCGATGAGAATCACCATGGCGACCATAAGTATCGGACTCAAAAATGTCATTATTACAAAGGACTTATTCCGCACCTTGGCCAAATATTCCCTTTTTATAATAAGCGATAGTTTATTCATGCTCCCCTCCCTTGCTTTGTACCGTTTGTATAAAAATTTCACTTGTAGACGGAATGGTCTCTACAAAATGGTTGATGTTGGCCTTGGTCGACAAATAGGTCAATAATTCACGTGAATCATTGGTCGGCAATTGAAGCGTGAGGTCCAATTGATTTTCCTCTAGGTCGATTTGCGATGCGTTGATGGTAAACTTGTCGCCCAGTTCTTGCAAAAGCACTTCGGCTTGCTCGGTTTGCAATCCTACCTTAAAGATATTGTTCTTATATGCCTTTTTTATATCGGACAACTTACCGTCCAGTATTTTTTCAGAGCGGTGAATCAGTGCAATGTACTCGCAAAGTTCCTCTACCGATTCCATCCTATGTGTAGAAAATATAATGGAGGTACCATTCTCTTTGAGCTTTAGTATTTCATCTTTGATAATATTGGCGTTGATGGGATCAAAACCGCTAAAGGGCTCATCAAAGATCAAGAGTTTCGGTTCGTGCAATACCGTAACGATAAACTGTATCTTTTGGGCCATGCCCTTAGAAAGCTCTTGAATTTTCTTGTTCCACCAATCCCCTATTTCCAAACGCTCGAACCAAAATTTCAACCGTTTTTTTGCTTCGGCCTTTGATAAACCTTTTAATTGTGCCAGATATAAGGCCTGTTCGCCCACCTTCATACTCTTATACAGTCCCCTTTCTTCCGGCAAATAGCCAATTTGGGCAATATGCTCCGCCTTCAAAGGTTGTCCGTCAAAGAAAACCTCGCCTTGATCAGGGTATGTAATTTGATTGATAATACGTATAAGGGTAGTCTTTCCAGCACCGTTAGGCCCTAAAAGTCCATAAATACTATTTTTAGGAATCTCTAGAGAAACTTTGTCTAGAGCCGTATGTTCCCCAAATTGTTTGGTGACCTCTTTAGTGACCAAAATATTGTTCATGCACGCAATTTTGTCAAAGATAGTTTTTTGTCTTTACACGACATTAGCATTGGTCTTAAAAACAAAACCCACCCTTATAGAAATAAGGATGGGAAAAAAATTGCTATGAAAAAGAAAATTAATATTGGTAATCCAATATTAAACCAAATATACGTTTTTTATTTAAAACTCAATAAAATTGAATTAAGAGAACATATCTTTTACTTTTTCAAAGAAAGACTTATCAGATTTCTCAGGTTTTGGCACAAAATTTTCATTGTTCTGCATTCGCTCGAAGAAGTCTCGCTGTTCTTTATTGAGTTCTTTTGGCGTCCAGACATTTACATGCACCAGTAGGTCACCGCTACCATAGCCGTTAATACTGGATATACCCTTACCCCTTAATCGTAATATTTTACCCGATTGGATCCCTGGTTCAAGTTTAATACGCACCTTGCCACCAACGGCATCAATTTCTTTTGATGTACCTAAAACAGCCTCGGAAAAACTGATGTACAGGTCATAATGCAAATTATCCCCTTCACGTTTTAGCGTAGCGTGATCAATGGTCTCTATGGCTACCAACAAATCACCGGGAATACCATTACCGGGAGCGTCATTACCCTTGCCCGGTACTTTTAACTGCATCCCCTCTTCTACCCCTGCAGGAATATTGATTGCTACGGTCTCTTCGGAAACTTTCAGGCCTTGAGCATCGGCGTCGCTCGGTTTTTTGTCCAATATCTGACCACTACCCCCACAAGTGCTACAGGTAGCTGCGGTCTGCATACGTCCTAAGATGGTATTGGTTATTTTGGTAACCTGCCCCCTACCGTTACACGTACCACATGTTTTATAGGTAACGCCACTGGCCTGAACTTTTCGTCTGACCTTTACTTTCTTTTCAACGCCATTGGCCACTTCATCAAGGGTCAGCTTAACACGAATGCGCAGATTGCTCCCCTTGACCCTGCGCTGGCCACCGCCTCCGCCGCCAAAGCCACCGAAACCACCTCCACCGAAAGCACTACCGAAAATATCGCCGAATTGGCTAAAGATATCATCCATGTTCATGCTTCCGCCACCGAAGCCTCCAGAACCATCAAAGGCCGCATGGCCAAACTGGTCGTAACGTGCTTTTTTGTCAGGATTGCTCAGCACCTCGTAGGCCTCCGCAGACTTCTTGAACATTTCCTCCGCCCTAGAATCACCTGGGTTTTTATCAGGGTGAAATTCCAAAGCCTTTTTTCTATATGCTTTTTTTATCTCCGCTGCACTGGCATTTTTACTGATGCCAAGTATTTCGTAATAATCTTCCTTCATCCTTTTCTTTTAGTTTCCGACCACCACTTTGGGGTGACGGATAATTCTATCGCCCAGCTTAAATCCTTTTTCGACTACATCAACAATCTTACCTTTGAGCTTTTTGTTCGGCGCGGGAATCTGTGTAATGGCCTCGTGTATTTCTGCATCAAACGCATCTCCCACCTCAGCATGAACTTCCTCTAAGCCCTTTGATTTTAGGGTTTCACGGAATTTCACCCGAATCAATTCCACTCCTTTGAACATTTCCTTGTCCTCAGATTTGGCCATCTCTTTCAAGGCACGCTCAAAATCGTCCAAGACCGGCAACAATGAAATAATAATTTCTTGCCCCGCTGTTTTGAACAGGTCCATTCTTTCTTTTGAAGTTCGTCTTTTGAAGTTTTCAAACTCCGCGAACAAACGCAAGAATTTGTCTTTCTCTTTTGCAAGATCTTCCCTTAACTGTTCTTCTACACTAAGCTCTTCTTGCATATCTTCTTCTTGTTCTATATCGTTCGCAGACTCTACTTCCGTTTGTTCCTCTTGATCAACAACTTCTTCAAAGTCTTCAGCTTTTTCTTTATCGCTCATTTCTACTTGAATTTGAATTCTCGTGTTTTGGTTGGCAAAAGTACTGCCATTTCTTTAAAAATGTCAAAATGTCACCAAAAAAAGACGGTCCTATGGCCTTCATGACCGACTAGCTTACTTACCACAAACCACACCCATACGCCCTAAAACAAAAAACACCTGCAAATTGCAGATGTTTTGAACGTTAGTATCTTAGAACCGTTTAGGAAACATATTCTTTATTAAAGGTTTGCATACCTGACGCATCGGCACATTCGGCACTTTTATAAATACCTTCAAGGGCAACGCACACGTTGGGATATTCAAAACTAAAACCTTCTTCTTCTATTTTTTTGCAACTGACCCGTTGACTCGCAAAGAGGATGTAGGACATTTTACCCAGCAACAATCGCATGACAAACTTTGGGATGTTGGGCAACCAAAGCGGCCTATCAAACACCTTGGCTATTTCTTTTACCAACTTGGCATTGGTAACGGGATTGGGACCCACCCCGTTATAAACTCCGCTCAGGCCATGCTCCAATACAAAAATGAAGATACGGGCCAAATCGGAAATATGGATCCATGACTGCCATTGCTCCCCACTGCCGAATGCCGCGCCCAAGTAAAGCTTGACCGGTTTGGCCATTTCGGGCAGAGCACCGCCCTTACATGACATGACCAAGCCTATCCTTACCTTGGCTACACTGAACGAAAAACTTTTGAATTTATCGATTTCCTCTTCCCAAACTTTTACAACCTCCCCCAAAAAACTATCATCTACCGCTTTTTCTTCTTCGGTATAGTATCGGCTTAAGGAATCTGGATAAACCCCGATAGCCGAAGCCGAAACAAAAGACAGAATATTTTGATGGTCTACTTTTTCGAGTGCAGAATGCAAGGTTCTCAAAGAATTGACCCTGCTCGAGATAATTTTTTTTCTATAGGCTAAAGTCCACCTCTTCGATATACTGGCGCCGGCCAAATTAATAATGGCCGTAACCCCCTCAAAGCACTCAAGGTCTATCTCGCCCTTGTTAGGGTTCCAATAAAAACCTTTATAATCTGGCTCAGAGGCAATTTTCTTCTTACTTGTCGTCAAATAATTTACGGCAATATCATTTTTATGACATTGCTCCACAATTGCACTGCCCACCAGACCTGTCGCTCCTGTAATCAGTATTCTCATAAGTCAAAGATATACGATCCCAGCACCACCTACACCCCATTTAATTCCGATTTAACACTAAACCACGCCTATATGTTAAGAAAATCCGATATAGCACATTTCCTTAACTTTTAATTAAGTTCCCTAGCTACTTTCGCGCCCTTAACATCTCCCTTTTTCCGGGTGGACCAGGTAGTCGTTCCACCTCAAAACCAACAGCTTGCATGGCTCGCCTTACACTGCCCTTGGCGGCATAGGTGACAAGCACCCCGTCTTTTCGCATGGCCCTGTACATAATGGCGAATATATCCTCCGTCCACAGTTCAGGTTGAACACGGGCCCCGAAGGCGTCAAAATAGACCAGATCAAATGCGTTTTCATCTGTGATATCTGCAAAAAACTTCTGCTCCTTCCGAAGCATGAAGTCATTAGAAATATGAATGTCGCATCCCCAATCCGAGTTATGCATCCGTTTGAAGTCATTTTCATAGGCCTCGGCATCGAGTTCCCCTATATAATTGAGTTGTGCCATTTCCACTTCGGAAACCGGATAGGCCTCTACCCCTGTATACCTTAGCCGACCACCGTTCTTTTCAGATTCGATATACGTTATTAGGGCGTTAAGTCCCGTACCAAAGCCAATTTCCAAAATGGAAATATCCTTTCCGGTAAAGAGGGCCAGTCCGTGTTTTATAAAAACGTGATAAGCTTCTTGTACAGCACCGTGCTTTGAGTGGTATTGCTCGTCCCAATCGGTAATCTGAATGGTTTTGGAGCCATCACCGGTAGTTATGATCTTTCTTTCCAAATCAGTGTTTTTCTATCAAGACCCCGTCCGCCTCAAAACTATAGATTTTCTTGGGCTCGGTAATCTTTTCTATTTCCTCCTTTGGCATACCGGCATCTTTGGCATAGTGTCTTTGGTCCTCTACGCTCATGGCCTCGACAAAAGCATAACCATTGACGGCTACTTCCTTTCCTTGAATATCCTTGGGCATAAAAAAAGCATAGTCCTTAAAACGTACCATGGTCTCTTTTCCATCTTCCAAGGCCAATTTCATCCAGCAGCCTTTCACCTTACAAACATCGGTAACCGTAGCCTTGAACTTTGTTCGCAGCGTATCGTTGACCTTCAATTCCTGAAATTTTTGCGCCATTTCATCGCTTGACAATAGGTCATTGGGTTCCAACCGCTTACCTATCACCTCATAGCCGCCATTCCCTGACACAGCCTTTTCATGTTCTTGGCCTTTGCAAGCAAAAACAAGCGCAAAAACCGCAAGTAAAATGTTAAATACACGCATTTCTGACAAAAATTAGATGAGTAGTGCAAAACTGGACATTTTTAAACGAAAAAAGAAGAACGAATACGGATAAATCGTTAATTTTAATCCTTTAATTCAAAAGTTATGAACTCGACCATGCAAAACATCAGCGTTGAAAAGGTAAAAAAATCAAAGATCGAAGAAGTAGATTTTAACAATCTTGCTTTTGGTAGCGTATTTACCGATCATATGCTGGTCTGCGATTATAAAGATGGCGCCTGGGAAACCCCTAAGGTAATCCCATATCAGCCCATCAGCCTTGACCCGTCGGCAAAGATATTTCATTACGGGCAGTCTATCTTTGAAGGCATGAAAGCCTACAAGGACGACAACAACAAAACATGGCTCTTTAGACCCTTGGAAAACTTTAAAAGATTGAACATCTCGGCAAAACGTATGGCCATACCCGAGTTGCCAGAAGAGTTTTTTATGGAAGGACTAAAGACTTTATTGGAAGTGGACAACCAATGGATTCCACAGACCGAAGGAAGTTCTATGTACATCAGACCTTTTATTTTCGCTTCGGGAAATGGCTTTCACGCCTCTCCTGCCGATGCCTATAAATTTATCATCTGCCTTGCGCCATCCGGTTCATATTTCTCAGGAAAGGTCAAGGTACTTATTGAGGAAAAGTACTCCCGTTCAGCCAATGGCGGAGTCGGTTATGCCAAGACTGGCGGCAACTATGCGGGTCAGTTCTATCCTACCCAATTGGCCGTAGCCAAAGGGTACAGTCAAGTTGTTTGGACAGACGACCACAACCACGAATACATTGAAGAAGCCGGTGCGATGAATATTTTTATCCGCATTGACGATACCCTAATCACCGGCCCTACCAGTGACCGTATATTAGATGGTATTACACGAAAAAGCATCCTTCAACTTGCCGAGAAGAAAGGCATAAAGACAGAAGTTCGGAAAATTACCGTTACCGAGGTTATCGAAGCCGCCAAAAACGGAAGACTCAAGGAAATGTTCGGTGCAGGTACCGCAGCGGTCGTTTCCCCAATTTCAGGATTCGGATACAAAGGAGTCGATTATGACTTGCCCGAGCTTGAATCAAGCTTCGCTTCGCAAATAAAGAAAGACATTACCGATATTCAGTATAACCGTGCCGAAGACCCCTTCGGATGGAGGGTAGGCCTGTAAAAAGCAGGACTTTTTTACGGACACCTATCACTATGAGGATACATAAAAAACGGTCGACCATAAAAATGGCGACCGTTTTTTTATACTTTAAAATCCTTTAAGTTTAGTTTTCAAGTATTTTGGAGATATTGGGCTTAAAATAGTTCGGCCCTTTGAGCACTTTACCATCTTCACGGTAAATAGGCTTTCCATCGGCCCCCAGCTTACTCATATTGCTGCGCTGTATTTCATTGAACACCTCTTCGATCTTATGCTGCATACCATGTTCTATAATGGTACCACAGAGGATGTAGAGCATATCGCCCAATGCATCGGCAACTTCTACCAGATCGTTATCATTGGCAGCCTCCAAATATTCTTTGTTCTCCTCGTCCATTAAATTGAACCTGAGCAGGTTTTTTTTCTCTCCCAAATCGGCCCGCATGGTTTTCGATACCCCCAGTCCGAAAGAAGTGTGAAAAAGTTCGACGGCACTTATTTTGTTTTTCATCTATAGTTGTGTTGATTTAAAAAATAGTTTCTGCCAATAATAGCGTAATTTTGCCCAAAAATAAAGAATATGTTCTCTACCGGACAAATCGTTTTTGCCGCGCTATTTGCGATTAGTTTTATCATAATCATCTTTTTAGCTTACAAAAAAGACAAAAAATTACACGCAAAGAACTACAAAGGCGTAATATGGGTAGGTGTTTTATTTATAACCTTCATAATTATCCTACTCTTTCTTAAGCATTTCCTTAAAAATTAAGACAAATACTACCACTCCGTTAAAAGTGCGATTTTTAACGACCAAAAACCGTTTGTTTGCGTATAATATAACAAATGGCGTAATTTTGCGTTATGTATTCAAAGGGGGTAAATTATGATGACTTTTTTTACAATACTTTTAATATTAGTAGGAGCTAACGCATTGTTTATGGTATTCAGTTTAAACAGCGTATCCAGCGGAGGTAAAAAAACTGAGGAAAACACATCAAAAGATGTGTCTTCTAAAGTATACCCTTTAAACAGTCTGTCTTCCAAATTCAAGAAAGCGGTTTAACCAATAACTCGAACGGGTACTGTTCATCTGATAAATTATTTACGTAATTTGCACCGATGAAACAATTGTTACTCGTATTCTTTGGTGGTGGCATAGGTAGCATACTTCGCTATCTAGTTTCCAAATCACTCAACAATTACTTTCAACATTTCTTTTTAGGTACTTTTTTGGTCAATGTTCTCGGCTGCCTATTGATCGGCTTCATTCTAGGACTCTCCCTTAAGACCAACTATTTGACCCCGAACCAAACCCTCTTATTCGCTACGGGTTTCTGCGGAGGCTTTACCACTTTTTCCACATTTGCATTTGAAAAACACTCGCTTTTAAACTCAGGCGAGCTGACCTTTTTCTTCATTTACCTGATTTCCAGCATAGTAATTGGAATTCTAGCGGTCGCACTCGGCCTTTGGTTATCAAAACTTATATAATTAAGGTTTTTTCAACCAAACACACCCCTCTTTACTAAAAACCTAAAGTTTTAAGCAAGCAAACTGTTATTATTAACCTATCTGGTAGATTTTATCGATTTTTCTAAATATTCCTTCAAAAAATCGTAAATCAGATGGCTAAATATGCATTTTTGATTGTTTTTAATTCAATACCCCCAAATTTTAAGGGGGTATAATTCCTATAAACATAAAAATTAATACATATACCCCCAAATTTTATGGGTGTTAATTCTTTTAACATACATTTGTTTCTCTAATTAATACAACTATTATGAAACAAATCGAGGCAATCATTAGAAAATCGAAGTTTGACGACGTCAAGAAGGCGTTGCATCAAATAGAGGTCAACTTCTTCAGTTACTGGGATGTAACCGGAGTCGGAAACGAAAAGCAAGGTCACGTGTATAGGGGAATCTCTTATAGCACGAGCGACATTCAACGAAGGTATCTTTCTATAGTAGTATCGGATGAGTTTGTGCAGCGTACTGTCGACACCATTCTTGAAGCAGCCTACACCGGCAATGTCGGTGATGGAAAAATCTTTGTTTCAGAAATCATTGATGCTTATAGAATAAGGACCAAAGAAAGCGGGCAAGCCGGAATCAACTAAAAACACCAATAACTAAACTTTAAAAAAATGGACGCAGGATTATTTACAGCAAATAACGTTTGGATGATGTTGGCTACCGCCTTGGTATTCTTCATGCACACCGGGTTTTCCTTTTTAGAAATCGGTCTTACCAGACAAAAAAATACAATAAACATATTATTTAAGAACATCTTTATTATTACAGGTGGACTTTTACTTTACTACGCATGGGGCTTTAATATGATGTACCCCGGTTTCGAAGAAGGATCCTCAGGTATATTCGGATTCGCCGGCTTCGGTATTGCCGCCCCAGAAAACGGAATGACCCCAGAATACGCCGATGGCGGTTACACTTGGTGGACAGACTTCTTATTTCAGGGTATGTTCGCAGCTACGGCAGCAACCATAGTATCCGGTGCCGTTGCGGAACGTATTAAAATCGGTGCCTTTATGATTTTTACCGTGATTTACGTAGGATTTGTATATCCTATAGTAGGCGCCTGGAAATGGGGCGGTGGTTTCTTGGATTCATGGGGTTTCTATGATTTCGCAGGTTCTACATTAGTTCACTCTGTAGGAGGCTGGGCCGCATTGGTCGCTATCTTCTTACTAGGATCACGTATCGGTAAATTCGATGAAAACGGTAAGCCCAAGGCCATACCGGGCCATAGCATACCTATGGCAACGGCAGGTGTACTTATCCTTTGGTTAGGATGGTTTGGTTTTAACGGTGGCTCTGTACTATCCGCCGACCCAGAATTGACTTCCTTAGTATTGGTTACCACAAGTTTAGCAGCAGCAGCAGGTGGCTTCGGAGCCATGATCTTATCTACCATATTATACAAGAACCTCGATTTGACCATGTTCCTTAATGGTATTCTTGGTGGTCTTGTAGGTATCACGGCAGGGGCCGACCTAATGTCCCCCAACGAAGCCGTAGCCATCGGGTTCTTAGCCGGCCTACTAATTGTTCTTGCCGTTTCCTTGGTTGACAAATTAAAACTAGACGACCCTGTAGGTGCCGTTGCCGTTCACTTGGTATGTGGTATCTGGGGAACATTGGCAGTAGGTATCTTCGGAGCCAAAGCCGGAGGCGAACAATTCATGACGCAGCTATATGGCGTGTTGATCATAGGTGTCTTCTGTGTCGTATGCACATTTATCATCTTAGGAGCCTTGAAGTCGATAATGGGACTGAGAGTGAGCAAGGAAGAAGAGATTGAAGGCCTTGACATTCACGAACATGGAATGGACGCCTACCCAGATTTCATAAACGAATAAGCATATTAATTAGAAACGGAGCGTTCTGCCAAACGCTCCGTTATATAACCCTTTCAAAATCTTTACAGATTCCAACTAATCATCCTACAACAGGGATAACTAAATTAAATTCAAATGAAAGCGATTACAAATACAAAATACGTAAAAAATCTATTTTTCCTAGCATTGATGCTTTTCTCTGCAACTGCTGTTGTTGCACAGGAGGAAGAAGAAGAATCAAAGCCAAAATTTTCTTTCAGTGGTTCTGTTGATGCCTATTATAGAGCAAATTTAAATGCACCTAACGGAGAAGATGCCCAAGCTCCAGGAAGCTCATTCGCTAACCTACCAGGATTTGCCTTAGGTATGGCCAATGTTATTGGTGCTTACGAAGGTGAAAAAGTAGGTTTTGTTGCCGATTTGGTTTTTGGCCCAAGAGGAACGGATGCCATTTTTGCTTCTCCAATGTATTCTTCTACCGGAAACATCGTTAACCAGTTGTATGCTTACTGGAACGTAAGTGATGCCGTAACATTAACCTTTGGTAACTTTAATACCTTCTTAGGTTACGAGGTTATCTCTCCGGTTGCCAACTTTAACTACAGCACATCTTACTTGTTCTCATACGGTCCGTTTTCACACACGGGACTAAAAGCTGATTTTGCTTTATCTGATGATTTCAGCTTAATGTTAGCGGTAATGAACCCAACTGACCTTACAGAGTTCAACCCAACAGGACAATATGCTTGGGGTGCTCAGTTAGGCTACAGTGGTCAATACTTGAACCTTCTTATTGATAACGGTTCTTACGAAGTAGATTTCACAGGTGGTTTTGACCTTTCCGATACTTTCTTCCTAGGACTGAACGCTGCTTATTTTGATGGTGACGAAGATGACGGTGTTGGTAGCTTTGCAGGTTTGGCTGTTTACCCACAGTTGGCCACTTCCGACACTTTCTCAATAGGTCTAAGAGGTGAGTATTTTGCTGAAACCGATTCCTTTGGAGCAGTTGGTGGATCAGATGCTGATGGTGACGCAAGTGTATTTGCTGTAACCCTTACCGGTAGCGCAACTATTGGTGACCTGATCATCAAGCCGGAATTAAGATTAGACAGTGCTTCAGAAGAAGTATTCATTGACAATGATGGAAACCCAATTGGAGGTCTTTCTTCTTTTGTGTTGGCTGCGGTCTACTCTTTCTAAAAAAGAATTATAATGGTTAAGTGTTTATAATTTAAAGCTAATTCAAGTAAAGGCCCCGACGTTTAACGTTGGGGTCTTTATTTTTTATGAGGTTCAAAAGCTTTTACCCCGGCACGAATCTCGGTATCCAAATTATTCACACTGGGTACAATAGGGCAAGAGAACTTTTTATTATAGGCACAATACGGATTATAGGCCTTATTGAAATCAATAACTATAGTATCACCATCAGGTATGGTCAAATCGATATACCGCCCGCCTGTATAAGTTTCCCTTCCATTGGTATTATCGGTAAACGGCAAAAACAAATAATCCCCATACTTCTCTTGCTGCATCAATTCCTTGTTTTGATACACCTCCAGCTGCCTGTTCTTTCCATTTAAGGTAAAATGGGCGATACCATAAACGGTCTCCTCCGAGGCATCACCTGTAGTACTGGGCATCATAAAGGGCAATGCTTCGGGAGTACGGACAAACTTGGCCGTTACAATATAATTGGTATCGGGAGCAAAGAAATCCAAAGCCTCAAAATCCTTTCGATAACGGTCGGGTAAGGGCGACGTTTCAGGGTTTTTAAATTCTTCGTTCATTTCTTTCTGATAATCCAAAATAGCCTGAAGCGCATCTACCTCTACCAATACTTCGCTTTCTTCCGATGTATCGTGATACTTTTTATCGGTCTTACACCCAAAAACCCCAAAGAGAAGAATCAAAACTAGAATTCGCATATAGTCAATTTTTGCAACAAAAATACAACAATAAGTGATTAACCTAATTGAACCGATTGTACATTGCAGCTTAAAAAAATTAAAATGAAGCCACTTTATCCTATCTTACTGGCACTAATCGTATTCTGTTCGTGCACCTCACCAAAAGAAAAAGCCGGACCAAAAGCAGATTCGAAAAGAATTTCACCCGAAATTTTACCCCATCGTTATAACGTAGCCTTCCTTATCATGGACGGCACCTTCAATACCGAACTAACAGCTCCCTTAGATATTTTTCAGCATACCAAATTCAGAAAAAACATCAAGGCCATGAATACCTTTACCATAGCCAACACCTTAAACCCCATTACCACTTTTGAAGGCATACGCCTATTACCCGATTTTGACTACACCAAAGACGAATTGCCCCCAATAGACATTCTAGTAATACCAAGCGCAGAACACCATTTGGATATGGACCTAAAAGATACCGTAATGCTCGATTTTGTGCAAAAAACAGATCGCTCGGCCCTATTTATGACCAGTCATTGCGATGGCGCTTTTGTTTTGGCCAAAGCTGGTGTGCTCAAAGGAAAAACCTCAACGACATTCCCCAGTGATATCAAAGCCTACAAAAAAATGTTTCCTGATTTAAAGGTCGCCGATAGCGTTCTCTTCGTTCACGATGGAAAATACATTACTTCTGCAGGAGGCGCCAAAAGTTTTGAAGCCGCTCTCTATTTGTGCCAGTACCTATACGGAAAAGAAGTTGCCGACGCCCTGGCAAAAGGTTTAGTAATAGATTGGAATCTTGAGAAAACCCCACACCTCATAATAGACTGACCCCTCTACTCTTCAATAATGTTATAGCGTGCGCTTTTAAGATATTTTTCCACCAGTTCATTAAACTCCGGTGTTATACGGAGTAAAGCCGTATTTTCAAGGGAATAGAGCTTGCTACGATCGGCATAACCTTTCTTCAACAACTCCTCCAGATAAAAGAGCGCCGTGCCATAGTCATCGGTTTTAGCCGCATAGGATATAACCTTGAGGTAGCTCTCATAATTTTCAGGCTCTACGATGGTCTTTAACATCCATAAAAAATTGAGAGCCTCGCCATCTACGGGATCTTCGACACTTACTACATCTATATTATCAGAAACCAAGGCTTTGACATAGCCCTCCAAACGTTTCCCCATTTTTTGCTGCAGCACCTCTGAACTTCCCTGAAACTTCTGCAATTCCTCCATTTGATACTTCCACCACCCCAAATTGTTATAATTATAGGTCAGAATATCTTCCTCCAAGTAATAATTATAATCTTCCTTTATCAAACCCTCTTTTAAAAGCAGTGCATTCTGGGTTCTATTTTGGTTCTTGAACAATCGACTTTTACGCAAAATTTTCCTACTTGCCTTTATAGAATCCAAAGCGAGGTAAGGCTGGTACAACTCGGTCATTTCCTCTAAAAGATTATCCGCCAACAAGGGCCTATTGGCCGTGTACAACCTATTGACCTTTACAAAATCAGAGACATAGTTTTCATCAATAAAGGCCTGATCTTTTTCCACATTGCCTTTTGCCATAGCCACTAGGGTCAACATTTTAAGGGCAGCGCTAAGCTCCTTACTGTCGGGCCACTCATGCCCCCCGTCAAAAACCAACAACTGATTGGGAAACTTCAACCGGTTCAAAATCTTTTCAACCTTCAACATTTGCGGGTACCTAAAATCCTCATCACCTACAATTCCAATAAAATGAAAGGGATTTCTACTCGTAAGCACCTCTACATTGGCGATTGAAGCCCCACAGGCAACGACCCCGTCTACCCCCTTGACAAAAGTGGGCACCAAGGTGGAAAAACGGCCTCCCACATCAAAACCGCCCGTATAGACACGATCTTTATGAATGGGCAACATAGCGTTCACCGTGCTGAACATTCTGCTCGCGGTCACTATATTTTTAGAAATGGACAAGGTATCGCTAATATTGTTGGAAGCAGCAAGAACGTAACCCTGTTCCTCGGCCGCCTCGCTGAACATTGCCAAGGCCTGTCTGCCCCTACCGTTCATATCGAAAACGAAGATCACCGGCCAAGGTTTCGAAAGTTCAAATGACTTGGGCAAATAGAGGGCAAAGGTTTCCGCTATCGTATCGTTGACCGCGATAGAATCAATTACCACCCCTTTTTTCAATTTGATATTCTGGCCCACACAGGTAAAAACGACCCCAAAAGCCAATAACAGTAGTATTCTCTTCATAAAAATAGAATCATCAAAAATCTAGCCAAAAAATAACGGCATTCATCCGATATGCCAAGCTCCATGCACCACAATACACCTACTCGCCTATCTTACCTATCTCCACTCCTTCGGAGTAAGCCACTTTAACACCATTGCTGCTAAAGGCCTTCTTGATAGCTTTATTGGCATTAAACGTTACCTCCCAAAAGTCATCGGGCAACACGTATGGCCTTACAATTAATCGCACGTTGTGCGAATCAAAATCTAAAATACCGATTTCAGGTTCGGGCTGGGGAAGAATTTTTGAAACTTCCTTTAGCGAGCTTGCCAACACCTCCCTTACCTTGGGAAAGCTTTCTTCATAAGGCATGGTAACCTCAAGTTCCAACCTGATCATACCCTTTTCCGAATAATTGGTCACCACCGATTCGGTAATCATTGAATTGGGAATGATCAATATTTTATTGCCCGGCGTCAGCACATCGGTACTAAAAATACCAATTTCCACTACCCTACCGAACTTATCCTCTACCTGGATCCAATCGTTTACCTTAAACGGCTTTAACGTCAAAATCAAGATGCCCGAGGCAAAATTTCCCAAGCTACCCTGTAAGGCCATACCCACGGCAAATGCTGCCGCGGCCAGTATCGCAAAAAGTCCCGTAAGGTCTGCACCGAGCACCGTCGCTATAACAAATAGAACCGTTCCCTTTAAAAGCACCCCCACTATCGATGACAAAAAGGGACGCAAGGTTTCCGAGAAACCCGTTCGTTCCAACGCTTTTCTTACGAGGTCGACCACTTTCGCGGCCACCTTAAAGCCGATCCATAAAATAATTCCGGCCAAGAAAATTCGAGGTATATAGAAAACCGCCTTATCTATTGCGATTTGAGCGTACTCATTAATTTTATCCAAATCCATAAATTAAAATTAATAATTAGCGAGCGTTCTCCTACAGAAAGTTTGTGTTTTTATTAAAAATCACAAAAAATTACAGGTATAACACGGACATATACAAGGCAGCGATTATCTTTTTAGGGAGAAATGGCTCTTAAACTCCTTTCGCTCCCCATCTTTGGTATATTCTATCCTGAACCAATAATCATTCGAAGGGGCAGCACCACCGTTGAACGTACCGTCCCATGCAAGATTCCCGCTCAATTGACGCATCAGCATACCGTATTGATTATAAATCGTCACCTCGGGGTTTTCCATTTGGGGAACATTTATAATAGACCATGTATCATTGACCCCATCACCATTGGGGCTAAAGAACCTCGGAAAATCAACGACCATAAACTTTTTTGAAAGCACGCTACACTTGTACGCATCGGTTATGTACGCCGTATGCTCCCCCGCCGACAAGCCCTCGAACCTATTAACGGAGGTAAAATCAAGGCCATCTACACTGTAGAGATAATTCCCATCTCCTTCAGCCACAATATCGATTGTGGTATTCTCGGCGAAGGGATCCGAAACAAAATCAATTTCAAACACTTTCGCACGAGGAGAAACAAACACCCGGGCAGCCAAAGAAAATTCACACCCCAACTCCATATTTTGAAGTTGCACAATATAAGTACCCGCTTCGCTTGCCGTAAAAGAAGCATCGCTAGCATCGGCAATCTTGTTTTCAGGGGACAACTCCCCTCTATACCAAGCAAAGCTGTATACCGATGTGGATAACCCCGTATCCAAAACCGGCAAGGGTTCAAGGGTTTCCCCGTCAGCCCCCAAACACAAGACATATTCCTCTTGAAGCTCAGACCGGAAATCAATTCCCAATAATTTCAATTCAAACGTTGCAATTTCGTAACAACTATTTCCTGACGATATTCGAACAAAGACCGTTTCGGAAGCATTGCTCAATTCATACGCGGTCGGATTCCCTATAGCATTTTTAAAAGCCCGTGCATCTTCTTCCGACAAGTAGTAGGTAACCTGATAAATTTTAGGGTCTTGCCCTCCCAATATGAGTTCAGAATTAACAGTAAGGTCAACGACCTGCTTACCCGTGGCATCGACATCACAAAAATTCAAAGAAACAGGGGGCGACATGATTTGAGGCGGTAGAATAAACTCAAGTGTCAAGCCTCCGTTGGCGACGCAAGATGTGGAAAACCCCACATCTACACTAAACTTCCCACTTTCGGCAACATCAACCTTGGACAACCCGGCCCATTCGACCCGCTCAACTTCATCTTTATACCACCTATAATCACTTACACCTTGAGCGGTCGCATCCAAAACTATCGTCTCTCCAATACACATTGGATTACCATCTTCCACCGTTCTATTTTCACCTAGATCAGCCCCTAAAGTAAAACTTCCCGCCTCCAGAAATACTGCCGAATCTACCTGCGAATCGCGGTTATCGGCAATCACCAGTTTTATATTATAAGCATCGCCGGGCACCACTTTTGATTCAGCCGTAAAGCTTTTGGTCTGCCCATGAAAAGATATAGCCGAATTTTCATCGTTTATCTTATCAAAGTATTCAAGATTACGCGGCAAGCATTCCTCATTTACCCCTGGTCTTATCGTGGTTACCCTAACGGGAAGTTCACTATTCGGAATAACCGCCAAATTTTTGGAGACCCCTTTTGAGTCGGTCAAGATAAAAGCGAAGACATCGCCAAAAACACATTGAAAGTTCTCTTGGTATTCTTCGGAAGCAAACAGGAAATTGAAAGTGATACGGTCCGCATACGGAACAAAATCAAATTGAATGTAAGAGGCGTTATAAAGTGCGTCAGAATTAGTAATGGCCCGTAAATCGTCGTCACCGGCCCACGTTTCGCTACCAGAATCATGGATATCGACATTTGGGCCTTCGGCCAATTTGGCACGCCCCGTACTAAGAACAATACCTTCCTCGTACGGAAAATCGGTGCCATTGGCCTGAAAATAGCCAATACCGTTCAAACCTTCCGCAGACCCGGTTTTTGAACTATAATTGGATGTTTCCGCACAATTACTATCCACCAAGATATCACGAACCAATTCTTCCACCGAATATGTGGTATCATCGACGCGTATTTGGGCCCATAGCCCAAAAGAAGACAGCAGCATTGCCAAGAATCCCAATTGTTTCATTTCGTACAGTGTGTCCTTCCGAAAAAACGGAAAGCTAAATATAAGGAACTCTTAAATAGCCCACACCACGAATTAAAGACCAATTGCCAAAAAATAGGTTACATTTTTAAAAAGTGTTCTTCCCGATAGGCGCACTTGACACCACATTGGAAAGGATAATATGGGTACGTGTTTCCCCATACTGAATCAGCTTATCGATAAAGCGTTCCAAATGAAACTGATCTTTCAGCACTACCTCCATTACAATGTTCTCGTTACCCGTAATCCTGTAGCAGTTCACCACCTCTTTATAGGTCTTCACCATCTCTAAAAAGGGTTTTAATTTCCCCATAAAGGCCCTAAGGGTAATAATGGCCTTTAAATGATGTCCCGTCTTTGCATGTGACACTTTAGTAATATATCCCTCTATAATTCCCAGGTCTTCCATCTTCTTGATTCGCTCCGCCACTGCCGGTGCCGTTAAGCCGACTTTCCTTCCGATATCGGCAAAGGTTTCACGCGCATTTGCCTGAAGACATTTGAGTATTTTCCAGTTTAAATCATCTATATTCATTTTCGTGTCTAAAAGTTATAAAAACCTTATAATCTAAAGCTAATATATGAAATCGCTTTCGATTCTAAAGATAAAAGTTCGAAACTGGCCGTAACTTTATGAAACAAAATTGCTAGTAAAAGAAAAATGTCTTACAAGAATCTTCGCGACATACCCGTCTATAAAAAAGCGCTAGAGCTCTGCCATATGAGTAGGGAAATTGCTTCGTATGTTTCTTTGAACAAAGACCTTCTAAAACTCTACCAATCTAATAGCCATAGGGATAGCATTGCCGATTCACTATTGACCGATGCCATTCTGATACCTAAGAAGATTGCCTTGGCCGAAATAAGCGGTTGCCATATCGAACGGATGAGGAGCGCCAGCTTTATCAATATCATGATACGAAACATTAATTCGTATTGTACCGGTCTTGAAAAAGATGGTGTAAAGGAAAAAGAATACCTTAATCTACTGCGAAAAGAAATCAAAAGCTTTAGACGTTCGTTTAAAAAGTGGCGAAGTTCATTTCCCGATGGAGGCTCCAATTACTGGAATTAAGTCCCTGTACCCCATTTTGTTTTAAAACCCGAATTATACTAAAATTGTTAGTTTAAAGTTCTAATTTTGAATTTTTAAACTATCGATTTTGAAAACGACCATTCTTATCCATTGTCCCGATCAAGCGGGAATCATAAGTGCTGTCACGAATTTCATACATCAGCACCATGGCAACATCATATATTTAGACCAACATGTCGACAAAGAAGCAAATGTTTTCTTTATGCGTCTAGACAGTGACTTTGACCTTTCGACGTTTTCCAAAGAAACGTTCAAGAAGGAATTCCAAAAAGAACTAGCCGACCGATACAACATGCAATGGAGCTTGCATGAAGCCGGCATAAAGCCCAAGATGGCCATTTTCGTATCAAAATACAATCACTGTTTATACGACCTTTTAAGCCGGTTCAACTCTAGTGAGCTCGAGGTGGAGATTCCTTTCATTATCAGCAACCACCCCGACCTTAAGCCTATTGCCGAACAATTTGACATTCCGTTCTACCACATACCCGTAACCAAGGACACCAAAGCCGAAGCGGAGACGAAACAATTGGAACTACTCAAGAAACACGGCGTAGACTTTATTGTTTTGGCGAGGTATATGCAAATTGTAAGTCCGAAAATCATTAGTAACTTCCCCAATCGTATTATCAATATCCACCACTCGTTTCTTCCGGCATTTGCGGGAGCCAAACCCTATCACGCAGCCTTTAAACGCGGTGTCAAGATCATTGGGGCCACCAGCCATTACGTTACCGAAGAACTCGATGCGGGCCCGATCATAGAACAAGACGTTACTACGGTAACCCACGCCCATAGCATCAAAGACTTTATCGCCAAGGGCCGTGATCTTGAAAAAATCGTGCTTTCAAGGGCCGTTAAACTACATATTCTAAGAAAGACCATGGTCTACAACAATAAGACCGTCATTTTTTCGTAATATAATTCGAACCATAAAAGAAAGTAAAGGCGTACCCATTTGGGTAGGCCACACTTTTATTTTCCTAATAGATAAAAAAGCAGCTATGAAAAAAATATTTCTCTTATTTCTCGCATTGAACCTAACGGCCTGTGGCGAGCTTCAACAAGTTATAGACCAATTGCCCCAAGGACAAACCGCCCTCGGCAATGACCAAATTGCCGCCGGCCTACGACAAGCCCTTGACAAAGGGATCAAAAGCCAAGTGAGCAAGCTCACACAAGAAGACGGCTTCCTAAAAAACGAAGCCGTAAAGATTCTTTTACCCGAGGAACTTCAAAAAGTAGATAAGACCCTTCGCGATATCGGACTTGGAAATTTGGCCGACGAAGGCTTAAAGGTAATCAATAGGGCCGCTGAAGATGCCGTAGGTGAAGCTACCCCTATTTTTGTCGATGCGGTAAAAGGTATCACCTTCAATGACGCCAAGAACATTTTATTAGGTAGTGACGATGCCGCCACCCAATACCTCACCTCGGCCACACAAACCCAACTCTACGCCAAATTCAACCCCGTCATCAAAAATTCTTTCGACAAAGTAGGTGCCGATAAGGTATGGAGCAACCTCATCTCAAAATACAATAGCATACCCCTTACAAAGAAGGTAAACCCTGATTTGACCGACTATGTTACCCAAGAAGCACTCAAGGGCGTTTACACCATGATCGCGGTCGAGGAAAAAGAAATAAGAAACAATGCCGCTTCGCGTACAACCGATCTTTTAAAGCGTGTTTTTAGCCTTCAGGATTAAAAAAAATATTTAGCACAAACCTTACAATAACTTGAAAATTAACCCGTTAAACTCATAAGAAGTCTTCAAAGACAACTTATCCGCGACCTTTGATCGAACACCATAGGTTTAAGATTAAAATATTGAATATTTTGAGTTAGTAATTTTTGAGTTAGTTAGTTTAAAACCGGTGGGAGCACCGGTTTTTTTGTGCCTTTTCCACAGAAAAGAACATCGCCCCCGATTTCAAAAAATAATGGATTTCTTGACAATTTAGAATCTAATACCCCCTATTGACATCGGAAACAAAGTCAATAACAAAGCGATTGAAGAGTTGCGGCTGTTCTACGTTCACTACGTGCCCGCAATGCTCAATGGTCAACAAGCTCGACTGAGATTGTTTTTGGACCATTTTCTTGACAGAAGGTAGAAAAAGATAATCTTCACCCCCCATCACATAAAGTGTAGGAATATCAACATCCCCTGCCCTGAAGAAACGCAAGAGCCTATTGATTTGCGAACCCATCTTGTACCATCTTACAAATTCCTTCTGATACATTCGCTTGGCCTCCCTCACAAAAAGTAAGCGCGACTCTTTATGGTTTCCATCCGGCATGATGGCAAACGTAAATAATTTATAGAGCCATATATAAGGTACCAAGGACTTAAAAAGCCCTCCAAAGCCCATTAAAATCCTAAATCGCATATCCAACCGGATAATAGCCCCACCCAAAACCATGCTTTCCACACGATCGGGATGTTTCTCGGCCAAATTTCTTATAAGCACCGTACCCAGGGAAATACCGATAAAATGTGATTTTTGAATTTTCAGATAGTCCAACACCTCTAAAATATCCTCTGTAATATAATCAAAGGTGTATTTATCGTCGAAGGCGTCCTTTAGACTCGGTTTTGAATCACCATGCCCCCTAAGGTCCAACAGTAAAATATTAAAGTGTTTCTTAAACTCCCTTAACTGTTTGTACCAAATGGAAGAGCTGCCTCCGGCACCATGTACGAAGGTCACCCAAGAATCAGACTCTTGATGCAGATATGTAACGTAATTTAACAAAGTGTTCTCTCGATTTTTCCAATTAGGAAACTTTGCAATGTATTAAATCTTTTGATCCAATATTAGGCACGGCCCGAAATATAATCCACACCGCCCTTAAAAAAACGAAAAACGCAACAAAAGGGAACAAAAAACAAGAATCTGATTATCAATGCGATACAAAACAATCAAAAGATCGGTAATACTACATCATTTTAACAAAAAACAATTTGTTAAAACCACAAGAAAATCAGAGTTATTAACAAGTACACCACAAGATTCTCAGCGAGCACATTGAGTAATTGTAAATAAATCATCAATTCATCTTAATTTTTGCTATATACAGCGATTATCGACATCCAAAGACGATTTCCGTCCGTATATTTGTTGTAAAGGATTATAAGATTATGGAAAATCAGTATTGCAAAGTAGGAACAGTTACCCCAATCACTTCAAATAGAAACGCGATTTCTCTTTTAGAGTACCAGTATCAAACTTTTTTGAGCAAGGCAAGCGACATGAAATATACCGATGCCAAATTGGTAGAATTTTTTGAGCAAAAAGCCCTTAAGATTCAAAAAGTTTTAGAGAATATGATCAAGTAGTTTCAACTGAAACTATAGCAGTTCGGCCATTTGACGTTGTAACTCTAAGGCTTTGTGCCTTGCCGCGTCAGCAAAATCCGATTCTGCCGAGGCGTATATGATACCTCGCGAAGAATTTATAAGAAGGCCTACCTTATCGTTCATTCCATTTTCACAGACATCCTTTAGACTACCCCCCTGTGCTCCCACTCCGGGAACCAGCAAAAAACTATCAGGTACGATTTGTCGTATCTCCTTCAGGTATTCCGCCTTGGTGGCACCGACCACATACATTAAGTTTTCGGAATTCTCATAGGACTTTGAGGTCTCAAGAACGGTCTTGTACAATTCCTTACCATCCACCAATTTAGTTTGAAAATCAAAGGCACCCACATTCGAAGTGAGGGCCAACAATATGGTATGCTTGTCCTTAAAGGCCAAAAACGGCTCTACAGAGTCTTTTCCCATATACGGGGCTATGGTCACCGAATCAAACTGTAAGTCCTCTAAAAAAGCCTTAGCGTAACGCGTAGAGGTGTTTCCTATATCCCCCCGTTTGGCATCGGCAATTGTAAATTGCTCGGGGAAATTTTCATTAAGGTAGCGGATAGTCTTCTCCAAGGCTTGCCAGCCCTTGATACCATAAGCCTCATAAAATGCAATGTTCGGCTTGTACGAGACACAAATATCGTGTGTCGCGTCAATTATCGCCTTATTAAAGGCGAATATAGGGTCTTCCTCTTCCAGCAGATGCGACGGCACCTTTTCCAAATCGGTATCTAGACCAATGCAGAGGAAGGATTTTTTCTTATAAATCTGGGCAACAAGTTGTTCTGTAGTCATAGTATCGCTACGGCTATAATTAAGATTCTTGAAAATTTAGGTCGGCTAGAAAATCTCGGAAGCTTCTTTTAGTTTTTCGGTATTTTCTACAAAACTCAACTCATCGATTATCTTTTGGATATCGCCATCAATAATGTTCTGTAAATCGTACAAGGTAAGCCCGATACGGTGATCGGTAACCCGTCCTTGTGGATAGTTATAGGTTCTAATCTTTGCCGAACGGTCACCACTACTTACCTGGGAATTTCGCTTTGCAGCATCTTCTTCCTGTTTTTTGGCAAGTTCCATATCGTACAAACGTGATCGCAACACCCTAAAGGCCTTGTCTTTGTTCTTGTGCTGTGATTTCTGGTCTTGACATTGCGCCACCAATCCGGTGGGAATATGCGTTAAACGCACCGCTGAATACGTAGTGTTTACAGACTGCCCACCAGGTCCTGAAGAACAGAAAAAATCTATTCGAACGTCTTTGGGGTCGATTTGCACATCAAAATCCTCGGCTTCCGGAAGCACCATAACGGTAGCCGCACTGGTATGCACCCTACCTTGGGTCTCGGTCTGCGGCACACGTTGCACTCGGTGTACCCCCGCCTCAAATTTTAAAGTTCCATAGACATCCTTGCCCGTTACTTCAAATTGGATTTCCTTATAGCCCCCACTGGTACCTTCGCTCAAATCGATAACATTGGTCTTCCAACCTTTGCTCTCACAATATTTGGTATACATGCGAAACAGGTCCCCTGCAAAAATACTGGCTTCATCACCACCTGTTCCGGCCCGAATCTCGACTACGACATCTTTGGCATCTTCCGGATCCTTGGGAATAAGCATCAACTTGATTTCCTCCTCCAATTGCGGAAGGGCTCCTTTAGCTTCCTCCAACTGCATTTTGGCCATTTCCACCATTTCGGCGTCACTGCCATCCGCTATAATTTCATCTGCCTCCTGAATATTATCCATAAGCTCAACGTACTGTTCACGTTTCGCCACAAGCTCTTTTAAATCGGAGTATTCTTTGGTCAATTCCACATAACGTTTCTGGTCCGAAATAATATCGGGCTGGATAATAAGGTCGGAAACCTCATCAAAACGCTGCTTAACTATATTGAGTTTATCTATCATTATCTTACATCACTTGTGCCGCGAATTTACGACAAATTTGCACATTTATTGATATCCCTAAGGTTTTCGGTAAAAAGAGGAATAAGCCCTTAGGCCTAGTTGTTCAACAATATACCGCTGCTTTTATGCACTTTATTGGCGTCGTCTACCAAAATAGCCTCGGTATCCCCCAATTGGTTGATAAGGGCAAGCCCCTCTTTTTTGCCCAGTATATAGACAGCGGTAGCCAAGGCATCACAAATTTCGGCGCTTTTGGCAAATATGGATACACTATTGATTCCCGTTGAAGGATATCCGGTTCTAGGATCGATGATATGCGAATACTTCACCCCGTTAAAAACAACATATTTTTCATAGTTCCCAGAAGTGGCCACAGACGACTCAACGATAGGCAACCAGGAGAAGATTTTCTCTTCGCTCAGCGGATTGGCTATACCAATAAGCCATTTTTCCCCCGTAGCCTTCGTTCCCCAAGTAGTAAGGTCGCCAGCCGCATTTATAATACCCCCTAACACCTGCTTTGAAACCAAAAGCTCTTTGGCCTTATCGGCCGCATAGCCTTTCCCTATGGCCCCAAAAGAAATTTTCATGCCTTTTTCGGCCAGAAAGACCGTTTTTTCGGCCGGATCTAGGATAATTTTTTCATAGCCGACTCTTTTTACCGAATTTTCAATTTCCTTCTTACTGGGCATTCGAACCATAGAGCCGTCAAAACTCCATATTTCATCCATAGAGGCAAAGGAAATATCGAAGGCCCCATCGGTAATTTCCGAAAGTTTCTTGGCCCGTTCTATCAGCATAAACATTTCGGCACTTACCTTGACCGGTTTAATTCCCGCATTGGCATTTATCAAAGAGGTTTCCGAATCAGGTTTCCAAGAAGAAATCATATTTTCAATACGCTGGATTTCGGCGGTAGCCTCGTCTATATTGATATACCCCAAGTCTTCGTTGGCGGATACCACCGTAATATCAAACCGAGAGCCCATAAGCTCCATCGCCCTGTGCACGGTTACCAATTTCTTATCTTGGGAAAAACCAATAGAGAAGAAAAAAAAAGAAAGTACATATAATACCGCCCTCACTTATAACATGGATTTTAAATGCGCAACATATTCTTTTGGAGAGAGTTTTAGATAGCCGGTCTGCCCTAAGACCTCTTCTTTTTCCGATAGAAGAACCACTAAGGGAAAGTGCCCCCGTGGATTGAACTTTTCGGCCAACTCTTTATTTTTCGCACTGAGTTCAGCGCTAAGTTGATTTGCTTTTTTCCTTGGAAAATCGGCCTTATAAAGTATCAGGTCGGTTTGGGCGAATTTTTTAAACTCGTCCGATTGCCAGATAGTCTTATCCAGTTTTATGCAAGGTGCACACCAATCGGAGCCCGCAAAAACCAATACCATTTTCTTGTTGTCCTCTTTTGACAAAGCCAAGGCCTGCGTATAATCTTCCTGCCAATCTTGGGCAGAAAGGGAACTAGCCAGAGCAACAAAAAACAAAACTATTATCTTTTTCATATTAGGTCTAAAACAAAATCAGTGCCACTTATTCAAATACGCGTAGCATATTATCGTTCAGCTCGGTCTTAAAAATTTTCAATGGCTTCGAGGTCACCCCTTCCACTTTTTCGTATATCGGTGTTCCGTCTTGTTCAAAACGCGACCCGTGTACGTCACAATAAAATATTCCTCCGTCTACATCGGCAAAAAGCACCTCCTCATAGCCTTGATGGCTACAAACCTGGCTCGCCGCCACATATTCACCTTCTAAATTCTGCACAACGACCACCAAATTTCTCAATACGAATCCGCCTTTTTCGGCAAGTTTCGCATTTTCCGGGGCACTTA
Source organism: Zobellia galactanivorans (assembly GCF_000973105.1). Taxonomy (NCBI): domain Bacteria; kingdom Pseudomonadati; phylum Bacteroidota; class Flavobacteriia; order Flavobacteriales; family Flavobacteriaceae; genus Zobellia; species Zobellia galactanivorans. The sequence goes on along the minus strand of NC_015844.1, from coordinate 3,264,745 downwards.
AGTCAATGGTGAAATCTACTCCGGTAGGTACCGGGACATTACCGCCGTCTTCATCTTCGCTATCCGTAGAACAAGCATGAAGACATGGAAAAGCGATAGCAAAGGCCGCACTAGCCCCTAGACTTTTCAAAAACTGCTTTCTTTCCATAATACAATTGTTTACTATAGAAAACGGCAGATTGAAACGATTCGTATACCCTAATATACAAACTTGCCATAAGGACTCTCGATGGTCAGTTTTTTAGCGGAATGCGCCTCGACCCTTCCAACGATTTGTGCATCTACCCCAAAACCCTTGGAAATAGCGATAAGATCATCGGCCACCGATTCATCGGTATAGATTTCAAGACGATGTCCACAGTTGAAGACCTGATACATCTCTTTCCAGTCGGTACCGGATTGTTCTTGAATCAATTTAAACAGCGGTGGAACCGGAAAAAGATTATCTTTTATAACATGTAGTTCATCGATAAAATGTAAAATCTTGGTTTGCGCACCACCACTACAATGCACCATACCATGAATATCTTGGGAAGTGTATTTACTTAATATTTTCTTTACGATGGGCGCGTAGGTCCGGGTTGGCGATAACACCAGTTTACCCGCATCCAAGGGCACATTTTCATCTACCTTATCGGTTAACTTGACATTGCCGGAATATACCAAATCATCAGGTACGGAAGCGTCAAAACTCTCAGGATATTTCTCGGCGAGATATTTGGAAAAAACGTCGTGCCTAGCCGAAGTAAGGCCATTACTGCCCATACCGCCATTATATTCCTTCTCATAGGAAGCCTGGCCGAAAGAAGCCAAACCTACGATAACGTCACCGGCCTTTATATTGGCATTATCTATAACATCTTTCTTCTTTAAACGCGCAGTAACCGTTGAATCTACAATAATGGTACGCACCAAATCACCCACATCGGCAGTTTCACCTCCGGTAGACCGAATAGTAAGACCATGCTGGGCCAAATCGCCAATAAGCTCTTCGGTACCATTGATGATTTCCGATATTACTTCACCGGGAATCAAGTTTTTATTTCTCCCAATAGTGGAAGAAAGCATAATATTATCAGTAGCACCCACACAGATAAGATCATCTATGTTCATAATAAGTGCATCTTGGGCAATACCTTTCCAAACGGATAGATCTCCCGTTTCCTTCCAGTACATATAGGCCAACGAAGATTTTGTTCCGGCACCATCTGCATGCATTACCAAGCAATAATCCTCATCATTCGTTAAATAATCTGGCACAATCTTACAGAACGCTTTTGGAAAGAGTCCCTTATCAATATTCTTTATAGCATTGTGCACATCTTCTTTTGAGGCAGAAACACCTCTTTGACTGTATCTTTCACTGGTAGATGAACTCATTATTACGGCTTTTTGGCAAAAATAAGGTATTCACCGAATAATCATCGCTTGACAAAAAAAACTTTCTAAAAGTTCTCAAGTAGATTAAAATTTGTGATAAATCCCTCCGCCCAAAACCGCTCTTTTAGGCACATTAGTTCCTGAAATTGCCGAAGTGTAGTTAGCTAGCACTCCAAACTTTTCGGTAATTTCAACTATACCCTTTATGCCATAAGCAACATATGCTTGATCATTAAGATACAACCCTGTGGCCAAATTAGCTGCCGGAAGTATAACCTCTCCGTTTTCAAAAGAAGTTGAAAAGTCAAGAAAACCAATGATCCAAAGTCGTTTTATGGGTTTTACACCAGCTTCAGCGCTAGCTCTAAAATTTGAACTATAGTCATTAAAACGAATATCAACACCTGTAGATGCCTGAACAAAGAAATTATCATAACCTCTACCAATATTCAGTTTTGGAGATAATGTAAATGTATCATAACCACTTCTAAGTCCGGATGCCTCAAAATAGCTTCCGGTATTGGCCTCAAAATTAAGCTGTCCGGAAATCACCCACTTCTTATTATAAAGTTGATGTTTTACACCAAGGACCAAATTACCCAAGGCCGTTTCAGAACCATCAGAAGTAATGGGCACACCAGCTGTAGATGACACCACATCGCCAGCTTTGATCATTTTAATCGGCAGACTCAAGAGCACCGTCGTCTTATCGGAAATACCGTATTCCCCAAAAAGTTGAAGGGTGTTATCGGTGATTTTTCGCTCGGTCCTATAATCGGGGTTTCCGTAAACACCCGAATAAGCAGCTATGTTATAATACGATAACTGAACGTAGGCTTTGTTTTTTGCCTTTGTCCACGCTCCTTGGGAGAAAAGAGAAACAGAAAACAAAAAAAGCAGGGTGAAAAGATATTTTTTTAAGGTACTATGCATCTATAGAATATTTTAGATATTCTTTACTTAGTATACCTTTTCACCACTGCCTTACATCACTTTGACCAGTAATAAGGTCTTTTACCTAATTTACGGGCAAGCCAACATACAAACCATCACTACTTGATAGACAACAACTCCCGATACTTGACCAAGGGCCAATAACGGTTATCCACAAGCATTTCCAGCTTATCACAATGCATTCTTATTTTTTCAAAATACGGCTTGACATCGTCACTGTACGCAAAGGCCTTTTTTTGGGTATCGGTCAATTTATTGGCTTTTCTACGGGCATCCGTCATCGCATCTACCTGTTTTTTAAGTTCGGTAATATGCTCGGCGATCTGCTCTATAATACCCGATTGACCATCGGTCAGTTTTCGATGGGCAGCCCCATAGATCTCCTTGAGCCCCAATACATTCTTGATCAAGATGTTCTGATATTCTATTACCGATGGGATAATATGGCTATAGACCAATTCGTTCAACACCCTACCCTCTATCTGTATATGCAAGATATAGGCTTCAAGCTCTACCTCTTGCCTTGCGGTGACCTCTTTTTCGCTCATCACCCCCATAGAGGCAAAGAGTTCCAAGCTTTGCTTTGAGGTCAGCACCTGAAGGGCGGCCGGAGTGGTTTTATTGTTGCTGAGTTTTCTGCGTTCCGCTTCTTTTTGCCAATCTTCGCTATAACCATCACCATCAAAACGAATACGTTTTGAAGTCTTGATATACTCCCGCAAAACATTGAATACGGCCTCATCCTTTTTAAGGCTCTTTTTATCGACAAGTGCATCTACCTCTTTTTTAAACTCCCGCAGCTGCTTGGCCACTATAGTGTTCAAAATGGTCATCGGTTTGGCACAGTTCGTTTTTGAACCTACGCCCCGCATTTCAAATTTGTTTCCGGTAAAGGCAAAGGGGGAAGTCCGGTTGCGATCCGTATTATCAAGTAGAATTTCGGGTATTTTACCCACTACGTTCAATTTGAGCTCAGTTTTTTCCTCAGGGGACAACTTTCCTTTGGAAACACCCTCCAATTCATCCAACACATTACCCAACTGCTTACCAACGAATATCGACAAGATTGCCGGAGGCGCTTCATTGGCGCCCAACCTATGGTCATTGCTGGCCGAAGCTATAGACGAACGCAACAGCTCCTCATAGGTATCTACCGCCTTAATGGTATTGATAAAGAAGGTCAAAAACTGAAGGTTCTTCATGGGCGTAGACCCCGGACTCAACAAATTCACGCCCGTATCGGTCGCCAACGACCAGTTATTATGCTTACCCGAACCATTGATGCCGGCAAAGGGTTTTTCATGAAAGAGCACTTTAAGGTTGTGCCTATCCGCAATGCGGTCCATGACATCCATCAAGAGCAAGTTATGATCTACCGCCAAATTAGCCTCTTCAAAAACAGGGGCCAATTCAAATTGGTTCGGCGCCACTTCGTTATGCCTTGTTTTAACAGGAATACCCAGGCGCATACATTCCAGCTCGAGTTCCTTCATAAAATTAATGGCCCTCAAGGGTATTACCCCAAAATAATGGTCATCAAGTTGTTGTCCCTTTGCGGCCGAATGCCCTACCAAGGTTCTCCCCGTCAGACTTATATCGCTACGTGAATGGGCCAATGCCTTATCGACCAAGAAATATTCTTGCTCCCAGCCCAAGGTAGCGTTTACCTTGACCACGGTTTTATCAAAATATTTTGCTACGGCAGTTGCCGCCTCATCTATGGCATTAAGGGCGCGCAAAAGTGGCGCCTTATTATCTAAGGCTTCACCGGTATACGAAACAAATATCGTGGGTATACAAAGTGTCGTATCGTAAACAAAAGCCGGACTGGTAGGGTCCCATGCGGTATAGCCACGAGCTTCAAAAGTGTTGCGAATTCCACCACTTGGAAAGCTTGAGGCATCAGGCTCCTGTTGCACCAATTGGCCACCCCCAAATTTCTCCAAGGCCCTTCCATCCGACATTAGATCAAAAAAGGCATCGTGCTTTTCGGCAGTCGCCCCCGTAAGCGGTTGAAACCAATGGGTATAATGCGTAGCCCCCATTTCTATAGCCCAGGTCTTCATGGCCTCGGCCACCTGGTCAGCTATCTTTCTATCTATTTTAGATCCCGAGAAAATTGCCCCCTGCACGCTTTCCAAAGCATCTTTGGTAAGGTACTGTAGCATGCGCTCCTTATTAAAAACATTGTTTCCAAAAAGCTCGGAACGTCGCCCTTTTTCTTCAACACCTACACGCTCTCTTTTCCGGCTTTCGGTCATTGCATCAAATCGCTGTCTCGACATAGTATATACTTAAAAATTTCGGCTAAAATAGCAATTAACGAATTAATAATAAAAAGATAAAATAATCAACTTACCACAAAATACCCCTCAAAAAATAGGGCTATCCTAAATTATACTCAATTTTTTGATATTTACCCCCCTAAAAATTAGTATAATTGAGTAAAAAACATATTTTTGTTCGTCTTTAAACGTAAAATTAACTACCGTAATTATGAGCAAAACTAAATTAGAATACATCTGGTTGGATGGATATTTCCCAACGCAAAACATGCGTAGCAAGACTAAGGTCGTAAACGACTTTAGTGGTAAATTGGAAGATTGCCCTATGTGGTCTTTTGACGGAAGTTCAACAAGACAGGCAGTCGGCGGCGATTCGGATTGTTTGTTAAAGCCTGTTGCCATCTTCCCTGACCCCGCAAGAAAAGATGGTTTTTTGGTAATGACCGAAGTACTTAATGCCGATGGAACACCTCATGAATCTAACGGAAGAGCTACTATCGATGACGATGATAATGATTTCTGGTTCGGTTTTGAGCAAGAATACTTTATAATGGACACCCATACCCAACTACCTTTAGGTTTCCCTGTTGGAGGCTACCCTGCCCCACAAGGCCTTTACTACTGTTCGGTTGGAGGTAAAAATACACATGGCCGTCTATTGGTCGAAGAGCACGCCGATTTATGTATCGCTGCCGGACTTAACTTTGAAGGAATCAACCAAGAGGTTGCCTGTGGCCAGTGGGAATTTCAATTGTTCGCCAAAGGAGCCAAATTGGCCGGTGACGAACTTTGGGTTGCCAGATACCTTTTAGATAGACTATCGGAACAATATGGTTACTATATCGAATACCACCCAAAACCATTAGGAAAAGACATGGACTGGAATGGTTCGGGTATGCACGCCAACTTCTCTAACACTACTTTAAGGACTGCAGGTTCAAAAGAGGTTTACGAAAAAATATGCGAGGCTTTCAGACCTGTAGTAAAAGAACACATTGCCGTTTACGGTGAGTTCAACGACCAACGTTTGACCGGTCTTCACGAAACCGCATCGATCCACGATTTCAGCTACGGAATTTCTGACCGTGGTGCTTCTATCCGTATTCCTATCGCTACTGTTGAGAGTGGATGGAAAGGATGGTTGGAAGACAGAAGACCAGCTTCTAACGGTGACCCATACAAAATCGCCGGAAGAATCGTTAAAACGGTTAAATCTGCCGATATTTAATTCGATCTGATTTTTTTGTTGTTAATATAATGTAAAACGCTCGAACCCATAGGTTCGAGCGTTTTTCTTTACATCTAGATTACGTTTTAGCTTCCTACCAAGGACACACTACACGAAAAACCCCTACAAGCCCAGCTAGTCATCCTTCTTCCTTTAACTTACACAGGATAACACCTTGCATCCATATTCGCGGACCAAAGCCATCAAATCGGCTTAAACAACACAGGAAGCACCAAAGCCCGTTTCCTTCCAAACCTAGAAAGTCGGCCCCGTCTAAATGAAGGAATAAAAAAATAGAAGACCATAAAAACTCCGTACCGATGCACCCTAGGCAACGGTCAGATACACAAAGACCACGTAACAGGTCAGAAGAATCAAGCCATCGCGCCAACCCAAGCGTAGCCCCTTAGGAAAGAATACCAAAGGAAGAATCAGAAAGGAAATGCCCAACATCCAAAAAATATCGTTGCTCAACAAACGCTCATCGACCACTTTAATCGGGGTTATTATAGAGGTAATCCCTAAAACCGCCAATAAGTTGAAAATATTCGACCCGATAAGATTCCCCAAGGAAATGGCTTTTTCCTTCTTAATTACCGCTATTACGGAAGCAGCCAATTCAGGAATACTGGTCCCTATAGAAACCACGGTAACGGCAATGATCCGCTCGCTTACACCAAATATCTTGGCCGTACCCACCGCACCGTTAATAAGGAGCTCAGAACCACCCCAGAGGGCCGTACCCCCTAGCCCCAAAAAGAGCACCAACTTATACAAAGGCAAAGGCAAATCATCTTCAGGGGCCTCATCTTCCACCGCCTGCTTTTGAAAACGGAGTAAATACACCAAAAACAGGAATAAGGCTACGACCATAATCCCCCCTTCATACTGTTGCAGTTCCCCGTCAAAGAAAATAAAAGCAAAGAAAAGCAATGAAGCGGCCATCATAACCGGCCAATCGGTAGTATAAAAGGTTCTTCGAACATCTATCGAGCCCATAAGAACGGTAACGGCCAGTACCAAGCCCAGGTTCGCTATATTGGATCCCACCACATTCCCCAAAGCCAAATCGGGAAACCCATCAAGAGCGGCCTTTACACTTACAATCAGTTCAGGCGCCGAGGTAGCAAAGGATACTACCGTCATACCGATAACAATTTTCGGAATACTCAATCTTAAGGAAAGGGCTACAGCCGATTTTAAAAGCCAGTTACCACCTGCTATCAAAAGTATCAGGCCAAGAACAATAAAAATAAAATTCTGCATGTATCGGTTTCAGGGAATTAAAGCAAAGATATGCCAAGATTTTAATTAAATGGTGTCTTTATAAGGCCTTAGCCACGAGAAAAAAGTACCCCTTGAAAATGAATTGCGCCAAAAAACATCATTTTCGCGCAAAATTATGCTTAAAAAAGAAAATCGTCTTGAAAAAGCCTCTTAAAATGTTACTTATTGATATAATATAAACCTTTTTTAACTTCAATAAATAACACAAATGAAGACAATATTTTTAAATTATAAACTTAATCCGTCTTTTCACTTATAAAATCGTATTTAAATTGAATAATTCTCATCATTTCGCTTGGAAACGAATATTTCTTTTAATTATCTTGATTGGATAATCGATTATTATCAACTATCTATTAACCTAAAACCCCCTAATTATGATTACACTTGCAAAACTTCTGTTATTACTCTTAGTATCGCTGATCACGATAGTATCGTAAGTTGAATCATATAGGCCTATACAACAAAAAAGACCGCTAAATAGCGGTCTTTTACTTTTAAATCAATAAGTTAGTATTTCCAAAGAACCCAACCATGAAACAATCGTTTTTCAAGTTACTTGCCCGAGTAAACCGATTACTTCTGCCTTCCTTTTCTAAAAAGCAACTTGACCTTTCAAAAGCTTCAAAATTTCAGATGGCTGTAATCGGGTGGCGTTATTTTGTGACCATCCGTGCCTTGGGTCAATAATTCAAAAGGGCTTTTACAGGGGTTTCCCCTAATTTATCCCTTCCCTTTAAAAAATCGAGTTCGATCAAAAAATTACATTGAACGATTTCACCTCCCAAACGTTCGACCAAGTTACAGGTAGCCTTTGCCGTACCGCCTGTAGCGAGAACATCGTCGTGCACCAAGACCTTTTCCCCCGCCAAGATCGCATCGCTGTGCATATCCAAGGTATCGGTACCATATTCCAAATCATAGGTTTGGCTAATTTTTTCCGATGGCAGTTTATTCGGTTTACGAACAGGAACAAAACCCGCGTTTAGTCGTTGGGCCAAAAGAGGTCCGAAGAAAAAGCCCCGGCTTTCCATACCTACCACCTTATCTACACCATGCACTCCCACCATTTCCACCAGACGATCAAGCGTATACCGTATGGCCTTGGCATTTGCCAACAGTGGTGTTATATCTTTAAAGACTACACCCTGCCGCGGAAAATCCTCAATATCCCTAATAAAGGTTTTTAAATCCATTTAATAAGTAACTTATATTTTGCCGTAAATGTAAAAAGAAATATATTTGCACCCCGTTAGGTAAAAAACTGGTTTAAACGAGTTTCTTTTTTGTTTCCGTTCGAAACATCCTAACAAAAGCACCTTAATTGGTCCTGTGGCGCAACTGGATAGCGCATCTGACTACGAATCAGAAGGTTACAAGTTCGAATCTTGTCAGGATCACATCAAAACCCCTTGAAATGGATGTTTCAAGGGGTTTTTTATTTCCGATTTCCTTTTTATCCTTTTCCTAAAAACAAAACGGATCATGACCAATTGTTGTGTTTATGCAAAAATTGTCGTCAATCTGTAAAGGAAGAATTCTACATTTTTCACCCCTCTGAACTGTGCCCTGAACGCTTTAATTTTTGCGTTGAAGGATTCCGCAGAAGCATTCGTACTTCTATTTATAAAATAGTTTAGGATCGACCTATAATTGAGTGATATCGTATTGGCAATGGTATTGAAGGCCCTAAAGCCTGTGTTCTGTACATCTTTGTACCAATGTGCCAGCTTTGTATATGCAGATTGTATAGAAGCTGCTGTATTGAATATGTTCCTGAGCCCCTGCACAAGATCGAAGGCGACCTTTATATCGGGATATTGGGCGAACAATATTTTACTTCTTTCGGCTTGGTTCTGCGTCCAATTGTTTGGTGATTTGTAAAGTAGGTACCTACTTCTGGCTAAGAGTTGTTTTCTGGTATCCCCATTGCTAAACTCTTTTGGGACGAATGTCCCGTTCTTTGCCCTGGCCTCTTTAATCTGTTGGTTCTCTTGGTCTATGGCCTCCCATCGGTGTTTGATTCGGATGTCCTGAAGGGCCTCCAGTGCCAGTTTTTGCACATGGAACCTGTCCGTTACCTGTATCGCCTTTGGGAAGCAGGTCTTGGCGATGGTCTTCATGGAGTTGGCCATATCCAGAGTGATTTCTTTGACCATGGCCCTTTTCTTGGCCGATATCTTTAACAGCTGCTCTATAATCGGCCCCACCTTGGTACCGGAGAATATGGCCACTATGGACCCTTTCTTGCCCTTGGCTTTTTTATTGGTGATTATGGTGTAGAGTTCTCCTTTGGAGAGTGCTGTTTCGTCAATGGACAGATTAGGCCCTATGTTTTCGGGGAATATAAGCCATTGCTTGGCATGGGATTTCTCCTTCCACTGCCTGAAATCGCTTAGATAATCCCTAAACTGTCGCTGTAGTTTTTTGCCGTTTACCCCATAGAATTGGCCGATGGTATGACAGTCATTTGCTTTAGTACTGACCAAGTACTTTTAAAAAAGCAGCGAACTCTACGGTCATACGAGTTCCCTGGGCCACCAACTCCCAATCTCTTTGCACGGCTTGCCCCGTGGCCTTGTCCAGCCAACGGCGGCGCTTAATGTGGAGAAAGACCGACTTTCCCCGCAATGGAAAGTCCTGGACGACGATCTCCTTATGAAATCCATGGCCTATTAAAATGCGGTGTTTTTCCTCTTTAGGGGTATCCTCTTTTTCTTCAAAATATAAATGAAGCATACCATCTTCAGTTTCATGGGAAACTAGTTTAAAGTGGGTTAGTAAAAGTTCCGGCAGTATAAGCTTTAATAGGTCGATAGATAATTCCAATGCTGTTCGTTTTACTGCAAATATCGAACTCCTATTTCAATTCACACACAACTTTTGAGCTTGATCCAACAAAACGCCCTTCATTTTTATTTCCAACATGTTTTGTAACTCCGATTACATTTCCCTAATCTCTTTCGCCCTACCTTTGCATAAATTTTTTCTACATGGACAGCATACTTCAACCATGGCCTTGGTACGTTTCAGGGCCTTTGATTACTTTCGTAATGATCTTTCTGATTTATTTCGGGAAGACTTTTGGCATGTCATCAAATCTAAGGACCCTATGCAGCATAGGGGGTGCCGGAAAGTATTCGGACTTCTTTAGATTCGATTGGAAGGCCCAAAGATGGAACCTGACCGTTGTACTAGGTGCGATTATCGGGGGATTCATAGCCGTAAACTTCCTTTCCTTCGGCTCGGCCATCGACCTCAATCCGGAAACCATCAAAGACCTACAGAAATTGGGCTTTAACGATGCAGGAAGCACATTGCTGCCGGGAGAAATCTATGATTGGGACAATGCCCTATCGATCAAAGGCCTGGCCATATTGATCATTGCAGGTTTTCTAGTCGGTTTCGGCACACGCTATGCCGGTGGCTGTACTTCCGGCCACGCCATTACAGGCCTGAGCAACCTACAACTACCTTCATTGATAGCCGTTATCGGATTCTTTATAGGCGGACTTTTAATGACACACCTAATACTACCCTTAATCTTTGCATAATGAAATTTATAAAATTCTTATTCGTAGGCATATTCTTTGGTATCGTACTTGTCAAGTCCGAAGCCGTATCATGGTATCGCATATATGAAATGTTCAAATTTCAATCGTTTCACATGTACGGAATCATAGGGTCTGCCGTAGTACTGGGCATAATTTCCATTTGGGCCCTCAAAAAATTCAAGGTAAAAAGTATAGAGGGAAACGAAATAAAACTCATGCCCAAAGACAAGAGTTTTATCCGTTATATTTTGGGAGGTAGTATTTTTGGGTTAGGATGGGCGCTGGCAGGAGCTTGTCCCGGACCAATGTACATTCTTTTAGGAACCGGAGTCTACAGCATGCTTATAGTCATAGCAGCGGCCGTATTGGGCACTTTTGTGTATGGATTGCTCAAGAACAAGCTACCGCACTGACCCTTATACCTTTACTTTAACTATACGATTTCTGCACTAAGGCCCGCTTCCAACAATTTGCTGCAACGGGGCTCTAGGTCTTTATACTCGCCTGTTTTAACGGTACATTTGCCCTTGTAGTGTACGATAAGCGAGCATTGCTCTGCCTGAACGGGCGTATGATCGCATACATCTACCAAGGTCTCAATGACATGGTCAAAAGTATTGACCTCATCATTGAAAAGAACAATTTCGTTTTGTTTTACTACCTCTTCCTCTAGTAGTAGTTCTTCCGATACTTTTTCTTTGAAACTCATAGTGATCAATTTAAAATAGTATACCTCTTCTAAAATACATATTTTACGGCAACCCAATTATTTTTTTGCAGATTTTTTTCAAACTTTAACCCTGCTTTTAGACAGGTTTCCGAAATCAAGGGAATATCCTCTTCATAGAAACCACTTAAGAAAAGGGCTCCATTTTCCCTTAAGTTTTGTGCATACACCGGTATATCGGCCAGCAGTATATTTCTATTGATATTGGCCAAGATAACATTGTATTTCCGCTCTCCCAACAAGGACGAATCCCCTTCGAAAACCGAGATATGGCTACAGTTGTTCCGTTCCACATTTTCCTTGGCGTTCAAATAGCACCAATTATCGATATCGATAGCATCGATATGGGCCGCCTTTTTTAGAGCCGCCAAGATAGCCAATACGCCGGTTCCACTACCCATATCAAGAACGTCCTTACCCTCGAAATCATTTTCCAAGACAAATTGAAGCATCATATAAGTGGTCTCATGATGCCCTGTGCCAAAGCTCATTTTGGGCTCTATCACAATATCGAACGCTACATCGGGCTTCTCGTGAAAAGGCGCTCTCACCACACATTGGTCGGCCACTTGAATCGCTTCAAAATTCTTCTCCCAAGTCGCGTTCCAGTTCTCCTGTTCTATTTCCTTTATAGAAAAACCGACTTCAAAAATCGAATTGTCCAAGATTTCAACCGTTTCCAAAATATTCTCGTTCCAATCTTCCTTTTGGATATAGGCCAACACCCCTTCTTCGTTCTCAACAAAACTTTCAAAGCCTGCTTCGCCCAGTTCGGCAATCAAAATATCGGAGCCGGGCTGCAAAGGGCTTACCGAAAAATTATATTCAATATATATAGTGTTCGACATCTTGTTGTCTTTTTATTCGTTGTTGGTCGTATTTACTGGCGTTCATTTACAAAAAACCACCGTATACCCTCTTTTTACAAAGGATCAATATTCAGTATGAAATGAACAACCCTTTCCGTTTTTAGGGAAAGGGTTTATAAAATCATTGGTTTCTTAAAGACCTAAATAGCCTTGATTATAGCTACAAAATCATCAGCTACCAAAGAAGCGCCTCCGATAAGTCCACCATCAACATCCGGTTTTCCGAAAATCTCTACCGCATTGGCAGGTTTTACACTACCTCCGTATAAAATAGAAACATTGTTGGCAATTGAAGCATCATAGGCTTCGGTAATGGTCTTGCGAATAAAGGCATGCATTTCCTGCGCTTGTTCAGGAGAAGCGGTTTCTCCGGTACCGATGGCCCAAACCGGTTCGTAAGCCAATACAATTTTCCCCCAATCGGAAGCCTCCAAAGAGAAAAGTGCATTTTTCAATTGACTTTCGACCACCTTGAAGTGGTTATCGGACTTTCTATCATCAAGCTCTTCACCAAAACAAAACATCACTCGCATATTCTTTGCCAAAGCTGCCTTTACTTTTTTGGCCAATATTTCATCTGTTTCACCAAAATAGGCCCTTCTTTCAGAATGTCCTATAATAACGGTATCAATGCCGATATTCAACAACATGTCAGCAGAAATCTCTCCCGTATAGGCACCACTTTCGGCAAAATGCATATTCTGCGCGATCACCTCTATAACGGACGAATCTAAAGTACGTACGGCAGCTGCCAAGTTAACAAAGGTAGGGGCAACCATAACCTCGGCTTGCGTATCGGGCAATTTGGCGGCCAGTTCGGTCAACAACGCCTCTGTCTCTGCCAAGTTTTTATTCATTTTCCAGTTTCCTGCAACTATTTTGCTTCTCATTTCTATGTGTTTATGTTATATGCGTTCAATTTGAATTTATAGGCTTCGCAAATTATTCAAAAACCAGTTCATCCAAATCATTATAATGTACTTTTTGTTCAATGGTCCCCTTATTAACGACCAACACCGCCGGATTGGAGCGTACGATCGTCTTTAGGGCGGTCTCGTCGGTAAAATAAAATTCGAAATTCAACTTATGGTCTTTAATCAATTTACCCGTCTGCTGATCGTTAGAGGCCGACATACCAATAACGTGGTAGCCCTTCTTGATCGCCTTATCGGTCACTTTCTTTACTTCCGAATACATATCCTCATTGGTCTTTTTTAGATCGTAGGCTATAACCATGACCAATTTAGGTTCTTGCAATAAGGAATCGGCGTAATTAACGCCTGCTTGTTCTATGGTAAAATCGTGGATCGGCGGCTCGTAACCGGCCTGTACCTCTGTAGTCTCCACATCAACAAAATCACCATCGACCTGCGGATATTCGCCTTGCGTAACGATTACCTTGTCTTCGCCATTGACCTTAAAACGCCAGGCATAGTCATAAATAGCCTTTGGGGCATCTTCGGGCACCGTCATCCCCTCAACAATGTTGGCCCCGATCTTATAGGGCCTAAAATCAACGACAGGCAAGTGGTTGAGTACATAATTACAGTACAAGCCACAGATGACTACCGACGTCAAGGTAACCACGCGCAAGGTATTGGCGCCAAAAATCGGTTTTATATATTTTCTACCTACAAAAAGAACCACGATAAGCACCAAAAGAACAATATCTTTGGAAAACGACTCCCATGGTGTCAGTTTAATGGCGTCGCCGAAACAACCGCAATCGGTAACCTTGTTGAAATAAGCCGAATAAAAGGTAAGAAAGGTAAAGCCGATAATCATAAGCAGTAAACTCCACACCGTAAATTTTACCCTAAAGCCGACCAAGAGCATAACCCCCAACAGTACTTCAAAGATTACTACAAAAATAGAAATGGCCAAAGCATGCGGCTCAAAGAACGGAAGATCCAAAACCCCCTGACTAAAGTATTCCTCTAGCTTAAAAGAGAAACCTACGGGATCGTTCAACTTGATAAAACCACTGATGATAAATAAGACACCAACAAGTATTCGGCTAAGGCCCACTATATATTTCATACTATCCTTTTGTATTTTCGTCGAGATGAATCATGGCAAAAACAGCATAATTGACCATATCTTGGTAATTGGCATCAATGCCTTCGCTCACCAAGGTTTCCCCCTTATTGTCCTCTATCTGCTTTACGCGCAATAATTTTTGTAAAATAAGATCGGTCAATGAACTCACCCTCATATCACGCCAAGCCTCTCCATAATCGTGGTTTTTGTTTTCCATCAAGGTCTTGGTGACACTGGCATGCTTATCAAAAAGGGCCACCGCCTCTTCGGTAGTGAGATCGGGCTGGTCTACCACTCCCTTTTCCAATTGAATCAGGGCCATAATCGAATAGTTGATAATACCGATGAACTCTGAGCGTTCGCCTTCATCAACTTTGCGCACTTCATTTTCTTGAAGGCTTCGGATGCGCTGTGCCTTAATAAAAATCTGGTCGGTCAAGGAAGGTAATCTTAAGATACGCCAAGCACTACCGTAATCTTTCATTTTCTTTTCAAAGAGGTCTCTACAGATTTGAATTACCCCGTCATATTGTTCGGAAGTCTTTTGCATGGCTATCCTTTCTAATTTGCGTAAATTTCACTCAAAATTTTGAATTGTTCAAAGTTCGTGTTTTAAACTTGGTTAATCAAGGGATACCGCTTCAACTTTATCATATATGACCCTAAATTGCAAAGGCCGCTTAATCGACCTCTCTACCCCAAAAGTAATGGGCATTCTAAACCATACGCCCGATTCATTTTATGACGGCGGAAAATATCGCGATAAGAACGCCATTCTAAAGCAGACCGAAAAGATGCTGAACGATGGCGCCACCTTCATCGATGTCGGCGGTTACAGTTCGCGCCCCGGGGCAGATTACGTAACCGAAGAGGAGGAACTCAAACGCATGCTTCCGCTGACCCGACTCTTGCTAGACCACTTTCCTGATATTATCTTGTCGATAGACACGTTCAGGAGCAAGGTGGCATCAGCATGTCTCAATGCCGGTGCGGCCATCATAAACGACATTTCGGCAGGCAAGCTCGACCCCAATATGCTACAAACGGTAGCGGAGTACCACGCCCCCTACATCATGATGCACATGAGGGGCAATCCGCAGACCATGCAACAACAAACGGCATACGACAATCTTTTGGTCGATATCATTGCCTATTTTTCGGAACGAATTGCCGCCGCAAAGGCCTTGGGCATGATCGACCTTATTATCGATCCCGGTTTCGGTTTTGCCAAAACCCTATCACAGAATTACGAAATACTTCAAAAGCTTGATCTTTTCCAGACTCTAGAACACCCATTATTAATAGGGATCAGCAGAAAGTCGATGATTTATAAAGTACTTGAAACCGACGCAAAAAACGCACTCAATGGTACAACCGCCCTTCATATGGCCTCATTAATGGGCGGAGCCAATATTTTAAGGGTTCATGACGTTAAAGAAGCCTATGAATGTGTTAAACTTGCAGAACGATTAAAACCTGAATAAAAATTTAAGGGATTTTGCTAATTTTACAAAAACACCTCCGATATTGGATTTTCTAGATTTTTTAGAATTTAAGGTTACCGACGTTCTCGATATTTTTCTGGTAGCGGTACTGTTGTACTACATCTACAAGTTGGTACGGGGCTCCGTAGCCATCAATATTTTTATTGGCATCGTTATCGTTTGGGGTTTTTGGAAACTCACCGAACTTCTCGGCATGGAAATGATCAGCAGCATGGTCGGTGCCTTCATGCAAGTAGGATTGATCGCCTTGATCATCGTGTTCCAGCAAGAGATACGGAAATTTCTTTTGATGATCGGTTCGACCAATTTTGCCAACAAGCGAAACTTCATCAAACATTTTAAATTTTTACGCCAAGACGGTGCCAGCGTTAGCGTAGATGTCGATGCCATTCTTTCCGCATGTAAAAAAATGAGCTCAACGAAAACAGGGGCCTTGATCATTATAGAACGGAACAACTCCCTCGATTTTGTACGATCGTCAGGAGACAAAATGTACATAGAAGTGAACAAGCCCATTCTAGAGAGCATCTTTTACAAGAACAGTCCGCTCCACGATGGTGCCGCGGTCATTGAGAACAACTATATCGTAGCCACCCGCGTTATCCTTCCGGTCTCGAACGAAAGAAACATTCCGCTTCGTTTCGGTCTTCGCCATAGGGCCGCTGTCGGGATTACCGAAAAAACCGATGCCTTGGCCCTGGTCGTAAGTGAAGAGACCGGGAACATATCTTATATAAAGAATGGGAAATTCACCGATTACGGCAGTATAGACGAACTTATCGGAATCATTAAAGACGACCTGATAGAATAACTAGGCCACTTCTTCGGCAAGAAACTGGGCTTCGTAAAGGTTTTTATAGTATCCGCCCTTCTTCAGCAATTGTTTGTGCGTGCCCGTTTCTACAATCCTCCCCTCATCCATCACAATTATCTTATCGGCCTTTTTGATTGTGGCCAAACGGTGTGCAATAATGATCGAAGTCCTTCCCTCGGTTATTTTTTCCGTAGCCCTTTGTATCAATTGCTCTGAATAGGTGTCTACCGAAGAAGTGGCTTCGTCCAAAACCAAAATACTAGGATTGCTTACATAGGCACGCAAAAAGGCTATCAATTGGCGTTGCCCGCTCGATAACATGGTACCCCTTTCCTTTACGTTATAGTTATAACCGCCCGGAAGACTGCTTATAAATTCGTCTACCCCGATTTGTTTGGCCGCCGCTACTATACGGTCAAGGCCGATCGATTCGTTCTTAAGCGATATATTGTTTTCTATTGTATCCGCAAACAGGAACACATCTTGAAGCACGACCGCAATTTTCCCTCTCAAGGAAGCAAGACTAAAGTCCTTTATATCGATTCCGTCTATCCGGATCGTTCCGGAGTTGATTTCATAAAAGCGATTCAACAGGTTGATGATTGTAGATTTTCCGGCCCCAGTGGCCCCCACAATGGCCACTGTTTCCCCTACTTCGACCTCAAAGGAAATACCGTGTAAAACCTCCTCATCCTCCAAATATCCGAAATGGACATTTTCAAACTTAATATTGCCACGTACATCGTCTTTTACAATGGTACCGACATCTTGAATATTGCTTTGGGTATCCAATATCTTGAACACCCTATTGGCCGCCACCATACCCATTTGTAAGGTATTGAACTTATCGGCGATTTGCCGCAACGGACGGAAAAGCATATCGATCAGCAGAATAAAGGCGAACAAAGTACCGAGTTCTTCCTTGGAAAGGTTAGATACATTTTGAAGCCCCCCGTACCAAACAATGAGTCCCACTGCTATAGACGAAACGATTTCCGCAATCGGGAAAAAGATAGAGTTGTACCAAACGGTCTTCAACCACGCATTTTTATGTTTTTCATTGATAATCCTAAATTTCTCGCTTTCGATTTTTTCACGGGTAAAGAGCTGAACGATTTTCATACCCGTAATCCGCTCCTGCACAAAAGAATTGAGGTTGGAAACCTGTAATCTTACTTCGGCGAACGCCACCTTCATGGCCTTCTGAAACAGACGTGTCGCATAAAGGATCAAGGGCAAGATGGCAAAAACTATGAGGGCCAGCCTCCAGTTCATTATCAGCATTACCACCGCGGCCACCAACATTTTCAACAAATCGGCAACGATCACAAAAAATCCTTGGCTAAAAATCTCCCCGATCCGCTGCATATCGGCAACGGCACGGGTAACCAAGACCCCTAGGGAAGAGCTATCGAAATACTTCATCCGAAACCCCAACATATGTTTGAAAAGGTTGATCCGAATATCTTTGATGACCGATTCGCCCAGCCAGTTGGCATAATAGTTAAAGGCAAGTTGGCAGCTTACCTGGCCGAGCAAGACAACGCCCATAGCGATGGTCAGCCACAGTAATTTTTCTTGATCGCCCACCTTAATGGCATCATCGACAATCTTTTGCACGATGATCGGTGTCATTACCGCAAATGCAGAAAGCAAAATAGCCGCAAGGGCCACCCCGTAAAAGGTCAACCGATAAGGTCGGGTATGCGCCAATAAGCGTCTGAACAATCGAATATCAAATGCTTTTCCCGAATTTTTATCCATGCTTTTTCGTAATCTTTTTGGGGTATAAAACAGAGGTCAAATATAGCCCTTTTGCCGGTACCGATGGGCCGGCATTACTTCTGTTCTTGCTATTTATGATTGATTTAACATCGCTTGGGCCTATTTTCTCCATCCCTACTTCCAGGAGCGTCCCCACGACCGCGCGCACCATATTTCTCAAAAAACGGTCGGCGGTTATGGTAAAGACGAGCCGGTCATCCTTCATTTCCCAGACCGCTTTTTTAACATCGCACAAATAGGTTTTTACATCGGTATTCGATTTTGAAAAGCATTCAAAATCTTCAAACTGCAAGAGAAGTTCGGCCGCTCGGTTCATACGATCTATATCCAACCGATGTTTTACGTAGTGTGCAAAGTCGGTATAAAAGGGGTTCTTCTCCTGCACCACCCAATACTCATAGCTTCGTTCCTCGGCATCAAAACGGGCGTGTGAATTGGCGGGCACCTCAAAAACATCGTGTACGGCAATAGCTTCGGGAAGAAAAGCGTTCAACCGATACACCAGGCGTTGCAGGTCTTCAATCCCCTCAACATCAAAATGGGCGTACATTTGCTTGGCGTGCACCCCTGCATCGGTCCGTCCGGCACCGACCAAGGCCACAGGCTCTCGCAACAGGGTAGAAAATGCTTTTTCAAGAACCTCTTGCACCGTTATGGCATTCGGCTGGTTCTGCCAACCGTGATAGTCCCTGCCCAAGTATGAAAATTCAACGAAATATCTCAACCGAAACCTTTAATTTTGTGAGCCTCAAAGATACTTCTCTTTGACCAAACAGAACAATGCCCCTAAAAATATTGATAAGGCCGAAGCCATTTTCCCTAATTTTCACAAGACCATATGACCAAAATTCTATTGCTTTCCGACACCCATTCACATATAGACGACACCATATTAAAATATGCCCGTCAGGCGGATGAAATATGGCACGCAGGCGATATTGGCAGTTTAAAGGTAACCGACACCTTGCGAAGTATTAAACCCCTAAGAGCCGTTTACGGAAATATTGACGACCATATCATTCAAAAGGAATTTCCACTGAACGACCGTTTTTTCTGCGAAGGCGTAGAAGTACTTATGACCCACATCGGCGGCTACCCTCCAAAATACAATGGCAGGACCCGTGACATCATCAAGGCCAACCCTCCCAAACTGTTCATTTGTGGACATTCGCATATCCTTAAGGTCATGATGGACCAAAAGCTTGGCGTACTCCATATGAACCCGGGGGCCTGTGGCAAACACGGCTTTCACCAGGTGCGTACCATGTTACGGTTTGTTATCGACGGAATGGATATAAAGGACCTAGAAGTTGTAGAACTCGGAAAACGATAAATAAAAAAACCCGGTAACTACTCCGGGTTTTACGCACTAATACTACTAAGATGTTAGGTTTATCGTAGACGATCAACAGATTTTACAAGATCCTCATCCTTCTTGATAGCCCTATTGGCAAGGACCAGAAAAACGATAGAAATAATAGGAATCAGCATCCCAATACCCTTCTCCGAGACCGAGATCTCTCCGGATAAATTTAGCGACCGGTAAACGAAAAATCCTAGTAAAAAAAGATTCAATATCATGTTCAATCTGTTCATCACAAATTGATTTTTCCTGTTTTTGAACATCACTATGGCAATAAGCGCCAATAATGACGAAATATAAAATGTAAGCGAAATAAAGATTTCATTGCTCGCAAAAATCTCGTTTCCTTCCGCATCAGACCAGAGATTCACCCAGAACGGCAGTACTCCCGCCACCAATACAACTATGAGCAAATAAACTGTTTGTATTCTTTGAATCATTGCCTAAACTCCATTTTACTCTACAAAAATACACGTCTTTTTGAAAAAAATCGATGTCACAAGCAAAATAATTCGTAATATTGTGAGATTATTAGTTATTACACTTACCTATTGGGAAATCTTTCCCTCGTAATACTCAGATAACAATTCACTTCTTATCAATACAAGAGACGTATAATTTATATCCTACTTAATGTTTGAAATTTCAGATTTAAAAGCAAAAAAACTGCCTGAATTGCAGGAAATTGCCAAAGGCCTTAACGTGCCAAAGTTCAAAACCTTAAAAAAACTGGACCTTGTTTATCAAATCTTAGATGTACAAGCAGCCAATCCTAAAGTTGTAGCAGAAGTAACTGCTCCAAAAACAGAGGAAAAACCCAAACCTAGAGCACGTAAACCAAGAACGGCAACCGAAACCAAGAAACCAACAACCAAAGCTTCCGCTCCCGATAAAAAGGAAAAGGCAGAAACCTCGGAAAAACCGGAAAAACAGGAAACTACGGAAGCGGCACCAGCGTCAACGGTACCACCTTCCGAAGTCAAAAAACCTCGCCCAAGACCGGTAAAGACCAATTCCGGCCCTGCAAAAAGGGAAGCTAAGGGCAACCCACAGCACAAGAATCAAAATACCCCCAGCGGTAACTCCAACAATCCCAATAGCAACAAGAACCAACGTCATCAAAAAACGACCTATGACAAAAGTAATTTTGACAAGGACCTAAAAAACAGGTACAAAGAACCCGAATTTGAATTTGACAGCATTATAGAAAGCGAAGGGGTTCTAGATATCATGCAAGACGGTTACGGGTTTTTACGCTCTTCAGACTACAACTACCTATCATCTCCCGATGATATCTATGTATCGCAATCACAGATCAGGTTATTCGGACTTAAAACAGGGGATACCGTTTTAGGAAATGTAAGACCTCCTAAAGAAGGTGAAAAATATTTCCCCTTGATCAAAGTCAACAAAATTAACGGAATCGACCCCCAAGTGGTGAGAGACCGGGTTTCTTTTGAGCACTTGACCCCACTTTTCCCTCAGGAAAAATTCAACTTGGCGGACAGACAAAGTAATATCTCTACCAGAATCATAGATTTATTCTCCCCTATCGGAAAGGGACAAAGAGGTATGATCGTATCCCAACCAAAAACGGGTAAGACCATGCTATTGAAAGCGATTGCCAATGCAATTGCCGCCAACCACCCAGAGGTATACCAAATCATCTTATTGATAGACGAACGCCCCGAAGAGGTAACTGACATGCAACGCAACGTACGTGGCGAAGTCGTTGCTTCCACCTTTGACAAAGAAGCTACCGAACATGTACGCGTAGCGAACATTGTTCTGGAAAAAGCGAAGCGTCTCGTAGAATGCGGCCATGATGTCGTTATTCTTTTAGATTCCATTACCCGTTTGGCCAGGGCCTACAATACGGTACAACCTGCTTCCGGTAAAGTTTTGAGTGGTGGTGTAGACGCGAATGCCCTTCACAAGCCTAAACGCTTCTTTGGAGCTGCCCGAAACATTGAAAACGGTGGCTCACTCTCTATCATCGCGACCGCCCTTACGGAGACCGGTTCAAAAATGGACGAGGTGATTTTTGAAGAATTTAAAGGAACAGGTAACATGGAACTTCAATTGGATCGTAAGATATCAAACAGAAGGATTTTCCCTGCCATCGACCTTACCTCTTCAAGTACAAGACGCGACGACCTGTTATTGGACGAAAGCACTATTCAGCGTATGTGGATCCTAAGAAAATACTTGGCGGACATGAATCCTGTTGAAGCCATGGAATTTATTGAGCAACGCATCAAACAGACCAAAAACAACGAAGAGTTTTTACTGACTATGAATCAATAAGTTTTTATTGATTTAAGTAAGATATCAAATTTACAGCATCCCGAATTCCAGTCTACAATCTGGGATTCGGGATTTTTTTTGATTACGCCCCCCCTGCATTTCCCTAAAAAAAAGCAAAAATTACTACTTTTCCCACCTATTAACAGTTCAAAGATTACGGATTTCCATAAAGGACGGTCCAATTATCCGTTTTTTCGGATATCTTTATAGCGCAAAAATTTTCTTCCCCCGAATTTTATGTAAAAAAGTAGAACTTAAAAAACTTACATTATGAAAAATTCAAAACAAGCCGCGCTTACCTGCGCCACATTCCTTCTTTTCTTGATTTTTACGGGATGCCGGCTAGACGAAAAAGCACAACCCTGCCCCGATTGCCCTTGTGAGACCGTTTTAAACGACAATTACAACAACGGAATCATCCTTCCCACCAAAGCCCACAAACTCTACGAAAACTACAAAAGCAGACGCGTAGGCCTCATAGAAAACTACGAATGGGCAATGGAAGAAAAAGACAAAGACCCCAAAAAGCCTTCCAAAGGGAAAGCACAGGCACAAAATGCCGCAACGGAAAGCAGCAGCGACGATTCCAAACCCGGAAAGTTCAAAGCGGCCCGTTACGTATCTTACGATTACAAGGACCTAAAAGCATACTTGGCCTACATCGAGAACGAAGCCAAACTCTCAGGTGAAGAATTGACCACACTAAGGTTCTATTTTGCCAATTACGCGGATGAAAAAAAATACAATGATGGCAAACCCGTAGTACACCCCAGGCAAAATACGATCATGATGTCTCCCACCATCAACAAAAATGGAGGCGACCATATGTTCTTTACCGTAGACGGCACCGATGGCAAACGGGAAGTAGTGCTTTTAGACAATGAATTCAACCCTATAGGGCCGCGAAAAAGCACAGAACAAACACCTAACACAAAAAACGAAGCTTCGTTTTTACCCGGTTTTTTCACCGCTTCAAGCGCACCTTTCTATGCAGAGCGAAGCACCACAAAAAACGAAGGCCACTCGTACTAATATTTCGATGTATTCTTTAAAAAAACTGCCCTTTGATAGATTTTATTTTACTGAACTCGCTCATTCCCATTTACGCGGCTACTGTAGGCTTGGCATTGTTTAAGTATCCTAAATATTACGAATCAAAGCTTACGTATCTACCTATTATTTTTATTTACACTTTTCTAAATGAACTGCTAAGTTATCTTTTAAACAATTATCAGGAGGAGTTCAGTCTAATTTCAATCGAGACCTATCGCAATTATAAATGGCTTATATACAACACCTACATGTTGGTGTTTTTTCTATATTTCTACTATGTATTCAGGTTCTATATTGATGACCCCAAACACAAAAGGAATATATATTATGGAGGTATTTTCTTTTTAGTTGTCTGCCTGATAAATGCATTCGTCGACAACTTCATTAAATTGCCGCAAGTATACGCCTATGTTTTCGGGGGAATTATACTCGTTTACAGTACTTTAATGTATTTAAAAAAGTTTTTCACCATCGATTTACTTTTTAAAACAAAAGAGAATCTTTTATTTTGGTTAAGCAGTGGGCTATTCATTTTTTACGCTGGCTACCTTCCTATCAAAGTCATAAGGTATATTCATACAATTCATGAAACACCGACCCCACCAATTATCAGAAGGATCCATTGGTCGTTGATCATTATAAGCTACCTATTCTTTGTTATCGGTTTTCTAAGAATGAAACGGAGAATGTCCAAATAGGGCAAAGCGCGATACATAGAAACAAAAAAAGCCCTGTCGTAAGTTTTACGACAGGGCTTTTTTAATAAGTTTTAAATCTTACAAAGCAGCTACGTGCTTGGCCAATTTACTTTTTAAGTTAGCCGCCTTGTTATCATGAATGATATTGCGTTTCGCCAATCTATCGATCATACTAACAACGCTAGGCAACAAAGCTTCAGCTTCCTTTTTACTTTCTTCACCACGCAATTTTTTGATTGCGTTACGTGTAGTTTTGTGCTGATAGCGATTACGAAGACGTACTGCTTCGTTTCTTCTGATTCTTTTTAATGCTGACTTGTGATTTGCCATCTTTTTCTAACTTGTTATAATTTTTTAAAATTCCTCTTCCCCAATCCTCATCGAACCTTTTGTAGCCCGTAGGGGAATCGAACCCCTGTTACCAGGATGAAAACCTGGCGTCCTAACCCCTAGACGAACGGGCCAATACATACTCTCTAAATACGACCCTGAACTTTAGACTTTACAAACCCTTATTAGGGGTTTATCTATCGTTCATTTGTATTTTGTAGCCCGTAGGGGAATCGAACCCCTGTTACCAGGATGAAAACCTGGCGTCCTAACCCCTAGACGAACGGGCCATTGCCTTACGCAATTGCGGATGCAAAAATACAATTATTTTTAACTAACGCAATAGCTAACATAATTTTTTTAATATGCTTTAGCAAAAAGTACTCTTTTTGACGATAATTTTCCCGTCACCATGCACTTTCCCTCTTTGTTTTCAGTACCTAAGGGGATACATCTAATAGTTGCCTTGGTCTCTTCTTTTATTTTCTCCTCGGTTTCGTTGGTTCCGTCCCAATGCGCGGAAATGAATCCTCCTTTTTCCTCCAAGACCTTCTTAAACTCCTCGTAGGTATCGACTTCGGTAATATTATCCTCCCTAAAGGAATGTGCTTTTTGATATATGTTCTTTTGAATATCCTCTAAGAGAAATTCAATTTTAGCCACAACATCGTCCATAGGAACGATTTCTTTCGTCAACGTATCCCTTCGGGCCACCTCGTAGGTACCGTTCTCTAGATCACGCTTCCCTATGGCCAAACGAACCGGAACCCCTTTCAATTCATATTCATTGAATTTAAAGCCAGGCTTATGGGTATCCCTATTATCGAATTTTACCGAAATGCCTTTGGCCCTTAATTCTTTTACCAAGGGAGCGACCTTTTCAGAAATGGCATCCAATTGCTCCATTCCCTTGTAAATAGGAACGATAACCACTTGTATAGGAGCCAATTTTGGAGGCAAGACCAAACCGTTATCATCACTATGGCTCATGATCAAGGCCCCTACCAATCTGGTAGAAACTCCCCATGACGTAGCCCAAACATGTTCTTGCTTCCCTTCCTTATTAGCGAACTTAACATCGAAGGCTTTGGCAAAATTCTGTCCTAAAAAGTGAGAGGTACCGGCCTGCAATGCCTTTCCATCTTGCATCAAAGCCTCGATACAGTAGGTCTCTATAGCTCCCGCAAAACGCTCGCTTTCCGTTTTCACCCCTTGAATGACCGGCATGGCCATATGTTCTTCGGCAAATTCGGCATAGACCCGCATCATTTTTTCGGCCTCCTCTATTGCTTCGGCCTCGGTAGCGTGCGCAGTATGCCCTTCTTGCCATAAAAATTCGGCAGTTCTAAGAAACAAACGCGTACGCATTTCCCAACGTACCACATTGGCCCACTGGTTGATCAACAAGGGAAGGTCTCGATACGATTGTATCCATCGTCTATACGTATCCCAAATAATGGTTTCAGAAGTAGGCCTTACAATAAGCTCCTCTTCCAATTTGGCATCGGGATCTACTATAATACCGCTACCGTCCTCGGCATTCTTCAAGCGGTAGTGGGTCACTACGGCGCATTCTTTGGCAAAACCTTCAACGTGGCTCGCTTCCTTACTCAAGTACGACTTGGGTATGAACAGCGGAAAATAAGCATTTTCATGCCCCGTCTCCTTGAACATCTTATCTAGAGCGGCCTGCATCTTCTCCCAAATGGCAAAACCGTAAGGTTTGATTACCATACAACCACGAACACCTGAATTTTCGGCCAAGTCGGCCTTCACTACGAGCTCGTTATACCATTTGGAATAATCCTCGCTGCGCTTTGTCAAATTCTTACCCATTATATTTAGTTTGGCACAAAACTTGTGCTTATGTTAGCAAAATAATTGGGTAAAACTACTTATTTTTACTATGTTCAACAATAAAAAATTGCACCCATGATACATTTACCATCCCGCAGTAAAATCCATCACATTGCACTTTGTACCGTAATCGGCATTGTTGCAGCATCTTGCGGGTCGTACCAATCGGCCTCGTACTATGACAATGACGGAATTTATTCCAGTGACACCCAAGTCAGCGTAGAGCGCCAATCTAGGCCACAACAGCAAGAAGAACAGAATGAGGACAATGTATATTCCGAATATTTCGGACAGCAGGCCGACCAATTCGATCAAATGCTCGAAGGTGAAATTTTCACCGACATCGACTCTTATTCCAGTGAATCGGCCCAAGACAGTATTTCACAAGGCCAGTTGACCGATTATTACAAAAACGACAATGATTATGCAGGTTATGCAGGATGGGGTGACAATGCGACCAGTGTAAACATCAACATTTACGACAGTGGATGGGGTTACGCCGGATACGGATGGGCTTCGCCATGGATCGGATGGGGCGGCTACTATGGTTATGGCGGTTATTACAACCCTTGGAGAAACCGATACAGCCCTTGGGGATGGGGAGGTTACGGAGGTTACGGATATGGATATGGCGGATTCTACGGCGGCTATTACGGTTACCGATGGGGCGGCTATGGCACTTGGTGTCCTCCTTACGGATACTATAGTGGATACAACAATTATTCGTACAGAAACCGACACTACGCGTACAACCGCGGCAGAAGAGGTTACTACAGCAATACCAATGCCATTTCAGGAAACAGTGCAAGATATACAAGAACCGCGGCGACAAGCCGAAGCAGTAGGGCTACACCTAGATACTCTGCCAATGGTTCCTCTAGCAGGACAAGCCGAAGCTCGGCAACAGGCACTTCTAGAAGCTATAGCAGCAGCCGATCGTCAGCAGCTTCAAGAAGAAGCGTAGGCGTCGACCAAAACCGTTCGTACAGAACGAGCCGAAGCACCAGGGCTACCCCTACGTACAATTCTTCATCTAGAAGCAGCACTTACAAACGTAGCAGCTCTACTACTCCCCGTACCTCTACCTACAGCAGGAGTTCGGGTACAAGATCGAGCAGTGGCAGTACCTACAAAAGCAGCTCAACGCCCAGAACCAGTACATATAGGTCGTCAGGCTCAAGTAGAAGCAGCTCGAGCAGCGGAACCTACAGAAGCTCTAGCAGCTCTTCGAGAAGTTCAGGAAGTACAAGATCTTCTTCCGGATCAAGCTCTAGATCATCTTCAAGTCGTAGAAACTAAGTCCAAAATCAGAATAAACTTACTCTAAATTTGCTAGGAATGAGAAAATACATAACATTCATAGGGCTGTTGGCATGTGTTGTCGCAAGCGCCCAAAATATTGACGACGTCTTACGTTACAGTTCCGAAAACATTCAGGGTTCGGCCCGATTTCAAGCCATGGGAGGCGCTTTCGGATCACTGGGAGGCGATTTATCGGCCCTCAATATCAACCCCGCAGGTAGTGCCGTCTTCAACAATGGCCTATTCTCCGTATCGGGAACGAATTATTCCAATAAAATCGATTCTGACCTCAACGGTAGCTTAAATTCAACATCTTCCAATAATTTCGACATCAACCAAATCGGCGGGGCTTTTGTATTTAAGTCTACGGATGCCGACAGCCCTTGGAAAAAACTGACCTTGGCCCTTAACTATGACTTGGTTCAAAATTTTGATTCCCGTTCGGTTACCCAAGGAAGAAGCAACCAAGGTGTTGACAATTACTTCCTAGATTTCGCCGAAGGCATTGAATTGGCCCCCCTAAAGTTAAAAGCAAACGAAACCCTCGGTGATGCTTATTTAGCCATAGGCGCCACGAACGGACTCAACTTTGCAGGCCAACAGGCATTTTTAGGTTTTCAAGCAGGTATTATCGAACCGGTTTCCGATACCGAAGACAACACCAGCTATTTTTCAAATGCCGATTATGACGATGTCAACCACGATTTCCGTCAAGATATCACAGGATACAATAGCAAGTTCACCGTAAACGGAGCAACGCAATACGGCGACAACCTTTACTTTGGAGCCTCATTGAATTTTCACACCCTCCGTTACGAAAGATTGAACAGGTACAGCGAAACTTTCAATGAAAGAGGAAGTGGCACAGCTAGGTACATCGATTTTGACAACCTACTCGTAACCGAAGGTTCCGGCTTTTCCCTAAGTTTGGGAGCTATTGCCAAGGTCAACGATTTCCTACGGGTAGGAGCCAGCTATCAATCCCCTACCTGGTATCGTCTGACGGACAATTTCTCTCAGGGAATAGATTCAAATTTCCCCAATAAGGAGAGCAGTTTTCAATTTTTCAACCTGAATTACATCAATATATTCGATTACCAGATCAAGACCCCCGGAAAACTTACCGGAAGTATTTCCGCCGTATTTGGTAAAAGCGGACTTATAAGCTTTGATTATGGATACCAAGATATGTCGAATGCCCAACTAAGACCTACCAGCGACGCAGGTTTCGCCAATGAGAACACTTATATTTCCGAAACCTTAGGCGCCGTTTCAACCATTAGGGTCGGTGGCGAATACCGAATTCAGCGCGTAAGCCTTAGGGCCGGATACCGCTATGAACAAAGCCCTTACGAAAGTGGTGACATTATAGGTGATCTTACAGGAATCTCAGGAGGACTAGGATACAGCTTTAGAAGAAGCCGATTAGATTTGGCCATTAGTCGAACCGAACAAGATAGATTGCAGTACTTTTTCGATACCGGAATCAATACTGCTGCATTGTTAAACAACGTAAATACAAACGTTACCTTGGGCTACACCCTGAATTTCTAAGGAAAGTATTTCTATATCGATTTGAAAGTCCGGCCTATGTCGGACTTTTATCGTTTTAGGGCAAAATAAGACTTGGTCAATTTAGCTACTTCCATACCGTTTTCCGATTCTGAATATTCGAGCCTGAACCAATATGTAGACGATGGCAAAGGTCTTCCGTTCAGTGTCCCGTCCCATTCCGAATTGGTATCCAACTGAGCCAAGAGCTTACCAAAACGATCAAAAATGAACACCATTGGATCAGCCAACTCTTCTATTCCCTTAATATTCCAGGTATCGTTGGCCCCGTCATTGTTCGGAGTAAAAAATTTGGGATAACCTATCACCAAAAACTCGGTAGGTTCACTAGTACCACATCCGTTCTTATCGTTGATTACCACGGTATTTACTCCAGGCGGAACATCGTTAAAAACCGGATCATCTTGAAATTCACCCTCATTAATGGAATATTCATAATCACCATCACCATCAACAAAAATCTCGATATTGTTCATGTCGGGATCTAACGATAGGTTCGAGTTCAATGTTTCAACACGATCAAGCACGGGTATTCCGTAGAAAGTAATCAGAATATCATCATAAATATGACCTCCCGCAGTGGTTGTAATATCGACAAAGTACCTTCCTGAATTCGGACTTGGCACGTTTATCTCGGTCGCCGACGGACCCGAGCCCAAAGGTGCGTCTACCGTACCATCGTCATCATAGTCAACAGACCAGGCTACATTGGTAAAGTCGGGACCTGCCGGGGAATTCAACATACTCAAGGTAATATCCGGATCACCTTCACAAGCGATGATATCCAAGCCCAAAAACTCATCACGCAAGGTACAATCCAAAGCCGTATCCTTATCGGCCTGTACCGAGCTCCCCGTAAAGGTGAGCATAAAAGGCTCTGGGTCGCCATCAAAATTGGTATTGAAATTATTGATCAAGATATAGTACATCTCACCTGCCCTCACATCTAAGTACTCATCGTAGGTATTCAGGTTTTGGGTGGTAGAAGGCACCCCTTGCTGTCCGTTTTCAGGGTTGACGCCCAATCCTGTAAATCGGGTATTGTTCACTTCGTAATTACAACGAATAGGGTCGACCGCTCCGGTAGTAATATCGGCACAATCGACATCGGGCCCATAAACGGCAAAATCCCATTCGGCCGTAGGCGATCCCGAACCATTGACCGGCAGCGCCTCAATATCAAAACCCACTTGGCCATCGGTACCTGCCCTAAAGACAAACCACGAGGTATTATGTTCGATATTGGCTTCGCTAATACTTCCTTTTTCAAGACATCCGGTTTCGGTAATGACCTCCGGATCAAAATCATCTATAGCTCCGGTGCCATCGGCATACCCCATAATTGGGGCGTCGGCACATACAGGAATAGCGGTTCTGCAGTCAGCTGAATTTTGTGCTTGAATTTCTGTGGCATAAAAGAACGCAACACAGAGTACTGATAGTAAAAAGCGCATAGGTAAAGGGGCTAAAACAATATAATTAGATAACTCAGGAACATTGATTTTAGTATGTTTAAACAGAAAAAACAGGTAGTTTATCGATAAAATGCCACTTGCCCCCCAAAAAAAATATGGCTAGCGTTTCAATGAAAAATGGTTGTTGATATACTTGGCCATTACTGTCTGCCCCCTAGCATCAACATAGGTAAGTTTAAACCAATAATCGGATTCGGGCAAGGGCCTACCTTGCCAATAACCGTCCCATTCAGGATTTGACGGTTCCAACTGGGCCAAGAGTTTGCCCATGCGGTCAAAAATAGAGATTGATGGCGAATTCAATGTTTCAACCCCGACAATACCCCAGATATCGTTGACTCCGTCTCCGTTCGGGGTAAAAAATTTAGGAAAGCCCACAACCACAATTTGCTCACTTACGGCCCCACATCCTTTGGGGTCATTCACACTTACCGTATGCATGCCCGGGCTCACTTGATAAAAAGTGTTGCCCATCTGATACGCCCCTTCGTCCAATCGATATTCATAATCGTCCGATGTATCGACCAAGACCGTAACCGTATTATCATTTTGAAGATCGTTGATTTCAATTCCGGTAATTTGTGGCGGCCGTGAGATATAAACCGTTACATTTTGGGCCCGACTGCAACTCAAGCCCGATTGCGTATGGGTGACAGTAAGTTTATATTCGCCCGCTTCGGAAACCGTAAGATTCGGTGTAGTCTCCCCCGTACTCCAGAAATAGCTATAATTGACATTCGGCGAGGACGGACCGATAACGACCCCGGTATTGGACTGACACAAAAATACTTCCGATGGAAAATCGATGTCGGGGGTCTGTAAATTGACCAGTTCAAATTGCTCCGTCACATCAAAACACTTTGAATTCCCCACAGATGTGAGTCGCACATATATCGTTTGGGAACCCGTTGGCACCTCGTATTGTTTGGGCAAGGCATTTGCCCCGTTCGTCGCATCGGGGAAAGAAGCGTGATAACTCACCACAAAATCGTCCGGTGACTGCCCTCCAAGGGCCTCCACATCCTTTTGAGACAAATCGTAGACGGATAGGGACG
The DNA here is from genome assembly GCF_000973105.1 of Zobellia galactanivorans. Taxonomy (NCBI): domain Bacteria; kingdom Pseudomonadati; phylum Bacteroidota; class Flavobacteriia; order Flavobacteriales; family Flavobacteriaceae; genus Zobellia; species Zobellia galactanivorans. Next base: position 3,233,305 of record NC_015844.1, on the reverse strand, counting down.
AACAAGAAGCATCATCGGAAACCGCTCCGGTAACGGGTCGTTCGGAAAAATGTACCTGAACTTCACTAATAATCGTTTCACTCGGACGTACGACCTCCACCCTATAGGTTGCCGAGGCATCAACACGGTACACGGCATCGTGCTCCCCTGCAATTTGGGTAAAACCGCTGCCCGTATCTACGTACCAATTATAGGTAGTCGCTCCTGAGGTCGTAGCGTTTAAATCGACGATATCACCCTCACAAACCGATTGTGGCGGCCCTAAAAGGTTATTTATAATCGAACAATCCAATGCGTCATAAGGGTTTGTAACGAATATGTGCCCTGAAAACTGAATTGAAAAACCCGAATTATTGTTGCTGAAATTGTTGATCATAAGGTAGTAGTCCTCCCCTGCGGTAACCTCAAGCCAATCTTCATACTGTACGTTTTCGGTATCGCCGGTAGGATCCTCCCCTACCCCTACAAATCGATTTTCATCTTGATTGTCGAAAAAATTACATCGTATGGGCTCCCCTAAGTTATTACAGTCATTGGATTTGTACAGGGCAAAATCCCAATCTTCAAGTGTATCGATCCCTATATCAAACCCTAATTGTCCGGAGGCCCCGGTTCTAAATCGGTACCAGGCCGAATTCGATTCAATGGCCCCGCTCAAGGTTTGCTCTAGGCACCCACTGGTCGCCGCGCTATCAAAGTCATCTATCCCGAATCCAGTGGTCCCCCCATTGACGGGAGTATTGCTACAAATAGGAACGGCATTGCCACAATCTGGGGAAACTTGTGCCCTTACGACGCTCGTACCCAAAAAGAACAACAAAGACCACACGATGATAAAACGACTCATTTCAACAGGTTATACCTTAATAGTATAAAAGTACCTTGTTGATTTTCTTAACACCAATTTATGTTGTGTATCAGGACATATAGAACGTAAAGTGCCATATTATGTATATCTTTGCACCTCGTTTTACTTAGCACGAAGTGTAATGTATCGAAACTTTTTAAGACGAATTGGGCATTAGAAATGCCAATAGATATAAGCAGATGAAAATTGACAGTACTTTGGAAAAGCAATTTGAAGATATGGGAAACGACCACGTTTCCGCATCGGAAGATACACCTCTACGTGAAGACGCGTTCGTGTTGAGCGATGATGAGAAGATCAAAAGAATACAAGGAAGCATACGAGAAGTAATGCTGACTTTGGGCCTAGACCTTGATGACGACAGCCTCAAAGGCACCCCGAACCGAGTTGCCAAGATGTTCGTAAAGGAAATTTTTGGCGGACTTCACCCCGACCGAAAGCCTAAATCATCAACTTTTAGCAACAAGTATAAATACGGTGAAATGTTGGTAGAGAAAAACATAACGCTCTACTCTACATGCGAGCATCACCTTTTGCCCATAGTAGGCCGTGCACATATCGCATACATCTCCAACGGAACGGTAGTAGGCCTCTCTAAAATGAACCGCGTTGTCGATTATTTTGCCAAAAGACCGCAAGTTCAGGAACGATTGACCATACAGGTCGTTAGGGAGCTACAAAATGTTTTGGGAACCGAAGATGTTGCCTGTGTAATCGACGCCAAGCACCTTTGTGTGAATTCCCGTGGCATACGCGATATCGAAAGTAGTACGGTAACCGCTGAATACGGCGGCAAATTCAAAAACGAAGCCGTACGCCGCGAATTTTTAGACTACCTTAACCTGGATACCACTTTTTAATAGCGCAAGCCTAACATGCAATTGTACCAGCAACAAACGTTAAAGATTTACAATTCCCTTTCCGGTAAAAAAGAAATTTTCAAACCTTTGAACGAAGGCCATATTGGCATGTATGTCTGCGGCCCAACGGTCTACAGCAATGTTCACCTGGGCAACTGCCGTACCTTTATGTCGTTCGATATGATCTTTAGGTACTTGAGACATTTGGGGTACAAGGTGCGCTATGTACGTAATATAACCGATGCCGGCCACTTAGTCGACGATGCCGAAGACGGTGAAGATAAAATTGCAAAAAAAGCAAGGTTAGAGCAGTTGGAACCTATGGAAGTCGTACAACGGTACACCATAGATTTTCACAATATTTTAGAACAGTTCAATTTTTTACCGCCCAGTATAGAGCCAACGGCCACCGGGCATATCATCGAACAGATAGAGATCATTAAGGAGATTCTTGAAAAAGGACTTGCCTATGAGGTAAACGGCTCGGTCTACTTTGATGTGAATAAGTTCAACGAAAACCACGATTACGGCAAATTAAGCGGCCGGAAATTGGAAGATATGATTGCCAATACCCGTGAATTGGCCGGTCAAGATGAGAAAAAGAGTCCACAAGACTTCGCACTCTGGAAAAAGGCCGAGCCACAGCACATCATGCGCTGGCCTTCGCCATGGGGAGATGGTTTCCCCGGTTGGCACCTCGAGTGCACGGCAATGAGCACCAAGTATTTAGGAGAGACCTTTGATATTCACGGTGGTGGTATGGACCTGAAATTTCCGCATCACGAATGTGAAATAGCACAGGCGGAAGCCTGCTATGGCCACTCGCCCGTTCGATATTGGATGCACGCCAACATGTTGACCATGAACGGCAAGAAAATGGCCAAATCAACAGGAAACAATATTTTGCCCGGTGAAATATTTACCGGTGAGAACAACATTCTTAGCAAGGCCTTTTCTCCTTCCGTAGTTCGCTTTTTTATGATGCAGGCGCATTACACCAGCATATTAGACTTGAGCAACGATGCCCTTTTAGCATCGGAAAAAGGATTCAACCGCCTAATGGACACCCTTTCCGCCATGGAAGGATTGGAAACCGGATCAAGTAGTGATTTTGACGTAGAAACGTGGAAGCAGCAATGCTACGACGCCATGAACGACGATTTCAATACACCTATTCTTATCGCCAACCTTTTTGAAGCGGTCAAGCATGTAAACCTGATCAAGGAAGGAAAAGAAAGCATTACGGCAAACGACAAGGAAACCCTTGCCCACACCTTCAACGCATTCGTTTTCGATATCTTGGGATTGGAACAAAAAGGAGGAAGTACCGAAGATGCCGGAAAGCTTTCCGGCGTGGTAGAACTATTGATAGAACTTCGAAAAGAAGCTCGTGAAAATAAAGATTTTGCTACCTCGGATAAAATCCGTGACCAATTGGCAGAACTTGGCATCCAACTAAAAGACGGTAAGGAAGGTACCACTTTTAGCCTCTAATTTTTTTACGGCACTACAATGGTTCGCTCTGTGCTTTTGCTTGGTAATCACTAGGCGAAAGATGCTGTCGCGCCTTGAATACGCGGTTAAAATACGAGCGGCTTTCAAAACCACATTCCAAATAAACGTTTTTAATGCTTCGCTTTTTGTCTTGTAGAAGGCCTACTGCCAGTTTAATCCTTTCGTTATTGATAAACTCTATAGGCGAAATGCCCAGTTCGGTCTTGAATACCCTATAGAAGTGAGAGGGACTCAAGCAGGCCTTACTACTTAAATCCTCTACGTTTAATGGCTCGTGAAGATGCTCCCTTATATAACGTATGACCGTAGCCAACCTACTATTACTACTGAGTTGCAAGGTCGAATTTGAATAAATCTTACGCTCATTGGTCTGTAATATGCGTATGATCAGCTCACGCAACATATTGTCAACGAAAAAATCTTTGGAAGGGTGATTTTCGGTAAACAAAAACAGAAGCCGCTGTAAAATCTGAAAAATACCCATGTCATTTACAAAATGGAAATTGTAATCCATCAGGCCCCATTCGCTTCGATCATGCTTTGGCATGCTCTCGTTCATCAGTTGCAACACCTTGTTTATTTTATCTTCGGAAATGGCCAAGGCCAAGCAACGGGTAGGTTTTTTACGCATTGCTTCCGGAAAATCGATACACATGGTCTCATTTGAAGGAAGCACCAAAGATTCCCCCGGCAAAAAATCGAAAGATTCATAATCCCTTAGATGCATTATTTTTTTCCCTTCGACCATACTCGCCAAAACCGGCTGGTCAAACTTCAACAACACCCTTTCGGCCTGCCGATGTGTCTCAAACACATGTAAGGCGGCATTATTGAGCGTATACGAGGTTTGGTTTTCGACCAATGATTCCAGCTTTCGGTTCGAAAGAAATTTATCCGACAATCCCAACATAACAGAACAAGTATCAAATTTATTTACTAAACACTAAGAAATATACAAAATAAGAGGCTACAAAATACCAATTTAGCAAAGAATGATAGAATCCGTCACATCAAAGGTAGAATTGGTCAGACAATTGGCCGTCAACTCCACTACATTTAGAAAACTATTTATATACATCTGACAAACAGGTATATAATAAAGAATATACTTATTAACTTAACTCCTTTAACCATGAGCACACAAACAGTTGAACACAATCTTCTTCAAAAGCCAAAGTTCAAAGACCAATATGAAAATTATATTGGCGGAAAATGGACAGCACCAGTAAAAGGCGAGTATTTTGACAACCTTTCGCCTGTTGACGGCAAGGTATACACCAAAGTAGCACGCTCTACTTCGGAAGATATTGAATTGGCCATCGATGCCGCATGGAAAGCCGCCCCCGAATGGAACACTTCTTCGGCCACTACAAGAAGTAATATGCTATTAAAGATTGCCGACGTCATGGAGCGCAACCTTGAAGCCCTTGCAAGAGCGGAAACCTGGGACAACGGTAAAGCTATTCGTGAAACCACTGCAGCCGATATTCCTTTGGCCATAGATCACTTCCGTTATTTTGCAGGTGTCATCCGTGCCGAAGAAGGTTCGGTAAGCGAATTAGATTCGAACACCGTAGCCCTGAACGTTACGGAACCCCTAGGTGTGGTAGGACAGATTATCCCATGGAACTTCCCCCTACTTATGGCTACCTGGAAGTTGGCCCCGGCCTTGGCGGCAGGTAACTGTGTTGTTTTGAAACCTGCGGAACAGACCCCTGCAGGAATCATGATCTTAATGGAACTTATTGACGGCATCCTTCCCGCGGGTGTATTGAACGTAGTGAACGGTTTTGGGGCCGAAGCAGGGAAACCCTTGGCCTCAAGCCCAAGAATAAGCAAAATTGCATTCACCGGAGAGACCACTACAGGCCAGCTCATAATGCAGTACGCCTCTAAAAACATCACGCCCGTTACCTTGGAACTTGGAGGGAAATCACCTAACATTTTCTTTGAAAGCATTATCGATGCCGATGACGATTTCTTCGACAAATGTTTGGAAGGTGCGGTAATGTTCGCATTGAACCAAGGGGAAGTATGTACCTGCCCCTCTAGAATGTTAGTACAAGAAAGCATTTACGACCGCTTTATGGAAAGGGTCATCGAACGTACCAAGGCCATTAAACTAGGGCACCCCTTAGACCCAACGACCATGATGGGGGCACAGGCCTCAAACGACCAGTACGAAAAAATATTGAACTATATCAATATAGGCAAAGACGAGGGCTGCGAGGTATTGACCGGTGGCGAAGCCGCATATAACGAAGGCCTTGAGGGCGGCTATTACATTCAACCTACCATTCTCAAGGGCAACAACAAGATGCGGGTGTTTCAAGAGGAAATTTTCGGACCCGTTGTTTGTGTCACCACTTTTAAAGATGAAGCAGAGGCCATAGAAATTGCCAATGACACCTTATACGGCCTTGGCGCGGGAGTCTGGACACGTGACACCCATCAGGCCTATCAAATATCAAGGGCGGTGCAAGCCGGACGCGTATGGGTCAATTGCTACCACTTGTATCCTGCACACGCTCCTTTTGGCGGATACAAAAAATCGGGTATCGGTAGGGAAAACCACAAAATGATGTTGGCCCACTACAGACAGACCAAGAACATGTTGATTTCATACGACAAAAAGGCCATGGGCTTCTTTTAAGATGAAAACACAACGCGTTTTAGTTTCGGATGAAGCCAAAGAGGTCATTGAAAAATTGAAGCAAACCCATGGTAAGCTCATGTTCCACCAAAGCGGTGGATGTTGCGACGGGTCTTCACCCATGTGTTTTAGCGAAGGTGAACTCATACTCAACGAAACCGATATTTGGCTTGGCAATATCGCCGATTGCGACTTTTACATGGCCAAAGACCAGTTCGAGTATTGGAAACACACGCAATTGACCATTGATATCACCGAAGGAAGGGGAGCCAGTTTCTCTTTGGAAATCCCCTTAGGTGTGCGCTTTGTGGTAAAGTCAAGATTATTTTCAGAACAGGAAACCCTTGACCTTCAACCTGTGCACCACGCATAAAATTCATAACACGATTCAGTGTCACTAAAATCCGCATTTAAAAATGCGGATTTTTTTTGGGCCCGTTCCATACTTCCGGACAAGGGTATTGGTTAAATTGTTGTATTTTTACATCCTTAAAACCCATCGTCTTGGCATTATCCCAAAAAAAAATAATGATAGCCCCTTTCGTTTTTTTGGTCAGGTTCTATCAAGTCGCCATCTCACCATACACCCCTGCAAGTTGTCGTTACTCCCCAACATGCTCACAGTATACCCTCGAGGCCTTAAAAAAACACGGACTTTTTAAAGGAGGATGGCTGGCCATTAAACGAATTTTGAGCTGCAACCCCTGGGGAGGAAAAGGCTATGACCCAGTACCTTAATAATTTAAAAATAAACTAGGGGCAATTGAGGGGGGAAGAATCCCCGAGAGCTTTCCCTCCTTTGACGTCAATTTTAAGGACAGCAAGGCATATCGGCTGTCTATTTTATTATCTTAGTGCTCTTAAAACTACTTCTCATGTACTTTTTAGGTATCATTTGGAATCCGAACGAAACACTTTTCACCCTCGGTCCGTTACAGATAAAATATTACAACTTACTTTGGATTACCGCCTTTGGTTTAGGTTGGTATATCATGAAGCGCATTTTTACCAACGAGAACAAAACGGTAGAGCAGTTAGATTCGCTCTTTATCCACACGGTTCTTGCCACCATGTTGGGTGCGCGGCTTGGACACGTATTTTTTTACGATTGGCCGTATTACCAAAACCACCTGCTCGAAATACTTCTTCCTATTCGCGAGAATGCCTCGGGCCAGCTTTTCGGTTTTATCAACGGTTATGAATTTACCGGCTTTACAGGCCTTGCGAGTCATGGCGCCATTATAGGCGTACTGATCGGAACCTATCTTTACCAGAAGAAATTCCCCGACATGAAAACCCTTTGGCTACTGGACCGTATGGTCATACCGTTTGCCATTGGTGCCTTTTGTGTACGATTGGGCAACTTTTTCAATTCAGAGATCAATGGAAAAATCACCGATGAATCTTTTGTTTTCGCTACAAAGTTCATTCGCGATTCCGATGATATGCACCCCTCCAAAGCCTTGGCGATTACACAGGAAAAAACGGTAAATGCCGCTTATGCCGCACTGGAGAACAATCCGAAATTTGCCGAACAATTGGCGCAGATTCCATACCGCCACCCGGCACAGTTGTATGAAGGGGTGGCCTATATTTTTGTTTTTACCCTTCTCTATTACCTTTACTGGAAGACCGATAAAAAAAATCGCTCAGGATATCTTTTTGGCCTGTTTTTAGTTTTGCTTTGGACGATTCGTTTCTTCGTAGAATTTGTAAAGAAAAGTCAGGGTGGTTTCGAAGAGAGCCTCGGGCTACTTTCGACCGGACAGTGGTTGAGTATTCCGTTTATTTTTATCGGACTCTACTTTATGTTCCGACCGATAAACAGCAAATCGTAACCCATATTAATTATCCATACACCCAAAAACATTGAATCAGGGCTATACTAAAACAAAATAGCCCCCTTCCCCAACTATCGAATTTAAGCGCTACCAAAATGAAGCACATTAAAATCAGTTTGTACCTTATCTTAACGGTATTTGTTTTTCATTCCTGCAAAGAAGAGAAGAAAAAAGTTGTCAAAGCAGAGCCTGTAGTCTTTAAAAAAGAAGGCGAACTTTCTATTTTCAAGCAAAAAACGGATAGTTTGATTGCTTCCTTTGATATTGAAATCGCAGAGAGCGAATATGAAACCCAAACTGGTTTAATGTATCGCAAAAGCATGAAGGCCGACCGCGGGATGTTGTTTATCTTTCCGGAAGTGTCCGGGCATTCGTTCTATATGAAGAATACCGAGTTTCCTTTAGACATCATTTTTATCAAGGAAGACATGACCATTGCCAATTATCACGAAAACGCCCAACCTCTGAACGAGTCGAGCCTACCTTCGCAAGGGGCGGTACAATACGTACTTGAATTGAATGCCGGTCTTGTTCAAAACTTCGGGATACAGCCAGGTGACAGTATTGCCTTCAAAAAATTATGATTGCAAATGGATTTACTTTTGGAAAAGGAAACGACCGAGCGATTGCTATTCCGAAAAATACGTCCCTCCGATTTTGAAACCTGGTTGTCCTTTCACCAAGACAAACGTTCTTCCGAGTTTTGGAACGGATTACCATCTGACCCAAACGTGGCCTGCCAACAACAATTCGACCGAATTTTTGAACGCTACGAAAAGCAACTGGGCGGCATGAATGCCCTTATCTCAAGATCGACCGGAGACTTTATCGGTCTGTGCGGACTGCTAAAACAGACCGTAGACGGTATTGACGAACTGGAAATAGGCTACTCCATTCTCCCTAAATACTGGCAACAAGGCTACGCTACCGAGGCCGCCCTGCAGTGCAAGTCCCATGCTACAAAGCATCAGTTGGCCCCTTCTTTAATATCCATAATCCATATAGATAACCTACCGTCTCAAAAAGTAGCTATTAACAATGGCATGCATTTGGAGAAAACTACGACATACCATAATAACCCCGTATATATTTTTAGAGTGCAATTATGACACGGAAACACTGGGGTATATTTACGGCCAATACATCCCGTACAAGTGAGTTAATTAATAAATAATCTCAAATTCCACTGTTTAAAAAAAACTCCACGTTTTCCAATTCCATCTTATCTGAAAAATATTGCAGTTCATCTCGACTTTTGACAAAAAAAGGGATGTACCGTATCTAATTTAAACCGATTGTATATCTTGTAGGACTTTCTTGATAAAACAAGAGTCTATCCATTATGGTTTTGTTTTAAAGGAATTGTTAGTCCCCATACTGGAAAATGAAGAAGTATCTTAAAATCCTAGCCTCCTGTTGTTGTCTGTTTTTAATAGTACTGGCCTGTACCAAAGAGGTCGGTCTTATTACCGAGGTAGATTTCCAGCTTGTAGAGCAACACACCGAAGAAGGCTATGTAAACCAGGGGCTGCCCACCACCTTTACGATCGTCCCGGAAGAGGTACTGGAGAACTACGAATATACCATCACCTATGAGATACTCGACGGCGAGGGCCATTTCAAAGATATGGACGGCAACCGCGTGGAATCAGGGAAGGGGTGGCCCGTATCTGAGGGCCTTTCCGTGCCCTTGGTGTACATGGGCGGCGAAACAGGTGAGCACAGGGTAAAGATAACAGGGTCGGACAACTTTGGGTTTTCAGATGAGATCGAGGTCATGTACAATCTGAGCGATGTTCCTGCGGTCTGGGAGGCTTCTAGCGAACTCTCGGAGATCCAACTGGAAAAGCCGATAGACCTATCCCTTTTATTTGAAATTGTAGATGCGGCAGAGGACGTTGAGTATGAGGCCATGTATGGGTTCGGCTCAGGTTCGGGAAGCCTTGAGGCATCAGAGGAGAACGGTTATGTGCCGAACGGGGAGTACAGTTCCATTCTCCCCGGTACCTATCCGCTTGTCTTCACGCCTTCGAAAGTAGGCCCCCAGCAACTGGTCTTCACCCTGCGCGACAGCAACGGACAGGAGATCGAGGCCGGTGTGGACTTCAACGTAGTGGAGTTTATCGATGTCATTTCCATTGCCTTGGTAAGCCAGGATACGATCAAAATGAAATTAGGGGACGAGATACCCCCTGCATTCACCTTCGACCCGCCCAATGCTACCGACCAGGAAGTGACGGTGGTGTCCAGTGATCCCGATATCGTATTTATCGACGGGAACAACGTATGTATCGCCGTAGGGTTGGGTACAGCGCAGGTGACCGTAACCTCCGTTTCCAATCCCCAAGCCAGCGATACGGTCACCGTAGAGGTGATCCCCCCGGACAGGGTCCCGGTAACGGGCATCACGGTTTCCCAAGAGGATTCCGGAGCCATCGGAGCGGAGCGTCAATTGATAGCGACCGTTCTTCCCGAGAATGCAACGGACCCTAGTGTGGTCTGGTCCTCCAGTGATGATGCGATAGCGACTATAGACGCGAACGGTCTTCTGACCGGTCTTTCCGCGGGAACGGCCACGATAACGGCCACCTCGGTCTCCGACCCGGAAATCAGTGGCAGTGTACAGATCGAGATTACGGGCATCTCGCTACAATCGGCGAACGATATCGAGGCCTTCGCCCTGAACGGGCAGATCGAGACGGCAACGATAGATACGGAGGAACATACCGTTTCGGTAACGGTCCCAGAGGGTACACCGTTGAGCGTGGCACCTATCATGTTGACGGTATCGGAAGGGGCCACCGTAACGCCGGGGCTCCTACAGGAACGGGACTTCAGTTCCCCTGTGGAATATACGGTCATATCGGGCAATGGCACGGCACAGGTATGGACGGTAACGGCCAAGGTACTGGTACTGCCCGTTGCGGGGGATACCGATATCACGGCCTTTGGACTTCCCGGGCAGAACAGTTCCGACATCGATACCGAGAACCATACGATAACCGTCAACGTACCCGACGGAACAAATCTTAACGTCGCCCCCCAGGTACTGGAAATCTCCCCCGGGGCGACCGTAGCACCGGCCATCGGCCAGGTCCGGGACTTCTCAGGGGCCGTTACCTATACGGTGAGCCCCGAGACGGGAACGCCGCAGGTATGGACGGTGAACGTGACCGTATCCCAGCCAACGGGAAGTGACAACGCGATAACGGGTTTTGCGCTGCCCGTTCAGAACAGTGTGGCCATAAACGATGTGAACCATACCATAACGGTGAACGTACCGAACGGAACGGACCTGAACGTAGTTCCCTCCCAATTGGATATTTCCACTGGGGCCAATATTGAACCCGGTCCGGCCTCGCAACAGGATTTCAGCCAGCCCGTGAACTATACGGTGACCGCCGAGAACGGTAACCCACAGGTCTGGACCGTGAACGTTGACGTTGCCGCAAACCAGCCCCCCGTTGCCAATGACGATAGAGCCGCAGTAGAATTGGGAGAAACCGTACGCATCAATGTCATCGATAACGATTCAGATGTTGATAATCCAAACTCCGACCTGGTAATATCCGGTGTTCTTGGCGTACAGCCCATAAATGCAGGTTCGTTTACAATCGAAGGACAGGAAATCGTATTCACCAGTTCCGGTGATTATACCGGGGATGCCACGTTCGGTTATACCATTAACGACGGTAACGTGGGCAATGACGCTTTTGCAACCGTTACGGTATCGATTTTGGAAACGGAGGCGCCCGTCACGGGCATAACGGTCTCGAGCGTCAGGTCTAGTATCCCGGATAATGAGACGGAACAGTTCAGTGCGGATGTACTTCCGATCGACGCGGACAATCGGGCGGTAAGCTGGACCTCCAGTGACACGTCCGTGGCAACGGTCAACGCGACTACAGGTCTGGTCACCGCGGTATCCGACGGCAATACGAACATTATTGCTACGGCGACCGATGGTTCAGGCGTAACGGGTACGGCCCCACTTCAGGTAACGGCCTCCCCAAAGTTGGTCACTAACATAACGGTCTCGAGCGACAGGTCTAGTATCCCGGATAATGAGACGGAACAGTTCAGCGCGGATGTACTTCCGATCGACGCGGACAATCGGACGGTGACCTGGACCTCCAGTGACACGTCCGTGGCAACGGTCAACGCGACTACAGGTCTGGTTACCGCGGTATCCGACGGCAATACGAACATTATTGCTACGGCGACCGATGGTTCAGGCGTAACGGGTACGGCCCCACTTCAGGTAACGGCCTCCCCAAAGTTGGTCACTAACATAACGGTCTCGAGCGACAGGTCTAGTATCCTGGATAATGAGACGGAACAGTTCAGCGCGGATGTACTTCCGATCGACGCGGACAATCGGGCGGTAAGCTGGACCTCCAGTGACACGTCCGTGGCAACGGTCAACGCGACTACAGGTCTGGTCACCGCGGTATCCGACGGCAATACGAACATTATTGCTACGGCGACCGATGGTTCAGGCGTAACGGGTACGGCCCCACTTCAGGTAACGGCCTCCCCAAAGTTGGTCACTAACATAACGGTCTCGAGCGACAGGTCTAGTATCCCGGATAATGAGACGGAACAGTTCAGCGCGGATGTACTTCCGATCGACGCGGACAATCGGGCGGTAAGCTGGACCTCCAGTGACACGTCCGTGGCAACGGTCAACGCGACTACAGGTCTGGTCACCGCGGTATCCGACGGCAATACGAACATTATTGCTACGGCGACCGATGGTTCAGGCGTAACGGGTACGGCCCCACTTCAGGTAACGGCCTCCCCAAAGTTGGTCACTAACATAACGGTCTCGAGCGACAGGTCTAGTATCCCGGATAATGAGACGGAACAGTTCAGCGCGGATGTACTTCCGATCGACGCGGACAATCGGACGGTGACCTGGACCTCCAGTGACACGTCCGTGGCAACGGTCAACGCGACTACAGGTTTGGTTACCGCGGTATCCGACGGCAATACGAACATTATTGCTACGGCAACGGACGGTTCTAGTGTATCGGGCTCCACGGCCCTTGAGGTAACGATAGCAAATCGAAAACCTACAGCACAGGCTTCGGCCGATTTCACCAGTGGAGCACCCGGATTGACGGTGAAATTTACAGGCGACACATCTGATGATCCAGATTTTGGTGATACCGATACCTTGAGCTATTTATGGGATTTTGGTGAGCCCGGAGCGACAAGTACATTAGCAAATGATACCTATCAATATGTTGCCCCAGGTACCTTTACTGTTACTTTAACAGTTACTGATAGCAATGGTGCAGAAGATTCTAAAACGATTATAATAACGATTTACCCTAATGAATTAACATGGGATCTCAGTACAGGAACATTAAGTGGACCGGCCAATCTCAGTGTTACCGTTAGCATAAGTGTTACAGGTAATGGAGGTGCTAATCTAAGCAGTGGAAGCCGTTTTAATTGGACGGTATGTGGCACCGGTGCACAAGCGGGTGGTTGTTTTTATAACAGTTCTGAAACTGCTTCATTTACTCTTCCATCTTCAGGTAGTATCAAAGTCACTGGAAATCATAGTACAGGTAACGACCCTAATAGTGTAGCAACGATAAATTTCTTTGGCGGAGGTAAAACAATTACTGAAACTATGAGGAGTAACAGTATTCCTAGATAGTGCACATAGTAAGGCATACGTCTTAATTAAGATTTAGAATATTCAATTATTCCTTTTAAAAATATTATATCAAGAGGAAGATTATTTAAATCCTTCTTGGCTGGTCTAATTCAATGATATACTATAATTTGTAAATAAAAAATAACTTGGAATAAACTCAAAAACCCGACATAAAATTTTTGATATCCATTTTAAATTAAAGGAATATTCTTAACTTATATACTTCCTAATATTCTTATACTTCACAAGTAGAGAATAAGCATGTCTTATGACCAGGTTTTCTGGTTTTTCAGGAGAAGGGGCCTCCTTTAGAAGTTGCGTGACATTCCGAAGCTGAACGTTCTCCGTATTAATAAAATTGGATATTCCATACCGTCTAAATATTGACTTCAAAGCTCTATGTTTGTAAGACAGGATTATATTCAATACTTGAGAGCAAGAACACCAACTTACCGAATAAATAATTTCCATAATTCATGTAAACAACATACCTTCCCAAAAAGTAGCTATTAACAATGGCATGTATTTAAAGAAAACTACGACATACCATAATAACCCCGTATATATTTTTAGAGTGCAATTATGACACAGAAACACTGGGCCATATTTACCGGCAACACCTCCCAAAAAGAAGAATTGATCGATAGCCTACTCGAAGGACCGCTTCCTAAGGGTTTTAACGAACTAAAACACCTCGAAGGAAGCCTTTTATCGAAATTGGCCGTCGAGCGTTTTATCGACAAGGAAGACCGTCATGGCAGCAAGATAATCACCTCGGATACCTCGCAAAGTTTAAAATCGATGTCTAGTGGTGAACAGAAAAAAGCTTTATTGAAACACATTCTCAGCACCCAACCCGATTTTATCATTCTAGACAACCCCTTCGACAACCTCGATACCACTGCGCAAGAAGACCTCAAAACGAAGCTGAAGGAAGTTTCGGCAGATACCCCAATGATCCAATTATTAAGCCGTAAAACGGACTTATTGCCCTTTGCCAACACCTTCGCCAAACTCGAAGGCAAGGATCTGGTTTTTAGCGAGACCCTAGAGACCCTATTGAAGCAGCAGGAAAAACAAGTTTTTGCCGATGACATTCCCCTACCCATCGATTCGTACGAAATCGAAGGCGAAACATTGATCGAATTAAAAGGCGTCGGGGTGACCTATAGTGAAAAACCCATTTTACGCGATATCGATTGGCAAATCAAAAAAGGGGAATTCTGGGAACTACGAGGCCGTAACGGTAGTGGAAAAACTACCATATTATCAATGATAACCGGGGAAAACCCAAAAGGATACGGACAAGAACTCTATATTTTCGGCCGTAAGAAGGGCACCGGGGAAAGCGTTTGGGAAATTAAAAAGCGCATAGGGTATTTTACGCCCTCCATGACCGATAAATTTACCGGCTACCATTCAATCAACCATATGATCATATCGGGCCTTAACGATTCTATCGGGCTGTACGTACAACCCACCGAAGCGCAGTTGCGCGTGGCAAAGGAATGGTTACAACTTATTGGGTTATGGCATATGAAAGACCAACTTTTTCACGACCTATCAATGGGGCAAAAACGATTGATTATGTGCGCCAGGGCTATGATCAAACACCCTCCGTTACTTATTCTCGACGAACCTACCGCGGGTCTCGACGATGAAAGTGCCGCCCTTTTTGTAGCCTTGGTGAATAAATTCGCCAACGAGAGCAATACTACGGTCATTTTTGTCTCGCACCGAAAAGAACCCGGACTAGAAGCCGAATTCATCTATCAGTTGGAAAAATCGGAGACCGGATCAACAGGTCGCATACTGACTTCTTAAAACCAACTCCCTCTCCATTACCCGAAAAAATTCCTATAAATACAAAAGCCGTTTGCAGTAGCGAACGGCTTTTATAATCAATTGAGTTAGTTAGTTCTTAACTCCTCAAATATAGAGAAATTTATTTTTCTGCCTCGGCATCATCCTTAACCAGGCCACCTGCCCTTGCAGTTTTGTTCAATGTGTCATACATCACCGGCGTAGCGATGAACAATGAAGAATATGTACCTACAATAATACCTATTATCATAGCGAACATAAATCCTCTAAGCGATTCCCCTCCGAAGGTGAATATGGCCAACAATACTACCAAGGTAGTCAAAGACGTATTCAACGTACGGCTCAATGTACTGTTAAGGGCCAAATTGATATTGTCGCCTCCACGCCATCCTCGCTCTCCTATAATCTCACGAATACGGTCAAAAACAACCACGGTATCGTTCAAGGAGTATCCGATTACGGTCAATATGGCCGCAATGAAGGCTTGGTCGATTTCCATGTTGAACGGCATAACCGTACCGAATAACGAGAAGATCCCCAATACGATCATAACATCGTGAAACACTGCCGCTACCGCTCCTAAAGAGAATTGCCATTTACGGAAACGGAACAAGATATACAAGAACACTACCGCCAAAGAGCCCAAAATGGCCAAGAAAGCGTTATTCTTAATATCATCGGCGATAGTAGGCCCAACCTTTACAGATTGTAAAATACCTATGGATTTATCACCAGAACCAATTTTAAAGCTCTGCTCGCTAATACCGTCTGGAAGGTATTTCTGCAAGGCGGTATACAATTTATTCTGAATCTCGTTATCTACTTCAATACCCTCTACATCTACTTTGTAAGGTGTGGTTATCTTGATCTGGTTGGCATCACCAAATGTTTTTACATTTGTTCCACTACCAAAGACATCGTTCAGTTCGGAAGCGATTTCAGAAGCGCTAACCGCCTGCTCAAAACGCACTTGATACGAACGTCCCCCTATAAAATCGACCCCTTGCTGTAATCCGTTGGTCAATAAAGTGAAAACGCTTACCCCTACCAATATAGCAGACAAGATATAGGCCATCTTTCTTTTGGAAAGAAAATCGATATTGATATTCTTGAAAAGATTTTTTGTCAATCCAGTTGAGAACTCAAGTGTACGTCCTTTACCGTCAATATACCAGTCTACCAATAGACGAGTGATAAATATGGCGGTAAACAATGAAGTTACGATACCAATAAGTAAGGTTGTTGCAAAACCCTTGATCGGACCTGATCCGAAGATAAAAAGGATAATTGCAGTAAGACCCGTGGTAATGTTAGCATCGAGAATAGAAGAAAGCGCATTGCCAAAACCATCGGCTACGGCCAAGGACTTTCCTTTTCCTTTAGCCAACTCTTCTTTTATACGTTCAAAGATCAGTACGTTCGCATCCACCGACATACCAATGGTAAGAACGATACCGGCGATACCCGGCAAAGTCAATACCGCACTTAAGCTGGTCAAGACCCCGAAAATCAATAGAATGTTCAACAACAAGGCTATATCGGCAAAACCACCGGCCTTACCATAGTAGAAAACCATCCAGACCAATACAATGGCCATGGCGATCATAAACGACATAAAACCACTGTCAATAGCTTCTTGACCCAAAGATGGACCTACCACCTCTGACTGAATGATCTCAGCCGATGCCGGTAATTTACCAGCACGTAATACGTTGGCAATATCCTTTGTTTCGTTAACCGTAAAGGTACCCGTAATCTCAGAACGACCTCCTGATATAGGTCCTGAGGAAACACCAGGGGCTGTATATACTTTATTATCCAATACAATGGCAATACCGGTTCTGTTATTATAGGCATCACCCGTAAGTTTCTCCCACTCCTTTGCACCTTTGGTATTCATGCTCATAGTAACCGCAGGCTTCCCGTTCACGAACTCATCACGTGCATCGTTCACAACATCACCACTGATTCTTGGAGTACCGTCCCTGTTTGACTTTAAGGCATACAGTTCAACTATTTCAGAACCTTCGGTAGGTCGCTCCCATAAAAACTTGGCAAATTGCATACTAGCAGGTAGCAATCTCCTAATTTCTTTCATTCTTAGGTAAGAACCGATTTCGGCCGTATCTTGAATAGCGGCAACACCAACAGCATAGCTAGGCGCCCCTAATTGGAATTTATCGAACAAGGGATTACGCTGACCGGCAATATCCAATGAATCTTGGGAAACGTCGGAAAGAAGTGAATCAAGTTCAGATTCCTTTTTAACAGGTTCGTCAGCCTCATCGGTATCGACCAATGATTTTAGCTTTTCGTTAGCCTGAAAAAAGAAGCCTTGTAGCTCAGGGTCGTTAGGTTGGTAGGTTTCCCAGAACTCAAGTTGTGCCGTACTGGACAACAAGTCTTGTGCACGGGCGATATCCCTGGCACCTGGCAATTCCACCAAAATACGTCCTGAATTACCCTCACGTTGAATATTGGGCTGTGTTACACCAAAACCATCGATACGCTCACGAAGTACTTCAAAAGCCGATACGATAGATTCGTCAATTTTTCTTCGGATGATAGGCTTAACCTCATCATCGGTCATTTGAAAATTAACCTCGCCGCTCAACTCTTTATTCGCAAAAATATCGGGAGACGCTAGTTTTGTATCACCCTTTATTTTGTCAAATGCATTGAAAAAAAGCTCGATAAATGTATCGTCACTGTTTTTGGAAGCCGCTTCAGCGTCAGCCAATGCCTTGTTGAACACGGGGTTTTTGGTATTGTTCGCCAACCCTTTCAAGATATCCTTAACGGAAATCTGCAAGGTTACGTTAATCCCCCCTTTAAGGTCAAGCCCTTTGTTCAGCTCTTTTTTCTTAGCTTCGTTATAATTGGTAAAACCAAGTATCGACTGATCTCCGATCGAGTCTAAATACCTAGCTTCTAATGCTTCACGTTTGGAAACATAATTCTCTTCAGCATCTGAAATGCGGCTTTCCGCATACCTTTTTGCCTCGTTTTCTACCTTACCACCTATAAAAGTATAGGATAGCTGATAGATACTTACTAGCCCAAAGAGTAGGGCAAAAAGCTTAATAAGTCCTTTATTCTGCATTGGTTATGTGAATTAATTGCGTGCTTTTTATAACAGCGTGCAAATATATGATTTTCCCATAGGAATTGACAATATATTTAGAGTTATTGTAAAATGAAAACATCTGCCCCGGAAATATTTCTGGAACAGATGTTAGAGTTTCATAGGACTGAGCGACTATAATTCTAAAAGCCCGTTGGTCTTTTTAACACCTGCCGCGCTTTCCTGCATTTTCGCCTTTTCAGCTTCGCTTAAAGGAATATCGACTATTTTTTCGATACCGTTTTTACCCAAAACAACAGGTACACCTATACAGATATCGTTAAGGTCGTATTCACCTTCCAATAAGGTAGAACATGGGAAAATCTTTTTCTGATCACAAGCAATAGCCTGTACAAGCCCAGAAACGGCAGCACCTGGTGCATACCATGCACTCGTACCCAACAACTTCGTCAAAGTGGCCCCACCGACCTTAGTATCTTCGGCCACCTGTTGTAAACGGTCTTCAGACAAGAATTCGGAAACACGGATACTGTTTCTTGTAGCGTGCGAAGTCAACGGAACCATACCCGTATCACTGTGCCCACCTATTACCATACCATCAACATCGGAAATCGGAGCTTCCAATGCTTCGGCCAAACGGTATTTAAAACGCGCGCTATCCAAAGCACCGCCCATACCTATAATTTTATTCTTTGGAAGACTTGTAGTCTTGTGTACCAAATAAGTCATAGTATCCATAGGATTACTTACCACGATCAAAGTCACATTAGGTGAATGCTCGACAAGGTTGGCCGACACCGTTTTTACGATCCCTGCATTGATCCCTATCAATTCTTCACGGGTCATCCCTGGTTTTCTCGGGATACCGGAAGTAATTACGGCAATATCACTATTGGCCGTTTTAGAATAATCACTGGTTACACCTGTAATTTTGGTATCGAAACCGTTTAACGATGCGGTTTGCATCAAGTCCATTGCCTTACCTTCAGCGTATCCTTCCTTGATATCCAACAAGACCACCTCAGATGCAAAATTTTTAATGGCTATATACTCGGCACAGCTTGCACCTACTGCTCCTGCCCCTACTACGGTAACTTTCATTTGTTATGGTTTATTTATTATTAAAGACTTTTTTTTCGACCTTTTGATTTGATACCAAACCAATTACACCTGACATTAGCTGTCAAAGAACCGATTTAGACCGATTAGAAACCAAATTTTCAAAAGGGTTTCCAAAAATAAACAATCTGAAAAGAAAACTACCGTGAAAAGTAGGTTAAATGGCAGAAATATCTTCGACGAAATACTCGGTGAAATGCACTCCTGTTAAAATTAAATGCGCTTTAACGAAGAATAAAGCCTTTTGTTGCCATACGTCGAATTATAGCAATAGGAGTTTGCAATTGGCCGTTCTTAAAGTATAAAATCCCCTAATCACCAAAAAAAACATCACAATGAAAAAAGTCTTTTCATTATTATCAATAATAGCCATCATTCTCGTCAGCAACTGCTCACGGATTCCCGAAAACGACAATCCCGTAATCGGTATTTGGTCAGATATTGAAGTGGCTCCGGCCAGTACCACCGCAAAGTCACAAACCGTACGAAAAGAATGGATATTCAACGACGCCTACTTAGGTCGATACCACCGAAAAATAAACGGCAGCATCACTTTTAAGACCGATTTTAAATGGAGCTACGAGAATGACAAATACATTATATCTTATCCTGGAACGGACATGGAGGACCAAGTGCTTTCGATGAAATCTTCGGAAGAAGGCAATACCTTGGCCGATGCCATCGGCAACGTAATAGCCGTTCGGGAATAACAATTTTACTAGGTTTCAAATACGCAAAAGCCATATTCTTAAATGAATATGGCTTTTTTAACATCCTTACTTTCCGCTTCGACCGAAATATCCGCACAGCTGACAAACGATGGGCCCACCCATATTCGAGTCCATAACCCATAATCATAAGACGGAGGCCGCCATGGTAAGCCACAAGAACACAAGCCTGCGACAATAAATAGCCGCCCCAATAACTCGAGAAAGCCTCAAGGCATGTTACCCCCTACCGAACGAAGGTAATGCCGTCACATCATCGGTAAACTTCCTAAAACCCCATCCTTTTTTTCCATACAGCAGAACGAACAAGGTAAGGGGACCCCAAAATCGCATCCAAGGTTTTAGGAGTATGGCAATACCCCTAAAACAGTTCGTCCGCCAATTGGCGGACGAATATTTGTTGTAAAAGAAACCGAATTCCTATGCGTCAATGTTCGCATAAACGGCATTCTTCTCGATAAACTCCCTACGAGGAGGAACTTCATCCCCCATCAACATGGAGAATACCCTATCGGTTTCGGTTGCATTGTCTATCGTAATCTGACGCAAGGTCCTAAATTCAGGATTCATGGTAGTATCCCACAATTGTTCCGCGTTCATCTCACCCAGACCTTTGTAACGTTGAATACTTACACCTCCACTGTAACTATCGGCGATTTCATCACGCTCTTTGTCAGACCAGGCATAACGTTTCTTAGAACCTTTTTTCACCAAGTACAATGGTGGGGTCGCTATATAAACGTGCCCACCTTCTATAAGTTCGCGCATATATCTAAAGAAGAAGGTCAAGATCAAGGTTTCAATGTGACTACCGTCAACATCGGCATCACACATGATTACCACCTTATGGTAACGCAATTTCTCTAGGTTCAACGCCTTACTATCATCTTCGGTACCTATGGTAACCCCCAATGCGGTATAAATGTTTTTTATTTCCTCGTTTTCAAAGACCTTGTGTTGCATAGCCTTTTCAACGTTCAGGATCTTACCCCTCAAAGGCAGGATCGCCTGAAATTTACGGTCACGGCCCATTTTTGCCGTACCGCCCGCAGAATCTCCCTCAACAAGAAAGACTTCACATTGTGTGGGATCTTGTTCGGAGCAATCCGAAAGTTTCCCGGGTAGACCACCTATACTCATAACGGTCTTACGCTGTACCATCTCACGAGCTTTGGTAGCGGCGTGACGCGCCTGGGCGGCAAGGATTACCTTTTGTACGATAACCTTGGCATCATCAGGATGTTCTTCCAAATAATCGGACAACATTTCAGAAACCGCTTGGGAAACCGCCGAAGATACTTCCCGGTTTCCTAGTTTAGTTTTTGTCTGCCCCTCAAACTGAGGCTCGGCCACCTTAACGGAAACGATAGCGGTAAGACCTTCCCTAAAGTCATCACCCTGAACCTCGAATTTCAACTTCTCGAGCATTCCCGAAGCATCGGCATATTTTTTCAAAGTAGTCGTCAGACCCCTTCTAAAACCTGAAAGGTGCGTACCCCCTTCATGTGTATTGATATTGTTTACATACGAGTGCAAGTTTTCGGTATAACTCGTATTGTAGATCATGGCCACTTCAACGGGAATGTCGTTTTTCTCGCCTTCCATTGAGATAACACTCTGGATCAACGGTTCACGATTGCCATCTAGGAACTTAACAAATTCCTTAAGACCTTCATCCGAATAAAAGGTTTCGGAAAGGAATTCACCTTTCTCGTCTTTTTGCCTTCTATCGGTAATACTGATAGTCACACCTTTGTTCAAGAACGAAAGCTCTCGCATTCGGTTCGCCAAAGTTTCGTAACTATACTCTATGGTTTGCTGAAAAATTTGATCATCGGGATGAAAGGTTACCATGGTACCCCTTTCTTCGGTCTCACCGATACTCTTTACCGGATACAGCGCCTTTCCGCGTTCGTATTCCTGCTCCCAGATCTTACCATCCCTATATACGGTAGCCTTCAACCTATCAGAAAGGGCGTTCACTACGGAAACACCCACCCCGTGAAGTCCACCGGACACCTTATAGGAATCTTTATCGAACTTACCACCGGCACCGATTTTGGTCATTACCACCTCAAGAGCGGAAATACCTTCCTTCTTATGCAAGTCCACCGGAATACCCCTACCGTTATCACGGGTCGTAATGGAGTTGTCTTCGTTTATGATGACACTAATTGTATCACAATGACCGCCCATAGCTTCATCTATGGAGTTGTCAACCACCTCATAAACTAAATGGTGAAGACCTCTAACGCCTACATCACCGATATACATGGATGGACGCATACGCACATGCTCCATTCCCTCAAGGGCCTGGATACTGTCCGCCGAATATTGTTTTTTGTTTTCTTCCTTATTTGCTTCTTCGCTCATAAAATTAACTGGTTGTTAAACTTAATTTTTGGCAATCTCACAAATATACGCAAAACCCCATAGAATATAGGGTTATGACACAGTTATAACCCCTAAGTTATCAACAAAGATTGTGGAAAATTACAATTAGGGAAAACCGCCTTGAACTATATGGTTCTAAAGCCTATGTTTCCCTGATTAAAACCGAAGAAATGAAGGTTTCGAACACTCCCCACAGGCCTCATCTTTTGCGCCCCTTAGACCAAGATCTGTCCCTGCCGGACATATAACCGTAAATAAAAAGACCTGCCGGCATTTATAGCGCAGCAGGTCGATTTCCTAGCTAATTAAACGATTATTGTTCTAATCCCTTCTAATAGGCGTCATCGTGAACGTTTGCCACGGCCCTACCGGATGGATCGTTCATGTTTTTAAAAGCTTCATCCCACTCAAGGGCAATTTGCGTGCTACAGGCCACCGAGGCTTCCTGAGGAACACATAGGGCAGCTGCATCGGATGGAAAGTGCGATTCAAAAATAGAACGGTAGTAGAATTCCTCTTTCGAAGTCGGGGTTTGGACAGGGAAACGGAACTTGGCGTTGGCCAATTGTTCATCGGTCACTTCTTCGTTCACGATTTCCTTTAAGGTATCGATCCAACTGTACCCTACACCGTCTGAAAACTGTTCTTTTTGACGCCATGCCACGCTTTCGGGAAGCATATCCTCAAAAGCCTTTCTCACCACCCATTTCTCCATACGTTCGCCATTGATCATCTTGTCTTTAGGGTTGATACGCATGGCTACATCTATAAATTCTTTGTCCAAGAAGGGCACACGGCCCTCAATACCCCATGCCGCAAGCGATTTGTTGGCACGGAGACAATCGTACATATGCAATTTGCTTAGCTTACGTACCGTTTCCTCATGAAATTCTTTGTCGTTCGGCGCCTTGTGAAAGTAAAGGTATCCTCCGAAAAGTTCATCGGCCCCTTCGCCGGAAAGCACCATTTTTATCCCCATAGACTTGATTACCCTAGCCATAAGGTACATAGGTGTAGAGGCCCTAATGGTAGTTATGTCATAGGTCTCTAAGTTATAGACCACATCCTTGATAGCATCTAAGCCTTCTTGAATGGTAAATTTGATCTCGTGGTGTACCGTACCGATATGGTCCGCCACTTTTTGGGCGGCCGCCAAGTCAGGGGAACCTTCAAGACCTACGGAGAACGAATGCAACTGAGGCCACCAAGCATCGGTAGTGTCACCGGACTCGATACGTTTCTGAGCGTATTTTTTGGCAATGGCCGAAGTAACCGAGGAATCAAGCCCCCCCGACAACAACACACCATAAGGCACATCGGACATTAACTGACGGTGTACCGCCGCTTCCAAGGCTTCCTTGATCTCTTGAATGCTTGTTTCATTTTCCTTTACGGCATCGTACTCCATCCAGTCCCTTGAATACCATCTTTTGAACTCCCCATCTTCACTGCTCAAATAATGTCCTGGAGGAAAGAGTTCTATTTTGGTGCAGGTGCCTTCCAAAGCTTTCAATTCCGAAGCTACATAGAAAGTACCGTTCTGATCCCATCCGATATACAATGGAATAATTCCCATATGGTCACGGGCCACAAAATAAGAATCGTTCTCGGTGTCGTAGATGGCAAAACCAAATATACCGTTCATCTCATCAAGGAAATCGGCTCCCTTTTCTTGGTAAAGGGCCAAAATCACCTCACAATCGGATTCGGTCTGAAAATTATACTTTCCGTCGAATTGCTTTCGCAATTCCCTATGGTTATAGATTTCGCCGTTAGCGGCCAAAACCAATTTATTATCTTCACTGAACAAGGGTTGCTTACCTGAAGCTGGATCAACAATGGCCAGACGCTCATGGGCCAATATGGCCTTCTCATCTGCGTAAATACCACTCCAGTCCGGGCCACGGTGACGAATTTTCTTAGACATCTCCAACAACTGGGGCCTTAAAACATCTGAACTTTCCTTTAAATCAAATGCACATACAATTCCACACATAACGCTTTGTTTATTTCTAATTTGAAAGCAAAAATGCAACTAAACTTTCATTTATAAAACACAAACACCACTAATGATTTCATATTAACACACAAAAATACATTTCAACTCAATTATATTATTCTTTTGGCCGATTTCCTTTAAAAATCATCTTTTCTGTAAGTACTACCAATTTTAACGACTTTTTAATTGATTTTACCTTGAATACTAATTAGATTTATCACAAAACAAACACAATTATGAAAAAAGCACTTTTTGTAGCCTTTATGGCCCTTACGATGACCGTTTCAACCGATGCTATCGCACAGAAATTCAGTGGGTTGGACAAAAGCCCGATGGATATGGCTTCTTACCCTACCGATTACAAGGTTTCCGAAAAAACGGTACGTATCATCTACAGCCGCCCACAGCTAAAGGGTCGTTCGCTATCTGAACTTGCCCCTGCAGGAAAAGTATGGCGCACCGGTGCCAATGAAGCAGCGGAAATCACCTTCTACACCGACGTAGTTTTTGGCGGAAAACAAATCAAAGCGGGATCTTATTCCATCTTTACCATACCCGGGGAAAGCGAATGGACCGTTATTTTGAACAAAAACTTGAATCAATGGGGTTCCTATTCGTATGATGAAAGTGCCGATGTTGCACGTGTTAAGGCACCTAGTTCGAAAGATTCGAATTCCTTGGAAGAATTCTCCATCGCCTTCAAAGAAGCGGGAGCTGGTTTTGAAATGGTAATGGGCTGGGACAAAATCCGAGTGGCCGTTCCGATCGCCGCAGCAAAAATGTAATTGCACCTGAACCCTATAATAAGAAAAGCCGAAGTAAATTACTTCGGCTTTTTTGTTTTTAATGTAGTCGTTTTCCGTTCACAAAGGTCTGTTCCACCTTGATTTCCGGTACTTTTTCTATGGGTACTTCCATAAGATTATCGCTATAGACGACAAAATCGGCAAACTTCCCCACTTCTACACTACCCTTCTCATCTTCCTCAAAGTTGGAGTAGGCCGCCCATAGGGTCATTCCCTTTAGGGTTTCCTCTCGGGTCAAGGCTTCTTTTATCCGATAGCCCCCCTTGGGGTAATCCTCCAAATCTTTTCGGGCCACCGCAGCATAGAAGGTAAGAAGGGGATTCACCTGTTCCACGGGAAAATCGGTACCTAGGGCAATGGTTCCCGCTTTATCCAACAAGGTCTTATAGGCATACGCCCCTTTTTCGCGTTCCTCCCCAATTCTATCCTTAGCCCAGTACATATCACTGGTAGCGTGCGTAGGTTGTACGGAAGGAATAATGCCGTTCTTAAAATAATCGAAATTTTCAGGAGATATAATCTGTGCGTGTTCTACCTTCCAGCGCCTATTTTTCTGGCCTTTCAGCGCTTTTTCATAAGCCCTTAAAACCACCACGTTGGCCGAATCGCCAATAGCATGGGTGTTCATCTGGAAATCGGTTTTGGCAATAGATTGGGCAAGATCCTCTATTTGGGACACCGGTGTAACCATGGCCCCAAAATGACCGGGCATATCGGAGTAAGGTTCCCGCAAAGCGGCACCCCTCGAGCCCAAGGCCCCATCACCATATACTTTTACCGAGCGCACATTCAAACGTTCGGTCTTATAGGGTTTGCGTTTTAGATAGTACTCTAAGTTACTTTCCCATGCGCCTACCATAGCATATACCCGAATGGACAGGTCTCCGGTCTGATGAAGACTGTCGATGAGTTCTATAGTCGACCGATCAAGTCCCGCATCGTTTACCGTGGTAAGACCATAATCCAAACAAATACGTTCGGCGTCTTTTAGGGCCTTGGTTTGGCTGGCCCGATCCCCACCGGGGATTACGGCATAGACCATATCCATAGGGTTGTCGACCAACACACCTGTCAACTTCCCGTCTTGTTTAACAATTTCACCGCCTTCGACCTTGGTATCAACACCAATGCCCGCCCTATCCAATGCCTTTTGGTTGACCAAGAGCGCGTGCCCATCGATTCGTACTAAGGCCACAGGGGTATCGGGAAACAGGGCATCTAGTTTTTCCTTGGTCGGAAATTCCTTTACTTCCCAATCATTTTGGTCCCATCCACTCCCTAGAATAAAATCTTTCGGCTGGCTTTCCTGAAAGGCCTTGACGCTTTCAAGCACCTCATTATAGCTCTTGGTACCGGTCAAATCGACCACCTGTTGTTTTTGCCCTAATCCGAAAAAATGACAATGGGCATCAATAAGCCCGGGAGTTATCGTTTTCCCTTGGGCATTTACTATATTATCGGATGTATATTTTGCTTGGATTTCCGCAGAAGTTCCTACGGCTATGAATTTTCCGTTTTGCACGGCAAAGGCTTCGGCCTTGGTAAATCCACTATCTACCGTATAGACATTGGCATTGACAACAATTAAATCCACTTTATCCTTGGCAGGTTGGAACGCCAGAAGACATAGACATACCAAAAGCAATATATTTTTCATAACCCAGTGTGTTTTAACCCTCTAAATGTACACATTATTCGGTTTACTCCTAGGTCACTTAAAATTCGAGAGAACTTACATCACTTTCAACCTATCGGCCTTTATGCTATACGTGCCATCAGGGGAAGTATAGTTACCGGTCAAGGTATCTCCTTTTACGGTGAGTTCCACATCAAAAGTAGCACCTTCATAAGTGAACTTAAAACGAATGGTATTTCCCGACACCTTCACATTTTGACCAAAAACATCGGCTTCCTCAAACTTGACCACTACCTTGTTCTGTCCGTTTTCCTCAAAAATGGCGAGTCCTCCCCTACGATATTGTTCAGGAGCACTTTCTGCGGTATATCCCCATCTACCGTAAATTCCATTTTCTTGCACCGAAGAAACCATGATTTCCATCGCTTCGTCAACAATTGTAGGATGGGCCACACTTAAGGTAGGTACAAGCATAGCACCGGCCAATAGGGCAAACAGATTTTTTTTTATAATTCTCATATCTTCCATGGATGAATTTCGTTAGGCCCCATTCTAAAACGGGCTTATCTAACTAAAACGAACATATGGTCCTTATTATTTTGCAGATCGCGATTTAGGCTTTTCGGCCATTTTCACGTAAATGAGTTTTTTACGCCCTTTGGAATCTTCGCGTCGCTCCACTTCTATTGATTTTATGGAGCTTATCAATGGGGTCAACTTTTGAAAACCATAGTTTCTCGAATCGAAATTCGGTTGTTTTTTCTGCAAAAGACTGCCCACATCGCCCAAAAAGGCCCAGCCATCATCATCGGCCACATCGTCTATGGTAGAGGCGATCAAGCGTATTTCCTTGGCCGTTATCCTATCGACATTACTCTTTGCCGTTTTTTGATTTTTGGCACTGACGGCGTTATCTTCTTCCTCTTCATCCTTTTTAAGGATCTCTATGTAGATAAACTTATCACAGGCCACAATAAAGGGATTGGGGGTTTTCTTTTCCCCAATACCAAAAACCTGCATTCCCGCTTCGCGCAATCGCGTAGCCAAACGCGTAAAATCGCTATCACTGCTCACGAGACAGAAACCATTGACCTTGCCCGAATACAAAATATCCATGGCGTCAATGATCATAGCCGAATCGGTGGCGTTTTTGCCTTGGGTATAGCCATACTGTTGAATGGGGGTTATGGCATTTTCCAAAAGCACGTTTTTCCACTTTCCAAGACGTGGGTTCGTCCAATCCCCGTAAATACGTTTTATCGTGGGGTTTCCGTATTTGGCAATTTCCTCCATCATTTCCTTAACATAGGCCGAAGGAATATTATCACCATCTATAAGTACCGCAAGATTTAAATCCATATTCATTTTCTTTATTGCAAGATACATCGATTCTTTCAAAAAAACGAGACAATGCCACATCGAAAGAAGGGCGTAAACGAATTGCCCCTCATCTTGTCCTTAATTAGGTTTTAAAGGGGTTCTTTGTTAGATTTGGTACATTCAACACCATATACACCTCCATCATGAAAAAATCGGTAAACACATTTTTTGTAACGACCATTTTAATTTTTGTGTTTGCCTTTTCAGAGCAGGCCCAAGGGCAAGACCTCCAATTTTATCAATTAAAAACCTATTTTCTAAAGGACAGCCATCAAGAAAAAGTAGTCGACCAATATTTAAAAGAAGCCTACTTGCCCGCCTTGAAGAGAAGCGGAATCGAAAACGTAGGGGCCTTCAAACCTATTCCCAACAAAGAAGGTTCCGATCATAAAATATATGTACTGATACCTTTTGATTCCCTTGAGCAATTTTTGACCTTAGACGCTATGATCGCCCAAGACAAAAGCTATATCTCGGCAGGTGCCAACTACATAAATGCCTCCCACGACAACGCACCATACGAACGTATCTCCTCTACCTTAATGAAGGCCTTTTCCAAAATGCCGACGATGAAGGCGACAGAAATCACCGGCCCCAAAAAAGAACGGGTATATGAACTAAGGAGCTACGAATCGGCTACCGAGGCCTTATATCAAAACAAGGTGGATATGTTCAATGCCGGAGGGGAAGTGGAACTTTTCGAATCTTTGGGCTTCAATGCCGTGTTTTATGCCGAAGTTCTGTCGGGCGACCGTATGCCCAACCTTATGTACATGACCACTTTCAAGGATATGGAATCAAGGGATGCCCATTGGGACGCTTTTAGAACCGCTGAAAAATGGCTAAAACTAAAGGCAGAACCAAAATATCAGAACAATGTGAGCAAGGCCGATATTATGCTGCTCTACCCCACCGACTATTCCGATTATTAGAAAAAAAGTATAAATCAAGGCTTGGGGCCGCTGATAACAAATTCGACCCTTCTGTTCCGTTTCCTCCCTTGGGCCGTAGCGTTACTGGCAATGGGCCGCTTACCCCCATGCCCCTTCCAAGCCACCCGATTTTTTTCGAGTCCCAACCGAAGGAGGTAATCGGCCACTGCCTTGGCACGCCTTTCCGACAAAGATCGATTGTATTTTTCGTTTCCCACGGTATCGGTGTAGCCATTTATTGAAATATTCAAATTTTTATGTTCAGATAGGAAGGAATAAATTCTATCCACCTCTACCTTGGCCGTTTCAAGCAAGGTAGCCTTATCAAAGGTAAAGAGTACGTCTTCAAAGACATGGGTCTTATCCAGTTCAAAAGGTTTTGATGCCCTACCCACAATAGGGGCATCCGCTTTTACCTCATCGCTTTGGTCTTCCACAACTTCTACCATATCGACATAGTAATACGCCCCTTGTTTGGCATTTCGCTTCGTCTGAAAAAGTCGAGTTCGGGAATTATCCTTAAAGTTCCCCATGACCAAGTACTTCTCGGAGCCTTTTGCCTCAAACCGTGTATGCACCAATACCCAATCTTGGGTATCGGAATAAAAATTGGAATAGCCAATTTCGAGATAGTTATAGACGTTGTTCTTTTGCTGGTACAAGCGTTTTTTAGAAAGTTCCTTTTTTATAGGAAGCGCTATTTTGTTGTTCGAGAAAAGCACCCCGAATTCCTTGACGGCAAAATCGGAACGTTCGGCCAGGCTCACATAGAAGGAGACCTGATACCTAGTCCCTTTGCGCAAGGTCTCGGTCAATTCGACCTGAAAATATTCCCTGTAGTCATCGGGCGCGAACAAATAAAGTCCGGCATAACCTTTTCCGAAGTTTGCAGGTTGCACCCCATTAAAGTTCTTAGGGGTCCCCATTTCTAGGCTACAGCTATTAAAATAATCGGTGGAGCCGGCAGTGGGCGTTGACCAACCTTCTACATCCGTACTAAAGTTACCGAGGTGGCCTGGGCAGTGCAGAAAGCTTTCAAAACTTGGATTAGGAACCAAATTTTGCGACCGTACAGGGAGCGAAATACACACCCCAAGCCAAAGAAAAATCATCTGCCTTACTGAAAATCGGGCCATTTTAGCGCATTTAAATCCACCCTAAAATAGAAAAATAAAAAGTAGTGGATTTAGACGTCCCAAAAATACGTTGCCCATACACGGCAAGCGACAAAGCTATTTTAGTCCAATGAGTCTATATAGGCCTGTATGAGGTCTACGCCTTCCGTATGCAATTCGGAAACCCCTACAAGCGGCATTGACGGACCATAACCGGGATCGGTTCCCACACGGGACCGGATATCTTCTTTGAAATCTTCGATATGGCTTTCCGCATAGGAGGCCTCATATCTCAGATCAGGTCGAAGTCCCTCATTTGAGGGATGGTATCCCCCTGGCTGGTGGCAATGTGCACAATTGACGTCCATATACGCCTTGGCACGCTCCTCAAGCGTAAAAGAATCATCGATCCAATCGGGAAGCCTTTCGATTTCCGTAACCGAAGGTGCCCCAGAAAGCAGGCCTTTATCAATAAAATTCTGTAGTTGGTTTTTACCCTTGTAAACAAAGTTCAAATTTCTCGCTTTCGGACCAATAGGCACAGTAATACTGTTCAGGCCATGACACTGGGTACAATTGACCGAAAACGGCACCGTATACCCTACGGATTGGTTCGCTCCCGCACTATCGATCCAACTTATTTGTACCGTGGGGGCCTCAACACTTAAAACAGCTTCGGTCTGGTCTTCGTTCCATAGGTAATTACCCATGCTCCAAGCACCATTGACCTTGATCAATACACGCGTTTCAATTATTTTTTTTCCTAGGGATGGGTCTCTTTCATCATTATAATAGAAGAAGGTCTTACTGATTACGGTACTATCCGGAAATACCAAAAGGCCCTCCCCATTGTAGGTCATTTGCCCCCCTTCAGGAAGCGATATGGTCCGGAATTTCTGGGCGTAATCGGTATACAGCGGCGTACTCAAGCTGTATTCGTATGAAGTATTATTGGGAATCAAATCCGCTGGGTTGCCCCTAAATATTTTTAAGTCAGCCAAGGTCGGAAGAAAATCGGCAACGGCATATACCGTATCGTACAAGTAGGGATTGCTACCCGACGTAGCCTCATCACCGTTATTTACACCATCATTATCGCAGTCGGCATTCTTCCATATGGCATGTGCCGCATTGTAACCGGTATAATCTTCATTTTGCACGGGATCACAAGGGTCGTTTTTATCGGTTCCGTCAAGGTCTTCCTGAAAATCAAGAACCCCATCACCATCGCTATCGGTAATTTCGTTCACATAGGGATCCGTACCATTGGCCAGTTCATCGGCATTCGTAATTCCATCAGTATCACAATCGCCACTCAACCAAATACTATTATTGGCATCGTAACCCGTATAACCCGCTCCCTGTTCGGGATCACAAGGATTGCTCTTACTACTGCCGTCGAGAAGTTCATTTTGATCCGAAATACCATCGCCATCGGTATCGATATCGGAAGTAGTCGTCGTATCATCGGAGCCACAAGCGGCAAGCACCACCACCAAAGCCAGACTACCCAAACGGGCCACTTTCCTTTTAAAGGAAAAATTAGAAAAAGCCGAAATAGCGTACGGAGCTATCGATTTACTGAAGTGGTTGCGGAGCATGTTCAATTTTCTTTAAGCAATACTACCAAAAGTAGCTAATCTGGTATGAACCAAAGCGGTCCATAGACGAGAGCCTAAAAAAAATCGGTCGAATACACTTTACCCCATTTCACAAACGGATTACAAATCGAATTTATAGGTCAATCCGCCCATAACCTGCAATCCCTGAACGGGATAGTTCGCCCAACGCTGGTAATTATTATTGGCAATATTCGCCACCTTCAAGAAGAAGGAAAGTTGGTCGTTCCATCGGTATCCGACGTGAAAATTCGCATCAAAATATCCATCTAATGTGATAGGGGTCGCGAAAAAGTCGGCAGGGTTGCCACTGGCCGTAGCAATGGTAGCGACATCATCCCTTTCGCCTACATAAAACAAGTTTGCACCTGCATACCATTTTTCGCCGATTTGATAATCCATAAACAGCGAACTGGTGAGATTGGGCAAGTTCCAAGCGGGGTTATCGGTTTCGGTGTTATAATTAAAGTATTCTACATTGACCCCCAAGGTAAAGTTACGGTTCACATCAACATTCAATTCCCCAAAAGCCCCAATGGTCTTGACATCATCATAGAACACCTCGAACGAGTTACTGTAGTAGTATCCTTTTTCATCCGTTCTTGCATCGTTTCTAGGGTTGAGTTTATAGAGCGCCTTTCTGTTTTCGGTAGTATAACTCAGTTTTGCGTTATAGCTCAAATTAGGCAAAATCTGGCCTTTTAGACCTACATAGGCATCATACTGCTTATCGGTAGGAACAATGGTCAAACTTGGCGACACGTAGGGGTTGTCTTCCACAAAACCAAAATAGGAGTTTTGCATCAAATCTCCCTCTACCCCACCATACAATATGGCCATATCATCCAACAATCTGTACGATGCGGTAACCGCGGGATAGATATAAAAATTACCATCGCTGTTTTCCATATCAAGGCCATACACAAGGTTCACCCCTAGGTTCAAGGAAAAATCCTCGTTGGCCAATGCCAAGCTCGGGCTAATACCTACTTGGAGGTTACTGTAATCTATTCCGGGCGTATTGACGGGATTATTAAGACTGGAATTTTCGAAACTACCGCTCACATAATCGACCTTAGCTTTGATTCCTAGGTTTTCCTCGGCCACGGGAAATGAAAAGCCCGTTTTGAGAACGGCCCTGTTTTCACCGGATTTCACGGCATCCCAAAACCTTCGGTACTCTAGTTTTGCATTTTCAAAGTACGAATCCTCGACATTAATGTGCCCCGATGCTTCGGCCATATAATAATTTTGACGTTCATCGATGGCCTCTACCTCTTCTTTGGTAAAAGTAGCATCGGGAATACCGTACCAATTGTACAATTGATGCTGCGCCCCAATGTTCACGCCCCAATCAAAATCGCTATCGCGTTTGGTATAACTGGCATCCAATTCAGTATTCGAATAAATATTGTCTAGGGCCACACCATCAATATCGCCACGGGAAGAATTATGCCCCAAGCCCAATGTGTAACCAGACTCGCGGTCGATAGTCCTACTGGTGTAAAACTTTCCCATTAAATTGGCAGGGTTGCCCACACCGGCCGAAGCATATGAATTGTACAATACGGGCGGCGGGGTTTTCTTTACGGCAGAAGCCTTACCCTTGGCCGGGGTAAAGGTCGAAGCCACCGGAACCGAAAAAATACTATAGTTTATCTTTTTCTTTTGCAAGACGATGGAATCATTGAGATTGGGCATGGTCTTGATTTTAAAGGCATCGTTGATCGTTGGCGTATAGGCCTTGGTAACGGTAACGGTTTCAGTACCTATATCGTCTTTTTCCTCTTCTTGCGCTATGGCAAATTGAAAGACACCGGTAAGAAAAATAAGGCTAAGCTTTATATGTTTGTGCATTCTGTGTTCTTTTTTGAATTTACACCTGTAAAACGAAACCGGTTCTATAAGGCCCCGTTCAAATTCAATTTTCAATCGTGTTAAATCTATTTTCAATTTCAATCGGTTCTCACTGATGAATTGCTCTTGGCCTCCTTGGCTTTGATGATCGATAATTCACTTTTGGCCTCCGACACAATTTCAGCATACTGGCCGAAGTTGCCGATTACGCTGTCTAAAATATAGGTCGCCTGATATGCATCTCCCAAGGCATAGAAGTTCTTGGCCATAATAATCAAGCCTTTTCCACCCCATTCCTTATAGCCCGAATAGTCTTTCGCCAATTTCTGGACGGATATGTTCGAGTTCTCATAATCTTGGGCCTTGCTCTTAAAATAGGCATCGTAATAAAGTGCTTCGGCCGCCGTCGCCCCCGAGGCTATTTTCAACACATCGGCGTAGGCCTGTTCAGCCTTGCCCTCATCGCCCGTGGCAATGGCCGAACGCGCTATCATGATCTGTGCATCACTTTTGATGCGGTTATCGATGATCGGCGTGGCCAAAACCTTTTCCGCATAGTCTAAAGTTTTATCGTAATCCTTTTGCTCGTAGTAGCCCTTCATAAGGTTCGACTGGGCAAAGGTTCGGTTCTGCTGAATGTCGGCTTGGCTTTCCAAACGCTGTAGATAAGGCAATGCCGTTGCATAGTCTTGTTTTCCGATATAGATTTCACAAACCCTGGTCAAGGACTGCTCTGCAAACTCACTGCCCAATTTATCGGCAACGAAAATGTAGTAAGGTAATGCCTTCTCCTTTTCGCCCTTTGCAAAATAGAGTTGGGCCAGATTA
The DNA here is from genome assembly GCF_000973105.1 of Zobellia galactanivorans. NCBI lineage: Bacteria > Pseudomonadati > Bacteroidota > Flavobacteriia > Flavobacteriales > Flavobacteriaceae > Zobellia > Zobellia galactanivorans. Next base: position 3,198,575 of record NC_015844.1, on the reverse strand, counting down.
AAGTTGGCCTTAACCGAATGCAAACCGTTAGGGAATTGTTTGATATAGCTTTCATAGCCTTTTATGGCCGCATCTTTTTTGCCTTCCATATTCTGTTTATCGGCAGACTCAAAAGTGGCATTATCGAGTTCACTATCGCTCACCTCAACAAAATCGAGTTTTTGTACCCATTCGCCATACTCATCTACCCGACCTAAATCTACATAGATCAACTTAGCGGTGGCCACGGCCTGAATCGCTTCTTGGGTATTGGGAAAGTTATGTACAACGGACTTAAATTCGGTCAAGGCCTGTTCGTTTCGGTTGGCGTTATAATGAACCAAACCTTGGCGCATCATGGCCTGTGGCACCAACGAGCTCCCCTTGTATTCGTTGATCAAACGTTGGTAGGTCTGAAGTCCCTGCTGTTCCTGCCCCGTAGAGATCAAGGTATTGGCCAACTCAAAGAGGGCATCATCCTTCAAGCTTGATTTCGGATAGGCCGAAACAAACCTTCGCAACTCTTCGATCTTGGTATCGCGTCGATCTACAAAACCATAGCTGATCCCTTTTTGGTACGCAGCATAATCTTTTTCCGGTCCGGATAGGGAAAGGGCCTTGTTGTAGGTTTCAATGGCCGGCCAATATTTACTCGTTACGAAATAACTATCGCCTAAACGCAAGTAACCATCATATAGTTTCTGTGTATCCTTGGATCCCGTACTCGTAAAATTACCGAAGTACGATATGGCATTACCATAATCCTTCAACTTGAAGTAGGTGTATGCCAAATTATAATCGAGCTCCTTATATTCTTCGGTCGATTTCGCCGCCGGATTTTGTTGAAATTGGATATAGTCTACCAAGGCATCGCCATAGTTATTGAGGGCATACTCCGCCTCGGCTTTCCAATAATTGGCCTTGGCCCTAAAAAGATTGTCTTCGGCACTCGCCAATGATTTTCCTAAGTTCTCGGCCGCAGCTTGGTAATCACCGTTCATGAACAATTCTATACCACGGTAATACGCTACTTTTTGATAGGTAGCCTTGCTGGCGTAGTTTTTATTTTTCTCAAGCAGCTCCATCGCCCCCGCAAAGTTCTTGGAAGTAATATACGAGTCTACCAAAAGCTCTTGCATCTCTTCCCTGTGGGCACTGTCGGGATATTTATCCAAATAATCGGTAATAACTTGGGGAACGGGCTCATAGGCATTTCCCACTTCATAACTCAAACGGGCATAGTTCAAATAGGCATCCTTTTGGATCTCTTGCGAGAAATCCATTTGGGAAGCGTTTCTAAACGCATTGAGGGCTTCCTGTTTTTTATCTAATTTTAAATAACACTCCGCCAAGTGGTAGTAGGCGTTTTGGGAAACACTGTTGGTACCCCCTATGATTTTATTGAACTGTTGTACCGCATTGGCATAGTCGCCCTGCTTGTAGTATGAATATCCCAAAAGGTAGTAATCGGTATTGCTCCATTTTCCTTTTTTTCCTTTGTAATCCTCAAGGTAGGGGACTGCACTGGCATAGTCCTTTAAATTAAAATAACTCTCCCCTATGATCTTGCTGAGTTCCGATTTTTCCTTACGGTCGCCCTTGGCCATTTGTTTCTTTGCCAAAGCAATGGCCTGATCGAACTTGCCCAGCTTAAAGTTCATATCGGCCTGATAATAATCCATCTTTTCCTCAAGAATTTCAGGATCTTGAATCTGGTCAAAACGTTGGTTGGCCGTATCGTAATCATCTTGCTGATAGGCTATATACCCCATGTAATACTTGGCCTGAGATCCGTAGACGGGTGAATTTTCAACTTTCTGAAGATAGCTTTCAGCCTGTTTTTGTTTTCCGGAGGAAAAAAGGGAATACCCATAATTGAAATTGAACTTGTCCATCTCTTTTCGGGACAGCGCCCCTTGATCGACCTTATTGTACCATTTCAGGGCATACGGATATTTTCCAGTTTCAAAATAATACTCGGCCACATCCACATAAGCAGAGTTCCTTTTTGTGGAGGTAGGATAATTGGCCACGAAATCTTCCATCAACCTATCGGCCCCGAGCTGGTTCAAACGCACCGCCGCATTGGCCTCATAATAGGCACTGTTAGCCTTGGTCTCTAGGTTATCGGTATTTTCCTTGACCTTTGCAAAGATAGATTGTGCCGCTTGGTATTGCTCATTGTTGTAGAGCGCCAGGGCATCTTGATATTCTTTTTGATCGTGAGTGTAAATTTTAGTTTCTTGGGCGACTCCCATAGAAACCATTCCCAGAAAAGCAGGGATAAAAGCGGTGATTTTTTTTAGCATAGTGTTCTAACTAGAAATATGTATTACCGTTAATTAAATTAATAACGTTGAATATTGCATCTAAGTATGCGATGCTTCTGTTTTCCCCTGATTTAAGCATACCCCATCAATTGATCTAAAGCCACATCAAAAAACAGACCAAAGAAAAAGATTTTGGCAACGACTGACATAGGTTCGTGATTAACTTATTACTTTTATATCAACGTTAAAAAATCAAAGTTCGAGATTTGAAAGGCACGATAAGACCCTTTAACGATTGATTAACAAAATTAAACTTAAAAACCGGTACCCCTACATATGTCAGAAACGATTTTAGAGCTTAAGGATGCAGCTATTTTTCAAAAGGACAGTCTTGTACTGAACGAAGTGACCCTTGATGTAAGAAAGGGCGAATTCGTTTATTTGATAGGAAAGACAGGAAGCGGAAAAAGCAGCTTTATGAAGACCCTCTACGGTGACCTTCCCCTGAAACAAGGCACTGGAAGCATCGTTGGTTTCGACCTCACCAAATTGCGCGAAAAAGAAATTCCGTACCTGCGGCGCAAGATAGGCATCGTCTTTCAAGACTTTAAACTGTTGCCCGATAGGAATATCAACAAAAACCTTCATTTTGTACTCAAGGCCACAGGCTGGAAAGACTCCCATAAAATGAACCAAAAGATCGAGGAGGTACTCAACAAAGTAGGTATGAAGACCAAAGGCTTCAAGTTTCCCCACCAGCTGTCGGGCGGGGAGCAACAACGTGTGGCCATCGCCAGGGCCCTATTAAACGATCCCGAGCTTATCTTGGCCGACGAACCTACCGGAAACCTAGATCCACAGACCAGCGTAGAGGTCATGAAAGTATTGCAGGAAATCCATAAATCGGGCCGTTCCATTTTGATGGCCACGCACGATTATGCCCTAATTCTAAAATATCCGTCCAAAACCCTGAAGTGCGACGGGAATAAAATCTTCGAGGTCGTACAGCGAGCCGTATAGCCCCGTCTACCAACTACACATAAAATCACCATATCCTTACAAAACTACAGGGTACGAGGCCCCCTGTTTTCATAACTTTAGGAAAGAAGTCTGCTTTTGGCATCCTTAGGGTGCGGGGCATGGCCATTTGCTAATTTACTTTCTAAAACCTAAATGTTATGCCCCATATCAATTTCGCCTGGTGGAACCTTCAGAACTTTTTCGATACCGATGACGACCCGATTTCGAACGATTTTAGTTTTACGCCTGCAGAAGGTTGGACCGATGCTGTCTTCGACATCAAAAAAGAGCGCCTGGCCGAAGGATTAAATCTCATCTGGCCCAATGAACAGATCGACCTGTTGACCGTTTGCGAAATAGAAAAGGATACCCTACTACAAAGTTTGCTCGACGAAGCCGGCATGAACCACCTCAAAGTGGTATTCGATGCCTCGGGAACAAGTGACCTCAGAGGCATTGATGTGGCCATGGCCTATAACCCAGATAAACTTACGGTAGTCTCAAGAACCTCACATCTCGTTCACCTGAGGTACCGTACCCGTGATATTTTTGAAGTGGTCTTTAAAATCAATGCCACAAACGAAGAATTTGTGGTCATTGCCTCTCACTGGCCTTCGCGAAGTAGGGGACAATATCATTCGGAACCCTTACGTATTGCCGTGGCCGAGCATATCGCTTTTTTGGTGGAAGCCCATACCAAGGTAGATTCAACGACCTATGAAACGCTCCAGGCCAACAACGACCTGGCCGCCGTTCAAGCCAAATGGGAAGGAAAGGTGCTCGTAGTGGGCGATTTTAACGACGAACCTTTTGACCGTAGTGTGGTACAGCATTTAAAAGCTTCTAGGGACCTCGACAAGGTAAAGGGGGCCACCAATGATTTTGACAAATTTGTACACACCTATCAGTATCGGAGTAGGGAGACTTTTTTGTACAACCTCAGCACTACCCTCCTCAACAAATCGTCATCGGGAAATACGGGTACTTATTTTTTAAGCGGATTGTTCGACGGCACGGTGTTCGCCAACCGCTATCAAATGTTAGACCAGCTCGTAGTAAGCCGCGGATTCTTGTCAGGCAATGGAATTAGCGCTGACATAGACACCTTCGATATCATCGACGACCGTACTTTGGCAACGTCTAGTGGGAGGCCTAGATCCTTTCAATACAAATCCAAAAAGCCCAACTATGTACCCAAGGGCTGTTCCGACCACCTTCCCTTAAAATTAAGACTTAACTACTGAGAACCGCTTATAAAACATGCTGTAATCCACCGAAACCGGTATATTTAAAACCGAATTAAAGATTAGCCGTTTTGGCGGCCACAAGCCTACATCATGATTTTAAAAAAGCAAACCTACAGACCCGATAAGCCAACGAACCCTTTTATCGGGGCACTGCTCTTCCTGATTTCCATTATTTTACTTTTCATTACCGGTCCGATCGGCTTTATATACGGTATATTTCACAGCCTGTTCACCCGAGGGGCAAAAGGCATTGGCGAATACTTATTGAAAATTGCCATTTCCATTGACCAACTGGGCAATGTTATGATGCAACATGTTCTGAACCTTCTTTGGACGAATGAGAACGGCTATAAATTCGGCAATAGGGACGAAACCATTTCGAGTGCCTTGGGCCGTAACAAAAAGTTGGGCACCCTCACCGCTCCCGGAAAACTCATCGACAAAATTCTCGATACCATAGACCCCAACCACTCCCTGAACTCCATCGACTATTATGTTGAGCCTTCCGAAAATATAATAGACCATCTGGGGTGGATACATATTGAAGACGGACAGATACTTTGCTTAAAAAAGGCGGACGAGGACTTTTATTTTATTCCCAAAGGAATACGCACCATAGGCGAGACCGACGCCCTAACCCTAGCCAAGAACACCAAGCGCATCCTCAATATAGAAATTGACATGCCCTCTATGCAATTCGTTGGAATCTTCGAAGCCCAAGCCAAAGGCAAGAAACCGGGTATTTTATCGCGAATGACCTGCTATACCGCCCAATACAAAGGCGAACCTTATACCGACCCAAAAACCAACCAAATAGCTTGGCTAAGCTATGAGGACAAACATCAATTGAGTGAGGTAGACCAATTGATCTTTGATATTCTGCACCAGAACGGTGAGCTTGCCTAAAATCTGTATCTTTAGTTCGCATTCACCAAACCCGTTCTAATGTTCAGATATTTTACCGCCCTGTATCTCGTATTGGGCCTTTCCAACCACCTATCGGCCCAAACCCAAGACAGACCCAATGTATTGTTCATCTGCGTAGATGACCTCCGCACCGAACTGGGTGCCTACGGAAAACACTATGTAAAATCGCCCCATATAGATGCCTTGGCCAAAACCGGGGCCCTATTTACCAATCACTATGTTCAAGTACCTACCTGTGGCGCATCAAGGCACGCTATACTTACGGGTATGCGCCCTTCAAAACCCATCCACCTATCGAATAATTCCATTGTTGAGGAAATTTCAGGACAACCTGAAAAAGAGACTCCGGAAACTTTTATCCATAGATTCAAACAAGACGGATACCATACCGTAGGAATCGGGAAGATCAGCCATTCGGCAGACGGACTCGTTTACGGCTACGAAGCGCAACCCTCAGAGCAGAGGGAACTTCCCCATAGCTGGAGCGAACTTCTTTTTAACCCGGGCAAATGGAAAACCGGCTGGAATTCCTTTTTTGCCTATGCGAACGGAGAGAACAGGCAAAGCCTAAAAAAACAGGTAAAGCCTTACGAAGCCGGTGAAACCGATGACCAGGGCTATCCCGATGGTCTAACGGCCGATCTTGCCATTTCAAAATTGAAGGAATTAAAAAAGAAGGGCCAACCCTTTTTTATGGGCGTAGGTTTTTTCAAGCCCCACCTTCCTTTTAATGCCCCCAAAAAATATTGGGACCTTTATGATGAAAATAAAATTCCCTTATCCCCAAATCCGGATATCCCTGAAAACGTCAACTTAAAAAGCCTGCATGGCAGTGGCGAGTTCAACCAATACGCCCTTGGCGAAGAAAAGGCAGGCCTCGATACACAGGTATCGGATGCCTATGCCCGAAAACTGAGACACGGCTACCTAGCTTCTATCAGCTACATCGATGCCCAAATCGGCAAACTCTATCAAGAATTGAAAGCCCTGGAACTCGACAAAAATACCATTATCGTTATCTGGGGCGACCACGGTTGGCATTTGGGAGACCAGCGGGTTTGGGGCAAACACACGCTTTTTGAAAACGCCCTGAAGAGCACGCTCATCATTAACTCCCCCCTACCTCAACACAAAGCGAAAAAAGTACGTGCCATTGTCGAAAGTGTGGACATTTACCCTACCCTTTTGGATATGTGCGGTATCGACCAAATAAAACCGACCGATGGCGAAAGTTTTGAAAAGCACATAAAATATAATATTCCCGATACCGAAGAGGTAGCCTACAGCTATTTCAGAAACGGGATTTCGATGCGTACCAAAGATTATAGGCTGACCAAGTATTTTAGAAAGGACCAACCTGTCATTGAACTATATGACCATCACAAGGGCAATGCCATAGAGAACAAAAATATAGCCGATAAAAAGCCCAATACCGTAAAAGAATTGATGCCGCTTTTGAACAAAGGCGATACCGGACTGTACAATGCTTCCGAATAAATCGGTTACACGGCCCGATCCTTCGATTACTCTCAAAACTTTTTGTTACTTTGCCCCCAAATAATCTAAAAAAACAAATAATGGAAGTTCTTGGTATAGATGTAGGTGGTTCGGGCATAAAAGGTGCCTTAGTGAACATAGAAACCGGCAAATTGGTTTCTGAACGCCATCGTATACCTACGCCTGTCGGACGCAAGCCCGAAGACATGGCCAACGTTATCGCTCAAATCGTAGCCCATTTCGATTACAAAGGAAAAGTAGGTTGCGGTTTTCCGACCGTAATCAAAAAAGGAATCTGTAAATCCCCTGGAAACCTTCATAAAAGTTGGTTGAACGTCAATGTTGAAAAACTCTTCGAAGAAAAAACCGGATTGGATTTTACCGTAGTAAACGATGCCGATATTGCAGGCTATGCCTGTATGAACTACGGTATAGGAAAAGGCATGCAAGGCTTGGTCATTATGATCACCATTGGTACCGGCCTTGGTAGCGGTGCTTTTTTAGACGGCAGGTTGATCCCTAATTTTGAACTAGGACAAATTCCTTATAAAAAATACAAAAAAATAGAGCTTTGGGCCGCAGGATCCGCCAAAGACCGAGAAGGACTATCCTATAAAAAATGGGGAAAGCGTTTCAACAAGTTCTTAAAATATGTTGAATTGCTGGTAGCTCCCGACACCATTCTTATCGGTGGGGGCGCATCTAAAGATTTTGACCAGTTCAAGGAGTGCATAACCATAGAAACTCCGGTCATTCCTGCGGAGCTACAGAACCATGCCGGTATTATAGGTGCGGCTGCCGCAGCCTTTCATACGGTGCCCAAACACTAAAACGCACAACCCTATTAGACAAAAAAAAAGGCCTTGATCAAAGGCCTTTTATAATTTTTGCATCTTCCGGAACCTCGAAGAAGTCCTTGTCGATATCCTTTACAAAATGAATATCGGTGATATCGATTTGAGTGATATATTCGCCGGGCATACCCCCTTTAACCGTCCAATGGGTTTTGAGTTCCTTAGGCAACAATACCCCGCTTACATTGACCAACTCCCCTACTTCCATGAATTTTTCAGGGTTGTGCCCACCATCCTTAAAATAGGCCGGATAGGAAACGATATAGCGATTGGCCGTCAACAAATGTGTTTCTTTATCGAACTGTAGAATGTAATAATCATCCGGAGCATCTCCCGTACCTTCGGCAAAAGTTACTTTTACCACCTCGTTCACTTTGTTCTTATACTTTGTTTCGGGCAGTAACTCTAGGTGTACTCCCTCTCCATCCAAGACAAACGGATGTCCGAAAAGGTAAAGGGGAGTCAGTGCCCAAAATCGGGTATCATAGGCAAAGGCCGTAGAATCTTTGGCCTGCACCCAAGCGGTGGCCCCATCCCAACCGAATTTTGCGGTACTATCGACGGCACTGGTGTGCACGGCCTTATTGCGCCATACATCTACCACCTGATAACTGTCGCGTTGTGTACTCCCGTCTAAGGGCTGGTAATTAAAACGAAAGGCCAAAGCCCCGTTACCGTACCAGTTTTTGAGTCCGCCATGAGCTTCCATAGCTGCCCAGACCACTTTGCCCGCATCTGTTTTTTCAAGTTTGGCCTTAGCCTTTTCCACGCGCTTGTTGATCCAAGCCTCGGGTATGGTATAATCGACTACCTTTTCTTCCTTGGCCGTATCCACCACTTCCTTCTTGGCCTTCGGTTTCTCGTTACAGGCCGATAATAAAAGGCCCGCCAATAAAAATCCTGCTATTCGAACATTTAATTTCATAGACATTATTTTAGATTAAAAGCTATAGTCGCCCAAATTTACCCCTCCTTTCAAAAAAGGTAAAAAAAAAGCCCTGAACAACAATTCAGGGCTTTCATATTATGCAATTTTATTTCTTTTCCGATCAACTTCCTTCAGATATATCTTTCTGAGTCGCAGGAAGTTCGGTGTTACCTCAACATACTCATCTTTCTGAATATATTCCAAGGCCTCCTCCAATGAGAATTTGATAGCAGGAACAATCTTAGCTTTATCGTCCGCACCTGATGAACGTACGTTGGAAAGTTTTTTGGTCTTTGTAATGTTCACCGTCATATCATCACCACGGGAATTTTCACCAATAACCTGTCCTTCGTAAATATCTTCACCCGGATCGACGAAAAACTTACCACGATCCTGAAGCTTATCGATAGAATAAGGAATAGCTTTTCCGTTCTCCATAGAAACCAAGGAACCGTTCTGACGTTGTGGAATATCACCTTTCATCGGTTGGTACTCCAAAAATCGGTGGGCCATAATAGCTTCACCCGCAGTAGCGGTCAACAATTGGTTACGAAGACCGATGATACCTCTTGAAGGAATCAAGAACTCACAGATCATACGTTCGCCTTTCGCTTCCATACTGGTCATCTCACCCTTTCTTATGGAAACCATTTCAACGGCCCTGCCCGATACTTCTTCGGGCAAGTCGATGGTCAACGATTCTACCGGCTCACATTTAACACCATCGATTTCTTTAATGATAACCTGTGGCTGACCGATTTGAAGTTCGTAACCTTCACGACGCATAGTCTCGATCAATACGGAAAGGTGCAATACCCCTCGACCGAAAACCAAAAATTTATCGGCACTATCGGTCTCGTTGACACGCAAGGCCAAGTTCTTTTCAAGTTCACGCTCCAAGCGCTCCTTGATATGTCTTGAAGTTACGAATTTACCATCCTTACCAAAAAATGGGCTGTCGTTAATGGTAAACAACATACTCATCGTTGGCTCATCGATAGCAATGGTCTTTAACCCTTCAGGGTTTTCTATATCGGCAACGGTATCACCGATTTCAAAACCTTCAATACCTGTAATCGCACAGATATCACCGGTAACGACTTCCTGAACCTTAAGCCTTCCTAGGCCTTCAAAGGTAAAAAGCTCTTTTATTTTTGATTTTACGATAGACCCATCCCTTTTAACCAGGGCAATTTGCTGTCCTTCCTTCAAGCTCCCCCTTTGTAATCTTCCGATGGCGATACGGCCCGTAAAGGAAGAGAAATCCAAAGAAGTAATCAACATTTGTGTATTACCCTCTTTCGGTTCAAAGGTAGGAATATGCTCAATGACCATATCTAGAAGCGGCTCGATGTTTTCAGTCTCATTCTGCCAATCGTCACTCATCCAGTTATTCTTTGCCGAACCGTAAACGGTAGGGAAATCTAACTGCCATTCTTCCGCACCCAATTCGAACATAAGATCAAATACCTTTTCGTGAACTTCTTCCGGGGTACAGTTTTCTTTATCTACTTTATTGATTACCACACAAGGTTTCAGACCTAGGTCAATAGCCTTTTGCAATACAAAACGCGTTTGGGGCATAGGACCTTCAAAAGCATCTACCAACAATAGCACACCATCGGCCATGTTGAGAACACGCTCTACTTCACCACCAAAATCGGCGTGACCAGGGGTATCGATTATATTGATCTTGGTACCTTTATAAACTACGGAAACGTTCTTTGAAGTAATGGTAATACCACGTTCGCGTTCCAAATCGTTATTATCCAAAATTAGGTCTCCTGTATTTTGGTTCTCGCGAAACAATTGACAGTGATACATAATTTTATCTACCAAGGTTGTTTTACCGTGGTCTACGTGTGCGATGATCGCAATGTTTTTAGTTATTGACATATGTAATTATTTAATAGCAGTCCGCCGCTATTTTGAGCGTGCAAAGATACTGCTATTTTTCTGCGGATAACACAAACTTATGTTATTTTTATCTTGTTGATTTCTAGCAAGTTCACCCCAAATAGGCTCAGAAGCTTTAGGCACTGCCCTTTTCAAGGTAAAAAGGGGGTGTAAAAAAGTGGAATGCCGATCAACGCCGTTTTCCAAACGCCCAACCCACACGTGCCGCCAAAAGCAATGCAAAACCACCGTCATCTTGAGTTTGTGAATAGCCCACACCACCTTCCAAACGGTAGAAGAAACCACGTCTATAGGTGCGTTGCAAACCATAGACCGGACCAACGCCCAAAACACTTTCCGACAACATCAAATTGCCGATCAGGGGATTTTTATCTTGATAGGCCAACAGTATGGCGATATAGTTTCCCGAATTGCCCGAGATATTTTTACCCTTATCCAACCGCCGGTCCATATTGTAATAATAGCGGAGCTGCCCCCTAAGAACCGGATAAATACCAAAGTCGGTATCACAACCACTACAGCCCCTCAGACCAAAGCCCGTAACAAACTCCATGGTAGCGGTTGTATTCCGGCCCAGTGCCTTTTCGTATAGAATGGCAGGCATAGGCAAACCCAATTGTACTTGATGGTCTTCAACATTATTTTGGTTCTGCGCATTCGTAAAAATTGTAAACGTAAAAAGAACGAGTAGGATTCCAGTGTTTTTCATAAGTTGACTCAGGTGTTAAGTACTCCTGAACAATCATCAAATATCAAGCCTAAAATTCATTTTTTTCTAAACAATTTGTAAGAAAAAAACAACTCGACTTATTCGCAATAAAAAACACATACTAACGCCCTACACACCATCGTTTTTCGCTAAGTATCCAACCGATACTCAAATTAGCCACCGGATAAATTCCATCTTCAAACTGCCCCGTGTAATAAGCCGCACCAACATCCACAGAAAAATTGAATCCTGAATTATAGCTGCGCTGTAAACCTGTTACCAAACCCGCATAACCGAAAGCGCCTTTTACCTCTTCACCACCAATTGTTCTAGAACCCGGAAAAAAAGCCGCAACGGCTGGAGCCACATAATTTGCTGAGTTACCATAAATCTGCCTTCTATTTTGTTGCCTTTTTTCAAAGTTATAGTAATACCGATACTGACCGGCAACGGCAGGAAAAAAACCTAATTCCTCGTAAACATTAGCTTTTAAAGGATCTAAACCTACTTGCATACCTACTTTTAAATCAAAAGTAGTATTGGTTCCTAGTGCCATTTCATACTCAAAACCAGGGTTTAATAGATTGACTTTCATTTGTCTCAATTCACAATTTTTGCCGAATTGGGCATTGGCTTGGCAAATGAGTAACAGCAGTAAAAACAAGGATAGGCATTGTTTAAGATACATGTAGATTTGGTTTTTATACAATCTTATGTAAAGACAACAGTTAGCCCCATAAAATAGTATCTTTGCTCAAAAATTTTCGACGAATGGACTTATCCTTAATTCCTCAAATAAAACATACTGATAGCAATAACTTTTTTTTACTTGCTGGCCCTTGTGCCATAGAAGGTGAAGATATGGCGCTGCGCATTGCAGAACATGTCGTAACAATTACCAGCGATTTAAAAATTCCATATGTATTTAAAGGCAGTTTCAAAAAAGCAAATAGAAGTAGGCTTGACTCTTTTACAGGTATTGGGGATGAAAAAGCTTTAAGGATATTAAGGAAAGTTTCTGAAACTTTTCAAGTACCTACGGTTACCGATATTCATACGGAACAAGATGCTGTTATGGCTGCTGAATACGTAGATGTATTACAAATTCCTGCTTTTTTAGCCCGACAAACGGATTTAGTAGTTGCTGCTGCGAATACAGGAAAAACCGTGAACATCAAAAAAGGACAATTCATGAGTCCGGAAAGCATGAAACACGCGGTTAATAAAGTTACCGAAACAGGTAACCAACAAGCTATTATTACCGATCGTGGCACCATGTTCGGCTATCAAGATATGATCGTTGATTTTAGAGGAGTACCCACCATGAAACAATTTGCTCCTGTTGTGCTGGATGTAACCCATTCGTTACAACAACCAAACCAATCTTCAGGAGTAACGGGCGGTAGACCTTCATTAATAGGTACCATGGCAAGAGCAGGAATTGCAGCTGGGGTAGATGGTCTTTTTATAGAAACACATTTTGATTGCGCTAATGCAAAAAGTGATGGTGCCAATATGCTAGATTTAGGGCTAATGAAAAAATTGTTGACCGATTTGACAGCTATTAGAAAAACGATAAACGGCTTGCAGTAGATCCAGTTGATCTAAACTACATTCTTGTATTGCTTGGGAGTCTTTCCGAAATGACGTTTAAAGGCCGCACTGAAATGGGTTGCGTTTTTATACCCTACCTCTTCGGCTACCTCATAGACCATAAGTTCGGTATTATCTAAAAGCATCTGTGCCTTTTCCATTTTTTTGGCCTGAACATAGACCGTGACCGAGGCTCCGAAAATCCGTTTAAAATCGGCTTTCAAGCTTTGCCCGTTCAACCCGAAGATCTTGCACAGTTCCTGTACCGAAAAGTTTTTGTGAAGGTTGTTTTCCAAATGTTGCTTCACCGCATATACTTTTTTAAGGGACTCCCCCACCCTTGGGGTTTCAGGAAGGGAGCGGAAGCGTGTGTAATTGTTGAACTGTTCGGCCAATAGTTCCAAAACCTTGGCTTTTAGAAAAAGCCTATCGGCTGGCCCCTTTATTTGATGTGACTCCAACACCTTTAAAGTCGCCTGTATACTGGGTGTAATGGGCACCATACGCACCTTGTCCCGAAACACCGTAAAGGCCTCATCCTTTAAAAACTCGTTATCCTCTAAAAACGATCGAGACAATAAAACCACTATTTCTTTATAATTCTTGTTTCCGGCAATACGCACAAAACCTTCAAAATTCTGAAAGCAGGTCATATAGCAATCATGACCTTCTTGGTAGAAATCTTCATGCCATGTGGGTTCCGAAAAGATCTTTTGTCCTTTTAACAAAAACGAAAGACGTATACCTTTCCCATTTTGCTTCGGGTAGCAGATCACATCTTTCATGAATTTACAACGCGCAATGACCACCGAAAAGTCCGGAAAGGTTTTACAACTTATCCGCCCCACACCAAATTCAGCCTTGATATAAGCCTTCCAAAGCCGAACACCACACAGCGTACAACCCTCTTTATCCCCCGTCAGATAAGCCGCCATCTTAGCCTCCGAATCGAGGTTTTTCGGCAAAATTTCACAGTTGGCAAATCGCGTCTTTTTTTCTCCATTTGGCGTCATTCCTTATACAATTTCACAACTTACATTTGCATCAAATTTATTTAGACTAAATTTAAATAGCAATATTTTATGAAAAAGATTTACATGCTCCAATTATTCCTCACCTTAACCTTTGGAGCATTTGCCCAAACCGGTTCCCTAGAAGGAACCCTTAGCGTGAGCGACGGAACCCCCTTGCCTTATGCCCATGTGACACTCGTGAAAACAAACTACGGCACTACATCTGACATCAACGGTCATTTTGTTCTAAAAGACATCCCTTCAGGAGGCTATACTTTAAAGATATCGGAACTAGGCTACCAAACCTTCAAAAAGAACATCACTATACAAGCGAACACGACGACCTCCTTGCCAAAAATCGTTTTGGAAGAATTGGTAGAGTCATTGGACGAGGTAGTTGTCAACGGTAATGGCAATAACAAATACATTAACCGCGAACCTTCCACTTCATTGCGATTGAAAACCGAACTCGCCAAACTACCTCAAAACATACAGGTCATTAACTCCGAGTTACTAAAAGATCAACAGGCCACCAATATTATGGAAGGCGTGATCAGAAATGTCAGCGGTGTGACCATGATCGAACACTGGGGGCATTTTGCCCGTGTCAATATGAGGGGGTTTCGTTTGCCCGCATTCAGGAACGGTATTAACGTCCAAGACACTTGGGGACCTTTATCGGAAGACATGAATACGGTAGACCGTATAGAATTTGTAAAAGGCCCTGCCGGTTTTATGATGTCGGCGGGCGAGCCTGGTGGATTTTACAATGTAGTCACCAAAAAGCCCACCGCCAGTAAAATTGCCGAGTTGTCATTTACTGCCGGAAGCTTCGACAACTATCGCGGAACGATAGACCTAGGAGGCAAACTGACCGACGACGAAAAATTATTGTTCCGTTTGAACGGCATGTACCAAACCTCCGATTCGCACCGAGGTAACGAAGATGCATCACGCTATGGTATTGCGCCCTCGTTAAGCTATCGCTTTTCCGACAAAACCATTATTACCACCGAATTGAACTTACAACAGGCGGAAAGCTTTATCGGCTCGTCTTACGTCTTTGCCCCTACCCCAGATGGTTATGCAAGCCTTGACCGTAACTTTAAATTTACCGACAACAATTATCCGGTAACCGATATTCAAGAAGTAACCTTCTTCACCAACCTCAGTCACAACCTATCGGACCATTGGACCATAGAAAGTCAATTTGCCTATTTGCGTTATGACCAGGAAGGCAATTCCTTTTGGCTAAGGGATATAGCGGAAAATGGTGACACCCACCGATATATTA
The DNA here is from genome assembly GCF_000973105.1 of Zobellia galactanivorans. NCBI lineage: Bacteria > Pseudomonadati > Bacteroidota > Flavobacteriia > Flavobacteriales > Flavobacteriaceae > Zobellia > Zobellia galactanivorans. Next base: position 3,183,327 of record NC_015844.1, on the reverse strand, counting down.
GCCTTTGGGACGCCCTCTCTACCGGCAAATACTTTCAGGCCTACCTTTATGGCGATTTTAAAACAGGGGCCATAAACCACTCGGTTCTAGGGGGCTTCGATTACACCCAAAAACATTACCTAGCCGATTTTTACCAAGCTTTCGATATCGACACGGCTACACCTTTCAATATCTACAATCCGGTTTATGACAATACCCCATCGCCCAGTTTTGACCGCTCATTGGCCTTACAAAACAGAAATGGCGGGCAACCCTATATGTATGGGGCGATTACAAAGGCCTATTACGTCCAAGATGAAATCGGGTTTCTCGATAACCGAATTCGCCTGACCCTTGCCGGAAGATATACCCAACTGGCCACCGAAGGCAAAGACGAACAAGACCAAAAATTCACCCCTCGGGCCGGAATAAGCATCGACATTCTACCAACACTTGCCGCATACGGCCTTTACGACCAATCTTTTATCGGCCAAAGCGGCGTAAGCTTTTCAGGTGAAACCTTTGACCCCGTAGATGCCATTGATATTGAAGGGGGACTTAAAAAGTCGTTTTTTGACGGAAGGCTAAAAACTTCGCTAGGGGCCTACCAAATAACCAAACAAAATGTATTGGTCGGCGACCCGGAAAATCCCAATTTCTCCATTCAACTGGGCGAGATACAATCCAAGGGAATCGAATTTGACCTCCAAGGCCAAGTAAGCCCTGAACTGAACGTGGTGCTCAATTACGCCAATACCCATGTTGAGATAACGGAAGACACCAACGCCGAAAACATCGGTAAGAGAATGGCCGGCTATGCCAAGCATGTAACCAATGGCTGGTTGAACTACCAGTTCAATACCTCTTCTTCCTTAAAGGGTTTCGGTATTTCACTGGGTTACCAATACCAAGTTGACCGTTCGTCATGGTCATGGGGTGCGGACAACCAAACCGACTTGCCCGATTACTTCAGATTGGACGGGGCACTATCGTGGAAAAACAACAAATTGAAGGTTCAACTGAACATCAACAACCTATTGGATGAATATCTGTATTCCGGTTCTAACTATGGCACCTATCTATACTGGCAATCAGAACCCGGTATCAATGGACGCCTTACGGTAAGCTACAAGCTTTTTTGAGTTGAGTTAGTTTGTTTGCAGTGCCCTTGAACGTGATTTTCGTCAAGGGCACTTTATCCCTTTTTCTTGTAATCTTTAATCCCTATAAAAATGAAAAAAATCATCACCTTACTCGTATTGCTTTTATCGACCTCCCCTATCTTTTCGCACTATTTATGGATCGAAGCCGCACCACAGGGGCAATTGAACCAAGAGCACCAGATAAAAGTGCGCTTCGGGGAATACACCTATGGTGTTATTGAAAAAGTTCAGGGAGACGCTTTTAAGGGCGTAAGCAACTTTAGCTTATGGCTGATCGCTCCCGACGGTACCAAAACCACCCTGCCGATTTCCGCCAAAGACGACTTTTACGCGGCCAGTTTTACCCCTAACCAAAAAGGCACCTACACCTTGGCATTGGACAATAAGGATATGAAGGTATTGGACTTTACCCAGTACGATTTTGGCATATTCAAGCCACAATACCACGCCAAGGCCAAAGTTGTTGTGGACAAAAAACCCGCTGCAATTGCCAAAACCAATGTAGACGGTATTGAAATTATAGATGTCAGTCCTGATCCATATGGGGTTTCGAAGGAAGTCAGCCTTCAATTACTTTTCAAGGGCAAGCCTTTGGCCGAAAACGAAGTAAGCATCTTTGTCTCCGATCTATGGTCAAAAAAACTGAGCACGGACCAAGACGGAAAGATCTCATTTCAACTGCCATGGCCCACAAAATATACGGTCGAGGCCACCTATAACGAAACCGTACCCGGAACGTACAAGGGCCTTGATTACGAATTCATTTGGCATTGTGCCACCTATTGTATTCCCCTAAAAAAACAATAGCCAAAAACTATGATTACTTTATTGAGTCTACTCTTTTTCCTAGGTTTTTTTCAATTGTACGCCTCTTCCGAAAGGATGCCCCACAACCAACAAATGTTGGGAATCACATGGGTACAACAACACAAGTTGACCGCTAAGGCCGCAGGAAGTTCCCTTGTGGTTCTTTCCCTTCTTAGTACGGGTATCCAATACGGTTGGGGAGCAGGACTTTTACTTGGATCGATCATGTTGATGACCATTGGAAGCCTTACCATATGCATCACCCCCTTACGGGTCATCGGAAGATGGGGCCTGCTGGCCTTGTTTTCAATTTCATTCTGTCTAGAATTACTAATCTTTTAACCCGATGCCGGCAAACCCCAAATACCTCACTACATCCAAATGGCAGCGATTCGCCAAGATAAGCGCTGCCATTCTCGGGGGCTATCTTGTTTCCGTTCTATTCCATTTGGCCTTGGCCGCATGGCTAGACCGGGCCACCGTGCTTATTACCGCTAGCTATACCTTATTCCTGTTGTGGGCGGCCTTGATGATCTTGGGTTTTTTGGCCAAGAACGGCTGGAAGCTATGGGGATTATACCTCATCATTATTCTTATTTGCGGTGTTGCCATCTACATAGGGCAGTCGCTTTACCCCCTAACTACATAAAATTTATGGGCCAAAGAACTTACAACATTTTACTTCACACCCATACGGTGAGCGGCATAGTTATCAGTGTAGCGCTTTACGTCATTTTTTTTGCGGGGTCCTTTTCATTTTTCAGGGACGAGATTGCCAATTGGCAACGCGGCCATAAAGTAAGCATCAAAGACAAAATATCGGTACCGATCAGCCCCGTTCTCGACAGTCTGGCCTCCGAAAAACCTCTACAAGGCAGGGACATTGAATTTCGGCACTATTACAACGAACGCAAAATAAGTGTAAACCTAGGGGCTTCAAAAGACACCCTGTTGTCTGAGACCGAAAGGGCCAGGGCATTTTTTTATTTAGACACCCATGATCTGGGTACAACCGATTATATCGGTAACTATTCATTAGGTGAATTCTTGTACCGCCTGCATTTCTTTGCGCAAATCCCCTATCCTTTCGGGTATTACCTTTCAGGTTTTGTGGCTTTCTTTTTTCTCTTTGCTATCGTTACGGGCATAATCGTTCACTGGAAAAAAATCATTCCGAACTTTTATCTTTTCAGGCCATGGGCCAAGATGAAAACACTGTGGACCGACGCCCATACGGCCCTTGGTGTCATTGGCCTGCCCTTTCAACTGGTCTATGCGGTAACCGGGGCTTTTTTTATGTTGAAGCTCATAGTAGTGGCCCCCAGTGTACTCACCCTCTATAAGGGAGACCAAACAAAAATGTATGAGGAACTAGAATACGGCCATCCCGTATTTGAAGCCGACCATAAGCCCTTACGGCACATTCCGAATATTGACGGGCTCATAGCCGAAACCCAAGAGAAATGGAAGGATTTCATGGTCACCGAAGTACATATTTTCAACTATGGCGACACCAACATGCAGGTTTCGGTAAACGGGCAAATGGACTATAAGAGCAAACTAAACGGCGTCGGCCACATTATTTACAAAGCCCTCGACGGAAGTAGTACGGTAGTCAAAGATCCCACGGGCACCAGCTCGTATCTAGACGGGGTAAAGAACATGCTCTTCAGGCTTCATTTTGGCGACTATGCCGGCTATGGCCTAAGGGTGATTTCATTTATTTTAGGACTGGTTTCCTGTTTTGTGATCATCTCGGGAGTTTTAATATGGCTTACGGCCCGCGACAAAAAGAACCTTCCGGAAAAGAAAAGACATTTTAACGAAGGCGTGGTACGCTACTATTTGGCCATTTGCCTAAGTATGTATCCTATAACCGCCTTCACTTTTATTATGGTAAAGGCCTTTGATGCCGAAGGAAAAACAATGATCTATTACTGCTATTTCTTAGGATGGTTGCTTTTATCGGTTTATTTTATCTTAAGGAAAAACAACGGCCTCACCCATAGGTATTGTTTGTTATGGGGAAGCATTTTAGGATTCTTTGTTCCCATAACCAACGGTATGGTTTCGGGCAATTGGCCCTGGGTCGCCATGGCCGAGGGAAAACATGATATTCTACTGGTCGATTTACTATGGATTTTCCTATCGACTGCAGGGCTATGGGTCTATATGAAATCAAGACAAAAACCAAAAAAAGCCCATCTCAAAAAAGCGAAAACCAAAACCATTTCGGTAGGCTGATCACCTATAAAATTTAGCGTTGCGTACGGCGTATGCTTCCTTTAGGACTTCCGTAAGCACGGAATCGTTAACACTTTCCAATGAAGTATAGCGCAAGGACTTCATGACTTTGCGCCCCTCGGTAATCATAAGTTCTTGGTGAACGGTCAGGTGGGCCGCCTTCCAAAACCCCAGATCAATATAATTTTTGCTTTGGTTCAAATAACAAAAGGGACTTCCATTGATATAATAGAAGGGAATTTTATATTTGAACTTTAAATCGACATCGGGAACGGTTCGCTCAATGACCGATTGCAAATGCAACAAAATACCCCTAAAGGGTTCCGGCTGATCGAGGATGTAGTTTTCTGCAGGGTTCATGGGCTAAAATTCGTAGTATCAACAACAAATATAGTTCCCTCCCGTTCTATAACATAGACTAAATCCCTTTTTTATTCCATGATTCCCAGCGCTTTAAAAAACAATCTGTTCCACAAAAAACTCCTCTTACTGACGGCATTGGGTACGGCACTTTTAGCCCTAAGGGTATATTGGACCCAATCTATCGACTTTACCTTTTTGTTGTGGAACCTTTTTTTGGCCCTCGTTCCCCTTTTTTTATCGAAGCAATTCCTTTTCAATGTACAGGTACAAAAATCAAGGGCCTTACGTATTGTTATCTTGTTCCTATGGGTACTTTTTTTGCCCAACAGCCCCTATATCATTACCGACTTTGTGCATTTAGACTCTGCTAGGCCTACCTTTTGGCTCGACCTTTTGTTGTTTTTTGTTTTTTCGCTAAACGGATTGATATTAGGCGTGCTCTCTATGATGGATGTTTTCAGCTATCTAAGAAAAAGAAACCACCCCGTTCTGGCCAACGCCATCCTACTTTTTGTGAGCTTGCTGAGCGGGTATGGCATTTTTCTGGGCCGCTTTCTACGTTTTAACTCGTGGGACATTGTCACCAAGCCCTTGGTCTTGGCCGAAAGCCTTTTTAACTCCTTGTTCTTAGTCGATGCCTGGTTATGGATTTTTGGTTTCGGAAGTTTTATTTGGGTCTCGTTCTGGGCGCTTAAGCCGTTTTTACGGGGCCATGGCACCTTAACCGTAAGCAACCCGAAAGTTTAAGTTTACTTAATACTAGAGGTAATAGGTTCCGATTCTTGTTGTATAATTTAGCAACATAAATCCACACCATGAAAAAACGGGCCCTTGTAATCCTTCTGATTATATTTCAACAAAGCTATTCGCAAACACATTCGCACGCCGGGGCAAAACCTATGAGCTATCCGGATATCGAGGGTTACAAAACGCTAAAGACCGATTTGCACCAGCACACCGTTTTTTCGGATGGAAAGGTGTGGCCGACCATTCGCGTACAGGAGGCCCTAAGGGAAAACCTAGATGCCATATCACTGACCGAACACCTGGAATACCAACCCCATAAAGAAGATATTCCACACCCCGACCGGAACCGTTCTTACGCCCTGGCCTTGGCCGAAGCCAAATCACACAATCTATTGATTGTACACGGTTCCGAAATCACCCGTTCGGCTCCCGTGGGCCATAACAATGCGATATTTATAAAGGATGCCAACCAATTGAATGTAGACAAGGCCGAAAAAGCCTTTTCCGAAGCCAAAAAACAAGGAGCCTTTGTCTTTTGGAACCACCCTGCGTGGTACGCCCAAAGTCCTAAAGGCACCCCAATCTTAAGCGACTTTCAGGAAAAACGCATCAAGAAGGGCGAACTACATGGTATTGAGGTCATAAATACCGTAGATTATTCAGAGGAAGCCTTGACCTTGGCCTTGGAAAACGATCTGACCATTATGGGCACCAGTGATATTCACGGACTCATTGATTGGGACTATACCGAAAAAGGAAACCATAGGCCCATTACCTTGGTCTTTGCCGAAGACAAGACCATGGAAGGCCTAAAGGAAGCCCTATTCGCGGGTAGAACCGTTGCCGTTTACAACGACCTTATGGTGGGCAAGGCCGAATACCTAAAGCCTTTACTACAGAAAAGTATAGCGATCGGTAAAGCGGAATACCGTTCAAAATCGCAAGTACTGGAACTTCAGTTAAAAAACATCAGTAGCAGCGACCTGCTTTTTGAGAACCAAATGGAATACAGCTTTTATGACAGTTCGCCAGTGTTTGAAATACCGGCCGGTGAAACCAAGCGATTGTTGGTAAAAACCTTGGATACCAAGACCGAAATCGTTTTAAAGCTGAAGGCCTTGGGTTGTTTTACCGCACCGAGACAACAACCGATCATTGAGTGGAAGATCGTCATCGATTAGTCCTTTTTTACCATGGGCGCCATGCCGATTTGTGATTTTCGTAGAGACCGCAACGACAAAGGAAGACCTTTTAATTCTTGGATCAGTGCGACACGTAATCGGACAAATAGGCGTAACGCGCGGTAAGCTTTCCGTTTTTCGTCATTCTTGCCCGTTCTAAGACGCCATCTTTATCTCCATTGAAAAAGGCGGGAATCACGTTTTTTATAAATGCCTGCCCAAAGCCTTCGCTAGCATCTTGTGGAATTTCGCAGGGCAAGTTATCAACGGCCATAACCGCTATGGCCGATTCGTTTTTAAAGTCGGTTTCAGACTCCGAAACGGGATCGTAGCCATAGATGGGGTCCGCAATGGTCGAAGGTCTGATGGTGGTAGCCACGGGCCCATCGATATCGCAGCTTATATCGGCGACTACCCTTATTTTAAAATCACCTTTCTTGGCATCTTCACGGGTAAAAAGATAGGGTGCCCCCTGACCGTAAAAGTGTCCGGCAATAAAAAAATCGGAAACCCGTGCAAACCGGTAAAAGTTACTTTTGTATTCTTCGGGATGGGCAAAAAAGTCGGCCTTATTGCCCCGTACCCCATCTTTACGTTTGTTGTAATCGGAAGCATCTATCTGGCAATACACCGGTTCTTTAAAAGTTTCTTCCAGATATTGGGTAACGTTTACTTTTCTGATATTCATGGCATCGAGCATTTCCCGTGCGCCGTTGCCGACCCTGCCCCTACCCGTCAAGATGATCTTGATGTTGGGCAGCTGTATTTTATTCAGTTCTTGGATCAGTTCTTGCTGATTGGCCAAGTTTTCGGCCTTGGGCAGTTGATACAGGTCGTATTTGAGCCCGTATGTACGGAGTCCGTTATACGCCCCGACAATACCGGCATAGCGACCGAAGGCCACTAGGCGTTGTTCTTTGGCATTGATAATGACCTCATGGTCGTAGAGTTCTATGTTCTTTTCGAGTACGGCCCGAAGCAAGTCTTTATTGTAGGGCTGTTGTTTGATGGTATGGGAAAAGAAGAAGTATTTTTTATTGGGAATCAAATGGTTGATGGGTACTTCCTTTACGCCCAGAAGCACGTCGCATTCTTCCATTTTGGAAGCTACCTCGATGCCTTGGGCCCTATAATCGTCATCGGAAAAAATGCGGATAGGTGAAGGTTCTACGACAATTTGGGCTTTGGGGTGTTGGGCCAGGACTTTTTGGCAGGCCTGGGGCGATAGTACCACACGGCGATCGGGCGGATTTTTACGCTCTCGAATGATTCCGAACTTCATGATCATGGGCTTTTATAACTTATTGGTCAACTACGGTTTCAAATGTAACTTATGATTGAAGCCTATCAAAACTTTTTTTGGAATACTTTTTGGGGTATCTTTGCCGACCGTGGTGGTTTTTTCCCTAGTGGATTTTTTGCGTTAGGGATAGTAGCGGTTACCCCACAGGCCCTATTGGCTTTTGCGAATTGGGCCGAGGAGTAAAAGCGGATAGCCCGCCCCTTTTGAGCCGAAAGCGAAAAAGGGAAACGCCAAAGTAGTTCTTTGAAAAAATAATAGTAAATAAGGTCCCGACGCTCGTAATACTAGGTCGGGACGCAATTCGACTACGCAAATCGGAGATTTGCTGTCTCATTACGGGGCCGACTGGTTTTGACAGCGAGACCAATGGCATTGTAAGCATGTCGAGCGCTGGGGTACAGCTCGTTAATATCATACTTCACACTTTTAATTGGCGAAAATAATTACGCTCTTGCCGCTTAATCTGAATTATAGTAGGATTTAGCCTCGTTCCGACCAGGTCGGAAAGCGAGATGTCTCTGAACAGCCCTTGTTGGCGGCGGTTCATCTAGAGGCACCAGAAAAGTCAACATAAGGCCACTATTGCTTCGGTAGTGGCACCAAAACCTTAAGAAGCTAAGTGTATATTAGGCCGTTTCCGGTCAGGTATACATCGAAAACCAAGCGGAAACTAAACATGTAGAAAGCTCTGTTATTGCTTGTTTGGACGAGGGTTCGAATCCCTCCGGCTCCACACTTAAACCCTGTAAACCCTTTGTTTACGGGGTTTTTTATTTTGCGTTGACAGAATCGTTGACAATGCCATTCAATTTCAATAAGTTGTTTCTATTTTCGAAATTAGTATTTTTAGGGTAATTACTACTAAATAATGCTAAGATTATGAATTACCTCATTGTACAAATTGCGTTACTTTTCACTTTATCTCTTTGTCATGCTTATATATTTTCTAAACGAATAAGCTTTAGATTAGTTCCACTTTTTGCTTTTTACAATAACAATACTCAGTATACTCAAAATGCTCCTGTCCTCCATAAGCCGACTGATAACTTGCGCATTTTATTAACAGTAGTTTTTTTTCTATGCCCGTTATTTCTTTACAAATGCTTAATTAATAGTTCGATTGAAAATGTAGTCTTTACTTATTGCTCGACCACAGTAATAGTTATAATATCTACAATTGGCTTAATTATCAGTATTCGTAAACTCAGCACTAAGAGCTTTTTCCACAAATCAGAATGTATTCCAAATAAAATTAACGAGATAAAAATACAGAACGGGAAACCACATAAAAATCACTTAACATTACCTGAAGAAAATTTAAAACAAGATTTAATCAAAACAGATATTTCGAATAAGCGATTATCTAATAAGGTAAGAAAACCCAACCTTGAACTTTTTGAGAGCTTACTAATGAAATTGCCAAATTTTGAAAACTACATTCCAGAACACAGACAGTTCAAGTATTCTTCTCTTAAAACTCCAAAAGACACTATTCCATCCGAAAAACAAACGTGGTTTATTTTTATCGTATGTTTCTTTGAGGAAATAATTAAAACATCAAAATATTCTGCCAGGTTGAATGGATATTATTATGAATCAATCAATCGTCAATTCTTTCTAGATTCAAAACCAATTAAGCGCCAAAACTGGAATGATTTTAAAAAGGAATATATTCTGGACAACGGTATTGATGATTTAAAATCAACTGACTTTTACATTGAATTAAAGCAGTTTATGAAAAAAAACATTTAATTGTAAGCCATGTCAGGCATGTAAATATTACTTATTTGCAGTTTTGGGATATCGAATTCTAAAACATGTAAATATGAGCACCTACACAGATCCCTTTCTAAGTATTCACAATAAACTAGCTAAACTTACAGAACTAGTTTTGGAGATTAAAAATGCTCCTAAAGAAGATTATTCTACAAAGTACTACACCAGACAAGAAGCAGCGGACATATGTCGAAGCTCTGTTCAATCTATTGATAACTATATAAAGTATGGATGGATTGAAGCTGAAGATTTCGGACCTGCAAAAAAGTTGATTCATCACTTCCAGATTTTCAACGAGGACAACTCCATCAAACAATTTAAGTACAAAAGAAGAGCATAAATCAGTTGTTTTATGCTCAATTGAATATCAACTAAAGCATAGAAAACTGATTCTTAGCCAATAAAATATTTCATTTTAAGAGCATGGAATTACGAAATAAGCAGCTTAATCAAGCAAACTTTTTTACTAGAAGTCTTTTCAAGTTAGATAAAGAAATACATAAGGACATTGTTTATCTAATTCAAAGTAAAATAGATTTTTTTGGCAAACCCAAAAGTGTTATTAAAATTTCACTCAACGATTATATTGATGCAAAAAGCACTTCAAAAAACGACACATATTCATTTTCTGAATTTTACAAATTTACTAATGAAGTTAAAAATGTGGGAGGAGCTTTTTACAATAAGATTGAGAGGTCTTTTATCGCATTTAATATCGTGGACAATGTTCAAGTAGATCCTGACAGTCCTGATACGTTAAAGATAGAATTAGCTCGTTTTGGAAAAATCTTCTTCTATAAAGAAAAACTTATTCAGTACATCAATGAAATAACACCCGTAGGAAAAGTTCAAAAACAAAATGGATTTACGCAAATTGAAAACTCTGTATTCAAAATTCGGGGAGCAAGACGAAAAAAATTTTACGAAATACTATCACAATTTAAGAATACCGGATTTTGCATAATAGCCGTAATAGAGCTTAAAATGATTTTAGGATATATAGAAATCATAGACAAAGAATTGAAAACAACTCTAACCCCTGAAGACCAGCTCAAACTTATTTTTATCCCTGAAAAAAACTATGAGTTTAAAGACAAACAACCCAAGTTTAGCTATTTCGAAAGAGACTTCCTAAAGCCAGCAATTCAATGGATAAACTCAGAAAAATGTAAGGATATTAAAGAATTAAGAATAAATAGAAAATTTAAAAAAGGTAGAAGAATATCTCATATTGAATTTCGATTTAAACCTTTAAAGCATGAGCTCAACAAAGAAGAGCTAAGCTGCTTAGAGTTTTTCAAAGGACTTGGACTAGATGAAACTCAAGTCATTTATTTAATTAATAGAATTGGTTCAGGGGAGATGAAAAAAAGATGGATGGAAAACATCCAGAGAAGTACATTCGGCCAAAATCAAACCGCGAAATATTACGATAAAGTTAAACAGAGCGAAATAAAAAACATATCAGGTTTTTTATATAAGAATCTATTTAAGGAGCTAAATAAAATATCATGATTACAACTTTGGTAAAAACTGAAATACTTATTCATCACTCACTTATTAAGGATACAACCTCACCTATTAAGGATGTACCCTCACCTATTAAGGATATGCACTCACTTATTAAGGATGTACCCTCACCAATTAAGGATGCACCCTCACTTTTGATAAAAATCAGCAAAATTTTACCTCACTCATTAAGGATGTACCCTCACCTATTAAGGATACACCCTCCCCCTTCATTAAGGATGCACCCTCACTTTTCGTTAAGGACACACCCTCATACATTTATCTGTGAGCCCATTGACATAAAGGCTTCAGAGCATACTAAAATACTACTGTAAAAAAATGAAAATGGAAAAAAACAGAAGTTAAAACAGCAATAAATATTTGCTAGTCAAAAATAAAAGAAATGAATTGCCAAAAAGCTAAAAAAATAGACATGGTTTCATATTTAAAAAAACTTGGCTTTGAACCTCAAAAGACAAGGGGATATGACAAATGGTACATATCGCCATTTCGAGGAGAAAAAATTGCTTCGTTTAAAATTAATACTAATAAAAACTGCTGGTACGATTATGGTACAGGCTCCCGTGGCACAATAATTGATTTTTTGCAAAAATTTTACAGGTGTTCTATTTCCGAAGTTTTGCAAAAACTTTCAAGCGACACCTTCTCTTTTCACCAGCAACCAAGTTTTAAACACATATACGATACCAAAATAAATATTACTTCTGTAATTGATATTCAGCATTTAGGACTTATAGCTTATTTAAATCAAAGGAGAATACCTTTAAAAATTGCGAGAAAAATATGTAAAGAAGTACACTATTCAAATCATTCAAAAGAATATTTTTCAATAGGTGTTGAGAACATTTCCGGAGGATATGATCTGAGAAATAAATACTTCAAATCAGGTTCTTCACCTAAGGATATCTCATTGATTCAAAATGGACATAATTCTCTGGTGGTTACTGAGGGTATGTTTGATATGCTCTCTTTAATATCGCTAGATAGTTCAATATTACAAAAGGCGGACTTATTAATCCTAAATTCTTGTTCTTTCGCTAGCAAATTAAATGCTTATGCAGACAAGTACAACACCATAAATCTCTATTTAGACCAAGATGAAACAGGCCGTACAATCACTGAAAAATTCGTAACCAAAGAACTCAATTATCATGACTGTTCAAGTTTTTACCAAGGCTATAATGACTTGAACGAATGGTGGGTTGAGCAAAAATAAAAAAATGATTTTGAGTAAGAGTTCAAGATGTGTGTGCTGGGCCCACAATCTTGATTTTTCTCCCGATGGTCGCAAAATAAAAAAAGAACCAATGAAGAAAAAAGAAAGAGTTGTCACCAAGTTCAGAAGTACGATTTACGAGAAAAAGCTATTGAAAATAAGAGCTAAAAAATCGGGACTCTCCCTCAGTGAATTTTGTTTTAGAGCAGCATTTAATAAAGAAATTACTGCACGCCTTACAGATGAAGAAATTGAAGTCTACAAAATGCTTTCTACCTATAGCCGGAATTTCACTTTGATAGGTAATATGTACAGAAAACAAAATCCAAAATTGACTTCCGAGGTTTATGCATTGGCCAAAGAAATTAGAGAACACTTAAACAATTTCAAAAAATGATCGGTAAAGGAAAATCCATCTCACATACTAGTGCCTCTATGGCGTATGGATGGAACCAAGAAAAAAGCGCTATCGTAGTTTTAAAAGAATATCTAGCCGGCAATACCCCAGAAGAGCTAACCAGGGAATTTCACATCATTCAGGACATGAATGAAAATTGCAAAAAGAATACTCTCAGCTTTGTCTTAAGTCCAACCATAGAAGATGGCAAAAAATTAAAAAAGAAAAATCTCGGTGACATAGCAAAAAAGTTTCTAGCTCGAATGAATTTGAACAATCGTCAAGCAGTAGCTTTTGTTCATAAGGACAAAGCACACACCCATATTCATTTGTACGTAAATAGAATTGATTTTAAGGGTAAAGCCTATCCTGATGGATTTATAGGAAAACGAAGCATCGAAGCAGCTAGACAGGTTGCATTAGAAATGAATTTAAAAACCGCTCAAGAAATTCAAGTGGAAAAGCTTAATTCTCTCAAACAAATAAGAAGAGAAATACACAATTTAAGCGAACATGTACTAAGAAAAAACTCGCCTAAAACCCTTGATGATTATATAAAAAAGATGAAACTGAGAGGTATTGATGTAATTCCTAGTATCAACAAGAGTAATAAACTTCAAGGATTCAGATTCAAATATAAAAACATCAGCTTAAAAGGCAGTGAAATACATCGGTCCATGAGTGGTGGCAAAATTACCAATGCTATAGCGGGGAATGGCCATATACTGCAGAATGGAAGCAAGACGACTCTAATTTCAAACAAAGTGGTTGAATTAGGTGCAAATTTCATTGCAAATACTAAACAGCAATCCAATCAACAAATAACTAACAAAGGACTAAGTATATAACCATGGCAAAAATTGACGACATAGCGGAATTACTAGTAGAGGAATTAAGCGATTTCAAGCTACAACTGGAAAAAATGAAGCATCTCTCCCATGAACTTAAAATGACTCAGCTATCACCAGATATGACCGAAATGAGTTCAGTTTTGAATTCGTTTGTAAAGAGCCAAGACATAGTTCTTAGAGAACAACATACTAAAATTTCGCAATTAACTAAAAATCTGTCCAAGTCAAACCATTATCCAAGATGGTTACTAGTACTACTAAGTTCCGTATTACTATTCACCTTTTGTTTAGTGAGCTATTCAATTTACGAGATAAAGGTAAGCTCTGACGCTAACTTTAACTATTATGAAAAAGGTCAAAAAGAAGCAATGCATCACTTTAAAAATTTTTTTGAAGAGTATCCGGAGGCCAAGGATAAATACTTAAAATGGAACACAAATAGAAACTAGGTATGGCAAAAATTATACTAATTACCCATCAAAAAGGTGGAGTAGGTAAAAGCACCTTGACTTTTAATTTGGCACAAAATTTAAGTGAACATTCAAAGGTTGCTATTTTGGACATGGATGTTCAAGGAAGTTTGGCTCAAATTTCCAAAATGGTAGAGTGCTTTGAAATAACTACGAATCAAAATATCTTAACTGAAAACCAAGAATTGGATTTTGTTTTTGTTGACACCCCTCCGTATCTATCAAAACAACTAAAATCATTACTACAAGTAGCGGATTTAATTTTGATTCCAACTAAAGCCGGCATCCTGGATCTTTTAGCGATTGATAGCACTATCAGCCTAATAGCAGAGCAAGGAAAAAAAACTAATAGTATGATTGTCCTAAACATGATTAAGCCAAATACCACTCTTACCGACGATATTCTTAAAAGCCTATCGACGTTTCAGATAAAAATAGCCCAGACTAAAATTAGCGACCTAGTGGCATTCACTAGATCTACCTTATTACAGGGGGTTTTAGAAAACAATAAGGCACAAAAACAAATGGATAGCTTAACAAAAGAAGTTTTGACTTCACTTATATAAATCTATAATTATATAAATATAGAACTGTGTAATCATAATAAAACCATACTATGGCAAAATCAGAATTTGATAGTTTGATAGCCCAAGCAAGGGCTTCCCAACCTAAGAAAACCATTCAAAAAATTGTTCCTGAAAAAGTACAATCGAATAACGAAAAACAATTTTCCTTTTACATTGATAAGACCATTTTAAAACAATTAAAATCTAGAGCAATCGAAGATGACAAAAGCCTTAAAGCTATCATCAACGAAAGCATTCTTAATTACCTAAACAAATCGAGGTAGAATTTGGATTCCTTTATTTAAATTTGAACGATTAATAATAAACACTTTTATAAGGAACATATAAAATCATAAAATACAAAAGCGTTTAGCTTTTGATTTGGGACTAGAAAATCGCCAGTTTTAAGGACTACCAATATCAAAGCCAAGACGCCCACGTTCTGCGTGGGCTGTTCTTGTTTGGTAGTCTGGGTGTCTGGCGATACCTCTGGTTCCTTCAGGTTCAGTTCCACGCTTTTTTTATGGAAGAAAAATACCAGATAGAAGTAGTATTTGAAGATGATTTATCATCTGAAGAACTTGAAATCACTAACCGATACTGGCTGATAAAAGATGGTTTATTCCAAGAAAAACCCTCTGAAATCGCCAAAAACATGCCATTTTCAACCCTTAAAATTTCTAAAATAGGGCAAGAATGTGCCCATTTGCTTATTTCAGTTACATGCTCTTCTTGTAAAACAAGAAATGAACTAAAGACCAATTCGCAAACCCAAGCAAAACGATATTTAAACCCCTCATGGGAGTGTGATACTTGTGTAAAGAAAAAAGAAGAACTCGAAAAAAAACGACTGGAATTGATGGAGGTTAAACTTACGGAGACTAGAGCCAAAAAATTTGAACAGGCTCTCTCTGAACAATCTTGGAAAAACTTCAGTACAGAGGAATTGTTACTGATTCTTAAAATGCTTGAAGCTCCAACTATTAAACATTTAATTGCCGGGCTGAATAAACTAAATGACAAAAACAATTGGAGAATATTATACAAAGCTGACAACCATGGATTGATAGACCTACTTAGAGAAAAAGACAACTATATAATTGATTTTTATCATCCTGAAGGAATAAAAGAAAGAATTCAATCCTACTTGAGCTCATTAAGTATCCAAAATCCACCAAATCAATCCACTTCCCCGGCACACCCTGAAATGGGGTTTAGATTAGTGAAAAACAGAAACGTTAGGACACCAGATGATGCCCTTTTCTATAATGATGTTACTTTTGATAGGGATATTCTCATTAAAGCGAATACCGCCTATGCGTATAGTGTATGGCCCAGGGAAAATGGTGATGCTTGGATTTCCATCACCCCCTCGGATAATATTCTAAAGTCTAAAAACATAAACAGGCCCGATGGCCCGTTGCACGTTGGAGATATAACTAAAAAATGGAAATATTAGATATACTGCAGAAATCTTATATTTCTCAGCCGCGCATTTAGGCTATATTAAAATATTCAGGTCTACGACATGGTTTAAAAATATAGAATATGAATGTTATTTTGTATTAAAAATACTTTTACATAAACCTTAAATGTTATAATATAATATTACAATAAAGTGATATTTAAAAATATGTGATTGTTGATTTATAGTTATATTTAAACATGTGTTATTCAACCACATTAAGGAAAAAGGAAAAGGAAATTGAGAGGATGACTAGAAAAAGTTTTCAAGTTCCTTTTGAGTATAAGCCTTACTACCGTGCCAATGGTTTTACCCATCCAAATTTATATATTATCAAAATGGATGAGCCAGAAAACATTTATCCTGCTATGTGGGGCTTGATTCCTCAATTTGGGATGAAGGATATACCGGAATTCCAGAAAAAATACAATACGCTCAACGCTAAATCGGAAACCATATTAACATCCAATACCTATAAGCATTCCACAACCGATAAAAGATGTTTGATACTAGCAGATGGGTTTCATGAACCACATGAAGTAAATGGCAAATCATATCCTTACTTCTGCCATTACATGGATGATTCTTTATTTTACTTTGCTGGCCTGTATACCGAAATTGATAATGAGTTTTTAAGCTGTACCATCTTGACCATGCCGGCGAATGAACAGTTCGAACAAATACACAACAAAAAGAAAAGACAACCCTTAATTCTAGATACTGAATTTGAATCTGACTGGTTACGGCACGATCTTAATCCCAACGGGATAAAGGAATTGACCAAAGTAGGTTTTACAACGAAGGAGATAGAAGCTTATCCAGTATCTAGAGATTTATATAAAAGAGAGATAGACACTAATACCCCATTAGCTATAACTAAGGTTGATTACCAAGAACTAAACGAGCAAGGCAGCTTATTCTAGTAATTTTTCAATTTGTTAATAAAAAACGAACTCCCATATTCATTAAATTGGATATTTTCCATAGTTTTGGATTATGTCCAAAGTTGTTTTCCGTCATACAGATTTAAAGGTTATAAAGCTACTTCTAAAAGAATTGGGCAAAGAAAGGTATGATTGCGCCTTAAAAGATTCAGGACTATCACAGAGCAAACCCATTACGATGCATGGTTTCTTCATAGAATGGGATGAAGGTAATATAGATTTACATTATACATATCCAAGTGGAAGAAGCTTTAAGCTCATGACCGTTTTAGGTATGCAAAGAATACCTTTTGAGGGCTGGGAACTCGTTCGAAAATTATAGATATATGAAGTTATATAGGTAAGAAAAACTGATGGAAAGACTATTAAAATGCAGGCTGAAAGATTATAATTTTAATCTTATTAAAGTAGAATGTTATGATAGGTTTGACGGAGATAACTATATATGTCGAAAAATCTTATCTTTCTCAGCCGCACAAAATTCTCGTTAAGTCATTTTATTCCTTATCTCAAATCTTTGTTTGCTTCCATGCGTTAAGCTTTCCTCGCACTTCATAGTATTAGTTTTGGTAAGATTTGGGTTTAGATTCTAACCCATATTGAATAATTTATAGCTATTACCTTTTGTCTATCAAATACCCTCTGTATTTCTTTTTGCGGAGATAATATCGTTAATTGATTTCTGACTATCAGGGCCATTCCATCCACTATTGATTTTTTCCAATAGACCCTTTTTTAAACCTTCTCTGTGATGCGCATGAAGTTGAAGCGCATCTTGTATTATTTCATCTATATTTCTATAAGCTCCCGATAATATTAATTTTTCTATATACTCCTTGCCCTCCCCTTTTAATTCAATATTCATTTTTTAAATTTAAATGATGTATATCAATTTATCTTCAGATGACTACCTAAATATACAAACTCTATTGCGACTACGGATTTCTGTAATTATAGAATCATATAAATGTATAACTTGTGAGCAATCGGATAATATCACTCATGATGTATCATAATATATAAAGGTCAAAACTTAAACTAAATTAAAAGGCTAACTCTAGACATAAGATTATGTAATTGTATAATTATAGAATTGTATATTTATTCTCACAAAATAATATTCCCCCAAAGACGATACAAAATGAAGATTTAGTAATTCACTGCCAACCAATTTAATGAATACGAATTTCAGCTTTTTAAAACAACAATACCCAAACCTATTCGCAATTAGCGAACTTTCGGAGAAACTTATATACGTAGACCCTAGTTCCTCACTTTCAAAATCTAGGTTGTTTTCCGAAAAATTGAGCCAATTGGTCTGGGAATTTGAAGAACTTGGCGAATTTACAGGCACTCAAAATGATAGAATTTACAGGCTATCCAATGCCAATATTGCCCCTGATATTATTGCCAATATTCTTCATACCATTCGGAAATCGGGAAATAAAGCCAGTCATGATGGCACAGGTTCCTTTCAAGAAGCGCATTTTATCTTAAAGAAGTGTTTTCAATTGGCCAGATGGTTTTATGAGACTTATGAACAAGACTATATTGAAACAAGCTCATATACATTACCTAAAAAACAGGATACGGCATCGGATGAACTTTCTGAAAAATTGGAAAAACTCTCTAAAGAGTTAATTGATTATAAGAACAAAATTGCCGAACTCAATAAGAACAAGGAGGAGGTTACGGCACGTAAACAACGCAGTGATGCCCGTGCGAAAAACCTTGATCTTAGCGAAGAGGATACACGGTTGACCTTAATCGACCCAAAATTAGTAGAGGCGGGTTGGGAATGTGATACCTTAAACCTCAATTACAAAAAGAATAAAACGCTTCCCCAAAAAGGACGGAATATGGCTATTGCCGAATGGCCTTGTGATGGAAAATGGGCCGACTATGCTTTGTTTGTCGGTACTAAGCTCTACGGTATTGTAGAAGCCAAGAAATACGCAAGTGATATTTCTACCGATCTTAGGCAAACGGATATTTATGCGAAACGTATTACACCCGATGATAATTTTGAAACTTTAGGGGAATGGCAAGAGTATAAAGTGCCTTTTTTGTTCTCAACCAATGGTCGGGAGTACTTGGAACAAATAAAGACCAAGAGTGGTATTTGGTTCCTTGATGTTCGCAAAGAACGAAATAGGGCCTACCCTTTAAGAGGTTGGTTCTCCCCGAACGGATTAGTTGAGCTTTATGAGCGTAATATTGAGGCTGAGAACAAAAAGTTGGAACAAAGCGATTATGATTACCTGCAAGACAAGAATGGTCTAGGACTTCGCGACTACCAAATAGAAGCCATTAAGAGTGTTGAAGGAAACATTCGTAAAAACCATGAAGAGAACCGCTCATTAGTGGTTATGGCTACGGGTACTGGGAAGACGAGAACCGTTATAGGTCTTTCATATCGACTTATAAAAGCGAATAGATTTAAGCGCATTTTATTTTTAACGGATAGAAGGCTATTGGCCCAACAAGCTTTTGGTAATTATACCGATAATAAGATAGAAGGCATCAATACATTTTCTGAAGTGTACAAGGTAGATTATGTGAAGACCATTGTGCCGGATTCCGAAACACGTTTACATTTTGCGACCGTCCAAAGTATGGTCAAACGTTTGTTTTACGGAGAAAATGAAGGACTTTCAATAGATACGTACGATTGCATTATTGTTGATGAGGCCCACCGTGGTTATAATCTTGACAAGGAATTGGATGAGGAGGAATTGGAGTTCAAAAATCAAGATGATTACGTAAGTCAGTACAAAAAGGTCATTGAATATTTCAATGCTTATATTATCGGTCTTACTGCCACTCCGGCATTGCATACTACCGAAATATTTGGCAAACCTGTTTTTTCCTATTCGTATCGCCAGGCGGTAATCGATGGGTTTTTGGCCGATCATGAACCTCCGTACCGGATTAAAACACGTTTAAGCGAAGAAGGCATTCTTTGGAAAAAAGGTGAGCGCCCTAAAATCTTTAATCCGGAAACCAATAGCATAGAGGAACTGGCAGAGCTTGAAGACGACCTTTTGGTCGAAATCGAACAGTTTAACAAATTGGTAATTACACCTGAATTTAACAGAGTGGTAATACGCGAATTGGTTCAGCATTTGGACCCGGATAGCGAGGAGAAAACCTTGATTTTTGCCGTTCGAGATTCACATGCGGATATGATCGTGGAAATGCTTTTTGAAGAGTTTGAGAAAATCGGCCTTGATGTGCCTCAAAATGCTATTCAGAAAATAACAGGTAAAGCCTACGACCCGGAACAATTGACCAAGGAGTTCAAAAACGAGAAGTTTCCGAATATTGCCGTTACGGTAGATTTGTTGACAACAGGAATAGATGTGCCAAAAATTTGCAACTTGGTGTTTATGCGCCGTGTAGGCTCTCGAATCCTATACGAACAGATGATAGGTCGTGCTACTCGAAAATGCGATGAAATCGGCAAAGAGGATTTTAAAATATTCGATGCGGTTCGGGTACATGAAGCCTTGCAGGACTATACCCAAATGAAACCCGTGTCCAATCCGACCACTACCTTTACCCAGTTGGTCAACGAACTCGATGCCATTGACTCAGATGAGCGGATCAAAAGGCAAGGGGAACAGCTCGTTGCCAAACTTCAAAGGAAGCGCCGTAAAATTGAGGAAAACAGCCTTGAGGAATTTATTTATATGGCTGGGGGCAAAAAGCCTCAAGAAGTAATCAAGGCCATACAAGAAGCCAGTGCCCAAGAAGTAAAGGCTATTATAAAGGAATTTAAGGGACTTTGGAATTATTTGGACACCAAAGTCTACAAACCCAAGCACCAACTGCTTTCTGACCATGAAGACAGATACCTCGGTACGGAACGCGACTATGGCAATGCCAAAAAGCCGGAAGATTATATAGAGAACTTTAGAGAGTTCTTGATGGAGAACCAAAATAAAATAGCTGCCCTAAAGATAATCGTTTCCAAACCCAGTACCCTGGACAGAAAATCGCTCAAGGAATTACGGTTGCTGTTGGATCAAGAGGGTTTTAACGCCAAAACCTTGAATGCCGCATGGCACGATGCCAAAAACCAAGATATTGCGGCAGACATTATTGCCTATATTCGCACGCTTACCCTCGATGTTGACCTGATAGGTCATGAAGAAAGGGTAAACAAGGCCTTCGAAAAAGTAAGGGCCATGAAACCTTGGAACAAGATTCAGCAAAAGTGGTTAGACCGTTTTCAAAAGCAATTGCTGGCAGAAACGGTACTCACCAAAGAAGATTTGGACAAAGACCCTTTTAAGAGCGAAGGTGGTTACGACCGAATCAACAAACAATTTGAGCAACAATTAGACGATGTTCTAGAGACCATCAACGCTAATTTGTACGTTGCCTAACCCATAAAAAATAAAAGATTAGATGAGTGCAGATGAAATAGCCAATAAGCTTTGGAATCTTTGTAACGTTCTACGCGACGATGGGGTCACCTATCACCAGTACCTGAACGAGCTTACCTATATCCTCTTTTTGAAATTGAGCGAGGTCAAAGGTTTCGAAGAACATATTCCCGAGCAGTACCGCTGGCGTTCCTTTGTGGAGGAAACCGATAATGCTGAAGCCTTTCAACGCTACCGTAGTTTTTTGGCCGAAGTAAGTAATGAGACGACCAGTGCCGGCATCAAGGAAATTTATGCCAATGCCTCCACCAGTCTTAGAAAGCCTGTAAATTTCAACACCTTGGTTCAGGCCATAGATGATTTGGACTGGTATGAGGAAACGGACCGTGATGTTATGGGCGATATTTACGAAAGCCTATTGGAGAAGAATGCAGGGGAAAAGAAAAGCGGTGCAGGCCAGTATTTTACTCCCCGACCATTGATCAACGTAATGGTAGAACTCGTATCTCCCAAATTGGGAGAACGTTGGAACGACCCTGCAGCAGGAACTTTTGGCTTTATGATTTCTGCGGATGAATACTTGCGTACCAAACATGACAACTATTTTGACCTGGATGAAAAGCGCCGAAAATTTCAAGTAGAGAAAGCCTTTAGCGGGGTGGAATTGGTAGGTGATGCCCACCGCTTGGCCTTGATGAATGCAAGGTTACACGGTATGGAAAGCCAAATTATTTTAGGCGATACCTTGACCGAAATGGGCAAGGAGCTTAAAAATTTTGATGGGGTATTGGCCAACCCGCCTTTTGGCACCAAAAAGGGAGGCGAACGGCCTACCCGCGATGATTTTACCTACCCCACTAGTAACAAGCAACTTAATTTCTTACAACATATTTATAGAAGTTTAAAGAAAGATGGTAAAGCGAGGGCTGCAGTTGTGTTACCGGATAATGTATTGTTTGAAGATGGTGACGGGCAGAAGATTAGGCGAGATTTAATGGATAAATGTAACCTACATACCATTTTACGCTTGCCTACGGGTATTTTCTATGCGGCAGGGGTAAAAACCAACGTACTCTTTTTTACCCGGGGTACTACTGAAACCAAAAACACCAAAGGGGTGTGGTTTTTTGACATGCGGACCAATGTACCCAATTACGGAAAACGAACCCCATTTACCCGAGCAGCCTTTAATGAATTTATTGAAGCCTATACCGGAGGAATAAAACCGGAGAAGTTAGCCACCGATTTTGACGGAACCATTGATGAAACCGCCCGAAAAAAGGTGACGAACGAGCGCTGGCAGTACATAGACCGCAAGACCATTGCCAAAAAGAACGACTCCTTGGATTTAGGTTTGATTGCCGATGATAGTGTAAGCAATGGGGAAGATTTGGGAGAACCTATTGATATTGCCAAAGAGGCTTTAACTGAATTGAAAACCATTACTGAACAATTGCAGGAGATGATTAATGAATTAGGATCATGATAGAAAAAGAATTGCCAGAAAATTGGGTTTTATCAAATCTAGGTGAATTGTCAGTTTTAATAAGAGGTGTTTCTTATAAAAAAACGAATGCAAGTCAAGTTAAATCCGAAGAATTTAACACTCTGATTCTTAGAGGTGGAAATATACAAAACGGTTTTATTGTTAATGGAAAGGATGAAGTATATGTGAATAATAAATTGGTAAAAGAAAATCAATTCATTAAGAAATCTGATGTTGTTATCGTTGGTTCAACAGGTAGTAAAAAACTAATTGGAAAAGCAGGTATTGCCTTAAAAAATTATCATAATACAGCATTTGGCGCATTTTTAATGCTTGCAAGAGCCAATAAAAAAATTAATCAGAAGTATTTTGCCAATTTCTTTCTCTCAAAATTTTATAGAGATAGTATTAGGGAGCTAGCTGGTGGTGTAAATATCAATAATATACGTAAGGAATATATAACGCAAATGCAATTTCCGCTCCCTCCTCTAGCCGAACAAGACCGTATTGTCGCTAAAGTTGATGTTTTAATGGCCCAGATAGCCACCATGCAAAAAAGCTTGGAGCACATACCCCAACTTTTAAAAGATTTTCGGCAGCAGGTGTTGACGCAAGCGGTAACTGGAAAGTTGACGGAGGAATGGCGTAAGGGGAAGGAGTTGGAACCTGTAATTCTTAAAAATGAATCAATGCCAGTTGAATTAAGTGTGTTTTCGTATTCTGAAAATCTCAAAGGTTGGAAGATTACAGCTTTAGGAAATTATGCTTCAGTTGCAAGAGGTAAGTTTAGTGCACGTCCACGGAATGATCCAAAATATTTTAATGGTTCATATCCATTTTCCCAAATAGGCGATTTACCGCGAGAAGGAGGCTATTATGAAAAATATTCTAACACCTTAAATGAGAATGGTAAAAAAGTTAGTAAGTCGTTTCCCAGAAATACAGTTATGATTGCTATAGTTGGAGCAACCATTGGAAATACCGGGTTAAACAAAATAGAAATGTATTTTCCTGATAGCATGATTGGAATAAACTCTACAAATGAAATATCTAACCAATATATTGAATATCATTTAAGACTTAGTAAACATAGATTTAGAGAAATTGCAAAAGCCAGTGGAGGTCAGCCTAATATAAAAATACCGACAATAAAAACTTTAGAAATTGCAATACCTTCTCAAAGAGAACAAAAGGAAATCGTCCGACGTGTAGAAAGTCTTTTTGCCAAAGCAGATAAAATAGAAGAAAGATATAAAGCCTTAAAAACCAAAATTGATATGCTACCCCAAGCCATTTTGCATAAAGCCTTTAAAGGGGAACTTGTAGAGCAATTACCTACAGATGGTGATGCCAAAGATTTGTTGAGGGAGATTGAGGGGTTGAAGATGGTTAAAGCTAAATAAGATGGTAGGAACAATACTTAAGTACGAAGATTTTTTCAACGACCCTATTCCTACAGATAAATTTGAGCTAATCAAACATATTCCTCGGGTTGAACTTATTGCATCTTTCTCTTCCATTAACCATATTTTAAAAAAGCCTTTAGACTTAGATTTTAATTATTCATTTGAAAATCAAATTAAAATTATCACCACCCTTTATCATATTCATGAAGAACCACGTGGTATTGACTATTGTAGAGCTTTTATTGAAAAGTTTAAAGAGCATTTTGATGCTTATGGAGGAGGTGTAACTTTAAGCACAAGAACCAGTTGTCTCTATGCATTAAACGAAATTCTATTTTGCGATACGCTAGAATTTGAAAATAAGCCAGGAATTAAGTTTTACCCAGATGATTATTTAGCAATTTTTAAGTTTCTTTTACTTTGCAACCAAGAAATGTTAGCTTACAATGAGTCTTATGAAAATGAAATAACTTCGGACAAGCTAGGAAAAGAATTTTTTGAAGCTTTCATGTTTAAAGAAATTCCAAGTAATCAATATAGCTATGTTCAGAACCCAATCAACCTATTAGAGCGAGGAAGACAGTTATTTGAATATTTAAAGGGCACATATAAACTGGAATTAAAAGATTTTACTTCAGAGTATAAACTTAATTCACCCGAACATTTTCTTAGCATTGTAGCAAACCATTTTGTATTTAATTCTGGTTTAGATTTCATTCAAGCCTACCGAGTAAAAAAATCAGATAAACTAGCCATTGAAAGATTAAATGCGCTCAGTAAAAGAGGTCTGGGAAGAGCCAATACAGGCATTCAGAAGTTTGAATTTTTAGAAATTAAAAAATCTCCACTGTATTGCGTAGAAAGTGAGGAAACAAATATTTACATATTGCTAGACAACACCTTTTTGATAGAAAAATCATATGAATTGTTTTTTTGGGATTTTTATTTTGAGATGCTTAGTAAAAAAGGAATAAGCATTAAAAAATGGGGTGGTGATGTCGGCTTGTTTTTTGAAGAATACGCAAAAGGTATTTTTGAATATTGCTTTAAAGATCATAAGGATATAATACTTAAATCAACAAAACAATTATTAATAGATGGCACAGAATATGCTGATTATTATATTCGGAGAAAAAGAAATGTTGTTTTAGTTCAGGCAAAGCGGTCTTATGTTCCACAAGTTGACTACAAGGAAGTTTACTCTTTGAAGGATTTTAATGAATTAGATAAAGATGAATTTTACAAAAGGTTTGGGTTAAACCAAATCGTTGAAATGTCCATTAAAAAATTTGATGATTATGCCTCAATCATAGACCCAAGCTTGCCAACTAACAAATTATTTATATACCCTGTATTACTAATTAATGAGCCTATTATATCTTTTGCCGTGACAACTTATATTTTCAATAAAAAATTTGAACAAATGTTGGCAAGGAAAGGAATAGAGCAGGAAAATACCAAATGGAGAATTAATAGACTTGTTGTATTACATGTCAGTGAGTTAGAAAGATTACAAGAATCATTAAACAAAAGGAAAATAAAATTAGACCAATTCCTCCAAGGGTATTCGGATAGTACTAATGTTAACCTTACCCAAAATAAATATGCTCCATTTCTTACCCTAGATCAATATATTAAACGAAAGATAACAGCATCTGCAATTCCTGAATATTTGTTGAATAAAGAAGAAGGGATTTTTAAACAAATATTGGATTTTGGTAAATTATCTAATAATCTAAATTAGAGATGGACGTTATTATTTTCTTAAATAGTATTAAGACTGTATTCATTTAAAACCGAATGATCACGATAAAAACTAGAAATTATTTGGATTGGAAAACAGCAACCAGAATTAGTTAGTTAAGCTTTTTAATAATGGAAACCAGTTTAAATTTTAAATAGATTATTTATTGTATAAAGCGCTAACATTGAACATAGATAAAAATATAGAACAAAGTGATTTCTTCGCTTCTGACCTTTTTTTAAAATGGAGGGAAATGATTGAAAAAGCAGAAAATTCTATTTGGATTTTCACACCTTATTGAGCATACCCTAACGAGTATATCGAAAAGAATAAAAATAGCCCGCATTCTCTAGTTATGACCGGTACCTAAATATGGGAGGAAGTCAGAAAAAAGGGTCAGTTTATAGAGTCAAACCTTAGTTATTTTTAACTAACACAGTTTACGAGATAGTGTCTAGAAAAAAGAACTATCCATTAAGAACTATCTTGGAAGCTTTCTCAATAGATATTTTTTGTTTCTTTTGAAAGTCTCGATTAACAGTTTTCATAGTGTCAGAAACTTTTGCATTGAAACTTGCAACAGATTTTGTAGATAATACAGTATAATTCTTACCAGTACTAAAACTACTTTTTACGATATGTGATTTTCTTTGACTCAACTTAAATTGTTATTAAACCTGAAATAGGTTTTAAAACCTTTCGGCAAACATATGAATTTTTCCCCAATTTTAAAAATGCATTGATTTGGATAAGCTGTAAACAAAATTGCGTTCTTTTTTATTTCACTTGCTTCTGTCGCATCCAATACCACTAATCCATCAGCAATATTCTTGCCATAATTCTCTTTTGAATAAAGTTCCGATATCCAAATAAATTTCGGCATTTTAGTAGTTATAATATTATCTGCTATTTCATCCTCAATTTCCTTTAAGCTAGAAATATGCGCTTTAAAAGATCTACTTGATGTAAGAAAAAATCTAAAAACAAAGTCATTACCAAAATTATAACCGAAATTATGATCACTTATTATTTCTAGAGACAAGATTTTTGCAATTTCAGCTTCTAAATAAATTTTTCGATAAAGCGGAACTACCAAAGAATTTACCTTGCAGTCTTTCCATTCTGGGTATTCTTCTTCATCATAATGTTCTGTCGGATTATTTAATTTTATTTGTATATGGGGAGTAACGTTATCATCTTGAATTATATAATCTCTTTCCACGTCAGAGTAATCAATATAATTTAAATCTATTCCATTGAAATTCAATACACGTTTTTTTTGAGTACTAAATTCTATGTTCTCTTCTCTTTTGTAACCAATTGCAATAATTGCATGACCAATTATATCATTTTCTAAGGCTACTATAGTAGGTATTCCACTTTCTACATAAATAGAGAGGATATTCTCTATTTCATTTTCATAAGCTTCGCTTCTAGAATATATATAAGTACCAAAGCCAAACTCTTTCAATGCATAACTAATTTGGTCTACCGTTAATCCTGCAGAAGGTAACATCCTTTTTTTAGAATATTTTGCCAACGCTTCTATTATAGTTGAAATTGCAACTGGTCTATAATCAGGATATTTACTGCCAAAATATTCCATAATTGCCCAAATTGTAGTTTCAGCGCATTTAATTGATTCACCATCTTGAGAGCTGTGAGGAAAACCGTTTACCTCTAGTCTAATGCCATTAAGCAAAATATTAGATTTGTATTCACATATTTGATACCCATTTTCTGCAAAAGCATTCTTAGCAATTATAGATCTACCAAAGATATTTGGGATAGTTGGTCTCAAAATAGAATAACCTAAAAATTTTGATTGAAGCTCATCAAATAAATCATTATTTCTAAAATGATCAGGTGTTATTTCATCTTCAAAAAAGGATATTCTTATACAATCCTTCGAATAAACTCTATGCTTTGAAGCAAAATATGTATAATAACTATCTCTATAAAATTTATCAACATAAGGTGTTTCAATGACTACATATAACTCTTCCTTGAGCTCATCAAATAAACTATCAATAATATTCTCTATATCTATTAATTCCTCATCTTCTTCGAGCATAAATGTACTCTTCAAAATTTTCAATATAGCAACAGTAGCTTCTTCAATTGGTGTTATATGTATTTCAATAAAATTCATTTCGCTAAGATAATTATTTACTACACTATAGCTATTTATAAAATAAACAATGAATATTCATTATTAACTTTAAAAAAAATACTACGAGAACTTTTTATTCTCAAGTTTTATGATAGAATAAACTTTCAAGATCAGACTTGGTCATACTTTAATTAAAATAATTCAAAAGATTTAATACTACTCCTGCCCTTTCAGCGAATTTTTGCTGAATAAGATTCACTCGTTTTTTCTTTCCTTAATAAATTCAGCTAACCCTTTCATTATATGTAATTAGATATAATTTCACCGTAACACATGAAATTATATGTATTTGCGCATAGTATTAATAATCATCAAAAACCGAATTAATTGCATTTATTCGAGCTGTATTATCCACCTGATGATATTGATTAAATGACTTTATATCTGTGTGGCCGCTAATACTCATAATAGTTTTGTCTGCAATACCTTTGTTACGCATTATGGTAATGAAACTCCTTCTCGCAGTATGTGTAGAAATGCGCTCATAAAAAGGTTTTACAAACCTTTCTTGAACTACACCTTTAGTTCTTGAATATTCCACATCATGACTAAGTCCCATCTTTTGGATAACCTCCTTTATAGCATCATTCTGCTTTTGATTGGAAATTAAAGGGAGTCGATAATCATACTTTTTTAATATGTCAATCGCAATTTGCGACATAGGAATAAGACGAGTAGCCTTGGTAGTATTCTTCTCTTCTTTCAACATAATACAATTTGAAGCAGTAACAACCCTCTTGTTTATTAATTTTAACTCTCCATATCTCATACCTGTCAGACATTGAAAAACAAAGACATCTTTAACCTTCTCTAGATGAAAAGTACCTACTGGAGTTTTATATAATTCAATGATTTGATCAAGACTTAAAACTTCCTCTCTTGTCAATACCCTTTGCGGTTTCTTAAAAGAATTGAAAGTATTATTATAAGAATAATTATTTCTGTAGGACCATAGCATGAATGTTTTAAAAAGCCCTACATTTCTACTGAAAGTGTTCGTATAATGATTTTTATACTCGTAACAAAAATCCGTGAAATCCGTGAAAAAGGTTTTATTTATTTTACTGAATGTAAGCTTATAGTTATAAACTTGCTCAAATTCTTGAAGTAGATTTTTAATGTTCGCATAGCGTTTGATCGTAGACTTTTTCCACACTTTCAGCTTTGTTTTCTCATCTGTAAACTTATCATATACTTCAAAAAAAGAGCTAGCCGTATCTACTCTTTGAAAAATCTTATCAAAATGTTCCTTTAGCATGATACTATCAAAAGCTTCTTCACTTCTTTCCCATTGAGACGTGATCGTATCAAACTCGTCTTCAAAGTCTCTTAACCGCTTCAAAATTTTACCTAAACTTCTAGAGACATTCCTACCTGTTCTATAGGGCCATTTATTATCAAAATCCCAATGCTCCGGTAAAATTGATTTTTGCGTAGAGTACACAAACTTCTTTTTTTCCTGATTAAAGTAGCAGGAAAACATAATCAAGGTTTCGGTTTTGGACTTGGGTTTTCTGAGGTAAAAAGAATATTTCATAATTTTAAAAAAATTCAATTAATTAATGCGTTGACAAAATCGTTGACAAAAATGTTATATCTGTATACTAAAAAAAGTTATAAACAGACATAAAAAAAAGACCTAATCAACTGTTTTTTAGAAACATACACATTAAAATTGAATATCTAAAACTATAAGAAAGAATAGCCTCCGGCTCCACAAAATAAAGCCACCTTCTGGGTGGCTTTTTTTGTTCCGCCTACGGGATTCGAAGGCCAGCGCGCCTTCTCGCCCCTTCGCCAAAAAGGTCTACCTGACCTTTTTTAACGCTCGGCCGTCTCCGGCTCCACGACACTCAAGAAACCACGACCAAAGGCGTGGTTTTTTTAAAGCTTATAATTGACATTTAGCATAATCGTTCTTGGAAACAAACGCTTACTGTTTTCCACAAAGAAAACAGATGTATATCGATTGGAAATTTGTCTTGCACTGTTGCCCAAGTTGTAAAGTTCGATGCCAATTTCAAATGGTGAATCTTCCTTTCTGTAAAAAATCCTTGACTCTATTAGATTAAAATAAGATTGGTTCCGCTGGCTTCTATTATTGTAAAAGTTTTGGTAAATGGAAAAGTCAAACTTCCAATCTTTATAATCATATACAATTGAGAAATCGATATCCGTAGACCAAGTAATATTGGTGAAAGAAGGGTTTTTATATTCCAAGAAGGAGTTTCTGGTTTCAAATTCGATATTCGGGGCCTCCTCAAAATTCGTAGTGAATTCCAGATTGTTATTGATATTAAGGGAATTATTAAATTGTTGTAATCCATTAAATATAGATATACCGTTCCTTTGAAAAAAACTGTTTTCCAGGGATAACTTCCAATACCTACGGTTATATCTCGTGCGAATGGTTGCATCGTATGATACGAAATCTCCATTCAATTGAAAGGGCGAGACGTTAACGTTGATACCATCGGATGAAATGCTCTGGACAATAGGATCTTTATGCTTTCTATACCCCAATTTTGCATAAAAACTTATGCCATAGGTCTTGAATAGAGAAAGGGAAAAAAGTGCCCTTTCATTTACGGGTTGTTCCAAAATAGAATTTCCAAGCACAACCCTGTTGAAATCATCAATGACTCTTCCGCTCAAACGGGATTGAGCGTCGGGGTTCGTGGTAGACATATTGTAGGACAATTTTATACTCTTTTTTTCATCAAAGTTCCATTCAATCTTTCCTATCGGCAGGAATCTAGAGTCGCTAAAATTGCTTACAGATGAAAACTGCTTATCGGTCCAAGAAATATTCTGCAGAACCAAACCAACATCAAATATAAAATTACCTCCAACGTACAATTTGTGTGACAACGAATTGTTCAATTCCGTCAAAAGGTTGCTAAAATCATTTCGGAAACCATCCAAACTTACCGATTCATTTTCGCCAATTACCTGGAAGGCGCTATTTTCAATATTATTTCGATAAATCTTCCCGTTAAGGCCAAAGGTTAACATTCTTGTCCTTTTGGGCCTATAGTGATGCTTTAAATCGAAATCGAAATTTGTAGTTTTTGCGTTACCGATGTCCTTAACTCCAAAACGGTCTGTGCCCTCCAAAACAATCTGTGGAGAGAAAATATTTGTATCGCTACGCCATGAATCCAGCAAGGCTTCGTTATTATTTTCAACGCTGAAACTTGCTGTTGAGACATTATTGCCGGAAAACCATTTATCAGCGGATAGATTAAAAAGCACCTTATCATTCCTGAGTTCATTTAACGTACCAAACTCCCGTAGCTCATCGATAATTTCAGAAAAGTTTGTCCCATCTACATTCAATTGCGACCTGTTATATGAAATATCCGCTTTTACAACGGTATAAAGATCAGGGGTATATTTATATTTCACTTTCCCAAAAAAAATAGCGTTCCTGTCGTTACGCTCATTGGTCTTATTCTCGACTGCCAAGGATGGTTGATAGATAAAATTGTTGGAATCCTGCCTGAATGATTTATCAAGCATTCCCAAGCTAAATATTCTCAACTCACTTTTATCATCGGGATTGAATTGAAAGTTATAGCCGCCGAACAAATGCTTGTTCCTGAAATAATCTTCGTTCTGAAGGAATTTGGCAGTGGGAGAGTTTAAAATGCTCAAAATAGCTTCTGGACTTTTTTCTCCCTCAATGTTCAAATAGTCCGATAGCGTAAAAGATTTCGATTGGGTGTTGTTAATGTCCCCTATAAAATTATGTACGGTAGTTGGAGAATATTTAAATACGCTGGGGTGAAATCGATATCTTTCCTCATGGCCGACAGCAGCCTCAATGTCTCCAAAGAAAAATCTTTTTTCCCCCTCCTTCAGCACGATGTTCATGACCAAGTTATCTGAGCTTTCAAACTCTTTAAGGAAAGGGGTATCGTTATGGTTCTCGATCATTTGTACCTCCTCCACAACATCTGCGGGAATGTTTTGGGTCGCCATTTTTGGTTGTCCCGTAAAGAAGGTCTTGTTTTCTACCATTACGCCATCGACTTTCTTATCCTTGAAAAAAACGTCCCCATCCCTGTTCACGGAAATACCTGGAAGTTTTTTTAATACGGCCCCCAACTTCCTCTCCTTGCCATTTACAAAGGCATCTGTCAGAAAGGTCGTCGTATCCTTTTTGACCTCTATGGGCGGCGTATAATTTAATATCACCTCTTCAAGCTCTTCAGCAGATTCTTTAAGCGTAAATTCTTTAAATGTATTACTATTGGTAAAGTTGATAGATTCTTTTATAGGCTCAAAGCCTATAAAAGTAATATTCAAGTCATATTGAGTATTAGAAAGGACTTGAGCAGAAAACCTCCCATTTTCGTCGGTGGTCGTAAAAGACAGTGCCTTTAATTTATCGTTGGGATATAGAATAATATTAGCACCTTCAAGACCTTTTTCCTCTGCATCCAAAACTGCGCCGGAGAAAATCAGTTTTTCTTGCGCATAGCATTGCTGTTCGCCAAATAAGACTAAAAACAAGGTGATGGTTGAGAACAGGATATTCTTCGGGAACAATCTTCAAAGTTTTAATCTTCAGTGACTTTTCTGGCCCTTATTTGGAGAGTTCTCTTTTCATCTTCACTGATAAGTCTTCCCGGCTTCAAATCCTTTATAGGCTTTATCCCGCCCTTCGGGTTGAGGCGTATTTCTTTGGCTACGAATATCACATGGCTACGTTGAAGCTGCAATATCAGTCCTGGAAGTCCCCCATAGCCAGCTGGCCCATAGGGTACAGGTATTTCAGGTGTGTACCACGCCTCTATGGTAAATTTAATTTCCGTGTAATATTGAACGTAGTCCATTGTCGCTTTGTAACACGTATATCCGTCAATTTTTTTGGTTTCGTTGTGCAATTCCCACCCCTTCATGCGGTCATCATATGAGACAATGTAAAGGGAGTCTAATATTTTCTTATTGTGGAGCGCTTCATTTGTTTTAGGATTTTGATACCACTTAAAATTTGAGTGGGCGACCCCGGTTGCAATTTTTGCCATGAACTTATCGTGTGGAACATGAGGTAATCCTTCAAAAAAGGAAGTCTCTTTATTGTACCTGAGCAGGTATTCCATATCATTAATCTCCCGTGAGACCTTCATTTTAAAGTCCTTATCCTTCTTCACATGGGGCATATCAAAAAAAATGGATTTGTATACAATCTCGCCCTCCTGCGAGTAAAAAGTTTGCAGGGCAAAGAAAAATAAGATGAAAATAAGGGATTTAGTAGTTTTCATATTCAAGATTCGATTTAAATGATATTTGTTAAATACAAAAAGTGGAACAGTCAGCTTTCCAAACTGTTCCACTTTTAAATGATTAACCTACGCAATGCTCGTAGGCCATTTCGTATATTTCATCGATGTCACCACCCACTGACGCTTCTTGTTCCGCTGCTTGGCAAGCATAAGTGTGACAATCGGACGCTTCCTTTTCTTCTACCATATCGGTATTAGGAGCACTAGCAAAAGCAGGTGCCGCTACAAAAGCAAATGCAAATAAAAAAGCTACTTTTTTCGTAAGGTCCATTTCTGGAGAAAAGCGATTATATTTTTTGGTGAACCAATTCTCTTTGTACAAAAGGCTCATTTGGTCAGTACCCATAAGACCTATTTCTATTTTCGATTGGGGCCATGCATTTGAACACATAACAAATGCAAACAAGACGTGTATGAATGTTTTCAATCTCGTATAAACATTTTAAATATAGACAAAAATAAAAAATAAGTAAGAATTATCCCATAACGTATTAATGTTTTTTAAATACACGTAGTCTTTTTCTTTCCTTGACCACATTTTGGTCTAAAGCTATCTATGAACGGGAAGGGCAACCGACAATGCATTTATAGAGTGCTTATGGAGAAGCGTAAAGTATGAGAAAATCTATCTGACCCCACCAAGTGATGGACTCGATCTGTTCCTACTATTGGCGGAATACTTTGAATATTACAACAAGGAAAGAAGGCATGAATCATTAGCATATGATAGACCGATGGATGTCTTTAAAAAAGCAGCATAAATTAAGCTAGGTTTATAGAAAACCTGTCCTACTAATTGGGGAATGAACATTTAAAGTTTTCTTAACTTTTTCTCAAGTAAGACATCCGATTACCTAGACATAATTGAAAGAAATCTTCCTTTTAATCTCCTCCCGACAAACAGGTAAACATCGAAATTTGAATTTGATAGAGGTTCATTAAAAGCTCCAAATCAATACATGATTTTTCCGATGACCTGAACAAATCCGATGTAAACGGAATCATCGATAACGACCACTCCCAGGGCCTAAAGATGCCCTTTATCACTTCAATGGATTCTTTGAACAGCATCCGGGGACTAGAAATAAATACTTAAAATGGAATACCAACAAAGACTAGGAATGGCTAAAATTATATGTATTAGCCGTCAAAAGAGTGGTGTAGGCGCAAGCCATTTAACTTCTGAATAACTTGAAATTGTGAATCGATATGGGCTTGTAAAAGATGGTCTTTTCCTAAAAAAATATAAACAGGGCCGATGGACCTCTGCGTATTTGAATCATATCAAAACTAAAAAAATACATTTCTTAGCATATTTAAGACTATCTCATAACCTTGTCCACTTCCACATCAAAAAGTACCTTTGCCCTCGGCTATTCCTTTGTCCAGATTCGGTTACTGATATTCAGCTCGGTTATGAGGTTTTTTATTACGTTCAGGTCGTTATGGATATCTTCGATCGTATTGACTTGTATCTCATCTTCACCGATAATGATGTTTTCAAAGAAGTCTTTGCTCATGGGCGCTATCAAGTAGAGTTTTCCATCCTTTAAGGTCATCGACAAATCCCTTCCCAATCGTTTGTTGAGATTTTCTATAGCTTCTATAATCGAGGGACTTAAAACGTAGTATCCCATTTGGGTGTCTGATGCCTCTACGATATATTTCTTGTTTACAAACCTATTTTCAATACGCAGACGTTTCAATTTCTTTGAAAAATTGAACATTTTTCTGGAAGCGAATTTCTTCTTGGTTCGAATATGTACGGTCCCTTCAAAATTCTTATGGAAATCGGCATATAGGAAGAAGCCTTTGAAGTTCGTTTGAGTCCCGTAAAAAAAGGCTTTTTCGTCTACTTTAACATGGCCTCTGCCCTTTCCGAGGGATTGCTCATGGGAAACCGAATTCTTATCACTAAAATCTAAATCACCAATAGATCCAAAAAAGTCTAAAAAACCAATAATAAAGTCTAAATTAGTTCTGAATGCGATGGCAAATATGAGTCCGATAACAGCCCAACCACCTGGTTTTATACCTGTGGTCTTATAATAGAGCTCACAGAATTCAAATTCAACATTTTCGAGGTTTCCACTAAAATAGTCGTCCCCAAAAAACCAACGTTCCTTTAAGGACGAAAGCAGTGAGGGCGAAAAGAAGTCCGATTCTAAAATATGCGCCTCATCTACAATACCATCAAACCTGTAGTCAAGATCGCTGTATTTCTCTGTGATTATCTCTGGCAAGATATCGAGTTTAAAATCTCTTCTGAGTATTTCCGTATTCTTAAACCTGCCCAGTTGCTTTTTATAGGAACGAATCAGGTAAAAGAAAAAAAACCACCCGATACAACTCGACAAAAACGAGAATTTTGCCATGCCGTACAAAAAACCGGAACCTACATGAAAAATCAAGAGAATAATGAAAATCACAAATGAAACCAAAGCCACCACAAAGGCAAACAGCGAAAAAAGCCCTAAGAAAGAAGCTCCTACCAAGCGTAATTTAGAAGGGGGTTTGATGTTGACCGCTTTGGCCCTTACGGCATCAAAGTGTTCGGAATAAGTAGTCATGAAATTATAAAATAGTGTTTAGGTCGGGATTTCTCCTTTCTTCTTCGTTGGAGATAATGGATATATATTCTTCCTTAGAAAACCCGAACAATTTGGCCACAATGTTATTGGGAAAAACGGTGATGGAATCATTATAATTCAAAACCGCCCCGTTATAAGCTCTTTGCGAGGCCGAGATTTGCTCGGCATATTCGTTAATACTACGTTGGAGATGGATTACGGACTCGTTGGTTTTCAATTCGGGATAGTTTTCTACCGTAAGGTTAATGCCACCAAGTAAATGCGACAATTCTTGTTCGGCCTCCAACTGTTCATTTCTGTTTTTACTGTTTTGTATCGCCGCACGTAGTTCCGCTATTTTTTCGAATATTCCCTTCTCATGAGACATGTACTTTTTTAGAACAGCGACCAGATTCGGCAAGGCTTCAAATCTCTTTTTTAACTGAACGTCAATATTCTTTAACGCAAAATCGATCTGGTTTTTGTTTTTAACAATCTTGTTATAGGTGAAAATCATATCTCTTTTATAATAAATATATTAATACCCAAATAATGAAGCTGTTCACGATGCCGTACAATACCAAGGCCAACCTGAACGGAAACTTCAAGGTTATAAAAGTGGCATTTACGATCTTGGCCCCTATTCCATTCGTATCCCTCTCCCCGGTTTCTTTACCCGATTCCTCCTCATTGGCGATATCTTCATTCTCCAAAGCGGCCTGGGCCGACTTGCTCAAGAATATTTTCTTAAAAATAATATCGATCAACCAAGTAAAAGGCAGGGCAAACCATTTTATCCTTTTCGACAAAACCCCCTTTAAGGTCGGTCTGATCACATATAGCGCCACCCCTTTAAAAACATCGACAAAGGAATATTTTAAGGCTACATTGTTCGTTCGTTGTTCTTTTAGTTTGTTCGCATCGTCATACACGTGTAATGCCGTATCCAATGTAATCGCATATACTTTTTCGAGATCCGATTTTATAGTACTAAAAAGGCGTATTACCGAAAACAGGATCACACTGGGCATTGTAACGACCAATGCTATTACAAAAAACAAAAAACCGGTAAACCAGTGATAGGTACCATAAACCGTTAAAACAAACAACACGACCAACACCGTAAGCAATACACTACCTACTACCTTGGCTATATATAACGGAAAAAAGACAGCATCCGAAACGGTCTCTACAAGTTCGTCTACCTCATATTTACTATAATCTAGACGTAAATCTTCTATTTTTTCACTACTCACTTCAAGATTACCCATAACATTATATACATAAGAAAATCGATTCAACAATAAGATGATTTTTTCTACAAATAAAGTTGTAATAATCGACTCAATTCATCGTATATCTTAACGACAATTCTACTATCTGAGTATATCCATCATTGATTATTGCGGTTTACCCCTAATATCCAGTCCCAAAAAACGCCTTACAAAACAGGGTGATTTTAAAAAGGGTGCAATGGCCCCGATAGAGAAATGACCCTATAAATTTTGATGCAAAAAAAATTCAGTCCTCAAGATGAAGACATCTATGATCAACATAGGGGCCTATACACTTGGCCCGAATTTAAAAGTTGTAGCCAAATCACAGCGCTACTTGAAACATAAAAAACCAGATAAGCATCCACCCCCACTGGTTTTACGCCATTCTATACATAGAAAACAAGGAATTGGTGATTTCCACCTCACTAAAGGACCAAATTGATTAATATCATATTTTTAGTTCCATATGATGCTTAGTTTTGGGAAAATTAAGATAAATGTGATATGAGAGGTAGTTCAAATACATTGATTTATGTGATTGCCGGCATAATTATACTTCATTTTGTCGTGGGCTTTATTTGGCTTATTTATAAAATGAACAAAAAGAAAGAGGATTAAATTCGATGTTTTCGATTTCAACATAACACTTGGTTGTAGCCTTGTCTATAGATTAAAACAACTCGCCTTTTTTAAAGAGGTATTACAAAGGAAAAACTGAATTCGGCGAAAAACCCATTTTCAAAAACAAAAAGACCTTTCAAAATATTCTGAAAGGTCTTTTCTGTTTGTATCTAAATAGAAGGAACCCTTGCCTATGCTACATTGCAGGCTCCCTCCTTTTTCTAAAATAGACCTTGACTTGGAAACCCATCCAAATCAGCAATAGGCTAAGCCCGAACAATGGAAACAAGAACCCCATAAAGATCAGTGCGATAACAACACCATAGCCCGCATTAAAGTTTTTTGATACTTTGGGTACGCCCCAATGTCCCTTCCTTTTTCGCAGGCTATAGGAAACCAATGCCGAAATGCTCATAACCGCAAGTAAAAGTGCCACTAACAGCATCAGATACCAGTTCCACGCACCGAACTGGCCCTGATGGAATGCCATGACCCACATTCTACCCCTCATCAGCAGGCCTACGTCGGCCCAAGTCTGTTTCAATACCGGTTCGCCACTAAATTGATCGTAATGGTACTTGACCTGCTTTTCAAGGTCTCTATAATAGGTATTGGATATGCTATATACGCCCATTTCACTTTTCGGAAAACCAATGCTCACCGTACCGGGCAGTTCCAATGCCTTGGCGGTTTCAACCATATCGTCTAAGCTCACCTTCTTTGTACCCGTTTCGGATTTAAGTCCGATTCCCATCCAAGTATTGGGATAGCCGGTTTGGGTTACGTCTTGCACCCATTTAAAATTACTGCCTACGACATCCGTCCACGGGAAGGCCCCGGCAAGTACCAAAAGTAAGAGGCCTGAAACCCAAAAGCCACTAATTGCGTGAACATCCCTAAAAAAGATGCGTTTACCTTCCTTTACCCTCGGAATAAAAAACGCCTTCAGTCCTTGGTTTCGGAAGGGCCAAAACACATACACCCCAGTCAAGATCAGCACGACCAACCAACTTGCGACAAGCTCTACCACTTTGGTCCCGAAGCTCCCCATGAGCAGCTCACCATGCAATTTACGCACCTTATACATCAAGCCCTCATTGGCTTTTACGGTACCTGAAACCTTGGCCCTATAAGGGTCTACGAACAGGCTTGTTTTATGTGAAAACCGTCCTGAAACGAATTCCGTTGCCTGATCAGGGTTCATGGGAACTACCATGGCATTGGGCTTATTTTCCATACGCGCATTGGCCAACTCCCATTGTTTTTGATAGGAAATGGGTGTTCCTACAGCCGCTACGGTTGTAATGGGCTCTTGGATCGGTTTTTCATATTTATCCTTAAAAAGGTAGATGCCCCCCGTAAGGGATAGGACGACAATAAAGGGCAGGCTTATAAGTCCGGCAATGAAATGCCATCGCCATAACCATTGGTTCAACAATTTGTTCTTTTTCATCTTTGCTTTTATAAAAAATTCCGCCCGGCCCTTAAGGCCCGACGGAATAAGATTGGTTAAAATAAATACCTGACGCCCCCGTGAAAAGCTAGTGGATTCCCAATAGAATAGCTGTTTTCCCCACTGAAACTACTATAAGAAGCCCTAGCGGCATAAAGCTCGTCAAAGATGTTCAAGGCATGGGCCCATAGCTCGATATGCTTTAAACGATATACCGCACGAAGATTAAAAATGCTGTGGCCTTTGTAGGTAGAAGTTCCAAAGGTACCGTCTCCCATATCTACCTGTCCCTCAAAACTGGTATTGTAATCCCCCACCAATTCATGTTCGGCGGTAATACTCAAATTTTCCAAAGGGCGATAGGTAATACGGCTAAGCCCCAAAAGTCGTGGTGCACTTTCCCTATCGGTACCCGAATAGTCGATACCGCTATCGAAAAAGCTAATATAGCGGTGCCTTGCATAACTCCCGTTATGGGTCAACGACAGTTTCGGCGAGGGCGTATAGGTAACACCGTACTCAATGCCGTATGACCGGGTCTTACCAGCATTGGTATTGATGAATACATCGTCGTCGTCCCTAATGGTGATCAAGGTATTTTTTCCGTCGATCATATAAAGGGCCCCATCGAGCTTTATTTTTTGCGCGATATTGAAATAGCCCCCCAGTTCATAATTGTTGTAAATACTGGGTTTTATATCCACCAATTCGTTCCGGTTACGGTAAAGGGTAGAAACCTGCGGCGGGGTAAAACCCTGGGAATAATTGGTGTATATTCCGGATAGGGCGTTAAAATTATAGTTGAACCCAAGTTTTGGGGTCAGGTTGCCATAAGTATCCGTCGACCTTTGGTCACCCAAGCCCTCCATACGGTTTCTATAGACATATTGAAAACGGTCGAAACGTAAGGCAGCCGTCATTTTCAATTTCTCGATAACGGAAATCTCATACTGGGCAAAACCGGCGTAGTTAAGAATATCGGCATTGTAATTGAGAATATAGCTACCGCTTTGAAGGCTAAAATCGATATTTCTCCCTGTTTCGGTATCTACGACTACCCTTGTGTTTTCGGCAATATAATCTTGAGGGGAAAAGTCGACCGTAGCGCCGAATACCAATTGGGAATCTTTAAAGTCAAAATCCAGTTTATGCTGCACCAATCCCATATAACTGTTATAGCGATTGCTATTTACCTCGCCGGACCCTTCGCCGGTCAATTGTCCATCTTCCCTGAACTGCCTAATCCGGTATGACGGATTTTGGTCCATCTGGTTCTTTCTAAAGACCAGGTTAAAAGAGGTCTTGTTGCGGTCGTTCCATCGGGTTTCCAAGGTACTACGGACGCGAAATGCAAGAGCATCGCGATCGGCAAAAGTCTGGTCGCTCTCAAAATTACCCCCGGTATAATCGGCTTCGCTCAAGGAGCCGGTCATATCGGAACGGTAATCGACCAAATCGATAACATTGGTCCATTCAGACCTGACCGATAGATCGTAGACCGTTTTAAAGGTAAGTGCAAATTTTTCGTAGTCGCTGAATTCTATAGGTCCGTTCTTGCGTTGGACAAAGTGTGTGCCCAGGTACAGGCCTAAACGGTCACTCGGTGAATCTGAAATCTCCAATTCGTAGCGCGAAAGCCCTAGATCGTTATGTTGCAGGCCCACGCTACCCGTAAGGTCTTCGGTGGGTCTTTTGGTTATGAAGTTAAAACTACCGCCTATGGCCTCACTACCATATATGCTCGATGCCGGACCCTTTAGCACCTCAACGCGCCCATAGGATATATCGTTCATTTCCAACAAGGCATTGTGGTTAAAAACAGAGGTGGGACGTATCTGCAGTCCATCCTCCAAGTACAAAAAGAGGGCCTTTGTAGACAGGGGCGACCGTACGGCCATCATATGTTGTTCATTACTCGCTACGCGGGAGGTCATCATAAAGACTCCCGACACTTGGTTGACCACCTGGTCGATACCAAAGGCCTTGGTTTCCGCAAGGTCCTTGCTATCGATAACCGAAATTGCCGCAGGCACCTCTGAACGTTTTTGGCTTTCCCTATTTCCGGTTACTACCACCTCGGTCAGGTTGGTCGTATTTTCCCGAAGAAGAGTTTGGTTGAAACCTTGCTTCAAGGTTTTTTGGGTTGTTAAAAAGCCCACATAACTAATGGACACCTGTGGATTGTCCAAGGCAATTTCATAAATGCCTTCGGCATCCGTCATGACTCCTATTGTAGTATCGGAAAGCGATACTATGGTCGCCCCCTCCAGGGGAACCCCGTTTTCGTCGGTAACCTGCCCCCGGTAAACGGTTTGGGCATTACCCGACAGCCCCGCCAATGCAATGACGAGGACAAAAAGTATATTTTTCATCTATAGTAGTGTTAAAAGTTCGGCACGGCCATATGCTCTTAAAGAACATACAAAGGCCTATTCGCGATGGAAATCGCAAATGCCAAGATTAGTTTCAAAAGCTATTTTTAGACGGTGAAGGTGGGGGGATGAAAATCGGAGAAACTATACAGATAACAGTAATTATCCGCTCGAAACAAAGGTGTCACGGAACGGTCTTTAAAAATCGTCTTTAAGGGAACAACTACAATATTCACAAAACCGATAGGATATTCACTTAGATTGATCTGCGGCAGGTTTTCCTGCTTTTCGCTTTCCTGCGCCTTGATCATCTGCATTAGGTAACACTTTCCGTTACACTCCAATTCGGGTTTATCGGTGTTGATACAAAGGAATTCGGCGATATAATCTTGATTGACAACAAATTCAAGGATAGGAAAGACCGGTCGCACCATGGCAACAAGGTAGAGCAGTGTCAAAAAAAGTGGGGCCAGACGCGTCATTCTCTTTTCAAAGGCCCAAAAATAGCTAAATAAGCTATTCAGAAAAAAGGTTTATTATCATTAGTTTTAAGAAATTGGAGGTGTTTGGGCTATTTTATGTTATTGCCCTTTATCCCTTTTCATTAGAACCAATGTGGGCAGATATGCATCTTCTCCTACCAC
Source organism: Zobellia galactanivorans (assembly GCF_000973105.1). Lineage (NCBI taxonomy): Bacteria > Pseudomonadati > Bacteroidota > Flavobacteriia > Flavobacteriales > Flavobacteriaceae > Zobellia > Zobellia galactanivorans. The sequence goes on along the minus strand of NC_015844.1, from coordinate 3,140,897 downwards.
ACCAGGCCTTGGCACCAAAGTGCGTGACCCCTCTACAATACCGACCTCACGCTTATTTGAGCTTATTTCAATATCAAAGTCCCTTAACATCCTTTGCAGTTTTTTAACCACCTCCGGATTTTCATCCGCAACATCTAACGACTCCGCCAAATCTTCCTTTAGATTATACAATTCCCCATTCGTCAACAACTTCCAGTCACCCGACCTGACTGCCGACAAATTTCCCTTTTGTTGATAAAAGAACCGGTCATGGGGTGTTTTTGCACCTACCCTTCCTGCGAGAAGAGGCCATATATCTTTTCCATCAATAACCCGGTCATTGGGCAGGTCTATTTTCGCCAGCCCTGCAAACGTGGGCAACAGGTCGATGGTACCCGTTAATTCATCGCATTCACTTTCAGAAGGTATACGGCCCGGCCACCAAGCAATGGTAGGCACCCTATGCCCCCCTTCGTAAACCGAAGCCTTCCTTCCCCTTAAAGGGCCTGCAGAAAGGCCTCCAGCCGGTCCGTTGTCACTGGTAAAAAGCACTAAGGTACTTTTATCCAACTTCAAATCTTTCAGTGTTTCTAAAATTTGGCCAACATTCCAATCTATTTCTTCTATCTGTCCTTCCTCGGCAGTTTTAGCATTCGCCATAAATTCGGGGCTAGCCATTCGCGGAGCATGCACAAATGCTTGGGGTATGTAACAAAAGAATGGCTTTTCCTTATTTCTCTTTATGAAGCTAATGGCCTCTTCGGTAAATCGGCTACAAAGTTTGGCCTGTCCTGCCATATCCTCAACTAGGTATTCGATCGTATTTCCCCTCATTACGGGTAGATCAGGAAATTTCCAATTCTTGTTCCCTATCCACATATCACTAGAATAAGGTATTCCGTAGAATTCATCGAAACCTTGGTCCAAGGGCAAAAACCCCGGTTGGTCGCCCAAATGCCATTTCCCAAAGCATCCGGTGACATAATTCTTTGTTTTGAGCAACTCGGCAATCGTAATCTCTTTGGGGTTCAAGCCATGCGGGTCACCAGGGAAGAGCACAATATGATCAGAGCCCCAGTTTAGACCAACACGCTGAGGATAACACCCGGTCATCAAAGAGGCCCGCGAAGGAGTACAAACGGGCGAAGCCACGTAAAAGCTTGTAAGTTTCATTCCTTCCTTGGCCATTTTCACAAGGTTTGGCGTATAGTTCGTAGTCGAACCAAAAGGTGTTATATCGCCATACCCCATATCATCGATAAAAATGACTACTATATTAGGAACTTTTCGGTCTTGTGATCGGACAATAAAAGTTACAAACGATACCGCCAGGGCCAAAATCAAATTGGAATAATTCATATTTATTTGCTTCTAATCTTATTATCGGTATTCTCCCAAACTATTACCAAGCGATGTCAGGGCAAAAAATGGTTCCAAAGTCCCTTTACCTTATCTGGTCTGGACACAAAATCGAATGTTTTTGGACAGTTTTCAAACTGGGTGTAGATAGGAGTATTTTGTATCAGGCCGAAGTCTGCATATTTTTCAGGTGATTTCTCCATCAGTTTTTGCCTTTTATAACGGGTATTATACTGCCAATCCAACTTACCCGACTTCAATATGGGGTACCATGCCAAGCCCTGATGCTCCCGTACTTGGTCATATTCAAAACCATAATCGCGGTCGCACCAAGCACCAAAGGACAAGGCCTCATTAGGGTCGGCACTGATAGTGGCATGCGCCCAGCCAGGGGGAACGATTACGACCTCCCCTGCCATGGCGTGTACGGCATAACACCTTCCGGGATTATCATTTGCCGTTTCCTGCATATAGATAACCGCCTTGCCCGACCAGATTTCATAAACTTCCGGAGTAGACCACCCTTGGGCAAAGGTCGATTGTTGATGTATATGCCCTTGGCTTCTTATAGGCTCATCACCCAAGTTACCCGCGGCATAGATTACGGCCCCGTACAATAAGTGTCTATTTTGCAATAATTCCCGGTGTTCATTCTTTCCGACGTCCATGGCAATGGCATAAACAATTTCAGGACCGTGGCACTTGGGATCCCTCAGACTAGGGCGTATACTGTTCAACGAACGGTGCTCTACCTTAGGTCCGAAACAGTTCTTGCCATATTCAAACCCTAAAGGTTCAAAATGGGGTACAATACCAAAGCCAGGGTCTAGTTTTTCCATTATCGACTTCTTACATATGCCTTAAGCGTGGCGACCTCTAAACCTTCGCTTTCGCCATACGGCCGTATCGTATATTCTTCCACTGAGGCCGGCACAATAAAGGTTTCCGCATAGTGTACCGCAAATGGTTCAAATAAATGATCAGGACTCTCCACTAAGACTTCCCGACCTTCAACCAAACTCAGTACATTTACCGTTCCTCCGGTACTATGCTTCACTTTAGAAGAGAACCAATGTCTCCTAGTTTCTATAAACTGTGATTTGTGTAAGCCTGTTCGTTCTTCGCGCCACCCTTCCCCTTCTTCCATCGGTTCCACTTGATCTATTAAATTTCCCTTTACCCATTGGGTTGTTCGGTTCCATTCAATATTTTTCTCACCATGAGCCAGGTTTATCGGTCTTGGCTTTCCATCCATTCCCAAACGGCCCCAATCCCATAATTTAAAAGTGAAAATATACGGTGTAGCACTGATTTCCAACACCATGGAGTTTTTTCCGGAACAATGTACCGTTCCGGCCGGAATGGAAATATGGTCGTGCTTTTTTACCGGAAAGGTAGCCACATATTTTTCTGCATCGAAGGTTTGGTTTTCTTCTTGGGCCCTTTTAAGGTCACCGATAAGTTCTTGGGGAGCAACCCCTTCTTTCACCCCTAAATAAATAAGGGCGTTCTCGCCCACATCGAGCATATAATAGCTCTCGTCTTGGGTATAGTCCATATTAAAATGCTCCTTGATATAAGAAGTTGAAGGGTGTACCTGAAAGCTTAGGTTACCACCTTGCATGGTATCTAAAAGGTCAAACCGAATGGGAAACTCTGGGCCAAAACGTTCATAGACCTTCTTCCCCAAGACCTTTTCAGGTGCATAGAGCACAAGGTTGATGGAAGGCATTTCTATGAGGGTATCGTTTATTTTCAGCAATAGGCTGTTTTCTTCGGGAACACAATTGAAACACCAAGCATAATTAGGTTTGTCCTTATCCAAATCAAACACTTTCTTCATCCACTGACCTCCCCAGGGACCGGGATCAAAGAAAGGCACGACACTAAAGGGCCTCTTAAGGGCGGCTTCCATTCCTTCGATCATGGTTTCCCCGGAAACCATTTTAGGCTGGTTCTTGGTATGGGTATCCAATACGAAATCGATTTTACCGAATAGATCGGCTTTAAGGGAATCACAGATACGCCAATCGACAAAATATCCTTGCTTGTACAAGCGCATAAAATCCGTTTCACGATTGGCCAAGCCGATATTATCGACCTCTTTTCGCCTCATACGGGTTTGAATCTCCCAACGGGCCATATCTGCGTAGACGAGGCCATCATGGTTTTCTACCAACAAGGAAGCCCCAATACCTATCACCAAGACCGTTCCATTGGAAATTCGATCAATGGCCCTCCTTAAATTTTCGGTCTTACCCCTATCGAAGTAACTATTTAGCCCGAGTTCCGTAATTCTCCCGAATATGCGGTCATCGGTAACATCGGCAAATACCATTTTTGAGATTTCCGCTTCGGTTTTAAAGGCTTCGGAAGATCTTATGATCCTTACGGGACCGAGATGTTTCTCGAGACCGTTCAATATTTCCAGCTCATCTACACCATGATAGCACTCCACCGCCAATACCTTTTTATTTCGGGGGACATTATCAAGTACCGATTTTATTTCAGTGCCTATTTGCTTCCAACCGACATAGCAGTTTTGGTTTCCTGTTATAGGTACGAAAGGAGTCTTATTAAAATTACTTTTCATCATTTAAATTCAGTTTTTTCTCCATATCCTCTAAACTTATGCCTTTTGTTTCAGGCATTACAAACACTACCCAAAGCAATTGCAATAGCATTGACACCCAATAGAATGTAAATATCTTTCCACCCGATTCTTCGGCGAACATGGGAAAGGTCCACGAAATCAAGGCGGCCATAATCCACAAGGTGGAACTCGCCAACGAAACTCCCTTGCCCCTCACCTTGTTCGGAAATATTTCACTTATGAACACCCAAATAACCGTTCCCTGTCCGAAAGCATGTGCCGCGACAAACAGGAACAAGCTCCACATAATAATACTGCCACCCGTAGCGGCCGATGTCATGGCCGACGCCAAATCGGAACCATCGCGCAGGCCCTGTTGCAGCTCATGGACCAATCGAAATTCAGAATCATAGCTATAGAATGTAAAAGCGATGAGCCCAAGACTGACCAAATATCCTATAGACCCGAACAACATTAGTTTTTTACGGCCAAAGCGGTCAATAATGGAAATGGCAAACATAGTCACCGCCAAATTGACCAGGCCTACCCCAACGGACCCCAAAAGGGCGGCACTTTCGCCAAAACCGGACATTCCGAAAATCCTTGGCGCGAAATACATTACCGCATTGATTCCCGACAGTTGGTTAAAGGCCGCTATTGATATGGCCAAGAAAAGCGGTTTATAATACCTTCGTTTAAAAATCGTTTCCCCTTTGTTCCGCTCGTCGGTTTTTAAAGTATTTTGAATTTCGGCCACTTCATCTTCAATACTACCGGAATCGGTTCCTACTTGCGACAATACTTTTTTGGCCTCGTCTACATATCCTTTTACCAACAACCACCTCGGACTGCGAGGTATGGTGAACAAAAACAAAAAGAACAAAAGGGCCGGAAGAGCCTCTACGCCGAACATCCAGCGCCAGGTAACCGCCCCTAGTTCAAATCCGGCAATAAGATAATTGGAAACAAAGGCCAATAGAATGCCCAAAACGATATTGAATTGGGTTATGGCCACCAAGCGCCCCCGAAACTTTGCCGGTGATATTTCCGCAATGTACATGGGTGAGATGACCGATGCCCCTCCGACACCAACACCCCCGACGAACCTAAAAAGAACAAAGGAAGACAAGTCATAGGCCAGCGCACTACCGATAGCCGAGATAAAATATAAAACCCCGATGATCATCAGCAGTTTCCGCCGTCCGTAGGTATCTGCCAATTTCCCGAAGCGCATCGCCCCGACAATGGTCCCTATTAAGGCCGAGGCTATGGCCAATCCGTGCCAAAAATTTACGGTACCAAATACTTGGCTGAGCTTTTGGTACTCTCCATCGAACAATACCCTGAGCGACTGTTCGGTACCCGATATTACAGCGGTATCAAAACCGAACAACAATCCGCCCAAGGCAGCGACCAAAGTGCATTTTACAAGATATTTCCGCATTCTAGGCTGGAGTATAGTTTCATTCATATTCATCAGAGGTAGTGACCAAGGAATAACACCCTAACAATGCTGCCGTATCAAAATGTTGGGCCTTGCATATTTCAGGATACTCCCCAATCGTCCATAATTGTTTTTTAATATAGGCGTCCAATCTCGGAATGATGTAATCACCTGCCTTTATGACCGAACCGGCCATGATAATTTTTTGGGGATTGTAGGCGTAGATAAGGTTTACCAAAGAGGCCCCCCAATACATGATGCTCCGCTCTAAAATTTTAGTGGCGACACTATCGTTTAAGGCGTGGTCTTCAAACAATGCCGCATAATCTATTTTTTCCCTTTTCGCCAATAGACTGGTATGGAATCCCTCGGTTTTTCTAGCGATTCCTGGCAGTGCCCATGTACCGGTTTCGCTTTCGACACAACCATTTCCCGGGCAAATGCATTTGCTTCCCATAGGGTTGACCACCATATGACCCGCTAAAATTCCAGCGGTAAAATTTCGCCCCCTTAGCGGTTGGCCACCGAGCACGACCGAACTTCCGTAACCAGTTCCTAAAATCACATAGACCAAGTCTTGCACTCCCTTTCCGGCACCATAGTTCCACTCTCCCATACAGCCAAGGTTTCCATCAACTTCCAGTCTAATTTGCAAGCCGAATTTTTCCCTCGCCCATTGTTCAAAATCAATTTCGACAGCATCTTCATATTTATTATTGGCACAAGACAGTACCGTATTCTTTTTTGAATCAACCAACATCGGGAGCGCCATACCAAAACCGGCAAGATCAAGAAAGCTCAACGAATTGTTCTCCACGAGCTGTTTCGCCATTTGTTCCATCAAAGGCAGATAGGCCCTCATCCCCTTTATAGGCTCAGCCTTAATAGTTACAGAATCCATGACATGACCTTTTACGACAAGCGCCAAGGTAATATGAGACCCCCCAACGTCGGCCGCTAAGACTACCGTTTCTTTAAGCATATTTTAATTTTTAAAAACTATGGAATCGCCATTCGATCCACGCAAGGAACCGAATCGATTCTTAGCGAATAAAAAACACGAATAGAAACCCGTGTTTCGCGAACTAACTAACTCAACTAAGCTGCCAAGATGGCTTTTGAACCATCACCGGCATCTATTTTTAAAGGAAGCAGGTAGACGTATACCAACAAGCTTAGCCATCATACCCCTAATTGTTTTATCTATCAATATTTATATTCATCGAAGCGTTCCGAATTTTTAGGATCGATGGGCCTATAATAGTTATTACTACTAGTACCGGTCTGGGCTACGGCATTCCCTCCTTTACCATGGGTAATGATATTATCGGTAATTACGCAATTTTTCGAATCGTTAAGCCGTACTACGGTCTGGGTCAAAATAGTATGCACTACATTGTTCGAAAAGAGCAGTTGATCTGCGTTATCAAATTGTATAAACGAAAGACCATTGTTCTTTTCATCAATAGTCTTGGTCCGTTTTCGGCTATCAAGGTATTGGGAAATGGTGTTTCCCGTTATGGCCAGGTTACTGGATTTTTTTATATGACAAAAAGCCCCATAAGCGGCGGCACCGGTCGATATCTTCCAATTGTACAAGGTGTTACCGACTATGGTAGAGTTTTCAATATTATCGATTTCGAAACACTTGCTTACATAGGCAAAAGTATTGTTATGGAAGGAAGAAAAGCTAGGGTTTCCCAATACCATTGCCGTCTCAAGGTCGGCAAACAGATTATCCCCGACCATCATTCCTTGCCCGTTTTTATGAAGCCTTATGGCATAGGTCAACTGTCCGAACCAATTTTTATCGATATAGGTCACATCGCTCCCTGCTACATCAAGCCCGACATATAGATCTGTAAAATAACAGCCGGTCACCCTCAATAGCTCGCACTTGGCATGTCCCTTGCCCTTGGGCGGACTTGGCAAGACAATGGCCCGCTGCCCCTCTGCCTCGACATCCTTGTACCGGTCTTTTGACGGGTACCAATGTAGCCCTCTAAAATTCGGCTCATCACCCCTGAAGCGGCTATAGCCATCAGCCGTATTTACCCCGGTGTTGTTGTAACCAACAAAGGTGAGGTTTTCAATTTCAACCTTTAAATTGCGATTATCCCATGGGGTTTCGCCGGAAGGAAAAGCCTTGCTCCTTCCGGCATAATCAAATGTAATACAGTTGGGGCCCGTGTCTTTTCCAAACCTAAAAATACTACCGCTTTCAATATTGGCGCCATGAATATCTATTCCCCCATGACCGTGCCCGATCATCTTAACACTTGCGATTTTCAGTTTTACCGGGCCGTTTAAATAATAGACCCCTGGTATGAACGAAAAGGTAGCTGACACATCCTTTATTGCCGAAATCTCATCGAAAATAGCTTGCAGGGCCCTTGAAACATCAACGGTTCCGGTATTGTTCAGGTGATAACTTTTCTTACCCGCATTCGTAATCACTTCTACCGTAGCCATTTTTGATTCGGAAACCCTTATATCCATAGGGTCTTGATATCCCTTTTGGGCACTGACCGTCGATAAAAACAAAATTAACAATGACGATAAAATTAGGGTTCTAGCTGGTTTTTTCATTCTTATGGTTTTTCAAGTATGCAAAAGCGATACCTCAATTATTTCTTTAAAGTAACCAAAAAGGAAACATTCTTTCTTTATTTTATAAACAAGACCTTTAATTATCGGCATCGAGCAAAAGTGTTTCCCGGTTCGGATAGGGGTACAACAAGGATATATTTTGATAGGCATTGGTAGGAACATAACTTTTCAGCGCTTTTTCCTCCACGCCATGTGCCGTCATAGTTTCTTCCGCCTTATCCGTTCTTAAAAGGTCGAACCATCTGTGGTTTTCAAATGCAAGCTCGACCCTTCTTTCTTGGGCTACAGCTTCCCTAAAACTATCTTGATCGGTTAATTCCGCAGATGTCAAATCAGCCAAACCTGCTCTTTGCCTGACCCGGTTCAATAGGTCGAACGCTTCTCCATCGGCCACATAGCCCTGTTCGTTTAGTGCTTCCGATAACATCAGAAGGACATCGGCATATCTGTAGATCGGCATATTGTCATCCATCCAGAACCGAAACGGCCCGGGGTTATTGAACTTTTTCACATAGGGTATATCCATTCCCGTTTGCGGGTTATTCCAGAATCCGATAGAAGCATCCTTTCTAAGGTCTTCGGCCTCGTAGGCCCCGATCATATCATTGGTGGGGGTATTGTGACCGGAATCGGAACCGTTTCCTGCGGCAAACCCAATGATTTCTTCACCCGCTCCCGAATGCTGGGGTACAAAACGGTACATAAAACCACTGGCAAAATCTTCAGATCCCAAGCCTACGGAATATTGAACTTCAAAAATAGATTCAGCACTGTTTTTATTGGCAGCATTCCAAAGTTCCCCATAGTCGGGTAAAAGCGTATAGCCCGTAACGCCATTTAAGGCGGTTATTGCTGCCTCAAAGTTCTTCAAGGTCATCTGCACCTCACCTAAAAGGGTCAAGGCCGCACCTTTTGTAGCACGCCCAATGTCATTGCCGGTATAGGAATCGGGAAGTAAGGCCGCCGCCTTGGTAGCATCGTCAACAATTACCGAATAAACCTCGGAGACACCGACCCTTTCCGCTGTAGCGAAGGCTTGCTCCGTATTGTTTACGGGTTCTAAAACCAGCGGTATGTCACCAAAAACCCTAACCAAATGAAAGTAATACAGGGCCCGGAGAAAATAGGCCTGACCTTCCAATTGGTTTTTTATATAATCGTTCAACACCTCGGTCGTGGCTATATTCGAAAGCAATAAGTTCGCTCGCCCTATACCATCGTAAGACATTCTAAAAATTGTTGGGGGAAAAGTGTTTAATTCGGTAACCCGAAACTCGTCGATCTCAAATTTAGAAACACCCGAGCCATCCAAATTTTCATAAGAGGTATTGTCTGAACGCTGTTCGGCCAACAACCAAAAATTTCCGCCTTTGTACAAATCCCTAAGGGGCACATAAGTTCCGTTCAATGCGGCTACGAACTGTCCCTCATTTTTAAAGAAAGAAGTTGAGCCTAATGAGGTTTCGGGCGCCACATCCAAGAAATCTTCGCTACACCCTAACAAGAAACAAGTTAAGAGCATATATATATAATTACATTTTTTCATGATTACAGAATTTATAGTTTAAAATTTAACCCGATGGTAAAGATTTGTGGCAATGGATATCCACCATAATTGATTCCTTGTTGCAAAGAGCTAGTCTCCCCAAATCCTGCGGTTTCAGGATGACCGTTCTTGTATTTGGTAAATACAAAGGGATTTTGTGCACTGAAGTAGAGTCTAAAATTCTTTAGGTATTCCGTATTGAGCGTATACCCCAATGTAATATTCCTAATAGACACATACGAAGCATCTTGCACAAAGAGCGAGCTGATATCTTGATTGGTAAAATCGTAAGGACTCGTTACCCTACCATAATTGGTTTCGAAGGAAGCATTTGAAGGCCTGTACCGAGTGGCGACGTCTTTTTCCAAATTCCAAAATCCGACGGACAATTGGGTATGTCTTCTGTAAACATCAATTACTTCACCACCTTGTGACCCTGCCAATTGAAATGAGAAATCAAAATCACCGTAGTTGAACGTATTGGTCATGGCCCAATTATAGTCCGCGTGCGGACTACCCACAACGGTGAAATCGGAAGAATTGATGGCACCGTCACCATTGACATCTTCAAACCTTGGCGTACCAATGGTGCTATTGGGCGCACTGGCCTCATCGAGTTGGGCCTGGTTTTCATAGAGCCCTAAAAAGTTATAGGCATAGAACAAGCCTAGAGGCTGCCCTGTCTTGGTAATCGTCTTATGGGGCCACCCTATGATAATTTCAGATTTATTGCCCAAGTCGAGCACTTCATTCTTATTGAACGAAATATTGAAATCTGAATTCCACCGTAATTTACCGGTTAAGATCCGTCCCGTAAGGGTAAGTTCCAAACCTTTGTTCCTTACCTTTCCGATATTTTCCTGGATACTGGAGAAGCCCGAGCTGGCAGGAATATCAATACCCTGAAGCATATCTTCGGTATCGATTACGTAGATTTCCGGACTTATAAAAAATCGTCCTTTCAAGAGCTCTAGGTCTATTCCCGCATTGAACTGTTTGGAGCTTTCCCAGCCCAGATCTACATTGGCCAAACTTGACTGTCGTTTCCCTGGGGCCAAAACGCCTCCAAACACATAGTCGTCGGTTATAACGGAAGAAATGGCGGTGTAGTTGCCTATTGAGTTGTTACCCGTTAACCCGTAACTCGCCCTAAGCTTCAAGCCTGACACAAAACCGTCTTCGGGAAAGAAAGATTCTTCGGAAACCCTCCAACCCAAAGAAGCGGATGGAAACAGCCCCCAACGATTGTTCTCGCCAAATCTCGAAGAACCGTCCCTACGAATGGTAGCACCTATCAAGTATCTTCCGTCAAAATTATAATTGAGCCTTCCAAAATAAGATACCAAGGTCCATTTATCAACAAGCTCCGAACTCTCTACGGTAGCCGCCGCATTGGGCGTAATAATATCATCGTTGAGCGGATAATTGCTTGCCAATATCGTTGACCTTTCAAATCGTTCCTGTTGGCTACTGAAGCCGGCCAATAGCTCTATATTGTGTTTATTGAAGGACTTTGTATAGCTTAATGTATTCTCATTAAGAAAATTGTTCAAGGTGTTCTTTTGAAATTGTCCCCTAGGAATTGAGGGTGCCGGGTCTCTATAATTTCCGACAGCCGAAGGAAAGTACTGATCTCTGTTGGAGTTATTGTGACTTACATTAAAGGTTGTTTTAAACCTCAGTCCTTCGAAAATTTCCGCATCCACATAAGCATTGATCAACAAGGATACCCCCTTGGTTTCATCCACAAGGTTTTTGAGTCGATTTACCGGATTGGCAAATTGAAAAGTACCGCCTACCCTATCACTGAACGGGCCTCCCACCTGAATATTGGGGTTGTAACTGCCATCAGGGTTATAAATTGGCCCGAAGGGCGGTGTTATAAAGGCTTGGGTAATAAGTGAATTACCATTGTGCCCTTCCGTAGGTCGGCTGTTCTGCTTGGTTAAAGTGGGAACAATATTCAAACCCACCTTTATTTTATCGGTTAAATCGGTCTCGAGGTTCGACCTAAAACTAAATCGTTCAAAATCGGTACCTAGAATAGTTCCTTCTTGATTGAAGTAACTTGCCGATATCACCGATCTTACTTTTTTCGTACCGTTGGTAATGGTCAGGTTGTAGTTTTGCATAGGAGCCACACGTGTGATTTCCTTCAACCAGTTCACCCCTTCCCCGTTACTTGCCGGATTGCGGTAGATCGGATCTAAGGTGTTGATATCGAAAGTGCTTAGGTCGTTGCCTTCATCTACCCAAAAATCTTGGGCTTTCTCGAGTTGAAATTGTGCGAACTCCGTTGCGTTCATCATTTGGGGAAAGAATTTCTGGGAAACCTGTTGCAGGCCTCCATAGGCCGTAAACTCTATGGACGATTTTCCGTTTTTCGCGCTCTTGGTCGTAATCAACACAACACCGTTAGCCCCCCTAGAACCGTAAATAGCGGTTGAAGAGGCATCCTTTAATACCGTAAGACTTTCGATATCATCAGGGTTAATGGTATTCAACGGATTAAAGCTTTTATCACTTCCCGCAACCAATGGAAAACCATCTACAATATACAAGGGGTCGTCACCTGCACCTATGGACCCCGCCCCCCTTATATTAACAACGGCGCCACTACCCGGGGCACCGGAAATTTGCCTTACCTGAACACCAGCTACTTGTGCGCCCAACTTTTGGTCAATGGCCCCAAGTGACATATTCGCAAGCCGATCGACCTTGATGGTAGAAACGGCACCGGTTACATTGGCCTTTTTCTGCGTACCATAGCCCACAAGTACGACTTCATCAAGCGCCGAGGCACTTTCTTCAAGAGCAATATTAAAATGGGTCTGTACCCCAACTGCTATTTCTTGACTGGTAAAACCGATATAAGAAATTACCAGTACGGCATCTGAACCACTTACCTCAATAGAGAAGTTACCGTCAAAATCGGCTTGGGTCCCGTTTGATGTTCCCTTTTCCAGGATATTTGCACCAGGCAAGGGCGCTCCATCCTCCGCAGAGGTAATCGAGCCCGATACTCCGCCCTGTGCCAAGAGGCACATAGGAGCTATGATGAATAGATATAAGAACAGTTTTTGTTTCATAATTTGACGGTTTAGTTAAAGTTGGAGTTATACATTTCTGCTATTTCATGAAAATGGCAATCTGAGTATTATAAGTTGGAAGTTTCGCAGAATACGCCCTTGTAGTGTTCGTTGTTGAGAACGACTAATAGTCACTAAGAGAATAGATTGAAAGAGAACCACTTATAAAACGTGGTAAAGGAAAGGTATAAACTGAAGGAGTAATTGATAAAAAACGCATATAAAATGACAAAATGCGAATTTTACTTTTTGAATTTTTCACGATATTCAGAGGGAGTCATACCGGTCTCATTCTTAAAGTAACGAGAAACACTTTCTTGATTGGAAAAATCCATTACGGCATAAATATCTTTGACCCTGATACTTTTGTCGTTCAATAATTTTTTAAAATGTGATATCCTGTATTTCTTGATTACATGAAGAACGGAAAGTCCTAGTTCCTTTTTGAACCGCATTTCCAACAACCTTCGAGAGAGGCTTGTTATTTTAACAACATCGGAAACCCTAATATTTTTTATAGGCGCATTCTCTATAATGAAGCGTACCGCCTTCTGAAGTTCAATATCCTTTACGGCTACGATATCGGTAGACTTTCGGGTAACAACACCTTCGGGAAGGGTTACAATGTTACCTGAACCCAATTGTTCCCCACGAATTAGACCGTGCATTGTTTTAGCTACCTCGAAACCCGCCCCTATAGCATTCATTCCAATACTAGAAATCTGTGGCTCGGCCAACTCGCAAATATGCACATCGTTATCGCAACCTAGCAATGCAATCTGTGAAGGACAGTGATACCCTGAAATTTCAATGGCCCTATTGGCAAGACTGCTGAATTCATCACAGGCGGCGAACAAAGCCAAGGGCTTGGGCTGTACGGAGAGCCATTCGGCCAAAAGCTCGGGAATCTCGTACCAACTCTTTTTTTTGATAAACTCAGGTGCCTTTTTATAAAATAGCCCCCTGCTTTTCACTTCTTTTTTAAAGGCCTTTTGCCTTTCATCAGACCAATGGTAATCACTATTCCCTATAAAGGCAAAATTCTCAAAACCCAATGCCATAAAATAGTCCGCCGCCATTCTACCAATTTCACGGTCATCACTATGAAAGCTGATTTCATTCTCAATAATCTTTTTATAGGGAGAAAGTATCAGAGGAACCCCCAAAGCCTTAAACTGTTCCCAACCCGTAAATGTCCGCGTAATTACACCGTCGGGAGACCACTTGATAATATTCTCGATAATCTTGTCCATATCATGGCCATGAATATAGTCAGGTGGTAAGTGATAGGTCGACCAATGCCCCATTTGCCGACTAAAATCAATGATTCCCTTTAATACGTCACGATCATACCTTCGGGCCGAATCAAGTAATATGGCAATTCTATTTGGTTTAGTTTTGATCAACAGCTTGAATGGATACTAATAAATTATTGTACGACTCGGTGTGTAAGGTTGGGAACATAAAGCGTATTAACAAACCCACATCTTATCCGTGGTAAAATACGTTATATTTTATCTATAACTTACCACCACCCCCCTTATTATTTTTCCATGCCGTCCACCAAAAACTTCCGGCGAAGGGTCAAGACTTTGTCTTTCTTAAACAAATCCGAAGGAAGAAAAGAAGGAAACGAGTCAAAACACAGGGTCCAATTCAACTCGCCCCCAACACCTTCCTCAAAGAGAAACCCAAACTAAAAACAGGCCACAGGAATTATACCGACTTCCCCTCCCAATATTTTTTTGATTACTTTGCGCAGCATACTAATTAGTATCTTTTATGACAAAGGCATCGAATACCCGACATACCATTCTCGAAAAAGCATTTGACCTAATCTACAGGAAGGGCTACCAAACGACGAGCATTGATGAGATCATAGCAACTACGGAAGTCACCAAAGGGGCTTTTTACTACCATTTCAAGACAAAGGACGAAATGGGAATCGCCATTATCAATGAAATTGTCAAACCGACCATGCAAGACGCCTTTATCGTTCCCTTACAAAATGCTTCAAGTCCCCTCGAGGCAATATATGGAATGACGGAATCCCTGCTGTTCGAAACCCCTTTCCTAAAGCTTGAATACGGATGCCCCGCGAGCAACCTGGCCCAAGAAATGACACCTTGGAACGAGGCGTTTTCCAAAGCCCTGAACGAATTGATCCTAGAGTGGCAGACTACCATAGAAAAGGCCATTCAAAAGGAAATCGAAAACGGAGCGGTACGCAGTGACGTCAACCCCAAACAAGTGGCCTATTTTGTGATGTCGAGCTATTGGGGCATTCGAAATTTCGGTAAGGCCTACAACGATACCGATTGCTATCACGCTTATTTAAAAGAACTTAAACGGTATCTAAACCAGCTAAAATAAATATCATTTTCAAAACATACTAACTAGTATGTTTTTATATCTTTGCATCAGCATTCAATACCTTACTGATGTATCAAGCACTTACTTTTGGCCATTCGGTTGTACGTTGGCTCGTATTACTAAGCCTTTTGTACTCCATTTACCGGGCGTACCGAGGTTACTTTCAAAATTTGGATTTTTCAAAGCACGACAACCGCGTCAGGCATTGGACCGCCACCCTGGCCCATATCCAACTTCTCGTCGGCATTCTATTATACACCCAGAGTCCGATCGTTAGCTATTTTTGGGGCAATACCAATGAAGCCCTAAAACATATCGACACCACCTTTTTCGGAATCATACATATGGCACTCATGCTCTTGGCCATTGTTTTTCTTACCATTGGTTCGGCCCTGGCAAAGCGAAAGCCTTCCGACCGAGAAAAATTCAAAACCCAACTGCTTTGGTTTTCGGTGGCCCTGACCATCATTTTTATAGCCATTCCCTGGCCCTTTTCACCGTTTGCCAACAGACCTTATTTCAGATAATTATGAAGAATCTATTGAAAACAAATATTGGCCGGCTCCGTATCATAGGCTTTCTAGAGGGCATTTCCCTATTGGTACTTGTATTTATTTCGGTACCCTTGAAGTATTACTTTGACTATCCGGAATTGACCAAAACACTCGGCCCGATCCATGGGGCCCTTTTTCTACTTTTCCTATTTAACGCCTTAAGTGTAGGGGTCGAGCAAAATTGGAAATTCGCAACAACTACTTGGAAGGTGCTATTGGCCTGCTTCATTCCTTTCGGCACCTTTTATATCGATAGAAGCATCTTAAGCAAACTCTAATGCCAAGCTTTTTTTGAACCTGAGCCTTCCCTTTTCAAAATACCTAAAGAAAGGCAGGCTTTCAACGAAGCCTAGACCGAAACATTACGACCTATGATACACGTCTTTAAAACAAGCGTACGGACCAAGAGCCAAATCAAAATTTTAAGGCCCCACTTAAATCATTTACTGCCGAAAAGCCATTGGAATTTTGACCTTGAGGACTGTGATAATATCTTACGGATAGAGAGTGACCATTGTTCGGAGCAGAAGGTCATAGAACTGTTACAAAAGCAGAATTTCGAATGTGAAGAACTCGAATAAAAACAGGACGGCCACAACGGTTGCAAAGGGCCAGTTGCCTTATCCGTGATTATGCGTGGGCAAAAAAAAGCTGCCTAAACCCTAAGGTCTAGACAGCTCAAAACACATGAAATGGAGGATTATTGTTTTAGGAATTGTATACTTTCCTTGTCGGAAACGGAAATAATATACACTCCCGATTTAATATCATCTAAAGGAATGGTCTCTTCCAAAGATTTTACGTGTATCTCTTTTATGACTACACCGCTCATATTTCTGATCTTAAGCCTATCGCCTACTTTTATGCCTGCCACCTTGATAAATTCGGTCGAAGGGTTAGGATAGGCTTTGATAGCCACTTCATCTACATTAAGACTGGCCGCTATCGGTAGAATTTTCCACTTTTGGTTACCATTGTCCGCCCCGTAAGAATAGGTAATGACATTCGTGTCCAAGGTGCCGTTATTCCTATCCAAACCTTGCTCTAAACAATGGTTCGGCTTAAGGCCGTAAATCGCATTGCCATTTTCGACCACTTTCCATTTTTGGTGGTCTTGTGCCGCACTGGTATAGGTTGATACCTGCACACTGTTTTGGCACTTTGCATAAGGTACTTCCAAGAAACGGCCATTGGCCTTGTTCTTTATAGTGTAGACGTTGTTCCCTAAATGGTTAAAAACCCATTTTTGATCGGTATAGTCCCCAGGGTTTACCATTCTGGCATTGTAATTTTCCAAGGCCCGGGACAATAGTCTTTGGTTAGACGTAACCGATCCTATGGTATACGTTCCGTTTTCTATGAGTTGGGGTTCTTCGGTCGAACCGTCATTTCCGCTTCCCTTGAGCAATACGATACTGGAATACGCCGGTACGGTAACACTTCCCGAATAGTTTTTATGCTTCGCGTCCACATAGTTTTCCGACCCCAAGTTTACGGCTTTGGCCGTACCTGTGTTGTTTACCACAAACTTTATAAAGGTATTCGGGTCGACCGAGGCACCGAACTTAACAGGGGCGCTTTTACCTTTATTTTCATAATTGGGGTATTTCGTCCTGAATTCGTCCAAGGTGTACTCATCGGTTTTTCTGGCCAATGTTACGCTTATTTGCTTGCTTCCGTTATAGGGCATACAGTAGTAATTGCTATTGATATCGCCCAAGAAGGTATTAAAGCCGGCATCGGTAATTTGGTTGGTGTAACGTGCGGAAACCTGGCTTGGTTTCTTAGAGAAAAATATATTGTCCACCACGGTATTGTCCGTTGCCTTTGCCGTACTTCCTCCGGCCCCAAAGCTATTGTTATAGGTAGATAATACGAGTCCGAATTCGCAATTATAGACGGTATTGTCCCTAATGGTGCTTTTACTTGACAAGTTGGCCATCAATCCCCAACCGACGATGTTATACACTGTATTTTCATATATCAATTGGTTTTGTGAGTCGTTATCGATATAAATACCGGCCGTTTTTACGCCCCTTCCTTCAGGAATGCCCCTAATGGCACCAGGACTGTCATGAACGATGTTCCCGTACACACTGTTATTCGAATTTCTGTTTCCTACGGAATATATTCCGCCCCCATCATCTTTCGTATAGCAATAGTTGCTAATATCGTTGTAGCGTATCTTTAAATTACCCCCGGAAAAAAGCATGGCATGGTAGCCTATATTTTTTAAGGTATTCTTTTCTATTACATTGGCGGAAGACCCCGATCTACTAACGAACCTTGCCCCCGTATAGCCAATAAAACTACGCGCGCCCATACCGGAGCGCATACCAATATTTATAATCTTATTATTGGCAAAAGTGAGTCCGCTTAGCCCCTCCCATCGGATGGCTATGTTATTACTTTGTTCAAAAGTGTTATTGGTAGCGGTGATATTGGTTAGGGTGTATCCTAGGGACAAGTACTCGTTTCCGTTATAAATATGACAATTGGTAAGGGTCATGTTCGATGCCCCACTAATGGCCAAGGTA
The DNA here is from genome assembly GCF_000973105.1 of Zobellia galactanivorans. Classification (NCBI taxonomy): domain Bacteria; kingdom Pseudomonadati; phylum Bacteroidota; class Flavobacteriia; order Flavobacteriales; family Flavobacteriaceae; genus Zobellia; species Zobellia galactanivorans. The sequence goes on along the minus strand of NC_015844.1, from coordinate 3,122,813 downwards.
TATTTCAAGCCGCCTTCCAATCTTAAATCCTGAACTTTTACATAGTCAGTATTGTTAAGGCTTAGGGCACTTTCCCCAGAAGGGATTTCTACACTTAAACTGTTCGGGTTCGTATTGCTGTACAAATACAGTACGCCCGCATTGGTATCGTGGGCCCATTCCCCGTTTTTATCCAAGGTATTTACATGGTTCTGAAAAAAGTATCCGAAATTGTTTTCAATGGCATTTTCAAAAGTGGCACTTGGGTCCGATAGCCCGAAGTTGACCGTATTACCACTATGGGAAGTTACCGTTTCTACCTTTACGTTATCATCAGTAGTCCTAATGGTAATTTCGCCCCCTTGAAACCTATTTGAAGCATAGGGCAAATTAGCCCCTTCCGATATGGATTTGTTGTTGCCCGCGTGCGATTTGATCCTTCGGTACCCACCGTTGGCCGCATCAACATTGGGCTCCCTACCGATCTGCTGGGCCACATTGTTTAAAAATAGGGCCGGTGTCCTTCCGTTATCGACCTTAGCCAAGTTGGCCTTCCAGATATTTCCACTGTGACGTGTCCAGTTATTGATTTTTACCGACGCCCTAATAATGGCCTTGTCACCAGAGCCGTACGATTTCAAGACTATTGTTTTTCCCGATGAACCCTTTTTGCCCTTTAGGTCGAGTGAGCCATAGAATACATCGCCCCTATTGAAATGAATAACATCGCCCGGTTTGATGGAATTCTTTACGCTATTCAGCTTATTTATCGTTTTCCAAGGCGAAGCCTCCGATGTTCCGCTATTGGAATCGTTTCCCGAAGCACTTAGATAATAATTGTTCTGTGCGAATGCCGTAGTGGCGCACAACATGAGAAATGCATATAAAACATATGCCTTCCGTCTTTGCTTTATTGGTACCATAATCGTTTTCTTTTTTTTGTTTGACCTTATAAACCGCCCTACTTGTATGTACCGGCAGGGCGGCCTTTGTATTACTTCTTAATAAACTGAAAGCTGTTTTTTCCTTGAACGGAAAGGATGTAGTTTCCTTTTTTCAAAGGGGAAACATCTAAAACGGGCTCGCTTTGTTTGACAACTTCCCTTAGCACGATATTGCCTAGGAAATCGTACACGATAAGCTCTTCCCCAATATTCACATGAGACACGCTTATAAAGTCGCTTGCAGGATTAGGATACACTTTAACGATGGGATCGCTTCCTACCGCTTCCATACTTAGGGCTACATTTTCCGTAGCGGCATTACAATCTGACTTTAGGGTAAGCTTGGGCGCATTGCTGCCTTCCTTAGACCAAAACGATACATCGTTACCACTGCTTTGCTTTACGATCAGGGTGATGGTCTCCCCTGCCTTTAGGCCCGATAATGTCCATTGGTAGGTTTTCCCCTTGGCATAGGTATCTGTCAAAACTCCCAATACTTGGCCTTCCTGTGGCCGATTTGAGGAAGACAGGTTATCTTCCGTCCAATTGTTCGACTTGCCCTTTATAATTTCTATTCGTCCGTTGCCATTGTCGGTAGAAACCGTCAAATCTAATTTAGCGTCGGTAATTGCAGGTAGATCAGCGGGAAGGGTAAATTTGAGAAAGGAAAGCCTTTTATCCTTTTCCACCCTAAGTTCATTGGTATTGAATCTTGTAGTGCCCTGCAGGTAAGCATCCGTATCGGCAAACACGGTTCTAGAAGCATCACAAGAATTGCCCCCGCCGGTATTTCCATTCAAAACTATGGGATAGAGCGTCCCTCCAGATGGGGTTTGGCTTTGGGGCAGTGCAGGAAAATTTGTAGCGGGATCCTTCGGTTTGATTTCCTTCGGTCCCTTATACAATAGATTAGGGTCTGACCAAGGTCTCTTGTTGCCATGGTTTTCTTCTAGACACTGGTTTTTGAATATAAAATTGGGTTTTTCGGAGTTATCGTGCTGACTGGACCAAGGCCCCATAATAGCGTAATAATTGGGTTCCTTATTGCTATTATAGACGGCATTGGGCGTATCTGCCTTAGAGTTGGGCATATCATAGGGCAAGGTGATCCTGTTATTCTCGATTAGGTTATTCCCCTTATCGCCACTGTGGAAACTTACCTCTTGTCTAAAATCGTTGTCGTACACCACATTGTATTCTACGTTCCCCCCTTGAAGCGATATGTGTCTCAGATGGGTAACCTGGCAGCCCGTAATGAGATTATAGGCCCCTTGTATAAAAAAGTATCCTTGGGCCCCTCCGGCTTTTTTGTGTGCACCGTCTACCCGCAGATCCCTTAAGGTAATATGGTTAGCAGGAACCCTCACAGGGTCTTTGGCAGAATTTATGATATCGACCTTGTCCAACCAACAATCTTCCGACTTATTGAACTTCACCGATATATTATCGTTGTTCTTTAATTCGTCGTTGGCATCTAGGCTATAGTTCCAGTCGTATTTTGGTTTGCCCCAACTACCTTCGATTGTCAAGGTATATATGCCGCTTTTTTGGACCTTATAAAAACTAAAGGCATCGCCATTGTTCATCTTTACGATACACTTTACCCCCGTTCTACTCTCTCCTATCAAAGAGACATTCGATTTCATCACCACTCGTTGATCAATGGAATAGGTACCGTTTTTTAAAAGAACGGCCACCAATCCACTCGTTTTTGATGCGTCGACGATAGCCTTGTTGATGGCTTCACTATCGGCACCACTTGTAAGGGTTTTTACGACCTTGACATCCTTTAGAAAGGGAATTCCGCCTCGAACCCCTGCCTTTTGCCATTCCTTCATCTGTGGATAGCGGCTGTCATACTTGCCCGTATCAAAAGTCACCCCTGGGTCACCTACCCTTAACTGGGCACTCCCATGGTACACCGTAGACATCAGCAAGAACAAAGTACAAAGCACTTTAGGCCGAGTATGGCGCATATAAAAATTAACTTTCATAACTCATTGATTTTTTTATCTATTAACAAAATAAACAACAAGCCTTTTTTTCGATGGGTTCTTATATTCTACCATACACAAAAAGGCTTATTGTCCCCTATAAAGATGTAAGGGCCATTCGGGATAGGGTACCCGAATAGCCCTTAATCTTCTTATTCCTTAATAAACTGTAGACTCTTCTCTCCTTGAATGGAAATGATATATACGCCCTTTCTTAGGCGGTTTATATCTAGAGATACATCGGTACTTTGAGACACTGTTTGAAGCACCCTATTTCCCGAGTAGTCATATACCACCAATCGGCTCCCTGGTTTAATGCCCGAAACGGTAATATAGTCTTGGGCCGGGTTAGGATAGGCCACAAGTTTTACTTCCGCAGTCGTTTCGGCTGTAAAAAGGGCACTTGCCGCACTATCTTGCTTATCAAAATCAAGATGGTTTACATTGAACAAATAGCCCGTACCACCGGCAAAATCGAGCTTAAGGTTTTGCTCGCCCGCCTGCAGGTCAACCGTGGTCGTCAGTGTGGTCCATGTTTGCCATCCGCCTGTATTGCCAACGGTAAACTCACCTACTTTTACACCATCTGCCTCTATATTGATTTTGCCACCGGCCGTTTTACTCGCTACCCTTGCCTTTACTTCATACGTACCGGCCTCGGCAATAGTGACATTATAGGTGACATAATCTCCATTTTCTATATAGCCGATATTCTCACCTCCATTGGCATCGGTAGTATTCTCTACCTCAACCCCTGATTGTGTATCGAAGTTTTCAGCCTCTAAAAGCCCGGGAATGGCTATGGAATTATCTATGGCCCCTCCATCATCTTCACACTCTAGCTCTAGAATCAGTTTTGGGGAATAGGAACCTTCCTTTGAAGAGAAAGACACATCGTTGCCGCCCGTTTGCTTTAAGACCAAGGAAATGGTCTGGCCGGGCGTAACACCGCTCAGATTAAAAGTATAGGTAGAGCCCACGCTATAGGTGGTATTCAAGGACCCTAATTTTGTACCTTCGGCAGGTTTGTTGCCACTGGAAAGATTGGCCTCGGTCCAGCTATTTGAGCTTCCCTTATAAACTTCTATCAAACCACTGCCTCCATCGCTACCTACGGTAAGTTCCAATTTGGCATTGGTTACCGTTTTGGTGCTTGCAGGTACCGTAAACATGAGGTAGGCGATCCGGTTTCCACTCTCAACCCTAAGTTCACCACTATTAAACCTAGTGCTGCCTTGCAGATACGCATCTTGGGTCAATGTAGCATTAAGTTTATTATCGCAGTCATCTACATTGCCGTCGCTATCCTTGCTTGTGATCAAAGCCACCCAGTCGTTATTGTCAGGGGCCACCAAATTAGACCCTAGGGTCGATTTCGCCGTAAGGTCGTCGCCTGTTCTTGGGTTGAACCATTGCACATCGTACTTGTTGTTCCCTGCAGGCAAACTCAAAGAGGTACTTCCACCGTTAGGCCTATAAATAGCGTATGTTTTTCCCTCTCTTGCAAAGACATAATCATTGCCATCTGCCGTAACACCATCGTCGGAAACCATGTTTTTTAAGTCCCCCAAAAGGTTGTTCTTAAAAAATTTAAGGGCGTAGCTTCCCTCTTTGTACTTCACCCCTCTTTTTCGGTGGTCTTCACCGTTAAGGTCTCCGTCGTCACTGGTGTAACCACTGTAATATTCGACACCGGCACCACCGGCCAATAAGGTAGCCCAAAGCACCTTTTCACGGACTTCCTTATCGGAAACCCTGATACCTTCGGTGGCACTACCTTGCTCATCATTGGCAACTACCCATTTTCTACCTGCATTTTTAGAGTTTTCTACCCATCTACGAACGTCTTTATGAACGTTGGTCTTACTGGTCTGAACCGATACCCCTGTTAAGTTGGACTTATTACCGATCAAGGGATTGTATCTTTGATCTTGTTGTCCTGGGTAGGTATGCAATACAATATGATGGTCGTATGGATCCACATCTTTAATGTAGTTTACCGTAGCCTTAACCACATCGTCCTTGATCGTACTCTCTTCCGACAGGTTCCAGTTCAAGGCCAAGTGGTGTCCGAACCTTGCGATCAACTCACGGTAGTACAGTTTTCTTTCCCTTCCAAAAGTATGGCCGTCCATTTTTTCGCAATTTTCGGTCTCCATGGTCTTAAAGTGTAGGTAAACCCCCTTTTTATCGGCATATTCCATTACCTTTTCCCATTGTGCGAGTTTAGATACGTCAAAACGATCTTTGTGCAATTTGTCCCATTGCCCCGCTTTTCCGGTACTGCCATAGTCTTGGGCCGAAACTTTTAAAACATGGGGAAAAACGGCACCATCATCGCCACCGGCCGCCCAGGTTAAAAAGGACATTACATTGGCGCCTTGACCCGACAAATAATTTACGGATCCCAAAATTCCTTTACCCTTACCACCATTCCAGGTATAGGCACTTGCATCGGAAGCTACGTAGTCCTTTTCATGGGCTTGCCAAGTTTTACTTTTGGCATTACCGGCCACCGTTCCCGGAGTACCGTCAAAGTCAACATAGTGAAAGCGGTTTTCCGGTGAATCGGCACCGACTTTTAAAAACCAAGGGCCGTTCGGTTCTGTCGGATTTGTTCCGATATGCTTTAAATAGTGTTCTCCCACGTATTTTAACCTTCCTAGGCCCTTACTTCTAAAATCCCTGCCAGATTTGTCCGACTCGGCAATACTAAATGAACCGGTTGCCCCATCCATAAAGCCTCCACTCGACCCTCCGCCATTGATCGCCACATTTGTTCCCGACTTAAAGCTGGCGGTCCAATTCCAGTTTCCTACATCATCAGGGGCAAAATTCACCCGCCATTTGTTGCCCGAATCACAACCTGTATTTTCCGCATCGCCACAAGCGGCGTAATATCCGGGAACCGTATAACTCCTCCCACTGCCACCATGGGTAAAGGTTACCTCTAAACTATAATCGGAAAACGGATTTGGGGTCGAGGTTTCGGTAGTGCTCGGTCCGTTAAAGGTCAACGATAACTTATGCCATCTTTTTAATTCCCCGTCTGGAGTCTGGGCGTTCGATACTGTCACCAACAGTAATAACGCCATGAATAAATTCGATTTTAAAAAATCCATAAAACACAAAATTTAATGTTGTTTAATTAAATACCAATGAATCAGTCACAACTACTATCCTAGGTAAATCAGGGCCTAACCGTTTATTTTCGCTGACCGAAAGACACAACTTTACCTTACCACTTAAGTTTATTGGTTAAAACAGTTTGAAAACAACCACCTAACACCCATCTTTTCAACAAAAAAAATGGAGGAAACAGCGCTATGATTCATTATATATAATGGAGTAATACCGGAAAGAACACCGCCTTAAAGATCCATGACGATTTGTAAAACCTGCCGTAATCGCAAAAAAACGATTCAAAACAGACCTCACTAGGTTCTAGTTTACAAGGAAATGGAAACCACTATATCTTACATTTAAAAATACGTGCATCCAGACTCCTATCATTTCGCGTATACTAATACACCCATGAAGGCACAAACCAGAAAAGGATCATAATTAAATTGGTACTGCTTTCGGTAAAACAGTTAGACTAGCAAATCAATTTTAAGTTAAATTGAATTCGATCAAACTTGCCTTGACAAGTTCTACACTCACTAGTGCAAATAGAGTAGGTCTTAAGTAATAATTTTCTCATTTCATAATGTAATTAAGTTCATAATAAAGGGCGATCAAATTTAAAGAAATTTCTTACCTATCAAAATTTATAATTGTTAATTTTACGAATTTCCGTAAACCAAAGCTCTTTACAAAAGCTATCGCTATGACAAAAAATACTGTACAACAACACATTAACAGTTGTAAAAAGGGCCTAATATCGCATTAAATGTAACTTTTCGCTTCGTCTAAAAAATCACCAATACCTCAAAAATAAATCCCATAAGAATAGAATAAAACACATTACATTGTAAGAATTAACTGATTCATATATCATTTTAATACATAGGCATATAGAAGGATAAAACCTAGGCTTTACTCCAACAAAAGACAAAAACGAAGCCTTCCCCAAAATGACGATCGGGAGGGACACCCCGAAAACCATGAAAAAAAATAATGCTACTTTAGTGGTATCGCCGAGGATAGGGTTCCCTAGGTATTGAAACAGACGCACATACCCAACACCCCTTCCTTCTACGACCGCATCAATCGATTTGAACCGTGAAAAAAACTATAGGCTCCACCCTTCTATTTTTAAGTTTAATGGCATGCCATTACTCAAACCAACTCCGATCAGACCGTCTGTTGACCGAAAAAATCGAAGCGGAATTCAGCTCGGGAAAAAACATAAGCGACTTGGGCAAAATTGACGATTTTGAATGGACCGAACTCTTGATCCTTGCGCCCTACACCTCCATAGATGCCGTTGAAAGCGAACTCGACCTCGACCTAGAATCCTTGGAAAAAAATAATATTGAATACCTCGACTCCATATATCTTCTTGTATTTTTAAACCAAAGAAAACCCGTTAAAATTGCGGAAGTTTCAATTCGTATCGGAAGCTTTACCAACCCGGGCCAAATCATTGCGAGGAACAGGGCCCAATTCACAAAGACCCAAAGCGGAAGCAATCAACTTATCGAATAAGCCAAGTCTTAGAATGGAAAGCAAGCATCCCGACCAAAACGGCGAAAGAATAGAAGTCCCCAAAGATTTCCAAGACGTCTTCACCCATTTCTATAGGGCCGAAAATCAAACGGAACAATCCATAAGCCACACCCTTCTTCCCCACTTTCAAATTATCATGGTCTTTAGTTTGGGCACCCCAATTCAATTAAAGACGGCGGATGACACTCAAATAAGCATTGAAAAATGCCTTGTTCTCGGCCCCTTGAAACAGGCCTTTGATTACACCCTTGCCCCAGGGTCCGACATGTTGGTGGCGAATTTTAAAGACGATGCCTTTTACCGCTTCTTCGGTAAGGTTATCTTGTCCGACTACCTCCCCATACACCCAGATGCGCTCTTGGGCGAAAATTGCTTTACCAACCTCTGGCGACTTATCAAAAACGCAAGCCCTGGCGAGCGGGTCGACCTGATTCTCGATTTCTGCAAACCCTACCTAAGGGAGAGCGATACGGCTTTTCAAAATATTTCGGACCATACGGAAGACTACACCGTGTTCAACCCTATTAAGATTATCGCCCAAGAAACCCAACAGAGCGAAAGAAGCATTCAGCTCAACCACAAAAAATACTTTGGCTATACCGCCAAGGAAAAAGGCCGGTACCTAAGATTCGTCAAGGCCATTTCGCTTTTGCAAGATTCAAGTTCACCGATACATTGGTTCGACATCATCGAGACTTGTGGCTATTACGACCAAAGCCAGCTTATACACGACTTCAAGCACTTCACCGGCCATACGCCGACCCAATACCTCAAATTCCAAGAAAATATCTGCAAGCCCGAATAGCATTTCGTTTTCTTACAATTACAGCCCAAGGCCCTGGGCTACATTTGCTTTATCAATCTAAAAATCTACGGAAAATGAAGCATCTTATTATCTACGCCCATCCGAATGCCGCAAGTCTCAACCATCATTTGAAACAGACCGTAATACAAACCCTTGAACAGGGCGAGCACCAAATTGAAGTAAGGGACCTCTATCAACTCGACTTCAACCCCGTTCTTTCCTTGGCCGATATGGCCGGACAACGCAAGGGCGAGGTTTCCGAAGAGGTTCAAAAAGAACAAGAATACATCACCTGGGCAGAGCATATCACCTTTGTCTACCCGATTTGGTGGACGGGAATGCCGGCCATCATGAAAGGCTATATCGACCGCGTTTTTAGCTATGGCTTTGCCTACCGCTACGACGGGGGCGTTCAAAAAGGACTCCTCAAAGGAAAGCGAGCGACCCTTATCAATACCCATGGAAAATCGCAGGCCGAGTACAAAGGCATAGGTATGGACAAGGCCCTTTCCCTGACCTCCGACACCGGTGTGTACGGGTATTGCGGACTCGAAATAGCGCAACATTTCTTCTTCGACCAAGCGGACAGACCATCGCCCGAACGCATTCAAGAATGGACGGAAATGCTCATAGCCTCCTACCAATACTAATTCCGGGGGCCTAAAGTGTTTGGAATTGGTATATTTATACTTCCTGTTTGGTTTTTCAGAAGTTGGCCACAGGAGACCACAAGCTATACCTAAACCCACATGAAACGAACCATTACCCTAGTACTGCTGACCATCGGACTTTTTACGGGCGCTGCCCAAGACGACACCGAAGTCTATTTTACCACCGGATTCAAAATTGGGGAAGTAACCGATACTTCCGCCATTCTTCTTACCCGGCTTTGTAGATCGCCCCAGCCCGTGGCCGTCTACCACAAGCAACAGGATAAGGTATTTAGGCCTCCCATCGACTTTGACAACAACATGCCCATTTCTAAAATGGAAGGCGCGGTTGAGGGCGCCTCGGGACAGGTAAAGATCAGCCTTAAATCAAAGGACACCCTGATCAGCACGGAATGGACCTATGTTTCGGGCTATAGGGACTTTACCCTAAAACGAAAGTTTGAGGGCTTACGCCCCAACACCCACTATGACATACAGATTCAAGGGAGAAAAAATGCGGAGGCCCCGGTGGCGGAAATAAGGGGATCCTTTACGACCGCCCCGGCCGCCGACCAGGTGGTGCCGGTATTTTTTACCTCATCGACCTGCCAGTTTTATTGGTCGCATGACGATGCCGTTCGCGGTTTTAAAATCTACGACAGCATGCGAAAACTAAACCCGCTCTTCCATTGCCAAACGGGAGACTATGTGTATTACGACAAGCCTGGGCCCATGGCCTACACCGTAGAACTGGCACGACACAAATGGCACGCCATGAATTCGTGGCCCGCCCTCTTCGATTTTTATAAAACTACCCCCGCCTACCTACAAAAAGACGACCACGATCTACTGAAAGACGATGCCAATCCGTATTCCACGCCCTTTGGGGAATTGAGCTATGAGGATGGCCTGGATATTTGGCGGGAACAAGTGCCCATTATCGACAAACCCTACCGTACCTTTAGATGGGGCAAGGATGTACAGCTATGGAACGTAGAGGTACGGGAATTTAGAAGTGACAACAAATCTCCCGACGGAAAGGAAAAAACCATTTGGGGAGAGGAACAGATCGCTTGGTTCAAGGAAACCGTTGAAGCATCCGACGCTACGTTTAAGATCCTGGTCTCGCCTACGCCGGTCGTAGGGCCCGACCGCTCCAAAGGCAAGTATGACAACCACTCCAATACCTCATTCGCCACGGAAGGCAAATGGCTGCGCCAGTACCTGGCCGACCAGAATGTATTGGTCATTAACGGTGACCGACATTGGCAATATGTTTCCGTAGACCCCGCAACCGGACTACGTGAATTCAGTCAAGGACCGGTAAGCGATTTTCATGCCCAAGGCTGGAAGCAGGAAGACAAACGTCCCGAACATAAATTTCTAAGAGTACAAGGTGGATTTTTAGCGGTAAAGGTCTACCGCGAGAAAAAGGATGCCGTCATTGAATTCATCCATTACGATGTAGACGGAAACCAAGTGAACAAGGAGGTCATAAAGAAACGGGTATAGCTTCTTTAAAAGCTCTAACGGGTATTACAAAGGAAGCTCCCTGCTCAAGACTTTCAGAATAAAGAAAACGGAGAGGGAAATAAAGAAACATACGACCATCGCCAAGGTGTCCCCTCCTTCTATACGGATCTTAAGCTTTATATACATGGCTTTCATAACATATAATTTGCTACAAAGTTCCCGCTTATTTCAGGGCAAGGGGCAGAAAGCCGACCAAGTGGACCTATAGAAGATAAGCGGCATAGGGGCCATATATGGTCGTAAAACCGATACCGCACAGCGAATTTATTCCCCTAACTAAAAAATGGGGCCCTAAACCCCAAAATCACCGCTACACCACTACCCTACCGGTTTTTAGGATTCCCCCCAATGGAATGGAACAATTGGGCCTTGGCCGAAAAAAATTGTTGCACACGGCATTCCTTTTTAGTTCGGCATCTATGAGTTTGCTTTCCCGGGAGTTCACCAAAAACTGGGAACTCTCCCCAAAACCTAACTTGCGTTCTTCGGCAGCGACCGTGGTGTTGTAATTAAAAAACACATCGTCTATCAAAACGTTTTGCTTTTTTAGGGCCAGCAATGGCCTAATTACTGTTTGGCCCCCTCTACGGAGGGCCTGTTAAAAACTTTCTTAAAAGCCTTACATAAATCTGTAAGGTAGGTCTTCACAAAGGTGCTACATTAGGGGTCCTAAAAAGAAGGATATAGCATCAATAACAATATCCCATTGTTGTAAAACATTTAAAGAAAACGATGAAATTAATACTAAAAATAATAAAATGGATTGGTAAAATTTTTGCTGGACTTATAATTCTAATATTGGTATCTGGATTATGTTTCCGACTATTTAGTTCAAAACCAGTTCCTCCAGGAAAATTAGTTAATGTTGATGGAACTAAACTTCACATAAGAGCAGAAGGTCCAAAAAATCAATTACCAACTATTATCCTTGAATCAGGTGCAGGAAATGATACAGATGTATTTCATTGGGTTGCTGAGGGATTGAAAAAAAGTTTGAGAGTTGTTCGTTATGACAGGGAAGGAAAATGGTTTAGCGAGCCAAGTAAAGACAGTATTACATCAGAATTTTATGCTCGCCAATTACATAAATTACTAGAAAAGAATGGTGAAAAACCACCCTATATATTAGCAGGTCACTCTATGGGTGGTCCTTATAATCGAATATTCAGAGACCTATATCCAAATGAAATAAAAGCAATGGTCTTTATAGACTCAAGTCATCCAGAACAATGGAAACGATTAGCCGAAAATGGGTTATTTGAAGAAAATCAAATTAGTTTAATAAAAACTCTTGCAGTCCTTTCCGATATGGGACTAATGGGAGTTTATAATTCATTAAGAAGCCGAAAATCTATAGATGAGGATTTACCAAAAGATTGCCAGAATCGTAAACACAATCTTACTTCTTATTCTGGAAAAGTTTATCGTAGATATCTAAAGGAAAATCGTATAAATAATGATATTCTTTTACGGGCTAGTCAATCAAGTCGTTTGGATTCATTACCTGTTTTAGTTTTTACAGCAAAAGAACAATACGGAGATTCTCAAATATGGTACGAAATGCAAAAAGAACTGAAAGAACTATCTACTAAAGGAAAACAGTTTTATATGGATGCAAATCACGGTTCTATAATTACAAAAAAGGAAAATGCTGAAATAATCAATAAAGAAATATTATTAATAGCTGAAACCAATTGAAAGAAAAAAACGTTTTACCATAACTAAGCATTCGTGCGTTCGGCACCCCCGCTAGCGCAAGCGTCACGCTCGTGCCAGCTTGCTTCACTAACAAGCTTATAACTACTAGACATATCAACTACTTTTGCTTTTTAGATTTTAACCCTATTTTTTTTTGAGATTACGCTTTTCTGTAAGAATACAAGTGTAAGATTTTTTATATTGGCATGTATTTGGGCAAGCTAAACGATTACATTTATACCCAAATAAAGAGGTATATGTGTAATTGTACACATATACGTACGTTGGCGGTAATTTAAAAAACATACATAATTGAAAAAAATTGATTTCCATATTCACACCGTTCAATCTGTAAGCGACAGACATTTTGAATTTGACATAGAATCACTTCAGGAATATGTAAATCTTCTTAAAATTGATTGTATAGCTATTACTAATCATAATTTGTTTGACAAAATCCAATTTGAAGAAATATGTAAAAAACTAGAAATTAAAGTTTTTCCTGGAATTGAAATTGATTTAGAAGGAGGTCATTTATTATTAATATCTGAAAATGATATTCTTGATGATTTTGCTTTAAAATGCCAAAAAGTAAAAGACCTTATTCCTACCAAAGATGATTCTATAAATTATGAGCAATTAATTGATATTTTTCCTAATCTCAAAGATTACCTTTTAATTCCTCACTACGATAAAAAGCCAAATATTAAACCAATCACCTTAGAAAAATTAGGAGATAACATCATTGCAGGAGAAGTAACTAGTTTAAGAAAATTTAAAACTTGTATAAAAGAGGCTGACAAACTTACACCTCTAATTTTTAGTGATTGTAGGTTTGTTGAAAATATGTCTTCATATCCAACAAGACAAACTTATGTTGATGTTGAAGAGACAACATTAAATGCTATAAAAGGTTGTTTATATGATAAAACTAAAGTCTTTCTTTCAGAAGAAGATGGAAATGACTTTTTTCAAGCGACTGATGATGGAATTATGTTGTCAACAAGTTTAAATGTAATCGTTGGAGGTCGTTCTTCTGGTAAAACATATACACTCGACAAGATTTGCGAAAATTTTGATAACGTAAAATATTTAAGACAATTTTCTTTACTACAAAATGATAAAGAGAATTTCAAAAAATTAGTTACAACAAGACACAGTTTAGTTACGGAAAATTATCTCAAAGAATTTAAAGATGTTGTTTTAGACGTAAACGAAATAGATTTAAAATCTAATGAAATTTCGCTCGACAAATATTTAATTTCTCTAAAAAAATATGCTTCTGAAACTAATAATTTAGATACATTTTCAAAATGTAAATTGTATAATGAAACGAAATTCACACTTGATAGTTTAGAAAATCTTAAAAAGTTAATATCTGCTACAGAAACTTTACTTGAAACCAACGAGTATAAAGATATAGTAAATAAGCACGCAACAGATATTAGTTTAAAGAATTTAGCTATTGAACTAATTCAAAAGTACAATGAACTTTATGAGCAAAATCTAAAAAAAGATTGGACAAATAATTTAATAGAATCTATAAAAGATAGTTTGAAATTTCGCTCAACAACAACATCTATTGAGGAAGTTGATTTTTCAAAAATTCAATCAGAGAAAATTAAAGTTGAAAAGTTTATTAAGTTGGTTAAAAATGTCCAATCAGAAAAAATTATTGATAGTAAAGAAATACGAGGTTTTAAAGTTTTAGCAAAAACGAAACAATATACAGGAGCTGGACAATTAAAAAAGAAAAGTAAAACCAATTTACGTTTTAGTGATGCGTTCAATAATTACGAGAATCCATATAAATTTTTAATTTCTCTTCAAAACGTAGGAATCGAAGAAACTGAATTCTATAAATATTTTGTAGATATCGATTACAGAACATTAAATAAACACGGCTATGAAGTTTCAGGTGGAGAACGTTCTGAATTTAATTTACTTCACGAAATAAGTGACGCATTAAAGCACGATTTGTTATTGATTGACGAGCCAGAATCTTCTTTTGATAATATTTTTCTTAAAAGCGAGGTAAACGAATTAATTAAAGAAATATCAAAGGAAATTCCAGTAATTGTTGTTACTCACAATAGTACTATCGGAGCATCAATAAATCCTAATCACCTTGTATTTACGCAAAAAACTGTTAATGCAGGAAATGTAGATTACAAAGTGTTTTTTGGTCATCCAACTAGCAAAATATTAAAAAGTGTTGGTGGAGAAACAATTAAAAACTTAGATGTACTTCTAAACTGTTTAGAAGCAGGAGAAGATGCTTATAACCAAAGAAATATAACGAATTATGAAATTCTTAAAGATTAATAATAACCAAGCCTTTTTCCTAAAAGATAAAGCGGAACCGGAAAATTGGACTGAAATTGACAAAATAGAAAAAGAAGATTTAATGAAACTTCTAGATTTCGCAATTGAAGAAGATTTTGAAATGGACGTTTATGATGAAAATAATTTGGCGAATAAAGCACATCAAATAATCTACAAAGGTATTTATGAAAAGCTTAATACGTTCTTAAATAATAAAGACCGTTTTAAAGACGAAACAGAAGCAATTTATAAAGAAGCTTTGGAAAAATATCAATAAAAAAACTACCGCCAACACCGTGTATAATTCATTGCTGGTACTCGCCTACTTACGAAAATCCTCGCGGATTTTCTATTCGGTTTGTATTTGCTAAATTAGTTGCTGAAACACGCAACGAAATCATACACAAACACGTTAACTAAAATGGCTCCAAAAAATAATTCAAGTTTTAAAGGATGAAAAAATATTTTACAAAAAAAACATTAGTTCCTAGTCTTGGAGCACCAGTTGGAATTGCAATTTATGATTACAGTTCAACCAGTCAAATTGAGGTTCTAGAACTCGTTTTTGTGTTTGTCGTTACAATGGTATTTATAATCGCAACTTCTGAAAGGTACTAAAAACATAGGGTGTTCTAAAATAAGATTTATCAAATAAAATGGTCTTATTTGTAACAGACTCGTTACCAAAAAAACAGCTATACTAATTTGTCATTTTAAGGACGTAAGTCCTCAATTTTTGCATTTTTCAAAAGTAGGAATGGAATTCTGAGCAGGTTTGCGCAAATGGACTTTACTCGGGCGCAACTGTCACGCAGATGGACTTGACTCGAACGGAAAAATACGGGAATGGAAACGGAACGTGCTTACTCGAACGTATCGCCACATTTGCTAACAAAAGTAACCGTTGCACAAGCCGTTGATAAGCCAAAAAACGAATTTATATAAGCCTCTTTACGGGGCTTTTTTTATGTCGGATCAGAAACGGAACTCTAATATTGGATGTTTGGCAGAGCGGCCCTGTAAATATAGAAGCGCACTTTCGGGGAACAGTTGGCGCGTAGGGCTTATCGTACTGTGCCAGGGGAGCTCCTCGTCTAAATCGTAACCGATAAAGTAAAGGATGAACAACCGCAGGGAACAATGCGCCATAAGCTAAGGGTCGCTGACGATGTTCTCCAGATTGCTCTGGCCTAGCATTTAAAAAGACGTATCAAATTAGGATGCAAGCCCGAAACCAGGGCAAAACATCGAACCAACATCCTTAAAATGTTCCTTTTCTTCCTTGTGAGACCGAAATATGCGCTCTTAGACCCTATATCCCTATTTATGAAAATCCAACCTTCTTTCAGGCCGATATCCATTGTACCACAAATTGCTTAAATTTATTCAAAATCAAAGGTGGTTTTGAGACAGACTGCCGTTGTAGCTAATTTGAAAAATGAAAATACCTAACTTACCTACAGACAACTTATACAAATTTTTATCAATTTTTGGATTGATTCTTTTTGTTTTTGGAACTTACTTATATAACACCAAACCAAATGAAATCTATTTAAAAGTTGACGACTACAATGTTAAAAACCAAATACTAAAAACCAATACCGAAAAAGATTCAATAATAAACCTTCATCAAGAATTAATTAATGAGAAAATAAAATTAAATGTACTTGAAGAACAAATAAATAGGGATATAAAGAGACTTCCTAAGGAGCTGAAAATGTATTCTGTAATTGCTATAATTGGATTAATAATGATTGGCTTTGGATTTTTTAAATGGTATTTTAAAACCCAATATTACAATGACAAAATATTAAAAAACGAATCTGAAAAACTGAAAAATAACAAGGAAGCATCTATTCACAAAATACAGTTTGAAAAAGAGTTTGAAATATATAATCAACTATGGGGAGATTTAGTAAATATGCGCAATTCTACAATTACCTTGAGACCTAAATTAGACATCGTTAACCCAAAAGAATCAGAAACGGATAGAAAGAAAAGAAAACTTGAAAAATTTCGACAGTCTTTTAAAAAGTGTTTAAATACATTTGAAAATAATAAACCTTTTTATTCTGAATTAGTCTATGAGGAAATAGACAACCTAATAAAGTTAGTTAAGAAAGAAATACTTGAATATAATTTTGAAACTGAAAATGATGATGAATACTGGGAAAATGCAGAAAATAATACGTTAGAAATAATTCGTTCAACAGATAAAATTTGTAAAGAGATGCGAAAAAGAATTGGATTAGTAAGCATAAAAAACTAGCTACAACAATAGTAACCCTTGCACCACCGTCATCAGCAATAAATTGATGGTTTTTGAATTATAGAAAATAATAAAAACCCAATATATCTGTTAGTTATATTTTACAAAAAACTACCTAACAAGTAGGTATTGATGGAATTCATAGCTGCGCAACAGGCCCAATGTATAACCGCAATTTATTCACAGATGTAATTTAAATAAACATTTATGACAAAAATTTTTATCCTACTCCTGTTATTCTCAAATCTAGCTATTAGCCAGGTAGATTCTGAAATCAAATATTTTAAAGATAAATATGGTAAAACAGAAGTTGAAAGTGGACCATATATGCTGGAAATAAAAAAAATTAATGACAGCGTTACAAATCATACTTTCTCAAAAACGAAAAAAGGTCAGAAAATTTGGTCTAAATCCTACTTGGGAAAACAACCCTATGGCTTATGGACACGATATGACAAAAAAGGGAATATTGAATCGACTAGAGACTATAATTTCACTCTAAAATATGGCGAATTTATTCCTGAAAACGCAATTAGATACTGGGAATTGGGAACAGCTACTCAATCTGATCCGAATAACGAAAAAATTCAGCAACATATCATAAAGCATTTTAGATATCCTGAGATAGCCGTAGAAAACGGAACTGAAGGAAGGGTTACTGTTCAATTCACGATAGACGAGAATGGAAAAGTCGATAATCTAAGCATTACGGAAGGAGCTGACATTCTATTAGATACCGAATGTTTTGCAATTATGAATTCTTTAAAACAATTAGAACCTTATAAAAAAAATGGACAAAGTGTAGTAGTCTATAAAACAATTCCTATTACATTCAGACTGAAATAACAACTACTGCCGACAAAACCTGAACGAAATGCGGACTTCTATCCTAAATCGAAAGGTACTGTATATTTATAAAGTCCGCCAAATTGAAAATTACGCGTTGGCGAAATATTCAAAATTTAGCTTTAAACAAGAAAAAACAGAACTAAACAATAAGCTTTAGCTTCGTGCCTAGACGGAAACTGTGCCAACGCGCCAACTCGCCCACTGCTGTCGCAGATGGCGTGCCCCGTACGGTTCATAGCTAAACCGTTGGCATAAATGGCTCAAAAAAATCCTAACCTTATGAAAGACGAAGAATTAAAGAACAAAACCGAATCTGAATTAGAATCAGAAATCAAAAAGTGGAAAGGAATTTCAGGAGCCATCATAGGAGTATCACTTGTTTTAATGGTGGTTATTATTTATGGTATGATAACGAAAGGGTCCAATACGTTGGACATAAATTTGCTAGGGGTTGCATTCGCTTGTTTTGCAAGTGTTAGTGCCTTAAATAGTTATATTAAAAAAATTAAAATAGAACTATCGTCAAGGAAAAATAATAGTTGAATTTTATATGGCAACTTTATTCTGATAGACTTTACGTTTCTGAAATACCTATGTAAAAAGACCTATTGACTAATTTACGCAATGGATTTTACTGAGATGGAAATAAATACGGAAACGTAATCGTTCGTGCTTACTCGAACGTATCGCCACATTTGCTAACAAAAGTAACCGTTGCACAACCCCATAATCATTAAAATAATAACTCCCCCGCCAGCGCAAGCGTCACGCTCGTGCCAGCTTACTTCACTAAAAATAGTGTACCCCCGAACTATTGCTACTTTTTATACCTTAGACCTGCAATAAGCACACATCGGCCTATTAGCGTTACTTTTCGAAAAAAATAGCATATGACCCAATCTGAGCTCATAATTTTAAATTTTACAGAAATAAGGAGAAGAAGTATAAAACTTTGGAATGGACTACCTGAGAAATATTATAATTGGAAACCTGACGAAAAAGCAATGAGTGCGTCAGAAATGATAAGACACGTTTTGGCCGCTGATTATGGATGGAATCTTATTATTAACCAAGGTGATATGACAAATTATAAAACACCTTGGGAAAACCGACCATTCATTAGCGTTACTGATGAACTTGAATTTGCCGAACCTTATAGAAAAACATTTATAGAAAGTGTACGGCAGTTTTCGGATACGGAATTAAATGAAACCGAAATCATTCATCCAGGGAACGGAGAAAAGAAAATACTTGGAAAATATTTATTGCGGATCGGATATCACGAATCAGTTCACGCAGGACATTTTCTGTCGTATTTAAGAGCAATGAAAATTAATAGACCAAACATATGGGATTGAAAAAACACTACAGCCAATCACATGGATGGCTCCGCCATCAAATGACGGAGTACCCCCATCACCCCCGCTAGCTCAAGCGTCACGCTCGTGCCAGCTTGCTTGAATAACAAGTTTATAACTACTAGATATATCAACTGCTTTTGCTTTTTAAATTGGGATTTTGCGATATTTAGAAGCAGTAGGAAAAGGATGTTGGGAATTGAGCGAGAAATAAAAAAATGCGATAGATTACAACACTTGTTTTCTTTTAGATTTTAACCCTATTTTTTTTTGAGATTACGCTTTTACGTAAGGCTGTAACATTCAAAATGGAGATATTTGTAGCGTACCGTTTAATCCTCTTTATTTTCACAAAAACAGGAACAGAGCTATTATGCCATATATAGTTCAAAAAAGGTATAAGATCTAGACCAAATACGATGGTTATGCGGAATTAGGCGCATATCCAGTAGTTGTACGTAATGCGAGAATCGAGTTTAAAATTAAATATTTGAACTAAAAAAACCAACGCACAAACAGCACATTTGTTTTTTTGCCAACACATAAGCCAACACTAAAAAACCACAAGAGCTGTTTCTTGCCAACGCTGAATTAATGATATTACGAAAAATATAGCGAAATGAAATAATTGCAAATTGACTTTCTGAAAAAACCTGACCAACCAAACTGAATGAATATAACCATCATACCTAAAATACAATTCCTCTACACAAATTTATTGTGTTCACTTCAGTTTATTAAAAACTTGCTTTTTGCAAAAAAACTGCACATTGAACATTTTGTTTATACAACAAAATTAACTGTTCGTGGAAATGAAACACAAATAAAATGGAACGTTGTTGGTTGTCATAAAATCATCATATCAAACTTGGCGGTTTTACCAGGTAATATATCTCACCTAGAAGTAAAACTAGAAAATAGAATCAATGACTTCGAAATTACTTTTAATGGTATTGGTGGGCAAAAACAAACCAAGAAAATTAGCATAGAATCAACTTCGCCTTCAGTATTAAACACTTTTTCATCCAAAACCAATTTATCGAATTTAAGCTCAGTTCCTTTGATTAGGAGAGACTTAAAAAAGACTCTTGATGATTCATTCAATTATCAAGTTACCAAAAAAATCAAGCTAAATCGGCCTAAAATCTTATCTAAAGAATTAAGATTGGATTTCGAGCCATTTGTAAAATCTAACTATCCAATCAAACCTTAAAATTATGGAAAGAGACTTCTACAAAAGCCCTAAACCATCTAAAATTATGCGCTTCTTCTGGAAGGCCGCCGGTGGCGACAGCTACATATTAGAACGTTCAACTTATTCTGACCAAGTAAAATATATGTGTCTTGGTGGAATTATTGTTGCAACTGGACTTATGGCCGCATTAGCTGGTGGTTATGCGTTCTACACAATTTTTGAACCAAGAGGTTCAGCAATTGAAGCTGATACTGTAAGTTGGACAACATCCTTGCTTTCAATAATTTTTGGTGTTTTTTGGGGCTTAATGATTTTTAATCTCGACAGATTTATTGTTTCAAGTACAGGAACAGGTGATGGTACAGAAGCAATTACATGGGGAGAACTTAAAGGTGCAATTCCTCGACTACTTATGGGTGCAATAATTGCTCTAACTATATCCAAACCTGTTGAAATTAGAATGTTTAAATCTGAGATTGATGCAGAACTTCACTCTGCGCAAATGCAAAAGCAACAGGAATATATAGCAAGTATTGATTCTTTGTATGCGGGTCGAATTCAAAACGAAAAGGAAAAAATATCGAAATGGGAAAACGAAATTCAAACCAAAGAAGAAAGATACGTTGAACTGGAAAATCAATTGACTAAAGAAATGAGTGGTGACGCTGGCCCAAGAGGTTATGGACCAGAAGCTAAAAAGATTGAACAGCAGATGAAAAGGCTGGATTCTGAAATTAACATTATCAAAAATAAGAATACACCATTAATTGAAAAGTCATATCAAAACATTGTCAAATTTGAAAAAAACAAGCAAAAAGACATCGACAACGCTGAAGTTGTCGCATCTGGTCTTGATGGTTTATTAGAAAGAATTAAACTCGCGCACAAGATAGCTGGCTTTTGGATTTCTCTTTTTATAACACTACTCTTTTTAGCTATTGAATTAACGCCTATTTTCTTTAAACTAATGCTAATCAAATCACCTTATGACTTCTTAAAACAGAACACCCAAGAGCTAATCATAGCAGAACAAGGTATTTACATTCAATACAACTATCATAAAGATAAAAACGGACAAGAACGAGACTTGATAAAGCATTTAGAATCTGAAAAACTATTGTTGGAAAAGAAAGAACTTCTAAAAGCACAAGAAGAGTTAACCCAATACGCCATATCAAAATACAAAGAAGATATGATGAAAAAGATAGATGATAATCCAGAATCTTTCATCAAATCTGAAAGCTAAAATAATTTAGGTGCTATGAAACTTAAAAAGTTTTTCTGGACACTTTCTGGTGATGACAAGAATGTTATCGCAAAATGTAATAAATCAACGAGAAGCCGATTTACTGGAATTGGTGTGCTTGTTGCGGTAATTTTTAGCTTGTGTTTTGTAAGTTGCTTTTTAGCATTTACAGGCTTACTTCAAAATCTATGGATAGGAATAATTATAGGTTTGTTTTTTGCTTGGATGATTACCAACATTTATTTATTCTTACTTTACACGTTATCTAAAACTGGATTTCCCTACATACCAAATAAAACCGCTCGTTTTATATCTGTAAGTATTCGATTAATTTTTATTGCCTTTATATCCATAATTGTGTCAAAGCCAATCGAGAGTTTAATTTTCTCTAAACCGTTAGCACAAGATATTGAAGTTTTTAAGCAAGAAAAAATCAAGCGATATACTCAACTAACAAACTCATATCTGGACAAAGAAATCAGCGAATACCAAAAGCTATTAACTGGAAGCAACGATGAGTTCTATTTGAGATTAATTGAAGATAGGAAAGAAAAGAAATTAACTCTTACATCTTCGATGGAGCGGTTAGTAAGCAAATCAAACTATTACATTCAAGGCATTATTATTTTAAACAAAAAATATCCTGTCAGTTGGGCTATAACAGTATTTATTCTAATACTTTTTATTATTCCAACGTATCTTAAAATCTTCATCCACAAAGACAGTATTTTCTATAAGACTAAACATTATGTTGAGTCGCATCTTGTAAAATATGAATATGAGTTGTTTAAAGAAAAGTATAACGAAATATTCAACCATAAATATGGACTTGATTTGCATTTCGATGAACATTATTCTGATGCACCATTCAACACGAAAAGGAAAAAGAACAAAAGAGAGCTACTCAAAGAGGACGATTTACTAGATAGCCTATATGCCTAAATATGAAACCATAAAAAATCATGTTGAAAGACGGACTTACATTCAAGGTAAGTTCAAAGGCAAGTTTATTGGCTATTTTGACCCAAGAAAATCCGACGTCAAGCACGAAAATTTTTATGACCTCGAAGTAATCTCTGGAGAAATCGTTACCACAAAAAATGAGTTTAATGTAAGGCATTGGGAGACTGGCGAGCCAGAAGCATTTCAAGAAATTAATAATTTCCTTACAAAACTACCAGACAATTTACCACTTGAAATAACTGATGAAAAAGGAGCCTCTAAAATTTACAATGTCAATTTAAACGATAAAAAGTTAAGTGATTATACGCTTTCAAATCAAGTATACGAGGGAAATAAAGTTTTTGGCGATATTACTGGCAATATTTCTGGTTATTTAAAACACTACGACACAGAATATATTGAAGTAGAAATTGAGAAAGACATACCCACAAAATTAAGTTTGCCTTCTGACAAGGTTAAAACTAATAAGCAAACTGGAAATTCAGAAGTTGATGGCAACTACAAGCGTTGGGAATATTATAATTCTGATAAATCTACTTACTGGGGTTCTTGGGTAAAACAATCAAGTACAAGCTGTTCAAGTTTTTCTTTTTGGGAAACGATGGGATTGCTACTTCAAATAATAATTGGAGCTGTTTTTATTATTCCGCTTCTAATTTTTGGTTGGAAAGTTATTTTACCAATCGCCATTTTATTAGGTGTAATTTACTTGTTGTCCTTATTAAGTAGTGTTATTGTTAGCATCTTCAAATGGATTTTTAGATTTGCTGGTATTGCACTTTTATTACTAATGGTATTTGGAATTATATCAGCAATAACTAATACACTAAAATATCCAAACATAAAGAAAACAAATATTGTAGATGATGCTAAAGAAATCACTGAAATAGAAGAAAATCCTATTTTAGGTGATAGTATAATTACGCATCATAGAGTTTGGGAGGATTATACCAACAATTTATATGAAGCAGACATCAAAATGCGTGTTTCAGATTACAAAGATGCCTATCAATTGAGAAATAATCTTTCAATTCCTCTAAACAGCACTTCTCAATACAATAGAATTGTTTCAACAATTTATGACTATGATGTAAATAAACTGGACTTAGTTTATTCAACATTAGACAGTTTAAAAGCTGAAAAAAATCTGAACAAAATTGAATTCGCAGTGGTTGTAGTATCATTAATACAAGACATTCCTTATTCACTCATCTTAGGTGATGCTTGTAATGCTAATATTTATAA
This sequence comes from Zobellia galactanivorans, assembly GCF_000973105.1. Classification (NCBI taxonomy): domain Bacteria; kingdom Pseudomonadati; phylum Bacteroidota; class Flavobacteriia; order Flavobacteriales; family Flavobacteriaceae; genus Zobellia; species Zobellia galactanivorans. Next base: position 3,099,089 of record NC_015844.1, on the reverse strand, counting down.
TGACACTTTTATCAAAGAATATTTAGCGAAAAATGGAGATTGTCAAGGCTTTACAAAATACGGCCTGCTAACACCTGTAGAATTTATGTCAACTTTACAAGGAGACTGCGACACCCGAACACTCTTACTTTTTACAATTTTTAACCACTACAACTACGATGTTGTAATGTTGTCGAGTGAACTTTACAAACATTCAATAATCGGCATTAATTTGCCATTCAAAGGAATTTCAAAATCAATTAACGGAATAAAATATGTTGTTTGGGAAACAACAACTCAAGGCATTCCACCTGGTATTATTTCTCGTGAAATATCAGATATGAGGTTTTGGAATGTTTCATTAATATCAAATAAAAATCTAACCATATGACCAACATTTTAACTCTTTTAGCTATTATATTAAGTACAGCAGTGTCTCTGTTTTTATTGAATGGCTTCGTGAAATCTAAATTAAAAACTAAGCTTTCAGAAAACGAAAACCCAATGAGTATTTCATATTTTAAAGGTGTTTTGTTTTTAGCGCTTGGTCTTCTATTGAGTGAACTCATTAATACTTTTCAAACACTTACAAAAATTCTTCCAAGCCAATTAGAAGGTAATAGTTTAGTCTTTAAAGAAATATCATTTTACTGTGTTTTTTTAGGAATTACCTTGCTTATATTTATAGTGCTTTTTTGGTTGTCAACATTGCTTTTCAGTTTATTTAGTAAAGGCGAAAGTATTTTTATAGAAGTTGCCAATGACAATTTGAACTCGGTAATATTATTCTCGGCTATTCTGTTGGCATTGGTGTTTGCGGTAAAAACAGGATTAACACCATTATTGGATGAATTCATACCTTATCCTGAAATGCCAATATACAGATAGATATGACAATAATTATAAAACTGATATTGGCTATTCTACTATTTTTATGTTTATTGGATATGCCATATGGATATTACCAACTTGTTAGGTTTGTAGCCTTAATAGGTTTCGGAATTTTAGCTTTTAAGGCAAATGAACAAGACAAAAAAACTGAAATGATAATTTACGGTGGACTTGCTCTACTCTTTCAACCCTTTTTTAAAATTGCACTTGGTAGACAAATTTGGAATATAGTGGATGTAATAGTGGGAATTGGACTAATAGCAAGTTTGATTATGAATAGAACGAAAAGCCAACTCTAAAAGCCATACACATTTGCAATTAGCATCTAACATAAGAGGTGATAAAATCACAAGATTATTTAACAATTGACTTGATTTAAAATAAACTACGCGGTATAAAAACCAATAGCACAAAGGTTTTGAGAAGAGTCTACCAAAGCATTAGATAAATCCATCCCTATTTTCTTACATTGGAGAAATGAATCACTTCCTTTAAGCCAAATGAAATACGAAATAAAAATACCGAAACCTTGTAGTTCAAAATGGAGTGAAATGACTCCTACGGAAAAAGGTGCGTTTTGTTTCAACTGCCAAAAAGAGGTCATTGATTTTACTGGAAAGTCTCACTATCAACTGGCCCAACTCTTAGACAGCGAGCATAAAATGTGCGGAAAATTCCTGCCCACACAGCTAAACAAGTCCATCTCATCTGCTCAGAACCATCGGTTCCCAAAAACAGGACTTCTCATGGGTATAACCACCCTACTCTCCTTATCGACTCCTGCACTTAGCCAAAGTGCCCCCCCTGAAAGCCGTAAAATCGAGCAGCGAAATATAATAGGGGAAAAAACGCTTGTGCATGAGAAGACCTCAGATTCCGTTCAGATAAAAGGAAACGTATTTGATGAAAGTGGTGGTTTACCCGGTACAAGTATTATGATAAAAGGCACTTCCTACCGTGCGGAAACCGATTTTGACGGGAATTTTTCAATACCCATCACCACTAAAGAATTGGGTAAGCTCCCCACTCTAGTCTTCTCTTATATTGGATTTGAAACCCAAGAGATAAAAGTCACTTCCCAAACAGGGTTTCTAAAGGTGAATATGTTAGAAGATCCCGCCATACTTGGGGAAGTAGTTATTACGAGAAAACAGAACATTTTTAGGAGGATAGGAAATCTGTTCAGAAAAAAAGGAAATAGAAGTTGCCACTACAGCAACCTAACGGATAAAAAACATGAAAACCCATAGCTCAAAATTCCGATATACCGTAATGGGCCTTTTGAGCCTCTTGCGGGTCAAGCGTGGGGACACGGCAAAATCAAAGCTTTTACACCAGATCAACGTTGAGCTGCATCCCCGGGAACTCCTACCTAAAACACAAAGACCCGTTCACTAAAAAAGAATAGCACATCGCTTTTAAAAACTTCCCTACCGTTCCCCCATTTGCTTTTTTTCATAACTTGTACCATGGCCAGTACGATCCGATGGAATAAAAAATGCAGATTAAGGAATTAACAATATACAGCTCGAAGATCAAGGAACAAAGCGAATTTTACGCCCAAGTCTTGGGATTGCCCCAAATCGAAGAAAGCGCGAACAAACTTTCCTTTCAATGTGGCAAATCGATACTCCATATCGAGTTCAATGCCGATACAAGCCCTTACCATTTTGCCATCAATATTCCAGCCAACAAAGAGCTCGAGGCCTTGAATTGGCTCAAATCGAAAGTAAAAATTCTAAAGGATGGGGATCGTGAAATACAGGATTTTGATTTCTGGAACGCCAAGGCCATTTACTTTTACGACAGTGACCAAAATATAGTAGAGCTCATAGCCCGCAAAAACCTGAACAATCCATCGGACCAAAAATTTGGCCTCGACCAGTTTCTTGAGATTTCAGAGATAGGCATGCCCACTACCGATATTCAAAAGAAGTATGACCGACTGGCCCGTTTAACCGGTATTGAAATCTTCGATGGCGGATTCGAAAGGTTCTGTGCCATTGGCGATGAACACGGACTTTTTATATGTATCGACAAGGCCCTAAAAGATTGGTATCCTACGAACGACAAAGCCTTTTCCTCTGCCTTTGAGATCGAATTGGTCGAAAAGGGCAAGGCCTACCGACTGGCCTATAAAAACGGGAAAATCACGCCCCTAGGAAAGCCAAACTCTTAAAAAAACCGTTCCCCATCGCGTGCAAGTCGCTTTAAAAGGCTTCCTTTTCCTATCTTCTAATGGCGCCCGAGGTATCGCCCTGCATCAAGCTTAAGACGTTTTCCAAAGACACCATATTGGCATCCCCGGGAACGGTATGTTTGAGCGCACAGGCGGCCGAGGCAAACTTCAAGGCCTCTACATCCCCATAGTGCAATAGGCCATAGATGAGTCCCGCCGCAAAGGCATCGCCCGTACCGACGCGATCGATTACGTGGGTAATGTTCAACTTCTTGGTCTTTACATACTTTTCGCCGTCCCACATCTTCCCATGGATCTGCTGGTGCGAGGCACTAATGGATTTGCGGGTCTTCCCTACGACCTTTTCGATCCGGGGAAAGGTGTACATGAGCTGCTCGGCCAAAGTCCGGAATTTATCACCGGCCTTCCCCAGTCCGAATATTTCGCGTATCCCGCGGCTACTGCTAATGACCACATCGCAATTTTGAACGAGTTCGGGCATGACTTCCTGCATGCTCTTGCCAAACTTCCACATGTTCTTTCGCGAGTTGATATCGCCCGATACCTTGATCCCCATTCGGTTGGCGGTTTTTATTCCCTCTAGGCAACACATGGCGGCCCCTTCGGAAATAGCGGGGGTAATGCCGGTCCAATGAAACCAATCCGCATCCTTGAGCACCGCTTCCCAATCGACCATGCCCGGTGCGATCAAGGAGAAGGAAGAGCCCTCCCTTTCATAGATCACCTCACTAGAGCGGTGCACTGCTCCCTTTTCCAAAAAATACTTGCCCAGCATATCACCGCCGTAAAAAACGTGTTCGGTACTCAGCCAATGCTTGCGTAGAAATTGGGTAGCGGCCTTGCCCAAGGCATTATCGGGAAAGCGCGTTACATGGGCCGCTTTCATGCCCAAATAGGCCAGTGAGATGGCTACATTGGCCTCTCCTCCCCCATAGGCCAGCTCAAAAGAGGTGGCTTGGGCAAATTTTGAATATCCCGGAGGCGATAAACGCATCATTACTTCTCCGAATGTGATCACTTTTTTAGCCATAGCATAGATTTTATGTCATATCCTTAGTAGTTTCTTGGCATACGCTTGTATGGAATGGCGCCTCCATTGCATCCGTATACCGACTATCGCCGTGGCAGGCCAAAGCAAAGAAAAGCCCCGAAACCCAAGTAGCGAAACCCGCCCCGTTCACAAGCCCTTGCGATTTTACTTGCCTTTTAGGCCACAAAATTTGATAGTTGAACAAATATACATATATTTGGTTAACCAAATTGGTTAACCAATTAGAGAAGTATATGAAAAAGCACAATTACATCGTTATTTTAGTAGGGGTTTGCGGTTCGGGAAAACGTTCCGTAGGCGAAAAGGTCGCCCAGCGATTGGAAATTCCGTTCTTTGACGCGGAAAAGCTGCCCCTGTCCAAAGCCTTGCCCGAGGGCCAATTGCCCCAAGACGTAGACCTTGAAAAATGGTTGATGTCCATTAAAGAAATCATTCTTGCGGAATCGGCAAAAAAAGGCTGTGTGATCTCATGTTCGGTATTGAAGAAAGAACACCGTTTATTAATCGCGGACCAGGTAGAGCATGAATTGGATTGGGTCTTTATGAACGGTTCGTACGAACACGTGGTACAGCGTGCGGAACAAACGGAAAACCACGACCGCCCGGCTGCCATGATCAAATCGGATTTTGAGGCCCTTGAAATACCCAAACGCGCCCTGACCATCGATATCGCTTCCCCCGAACCGGAAAATATCGATACCATCTTAAAATACCTGGCCCGTAAATACGGATGATATCCTAGTTTTACCTGCTGTTTTTAACAGGAAGACCAGACTGTATTTTTTATACGGAAGGCCTAAGTTATGGAAAGTGGATAGAGCTCGGTTCCCCCGAAACATTCTCCTTTATGCCCCCTAGAACCCGAAACGGGGCCACTTCAAAAGAAAGCTCTTTGCCTTCGGTGTATCTCTATATACCAAGGCTAGGACCTATACTCTTTCGCAGCCATGGCGATCAGGTGCTCATACCGCCTATCGGGGTCGTATTTACGGACCAGTTCGAACAACTCCCGTATCAAGCCGTCATCGCCCCGTTTATATCTAGTTTCAGGACCCTCCTCTATTTTTATGATGGTCTTCTGCACCGTACACCGCAATCGTTCTCCCTTCGACAAGACAAAGCCCCGAAAACCGAGGCCGTCAAAAAAACCATCCGTGGCACTTTCGTCCAAGGCTTCAATGGTATGAAAAAGCCCCATGAATTCATAGGGCCCTATCTCAAATTGTGGATTCTGTCCGCCTGAAAGTATATCCAGTTCCAGTTTGTATACCTCCATGGCCTTCTTATTTAGATAATGGACACACTTTTGCCCGCATAAAAATAATCACAAAAATCGGTATAGTTCAAAGTGGAGCCCGAACCTCGGTCGCAGGTCTCGGGATCGGTAATGAGATCACCGCTATTATCGGTGTTTTTGGCAGGGGTTCCGCCAGGCTTATGCCCCCAAAACCCACCGTCTTGTTTTCTGTACCAGTGGTAATCGACGCCCGGGGCAATGACCAATGCCATCAACCTTCTCGGATATTCACTTTGTGGAAGGCAGTCACATCGCAACTTCAAGCCATCGCGAAGGGAAGCCGCCTTGACCTCGCTACAGCTCATTGATGAAGCCATTTGCCCCGAGAACTTACCCGGCTGGGCAAAGGTGTTGGTCTTCCAGTTCCTTCCATAGTTGTAGCAATTGTTATTGTGTCGCACATGGCTATCGGCATTCCAAAAATTCGGGTTGAACTTGCTTTCCTCGTATTTGCAATCACAGCAAGAAGCATCGTCTACGGTAACCCTTTTGGAGTTTTTAGGAAGTTTGGGATAGCGCTTTTTTATCACCTTTCGAATTCGTTCAAGATCTAGTTGATACTGTTCTATACTCGCCAAGATAATCTTCTGAATATGCTTGTCTATGGGCGTCAGCCTGTGTGAATCGAGGCTCAACTTGCTGTAGCGGGTCATTTGCTCCACGATCCTACTGGCGATTCCAATACTCGTCTTTTGGTCTTCGGCCGTACCGTCGGCAATTTTAAAGGAATTGGGTATGCCCCGTATTTTTTCATCACTGATGACCTCGATCTCTATGCCCCTGAATCCCAAACCGTCGTAACCGGTATTGGGTTTGGAAATGATCTGTTTTTCTTTTGCTATCTGCTTAAGGATTTCTTCCCCATTGGCATCGGCCATGATCCAACTCGGATTGGGGCGACCTGAAAATAAATCGGCTGTAACTCGTATCATCTTTTTCTGTTTTAAGGTGTATAAAGCATTTTTTTTAGCGTCGCCACAAGCTCTTACCTTATGGCGATACGACTATAATAAAGCTAGCAACCAGAGAGTTACATATTCCTTTAAAATGTATGGGCGGTAGCGATACACGTGTCAATGACGCATTTTACCCCATACCGATTTTGAATTTTCAATGCTTTTGGGGTATGGGCCGGGGATGGGTGACATATCGAATAAGAATACAGCGCAGCCCTCCTAAAAAGAAGGGCTGCCTTTATCCCCTCCCTCTCCCCCTATTTTATAACGCCTAAGCGATAGAGACACAAGGCCCTACCTTAATTTCGGTTTGCCCCCTTAAAGTTGGAAAATCCCTTTAGATTTTCGACCTTAGTTCTATAGGTGCTTTAGTAAATCTTAGCGCAACCTATGACCCTATAGACCATCTGTTCAACAAAACATCATCCCTATGACCAAGAATCTCTTGAAATTTTTAGTACTCGCCTTATATATAAGCTGTAATACGGAAAATAAAAACGCCGAAAAACCGGTGGAGATAGACCAAGCCACCTTGGCCAAACATATAGAACGTCTGGCTTCGGATGCCTTTTTAGGGAGAAAGCCCTTTACCGAAGGCGAGGTAAAGACCGTAAATTATTTAAAGGATGAATTTGAAAAACTCGGACTTTCACCGGGTAACGGCGATAGCTACTTTCAAGAGGTGCCCATGGTAGAAATCGATGGAAGCCCTTCGGAAAAAATGGTGATATCGGGAAAAGACGGAAGCTTTGACCTCAAGGTCCTGAGCGATTTTGTGGCCACCACCAGCCAGGTGAAGACCGAAATCGGCCTTGACCGCTCCGAGCTGGTCTTTGCCGGCTACGGCATCGTGGCCCCCGAATACGGGTGGAACGATTACGAAGGTATCGACTGGAAAGGAAAGACCGCCGTGGTCTTGGTCAACGACCCGGGATTTCAATCGGGCGACTCTACCTTGTTCAAGGGAAACGCCATGACCTATTACGGGCGTTGGACCTACAAATATGAGGAGGCCGCAAGACAAGGGGCCGACGGGGTTATTATCGTTCACGATACCGAACCGGCTTCCTATGGATGGAACGTGGTCGAATCGGGTTGGAGCGGGGCCAAATTGATCATTGAAAGCGACCTGCCCCTCTTAAAGGTCGAGTCTTGGGTAAACCAAGAAAGCGCCCAAAAGATCTTCGATGCCTCCATCATGAAAGGGGAAGACTATAAGGTATTGGCCCGAAGCAAGGGCTTTGAACCCATCCCCTTGGGCCTAGACGTTTCCGTTTCCATTCAAAACAAAATCAAGAAAGACGTTTCAAAAAACGTAATCGCCCTTATTCCGGGTACGGAAAAAAAGGACGAGGTCATTATCTACTCGGCCCACTGGGACCACCTTGGCGTAGGTAAGCCCATTGATGGCGATTCCATTTACAACGGTGCCATAGACAATGCATCGGGCACCGCGGGCCTTCTTGCCATTGCCGAGGCCTTCAAGAAAAACGGTCCCACAAAACGTTCCGTCGCCTTTATAGCCGTTACCGCGGAAGAGCAAGGTTTGCTAGGCTCCGCCTACTATGCCGAGAATCCGATTTTCGATCCTAAAAAAACCGTAGCCAATATCAATATGGATGCCTTGGGCAGTCCCGGAAAAATGAAAGACCTGACCATAACGGGTTACGGTCAGTCGGAAATGGACAAATATGCCGAGGAAGCCGCACTGGAACAAGGGCGCTATATTATTCCCGATCCCCATGCCGAAAAGGGCTACTTTTTTAGATCGGACCATTTTAACTTTGCGAAAATCGGTATCCCCGCCCTCTACGCCAGTGGCAGTTACGAAGGTTTCGACCAAAGTATGGAATCGATAAAAGCCACCCTAGACGACTACAACACCCATAAGTACCATCAACCTTCGGATGAATACGATCCCGAAACCACCGAATTGAGTGGGGTAAGCTTCGACCTACAGTTGTTTTTTGAGGTAGGAAGAAAATTGGCCAACGAGACCTATTTTCCGAAATGGTATGAGGGAAGCGAGTTTAAGGCGGCCCGGGAATAGGATGTAAAGTAAAAAAAGAATTGTATGAAGAACGGCCTGCCCTTAAAAGTACTGCCTCCTTACCTTTTTTTCTTGGCCCTGCTTTCCTTGATCTCTTGTCAGGAAGCCGCCCCAAAAGCAGACCTGATACTCACCAATGCCAACATTTGGACGGGCAGCGAGTCCCAACCCAGTGCGCAGGCCATTGCCGTATTGGCCGATACCATTTTGGCCATCGGCTCAAATAGCGAACTGGAGAAATACAAGGGCCATACCACGGAAATAATAAATGTAGGCAACCGTTTTATCACGCCTGGTTTTATCGATTCGCACGTGCATTTGCTTATGGGCGGTAACAGCTTGCTGAACGTTGAACTCCGCGATGCGCAAACACCGGAAGAGTTTACCCGGCGCATCGCCGATTTTGCCGAAACCATAGACCCGGGAACCTGGATCATGGAAGGCAATTGGGACCATACCCTTTGGGGTGGTGAACTGCCAAAAAAAGAATGGATAGACCCCTATACACAGAACAATCCCGTAGCTGTCTACCGTCTTGACGGACATATGGTCTTTGCCAATTCCGCCGCCCTCGATTTTGCAGGTATAGACAAAGACACCCCTGACGTCCCTAATGGCGAGATCGTAAGGGATGATAAGGGCATACCGACGGGAATTTTAAAGAGTAATGCTATGGGACTTTTACTCGACAAGATTCCTCCACTGACCAAAACACAAAAGAAAAAGGCCCTTAAAGAAGCTTCGCATTACTTTTTGTCGCACGGTGTGACCTCCGTACACGATGTGGATAGTTTGGGCACCGCCGAAGTAGCCCAAGAATTGCTGGATTCAGGGGAACTCTCCCTACGTATTTATTCAGCAAAACCACTGAACCGATGGAAAGAAGCCCAAAGAAAAATAAGCTCAGACGAACTTTGGTTAAAAACAGGAATAGTCAAGGGCTTTATCGATGGGTCCCTGGGATCACATACCGCTTCCTTTATGGAACCCTATACCGACAAACCCGCCGACAATGGATTATTTATTAACAGTGAAGCGAATCTATACCAATGGATTTCGGAGGCCGACAAGGCCGGCCTTCACATTCAGGTCCACGCCATAGGCGATAATGCCATTCACACCTTATTGGAAATCTATGAACGCATCGTCAAGGAAAACGGAAAAAAGGAACGCCGACTGCGCATTGAACATGCCCAGCACATCTCAAAACAAGACCTACACCGATTTGGCGAACTAGACATCATTGCCAGCGTGCAACCCTATCACGCCATTGATGATGGAATATGGGCCGAAACCTTGATCGGGCCCGAACGGGTCAAGACCACCTACGCCTTTCAATCGCTCTTGGATGCTAAAACTATATTGGCCTTTGGCAGTGATTGGCCAGTGGCCCCCGGCAATCCTCTAACCGGTATATATGCCGCCGTTACCCGAAATACCTTAGATGGCAAAAACCCGAATGGCTGGGTGCCGGAACAAAAAATAAGTACGGAAGAGGCCTTGCGGGCCTATACCAAAAATGGGGCCTACGCCTCTTTTGACGAAACGGTAAAGGGCACTCTTGAACCCGGAAAACTAGCGGATTTCGTCATCTTAAGCGAGGACATACAAAAAATAGACCCAAAGAAAATCAGGGAAGTCAAAGTTATGGCCACCTATCTTGGAGGAAAATTAGTGTACGAAAACGATCAAAAGGAAAATTAGGCACGGCCCTCGATCCGCAAAACACTACGACCTGGAAAGGAAGTCCAAAAAAAATCGGAAATTCCCAATTCTTTCCAAAATCTTGTAGCAATTTTGCAAGGTGAAGATTTTAGTAATAGAGGACGAAGCCCAGCTGCAGAACAGTATAACGGAATCACTGGAAAAAGAAAATTTTTTAGTGGAGACCGCAGCGGACTACCATACCGCCATGGAAAAGGCCTTCGTCTACGATTACGACTGCATCTTACTCGATATTATGCTGCCCAACGGCAGTGGATTGGATATTCTAAAAGAACTGAAAAAAGAGGGCAAGAGCGGGAACATCATTATCATTTCGGCCAAAGATTCCCTCGATGACAAACTCAAGGGTTTGGAACTTGGGGCCGACGACTACCTTACCAAGCCCTTTCACCTTGCCGAACTCAACGCACGTGTCAAGGCCGTCCTCCGCAGGAAAAATCTCAATGGAAAAAACAGCATTGAATTCGCCAATACGGTTTTGGACCTGAGCGATCGTAAGTTTTCCGTAAACGGCAATAGTACGCCCCTCAACCGCAAAGAGTTCGACATCCTTAATTACTTCCTTCTCAACAAAAAACGATTGGTCACCAAAACCGCACTGGCAGAACATGTTTGGGGAGACAACACCGACCAGGTCGACAGTTTGGACTTTGTATACTCACAAATCAAAAACTTGCGAAAAAAACTGCAGCGCTCCGGAGCCGATATAGAAATAGCCTCCGTTTACGGGGTGGGCTATAAACTTGTTGAAAAATGAAGCTCCTCAACCAATCGCTGAAATATTTGTCCATTTCCATTTTGGCCATCGTTACGGTATGGAGCGTGGTCTTTTATATGAGCATGCTCAATGAGATCAAAAGCAGCATCGATGAAGGTCTGGAAAACTACAAGCGCATCATCATTGAAAAAGCACAGACCGATTCTACCATTTTGACCAAAAGCGGTTTTGACGAGAGTTTCTTTACCCTGCAAAAAATCGACAAGAAAAGGGCGCTTTCGGCAAAGGACCAATACGTCGATACCATCATCTACATGCAAGATGCCGACGACAAAGAACCCGAACCCGAACCGGTACGCATGCTTACCACCTCTTTTGAAGTAAAGGGACAGTATTACGAGCTAAAGGTCGCCAACTCCATGGTGGAGGAAGACGACCTTATCGACGAACTGTTCTGGGATGTGGTCTGGCTCTATATCATTCTAATCGCCAGCATCATACTCATTAACAATGTGGTATTGAAAAAGCTCTGGAAACCCTTTTACGACTTCTTGCACCAACTAAAAAGTTACCGGCTCGGAAGCACCGAAAAACTTCCGGCAACTTCCACAAAAACCAAGGAGTTCAAAGATTTGGAATATGCCGTAAACACCTTGTTGCAACATAGCATATCGGCATTCGAACAGCAAAAGGAATTTATCGGAAATGCCTCCCACGAGCTGCAAACCCCCTTGGCCATGGTCATCAACAAACTCGAGCTGCTCTTGGAAAAGGAAGACCTGAAAGAAGCGCATGCGCTAAAGATCGCCGAAATCTTTCAGATCGTCGAGCGCTCGGTCCGACTGAACAAATCCCTGCTCCTACTCTCTAAAATAGACAACAAACAGTTTTTTGACAATCAGCAAATCCATTTAAATCCCATCGTCAACCAAACCTTGGGTGACCTTGAGGAAATCAGTAGTTATAAAAAACTAAAAACAGAAGTTTCCGAAACCGATGAACTACAGGTACACCTAGACCCTACCCTTGCCCAGATCATTGTTTCGAACCTACTTAAAAATGCCATACTCCACAATCACGGGAACGGCACGGTTGAAGTACATATTTCGAAGGATACGCTTACCGTCCGCAACACGGGAAAAGACAAAACCTTGGACAAGGGCAAGGTATTCAGCCGATTTCACAAAACCGACTCAAAAACGAGCGGAAGCGGCCTGGGTCTAGCCATTGTAAAAGCCATTGCCGACCTATACGGCTTCCCCCTAACTTACGGCTTCGAAAAAGGCGTGCACTCCTTCAGTATACGCTTCTCCACAATATAAGCCCCCACTTCGGGCATTCCCAATTGTTTCCAAATTCACATGCTTTCTTTACGGTATAAATTAAAACAGTATACACATGAAAAAGCAAATTTTATTCTTAGCGGCATTGGGAACCCTCAGTTTTTCACAGGCTCAAGATCTTCCTAAAAGCCAGGTTCCTTCCGTAATCTTAAATCAGTTCAACAGCCAATATCCAAAAGCCACGGATGTAGAGTGGGAAATGGACGGCAAGCTATACAACGTGGAATTTGAAACCGGATGGAACACGGAGCACGACGTATGGTACAATGCCGAAGGAAAGATGGTAAAACAAAAGGAAGAAATAGCTTCAAAGGAATTGCCCCAAGCGGTACATAAAACTATCGAAACCAATTTTCAGGGCTACTCCACCGACGATGTGGAACGCATAACCGACGAGGGAAAAATCTTCTATAAGATGGAATTGAACTCCTTGCTCAAGCAAGACTGGGAAGTGGTTTTCGATGCCAATGGAAATATATTGAGCCAAATTGAGGACTAAGATGGAAGGAAGTATTCGTAAAGTTATTCCCCTTCTTCTTTTCGGACTTCTAACCCAAATAAAAGGCCTTGCCCAATTTTCCCCTCCGGGATTGGGTGAGGTCCATACCGCCGCATGGTTGGCCCTAGGGGCAAAACAGGACCTTGGCCAAAAAGGGACTACAGTGTCTTCCACCTATTTAGGATTCGGTAGTGTAAGTGACCCGAACAACTATAATCCGATAGAAAAACCATCGATTTACGTGATAAACCAAGAAGTCACACACCGCTTCAAACCCCACTGGAAGTGCGCCTTGGCATTGAGTTACCGATGGCAAAACAAGTATACATCGACCCCTCCTTACGACTACGACACCCCAAAAGCACGTCAAGAACTACGGGCTTACGGCAGTATCTCCTATCTCAATTCCTTAAAAAAAATCAACTATGCGTTCAGTTACCGCCCAGAGATCCGACGCTTTTACGATCCCGACTTCACTTTAGCGACCGAATCTTTACAATTCCGCTCCCGTTTCAAGGCCAAACTTTCCTTTTATCTCAACCGCTCAAAAACGCAGCAGATCAGCACCGCTGCAGAATCGCTATTCGCAACGGGCAAAACGGAAAACTGGAGTAAATTCGCCTATAAGGAAAGTCGTTTTTCCCTCTACTACTCCCTGACCCTGCCCCAACAAGATATCACCCTTAATATGGGCTACATGAACAACCTCTTGGGAAGGGATTTTTCTAAAGACGCCCATTATCTCGCCTTTGATGTAGCGATCAAAAACCCCTTCAATCGCAAGTCGGCGCAGGGAAGCCATTCGCAGTAACTCCGGACTATGACTTTTCCTTGTCTTTTAAAAACATCCATGCATCAAAACGGGCCTTGTACTCTTTATCGGTAAGCGGATAGAGCCCCATAATCGACTTCCCTTTTTGGACTTCCTTCATCACATAGTCTTCAAAAAGGGTCATTTTTGTACACTCTTCCGCCACCCCTTCGGCCAGGTGGGCCGGTATTACCATGACCCCGTCATCGTCACCTACAATAAAATCCTCGGGAAATACCGCCACATCGCCACATGCGATAGGCTCATTAACGCCAATGGCGTGGTGCAAGGTCAAATTCGTAGGCGCCGATGGCCCTTGGTGATAAGCCGCAAAATCAAGATCGGCAATCTCGGCGGAATCCCGAAAGCCGCCATCGGTCACCATACCCTCTACCCCACGCACCATTAAACGCGTTGCCAAGATGGAACCCGCCGAAGCCGCACGGGCATCTTTTCGACTATCTATGACCAGAACATATCCTTCGGGACATTCCTCTACCGCAACCCGCTGCAGGTGTCTCCGGTCTTGAAAAACCTCTATAGGGTTGAGATCTTCGCGTGCCGGAATGTAACGCAGCGTATAGGCCCTCCCGACCATTGTGGGCCGACCGGGCTTGAGCGGCCTAACCTTCTGTATAAATTGGTTTTTCAGCCCCTTTTTAAACAAACAGGTGGCAATGGTAGCCGTACTGACCTTTCTCAATTTCTCTATGGTACTCTCTTCTTTTTTACTCATACCCTGGTTGGTTAAATTTATATTATTCCGCTGCTTTCCATGCCTTCCTTAAAAAGGTCAAATCTTTTTTCATCATGGCATAGACCACTTTTTTGTCGATGCTTATTTGTTGGGCACCATGTTCGGCTCCCCCTAGATCGTATTCCAAGTGCAGCGATATCGGTACGTTGATCCCGTATTTTTTTAGCAAAGAAAAATAGCGGCCAAAGTCTACCATACCCTCACCAAGCGGCGTATTCACCGGTTTCCATTGGCCTTCTTGCATTCCCCATTTAAAATCCTTTATCACGATCGACCTTATATATGGCGCTATAAGCCGAAGGTCGAGTTCCCAGCTCATACCACCTTCGACCACCGCATGCCGTATATCGTACTGACTGCCCAAATGTTTGCTTTGCGGGCCGGGCAGCATAGGAGGCAAATCCCAAATAGGCGCCCCAACGTGGTTGCCCGCATGGTTTTGATAACAGCCTATCAAGCCCCATTTTTCGTTCGCCGCTTCCAAGGATTTGAAAAGGGACTTATAGATTTCTTGGCTTTCTTGAATACTTCGGTCTTCAGGATAACTGAGCCATCCGGTCCTATAATGGGTCAACCCTAGTTTACTGGCCGTTTTCAACACCTGTTGGTCTATTTCCGCATGGGCATCGAGCACGTTAGTGGTCATCATTTTAGGTTGCAGTCCGTATTTACGCATGGCCTCAACGGCCTTGGGCAGGTCATCTTGCACATTTTCCGGCAATACATGGCCTTTCGGCCTTACGGTCAAATCCAATCCGTCAAAACCGATATCCGCGGCAACCTCCGACATTTCTTCGTAGCCCAAAAACTGTAAGTGCTTAGAAAAAAGATGTACCTTGATATCCTCTTCCGATGTATTGGAAGATAAAGCGTTCCATCCATGTAATGGCATAAAGGGCACACTGCACAATGCGGCGGCCGTCCGTTTTGAAAAATGCCTTCTTGAGATATAATCATGTCCTTTCCCCATAACACCTGCTTAAATAATTAATTAACCCCACTAACTGTTAAAAATTTGCTAGTTCCACAAATATACTTATTTTTGGTCAACCAAATTGGTTAACCAATTTTACAGTCAATATGAAATCGCCTTTCGTCCCTAGTATTTCTTTTGTGACTTCCCTTGGTAATACCGATGGAACACAAACCGACTATACAGGTTCGGCGAATGGGTTTGTTCCTTAAAAATGCCACTGCCTCTATGTCATAAGGCAATGTTCAGGAAAAAGATCGTAAACTACCTCGGGGCAAGCCCACGAGGCATTAAAAGGAATACACCTTGATTTCGAGCCAAGCCTCGGAGCATTTAATCTCGATTATCGAGTAAAAAGAAAACATATAATGATAGTAGGACCATTAGCATGCACTTGGTCGTCGGTACGCCCATAGCAACAATACCTAGGCTCTTTTAAAACATCAAAAGCAACCGATGACCAATTTTTTTCACTAATGGGTTCCATTTAGGCCCAACACCTAATTAGATATGAACATGACCAAATACATACCCGTACTACAATCCCTCCTCTTCGTTCTGTTGCTTTCCTTCAGCGGACATGCACAAGAACACCCGAGTCTGATACTGACCAAGGCGGGAGTAGAAAAAATAAGGGCCGAATTGGGCAACATCCCCATTTTTGACGCCACCTTGGAAAAGGTAAAGGCCGAAGTGGATGCCGAAATAGCATTGGGCATAGATACGCCCCTCCCTAAAGATTATTCCGGAGGCTATACCCATGAGCGCCATAAGCGCAATTTTTTCATCCTTCAAAAAGCAGGGGTATTGTACCAAATTCTAAACGATGAGAAATATGCCCTATACATAAAGGACATGCTGTTTCAATACGAAGGAATGTACAAAGACCTACCGGTACACCCACAAACGCGTTCTTACGCCCGGGGAAAGTTGTTCTGGCAGTGCCTAAACGATTCCAATTGGCTGGTTTACGTGAGTCAGGCCTATGACTGCGTATATGACTACCTTTCGAAAAAAGAACGCAAGCAACTTGAAAAAAACCTTTTCAGGCCATTCGCCGATTACATATCCATAGAAAATCCGCAATTCTACAACCGCGTACACAACCACAGTACTTGGGGCAATGCCGCCGTAGGGATGATCGGTTTGGTAATGGGCGATGAGGAGTTGATCCAAAGGGCGCTCTACGGTATTGAAGACGACGGCTTGCCGATCGGGGCCAAGGACAATGACGGAGGATTCATAAAGGTGGAAGGCCAAAAAGCCGGTTTTCTGGCCAATATAGACGAGCCTTTTTCCCCTGACGGATATTATACCGAAGGCCCTTACTACCAAAGGTATGCCATGTACCCCTTTTTGATCTTTGCCGAGGCCCTGCACAATGTAAGGCCCCAACAGAAAATATTCGAACACAAGGATGGCGTATTGCTAAAATCGGTAAACACGCTTTTGAGCCTCTCCGATGCCGATGGCGAATTCTTTCCCTTGAACGACGCCCAAAAAGGTATGTCATATCACTCCCGAGAGCTGGTTACCGCCGTTGATATCGCCTATCATTACGGAAACCACAATCCGCAATTGCTCAGCATAGCCGAAGAACAGGGCCAAGTTTTATTGGACGATTCGGGGCTGGCCGTAGCCTTGGGCATTAGGGAAGGAAAAAGCGAGGACTTCCAAAAAAAATCGATCAAGCTTAGCGATGGGGCCAACGGCGACCAAGGGGGCGTGGCCATACTCAGGTACGGCAACGAAGCTATGACCTTGGTCTACAAATATGCGGCGCAAGGGCTAAGCCATGGGCACTACGACAAACTATCGTTCTCACTTTACGAAAAGGGAACCGAAATATTACAAGATTACGGTCTCGCCCGTTTTGTCAACATCGAGCAAAAAGGCGGGGGCAATTACCTCAAGGAGAACACGACCTGGGCCAAACAGACCATAGCCCACAATACCCTTGTACAAAACGAAACCTCACATTTTGAAGGAAAGTACGAAGTGGGGAGCCAACACCATTCGGAGCTCTACTTTTTTGATGCTTCCAACCCAGAAGTACAGGTGGTGAGCGCCAAAGAACAAAACGCCTATCCCGGTACGGAAATGCATCGGACCATGGCCCTGATAAAAACCGATGGTTTTGAAAAGCCCTTTGTACTCGATATCCTAAGGGTCGGTTCGAATGCCGCGAACCAATACGACCTTCCCTTCTACTTCAAAGGACAGGTGATGCAAACCAATTTTGATTTCACCACCCCAAAAAGCTTGGAACCCCTAGGTTCCGATAACGGCTATCAGCACCTTTGGTCAGAAGGCCTAGGACAGCCCAAAGGCGACAACTCCCAGCTCAGCTGGTTGGAAAACGGACGCTTCTATACCCTGACCACGGCAACGAACAACGACGACGAGCTACATTTCGTACGCATCGGGGCCAATGACCCAGAGTTCAACCTAAGAAGGGACGCCGGTTTGATCATCAGAAGAAAGAACACAAAGAACACCACCTTTGTATCGATACTAGAATCACACGGCCATTATAGTCCTGTTTCAGAGTTTTCGGTAAATGCGAACAGTTCAATCTCTAAAATCGAGCTTATGTTAGATACGAAAGAGTACACGGCAGTATTGATCGATGCCAAGTCCAATACCGAACAAACACTATTGATACTGGCCAATGAAAACAAAAATGTCAATAAAGAGCATATTATAGAAATCAAGGGCAAGGAATACCGTTGGACGGGGCCCTATCAATTTATTAAAATCAATTAAAATTAAACTATGGAAAGTTTTGGATCAAGTAAAGAGTTTTTAATCGGGGACGAAATCCCCTGGGAAACCGTTGGCGAAGGCGTACAACGTCAGATTATGGGCTACGACGATAAGATCATGCTCGTAAACGTAAAATTTGAAAAAGGCGGTATAGGCCCCATGCACGAGCACTACCACTCACAAGTAACTTACGTCGTTAGCGGAAAATTCAAGATGACAATAGGTGAAGAGACCAAAATACTAAAAGGAGGCGATTCGTTTTACATTCCTCCCCACGTAATGCATGGAACCGTTTGTCAAGAAGCAGGTGTATTAATAGATGTTTTCAGCCCGATCAGGGAAGATTTTATGACTAAATAATAACTATGGATTTAAAAGGAAAAATTGCCGTTGTCACAGGCGGAACAAGGGATATTGGCAAGGCCATTTCACTTAAATTGGCAAAAGAAGGAGCCAAAGTAGTAGTCAACTATTACAACAACGAGGCCAACGCAAAGAAAACCCTTGATGAGATAAGGGCAATTTCGGGCGAAGCCATAATCGTTAAAGGGGACATGACCCAAAAGGCCGATGTTGACCATTTGGTATCGGAAGCGATAAAGGCATTTGGAGGTACCATTGACATCTTGGTAAACAATGCCGGTGGATTGGTAGCCCGTAAGAGTATTGCCGAAATGGACGAGGCTTTCTTTAATAAGGTCATTGCCTTGAACCTCAACTCCACCTTTCTGGTCTCACAAGCCATATTGCCCCATATGAAGTCTGGTGCCTCGATCATAAACATTGCATCGCAAGCAGGCCGTGATGGCGGTGGCGGCGGTTCTTTGGCCTATGCCACTTCAAAAGGCGCCGTTATGACCTTTACACGAGGTCTGGCCAAAGAAGTAGGCCCCAAGAATATTCGCGTCAACGCCCTTTGCCCAGGAATGATCGCCACGACCTTTCACGACACTTTCACTACGGGCGATGTACGTAAAAAGGTAGCGGGAGCCACCCCATTGCGCAGGGAAGGTACGGCTGAAGAGATAGCCAATACCGTAGCTTGTCTTGCTTCCGACGAAACTACTTTTATTACCGGGGCCAATATCGACATCAATGGCGGACTCGCCTTTTCATAAGCTAGAACGGCCTCAAATTACCAATATGGCAACTTAGTGCTCCTTTAAGTATTAGATACCTAAAATTAACATCATAAAATTTGACATTAATTTTTTTTTAACAAACTATTAAGTTATATTTGGTAAACCAAATTGGTTAACCAATATGGAAAACCAATTAAAACTTGTAGAAAAGCTAATACTAATAAAAGAAAAATACTAATGATACCATAGGATATTTTCAATAAAAAAAGGATGGGTGCACGCCCATCCTTTTAAAAAAATTTACTTCATTCTGAAGGGAAGTAATACTAAGAACATGTACACTTTACTATACACGCTCATTACAAAAGTACAAAATTCAGGGACATTAATGAGTAACGTGCACTAGTAAGTTGAAGAACAAATGCGATTCTATACAATCTCATTTAGGTATCGGACCTTAACCGATGAACATTACTAACTTAACATTATTACAAATGAATTTAAAAACTCAACTCACACTAATAGCATTATTGTGTCTCAATATATCGCTATTTGCCCAAGACGGTTACACACTGTCAGGCACGGTTTCCGATGCGGACAATGTTCCAATACCGGGAGTTAACGTCATAATCGCCAATACAACCAAAGGCACCTCAACAGATTTTGACGGATTATTTCAAATAAACGTTTCAGAAGGCGATATTCTTCAATTTTCATACATCGGCTATGTTACACAAACCATACCCATAACGGGCCAGACCGAGTTAAATATAACCATGGCCGAAGACGCCAAACAATTAGACGAGGTGGTGGTTATAGGTTACGGGGGAACCCAAAAGAAATCACATTTGACCGGTTCGATCTCAAAAGTAGTCAACGAAAACCTCGATCAAATAGCAGTAGCTCGTGTCGATGATGCCTTGGTCGGGCAGGTATCGGGGGTAAACATACAAGCCACCGACGGAGAAGCAGGAGCCGCTCCTACCATAAATATCAGGGGTGTAGGCTCTATGGCCGGTGACTCTACCCCATTGGTCGTTGTCGATGGTGTAATTGTAAGTTCAGACTTCCTAGGTTCATTGAACATGAACGATGTAGAGTCTTTCGAGATTTTAAAGGATGCAGCATCATCTGCCATTTACGGTTCAAAAGGTGCCAACGGTATTATCATGATAACCACAAAAGGTGGTGTTGAAGGTAAGACCCGTATCAACTATAGTACCTATACTGGTTTTAAAGAAGCTAGACATAGTGAAGCGTATACCTTTTCAATAGAAGAAACTGCACAAGCCCAATTGGCCGCCACCGGGTCATTATCCGACAGGACAAAATACAAACAACTCATAGGTGTTGACCGTTCTTGGCAAGATGTCATTTTTGACGGTGGTACCATTACCAGTCATTCCCTATCGGCTCGCGGTGGAAGTGAAAAAACCAAGTATAGCACCGCCCTTAACTACTCACATGACGAAGGTGTCTTAATTACCGATGATTTCAAAAAATACGGATTAAGACTTAAAGTAGATACCAAAATAAACGATAAGTTTTCCTTTGGTGTGAACTTCACCCCTTCTTACACAAACAGAAGAAGGTTTGATGGAAGTACCCACGATATATTAAGACAGACCAATTGGCTACCACTTTACCATGATGAAAACACTATTCAATTTGTAAATAGGGTTCAAGATAATGGGGCGTGGGCCGATGTGCAAGTCGGTGATTACGCACAACAATATCATTTTGACGGCTACGACCTCGACGCCGGTGCCCCTGCAGATTCTGGTGGGGTAAGTATCAGTAACACCTCGAATGCCAACCCTGCGGCCAAAGTATTGGAGCGCGAACGTTACGACAAAAAATTCAAAATGTTCGGTAGCGTTTACGGTAATTACAACATTATTGACGGTTTAAGTTTCCGATCTACCCTTTCCGGTTCGTATCAAGACACCAAAAGAACAAGATGGCAAGGTACCCTATCCAGTAGAAACGGTGCCGCAGGCGCCTCAATGGATGAATATTCACAAAAGGAAATCTACCTTATTACCGACAACTTTCTATCCTATAACAAGAGTTTCGGTAAACATGATCTAAGTGTAATTTTAGGTGTAACCGCTGAAACGAAAAAATCGTTTTATTCACAAATTAGCGGAACTGGTTATACTTCCGATGCCGTTAAGCAAATCACCAACGCCACGACCATTTCAAACGCAGATGCCTTTGAATGGGAAAAGAACGGCCTATCATACGTTTCCAGACTGAACTATGCTTATGACGATAAATACCTAGCTTCATTTAGCTTTAGAAGGGACGGTAGCTCTATCTTCGGTCAAGACTTCAAATACGGTAATTTTACTGCCGCCTCTGTTGGTTGGAACCTTGCCAAAGAAAACTTCTTACAGGATAGTGATATCGTAAGCACTTTTAAATTAAGGGCCAGTTACGGTCTAACAGGAAACGATTTGCTCAACGTAGGTAGTGTTGATCCCGATACCAGTAGTAGTACGAGTTCTTTGAGCACAGGTAATATCTTGGTAGACAACTACCCATACTTGGCCCTTTTAGGCTCAACGACCTATTCCGTAGACGGTTCATTACAAGCGGGCTTCAACCCTCTGAACATAGCCAACGCGGGACTGCAATGGGAGCGTTTGAGAGAATTCAACCCTGGTTTGGATTTCGGCTTTTTTAACAATAGGGTATCGGGCTCCGTTGATTATTACCAACGAACCAGTGACCAACTATTATTGAACAATCCGATTTCAGTGACTACAGGTTTTAACAGTGCCCTTGTTAATTTAGGTGAAGTCAAAAACGAAGGTTATGAAATTGAACTGAGAACAAAGAACATTGTTACAGAAAACTTCAGGTGGGCCTCTACCATCATAGCTTCAACGAACAAGAATACTTTAGTAGACTTCGCCGACTCCAACGGTCAAATTACAAATGTAGACTCTAAAAGGGCAGCAGAGTGGATCAACCTTGAAGGACAACCGATTTCCACATTCTACGGTTGGGTCGTCGACAAAGACATTCCGCTTGAATACTTGAACGATGCTTTCCACCCTGTTGGTGGCGAAGCCCAAGATGTTTACGTAAAGGATTTAAACGGCGATGGTATTATTGATGATGAAGACAAAGCTGCTTTAGGAGACCCATATCCAGAATTAGTCTGGAGTTTCACCAACGAGTTTAATCTTGGCAAGTTCGATTTTAGTTTTATGTTCCAAGGTTCACATGGGGCCGAAATCAGGAACATGGGAGACCAATACCTGTTCAACCATTTCAATTCTTCTCAAGATTTCAATCCTGAAACAACGCCTAACCAAGAATTTATCAAAGAAAAAATCTTTACTGATGATATTATTCAAGACGCTTCGTACGTAGCACTGAGAAACGTAAATATTGGATACAATTTCCCAAAAGACGTTTTGAGTGATTATGGTGTGTCTGGTTTAAGAATATATGCTAGTGGCCAAAACCTTATGTACAAGACGGCAGATGACTATACAGGTTTCAATCCTGAATCCGTAGACAGAACAAGTCCTACAGCTTACGGTTACCAAAGAGCAGGTTCCCCTATATATAGAACGATTTCTATAGGACTTAACCTTGATTTTTAATCAGAACAGTATAAACAAAATTCACGATATATTATGAAACAATTCAAACTAATAACGATGCTTCTGGCGGTAGTCGTATCCTTTACGGCCTGCGAAAAGGACTTCTTGTCTCCCGCACCAACATCAGGAGTATCTTCGGAAACCTACTTCTCTACAGAAGAAGAATTAGAAACCGCTTTGATCAATATGTATGACGGTATTCAAGGAGTAAATTCGACGGATCCCGATGACAGACATGGTATTCAATACGAATTCTACATCACCGAAATGCGGAGCGATAATACCCGTACCAAAAGTAGCGAGGGTGAAGCAGCACAATTCGAAAGTTATAACATAACACCGAACAACGGTATTATTGCCAATTATTACGAGAGCTATTACAACATTATCTATAGGGCCAATGTAGTATTGGACAATCTTGATGTAATAGAAAATGCAGCGACTAAAGCATCATATGAAGCCGAAGCTAAATTCGTTAGAGCCTATGCCTATTTCAATTTGGTGCGCCTCTATGGTGATGTTCCTTTGATAGATAGGGTAGTCGGACCTTTGGAAACCGATATTCAATTTGCCCGGGTTGCGGCATCTTCTATATATGACTTTATAAAGAGTGACTTGTCCACTGCAGTTGATGGGCTAGACAACACCTACCGCACAAGAGCCTCCAAAGCTGCTGCACAGACCCTTTTGGCAAAAGTATATTTGACCTTGGGAGAAAACTATTCAGAAGCCCAAACCCTATTGGAAAGTGTAATGGCTTCAGGCTATTCCCTAGAACCCGACTTTGAAGACGTATTTTACAACGAAGAAAACAATGAAGTTATCTTCTCGATAGGCTACCTTCCAAACCTAAGTTCAGACAGTCAAAACTTTTCAGCCGAATGGTTGAACGGTGTAGGTAGAACTTCTGGGGTGAACTATGTAACCAGTGAAGCCGTTGCCGTATTAGATGAATTTGGGGGTGATAGGACCGCGGTCTCATATAGGCCTGACCCTTCGCAGGTAGGTCAGTATCAGGTAACCAAATACCTTCCGAACGGCGAAGATGGCGGATCGAATGGGAAAAGCTTTGATAGCGACCCAACACTTGCTGGCAACGATTGGATCGTAATCCGATACGCCGATGTACTTCTTCTCCATGTAGAAGCTATTATGGCCGGTAGCGCCAGCACTACCGCTTCAAAAGCTTTGACCTCGTTTCAGGCTGTACGCGACAGGGCGGGGCTTACCGACCCAGTTACCGAAGTTACAAAAGAAGATTTGTTGTTGGAAAGAAGGGTCGAATTGGCCTTCGAGAATCATCGTTTCTTCGATTTGGTTCGATTTGGTCAAGCGGAATCCGTTTTTTCCGCCTTCTCCTCAGCGAATAACCTTGGGTATTCTTCAACCGACTTGTTACTGCCTATTCCGCAAAACGAGATTAACCTGAGCAACGGATCAATGAGTCAAAATCCGGGATACTAATCACTTGGTTTACCATAAAAACTGTAAAAAATGAAACATATTTTAAATATCGAAATATTGAAAAACAAGTACTACGGATTTCTATCGCTTGTCGTAATCCTATCCGGTATTGCTTGTGAAGACACCTTCGAGTACGAACTGCCCGAAGCAAATTCAAAGGCTGACCTGACCCCTCCATCGGCAAGCTTTTCAATATCGCCGACCGATGACTTCCTGACGTTTACCTTTGGTAACAACTCCAGTAGTGCTACTGATTATGAATGGGATTTTGGCGACGGTAATACGTCTACAGATGTAGATGGCAGCAATACCTACCCAGATGAAGGAACCTACACGGTTACCTTGACCGCTACCGATAAATTAGGCGTATCAAGTACGGTATCACAAACCGTTGAAGTAGTTGAACCTGAAATTCCACTAGCGATAACACCGGTAATTGGCGGGGCCGCTTTTGATGACGGTGTCGATGACAGTTGTCTTGACAGTAGGGATTGTTGGAGAATTGAAGGGGCGACCATTCACCAAACTACCAGTGACGGGGAAGCCGATACAAGAGGTGCCAAATACCCCTCCGGAAGCGATAACAACCGTGTCACCTATCAAGCCGTTAAAGTTTCCCCGAACACCAAATATGTCTTGACCGCCAGATATGCATTGCAAGCTGACGGAGACAGTGTACGGGCAAGTGTTATCGATGGACAACTGAGTAATTTCAGCGAGTTTGCCGATGCTACCTTATTGGCACAAGAATCAGGAACCGTAAATGAAGGCAAAGGCAACTTTAACACGCTTACGGTAGCCTTCGAAACAGGTGCCAATGGTGAAATAAGCATATTGTTCGACCACGACGGTAACGCAAAAGATTCCTACTTGGATAATGTTGCCATTGCTCCAGTAGAAGAACAACCTTAAATAAAAAAATGCAGTTTTTAAGCAACTTTTTTAGAGCTTGTTATTTGAGTTTAGTTTTGGTTTCTGCCGGAAACTGCCAAGACAGTAATGACTTGGCAGTTGCGGCAAATCATCAAGATGGGCCCTATGCGAATTCAGACACTCCGGAAACCGAGAGTGTCGACATCAAGAAATATAAGTTACCCAAAATAGACCTGAGTCATTGGAAGCTTACCCTTCCTGTTGGAAAACCAACAGAAGTTGAGCCTCCCGAAATTTTGGAATACGCTACGAATGAAGTCGTACGTCCCTATTTCTATAATGATTCCACCGATGGTTCATTGGTATTTTATGCTTTTCCGAATTCAACTACGGCCAACACCAAGTATTCAAGAAGCGAGCTACGCGAGCAAATGGTACCCGGTGACAACAATGTGAATTGGACATTTGAACAAGGAGGAAGGATGAAGGGAACTTTGGCGGTAGACGAAATCACCAAAGATTCCGATGGCAAGTACCATCGAACCATAATCATGCAAATCCATGGCCGATTGACCAACGAGCAAAAAGAGCTCATTGGGGCAAAAGACAACAATGCCCCGCCCATATTAAAAATATATTGGGACAAAGGCTATGTACGGGTAAAGACTAAGGTACTGAAGAACAAAAGCGCTTCGGATCAAGAAATTTTACACGAAGAAGCTTGGGGCGATGATGAGGGATATACCTTCCCCGACTATGTCGGATTTAAAAAGTTCAAACTTGAGGTCAAGGTTTCCAAAGGGAAATTGGTAGTCATTATGAACAATACGGAATATGCGGTCTATGATGATGTCAATATCAAAAGGTGGGGAATCTTCGAAAATTACTTCAAGGCAGGAAACTACTTTCAAAGTAAGGATGAAGGGAGTTACGCCAAGGTGAAATTTTACGATTTAGAAGTTATACACTAGTTGGTTTTTCTATAAAAACGAAGTACCTACTATATAAAATAAGAATTAAAATTATGTTGTTTTGAGTTAGATTGGCAGTAATTTTGCCGACCCGCTCACCACGGGTCGGTAGAATTCTAAAAATCGCTTCAATGCCCCATGAAAGCTGATTTTTATAAAACAAAAAATACTTTTTTAGTAGGTTATTTTTTTATAATTTTAACAAACCAATCTGGTTAACCAATTTTGAACCGCTTACGCTATGAAACTAGAAATATTGACCAAACACGAAAATAGGGATATCCAAAATGGGATCATCGCCAAGATTCGTGATCTTATCAATTACAAAAACCTTGAACCTGGGGATAAACTACCTGCCGAGCGGGTACTCTCAGAAAAGTTCGGTGTTAGCAGAAGTAACGTTCGCGAAGCCATTCAAAAATTGGAATTCTACGGCATATTGAATTCTAAACCCCAAAGCGGGACTTTCATCGCCAATATTGGCCAAATTGCCATGAACGGTATGATCGACGATATTCTTAGCTTGGAAGAGCAAGATTTTAAATCACTGGTCGAAACCCGTATTTTACTTGAACTCAAAACCGTAAAATTAGCGGCCCTCAGAAGAACCGAGGAAGACTTAGAACGCCTTAAACAGGCCTTTAATGCCTACAAAACAAAAATGATAGCCGGTGATGATTGCCTTGAAGAAGATTTACTCTTTCATTTGGCGATCGCTTCGGCAAGCAAGAACAGCACCATGAACACCCTCATGCTATTGATTACCCCCGAGATTATCGTGGCCTATGACCAAGATCGCGTTTGTGATGGCGATGTAGCCTTGGCAGAGGTAAAAAAGCATGAAGACATCTATATGGCCATTAAGGACCAAAACCCACAACTCGCCAAGGAAAAGATGAAATTGCACTTTAGCAAATTGTACGATTACATCTATGGCAAAGACCGTAAAATTAAAATTGGAAAAGGATAAAAGTGCACGATTTATCCTGATCTCAAATACTGAAGGGAAGACTAATAATACTAAAAAACAACTTATCCTATGAAGGTAGACGGCTAAGCCGCCCATGCCATATCCTATTTACATAATACGTATTTAAGTCCCTTAAATACAGGTATCCTGAATTGCTTATTGCCTATCCCCAAAGGACTAGGCCTGCTATTCGTCTGCCTAAATACAATGAATAATTTAAAAGAACGAAGATGAAAGTCAAAGGTTTAAGATGGTGGGTTATCGCCCTAATTTGTTTGGCAACGGTCATTAACTATATAGACCGTACCGCTTTTGGTGTTATGTGGCCTGAAATGGGTAAAGATTTGGGTATGGACGAGTCCGACTACGCCATAATGCTCAATGTTTTTATGATCACCTATGCCGCCGGTAAGTTTTTATCGGGCAAGCTCTATGATATCATCGGCACCCGTATGGGTTTTGTGGTCTCCATAGTTGTGTGGTCCGTAGCATCAATTTTCCATGCTTTCGCCAGAGGTTTGGTTTCATTAACGCTCTTCAGGGCCATGTTGGGCTTGGGAGAAGCCGGAAACTGGCCAGGAGCGGTAAAGAGCAACGGTGAATGGTTCCCCGTTAAACAGCGGGCCATTGCACAAGGTATTTTTAACGCGGGAGCTTCACTAGGAAGTGTTATCGCCCCGGTACTTATCGCCTATCTATACGGGCATTTCGGCTGGCGCACCACCTTTATCATCATCGGTGCCATCGGCTTGCTTTGGGTCATTCCTTGGTTGGTTATCAACAAGGCCAAGCCTGAAAACCACCCTTGGATCACCGAAGAAGAACAAAAGATCATCCTTGCCGATCAAATTGCCTTTAGTTCGCCAGAGAAGAAGGAAAAAGGACTTTCGGTACTTAAAATATTGAGTTATAAGGAATCTTGGGGCGTACTCATGTCCCGTTTTTTCATCGAACCGATATGGTGGCTCTTTGTAGGATGGATGCCACTCTACCTCAACTCGAAGTTCGGTTTCAGTATCGAAGAAATAGGATCTACTATTTGGATCTCGTATTTGGGCGGTATGGCAGGAAGTATTGTCGGCGGCTGGTACAGCGGTAAATTAATGGAAACCAAAACGGTGGATGCCGCGAGAAAGATTACCATAACCATTGGGGGCGCATTGATTTTCTTAGGCTTGTTGGGCATCATATTCCTGGTAACCGAAAAGAATCCGATGACCTTTATCTATATCGTGGCTGTCGTACTCTTCGGATTTCAGTTTGCCATTGGTAATATCCAGACCATTTCAAGCGACCTGTTCCGCGGACCCTCCGTGGGCACCTTGGCCGGTTTGGCCGGTACCGTGGCAGCTGTCTCGGTCATCATTATGAACTCTTTGATTCCAATGATAGCATCAGTATCATATACTCCCGCATTTATTGTAATTGCCGTACTGGCTCCCCTAGCGGTACTATCGATCTATGGATTGATAAAGCGGATACGCCCCGTAGAACTTGAGTCAGTTTAATCAAAAAAAAAATCATTAACAGTAACTAACATACAAATGAAAAGAAAAGTAGCAGTAATAACAGGAGCAACAGGTGGAATAGGTTTTGCCGTAGCAAAAAGATTAGGGCAAGATGGGTATACCGTTATTTTAAATGGTATAGACGATGAAGCCGGCGCAGAAAGGGTAAAGGAACTTACTTCAGAAGGTATTGAAGCTGAATATTATAGTTTTGATGTTACCAATGAGGAAGCCGTCACCAAGAATATTAAGGCAATTGGCGAGAAATACGGGAAAATAGATACCCTTGTAAACAATGCCGGAGGTCTAGGAGGTCGATCAAGATTTGAGGAAATGACTACGGAGTTTTACCGATCGGTAATGGCACTGAATCTAGATTCTACCTTTTTTGCCTCACGGGCGGCTATTCCTTATCTAAAAAAAGGAGAAGGCGCTTCTATCATAAATTATACTTCAAATGCAGCTTGGACCGCTGGTGGACCTGGAGCGGGAATCTACGGAACCTCGAAAGCGGGTGTTAACACTATTACCAAAGCATTGGCTAAAGATTTGGCCGAATATGGGATTCGGGTAAATGCAGTATCCCCAGGTACCATAGACACCCCATTTCACGCACAGATCAAAGCTACCAAGCCCGAAGTTTTTGCTTCATGGGCCAACAGCATTATGCTGGGCAGATTAGGTCAACCCGAAGATGTAGCCGGTGTAGTATCTTTCCTAGCAAGCAGCGATGCAAAATTCATTACCGCCGAAACCATACAAATTGGGGGTGGGCAAGCTTTAGGAATCTAACCGCTTATATCTAAAATAGCACTTAAAAACAGTAATATAGTAACACGATTTAAAATGAAAAAAGTAGTAACCTTCGGAGAGATCATGCTCCGTTTAGCACCTCCAGGATTCTTACGCTTCTCACAGGCCAACAGCTTTGACGTTGTTTACGGTGGTGGCGAATCCAATGTCGCGGTATCACTCGCCAATTACGGGGTTCCGGTAGATTTTGTTACCCGTTTGCCCAAAAACGACATCGGTGAATGCGCCTTGATGGAAATGCGAAAAAGGGGCGTCAACACCCAAAACATTATTTTTGGTGGCGACCGTCTCGGAATCTATTTTTTGGAAACCGGTGCCGTAAGCCGAGGAAGCAAGGTAGTCTACGACCGTGCCCATTCGGCCATTTCCGAAATTGAACCAGGAATGATCGACTGGAAAAAAGTCTTTGAAGGAGCCGGATGGTTCCATTGGACGGGCATTACCCCTGCCATTTCACAGAGTGCCGCCGATGTTTGTTTGGAGGCCGTAAAAGTGGCCAGCGATATGGGCATTACCATTTCCACCGACCTGAACTACAGGGCCAAGCTCTGGAACTATGGTGGTGACCGCGAGGCCATAATGACCGAGCTTACCTCCTACTGCGACATTATCTTGGGCAACGAGGAAGATGCCGAAAAACATTTCGGGATCCATCCTGAAGGACTTGACGTGCACAAACAAGGCAGTGAGGTAAAGGCCGAGGCTTTTCTATCGGTCTGTAAACAAATGATGAAAAAGTTCCCGAAAGCCAAAAAAGTGATAACCACTTTAAGGGGCTCCATATCCGCATCGCACAACACATGGGCCGGTGTACTTTACGATGGTAAAAAAATGTACGAGACCCGACAGTATCAGATTACCGATATCGTAGACCGCGTAGGTGGTGGCGATTCTTTTATGGGTGGATTGATATACGGTCTTTTGCAATACCCCGAAGACGACCAAAATGCCCTCGATTTTGCCGTGGCCGCATCTTGTTTAAAGCACACCATTAAAGGTGATGCCAATTTGGTTACGGTAAGCGAAGTAGAGAAATTAATGGGTGGCGACGCTTCCGGAAGGGTAGCGCGGTAATTTTTTAAAATAAAAAAGATGGCTTCTAAAAAGTCGATACTGATCATTTGTGGCGGAGGTCCCGCACCGGGCATCAATGCCGTTATAAGCACCGTAGCTAAAATTTTTCTCAAAGATGGCTACCGCGTACTTGGCCTTCACGAAGGTTTTAAAGGTATTTTTTCCGAAGAACCGCAAATCAAGGAATTCGATTTTGCACATGCCGATCGTATTTTTAGTCGTGGCGGATCTACTTTGATCATGAGTAGGTTCAAACCGAGCGACGAAAAGATAAATACGAAACTTTTTTCCGATAACAATGTAAAACTGTTGGTCAGTATTGGCGGTGACGACACCGCCTCTACGGCCAACAGAATTACAGGGTACCTGTTAAAAGAGAACATATCGATCTCGAACATACATGTGCCCAAAACCATAGATAACGATTTGCCCTTGCCCGACCGAAACCCAACTTTTGGATTTCATTCGGCCAAAGACGAAGGAGTACGTATCGGTAATACCACATACGAAGATGCACGTACGAGCCAAAACTGGTTCGTAATGTCTACCATGGGGCGCTCGGCGGGCCATTTGGCCTTCGGTATCGCTGCCAGTTGCCATTTTCCGATGATGGTCATCCCCGAAATGTTCAACCAGACCCCCATTACTTTTGACAAGGTGGTACGCTTGATCATATCGTCTATTGTAAAACGAAAGATAAAAAACATCAACTACGGTGTTGCCCTGGTAAGTGAAGGGGTCTTCCACATCATGCCCGACAGTGAGCTCGATCATTGTGGTATCAACTTCACCTATGACGACCACGGCCATCCTGAATTGGGCAACGTGAGCAAGTCACACATCTTTAATATGCTCGTTCAGGTAAAATTGAAGGAACTGGGCATCCATATAAAAAGTAGGCCCGTAGAGCTTGGCTATGAACTCCGCTGTTGCAGACCCATAGGTTTTGACCTTACGCTCTGTACGCTCTTGGGAATTGGCGTTAAAAAGCTATTTGACCAAGGCCTTAGCGGCTGTATCGTTACGGCGAACTCCCGTGGCGAGGTCACTCCCCTGTTTTTGGAAGACCTACAAGGTGAAGACGGCAAAATAGCCCCCCGGCTAGTGGAGGTAGACTCTGAATTTGCGAGGCTCTTCTTTCAGAACATGCACTATATCGAAGAGAGCGACTACGAAGCGGCCAAGGCCTATCTTCCCGACCCCGAATCGTACGATTTCAACAAAATTCTATCCGGAGAAGTGTAAACCGGTGGCCGCTATTGGGCAATAGCCATAAACAAACTTTTAAAATATTTGAAACAATGCTTGAAGAGAAACCGGGCTTGCTAAAAAAGATTCTTGCTATGGTACTGGCCTTTGGCCCTGGTATCTTTGCCATCGGATACACTATTGGCACGGGAAGCGTCACCTCTATGATCGTTGCGGGAAGTACCTATGGTATGCAGCTATTATGGGTCTTGGTCCTAAGCTGCGTTTTTTCGGGCATGCTCATGTTCGCCTATGGCAATTATGCTTTGGTAACAGGCGAAACCGCCCTCTATGCGTTTAAAAAACACCTAAAATGGGGCAAACCCATTGCCATACTGATTATTTTGGGGGTTTCTTTCGGCCAATGGAACTCGCTTATGGGCATTCTTGGTATCTCGGCCAATATCATCTTTGAGATATTCCTCATCTATTTTCCAGCCCTGGCGGCTTATCAATATGAATTGGTCCTCACCATTGCCGTTGTGGTCATTATTGTCATGTACTATTTTCTGCTTATCGGTAAGTATACCTTTTTCGAAAAGATACTGGTGATTTTCGTTACTATAATGGGACTCTCATTTTTAGTGTCCCTATTCATGGTATACCCCCTTCCCATAGAAGTGGCCAAAGGACTTATACCGACCGTTCCAAAGGTCGAGGGAGGAGGAATGATGGTCGCTGCCTTTGTTGGAACCACCATGGCCGCGGCAACGTTTTTATCACGCCCCTTGTTCGTTAAAGGAAAGGGATGGACCATCAAGAACCTAAAACAACAAAAGAGAGATTCCATTATAGCGGCCTCTTTGGTCTTTATCATCAGTGCTTCGGTCATGGCCGTTGCCTGTGGAGCCCTTTTTCATCAAGGACAACCCGTGACCAAGGTGCTCGACATGGTAAACACCCTTGAGCCGGTGGCGGGCAAATTTGCATTGACCCTTTTCTTTTTTGGTACATTAAGTGCGGGGCTATCTTCTATTTTCCCCTGTTTGCTCATTGCCCCTATTCTACTTGCCGATTACCAATCGGGAGAATTGGACACGACCTCAAAACAATTTAAGATCATTACCGCCATTGCCTGTTTATTCGCCTTGATCGTACCCGTATTCGGGGCCAACCCGATCCAGATGCAGATTGTTTCACAGGTCTTCAACGTATTTGTGCTTCCCCTCGTGATCCTTGGCATCATACTGTTGTGCAACAACAAAAAACTCATGAAGGAACACAAGGCGACCGCATTGCTTAATATTGGACTCACAGCGGCACTGTTCTTCTCCATCATCATCTCGTATAATGGAGCCGTGGCCCTCTGGAATTATTTCTAGAATAGATGGTAACCCCTTCCTATACTCCCTGTTAATTAAGGCATACGGTTATTTTTATATCTAATTCAGCTAAGCGGTATACACACCTTTTGGGACATTTGTAAAACATGGAGCAAGACAACCCTTGCCGATGACAAATGAACAGTAATCTTAAAACCAAAAACTATGTTACGTTGGACCGTTATATTTATCATATTAGCCATAATCGCAGGAATTTTCGGATTTGGGGGAATTGCCGCCGGAGCTGCTAGTATTGCCAAGATTTTATTCTTTATCTTTATAGTACTTTTCATAATCAGTTTGATTATGGGCCGCAAGAAGATATAGAACCGATCACGATATAAACTTTTACTTGTAGAGGATGGTTATGCGGCCATCCTCTTTTTGTTTCACCTTAATACCTAACATTATGGACAGTGAATACGCCAAGCATGAAATGGACGCCATGAACGCTTATGAAAAAAAAGGATACACCCGC
Organism: Zobellia galactanivorans; assembly: GCF_000973105.1. Classification (NCBI taxonomy): domain Bacteria; kingdom Pseudomonadati; phylum Bacteroidota; class Flavobacteriia; order Flavobacteriales; family Flavobacteriaceae; genus Zobellia; species Zobellia galactanivorans. The sequence goes on along the minus strand of NC_015844.1, from coordinate 3,065,650 downwards.
CGATTCCGCTATGAAGCCGGTACCTTGGTCGATCTTGAAACACACAAGGGTTATACCCCTCAAGAGATAACCATCGTCAAGGAAATCAGATATGAGGGCATGAGCGACCCCGAAGACCTCTCCATTCTCTACATTATTGAAACGAACGATGCTATTAAAGGCACCTTCCTTATGGCCTATGGACCGTCGGCAGATACCGAAACGGGCGCATTTTTCACGGCCATACCCGATAAAAACTACCATAGGGAATAAAAAAAAGGCCCGGACTTAAATGCCCAGGCCTTCTTATTTCGATTGGTATTGACTTGTGTTACCAACTGGCAATTTCCTCTTTCAATTCTTCTTTGCCCTTTCCGATCTTTTCTTGTACCCTACCCAACATTTCGTCGAATTTACCTTCTGAATAGGTGACATCGTCATCGGTCAAATTTCCATATTTCTGTTTAATTTTTCCTTTTACTTGCTTCCACTTACCTTCTAATTGTTCTTGGTTCATTTTCTTTATTTTTAAGATTCTACTTCTTTTAAACTATACCTAAAGTTAAGCAGGTTCCCCTTCATAGTTTGGCGCAAAAAATTCTGTTTTTGACCTAAACGGTTATGAGTAGGGTTTATCTATTCCTGCACTATCATCGTCTAAGAACTTCACAAAATCCGATGGGTTTTTTATCGGAATAAAGCGGTCGCCCTTTATAACGACGGGATACGCCAAGGTAGATGGCGACTTTTCCAATACCCGCAACCAATCATGTTCGTTGAGGTCTACCTTTTGGTCACCGTATTTTTCCTTAAAATCAGGGTGGTCTTGGTTTACAAGACTTCCTACGGGCCGGTTCATACTATGGGCAATCTCCGCCCATTGGGTACCGGTCACCTTTGTTTTTGATATGTCTATCGCCAATATATCTTCATCCGCGGATTCAACGTAGGCATAGGTCTGCTTACCTATTGAATTCTCCGAATTATAATATAAGGTGATTTTCTTTTTGTCTTTTGATATAACTCCCATTTTTCCGTGTTTTAGTTTATGATACCTTTAAACTATGACTTTACCGTGTGCCTCCTTAGCCCAAAAAAATTATTTTTTTCTCCTTTCGTTCTTTCCGTTGCCGATAATGGTGGAAGTCAGCCCATCGCTCACATTTAACCATAGGTAATTAAAAAAGGACTTGGTAGGATCTCTTTGGGCCTCTATGCCACCGTAACGATATCCGTTTTCATCGGTGTTCGACCCATCGTTTACAAAAACCTTTCCTATGGCCGTCAATAATTTATTGATGCGCAAGCGGTCCTTTTTTAAAACGGAAAACTCAAAATCCTCATATTTCATCTTCATATCCCCTAAGGAAGATACGGCGTCCCCACTCACCGTAAAATACAGTTCTTGAATGTCGCCCCGGGCCCTCACCCGTAGATTGGATTCCAAAAAGGGATTCAGGTTCTTCGGGTTAAACCCCTTTACCGTTCCGGAAGCCAAAAAGGCATCCGATTTCTTCTGGGTATCAAAAGACCAGTTGAGGGTAATAGGCGCTTCGTTCATTAATAAGGCCTTGGCCTCCACACTTGTTTTCACCTTCTTGCCCGGAATGTTCTGCACATGGAGGATTTGGGCACTCACTTCGGCGAAATTAATTTTCCCCGGAGCGGTTTCCGTATTGACCCGTTCACTATAGGCAATATGCCCCCCGCTTATCTCTATCTTGGGTATATCCAATTGTATGGGGAGCTCACGAAGCGCCTCGCTATATAATTTTTTCCGTTCGGTATCATCGGGCAAGAGCTTATCCCGATACAGTTCGAGGTCAGGCCCCTTCATGACCGCTATCCCAGTACGCAACCTATATTTATTTTCACTATACCCCAATTCCATGTTTTCAAAACTGAGCTCGGGAATTTTTAAATCAATAAAGTCATGTTCCTTATGCAGATGCCAAGACAATTCTTTTTTGGAATATTTCGACTTTAGCGCCAAATCAGAGATGACCAACGCCCCATGCTTTATTTCGACCTTACTTACCCCTAAAGTTTCATACGGGCCCAGGTCGGCCATTAAGGAAGCCCCACTAAACCCAAGGGAGGAATAAGTAACCGGAAGCTTGGTAACGATACGGGACGCATCGGTAGCCACATCACTGATTTCAATATTTACCGAATCGAGCTTTAAGGCAACACTGTCGCTTTGATCTTTATAGAGTGTAACATCACCGTCCACTACCTTGATACTACCAACCTCCAGCGCTTGTACGCTGCCTAAGGGATGCTTCCCCCTACGGGTCGTATCACTCTCCTTGTCCTTCAAACCATAGGTCAGGATCGGCCTTTCAATGTATAAAGTCCTTAAGGTGATTTTCTGATGGACAAGAAACTGCCAATACCCCAGCCCGACAACCTCTAAGGCATTTATTTTGGCGGTACCGTCCCGTAGGGAATCTTGGGTTCCCACTTTTAACGCTATCATTTTTAATTTGGCGCTACCCGTCAACACATTTACCTCGATATCTTCATAATCCAATTGAATACCGGACGGCAATTCGTTCTTCAAAAAACCCGCTATGGCATCTTTGGCCATCCATTGGGCACCGATAATCACAAGCACCAAAAAGGCCAGCAGCATGAGAAGCCCCCTAAAAATATTTCTTTTTGTCCGTTGTAGATGCATGCCTGTATATGGTTTTAACGAATGGTACCAACGTACCCTCCTAAAACCTAAAAATCCCCCTTTACCGCCAAAAATGCGTGTGTTTTTAGAATTATAATTGACCGGTTAAGAAAAACGGGGTCAAAATATTCAAGGGTTTTATATCTTGAGGCTAACCCGTCATTTAAAACCGATAGTATTTCAATTTTGCATCCTTTTCAACTCTGTATATTCCTTATGGCCTTTGTTCAACTCCATGCACAGCACCTTGCTCCCGACGCAATTAAGGAAGAGGCGGGTATCGCCCTTTCCCATTACCCCGAGCTGGCCGACACCCCTATTACCTTTAAAATCGTAAAGAAAGTCAAACAGTCTACCATGCGGGCCCAACCGAAATTCAACAGCCTCATCAAAGGAAGGAAAAAACGGGCCTATGTTATTCTGATCAGTGAACACATAAAGATTTCAAACCAAGTGTTTTTAACCCAAGATGTACCAAAAGATATTATGATCGGCTGGTTGGGCCATGAGCTGGGCCACGTGATGGATTATCGGGAACGAAGTACCTTAAACCTCATCTGGTTCGGACTCAAATATTATTTTTCAGGAGCCTATATCAAGGAAGCCGAACGCGCTGCAGACACTTTTGCCGTAGCCCATGGCATGCACGAATACATTCTAAAGACCAAGACGTTCATTCTTGAAAATGCCGATATAGATGAAAAGTACAAAGCCCGTATACGCCGCTACTACCTTTCCCCCGAAGAAATAATGGCCATCGTAAAAAAACGTGAAGCTTCCGGGCCAAGGTCCTAATATCGAATCGAATCAGGGCCTTACGATTTTACAAAAGCTTCCCATTCTTCAAACTTCTCTTCGCCCATAACGCGTTCCATCTTTACTTGTCCGCCCTTCTTTTTATTCTTGCCGTTCCAGTCATGGAATACGGATGGCGGAACCGAAACGACCTTCACGCCCTTCAGCGCTTTTGAGCGGGCCACTTTATAATTCTTATTGGCGTTTTTAAGGGATGCATCCAAGGCACGGGCCAACTCTTGATCATCGGTTTTATCTTCCGTGCCTAAATACCAACAATGGTAAAATTCCCCTTCTATCCGTTTGGCACAGAGGGTATATTCGGGAATACGGATCCCGAATTTTTCCTCCAAACCTTGTACACCATCATCCAACTTATTTACGGAAAGTTGCGAACCTACGGTATTCAAAAAGAACTTGGTCCGCCCTGTGATCTTTATTTCCGCCCTTTCCACATCGGTGAACGCTATGGTATCCCCTATCAGGTAACGCCATGCCCCGGAAACCGTACTGATAAGAAGCACATAATCTTGCCCCTCTTCCACTTCCGAAAGCTGTAGGGCGGGTGCATCATCCCTTAACGACCCGTCTGGTTTTATATATTCGGGTTCAAAGGGTACAAACTCAAAATAGATACCTGAGTCGGTAGAGAGCTGCATTGCATCGGTTTCAGGCCTGGCCTGAAATGCCATAAATCCCTCCGAAGCCAAATAGGTATCTATTACGGTAATGGGTTTCCCCAAGAGTGCGTTAAAACTCTTTTTATACGGGCCAAAAGCCACTCCTCCCGAAGTATATACCTGAAGGTTGGGCCAAATCTCGTGAATGTGGTTCAGATTATGGTAATCTATGACCTTTTGTAACATCAGCTCGATCCACGACGGAATTCCGCTCAATGCCCCAATATCCCAATTGGGTGCTTCCTCGGCTATTTTTTGCACGCGTTCGTCCCAATCATCGATTTCAGCTATTTCCTCGCCCGGCTTATAATACCCGCGAAACCAAGTGGGAATATTACTGGCACTGATGCCGCTTATCTCCCCTTCTTGATGACCTTCCACCTTATTCAGATCCGTTGAACTGCCCAGCATCAAGATACCAAGTTCAAAGAAATCGGGGGGCAAGTCGAAATTGCTCAAGGCAAAGACCTGTTCCAACCCGGTTTTTCGGATGGCGTCTATCATAGCATCGGTTACGGGAATTTTTTTGCTCGTCTTTCCCGTAGTGCCCGAACTCAAGGCAAAATAATCGGGCCTGCCCGGCCAGGTCACATCCGCTTCCCCATCATGTAGTTTTTGCCACCATTCCTTATCGATCCGGTTGTAATCGAAATAGGGAACGGACTTGGCAAATGCTTCGACAGGGCATTCCGATTCTAGAATCGCCTTAAAGTTATAATGCTTCCCGAAAGAGGTGTTTTCCGCCTTTTTTAAAAGTTCGTCAAGCACGACTTTTTGTTCCGCTATAGGGTCTTTCGATCCTGAAAGCTTATCCCTTACTTCAATAAATCCCTTAATAAGATGTCCTATGATCGGCATGTGTATCGTTTTTCGTAAAAATAGGCCTAGGCCCGTTCTGGCCTGCTCTTTATACAATGTTTGATCGACTCAAAAGCCCGGTCATCGAGGCATCCACGGTTTTAGGACCTTATCCCACTTGTCGACATAACGTTAAACTTTGTTATGTCGACCTTAGTTTGCTTAATTTTAGGGTATAATTCCACCTCATTCGCATTTGTACAGCATCGTAGACATAGAAACCACCGGCAATGGCATAAAGGGTAATAAGATTACCGAAATATCCATTTTTAAATTTGACGGTTACGAAATCGTCGAGGAGTTTACCTCCTTGGTAAACCCGCAATGTGAAATACCCTATTTCATCACGCGACTGACGGGAATCGATGGCGATATGGTCCGTGATGCACCTACACTGGACGAAATTGTGGATGACATTCTGAAAATTACGGAAAACACCATTTTTGTAGCCCATAGCGTAAACTTCGACTACAATGTAATCAAGAACGAATTAAAACTCTTGGGAAGGGACTTTATTAGGAAAAAGCTCTGTACCGTCCGTTTATCGCGTAAGCTCTTGCCTGGATACCATTCGTACAGTCTAGGAAAGCTATGTTCTTCATTGGGCATTCCCTTGACCGACAGGCATCGTGCCCGCGGCGATGCCCATGCCACAACCCTACTTTTTAAAAAATTATTGCGCGCAGATGGGGCCGAAGAAGTGTTCAAGAGCCACCTCAACGCCCGCTCACAGGAAACCACCCTACCCTCTTCCCTGCCTAGGGAAGCCTTTGAAAAACTGCCTGCAGCGCCCGGCATTTATTATTTCAAGGACGGGAAGGGGAAAATCATCTATGTAGGAAAGGCCATTAACATCAAGAAGAGGGTGTTAAGCCATTTTTACGACAAGTCTACCAAGGAAATACAGCTCTGCCAGGCCACGGCCGATATCGATTTTGAACTCTCGGGAAGCGAGCTCGTGGCCCTGTTGATGGAATCGAATGCCATCAAGCACCACTACCCCGAATTCAACCGCGCCCAAAAAAGAAAGATTCAACCCTACGGCATATTCAGTTATGAAGACCGCAACGGCATTATGCACCTGGCCTTCAACAAACTGAAAATGGCCCCAAACTCGGTATTGACCCTCTACGGACCTACCGATTGCCGATTGTTCATCGAAGAAATCTGTAAGCGCTTTAGGCTCTGCCCCAAGTATTGCCATCTGCAGGAAAACGTAAAGAGCTGCTCACATTACCGCATCGAATCTTGCGACGGCATCTGCCGTGAAGAAGAAGCCACCGACCATTACAACGAAAAAGTACATCGGGCCCTACATCACATTCGGGCGCAAAAAGAAGATTTTGTCATAAGGGAAAAAGGAAGAAACGCAAACGAGCAGGCTTTTGTATATGTAAAAAACAGTACGTATATGGGGTATGGCTTCGTCGACCGACAAGAACACATAAGTGCCGAACACGAACTGGAAACTTTTCTCGTTCAGCAGAACAACACCTTGGAAACGGAGAGTATTATCAAATCATATCTTAGTAAGAACCCCGATAAAATCGTGATTTTAAACAGCGAACATCACAACGATTAAGGGTCGGGCTTATTTGTTCAACTTTTTGTACATAAGAATTACAAACAACAACCACACACTAAATATTACGATTACAACAGTGGTATATATCCATATAGCGTCCATAAGTTTGGTTTCAGGTGGTACAAAGATTGGTGGCCATAAAAGCACTACAATACCGGCAAAAGATACACTTCGCTAGATTGTAATCCGATTCTTATTAAAGATAACCAAAAATCAGTAAAAACAACCCTTATGAATTAAGATTGCTTTAACATTTGTAAAAATGTTAAGAAAAACGTCCAAACCATGACTTATTCGCAATAAAAAATAACTTAAATACAGATAATCAAGGATATACAACTATTTTTTCTTGCCGCTATTCATAAAAAGTACAACGGTGACTACCAGGGCCAAGCACACTATGGCGAAAACGGCAATCATGATAATGCCATTGCCGTAATTGACGAGAGGTAAATTTTGTGAGATCATAGGTCGATTATTTATTTCCTTCAAATTTAATATGAAGTCCTATTTTAAAATATGATAATTATCAGTATTACAATATTTTAGATAAAACAAAGCGAACACACTATAGGTGTTTCCAGTAATTTGCCCTGAAGATGCCACCTACACGAAACCAACTGAAAAAAGTTGATCTTGATATAGCAAAAGCTGAATATGGACTTAAAATCCCTTGACGGCCTAACCCCCAAAAGGCCCATACCTATTCAATTGGGAGCATCACACCCAAAGACACCCTCTACTAAATAATAAAATGCCGCTTCGTCTAGCATTTATGGTCATGTTGCCCAAAAAGCACCGAGCTTATCACAAAACCGATGAATACGAAACCAAGTACTAAAATTATTACGCTTCTAAGGTCGAAATCTAACGATGAGAAAATTTGAGAGATCATAACTTTGATTTTTAAATTACTACCTAAAGTTAAAATGAAACCTCCTCAAAAAATATGATAATTATCAGGGGCTCCGTTCTTTCTAATCCCTATTACCCCTTTGAAGGTTACAGATATTTACATTACTTTTCGTTTAACCAACAAGACAGCCGCAAAATCCAACAAAATCCAGAATACAATGAAACACCTCATCCTAATTACCTTTCTCGTATTAAGCAGCTGTAAAGGCGAAACAAAAGCGGAGCAAGAGCTTGCCATAAATCCTTCCGTTCAAGAGATGTGGGAGCGTTTTACCACATCCTATCCGGAGTTTAAGGAAGAGGAACAACCTGAGTCTTGGTTTTTTCACGATAATGAAGAAGATGCCAATCGTTTGGCCGAATTGGTCGTACAAGGGAAAAAGCAAGCGGGTTCAGGACTCTATTCTTGGTACAAAGAAGCCAAGGCAAATTTGCCATCCGTAGGCACAAAACACATTATTACCGATTTTGACGGAACCGCAAGGGCAATCATTGAAACCAAAAAGGTAGATACCATTCCCTTTAACCAAATCTCTGAAGCTTACGCCGCCCTAGATATGGGAACGACCAATGAAGCCCTACAAAAATGGAAGAAGGCGCATTGGGATTTCTTTACAAGTACAATGAAAGAAAGCGAAAAGCAAGCCACGGAAGACATGCTCGTTGTTTGTGAGTATTTTGAAACCCTATGGCCGTGAGGACAAAACAACCGTTTCATGAATACGCATTAATAAGAAAACAAGCGCTGGTTCAAATGGTAGATCCATTTTTACGATTATTTCTTATTCCCATGTAAAAAGACCAATCGACCGAAATAGAAAACCGAATGAAAGACGTTAGCAACTAGCAAGCATCGATCCCAAACCGCATTAAGAAGAAAACTCCACCCTCTTTTGTTCAAAGGATTTTCAAACCTTCGCCCTACTTATAAGATTGTAGGGCAAACATAGTCCGTTAACGGAATATCTGCATTCCTTATGGCTCGTAAACCGCCGCCCATATCAAGAAAATCATGTTCCCCTACTCTTTAAAATCGCTTCCGCTATGACTGAGCGATAGCCTCCGGTACAGGAAACAAAACATATATTTCTTTAGGAAATACCCCTTTTAGTCATTCCCAAAATCCAACAATCAATTTTGTACGTAAACACTTACGTAACTCTAAATCTTACAACATGAAAAAAGTATTACTATTTTTAATTTTTTTAGTAAGCGCAAATCTTTCTGCGCAATTACCATCTCCTACAAACGGGAAGAAATGGGAAAAGGTTGAACAATTATCCGATGAATTTAACGGCAACTCCATTGACACCAATAAGTGGTATGATTACCACCCTTTTTGGGAGGGCCGAGCCCCCAGCAATTTTAAAAAAGGGAATGCTTTCGTAAGTGACGGTTTCCTAAACCTTCGTTCTACATTAAGAAAAGAACCAAGTAGCGTTCAAGATCCTTTTAAGGATATTTGGGTAGATGCTGCCGCGGCGGTTTCCAAGACCAAGGCCCAACCCGGATATTATTACGAGGCTCGCTTTAAGGCCTCCTCTTTGTCTATGACTTCTTCGTTTTGGTTCCGCGTTGGCCAATTTTCTGAAATCGATGTTATCGAGCATATTGGAAATCCATCCAAAGAAAACCGACAGGACGATCTTCCTTATCAATATCATGTTAATACACATTATTACGGAAAACATGCCGGATTGCAACCACTTGGAACCGAATATAAAATGCCCGGCAGGGGAAGGGATAATTTTTACACCTATGGATTCTGGTGGAAGAGTCCTAATGAACTTCTTTTTTACTTCAATGGCAAGCAGGTTATGCGTATCGTTCCAAGAGTGCCTTTAGACGAGGAATTAAGAATGATTTTTGACACAGAAGTATTCCCTTTTGCCACGGCAGGTGTTGCCAATATCGGACTTCCTAAGCCGGAAAACCTCCGTGACAATTCTAAAAACACCATGAAAGTAGATTGGGTACGGGTGTATAAATTGGTTGACGGCACCGCCGCGGAAGACAGTTCCGATGCTCCGATCGGCAGTTACATTTCCCTCAAAAAAACGCAAGGCGACGGTAAATTTGTAACCGGTGAAAAAGATGGCAGCCAATTGGTTGCAAGAGGCTCGACCGTTCAAAGCTGGGAAAAATTCAAAGTAGAAAAACACCCTAAAGGCGGGATTACCCTTAAGGCCAATTCCAATGGTAAATATGTACAAGTTCAAGGAAGCGACATCAACAAACCGGTAAGGGCCGCGGGCGATTTTCAGGGCGATTGGGAACAATTCGAATGGAAATCCAAAGGAAACGGACTTGTAGCCTTGAAAAACGTGCTTACGGGCAAATGGCTACAGGCTCCATGGACCGAAAACAACGCGATAATCCGACCGAAAGGGCCCGTAGATAATGGTTGGGAAACTTTTGCTTGGAAAAAGGAGACATCACCTACCGCCAGTACGGCGCTTTCCGCCCAGTTGGAGACAAAGACCGTAGATGGAATAAGAGTGTATCCCAGCCCCGCATCGGAAACCTTGACTATTGAGGGAGTGGAGGGCGAAAATGGTTTACGTGTTTTTGACTCGACGGGCAATCCAGTCCTTAAAAAAGAAGGCATACTAGGCCGTAAAGAACGATTAAACGTTTCCGGTCTTATCAAAGGCAACTACCTATTGCGCACTGGATCAGGTGAACAAACCTGGTTTCAGAAAAACTGATTTTGGAGGCAACTATAACATAGCCTCATCTAAAGTTTATGATAATTTTTCCCGGGCCCACGACAAATTCAAAGCTTTGTCAAGGCTCGGGATTTTTTATAATTATTATCAAAAGAACGTCCCATATAATCGGCTGAAATACTTGGGTCCAGCCCCAAACGCATGACATCCGTAGTCTTTTACATGAAAGCCGAATCGCCAAGAAGTGGGGAGTGATCGGGGGTAAAAAACCGTGGGCCTAAACGTAAAAACAGGCATTTAAAGCCTATTGCCCGAAAGGCCAAATAAAGTAGAAATATGGTTAAATTACAGCCCTATTAGAAGATTTGATCATAGCAAGCCTATTAACCCCCTAAAGAACATGGGGGCTGCACTTACATTTGAGATTTCTTAGCAAGTATGCCGAAAACACCTCACCAAACAAATACATATAGTATACGCGATATGTCATGAAAAATTCAACCGATAAAAATTGAAAATGCAGTTGAAACAACCTTTTCTATATGAAAGCTGATAAAAAGAAACCTAAAGCATCCCTAGGCAAATTGCCTGATGGTTCATGGGCGGGAGACAAATCCCAGAACGTAGTATTGGAGCAAAGACTTCCGATATGGCAATCCATTTCAGAACTATATCTAGATACGGAACTACAACCTCACGATTACCATTCCATCACCCGTACTTTTCTTGACTCAGGTCTATCGCTAAACGAACTAAAAGCCATTGACCGGTACGAGGTTTTTCCCGTGCTAAAGGCCAATTTAATAAATACCTTAGGTGAATGGAGAGGTTTCGATGAGACCTGGTTGAACGAAGAATGCACAAAGCACTATCTAAAAAGAAACAAGCGCTGGTTCAGATGGAAGATTCGATTTTACGATTACTTCCTATTCTCCATGCGAAAAGACCATTGGATAGAAATAGAAAACCGAATGAAAGACGCCAGCAATTAGCTAGCCACAATCCCAAACAGTTTTAAAAAGAAAAACCCCATAGTCTTTTGCCTATGGGGTTTTTATAATTTCGCACCTTCTTATAAGGTCGTAGGGCAAACATAGTCCGTTGACGGAATACCTGCATTCTTCATGGCTCCGAAACCGCCGCCTATATCCACAAAATTATGTATTCCCCTACTTTTTAATATCGATTCCGCTATGACCGAACGATAGCCTCCGGCACAGTGAACAAAAAATGTTTTTTCCTTAGGGAATTCCCCCATGTAGTCGTTTATAAAATCCAATGGTGTGTTTTCCGCATTGACCGCGTGTTCCGAAAGATACTCACTCTCTTTTCTCACGTCGAAAACGGGCATTTCCTTATTTTCGATCTGTGGTTTTGCCTCTTCCGCAGAAACGGAGTTAATGGTATCGTAATCTTTCCCGGCTTTCTTCCATGCTTCGAATCCCCCTTCAAGAATTCCGATAGTAGCATCAAAACCAACACGGGACAAACGGGTTACCGCCTCTTCTTCCATACCTTCCGGCGTCACCAATAAGAGCGGTTGCTCGGTATCTGCAATAAGGGCTCCTACCCACGGAGCAAAATCGCCGTTAAGTCCGATAAAAATCGACCTAGGGATATGGCCTTTTACAAAATCGTCTTGATGCCTTACGTCCAACACCACGGCACCGGTTTCATTGGCCATGGCCTCAAAGGCATCTGGATCCAAAGCGGTGGTGCCCCGATTCAAAACATCGGCTATATCTTCATAGCCTTCTTTGTTCATTTTAACGTTCAGCGGAAAATATTTTGGAGGAGGAAGCAAACCGTCGGTCACTTCTTTGATGAACTCCTCCTTGGTCATATCGGCCCGCAATGCGTAGTTTACCCTTTTTTGATTGCCCAAGGTATCCACTGTTTCCTTCATCATATTCTTACCACAGGCCGAACCTGCACCATGTGCCGGATAAACGGTAATATCATCGGACAGGGGCATGATCTTGTTCCGTAAGCTATCGAACAATAGGCCCGCTAGATCGTCTTGGGTCATATCGGCCGCCTTTTGGGCCAGGTCGGGTCTACCTACATCTCCTAGGAACAAGGTATCACCTGAGAAAATGGCATGGTCTTTTCCTGTTTCGTCCTTCAACAAATAGGTGGTACTTTCCATAGTGTGCCCAGGGGTATGTAATACTTGTATACTAATATCCCCAAGCTTAAATACCTGTCCGTCACTTGCTATTATAGCGTCAAAGGAAGGGTTGGCATTGGGTCCGTATACGATGGGTGCACCGGTTTCCTTGGAAAGGGTAACGTGGCCACTGACAAAATCGGCGTGAAAATGGGTCTCAAAAATATATTTGATCTTTGCCCCGTCTTTTTCGGCCCTTTCGATATAGGGTTCTACTTCACGAAGTGGATCAATAATCGCCACTTCACCTTTGCTTTCAATGTAATATGCGCCCTGTGCCAGGCATCCTGTATATATCTGTTCTATCTTCATAATTGTTTTTTTTTATTTCCCGATAGGAAAATTATACCTTCCTTATACATTCCTTATACATTCCCGAAAAGGGAAGTCTATCTTCATCATTCCTTACAAAAATACCTCTAATCGTTGAATATGGGCGTAACATTAGTTACTGTTCCGATGGTTTTGGCAGGCCACTTTCTCGCTTAAAATGGACAAGGGGGTCATGTTATCAAAATAATCGACCGCTTCCTTTGTCTGAACGAAGAGGCACTTCTTGTTCAGGGCATCGATAATACCACTGCTGAAAATCGTGTCCCTTGTCGGCCCTGTTGCCCCCGAAATATAAAACTGAAGTCCTTTATCGTGAAACTCTTCAATCACCCGTTTAAGCATTTGTGCCGCACTGGAATCGATATAACTAATGGCCTCGGCATTAAGTATGATGCCTTTGAGCTTGCTGCCTTTTTTAGCTACATTTTTTAAAAGTTCTTTTTTGAAATAGTTTTTATTCCCAAAATACAGCTGTGAATCAAAACGTACAATAAGCAAATCGTCACGTACCAAAACATTCTGGCTGAACCTATCGATATTTTTATAATAATCGGACCCTTCTATTCTCCCCAAAACAGCAAAGTGGGGCTTTGAGCTTTTGTATACCATCAACAACAGCGACAATAACACACCGATCAATATTCCTTCCGATATACCGGCAAAAAGCGTAATCAAAAACGTGATAACCAGCACAAAGAGTTCGTCTTTACGATACTCCCAAAGGCTTTTCGGGTAGGCGATATCGATAAGTCCGAATACCGAAACCATAATAATGCTCGCCAAGACGGCATTGGGCAAATAATAGAAAAGCGGCGTAAGAAACAAAAGGGTGATGGCTACGACAATGGCGCTAAAGAACAAGGCCATAGGGGTTTTTGCCCCGGCTTGTGCGTTAATGGCCGAACGCGAAAAACTACCCGTTACCACATACGACTGAAAAAAGGACCCCAACATATTCGAGCTGCCTAGGGCAATAAGTTCCTTATTGGCATCTATGGTTTCTTCCCCGGTTTGTTCCTCCAACGATTTCCCTATGGAAATTGCCTCCAAATACCCAATAAGTGCAAGTGTCACCGCAATAGGCGCCAATTCCAGCAAGGCATCGACATTGAAACTGTGAAGCCGGAACGAGGGCAAGCCGGTAGGAATCTCCCCTACGATGTGCACCCCAAAAGCGGGCAACTGCAATAAGTAAACCACCAAAATACCCAAAATGACCACGAAGAGTATACCAGGTATACGTTTATCGATTTTTTTTAAGGCCACAATAATCACAATGCCCACCAAACCAATGGCAAAATCGTATAAATTAGTGTCGGGCATCTTTTCAAATGCGTTCACCAATAATACGTCAAAGCGGTTGCTGCGGGTGATATCTACCCCCAAAAGGTGCTTCAACTGGCTGAACATAATTATCAATGCCGCGGCCGAGGTAAAGCCACTTATGACCGGTTTCGATAGAAAATTCACCAAAAAACCCATTCGTAAAAGTCCTAATGTCAATTGTATAGCCCCAACGGTAAAAGCCAAAAGCAGGGCCATACCAATATAATCGTCTACCGAAGTAATAGCCAAGGTAGCCAAACCTGCAGCCACCAAAAGCGAGTCCATGGCAACTGGCCCCACGGCCAATTGCCTAGACGTACCGAAAACGGCGTAGGCAATCATGGGCAATAAAGAAGCGTAGAGACCGTATACCGGAGGAAGGCCTGCAATCATGGCGTAGGCCATGCCCTGTGGAATCAATATGATCCCTACCGTCAGGCCTGCCACCAAGTCTTTGGAAAACCAGTTCTTGTTATAGTCTGGAATCCACTCCAAAAAAGGGAGAAATCTTCGCATGGGACAAAGGTACCATTTAATCTAAAACAGCTATGTTACCTGTGTTACATGAACATCAAGAAACCAGACCTAAAACCAAAAAAATTATTGAATATTGCCCCCTACCGGCAAGCCACTGGGTACGCGCTCGGGTACGGTCTTGTCAAAACCATCGTCGTTAAGCGTGTTTAAAAATGAAATGATTTGGGACATCTCCTTGACCGACAAGTTGAGATCGCGCACAAAAGGATCGTACTTTTGTACCGGTACATGTGGGTTACGCTCCTTACCATTGGCGATATCCTCATAAAATTCCAGCACCTTTTTGAGGGTAGGCAAACTCCCATTATGCATATAAGGGGCGGTAAAGCGTAGATTCCGTAAAGTAGGCGTACGAAAGGCAAAGGTATCCTTCACTCCTCTATCGGGTTCGCCCAGCTTATCGTTTTCAGGGGTACCCAATACGTGCATCTTATAATCAGAAAACATGGGACCATTGTGGCAATTGACGCAACCTACCGACTTAAACAGTTCAAAACCTTCTTTTTCCGAAATTAGAATTGCATCCTCATCTCCCCTCATAAATTGATCGAAGCGCGAATTGTTCGTTACCAACGAACGCTCAAAGGCGGCGATGGCCTTTCCTAAATTTTCTACCGTTACCGCATTCGGCACACCAAAGGCATCGGCGAACATTTGTTGATATTCGGGAATTTGCTTTACGCGATCCACCACAACCTGCAATATGCTATCGACACCTATACCGTGCCCACGCATTTCCTCAAAGGCCTTTATCGGCTCCAAGGCCTGTTTTTCAAGACTCTTAACACGATCGTCCCAAAACATAGTGGCTTGTTCCGGATCATAGTTGCCGAAGGGGTCTATTCCATTGTAGGCCGAATTGATAATGGTTGGGGCATTTCTTTTTACAAAGGGAATATCGTTGGGCGCATTGAATTTCCTACGGGCACCCAGGCCAGTAGCATTGGGACCAATACTGATATCCAAAAACTCTGCATAACCGTTTTGGGGGTGATGGCAGGTGGCACAGGCCACATCCTTGTTTCCGGAAAGAACGGGGTCGTAAAAAAGTAATTTCCCCAAGGCCTCCTTTTCAGGGGAAGCCGGGTTGTCCTTAGGTGATTTCACCTTTTTGGGCAATGCAATATAAGTTGTTACGACCCGGTTCGATTTTGACGTTTTTTTGGGCTTCCCATTGGTGTCCCTACAGCTCACCAATAACAAGACTACTATTAAACGCACCCCTATTTTCACCATTCTAGCCATATCTTAATTGCACAAGTAGAAAGGTAAAAATAAGTAATTCAATAGAAATTACACAGAAAGAGGATAAATTTGTCCGAATATTTTTTTCGGCCCCTTTCCAAATCCTATAAAAAACTACGTTTGATCTGATCTACCAATTTGGTTCCATCGGGATCGGCCTTGGTTTTAAGTTCACATAGATTTTGGGCCCATTCCGAAGTACGGATACGCATCGGCGGATTTTCGTTTTCGGCCACATCGAGTACGACTTCGGCAACCTCTCGGCCCGTTTGATAGACTTGCTCTACAGATTCGGCCGCCCTCTGCTGGTTGCCCGCGAGGTAACGCTCAAAAATAGGAAGGTATTCACCCGAGGCCAACTTACCGTCAACCGCGGTCTTTTCAACGGCCGAATTCATAAATTCGGTAGAGATCCCCCCTGGTTCTACATTACTGATCTTGATATTGAAAGCGTCGGTAACATAGGCCGCCAAACCCTCAGCAAAGCCTTCTACCGCAAATTTCGCGGCGCAATAGAGCTCATTAAAGGGCTGGCCTACCAATCCACCCACCGAACTTAGATTTATAATTTGCCCCGATCTTTGTTTACGCATATGTGGCAAGACGGCTTGGGTGCAAAACACCGTGCCTAGATAATTGACTTCGGTGACCCACCTTATTTCCTCTTCGCTCGCCTGTTCCACGGCTTTTGCAAAACCTGCCCCGGCATTATTGATCAAGACATCAATCCTACCCTCTTTCCCGATAATGGTATCCACTGCGCCCTTGATACTGTCGACCTTGGTCACATCGAGTTCCAATATGTCAATGTCTAAATTGC
This sequence comes from Zobellia galactanivorans, assembly GCF_000973105.1. NCBI lineage: Bacteria > Pseudomonadati > Bacteroidota > Flavobacteriia > Flavobacteriales > Flavobacteriaceae > Zobellia > Zobellia galactanivorans. Next base: position 3,049,058 of record NC_015844.1, on the reverse strand, counting down.
CTTCTTCTATTTTTTCCTTTAGGCGGTCGGCCTTTTTTAAATTCCTCATGGAAGCATAAACCTTATACCCCTTCTCCGCAAAAAGCAGGGAACTTTCAAAACCTACTCCCGATGACGTACCCGTAACCAAAACAACTCTTTTCATTTTTAAAATATTAAATAGTTCACCTTATTTATATTGGAATGAACGTTCACTCCAATGTTCGTGTAAATTTTTTTACTCTTTTATCCCGTCCCAAACCATTCGCACCTGGTTTTGAACAGAGGACGTCTCTACTTTCCCTTGGCTATGGTACCACCTTAAATACGAAAATACCGAACCTCCGATGAACTGGATCAATTCTTCGGTTTCCAAATTTTTAACAATGCGTTCTTCCTTTCCCCTTTTAAGCAAATCATAAACCGGTGCCACCGTTTCCAACCCCTTTTTTCTGGTCTCCTCGGTGATGATGGGCGAAGCTTGAATTTGTTCCATAAACTTGAAGTACTCGGCATTCTCGATAAAAAATTCAACAATCGCCGTATAGTACCGCTCGAATTGGGTCTTTATGGGGCGGGTGGTATCAAACTCCGGGAAAATGGTATTTTCCTTTTCCTTTATTCCGGCGTAAATCTCGTTGATCAGAACTTCCTTATTGGGAAAATAGTTATATATGGTTCCCATACCGGTACCCGCATTTTTGGCAATGGCCGACATGGGGGTGTTATGTACTCCCTTTTCAACCAAAAGCGCTAGAGCCGACCGTAAGATGCTTTCTTTCTTATTCACAGGGCAAAAGTAGCGTTTTGGAACAAACATTCCAAAACGCTTATCTATTTTATATTTTTTTTTGGAAAAATGGTTTCCTACGCCAACGCCCCCTTTATAAGTCGATGACCTTGATCCGGTTACGCTGCATTTCTATCTTTCCTTCCTTCTCAAGCTTTTTAAGCAGCCTTGAGATGACCACTCTTGAAGTATTCAGGTCATAGGCAATATCTTGATGTGTTGTCTGGACGTATTCGTCGTGGTTGACCATGGCCTTGTCTTGAAGGTGCTTGAGCAGCCGTTCGTCCATTCGAAGGAAGGCAATGGTATCGACGGTTTCGAGCAATTCGGTCATTCGCGTATGGTAACTGTCCAAGATAAACTGACGCCATGTGGCATATTTTGACATCCATGCTTCCATCTTATCTACGGGAATCATGATAAGCTCCGTATCACTTTCGGCAACGGCCCGTATCTCACTTTTATGGGTTCCTACACAACATGAAAAGGTCATGGCACAGGTATCGCCCCGCTCTAAAAAATAAAGTAACAGTTCGTCTCCGTTTTCATCTTCGCGCAAAATCTTGATCGCTCCGTTCAACAATAAGGGCATATGTGAAATGGTCTCACCGATATCCATGATTACCGTACCCTGACCATACTTTTTTACCAAGCCTACCTCTTGCATCTCAGCCAAGAGTGCATCTTCAAAGAGATAGCCATAATTCTGCAAAAGACCTTCTTCCATATTTCCTATTTAATTGACCGCACTTATAAAGACCCTCAATTGGGCATCTTCGTCCTTCAAATAACTAAAACCTTCAAACAGCTTCACCTGTGGCACGGCATACGGATAAAACGTAATTGGTTCTATACACAGCATATTGGGCACTTCCGTCCACAACATAAAATTGCCAAAGCCTTCGGTACGGACACGAAGCTCTTTTTGGTCCTTCAATACAATTTCCTCGCAGTCGGCCACTTCTAGCGCCCGGCTTCCTACCGCCATGATCTCATCAAGGCTTATTTCTTTATCGCCGGCGATTACTACGGGACTTTCGGTGTGCAGCTTAAAAGCAGGGTGATAACCCAGCATAAAGGGCATATCGCGTTCCCCGGAAACCGTAAAGCTTACTTCCAGCCCGTCTTCCCCCAATCGAAAGGTCTTTTTAAAGTTGAAATCATAGGTCCAAAACAACCATTCCTTGTTCGACTTGTCCGGATATTTCGAATTCTTCACCCGCGAATTGGCCTTATACGCCTTTTGAAAAACCGCCTCCATCTCCGTTTCCGATATCAACTCGTACTCCATCTCCCGTAGCAATCCGTGCTGATCTTGAACCGCAATGTCCCTTGGGGTCTGTACCATAAATTTGGCATCGGCGGTGGGGCCGATGATCGGAAACATTTCGGTATCGGAACTGCGCCATCCCGGACTGCCTTTTTGATGGATATACTCGTGCCCGTTTACGGTATAACCTACCAATTCACCGGCATCTATTTTTACATTTTGATCTTTAAAACTTAACTCTGTCATCTCTCACTTTTTTATAGCCTTCCACTAGAATAGAAGTCGCTTTTCTTGAACACGCTTACAAAACTAATCTAAAAACCCCTTTTCACGCATCCAATCGTCATTGAACATTTTTCCGACATAGCGACTTCCGTGATCATGGAACAACACGACCACCACATCGTCTTTCGTAAAATGTTCCTTGAGCTGCAATAGCCCTTTTATGGCCGCACCTGCCGAATTCCCCAAAAACATGGCCTCTTCCCTGGCCAAACGTCGGGTATAGATGGCGGCATCTTTATCGGTAACTTTTACGAAGCCGTCAATAATGTCAAAATCTACATTTTCCGGGAGAATATCCTCCCCGATACCTTCGGTAATATAGGGGTAGATCTCATTCTCGTCGAACACTCCGGTCTCGTGGTATTTTTTAAAGACCGAACCATAGGTATCGACGCCCCAAACTTTTATATCGGGATTTTTCTCCTTCAAAAATTTACCCACGCCCGAAATCGTACCTCCGGTTCCCACACCAACGACAAAATGGGTAATCTTACCGTCGGTCTGTTCCCAAATTTCCGGCCCGGTACTAAGGTAATGGGCCTTTGTATTACTAGGGTTATCGTATTGGTTCACGTACCAAGCGTTCGGAGTTTCCTTGGCCAGCCTTTTGGCCGTGGCATAATAACTTCTTGGGTCACTCGGTTCAACGTTCGTAGGACATACGTGCACTTCACTGCCCATGGCCTTTAGTATATCTATCTTTTCTACGGATTGCTTATCACTTATCACACAAATGAGCCTGTAGCCTTTTATCGTAGCGGCCAATGCCAAACCCATTCCGGTATTGCCCGAGGTGGCCTCTACAATGGTACCGCCCGGCTTTAAAAGCCCAGCCGCTTCGGCATCTTCTATCATTTGTAGGGCCATACGGTCTTTTACCGAGTTGCCCGGGTTAAAGGTTTCGTACTTGGCCAATACCAGGCAAGGAAGGTCGGAGGTCAACTTATTTAGCTTTACCAAAGGCGTATTCCCTATGGTTCCAAGAATATTTTCTGCGTATCTCATGAGCTATAAATTATCATGTAATCTAGCAAAAAAAATAGAAAGACCTTACCACAGAGAAATACCCCAAGGCATTTTCTATTCGAATTTGATGGCCTTGACCGGAGAAATTTTGGTGATAATATACGATGGAATCAACAGCATCAGCACACATAGGATCAACACGCCCGCATTGAGGGCCAAGACCGTAAATATGTCGATATGTACGGGCACGTATTCTATGTAATACTCTTTCGGGTTCGGAAACTTCAATATCTTGAACCGGTCTTGCAGTACAATAATGCCCAAGCCAATAAGGTTCCCCCAAAACAGACCGATACCGATAAGGTATGTAGCGTTGTACAAAAACACCTTACGTATGCTCCAATTGGCCGACCCCAAAGCCTTGAGGATGCCGATCATTTGGGTGCGTTCTAAAATCAGCACCAACAGTGCCGTAATCATATTGAACCCACTTACGATGATCACGATACCGATGATCAGAATGATATTAAAGTCGAAAAGACTGATCCATTCAAAGATCTTGTAATATTTGTTTACGATGGTCTGTGTATCTAGTGTAGAGACGGTATTCCCGTAAATCTCATTGCTTTTGGCGTCGATATCGTCAAAACTGTTCAAGAACACCTCGAAATTACCTACTTGGTCATCTTCCCACTTGTTCATACGTTGTATGTGCCGTATATCGGTAAAAAGATAAAGTCCGTCAAACTCCTCAAATCCGCTATCGTAGAGGCCGGTAATTTTAAATTTTCTTTGGTTGGGCAATTTCGACACATCGCCATCCTTGAGAAAAAATGCGTAAAAGGTATCGCCGGTTTTTAGGTGTAGTCGGTTGGCCATGAGGTCTGACATCAATACCTCTTCATTCAAATCGCCGGAGTAGTTCGGCAACTGACCCTCTACCAAATATTCCTCAAATGCCGTCCAGTCATAATCCGCCCCTACCCCCTTGGCAATAATACCTTCAAAGGTGGTCTCGGTTCTAATAATGCCCGCCTTGCTAGCAACGGCCTGTATGTGACGGATACCGTCAATAGTCTTGAACTCGGGATAAAACTCTTGATCCAATGAAACCGGAATGACCGATACATCGGATGCATTATTGTCGTAACTGGAAATTTGGATGTGCCCGTTGAAGGCAGCTACTTTTTCCCGTATCTTGTACTTCAGGCCTATTCCGGTAGCTATCGCAATGAGCATCATTACCACCCCCAATGCAATAGCTGCAATAGCTATTTTTATTATTGGTGCGGAAATACTAATTTTATGCGCCTCACCTTTGATGAGCCGCTTGGCCAAAAAATATTCAAAATTCAATCTATGGCGTTTTTAAACTCTCTCAAAAGTACATTTTTCATTTGGTTTTTGCTTCTTATCGCCTGCGGAAACCAGACGAAAGCCGAGAAAACCCAATCAAAACCTGCGGTGGCAATGAACGATTCGGTCAAAGTAAAGCCCGTTGTAGTGGCGGCCAATAGAACCGAAGCCTACCTTCCTTTACTTAAGGGAAAAAAAGTCGGCATTGTAGGAAACCAGACGACCATTATTTTTAAGGACGAGGTAAAAGATGCCCCCCTTCCATACGTCCATCTCGTAGATTCGTTGTTGGCACACCATGTCGATATCAAAAAAGTGTTCGCTCCCGAGCACGGTTTTCGAGGTAGGGCCGATGCCGGTGAAAAAGTTAAGGACGGGGTCGACAATAAGACGGGACTTCCCTTGATTTCCCTCTACGGAAAAAACCGGAAACCTTCCGCCGAGCAATTAGAGGATATCGATATCGTTCTTTTCGACATTCAAGATGTGGGGGTCCGCTTCTACACCTATATAGCCACCTTACAATTGGTCATGGAAGCCTGTGCGGAACAGAATGTTCCCATCATAGTACTTGACCGCCCTAACCCTAACGGCGCTTACATAGATGGCCCGACCATGAAAAAAGAGCACTCCGGCTTTTTGGGCATGACCGAAATCCCCTTGGTCTATGGCATGACCATCGGCGAATACGCCCGAATGATCAATGAAGAGAAATGGCTTGGGAGCGGCGTTAAGGCCGACCTTACGGTTATTCCATTGGAAAATTGGACTTATGACACCCCCTACAGCATACCGGTCAGGCCTTCACCGAACCTGCCCAACGATACGGCGATCAACCTTTATCCGAGCCTGGGTCTTTTTGAAGGAACGAACATCAATGCCGGACGTGGAACCGAATTGCAATTTCAGTGTTACGGGGCCTCTTTTCTCGATAGCACCCAGTATAGTTTCAAATATACCCCCATGCCTAATTTCGGTTCAAAATCCCCAAAGGAAAACGGAAAGACATGCTTCGGAAAAGATTTATCCGGATTCCCTAAAATGAACGAAGTTTCCCTGCAATGGCTCATAGACGCCTATACCAACACCCTAGACAAGAGCAAGTTCTTCAATACTAAAGGCTTCACCGCCCATGCAGGAACCGAAACGCTTCAAAAACAAATTGAACAAGGGATAAACGAAGAAGAAATCAAGGCTACTTGGCAAAGCGACATTGACAAATTCAAGAAAATCAGAAAAAAATACCTGATGTACCTCTAATTACAGGGGCTGCCCTTTTACCGATTCGGCTTCAGGCAAGGTGGTAGGCTTTCTGTATTTATGGAAAGGCTGCCGTAACAGCCCTTTGATACTGGAGTTCTCGACCTCATCGGGAAAGGTATCTACCCCGTATACAATCTCTTCCCTGTCCAACTTCATATAGGTACCGAACAAGCGATCCCACAGCGAAAATATATTACCGTAATTACTATCGGTATACGGTAATCGATAATGGTGATGCACCTTGTGCATATCGGGTGAAACGATCAACAGACTTAAGAGGTCGTCTAAGCCTTTGGGCATTTTTATGTTGGCATGGTTGAATTGGGTCGCCACAAGTGATAAGGACTGATACAACATTACAATACCGATAGGCGTACCGACCAGAAAAACCCCTAAAAGGGTAAACACAAAACGAATCATACTTTCCAAAGGATGATGCCGATTGGCCGTAGTCGTGTCTACATTATGGTCGGTATGGTGCACCAGATGTACCATCCATAAAATTTTCACCTTGTGCTCGACAAAATGGGCCAGGTAGGCCCCGACAAGATCCAGCAACAACAGTCCTACGATAACATAGAGCCATAAGGGCATATCGGGAAGCCAATTGATAATCCCAAAATCATGTATTACCGTAAAATCGGCGGTCTTGAGCAGCAAAAAAGCGAGGGCGAAGTTTACGACAACCGTCGTCATCGTAAAAAATAGGTTCGGAAGTGCGTGTTGCCATTTCTTGTACCTAAAACCAAAAAGGGGCACGATGCCCTCAAGAAGCCAAAAAAAGGTGATTCCCCCGACCAAAATAAGCGAACGGTGCAACGAGGGGATATTTTCAAAGTAATCGATAATGGGCTCCATGTCTTAAAGATAACAAAAACCTTTTAAGAACGATGCCCGCTTCACTTCGGCCGGATGGGGATCCACACCTCTTCTTCCGATTCGGGACGGTCGTTTTTGTATTTGCTTCCGAGTAGTTCAAAATGGGGCCTATGGTCTAGGCGATAATCGGATACGGGAAGCCATTCCTTAAAAATAAAATCCATTGTCCGATTAAATTCCGAAGACAGGCCCTTATGTAAGAATACGGCATAAAGTCCCCCGATCAAACATAGGGTTTCCAAGCCATCACCATACGACGCCTCCCCCTTCACCTCTACCGCAGCCCATTTTTCAAAGCTGGTATCCGGCCCAAAACTAGTGCCTTCGGGCATTTCCGAAAACACCTGAACGGAATACAGATCACTACCCACGGGGTCGGCTATGGTTTTCCTCAAGGGCATAAAACCGCTCCAAAGTTCAAAGGTTCGGTTATGTGCCAAGCTCATATTCAAGCGGCGGCCCACTAGTGTTTTCTTCGGTAGGACTTCTGTTCTAAGGTACATATGGGGTTTCTATTTAGGGTTGTCTAGCCGTTCCCGATGCTTTTTTTCATTTTTTCGACAATATTGAAAGCCGCAGGGCAAATAGCCACATTCTTTAGCGTAAGGTTCGATATTTGCTGGAATTTCTTCCGGTCGGTATGCGGAAACTCACGGCAGGCCTTAGGGCGAACATCATAGATAGAGCAGTAATTATCGGCACCCAAAAAGGAACAGGGTACCTGCTGAAGCACGTAATCGTTATCTTCATCGATCCGCAGATACGCTTCAATAAAGGCTTGGGGTTTCTGCCGAAGGAATTTGGCAATTCTTTCGATATCGGCCCTAGTGAACAAAGGCCCCGTAGTTTTACAACAGTTGGCACAATCAAGACAATCGGTTCGCTCAAATTCCTCTTCATGCAGTTCTTGCATAATGTAATCAAGATTCTTGGGCGGGCGCTTTTTAAGTTTCGTAAAAAACTTCTTGTTTTCGTTCTGCTTATCTTTGGCCTTCTTTGGAAGTTCACGTAAAATTTGGTCCATCCTCTTAAAAATCTGCCCAAAACTAAGCAAGAAATACTTAAAAAGTCCATTTTTGCCATACAAAGCTATTGTGATATGATCGACATTTTCGGAAATGCAGTATTAGACTATCAAAAAGGAAATTATACCGAAGACATAATCACCTTCTCTTCTTTGGACGAAGAGGATAAAATACCCCTGCCCTATCTCTTTAGGGATTACAAGGAGATGCCAGAGCTGGAACAAAAAGCCCTTGACCTTTACAAGGGCAGCGTACTCGACATAGGATGCGGGGCCGGAAGCCACAGTCTCTACCTTCAGAAAAAAAACCTCGACGTAACCGCGCTCGACCACTCCAAAGGCGCCATAGAAACCTGTACCCTAAGGGGCATCAACAAGGTGGCACATAGCGACATATACGACTTTAAAGGTCCTAGATTTGACACCTTGCTCCTATTGATGAACGGTATTGGCATTGTTGGAAGGCTGAACAATATGTCCCGCTTTTTAGACCATTTAAAAACCTTGTTGAATCCGGGCGGGCAAATTTTACTTGACTCCAGCGATATCATATACATGTTCGACGAAGACGAAGATGGGGGCCGCTGGGTACCCGATACCGGTTCGTACTATGGCGAAGTCGAGTTCAGTATGAAATACAAGAATCAGGAAAGCGAACCATTTTTCTGGCTCTATCTCGATTACAAAACCTTGGAAACGGCCTCGGAAGCCAATGGATTCAATTGCCAATTCGTAAGAAAGGGCGATCATTACGACTATTTGGCCAAGTTATGGTTGAAATAAGATCATTTTTTGCCATTTTTGTTCTTGTACGACTGTCCCTAAAATTCAATGATGAAAAAATCGCACTTATTTTTATTGGTCTTGTTCACCGGCCTTTTCCTAAGCTGTACCAAAGACGACGACACCAATAGCGCTGAAAAGGAAAAAATTCAGGCAAAAGAGGCCAGTCTAAAAAGTGCCGGCGACTCAGCCAAAGACATTCTATCGAACGAAAGGTTTACAAAGCTGCTTATCGAAATTGCCTACGTAAAAGATTTCAAACCTACGGACGAAGCCATGTTGGGTTTTGTCTCCTACCTAAAAAAAAGAACGTTCAAGGAAGATATTGAACTCAAGTACACCCAACTGGAATCGCCCGATGAAGAAAATTTGACCTTGGAAGAAATAGCCAAACTCGAATCGGAAAACAGAACCGTTTTTAACGAGGGCTCTACTTTAGGTCTCTATATCTATTTTGCCGATGCACCGGCAGAAGGCGATGATGAGGAAGTGGGACTTGTTACCTTAGGTGCGGTATATCGCAATACTTCTATGATCATTCATGAAGTAACGGTACGAAAACTGGCCAATCAAAGCTTTTTTATTACCGCTGCCGACGTAGAAAGCTCAACCCTCAACCATGAATTCGGCCATCTTTTCGGCCTTGTAAATTTAGGAACGGCGCCGATAAACGACCATGAGGACATAGAACGTGACGAAGACGGCAAACCAGTTTTAGATGAAGATGGCAATACAAAAGGAAACAGCCATTGCTCGGTAGAGGGCTGTCTTATGCAGGCCGAACTACAGTTTGCCGGATTCGCCAATAAATCGGCCAAGACGGAATCGTATGAAAACGGATTAAAAGCCGCCTGTCGCCTAAGCGGCAAAGACGTACTTCGAATGTTGGAATCAAAAACCTCAAAAGGTCTTTTTCCCGACCCACCAAGCCTTGACCCCGAATGCCTATTGGATCTAAAATCCGCAGGCGGTCGTTAAGATATTAAGGGATATTCAAATATTTGTGGGTCTGTAGACTTACCTTCCACTTAGGGTTTTGCATCACATAATCGACGATCATAGGCGTAACCTTATCACGTACGCTCCATTCGGGCTGTAAGTAGAGAATACATTTTCCGTTCACCTTTGCCGCTTCCTGTTCGGCAAAGATCAAATCGTGTTTATTGTAAACAATGACCTTAAGTTCGTGGGCCACCTCATAAATTTCATCTACCGGAAGCTTGTTCTTTTTGGGCGAAAGGCAAATCCAATCCCACGTACCGGTCAAGGGATATGCACCCGAAGTCTCTATGTGGATCTTAAGGTTCTTCGCCTTTAGGGCATCGGTCAAGGGCTGCATATTCCAAGTAAGGGGTTCGCCACCCGTAATGACAATGGTATCAGAATATTTTGAAGCATTTTCGGTAATTTGCCGAATATCGGTGGGCGGATGGGTTTCCGCATTCCAGCTCTCTTTCACATCGCACCAATGACATCCGACATCGCATCCTCCGACACGAATAAAATATGCCGCCGTACCTTTATGGAAACCTTCGCCCTGTATGGTGTAGAATTCTTCCATTAGGGGCAACATCATCCCTTTCTCCACTTCCTGTAAAACTTCATCTTTGACCATCGTGCAAAGATAGGCCTTGCAAATTCCAAAACCCAAATTCTGATTCTTAAATTCACCATTTGCCCCATAAGCAAGATTTCAACGGTAGAATACCACCAGAGGGCCAAGGTTCAGCCTTGACCAATCCCAAACTTCTCTAAAAGTAACGGCCAAACAGTAAAATTCTCTTATTTTTACTCCAAAATAGACCGAATGGCAACTAGAGACGAATTCTTTCAACACATTGAAGCAGGGTATACTACCAAAGGTGACTCCATAATATTGGGCGCTGCCATGCTCGATGGGGAGGCTATTACCGATGCCCATGTAAAAATACCTTTAAAAACGTTGAACCGTCACGGACTTATCGCAGGGGCTACGGGAACTGGAAAGACAAAAACTTTACAGGTACTGGCCGAAAACCTTTCTGAAAAAGGAATCCCGGTCTTATTGATGGACCTTAAAGGGGATTTGAGCGGCTTGGCCCAACCGAGTCCCGGTCACCCGAAAATAGATGAGCGCCATGCCAAAATAGGCCTGCCCTTTGAACCCAAGGCGTTTCCGGTCGAGATCCTCTCGCTTTCCAAACAAGACGGCGTAAAACTTCGGGCCACGGTATCGGAATTCGGACCAGTGCTCCTATCCCGTATACTTGACCTATCGGATACCCAAGAAGGTATCGTATCGGTAGTGTTCAAATATTGCGACGACAATAAACTTCCGCTTTTAGACCTAAAGGATTTCAAAAAGGTACTGCAATATGCCACAAGCGCAGGCAAAGCCGAATTCACCAAAGATTACGGAAGAATTTCTTCCAGTTCCACGGGAGCCATCCTTAGAAAGATCATAGAACTCGAACAGCAGGGAGCCGATCTCTTTTTTGGTGAAAAATCATTTGATGTCGAAGACCTTACCCGTGTAGACGAAAACGGAAGAGGCTATATAAACATTCTACGTCTGACCGATATACAAGACCGGCCCAAACTTTTCTCGACCTTTATGTTAAGCCTACTGGCCGAGATATACAGTACTTTTCCAGAACAGGGCGACAGTGATAGGCCTGAACTGATCTTGTTCATCGATGAGGCCCACCTTATCTTTAACGAAGCCTCAAAGGCCCTACTCGACCAAATAGAAAGTATCGTTAAATTGATACGTTCAAAAGGTATCGGTCTTTACTTTGTTACACAAAACCCGACCGACGTACCCAATGAAGTACTCTCGCAACTCGGACTAAAGGTTCAACACGCCCTGCGTGCCTTTACTGCCAGAGACCGAAAGGCCATAAAACTAACGGCCGAAAACTACCCCATTTCCGATTATTACGACACCAAAGAGGTTTTAACGGCCTTGGGTATAGGTGAAGCACTGGTATCGGCCTTAGATGAAAAGGGACGACCGACCCCCTTGGCCGCAACCCTGTTGCGCGCCCCTATGAGCCGTATGGACGTTCTTACCGAAACCGAACTCAATACTGTAATCGGCACCTCTAAACTGGTAAAGAAATACGGCGAGACCATTGATCGGGAAAGCGCGTATGAAATTCTGAACGAAAAAATAGAACGGGCCGAAGCCGAGGCCGAAAAAGAAAAAAAGGCACCCAGAAAGACCAGCCGAAGTAGGGCCAGTACCCGACAGAACCCGATCATTAAGGTTTTGACCAGTGCCACCTTCATTCGTGGAGTTTTGGGAGTTCTGAAGAAAGTAATGCGTTAATGTACCGACCTAATTTCAGAATCAAATTTTAACTTTGCACAAAAATTCATGAAAACAATAGTAACCTTAAGTTGTCTAATCATTTGCCTTACCAGCTGTAAAGATGAAAAAGACACCTCATTTTCAATCATTACCGACCGAGTAGGCAAACTGGATCGCATCAGCTTGGTACGCGACCTTGACATCATTTACGAGAACGATTCCATCGTAAAAGACAGTACGATAGCCAATAGGGCGAACAACAGTAAAAAAATAAAGATTTTCGAAAAGGGAGGAAAACCGCTCTTGACGCTTACACCAAACTCCGATAGTATTCCGACAATCGAGAACATTCGTATTGAAGACCCCCGTTTCACTACCGAAAAAGGGGTTGGCCTAAACAGTACCTTTAAAGACATAAAGGACAACTACACCATCAGAAAGGTAATTACCTCTATGAACAATGTGGTCATCCTTCTAAAGGATAGCGATGTCTATTTTACGATCAGTAAAGAAGAGCTCCCTTCAAGCTTGCGTTATGCTTCCAGTGTCAATATCGAAGCCGTTCAAATTCCCGATGATGCAAAAATCAAATATATGATGGTAGCTTGGGACTGATCCTTTTGCTACTGCCTTTAGTTTAAACATTCCGTACCATGAACACTATCTTACAATACATACTGGTACAACGCGCCAAAAATAAACTAAAGAGCGAAAAAAACGTGGCCAAGCGCCAATTGGTCAAAGAAATACGCGTGGGCCATGTGGAGTTAATGCACGCCCTAAAGGAAATCTTGTTCATCGCCATTGGCGTTGGCGCGGCAGGGTTTGGCCTAAAAGGCTTCTTATTGCCCAATAATTTTATCGATGGCGGGGCTACGGGCGTATCTTTATTAATTCAGGTAAAATCGAACATATCACTGGGAATTTTGCTCTTATTGGTGAACATCCCCTTTATACTGCTCGGGGCCAAGACCATAAGCGGAAAGTTCGCGATCAGAAGTATTTTTGCCATATTGGCCTTGGCCATTGTCGTTCATTTTGTTCCCTACCCAATAATAACAAGCGACAAGCTTCTTATAGCCGTTTTCGGTGGTTTTTTCTTGGGCCTAGGTATAGGAATGGCCATGCGTGGCGGAAGCGTCATCGATGGCACCGAGGTATTGGCTATCTACCTGAGCCGAAAATGGCATATGACCATAGGCGATATACTTCTGCTTATAAACATTCTGATTTTTTCGGCTGGGGCCTACCTATTAAGTATAGAAACGGCACTTTACGCCATTCTTACCTATTTGGCGGCGGCCAAGACCGTGAACTACGTGGTAGATGGTGTGGAAGAATACATTGGCGTAACCATTATTTCCCCGAAAAATGAAGAAATACGGGTGATGCTCACCGAAAAAATGGGGCGGGCCTGTACCGTTTATAGCGGAAAGGGCGGGTATGCCAAAGATGGTACGGCACGTATTTCTACCGAAATCATCTATACCGTAATGACCCGCCTAGAACTGGCCCGGTTAAGCACCGAAATAGACAAAATAGACAAAAACGCCTTTATCGTTATGGGCGTTATAAAAGATATAAGAGGCGGAATGATCAAAAAGAAGCCCTTAAAATAGACCGAAAAATCTATGCGTAAAAACCTGAACAAAATGCTCCCCAAGGTCTACGGGCGCTATTTTAACTTGCTTGCCAGAGTATCCCCCAAAAAGGCTGCGGAGAAAGCGTTTTATGTTTTCTGTACGGTTCGAAAAGGAAGGGTTCTCCCCAATCAAAAAGAATATCTAGACCAAGCGAAAAACGGAACCATAAACGTTCAAGGCCACACCTTGCAGACCTATGCTTGGCCCAGCAACAAAGAGACCGTACTCTTGGTCCACGGTTGGGAAAGCAATACCTTTCGCTGGCGCAACCTCATCGCCAAACTCCGTGAAGCCGACTATAATATCGTAGCTTTTGATGCGCCCGCACATGGATATTCCTCAGGGCAGCACTTAAACCTCCCCCTGTATTCCGACGGTGTTCAAGCCATGATAGAAAAGTATGGCCCAAAGTATCTTATTGGCCATTCTATGGGAGGAATGACCCTCATGTACAACGAGTTTTGCCATCAAAATGCATCTGTCGAAAAAATGGTAACCATTGGCTCGCCTTCGGAGTTCTATGAAATAATGGACCACTATCAAAAGCTGCTCAATTTCAACGACAAAGTCAGAAAGGAGCTCGAAGCTTTTGTCCTTGATCGCTTTGGCTTTACCGTAAACGAATTTTCTTCTTCCCGCTTTGCGAAAAAAAATACCAAAAAAGGACTCCTACTACACGATGAACTTGATAAACTGGCCCCTTTTCATGCCTCGGAGGCGGTACACGCCCAATGGAAAGGCAGTATCTTTATCCGGACCAAGGGCCTTGGCCATTCTATGCACCAAGAACATGTGAACGATCAGATTGTAGATTTTTTAAAAAACTAAAACAGACATCGATGCAAGCCGTAACCCCTTTTCATATTGCCATACCGGTCCATAATCTAGATGAATGCCGAAGCTTTTACAGGGAAGTACTCAACTGTGAGGAAGGGCGAAGCAGCGACCATTGGGTCGACTTCAACCTGTTCGGGCACCAATTGGTCATTCACTATAAGCCCAAAACCGAAACTGAAGCCCTACACAGCAATCCGGTAGATGGCAAAAATGTTCCAGTACCGCATTATGGTGTGGTTTTACCGTGGGAAGTATTTGAATCTTTTGCCGAGGAACTTACCGCGAAAGGCGTAGAATTTGTAATAGAACCTTATGTACGGTTCAAAGGCCAGACCGGGGAACAGGCTACCATGTTCTTTTTAGACCCTGCAGGAAATGCCTTGGAGTTTAAGGCTTTTAAAGATATGGGGCAGTTGTTTGCCAAATAACCCCCTAAAAAAACAAGTCGCCCTGGGCTCAGGACGACTTGGGTTACTATTTCTTATTGCGACCATTCGGTGGGCTTTCGTACCCAACGGTGCTTTCGCAATTCGTCCATCAATTCTTTTGGGAGTCTTTTACCATCGCTCGTGGCGGTATTGGCCAAAACATTACGTTCTTTTCGCATACCCGGTATGGTCGTACCTATGGTCTTGTTCTCCAAAATAAACCGAAGGGCCATCTCGGCCATATTCATACCTTCAGGAATCAAGGGTCGCAGGGCATCGGCATGCTCTACACTTGAGTTTAGGTTTTCAGGCACAAAATAGGTTCCGCGCCAATCCCCTTCGGGAAAAGTAGTTTCCTTGGTAAGATTACCGGTCAAGGTACCTTCGTCAAAAGGCACCCTTGCAATTACGGCTACATCCATCTTTTCACATAAAGGAAAAAGCACATCTTCCGGGTTTTGGTCAAAAATATTGTAGATGACCTGTACGGCATCTATTAGGCCGGTCTTAATGGCCTCGATACCATTTTCGGGTTCCCAGCGGTTTACACTGATACCCATAGCCGCAATTTTTCCGGCTTTTTTCAAATCCTCTATAGCACGTTGCCATTCGTCACGGTGCGACCAAGAGTCGTCCCAGGTATGAAACTGCATCAAGTCAATGCGTTCCATGCCCAAATTGGTCAGGGTTTTCTCGGTATATTCTATAATATGGTTCTTAGGATACGAATCCTCAAACCTATACTCGGGCTTTGCTGGCCAATTAAAGTTCTTGGGAGGTATCTTACTTGCGGCATATAGTTTAGTCCCAGGATGCCTTCTAATGAGCCCTCCCAGCAATTCCTCACTATGTCCTTCACCGTAGCCCCAGGCCGTATCAAAAAAGTTCACTCCGTTTTCCACGGCCAAATCCAAGGACTTTGCCGATTGCACATCGTCGGACTCCGTCCATCCGGCCATACCCCACATACCATATCCCACTTCGCTTACTTGCCAGTCGGTTCTTCCAAATCTTCTATATTTCATATTGCTCTATAATAGATTACTGCCCTTCAAAAAAACGTACTATTGGTCGTTAATATTGATGAAAAGCATCGGATACAAACTCCAAGACCTTGGGTAGGGATGCCCTCCAATACGTCCAACTATGTCTACCGTCACGCACCCTGTACTCATGCGGAATCTTTTTCTTGGTCATGGCAATATGCATCAGACTGTTTCCTTCAAAGAGAAAATCATCGTCACCACAATCGATATACCAACGTACGGACTTCACATCTTCAACGGGAACGGTCTCTAGCAATTCCAAAGCATTGTGTCTTTTGAAATAGGCCTTGATTTCCGATTCGCTAAATTTGACATCACTTTTCTCTAGGCGTTCCTTAAGGTCGGCAATGGTCAATGGCCCTACATAAGCACTCAAGGGACAAGCCGATGAAAATAGTTCAGGGTGATGTAGCGCATACATAAAAGAACCGCCACCCCCCATGGAGAGTCCGGCTATGGCCCGATATCTCTTAGTGGATTTAATACGGTATTGTTTCTCTACATAGGGCATAAATTCCTCAAAGAAGAAATCTTCATACCGCCAATCGTCGCCTTGGTTAAAATAGCCCCTTTTGCCTTGTTCGGCATCGGGCATAATAATGACCATGGGCGTTGCCGTACCGTTTTTGATAGCCTCATCGGTAATACGCAGTACTTCCCCGAACTGCACCCAACCGGTTTGATCATCACCGGCACCGTGCAATAAATAGAGTACGGGATACGACCGTTGCGAAGTGTCATAATCAGGGGGCAGATAAACCGCATACTTGCGTTCCCCCTTTAATATTTCACTTTTCATCGTCAGTGCATCAAAGACCTTTCCCGTCTGTGAAACGACGGAAAAAGACACAAAAAGACAGGTAAATACGGTACAAGCGAGTTTCTGTATCATCGGTATTTATTAAAATTCCCTATAAGGCGAATCTAAAAACTGATTGGCCTCATCTTCGGCGAATCTGGCCGATTTAGCGTCCCAATGAAGGGTCTTGTTCGGAAAACGGCCTGCGATAACGCCCAACAATATGGTTTCCGTTAAACGCGATGCATAAGAAAACGGGGCACTCGTTTCTGCAGTACCCAAACAGGCGTCGACAAATTGATGGTAGTGTTTCTTCCCTTCGCTTTCATAATCGCGAACCGGTTCCCCTAGATTGAATTTTTCAACATCTATCTCCTGGTACTCCCCATCTACGATGACCTTGGGAAGCATTTGAAAATGCGGCAAATACAACCTTCCTTTTTCCCCTATGAACATTGCTCCTTGATCATGGAGCTTCTCACCACCGGGAAGCATCAAATCTTCACGTTGTTTATCGGCTCCCTCGCCGTCATACCACACCCACTTTAGCGTGTCTGCCGTATATTTTGTACCGGGAAATTCATAAGTTACCATATTCTGCTCCGGATAGCCAAAACCATTGGGCTTTCTACAATTAGTGGTAATGGTCCTTGGCACATCCAGTTCCAAGGCATTATAAGGCGTATCAAAAATATGAACCCCCATATCACCTAGGGTACCACAACCGTAATCAACCAGTTTTCTCCAGTTTCCAGGATGGTATACCCCTTTTTTATAAGGTCTTTCGGACGAAGTACCCAACCAAAGGTTCCAATCTAAATTGGCCGGAACGGGATCTTGTCCTTCTGGCAACGGTCCGTCATAACCCCAGTTTTTCGGTGACCAGGCCCTTACGGTGTGTACTTTCCCGATGATACCGGACTGAATCATCAAGGTCGCCAGTTTATAGTCGTAAAAAGAGTGCACCTGAATCCCCATTTGGGTAACCAAATTTTTCTCTTTGGCCAATTTTTTCATGGCCCTTGCTTCGGTCACGTGATGCGTCAAAGGCTTTTGGCAATATACAGGCTTGTCCATTTCCATGGCCATCATAGAAGCTGGGGCATGGGTATGGTCTGGTGTAGAGACTACTACGGCATCGATTTTTTTCTTCATTTCCTTTAACATCACCCTATAATCGGTATAGGTTTTAGCGTCCGGATGCAAGGCCTTGGCCTTGGCCAAAAGCTCGGAATCAACATCACATAAGGCCACCACATCTACTGCAGCATGTGACGAAATCGCCTTTAAATCTTCACCGCCCATATTACCGACACCGATGTGTGCCGTACGCAAGCGTTTCTTTTTTGACTTGGAAAAAGCCATGGCCCCTGAAGGCAACAGGGTAATCGTTGACAAGGTAGCAGCATTCTTTAAAAATTCCCTTTTATTCATTTCTAGTAGTTTGGATTATTGGAGGTTGTTCTAAGTTCTTAATTATAATGGCCTAATCTTAACGTTCTTAAGCCAAAGTGGACTGTCGTGATCTTGGAAACCGATATAGCCCTTTTTAAAAGAACCGTATTTTGGGCTGTTTTTCCATTTCCCTTTGCTTTTTCGCTCTTCCCAGTCTTTCGACCAAGGCACGAAGGACAGTAATTTTTTACCGTTGAGCCAGTGCTCCACATTTTCTGGGGTAAAGATGATGCGGGAGGTATTCCATTCCCCTGCAGGCTTCACTATCTTTTGGCTATTATCGGGCAAGTGCATGGCGTAATCCGCTCCTGTTTTTTGCCATTCTTCCAACTTGGCATTGTTGATTTCTTCCCACTTCAGGTCGTCCAACATCTGGTATTCGGGAGAAACCTCGGGAATGCTCCAATCGCCTTCTTGGATATGGTACAACAATCCGCTATTTCCTCCCTCGGGAATTTTCCATTCCCAACTCAGTTCAAAATTGTCGAACTCTTGGGCGGCATAAATAATATCCTTCCCTCCTTTACGGTTGGCTTCGGTTCTTTTCTCCGTATCAAAAGTCAAAGCCCCGTCTTTAATAACCCATTGTGGAGGTAGGTCATCCCCATTGTACGCCCGCCATCCTTCGGTAGTTGTCCCGTCAAAAAGATAAATCCATTCATCAATTTCAGGTTTAGTTTCGGTGCTAGCCTTCTCAACGGTCGCTTCTTCTTTTTTGGTTTCACCTTTACATGAAACAATGGCTACCGCTAGAGATAGCACCAAGGCAATTTTCTTCATTAAACAAGTTGTTTTGTATCTGGTTTAGCACGCCGGCATTACCACAAGCACGGCAAGCCCTGTACAATTTCTAAATCTAGCAACATTACCCCAAGAATCAAAATATATGTCCCGATAACGGCAAGTCAATACATAAATATGCTAACTTTTAAGTATTGCGTATTCTTTTTCTTAACCTTTTACACGAAAAACAAAGAAAAATGTAAGTAAAAGAACCCTAGTGAAAACAGATTCTTTATTGCGGGTTATTGGCCTTTACCGACGCCAAGGCCAGAAAAAGCAAAAAGCCCAGACCTAGATAACCTAAGGGCCTATAAGTATCAAAAGTCGAGAAACACAAACTAAAAATGGACGGTGCCAATGCACTGGCCAAAATCAAGAACGACATGACCTTACCCGTTATGGCCCCTAAATGGGTCCGCCCGTAAAACCTCGGCCAAACGATGGCATTCAAGACGGCAAAGAAGCCTCCTAAAATACCAAACCCACCTATCAATAGAGGAATACCTACGACAGAGGATAGAAACAAAAATCCGACCGAAGCCATAATTCCGCCCAAGATCATCAAATACAAATACAATTTGAGATGAAGGTAATCACTCAAGAAATTAAAAATCAACGATACCGTTACGGCCACTACCGAGGCGGGAAGAAAAATGGAAATCGCATCCTCTTTAGGAAAGCCTTCACTGGCAAATACCGATACTACGTGAAAGGTGAGTCCCGTTATAAAAAAACTATTAAAGGCCAATATCAAGGCATACATCCAAAATGCCCTTGTACGCTGGGCCTCTTTGGCGGTGTACTGTTTCGCCAGGGGTAGGTGTTCAGGGTCGCTTTCCGTTTTCTTAGGTTCCCCATCGGGCAACAGACCGTGCTCTTCGGGCCGGTTCTTATAGAATATTAAAATCAAAATAGCGAAAAACAATAAGGCTACCGCCAATATCTGCCATGTAATTTGCCAGCTATAACCCTCTATCAAAGCATTTACCCAAAGCGGGGAAGAAGAAAAACCAAAGGAAATAGCCACACTACTAATGGCATTGACCTTTCCACGGTTTTTATCGAACCATATCATAATCAGGTTTCTTGATGCCATGGTGAGTACACCTTGACCCGAAAACCTCAGCACAAAAAACAGCAAGGCCATCAATACAAAGGGCACAAGCCAGGTATCGAGCTTCAAAAGGTGCTTCATAAATTCGCTCATCCGCACCGACCACGAGCACAACATAAGCGCCCCGGAAAGTGTCAGGGCGGCAAAGAAAGCCACATAACGTGCCCCGTAGCGATCGAACCAAACACCGGCCCGGCCAATGACCAACGAACTACAAATGGTTCCGATCATATAGGCATTGCTAAATTGATTTCTGCTCAACCCGAGTGCGTCTTTTACTGGATCGGTAAACACCGACACCCCTATGGTCTGCCCCGGTATACTAAAATAAATACCGATCGTACCGATAACCAAAATGACATAGCCATAGAAAATAGGACTTTTAGCGGGGTCGATAAAGGAAAAATAGTTTTTGGACATCGGCGAAACGAAAAAGCGCAAAAGTAACGGTTTTGCCCCATTGCAAGGGGTAGAATCGATAAAGATTACAGAAATCCTATACGGAAAACGAAGTTTTAAACGTTATATAACCTCAATTACATTTAAGTTTTCGATCTATGAAAAAATTAGCAAGCCTATTATTCATACTCACCACAATCATAATATTTAGCAGTTGCAGTGTTGACGACAGTAACGATATAGAAATTATAAAGCCGGGAGACACCGTTATTATGGGAAAGGTGGCTTTAAAGAAACTCAATTAACCCTATTCGGCACTAGGCACCCCTATCAAGATTGAAACTTGATAGTAAAAGTGGTTCCTTGGTTTACCTTACTAGCAACATCGATAGTACCCCCAAGACTTGTTACATGGCTATGCACTAAAAACAGACCTACCCCCTTACTATCTTTGGTATCGTGAAACCTTTGGTTTAAGTTAAAGATCAAGCCCCCAACTTTATCCATATCAAATCCGAGACCGTTATCGGAGAAAGTCAAAATGCTTTCCCCCTGCTCTTGAAACGAAATAATCTTTATTTCAGGGGAAACATCGGGCCTCATATATTTGATGGAGTTGGTAATCAGGTTCAGAAAAATACTTTCCATATAGGCCGTATTGAAGTGTACGCTCTCCATGCCGGAAAAATCGACACAGAATTTTGCCTTTGAATTATTGATCAAGGAACTGATAGATCCCTGAACCTTTTCAAAAACTTCCCGTAGGCCTACTTTCCCCAAGCCAACCGTTTCCGCTTCATTTTCCTTCAGGGCGTCAACATACGAGTTCAGAGAATTTTTCAAGCCTAGGGCCGATTGTTTAATATAGTCTATAATCTGTAGATTCCCCTCTTCTTTACCACTCTTACAATCTATCATCTCCACAAGGCTCAGCAAGTTGTTTACCGGCGACCTTAAATCATGTGAAGTAGTGTAATTTAACTGCTTGAGCTGTTGGTTTATTTTCGAAAGGCGGGCCACGTGGGAGATCCGCTCCGATTCCATATTCTTTTTATGGGTTACATCTTTGGCGATTGCGTAAACCAATTGCTCGTCTTTTAAAGGTATGGAAGTCCAATGGAGCCATACCAATTCACCCGATTTACGGACATAACGATTTTCAAAATTCACCAAAGGCCTATTCTTGATCAGCCCCTCTCTTTGCAAGGCCGTCAGGTTACGGTCTTCCTCGTAAATAAAATTATCGATCGGCTTAGAATACAGGTCGGCCTCTGAATAGCCCAAAAGCCTCACGAAGGCCGGATTGACCCTTCGAAAGTACCCATCAAAACCAGCAACACAGAGATAATCCATAGACAGATCAAAAAAAGGGTCTAGTAGAATATGCTTAGCTTTTAATGCTGGGTTCATTTGGGGCAGGTATATCAGGAGCGAACGTAAAACTATAACAAATTGTTGTACATTAACATTAGTTAACGACTAATAATCAACAACTTTGCCTAATTTGTAAGAATACCCTACCAATAAGACCCACTACGCAATAAAAAACTAATTGGCATTTCTATGCCGCTCCCTGGCCAAAAGCGTGTTCTTTAACAGCATGGCAATGGTCATTGGACCAACGCCCCCAGGAACCGGGGTGATAAAAGAAGCTTTGGGACCCACACTTTCAAAATCTACATCTCCGGTGATATAATACCCTTTTTCCTTGGTTTCATCGGCTACCCTGGTAATACCCACATCGATAATTACGGCACCTTCTTTGACCATATCGGCCTTGAGAAAATGCGGAACACCCAATGCAGACACCACGATATCGGCTTGAAGCGTAAGTTCCTTGATATTTTTTGTTCGGCTATGCGCCAAGGTTACGGTGCAGTTGGCCGCCTTTCCTTTTTGGCTCATTAAGATACTTATTGGCCTCCCTACGATATGGCTACGTCCGATTACCACGGCATGCTTGCCCTCGGTATCTACGTCATAACGCTTTAGAAGTTCCATAATACCGAAAGGGGTGGCCGAAATAAAGGTCTCCATATCCAAGGCCATTTTACCAAAATTGGTCGGATGAAAACCATCTACGTCTTTATCGGGGTTTACCGCCATCAACACTTTTTCCTCATCGATATGTTTGGGCAAGGGAAGTTGCACGATATACCCATCAATATCGGGATCGGTGTTCAACTGATGGACCTGCTGCAGCAATTCTTCCTCTGTAGTTTCACTCGGTAAGTGGATCAAAGTAGATTCAAAGCCAATCTTTTTACACGAACGCACTTTACTGCCCACGTAAGTTAAACTGGCCCCATCGTTACCAACAAGAACGGCCGCCAAATGCGGCACCTTCTCGCCTCTTTCCTTCATTCCCGCCACTTCTATGGCGATTTCATCCTTGATTTGGTTCGATACTTTTTTTCCGTCTAGTAATTTCATAATGTTCGGTTACGGTCTACGCTATTATCATAAGGGGCGAACCCCATTTTCCTTATTCGTTCGGGTATTATTTCATACCTTTCATATTGCCCATCATCTGCATCATCTTTTTGCCACCGCCACCTTGCATCATCTTCATCATTTTGCTCATCTGGTCAAACTGCTTCAACAGTTGGTTCACTTCCTGCATATCCCTACCACTTCCCTTGGCGATTCGCTTTTTACGGCTTACGTTCAGTTTAGAAGGGTTAGCGCGCTCATCAGGCGTCATACTGTGAATTATGGCCTCGATATGCTTAAAGGCATCATCATCGATATCCAGTCCTTTCAAAGCCTTTCCGGCTCCCGGTATCATCCCCATCAAATCTTTGATGTTTCCCATCTTTTTGATTTGTTGTATCTGGGAAAGGAAATCATCGAAACCGAATTTATTCTTGGCAATTTTCTTTTGGATCTTACGGGCTTCTTCTTCATCGAACTGTTCTTGGGCCCGTTCCACCAAGGAAACCACATCGCCCATTCCCAAAATTCGCTCGGCCATACGTGAAGGGTGAAAGACATCTATAGCTTCCATCTTCTCGCCGGTACCGATAAACTTTATCGGCTTATCAACAACCGATTTAATCGAAATTGCCGCCCCACCACGCGTATCACCGTCCAACTTGGTCAGTACTACCCCGTCAAAATTCAGGATATCGTTAAAAGCCTTGGCCGTATTGACCGCATCTTGACCCGTCATCGAATCCACTACAAAAAGTGTTTCTTGGGGCTGAATGGCCTTATGGATTTCAGAGATTTCGTTCATCATCTCTTCATCTACCGCCAAACGACCGGCCGTATCTATAATGACCACATTATAACCTTCGGACTTGGCCTTGGCTATACCGGCCTGTGCGATAGCTACGGGATCGGTATTCCCGCGGTCGGAATATACCTCTACCCCTATCTGCTCTCCTACTACGTGCAACTGATCGATAGCCGCAGGACGGTATACATCACAAGCTACCAAAAGAGGTTTCTTTGTTTTCTTGTTCTTAAGGAAGTTCGCCAACTTACCCGAAAAGGTCGTTTTACCCGAACCTTGAAGCCCGGACATTAAAATAACGGAAGGGGTACCGGAAAGGTTGATGCCCTCGGTCTCGCCTCCCATGAGCTCGGTAAGCTCGTCTTTAACGATCTTTACCATTAACTGCCCTGGTTGAAGGGTCGTCAAAACATCTTGCCCTAGGGCTTTTTCCTTGACCTTATTGGTAAACTCCTTGGCTATTCTAAAGTTGACATCGGCATCTAGCAAAGCCCGTCGGACCTCTTTAGTAGTCTCGGCAACGTTAATTTCCGTAATCTGCCCATGTCCCCGTAGGGTGTGGAGCGCCTTATCTAACTTTTCACTTAAATTGTCGAACATCGTCTTACTTGCTTTTGAAGAAAGGCAAATTTAATAATAACTGGGGGAAAGAACGGGGCGTAAAGAAAAAAATATGAAATCACAAAAAAAAGCATCCATCTTTCGATGGATGCTCTTCAAAACTCTGTGGGGCAAAAATAGGTGTCGGGTTATTCAATCTAAAACAAAAATCTTTATTGACAAACCTTTGTCAAGACTGCAATTTCTTCTTTTCTCTTTATTTTTATACGGTCTTCGTAGCACTGATATAACTGCCACTCTCCGGTATATCTTTCCAAATCACTTTGTAGGACCGTAAGGGTCAATTGGTTTTCTGACAACCTCCAAGTTCCCTTGTCGACAATTTGCCCTTTGGCATCGTAAACCGTCATATCGGTTTGACCAAAACCCATGGAAAGCTCTGTGGTCGATTCGCCTTTTTCGTCGGCAATGGTCCACTGGCACGTCATTAATTTTTCGCTGACCAATTGATCCGTACAGGGTTCTGCCGGCACATACCCGCAATAACGCTCTAAAATAATGGCATCATCTTCTATGAACATCTTGATCTTGCCTTCGACCATTTCATACACATACCAACTATCATTAAATTCAGCAGCTTCCTTAAACTCGAGTTCTACCACCACACGGTACCCAACTACGGAAGTACTCCACACCCCTTCTACACTATACCCGTAATCGTCATAAGCGATTACTTTTCCTTCTTCCGAAAAAATAAGGGCATATTTAACGTATTGTGCGGTATTATCGAAAGCCTTCCGATCCATACGTACAATTTGCCATGGGCACTTTATCAGCTCCGCCCCAAGGTCGGTCTCGGTAAAATCGTCATCGTTATGATCGTTGTTATCATCTTCATTGCAAGCCTTGACCCCTTCCTTAAGGGCAGTGGCCAACTCACTATTTGAACTTACTACAAGACTACTGCCATCGAGTACTGTCAGGCTAACGGGAAAATCGATGCTGATCAAATCGGAATCGGAAAGACCTGCTAAAAATCGCCTTACCTCGGCATCATTCTCTAAGGCGAGGGTGCCGGTTTGCTGAAAATCACGATTGTACGTAAACACCGTTACCGGATACGATACATCCAAACATTCAATATCGGCATCGTCGCCGCCCTCGACACATTGTTCCGCCAAATTTTCAAGTTCCTCGGCCGAATTTACCTCAACTTCCAAATAATCGGCCGTTACTACCGTAATGGGAAAAATAATCTTCAGTTCGTCTACATCGTCATCGGCTACATCTAAAATATCTTCTATAAGCTGAAAGACCTTGGCCGATTCAACCTCTATTTCCTCTTGATTGACAACGATCGTGTAGGGAAATTGGACTTCCAAACAACTGGCCTGATCAATAATATTATCATAAGAACCATCGTTCGACACCGTGCGTTTCAAAAGATCCAATACCTCCGACCCTGAAGTTAAGGTCAACTCCGTGTCTATATGCTCTTCAAAGGGCTCTTCTTCCTGACAAGAGGTCAAAGCCACAAACGTGGCCAGTAGGAAAGCCACTAAGCAAAATTTAAAACACTTTCTCATATTCGATTTGGAATTTATCGGCACTTCAAGTTTGAAACAACCAAAATTTAAAATACCCTACCTGTTCAATTTCGATTTTTTCAAATACCTTTGAAAAAAATCAACTTACTTGGAAACCAAAAATACAGGCAATGTTTGCGAAGAACAAGTCTTTGATGCAATTTTCAAAGCTAATTCTAAAACGGTTTTCAACTATATATATTATAAGTTCGGCAATGAGGAGAAAGCCTACGACGCCGTTCAGGAAGCATTTTTGAAACTTTGGGAAAACTGCGGTAAGGTAGCTCCTGACAAAGCTAAATCTTATGTATACACAGTAGCGAACAACATATACCTTAACGTGATAAAAGCCGAAAAGGTCCGTTTAAAATATGCCGACAAGACCTTAAAGAGCACAAACGAGTCGCCCGAATTTTTAATGGAGGAGGAAGAATTTAGACAAAAACTCCAGCGTGCACTCGACCGTTTGCCCGAAAACCAACGTTCTACATTTCTATTGAACCGTATAGATGGAAAAAAATATGCGGAAATTGCCGAAATGGAAGGGGTAAGCGTAAAAGCCATTGAAAAAAGAATGCATTTGGCCCTTAAGGCCCTTAGGGAAGAAATTGAAGGAATATAGCTATAGTAGTTAGTAGTTAGTAGTTAGTAGTTAGTAGTTAGTAGTTAGTAGTTAGTAGTTAGTAGTTAGTAGTTAGTAGTTAGTAGTTAGTAGTTAGTAGGAAAGTTATTTTTTTCCTCATAACAAACAAGTAGTACCCATAAAAAGTAGGGTATTTACGTAATGAGTTGTTATTAAGGCATAAAGCTAGAATCGATGCAAGAAAATCACTTAGCAAAATGGTTGAACAACGACCTCACCGAGGCCGAGCTCGCAGCATTTAAAAAATCTGCCGAGTACGCTTCGTATGAACGAATCGTTGCTGCTTCCAATCAGCTGAGAAGTCCTGATTTCAACGCAGACGAAGCCCTTATGGCCCTAAAGAACCAACGCACCTTAAAAGACAGCAAGGTAGTACAGCTACATCCGTTTAAAAAGTTTTTACGCGTTGCGGCCGCGGCGGCCATAATTATGTTCGGCTCTTATTTTTACCTCAACACTTTAGATAAAAATATAGTGACCCAATATGCCGAAAACAAAGAAATTCTACTCCCCGACAATTCCGAAGTGTTATTAAATGCCGATTCCGAACTTTCGTTCAGTGAACGGAAATGGAAGAAAGAACGCAACGTTTCCCTTAAAGGTGAAGCCTTCTTTAAAGTCGCCAAAGGCAAACGTTTTACCGTTGCCACCGATGCCGGAACCGTTGCCGTATTGGGCACGCAGTTCAATGTAGAGAATAGGGATGGTTTTTTTGAGGTCACCTGCTACGAAGGATTGGTAAGCGTCACCTTTAAAGGCAAGGAAAGCAAACTACCTGCCGGCAGTTCGTTTATGGTAATAGACGGCAAGATTATAGAAACGACGGCACCAAAAGACGAGCAACCTTCTTGGCTGAACCATGAAAGCTCTTTCAAGAGCGTACCGCTCAAATACGTTTTGAACGAGTTTGCGCGACAGCACAACATTAAGGTAGAAATCGAAAATATTGATACCGACCAATTATTTACAGGCACTTTCAGTAATACCGATACTAAGCTTGCCTTAAAAAGCATAAGTGCGCCTTCACAAATAAAGTTTAAATTTGAGGGCAGCAAAGTGCTCTTCTATGGCAATTAAAATTCGTAAACTCTTTCATTTTTTAATCGCCCTCATGAGTTTTTTCTGTTTCTACGGCATTCATGCCCAAAACAGGGCTAAAATTCCCTTGACCACATATCTACAGGAAGTAGAGCATAAGTTTGATATAAAATTCTCTTATGCCGATGACGATATACGCGATGTGCTTGTCGAGGCCCCCGATGCCACCGAACTTAATACCATCTTGCAGCTGATCGAATCGCAAACCCAGGTCTTGATCGAAAAACTGAACGACCGCTACTACACCCTCACCCGAAGCACAACAATCGATATCTGCGGCACGGTTTACGACAACTTTAAAATGAATACCCTTATCGGGGCCACGGTAACCGTACTGGGTACCGATTTTAGTAGCGTCATTGATGAAAACGGAAATTTCTCATTTAAAGGGGTCCCCCGCGATGCCAAACTCCAAATTAAATATTTAGGCTACAAGACCCTTTTTGTCAATGCCGATGAGCTGGTGGCCAAAGAGCCTTGCAAGACCCTGTTGCTCGCCCAATATTACCAACAGCTCGAAGAAGTGGTCGTCTACGAATTTTTGACCAAGGGACTCATAAAACAACTCGATGGCAGTGTTCAAATGAACAGTAAGGAGTTTGGCATTTTACCCGGACTGATAGAACCCGACGTTCTTCAGACCGTTCAGGCCTTACCCGGTATCGAAAGTATAGACGAGACCGTATCGAATATCAACGTACGCGGCGGCAGCAATGACCAAAACCTCATTTTATGGGATGGTATCAAGATGTACCAATCGGGTCATTTTTTTGGGCTGATATCCGCTTTCAACCCCTACCTGACCGACAAGGTCACCCTGATTAAAAACGGAAGCAGCAGTCAATATGGTGATGGCGTAAGCGGCATTATCGATATGCGGACCAGAGACAGTATCGCCGACACCTATTTTGCCGGTGCAGGCCTAAACCTTAT
Organism: Zobellia galactanivorans; assembly: GCF_000973105.1. Lineage (NCBI taxonomy): Bacteria > Pseudomonadati > Bacteroidota > Flavobacteriia > Flavobacteriales > Flavobacteriaceae > Zobellia > Zobellia galactanivorans. Next base: position 3,020,608 of record NC_015844.1, on the reverse strand, counting down.
CGGCGGCGATGTATACGCCCACCTGCCCCTGAACGAAAAATTGGCCGTTCAGTTTTCGGCGCGAAGATCCTTGACCGACTTTTTAGACACCCCTACTTACGACAAGTTCTTTACCCGTGTCTTCGAAGACAGCCAAGTCTCCCGAGACGGTAATTTTTATTTCTATGACTTTACGGGAAAGCTACTCTACGACATCAACCATAAACACAAACTAAGGTTGAGCTTCATCAATATCAACAATCTCTTGGACTATTCGGAAAGGGACATAGACACGAACGATGAAATTCAAAGTGCATTAAGCCAAACGAACCTATCTTTGGGGGCCTCTGTAAAAAGCAAATGGAACAAAAAGCTCAGCACCTCTTTAAACGCCTACCAAACACGCTATAAACTTGAGGCCCAGAACATATCGGGCAATGCGGAGCAAGTTCTTTTCCAGAACAACGAAGTACAGGAAACCGCATTGAAACTGAACACGAATTACAGCCTTTTCGAAAATTTAGATTGGCTGAACGGCTATCAATTTATTGAAACCTCTATCTCGAACAAGACGGCGGTCACTCAACCTCCCTATACCAGCAATCAGCGTGACATCGTTAAAAGCCATGTGCTGTTTTCCGAATTGACCTACACTTCAACCGATAACAGACTCTACGGCCGTGCGGGTATGCGCCTGAATTATTTGGACAATCCGAAATCGTTCACCAAATATCTTCTTGAGCCCCGATTGAGCATGAACTACGCCTTTACCAACAGGTGGAAGCTACAGCTGTTGGGCGAATTTAAAAGCCAGGCCGTCAATCAGATCATCGACCTAGAACAAAATTTTCTCGGAATAGAAAAACGGCGCTGGATCGTTTCCGACGACGATAGACTACCGATTACGAAAAGTAAACAGGGCTCTATAGGGATCAACTACGACCACAAAACCCTATATATCGGCCTTGAAGCATTTTATAAGGAAGTCAACGGCATCAGTACATTGACCCAAGGATTTCAGAACCAGAACCAATTCAATGGTGAAACGGGAAAGTACAACGTTAAAGGCCTTGAGTTCTTGATCAATAGAAAAACGGACGATTACAGTATATGGGCCAGCTACACCTACAATTTGAACAACTACCACTTTTCGGAAGTTCTGCCCCCCGATTTCCCGAACAACCTAGACATTAGACATACCGCCACCTTTGCGGGCACCTATAATATCAACAATTTTAAACTGGGTCTAGGCTTAAATTACCGTACGGGCAAACCCTACACCGAACCCAATATAGAGGAGCCCTTGAACACCTCCTTTTTTCCAAACCGCATCAACTACCAAGAACCGAACGGCAGTCGCTTACCCGAATACCTACGCGCCGATGCCTCGGCCATCTATGACTTTGACATAGGCAGAAAGCTAAAGGCTTCAGCAGGAATTTCGGTTTTGAATTTTACGGGCCGGAACAATATATTGAATACCTACTATCGCCTCAACGAAACCGATGAAATTGAAAAAGTAGACAACGTTTCCCTAGGTCTGACCCCCAACGCCAGTTTTAGGCTCCGATTTTAGCACTGCTCTAGGGAATGTGTCCGTTACCGTAATACAATAAAAATTTCCTATGCCTACCATTGAAGACATCAAAAAAGCCAAGATACGCATCCACGGCCTTGTACACGAAACACCGATTTTCAGTTCTTCCCTTCTAAACAATTGGCTCGGACATGAAATCTATTTTAAGGCGGAATGCCTCCAGAAAATAGGAGCCTTTAAAGCCAGGGGCGCCTGCAATACATTGGCTTGGCTCGTTGAAAACAAAGAGAGGCCCGAACATGTTATTGCGAATAGTTCGGGCAACCACTCGCAGGCCGTGGCATGGGCCGCCCGACAGTTCAACATTCCGGCCACCATCTATATGCCGGCCTACGCCTCTAAAATAAAAATACAGGCCACCCAATCGTACGGAGCCCATGTTGAACTATGCAAAGACAGAAATATGGCCGATGCCCTTGTCATTGCAGCTTCCAAAGAAAAAGGAGCCTATTGGATCCCCCCGTACAACCATCATCAAGTAATAGCCGGCCAAGGCACCGCCATTTGTGAGGCCATCGAACAAGTCGATAATCTTGACGCCGTTTTTGCGCCCTGTGGCGGAGGGGGACTTTTATCGGGTACGCTTATCGCAACCCATGCCCTATCGCCCAAAACCCAAGTTATCGGAGTTGAACCTTTAAACGCCAACGATGCGGCGCAATCGTTACGCACCAACCGTATTCAAAAATTAAGTTCAACGCCCGACACCCTAGCCGATGGCGCCATGACCATGGCCGTAGGCGATATTACCTTCGAGTACCTCAAATTGCTCGATGCCCTTTACGAAGTCGAAGAACCAAAGTTGATATACTGGACCCAATGGCTGACCCATTTATTGAAATTGCATGTTGAACCTACCAGTGCCATGGCCATGGCAGGGGTGGTCGAATGGCTAAAACACAGCACATCGAAAAAACGCGTAATGGTAATCTTGTCCGGTGGAAATATCGACCCTAGCAAGCAAAATAAAATTTGGAACACCGATCATTTAGATTCTAGGCCGTGTTTGGAACCCTAGCCCGTATCACGTACCCATGGCCACCCCTGAACGATGTTCTGGAAACACCTGAAAGTCGAAGCCCAACATTTTTTGGATAACGGCGTACAATTCGGGAAACTCGGCCAAGAATATTTGGGGCGTTTCGGCATAGTTCTCTACGGCTACGGAAAAAAATTCCTGTAGATTGGTCATACCATACTCCCTAAAATATTTTGAATCGGCCAGCCTTTGGGCATAGCCTTCCCTTAGAAAAAGCTCCTTAATCTTTTTGAGTCCCACCCTAAACTTACGGGCCTCCCACGAATTCTTTCGAATCATTTCAAAGCTGAGGGCATGGGCAAATTCATGCAAGGCCAAATTTACATTGTCATCGGAAATGCGAAAACCTTCCCAAATCGTATCGGCAGAAAAAATAACGGTCTTAAAACGGGGGTTGTACTCCCCCAGATGGTGCTTTCGGTTTATACGGGAATAATATTTGGAAGGATAAACAACGATCCGCAACAGCGAACGCATCATTTTGTAGTTCTTCAACCCCAAGGTCATTAATACGGCAGAGGCACTTAAAAGCAATTTAAGTTCTTTCCTCCTTTCGACCTTTCCATAAAAAACAAATCTTTTTCTACTTCTGAACCATACGATGCGTTTATCGCACTTTTCCCTTAAATCTATGGGCAACTTGGTATAAATAGGAAAATTATCGGCAAGCAGTTGTTGCTCCGAGGGCGAAAGCGGCTTTTTTTTTATAAAGGGATTTAGGTGATAAAGTCCAATCGTATAATAGAGGATATACAGCGCTTGGACACACAAAAAGAACAAGGCCAAAATCTTGATATCATGCTCTGTAACCATACTGCTAACAACTCCAAAAACGGAATTAAATTGTATAGGTTTCCCCGTGCCTTACATTCGCTCCGGAACGTCTATGCCCAAAAGACCGAAAGCCGAAGCGATAACTTCACTGACTTTCTTTGAGAGCTGTACCCGTAACAATTTTTTCTGGGCATCGGTTTCGCCCAAGATCGAAACCTGTTGGTAGAAAGAATTAAATTCCTTTACCAAGTCGTAGGTATAGTTGGCAATCAAGGCGGGACTATAGTTTTCCGCTGCCAATTGAACGGTTTCCGGATAGAGTTGCAACTGTTTAATAAGTTCTTTCTCCTTGTTGTGCAATCCATCGATATCCCCCATGGCCACATCGACATTGGTATCAAAATCGGCCTTTCTTAAAATCGACTGGATACGGGCATAGGTATATTGGATAAACGGACCGGTATTCCCTTGAAAATCGACCGACTCTTCGGGGTCGAAAAGGATCCGTTTTTTAGGATCTACTTTTAAGATATAGTATTTTAGGGCACCGAGACCTATCAATTTGTACAATGAGTTTTTCTCTTCTTCGGAATAACCTTCCAACTTGCCCAATTCTTCTGAAATTTGGGCGGCAGTATTGGTCATATCGTCCATAAGGTCATCGGCGTCGACTACGGTTCCCTCCCTACTCTTCATTTTACCGCTGGGCAAATCGACCATTCCATAGCTCAAATGGTGCAGGTTTTCAGACCAAGAAAAGCCAAGTTTTTTCAAAATCAAGAACAGCACCTTAAAGTGATAATCTTGCTCATTACCCACGGTATACACCATACCGCCTACGTCTGGATAATCTTTTACCCTTTGTATGGCCGTACCAATATCTTGGGTCATATAAACTGCCGTTCCATCGGAACGAAGCACTATTTTTTCATCAAGGCCTTCATCCGTAAGATCGATCCAAACGCTACCGTCTTCCTTTCTAAAAAAAACGCCCTTTTCAAGGCCTTCGGCCACTACATCCTTCCCTAACAAGTAGGTATTACTTTCATAGTATAGGGTATCAAAATCTACCCCAAGGTTTTTATAAGTGACATCAAAACCTTTGTAAACCCAAGCGTTCATTTCTTTCCAAAGGGCAACCACCCCTTCATCGCCGGCCTCCCATTTCTGAAGCATTTCTTGGGCTTCCAAAAGAATGGGGGCTTCTTTCTCGGCCACCTTCTTATCGGTTCCATTGGCAACCATTTCGGCTATTTCCGCTTTATACGCCTTGTCGAAGGCCACATAATAGTTCCCAACGAGCTTATCACCTTTCAAGCCGGTACTTTCTGGCGTTTCCCCATTGCCAAAACGCTGCCAGGCCAACATACTCTTACAGATATGGATACCTCGGTCATTAATGATCTGGGTCTTATATACTTTCTTACCGGAAGCCTTTAAAATCTCGGCAACGGAATATCCTAAGAGGTTATTTCTAATATGCCCTAAATGCAAGGGTTTATTGGTATTGGGGGAAGAGTACTCTACCATTATGGCATCGTTCTCCGAGGGAGAAACAAATCCGTAAGCGGCATCGTTCTTGACCCCATTGAAAAAATCAAGATAATACCCATCACCGATTACGAGGTTCAAAAAACCTTTGATAACGTTAAATCCGGTAACCTCGGCTACTTCCTTTTCCAAATAGGCCCCTATCTGCTCTCCTATCTGTACCGGATTCCCCTTAACAAAACGAAGCATGGGAAATACAACAATCGTTACATCACCTTCAAAGTCCTTTCGGGTCGGTTGAAATTCCACTGATGGCAGCTCCACATTGAAAATAGCTGCTATTGCCTCTTTAACCTTGGCTTCTAAAATTGCTTGAATACCCATATCATCTTTCGTTTCAAGCTGCAAAACTAATCATTTTTTACGCTTTTACCCTAAGACGGGCGGTAATGGCCCCGCTTTTCTTTAACTTTATAAAAATGTCGCCCTTGGTCAGGTCTTAGGGTTTTTAAAACGAAGTCCATATGCTTTTAAACGTATCGTACACGGACAAACGGATTACCAAAAAAATAGATGAGGCCGTAGGCAAGCCTTTTACGCTCAAAGAGCGTTGGGCCATGGGGGGTATCGGCTCGCCTAAATTGTTCATTACCGAGACCAGTATCGGCATTAGAAACCTGCTGATTTTAGACAACAATCTCGACCAGTGCAATATTGAGCTTCGCCCCAGGGGCATTATCCTAAGATTCAGGTCGCTGCTCGAGACCTATGCCTTGGTCATTCCGTTTTACAAGCTCACTTTGTACAAAGGTGACATCGGTATCTATTCCATATATCGCGACCATTATTATGTCAAGGTCAAGGCAGACACCAAGGCCATACAAAAATTCTTTATCAAGCTTCAAAATTACAAGGCCGATAATGCTCCGACTTCGATCGACGACCTCTAACCCATAAAACTGCCCATGAAAATACTCTTGACAGGCGCCAACGGCTATATTGGCATGCGACTATTGCCCCAATTACTAGAAATGGGCCATGAGGTAGTGTGCACGGTACGTGACGAAACAAGATTTTCGATAGACAAAGAAATACGGGCACAGATCCAGGTGCTTGAAATCGATTTTCTAAAGGAAGTTGATCTTTCGATCATTCCAAAAGACATAGACGCGGCCTATTTTCTGATCCATTCCATGAGTTCGTCCGTACAGGATTTCGATGCCTTGGAAGCGCAGACCGCCGAAAACTTCAATACCTACCTCAGCCATACCCAGGTCAAACAGGTAATCTACTTAAGTGGAATCGTCAATGAAGAGAACCTGAGCAAACACCTACGGTCCCGAAAAAATGTGGAGCAGATTTTATACAAGGGCAATTTTCAGCTTACGGTATTACGTGCGGGCATTATTGTGGGATCAGGCAGTTCTTCCTTCGAGATCATTCGCGACCTATGTGAAAAACTCCCTGTAATGATTACCCCAAAATGGGTCTTGACCAAAACCCAGCCCATTGCCATTAGGGACATCTTGACATTTTTGACCGGTGTTTTGGGCAATGAGAAAACCTATAACGATTCTTTTGATATTGCCGGCCCCGATGTACTGACCTATAAACAAATGTTGGAGCAGTACGCCGAGGCCCGCGGATTTAAGAATTACATTATTACGGTTCCGATCATGACCCCTAAATTGTCGAGCTATTGGCTGTACTTTGTAACCTCTACCTCTTACAAATTAGCCCTAAACCTTGTCGACAGCATGAAAATAGAGGTCATTGCCAAAGACAAGAGACTGCAAGAATTATTGCATATAAAACCACACACTTATAAAGAAGCCATTGCCCTCGCCTTTAAAAAAATCGAGCAAAATCTCGTAGTTAGCAGCTGGAAGGACAGCATGGTAAGCGGGCGCTTTAAAAAGAACCTGGGGAAATACATACAGGTTCCCAAGTATGGCGTTCTTAAAGATGAAAAAAAAATCAGGGTAGACGACCCGGAACAGGTCTTGCGCAACATCTGGAAAATTGGCGGGGAAACCGGGTGGTACTACGGGAATTGGCTGTGGAAGATTCGTGGAATCATCGATAAATTTTCGGGAGGTGTCGGTCTACGCCGCGGGCGAACGCATCCCGACAAAATTTTCGCTGGCGACTCGCTTGATTTTTGGCGCGTTCTTCTCGCCGATAAAAAAGCAAAACGCCTATTGCTCTTTGCAGAAATGAAGTTACCTGGCGAAGCGTGGCTCGAATTTAAGATCGACGAACACAATATACTGCACCAAACGGCCACATTTCGCCCGCGCGGTCTTAAGGGCCGGCTCTATTGGTACAGTATTATCCCTTTTCATTTCTTTATTTTCGGAGGCATGATCCGTAACATAGCCAAGGCCAAGCCATCGCCCTAAAAAACTACCTTGACATTTTTTTGTATTTTTCAAGAAAGTAATCCCTACCCAAGGAGACTTAGAGCGGATTAGAACCCAAAAGATACATACCTTGCCCAAAATGCGCCATCTAAAAAATCCGTTGCTTGCCCTCCCCATAGGTTTTCTTGTCCTTTTTACCTTCGTTGTTTTTTTTGCCACGGAAAAGAGTTACGAGTTTATTGAACTGACCTCTATTTGGGTGCGGAACTATTTTGGTTTTTTCTACCTGTATTTAGGCTTGGGCTGTGTGCTCTTTCTTATTATTATCGCCCTTTCCCCCATCGGAAATATTAAGCTCGGAAAAAAAGAGTCCTCTCCCGAATACTCTCTTTGGTCGTGGACGGCAATGTTGTACAGTGCGGGCATGGGCTCGGGCATTTTATTACGTGCCGTTCAGGAACCCGTATTTATGCAGCAACACCCGCCCTTCGCTTCGCATTTGACGCCCGAAATCCTGGCCTTGGAATTCACCTTCTATCAATGGGGACTCACGGCATGGGCGTTTTATGGACTTTTTGCCATGGTAGTCGGTTATGCCCTTTTCGTACGCAAAAAGAAAGTCAGGGTAAGTTCGACCATTGAAGATTCCATTTCAAGCCCTTTGGCCAAAAAGGGAATCGATATCATGACTATCATTACCACGGTATTCGGACTCATTGCCGCTATTGGCTTGGGCACTACACAAATAAACGGAGGTCTCAACCATATCTTTGATTACGATTTCGGGATAGGCACCACATTACTTTTGGCCATCTTAATCTCGGCAATTGCTTTCTATTCGGCATGGCAGGGTGTGAACAAAGGCATCAAAGCCATTTCTAGAATCAACATTCTCATCACTACCCTCTTACTGTTGTTCGTATTCCTTATGAGTGATATGAGCGCAATATTGACCGCTTTTGGCAAGGCAAGCCTTAACTACCTGATCGACTTCGTTCCCATGAGCCTGGCCTACGGAAGCTATCACCCCGGCATGACCTTCTTGACCGATTGGACTTTTTATTATTGGGCCTTTTGGCTGGCATGGGCACCCTTTACGGGTATTTTTATCGCCAGGATTTCAAAGGGGCGCACCTTGAGACAATTGCTTCTTGGGGTCTTGATCATACCGTCGTTCGGAACGTTTTTTTGGTTTTCCGTTTTTGGTACCTCGGCATTCGGACTCATAGAGGACTGGGGCCAATACCAAAATGAATTTGGCCATGTGTTCTCTTCCATTTTCGTGTTTTTCGAAAATTACCCCATGGCCACCCTTTTGAACTTTACTACCATTTTGCTACTTGTGGGCTTTTTGGTCACCTCGGTCGACAGCGCGGTATTCGTATTGAGCATGTTTACCGACAGGGGCAAGAAAAACCCAAAGAAGAAACATAGGTTGATTTGGTCGGCCTGTATCCTTTTGGCAACCCTGGCCCTTATCCTTTTGGGCAATGCCAAGCCCGACATTGATGTCCTTACGGCCGTCCAGAAGCTTCTGATCATTACCTCCTTGCCCTTTGCCCTCTTTATGGTCTATATGGCCGGGGCATTTGTATGGGAGGTTTCCCGAAAACAGAAGTCCATTAATTAAGGTCCCTTTTTCCTGTGCTTTACTTCGATTAGGCAACGATTGACCGACAAGATTAAAACACGGCTATACACCACCAAAAATCTTCACAACAAAATTCATAAGATCCGTGTCCCAACACAAAAAATAACTGGTCAAAAGGGCCAAAATCGCGCAGCACTAGAAAACAACAAGGCTACAAGCCGCTCGATGAACTGAATCATATCTCCGATGAGTTAAAATGGCATTCAACAAAAAATGGCAGTTTTACATCACAAAACCCACATTTGACAACAATCCCGTTTTTCGTGGCAATGGGTAATGTAAATTAGATAAACAAACCAATAATCCCCCACCGTTATGAACAACAGATTAAAGAGTTTACTTTATTTAGCAAGTTTTGTAACCGCCGTAATTGTTTATGATAGATACAACAAAGACCACGAAGACAACAGCAACCATGTGGTTGCCGATGTTGTTATAGAACAAATTTCAGCACCTGAGAGGTTGAACTAAAAAAATTGTGAAAATTATCGAGCTTCCCAAAAGCCCTATGATTTTCACCAGAACATGCCTACTTGACTAAAAAGGGCCTAACGCAGAGTTAGGCCCTTTTTAATTTGAACAAGATACCACAGGCATCTGTCATTACTCGAAAAGCTCCTTTTTCACGGCCTCAAAATATTGCGCACTGACAGGTATTTCGGTTTTTCCTATAAAAATATCGCGCCCCTTTAAGGTCGTTACCTTTGTTTTATTCACGATATACGAGCGATGCACACGCATAAAGCGATCACTGGGCAAAAGTTCCGTCAGTTTTTTTAACGACTGCAAGCTCATAAGTTTTTTGTCCTCTAGATAAAAATTGACATACTCGCTATCACTTTCTATATATAGGAGGTCGTCATATTTGACCTTATGCAAATCGTAGCCCGATTTTACCGTAAGACTATCTGAAAGCATTTCACCGGTCTTCCCCGAATCCTCTATTTTCGCCTTCACCTTATTGACCGCAAGCAAAAAACGTTCAAACGTGATGGGTTTCAACAGGTAATCGACAACATTGAGTTCATAGCCTTGAAGGGCATATTCTGAATAGGCCGTGGTAAATATAACCTGAACCCCATCGGGAATCAGTTTTACAAAATCGGTCCCCTTGATTTCGGGCATCTGGATATCCAAAAAAAGTAAATCGATTTTCTCATCTTTCATAAGGCCCAATGCATCCAACGGATTGGCCATTTCATCTACAAACTGCAAAAAACCCAATCTCCCGATATATGTTTTGAGCAACCCCCTGGCCAGCTCTTCGTCATCGATAACAAGACATTTAATCGTTTTCATCCAAATCAATAGTTAGGTTAACCGTATATGTTTCCGCTTTTGGCTCTATTTGCAATCGATGTTTTTCAGGATAAAGTATTTCAAGCCTCTTCTTCACATTTTCAAGACCTATTCCTCCCACGACATCTTTCGTTATGGCGTTTTTCGGGATACTATTCGCTATAAAAAAATCTATTTTACGCTTATCGCACGAAACCCGGATCTCTAAAAACGAACCCTCTATCCTTTCTATATTGCCATGCTTCAAAGCATTCTCTACAAAAGGGATCAAGAGCATAGGCGCAATGGAAACCGTCGAGTTTTGGATGTCAAAATGCGTCGTAATCGGAAAGGGCTTACTACTCTTCAGGGCAAAAAGCGCCAAATAATTCTCAATATACGATATCTCTTTACCAATAGGCACTAATGGCCTATCGCATTCGTACAACACATACCTGAGCATTTCAGATAAGGTACTGATACTCTCTTGGGTGCGGTTTGAATCTATAACCGAAAGGGCATAGATATTGTTCAAGGCATTGAACAAAAAATGTGGGTTTATCTGAGATTTCAAGAATTTCAGCTCCATCTGTAGGCCGGCATTCTTATTCCGAATGGTCTCTTCCTCTTTCTTTTGGGCCAACAAAAAGGTTTCGACAAAGGTAGCCAATACATAGGCCACCGAAAGGACCAGAAATTGAATCAGAACTTGGGGCGGTGCCATATGGGGCCTACCGGGCGGAGGCCCTCCCATAGGAGGTCCCGGCACCCCATCGATGAGCCGGACTATCTCGGTGACGGCAAAGGAACATACTATGATGGCCACTATGGAGACCACTCCGAAGGCAATATACTTTTTCCTGAACAATAGACGGGGGGCGGTATAATAGATCAGAGTACCTATTAACAATACCTGCATGATAAAAGAAGATGCATTTTTCTCTAAAAATGAAGAATCATCACCTATCAGCAACCAAGCTATCAACCAAACGGCAAGCCATAAAATAGCGTGAAAAAGAAAACGATGTGCTTGTTTCATGCTACAAATTAAGGCATTTATTTTTCATCCATTCCACAAAACACGGGTTGAAAACCGGGTGAACCGAATCGCTCACAGAAGCTTATCGGCCATTCACTGAAAACCCCTCTCCCTCTACTGAATGGTTTCATACCGCCCTTGTTCTTTCTTCATCTTTGTACTGCCCAATAGGCTTAATTAAAAAATAATATCATGAAAAAAAATGTAATACACAACACACTGGCGCTTTCCATATTTATGTTGATGACCGCCACAGTATCATTCGCTCAAGAAAAAAAAGGACAAGAACCGCCATCGGCCACTGAAATATTAAAACAGATGGACAAGGATGAAGATGGAAAACTTTCCAAAGAAGAAGTAAAAGGCCCTTTAAAGAACGACTTTTCAAAAATAGACACGGACGAAGACGGCTACCTTTCACTTGATGAACTAAAGAAGGCCCCTAAGCCCCAAAGAAGAAAAAAGCAATAAACAGAAAAGCTTAAACCATAAACCTTATTCACATGAAACAAATTATAGTAATGGCACTTTCCGGTGTATTTCTAATTTTTTCGGGCAACAGCTGCAGTTCCGACGAAAGCTCCGGTCTTACGACAAACGATGAAGGCACTCGTACGGTAGATCCGACCCTATTTTTGGCGGATGGTCTAGCAGAACCCATTACCACCGTAGAAAAAACACTTTCCGATGGTACAGTGGCCACCTGCTATAAAATTACTACGACCTCTACCCCCACCGAACACCAAATGGGCCCTTGGTGCCCTACCCATATTTCCGATGGTGCCGACAAAGGGGGTAAGTGGTTTGAAAATGGTGAACTCTACGATGTAGATGGGGCCTTTATTGAAAACATGGCCGATTTCTATTCCGATGCCACTTGGAAAATGTACGATGAAAACGGAAACATCTATGTCACCAATTCATTGGAAGACTGCCAGAACGCCGCCAATCCGAACGTGGGTGAAGAATATGAGAATTTCTGTGTGGAATGTCTGCCTTCTTATGTTACCGATATTACGTTGACTTATTATATCCCCGTTACTCCCGTAAAACTAGATTCCCCCGATTATATTTCGGATGGGATTCCCGGAGGCGGCGGCGATGTACCTCCTACAGATGGGCCTCCACCAGGAGACGCTCCCATGGGAGGTGGCGACGGCTCGGTTATCGGCTTGGCTTTTAACGGAGTAAACTTTGATCCACCGGCACCGACCTCAGCCATTCTCGGCGCCTACACATTGGCCCCGATGGATGATAACGGAGGACACGTAAACCCAAACACCGGCTATCATTACCATGCCGCCACCGGTATGACCACTAAAATAGCCCAAGACGACGGACACTCGGCTATGATCGGATATGCCATAGACGGTTTCCCCATGTTCGAACGTTTGGACGATAGCGGTAACGAGCCAACGGATTTAGACGATTGTCGCGGTCACACTGACGACACCCGTGGCTATCACTACCATGTAGCCGCCGCAGGGACCAATAGCTTTATTGGCTGTTTTGCAGGTGCTCAAGGCTCCTTTGAAATAAATTAGAAATCAATAGCAAGACCCTAACACCGATATCATGAATAAAATAATATTCGGCCTTTTAACATGCCTCTGTTCGTTATTTGCCAGCGCCCACAGCTCCCAGATAGCAACGATGACCTTGGCACAAGACCAACAAAATAACTGGACGCTACATATTAGTTCTTCTTTTAATGGTTTTCGGTCGCAGTTGATCCAAAATTACCCTGACCTTCAAATGGACGCATTATCGGCCGATGAGTTTCAGAAATTGGTAATCACTTACGTAAAGGACAATATTCTCTTGAAGGCGAATTCTGATTTTACGGGCGAGCTTAAAGAAGGAGCCATAAAAATGGGCCACCAAACGGACCTTAAATTCAGGGTGGTCGGTTTGCCCAGTGAGTTAAACACCTTACAGGTCAAACTCAAAGGTTTTAAGCAAAATTCAAAACACAATACGGTTTTTAAAATAATCGATCAAGCGGATACTTCCGAAAACTTCGTCATAAAAAAAGACAATCAGTTTACGGTACAGGTCGAAAAAATTAACGGTCACTTTCAAACAAAAGGAGAAGAATCGAATCTCTTTTGGCCTTTTATTTCCCTAAATATTTTGGTAGTGGTCTCATCGATTATGATTGTAAAAATATTCAAACCGGAGAAAAGCGAGCTCAGTCCGGCTTAGGCAAAGATCGTTTACCCGATAGATTGAGGCAACCACTGAAAACAAAAGGCCACCTACCGCCCTCCCATTCGACATGGGCATTAAAGCTAAATTTGACCATCACAAAGAATTAACAATCAACTATTTAAAACACAAAAAACATGAAAAAAGAGTTTCTAAGAAAAGTTATTCCATTGGCTTTTGGTTGCGCAATACTGTGCATCGGCTTTGTTGCCTGTAGTTCAGATAGCATTGACGATTCTGACATGGACGAAACTTCTGAAGAGGAAACCGTAACGGAATTGCATGCCGCCTACGCCGCCTTCAATAGCGAAGCCACCACGATTTACTTAGATGGATCCGAGGTGGTTATCGAAACCACAGGTTTGCCCAACCACGAGACCGTTTATTGGGGAGAAGGCAACAGCCTGTACAAAGATGAGCCCGACGTGGCATTGACACCTAGTATAATGAGCAGTAACAACAACGCCACGACCATAAGAGTGGATGCAACACCCGATCTTACGGGCAATACGGTGGAAACGCAGCTGAACACTATTGGCATTGCCGTAAGTGGCGCATCCATATTCAATGACCAAGAAGGAGGCGGAGCACTTGACAAAGCGGCGGCAAGTCTCGATTGGACAGGAGCGCATATCGGCCCCGGCGTATACCATTATCACTTAGAGCCAAAGGCCTTCAGTAACGACGATGACAAGTTGGTGGGCATATTGTTGGACGGTGTTTTCCTCTACGGAAGAAAATGTAACGCTACTGGCACTTACCCAACCGACCTTGACGAGTCAGGCGGACACGTATCGACCACTCAATACACAGATGGTAAAGAAGAATACCACTATCATATTATTAACGAGGTATACTCCACAACAGGCTCTTATCTGGCCTTTGCAGGACCGTACCAAGGATATTAAGCCCTATGATAAAACGATTTCTTTACATAACCCTATTGTCGGCGCTCTCTTTTGCCAGTTGCAAAGAGAGCGCTACAACAAAGCCAAAAGTTGAAGAAGCCCCCCTTGTCATCAATATGCTGGAAGTGCTAAAAAAAGATTTGGTACTCAACCCCATCGAAGGCAAATGGTACTATAACGACCAACCGTACAACGGCTATTCGGTAAAATTCCACCCGAACGGGGCCTTGGGAGAACGCTTAGGTTTTGTAGACGGAAAAAGGGAAGGCATCGCAAAACAATGGTCTGACCATAACGTTTTGCGTGTTCAGGCCAATTATAAGCACAATCGGTTAGATGGCGTTTATAAGACGTGGTGGGAAAACGGAACATTATCGGAAAAATCACATTACGTCAATGGTCGACTTCACGGCAAGCAAACCAAATGGTATGCTAACGGTAAAATTTCAAAAGAGAGAAACCTGGTAGAAGGAAAAGAGGAAGGCCTGCAAAAGGCATGGCTTCAAAATGGCAAACTATACGTTAACTACGAAGCCAAGAATGGCCGTATTTTCGGAATGAAGAGAGCCAATTCATGTTATAAACTAGAAGATGAAGTTGTCGTTAGAGATAAAAAAATATAGCTTTTTACTATTGCTTGTGGCCTTGACCGCCTGCAATCAAACGGTAAAAAAGGAAAACAAGGAGAAATCGAGCAGGGTCGAACATCTTCCCTATTACGCAGATGCATCTTTTACGCCCCACTGGTTGGAACCTGGCTCACAAGAAGAAAAGGAGTTCCATAAAATTCCCGATTACCGCCTAGTGGACCAACTGGGAGACACCATAACCCCCGAAACCTTTAAAGACCAAATCTACATTACCGATTTTTTCTTTACCACCTGTCCCGGCATTTGCTTGAAAATGACCGGGAATATGCAAAAGGTTCAAGAGGCTTTTATAGATGACCCCGAAGTAGCACTTTTGTCACATTCCGTTACCCCTTCCATAGATTCTGTTGCCGTTCTGAACACCTATGCCAAAAAGAACGGTATCATCAATGAAAAATGGCACTTGGTCACGGGAGACAAACAAGAGATCTATGACTTGGGAAGGAACCACTATTTTGTTGAGAACGATTTGGGTATCCCTAAAGACATTAACGACTTCCTGCATACAGAAAACTTTCTGCTCGTAGACAAGAACAGACACATAAGGGGTATCTACAACGGATTGAACCGGGCCTCGATCGCACAATTGATCACGGATGTAAAAAGCTTAAAGAAGGAATGACCGTTTTTAGGAAAATAAGAAAGAAGCTTTTGGATTCGGGCAAACTCAAAGGCTATATAACCTATGCCCTAGGAGAGATTTTCCTCATTGTAATAGGTATACTGATCGCTTGGAAAATCAACGATTTAAACGAGATCCGAAAAAACAGGATCGTAGAACTCAAAATATACGAAAGCCTGTACGATGAACTCAACACCAATCTAAAAATCCTAAACACCACTATAGACCATTATTCGGACACTTCCAAAAGACTGGAAGCCACTATGAACTATATTGGGCTGCCCCCTAGCGAAATCACCGAAGGGGCCAAAGACACGATTATCCACATCAACTATTCGGAAACCAACTTGCTCGAAGGGGCCTTGAATTCCGTCATCAGCACGACCAAATTGGAACTTATCGAAAGTGACTCGCTCAAAGGATTGATTACCAATTACCCCGCCGAAATACAAAAGTTGGAATCTATCGATGCAAAAATCAAGGAAATCGTTCTTGATAGATTACAGCCGGTACTGGAGAGACACTTGGCCCTAAAAGACATGCTTTCGAAAGATAACCCCAGGTACAGCCGAATACGGACTTTCGGAAAATCGTCAAATTATGGGAATCTATTAAACAGTAAGGAATATCAGAATAGTTTGGTCGACCGGCTTATACAGACGCAAAACTTGTTGACCAGCGCCAAAAAATTGAGAAACAGAACCCAAGTTATGTCCTTGAGGTTAAAACAGGAATTGGGCTATACGCTTTAATATAAAGAAGTCTCCCTCAAAGACAACCACCCTCCCCTACATCATTCAACAACCGAAACCCGTCCCAATCTTTTAGGCCCTATAACGGTTTGTTCCTTTAGAAACTACTTTAAGCCTTACAAAAAGGCTATATTCGACTATAGCCCCAACATAGAGAAAAACTGTGTTTTGTGGCTCTCCCCTATCGGTATGCGAATATCATCGATTACAATTCTGTTCCGCTGTATGGTCTTGATAAAGTTCACATTGACCACAAATGATTTATGTACCCTGATAAACTGGTTCTGGGGTAATTTTTCCAAGATATCCTTAAAGCTGAGCAAGGTCAAAATCGCCTTATTACAGCCCACCACGTGAATTTTTAAATAGTCTTTTAGACCTTGCACGTATTGGATGTCGTCTAAATTGATCTTTACACTTTCGTGTTCCGATTTTACAAAAATGAACTTCTGGTTTTCATTGGTATCGCCATACGAAGGAAACACATTGGCAACGGTGGCAACCGCAGGGACATCTTTTCGGGCCATAAGCTCCTTTGCCCTTAAAACAGCCTTAATAAAGCGTTGATATGGAATGGGTTTCACCAAATAATCTACGGCATTCAGTTCAAAGCCCTCAACGGCATATTGGGAATAGGCCGTTGTAAAGATAAAAAGGGGAGGATTGTCAAGGGCACTTATAAAATCCAAGCCGTTGATTTGAGGCATCTCAATATCGCAAAAAATAAGGTCTACTTTTTTCTCGTTAATAGTCGCAATCGCCTCTAAAGGGTTCGTGAACGTACCTATGACCTCAATAAATCCAATTTTCTTGCAATAGTCCGCCAATATTTCAATGGCCAACGGTTCATCGTCAATGAGTATACAGTTCATATTTATAAGTTTAAAATTAAATTAACTTCATACGTGGCCCCGTCATCCTTTATATCCAATTCGTGGGAATTCGGATATAGAAAGTTCAATCTATTCTTTACATTCTGGAGGCCCACACCGCTACTCTCAGATTTTGCCCTGTGTTTTCCTATTTTGTTCACAACGTATAGATGTATAGACTTCTCTTTGATCAAAAGGTTTATCTTCACATTGGTCTTTCCATCGTAATCGGTGCCGTATTTAAAAGCGTTTTCAATAAATGAGATAAATAGTAGGGAGGGTATTATCTTTCCGGTGTCGTCCCCTGAAATTTTTAGGAAGACGTTTTCACTATCGGCCAAGCGCAATCTTTGTAAGGCCACATAATTTTTGATGTACTCTATTTCCTTATTCAAGGGCACTAGGTCTTTATCCGCTTCATAAATCATATAGCGCATCAATTCCGATAGGTTTATAATCGCCTCAGAAGTATCAGGTGATTTTTTGACCGACAGCGAGTATATGGTATTGAGGGAGTTGAAGAGAAAATGTGGATTCAACTGCGTTTTTAGAAACTGAAGTTCAGATTGCACCTTTTCCTTTTCCACGGTTTTGCGAAGGTTTTCATTTCGCTGTAATTCGTTAAAAACGCGCAGCATTATCGCGAAAATGTAGGGTATACCCAAAACCACGAATGGCATCAACAAAAATCGAAAAAAAGGCACTTGGCCTCCCCTATGTTCCTTTATATGATCGGCAACCGGACCAAAATCCCTAGGCGGTTGGGGCGAAAATATATTGTGGGAAAGATAACCGATGACCAGTAGCAATACGATCGATAAGACGATATAAACCTTCTTTTTGCCCTTTAACAGAAGACGGGGAACCAAATAGAAATAATTGAAATAAAACAAGGCCGTAGCCATCACCAACTTTACGATGATATGGGGAGGTACCGATCTTGGCTCGAATAAAAACGGATATATTATCAACCCGTACAAGGCACACCATAAGAAGGCATGTACCAACCACTGTGGCAAATATTTTCTTTTGGCGCCTTTCATTTTTTTTACGATTTAAAATGTTATTTGCATATGCTGAAGTTCTGAAACGGTAATAAATGGATCATCGCCTTTTTTCAGTTTTTCCATTACGACATCACCTATTAGCCGTGCCTCTTCTTCAGACTTAAAGGGTCTCTTCCCTTGGATTGCCGGTATAAATTCTTGTTTGACCAATACCTTATTGTCATACAGAATCTGATAACCATAGCCCTCATCAACTTCTATGACTTGGGTTTGGAGGCCCGTTGTTCGCACTGCGCCATCCTTTAAGCGAAATGCGACGGATACGAGAACCATGAACAAAACGCCAAATAATAGATATGTTTTTTTTGCTTTCATATAAACCCAATTAAAAAATGGGGCAGTGCCAAAAGTACTGCCCCATAGCTCACTCAAATAAATAACTAGTCTTCATCATCATATTCATCAAAAGGAAAAAACTCGTATAGGTCATCCAAATACAGACTTCCGGTCCTTCCCAAACCAACAACGGCCTTGCTCCCGTTGGAAAAAACGACCGCATCTTGCCTGCTCGTTCCCTCAAAGTCGGTTTTCAGCTCCCATTCATCCGTACTGGGGTCGTATTGCCAAACCGAAGCCAAAGTACCGCTAGACGTGCCACAAGCTATGTAGCCATAACCGTTTAAGGTAAAGCCTACCGCGTTACTTCGTGTTATACTGTAATCATCTTCTTCGTCTAGGTCAAGTTTTTTGGTCCAAGTCTCGCTTGTTGCATCGAAGGCCCAAAAATCATCGAGATAGATGCCGTTAGACACCCCTGTTCCCAAATACACCTTATCGCCAATGGTAAAGGTAGTAGCCGACCGTCTTTTATCTCCTCCAAAACCAACAAGTTCCGACCAAGAGTCCGTACTAGGGTCGTACTTCCAAAAATCCTTACGATCATTATCACCGTCGAAGCCTGTTCCAAAATAACCGAAACCGTTCATTCCAAAAGCTACGGCGCTCCTTCTTCCCGTTGACGGTAAGGAAGCTATCTCTTGCCATGAGTTGGAACTCGGGTCATAGGCATAAAAATCGTTCAATTCGTCCAACCCATCATAGCCCGAGCCGATATAGCCCTTTCCATCGACCTCAAAACCTACGGCCGCATTTCTAGCGCTTCCGATAAAATCTGCCTTTTGAGACCAAAAGTCGCCGTCCATATCGTAAGACCAAAATGAGGTAAGGTAATCGTCGCCATCGTATCCTACCCCGGTATACCCCATATTACCTATGGTAAAACTAGAGGTGCCGCTACGTGGACTTCCATCAAAAACAGACCTACCCACCCAGTTTCCAAGATACTCATCGTCATCATCGTCATTTGAGCAGCTGATCAATGAACAAGTCATTATGCTAAAAATCGTTATTGTTCCTATATAGTACTTGAATCCTTTCATGTGCCTTTCTATTATGTTAGCCAGTTAATTTTTGTCAAAACTAGAACACGGTTTACTCCCATGAAACCGAAATAGATAAAGCCGTTCATTTAACACATGAACACCTCGATTTAATCGACCAAAACGATTCTGGCTTTAGTCGCTAAAAACAAGGTATTGGTCATAAAACTATGAGGGTTGGTCTATTGCGGTTTTGAAGCACTGCAACGCACAATACTTTTACCTGCAAATACTACTTATATGAAGAATGTCCTAATCATTTTTATCTGTTCGTTTCTGCTAATTTCATGCAGCACCGACGCCTTGAACCAGTCGGATTTTGAAGCTGGGGATGCCTTTACCGATAGCGATATACGCGTGATTCAATTAGACACGATGACGGTAGCTTTCTCGACCATGAAATTCGATAGTATAGACACATCACAATCTTCCCGCATGCTTGTCGGTAAATATAAGGACCCTGTTTTTGGGGCCGTTAAAACCGCCAGTTTTATGGAATTGATTCCTAGCTCGTATTTCATCGACACCGATGCCGTATACGATAGCATCACTTTTCTTCTTAAGCCTGACGATTACTATTATAACGACACCCTACAGGTCAACACCATACATATAAAACAATTGAACGAAAACCTTAAACCCGCCGATGGTGTTAATTTTTACAATACCAGCAGCATAGGTTTCGATGAAGATGACCTCGGCTTCCTGACCTATACCCCAAGGCCCTTATCTACCGATACCCTTGAAATAAAACTCACCGATACCTTCGGCACTACACTTTTCGATAATTTACAACAGAAAAAAATAACGACGTACGACGAGTTTAAAAACTACTTCTACGGTATAAGCGTTCAACCGGGTGACAGCGATGACGGTTCTATCATCGGTTTTTCATTGACCTCCAATATGCGTCTCTATTACAGCATCGCCGGAGAAAGCGAACGAACCCAATATTCAACCGACTTCACTATTAACACCCTTAGCTCTCCCTTACCGTTTTTCAATCAAATTTCCACTGAAGAAGCCAACGAGTACTTAAATGCCCTGACCGACCAAGAGGTTAACCTCTATAGTTCGGAAACCGAAAACCTGAGTTTTATACAATCGGGTATCGGTATAGCCACTCGACTAGAGTTTCCACATATAAAATCCGTATTCGACATTCAAGGACAGGGCACCTTATTAGATGCCTCACTTAGAATTACGCCCGAAATAGGCTCGTATAACGACCTATTGACCTTACGGGATACATTGTCAGTCTTTATCGTAGACCAAAACAACGAACTGACCGACCAACTGTATTCAACCGATGGTACGGCTGCCCAGGCCATTTTAAATAGGGACAATGAAGAATTTAACGACATCTACTACGAACTCCCCTTAAGTGGTTATTTGGAAGATTTACTGTCCACTGACCTAGAATCATCAGATGCCTTGATTCTTCTACCAAGCAATTACAATTCGACAGTGGACCGTTTTGTTCTCAACACCGATATAAACACTCAAGGCACCACACTTGAACTTACTTATGCAATCTATGATGAAGATGAATAAAGCCTTACTTTTTTCCATATCCATATCCATATTCTTGTTCAACCTATGTTCGATACGGGCACAATCGGAAGGTTTGACCAGTTCGCCCTATTCCTTATACGGTCTAGGCGCCATAAACCAATCCAGCATAGGGCGCACCAACGGAATGGGCTATACAGGAATAGGCCTAAAGACTTCGAATCAAATCAACAACCTCAACCCCGCCAATTTCGCCTTGATTCCGCAAGGTTCATTTTTTTACGATGTAGGAATAAAGGGAGAATACAACCAGTACAGCAACAAAGCCGACAATGAAACAAAGACTACCCTGAATTTTTCAAACTTGGCCTTCGCCTTTAGGGTGGCGGAAAATTTGGGAGCAGGTATATCGCTCGTTCCCTATAGTGAAATGGGATATTCCTTGGTGGGAATAAAGACGAATATTGAAGGTTCGGAGGAAACCTTTGAAAGCAATGTTAGCGGACTTGGAGGGTTAAGTGAACTCAAATTCAATTTAGGCTATAGTATTATACCCAATTTCAGGTTGGGTGCCAATGCTTCTTTTTTATTCGGGAATATTGAGGAAACCGAAGCCTTTGCCATAAACCAGAGCACCTTTAGTTCTGAGGAAACCACAAATTATTCGGGTATACGTTTCGGTCTTGGTATGCAGTTCGATATTTCGGAGCAACTTACCTTGGGGAGTACCGTTCAATTCCCGACAAGTTTAAAGGGCAACATAAAACGGTCGATAACCAAAAGCTTGGACGGTACCGAAATTACGGTTGAAGACGGGGCAAGTGATACGTCAGCGAATTTCAACATGCCCCTTGAACTTGGAATCGGACTAAGCACAACCCTTTTAAAGTCATTTACCGTAAGTGCCGATTATAAGAAAAACTACTGGGACGCCACAGGGCAAACCGAAAGCCTTGGAAGTTACGCCGATCAAGACATCTACGCCATTGGCCTTGAATACGTAAAAAATCCCAGCAGCTATAAGTATGCCGACCGTATCCGTTACCAAACCGGCTTTAATTACGACAATGGCTACTTGGCCATTAACGGAAAAAAAGTTGATGGCTACAATATTACCGCAGGTATAGGTATACCCGTTGGCCAAAGACAAAGGTCTATGATGAACCTATCTTACAGCTATGGTTCAAAAGGGCAGATTCAGAATATCTTGATAAAAGAAAACTTTCACCTATTGACCCTAAACCTAAGCCTTGAGGACCTATGGTTTCAAAAACGAAAAATTAATTAGTCGCCCCCCTATTTGGAACGGGGAAGAAAAACTTCGGCCATCATGCAACGGGCACTTCCACCGCCACAGGTCTCGATAGTCTTCAATGAACTATGGATAATATCGCAATGCTTTTCGATGGCATCGATTTGGTTTTGATCTAGACTTTCGTAAGCCGCCGAACTCATCACCAAATACCGTTTGTCATCAGCCCCAAGAACCTGAAGCATGTTTCCTGCAAAATGGTGCATCTGTTGCTCGGTAATGGCTATGATTTCCTTTCCATCCTGCTTTAGATGGTCGACCACGTTCTTGCGTTCTTTTTTATCATCTATGGTATCAAGGCAGATTACGGAAAAATCTTCTGCAAGACACATCATCACATTGGTATGGTAAATGGGCATTCTTTTACCGTCAACGGACTGGTTTGCCGTAAAAATCACTGGCGAATATTCGAAATCTTCACAGAATTCTATAAAAAGTTCTTCATCGGCACGTTCGGATAGTGCACAATAAGCTTTATTATTCACTCGATCTAAGGCCATGCTTCCCGTGGCCTCCAAAAAAACACCTTCGGCTTCGGCAGATGTATAATCTACAACGTTCTCGATTTTAAACCCTTGTTCCTCTAGAATATCCAAAATATCCTCACGTCTTTCATTACGCCGGTTCTCTGCAAACATAGGGTACAGGCCAATAGTACCATTGGCATGAAAGGAAATCCAATTATTAGGAAATATAGAGTCTGGGGTATCGGGTTCTTTGGTATCTTCAACAACTACCACGTTCACTCCTTTTGAGCGCAGTACTTCTACAAAAGCATCAAATTCTTGCTGTGCTTTTTCATTGATCGTCGTATTCTGAACATCAATATCTTCTTGAAAATAATTATTGACGGCGGTCTGTTCGTTCATTCTAAAACTTACCGGGCGGATCATTAGTATAGTGTTCGTAACCTGCATAAGAAACTCAATTAATTTGAGGCAAAATTAGTGTTTTTAAAGCTGAGCAACCTCGTATAAAACTAAATAATTATGATATGTTTTAGCCAAATAAAAAATAAGCATTCAACTACTTGAGACCCTATTATTCCCGTACCAAGGGCAGGGTACTGCAACGCAAAAGCCCTTCTTGCTTGGCGATTTCAGCATAGGGAACCTCTTCTACCGTAAACCCCTGTTCACGTAACCACCAATTGAGCCGGGTAAAGTTCTTTTCAGAAATCACTACTTCCGGTGAAATGGAAAATACGTTGCTGAACATTTGATACATTTCATCAGATGTAATCTCGAATATATTATCCTTTCCGAAAAAATCGACCAACCATTGATACTCTTCCTCTACCAAGAAACCATTTTTGTGCAATATGGCCTTTCCCTTGCCCAATGGCTGAAAACAGCAATCGAGATGCAAGGCATTTTGCTTGGCATCCGTATTACTTTTTCGAAGCTCAAAAGACTTTACTTTTTTATGGGGAAATTGTTCGCTTATATATTCTACCGCAGCCTTATTGGTTCTTGCCGTTATATAATCGGCGTAATCACTGCCGGTATATGTGCCTATAAAAATGTAATCGCCCCAGGGCATTACATCACCACCTTCAACGTGAACCGCCTCTGGTGGATGCAAGATATGTGCATCATCTATTTCATCCAGAACATGAAGGATGGCCTCTACCTCCTTTTCCCTATCGGGAAGAATATTGGCTATGATAAGTTTGTTTTCTATAACAAAAGCGATATCCCTTGAAAAAATCTGGTTACAGTCTTGCAATACCTCGGGGCGGTACACCTGCACACCATACTTTTCAAACACCTTTGCAAGCGCCTCCATTTCTGCGACCATATCGCTTTCCTTCGGATAGGTGCCGGCCTTTATGTGTTCCAATGACTTGGGATCATAGGCCTCCTCTGGTTTCGGCGTGGGGCCACAACTTTCTGCCGTACCCAGAACCAGGACTTTTAACCTGGAAATCTCATCGTTAACATGAAGCTTTAACATATACTTTTATTGGCAAAGATAAGAGAACGGAATATTGCGCAAAATATAATCGAAAATAAAAATGCCCCCTTCAGATTTACCAAAGAGGGCATTCAAATTATTTTATGGCACTATCTTAAATCAACTTCAACAAAGGGGCGTTCGGTTTCCCCAATGTAAATCTGTCTTGGTCTTCCTATTGGTTCCCCTCTCAGGCGCATTTCCCTCCATTGGGCAATCCAACCAGGTAAACGGCCCAAGGCGAACATTACGGTAAACATTTCGGTCGGAATACCTAAGGTTCGGTAGATAATACCCGAATAGAAATCTACGTTCGGATAGAGTTTTCTGTCAACGAAGTACTGATCTTCCAAGGCTTCTTTCTCAAGTCCTTTGGCAATATCCAAGATAGGATCTTCGATACCCAAATCGCCCAAGACATCATCGGCCGCTTTTTTGATAATTTTGGCACGTGGGTCAAAGTTCTTGTAAACCCTGTGTCCAAAGCCCATTAACCTAAATGGATCTGATTTATCCTTGGCCTTGGCCATATATTTTTTCGTATCACCACCGTCTTGTTCAATTGCTTCCAACATTTCAAGCACAGCTTGGTTGGCCCCACCGTGCAACGGTCCCCATAAAGCGGAAATCCCGGCAGAAAGTGACGCAAAAAGACCGGCATGGGAAGAGCCTACAATACGTACGGTAGAGGTAGAACAGTTCTGCTCATGATCGGCATGTAAGATCAACAATTTATCCAATGCATCGATTACGACGTCATTTTTCTGATAGACTTGGTTTGGTTTTTTGAACATCATTTTGTGAATGTTCTCAACATAGCCCAATGCATCGTCACCATAATCTAAAGGCAAGCCTTTCTTCTTTCTAAGCGTCCATGCTACCAATACCGGAAATTTGGCCAATATCCTAACAATGGCGTGGTACATATCTTTTTCCGATGAAATATCGACCGTCGACGGATTAAACGCTATCAAGGCGCTCGTCAAGGAAGAAAGGACACCCATGGGATGTGCCGATTTTGGAAAACCATCCAATATTTTCTTCATTTCCTCGTCTACATGTGACTCTTCTTTGATGTCCGCATGAAATTTTTCAAGCTCTTTCCTATTCGGAAGCGCCCCAAAAATCAACAAATAGGCTACTTCCAAAAAATTGGCCTTTTCTGCCAACTCCTCGATAGAATAGCCACGGTATCTCAAAATTCCTTTTTCGCCATCCAAGAAAGTAATGGAACTCTCGCATGAACCCGTGTTCTTATAACCCGGATCGATCGTGACCATACCTCCTGTGACCGATCGAAGTGTTTTGATATCTATGGCGAGTTCACCTTCTGTGCCTTTTATTACTGGAAAATCGTATTTCTTACCGTTATACTCTAGAGTAGCTTTATCTGACATTTTTTGACTTTGCTTAAATTTGAAGTGAGTGTAAATTTACGGAAAATGTTACATCTTAACAATGCCACTTTTTCGTTTAATTTATAATTAACAATGATATTGATGATTCTATAAATTGCCTCTATCCAAATAGGGGCGCATATCACTTATAAAACGTAAAGTTTTTCATAATATGCATCTAATGATTTCTCCCAAGTAAAGCGGACTTTCTTGGCATTGGCCTTGATTTTTTTCCATTTGGGCTTATCATTTTCCCAAACGTCTAGGGCTTCACTAAAATTCTTGACCATATTTTTGACCTTCTCGTCATAGGTAACCCCGTCAAAAGCAAAACCGGTGACATGATGTTCGACCGTATCCTTTAAGCCGCCCGTATGATGCACAAAACAAGGATTGCCGTTTCGCATGGCCAACATTTGACTAATACCGCAGGGCTCGAAAAGGCTGGGCATGCAGTAAAGGTCACTTTCCAAATATATGGAATCGATCAGGTCTTCCGACTGGCCGTTCGTGAAAACAAAATTTTTGTGTTTATAGCTCATTTCCCTAAAGAACTCTTCATAACCGGGGTCACCTGTACCGAGCAGCATGAATATACCATCTATTTTTCTCAGGCGCGCCAGCATTTCCTCGAAGGCTTCCGGCGACCTCTTAAAGAAGTAAAATTTCTGTTCCGTAAGGCGCGCCACACTAGACACGATAAACTTGGGCCTTTCGTCTACATAAAGCATGATCTTTTCACCGGTGTGCGCCAAAAAATCGGCTTTGTATTTTTTCGATTCGTCTTGCAACCACCTAAACAAAGCCTTTACGGTATTTCTATACAAGAAGCCCTTATCTTGCTTTCGTATATCATTGTAGTTCGACGCGTTAAGAATACCAAAAAGACGGCCTTCGTTATTGGCTTGCTGCAAATCTTTCTCCAAGCTTTCTCCCCCTACGAATTCGGGCCTTGCACTCGGAAGCATGACATCTTCTTTGTATGAGGGGGAAACGGTATGGACCGCGTCGGCCAACCGAATACCCACTGCCATGAGGTTGATACAGTCTTCATAGCGCGGATCTTTTAAGGCTTCATGATCCAATTGCAACTCAGGGAACCAATTATGCACCGAAGCGTAATTGTCATAGAAGGGCCGTATTCCCTGTATGGCCAAGTTATGTATGCTGTACACATAGCGCATTTTCTTCAGGTCTTTGTAACTCGGATGGTAAGTTTTCAAGAAGAGCAGGGCACTTGCGTGCCAATCGTGCATATGAACCACATCCAAATTTCCAAAGGCTCCCATTTTTATGGCCTCTGCAACCGCGGTACAAAAAATGACGTACTTGATAAAATCGGTATAAAAGGGTTCAGTAGGGTCATCATGGTAAATATGGGCAATACCCCCTTCTTCAATTTCAGGATGATGGATAACATAGTGTACAATGTTCGGACATTCTTTTTTGCCCACCACCTCGTACAATTCGGCCGTATAGACCGTACCTCTTAATTGAAAATTCAAATTGGTTCTGAAGAGTCCGTTTTTATGCAAACGCGAATAGGACGGAACCACCACTTGAACCTTATCTCCCCGCTTAGAAATATGCCTTGGCACATCGCGGACTACGTCGCCCATACCACCCGCCTTACAGTTTGGAATCGCATCGTTTTCGGCTGCTACAAAAAGGAAGTTATTCATGGGAGAAATCGGTTAGAAGTTTGTTAAAAAGATAGGTAAACTTTGGCATTGAACCAAGAAAAAAAGCCTTTCAAGTTCGAAAATAATCGAATGAAAGGCTTTTTCTAAAAACAAGTTTTTCTTACCGAAACCCTTATTTTATCTTAAATGCTTTATCCTGAGGATAATAAGCCGTATCTCCTAATTCTTCCTCGATACGAAGCAATTGATTGTACTTGGCCATACGATCCGATCTTGAAGCCGAGCCCGTTTTAATTTGTCCGGTATTCAAGGCAACTGCCAAATCGGCAATGGTGTTATCTTCGGTTTCACCTGAACGGTGGCTCATAACAGAAGTATAGCCTGCATTTTTAGCCATATTTACCGCCGCTATCGTTTCGGTAAGCGTACCGATTTGATTTACTTTGATCAATATAGAATTGGCAATACCGTTTTCAATACCTTTTGACAAACGCTCAACATTGGTAACAAAAAGGTCATCGCCCACCAACTGAACTTTATCGCCTATTTTTTCGGTCAATGCTTTCCAACCGTCCCAATCGTTCTCGTCCATACCATCTTCAATAGAGATGATGGGGTATTTAGCGCTGAGGTCGGCCAAATATTGAGCTTGCTCTTCCGATGTTCTCACCACACCCTTATCTCCTTCAAATTTGGTATAATCATATTTACCGTCTACGTAGAACTCGGCAGAAGCACAATCCAAGGCTATCATAACCTCGTCACCTAATTTGTAACCGGCCTTTTCAACAGCCTTCGCAATAGTATCAAGTGCGTCTTCGGTTCCTCCGGCCAAGTTTGGCGCAAAACCACCTTCATCACCTACAGCCGTACTCAAACCTCTATCGTGCAAAACCTTTTTAAGGTTGTGGAAGATTTCGGTTCCCATTTGCATGGCATGTGAAAAATTCTTCGCTTTTACCGGCATCACCATAAATTCTTGAAAGGCGATAGGGGCATCGGAATGCGAACCACCGTTAATGATGTTCATCATCGGAACAGGTAAAGTATTGGCACTAACACCACCTACATAACGATATAATGACATACCTAATTCGTTAGCAGCAGCTTTGGCCGCGGCCAGAGAAACACCAAGAATGGCGTTTGCCCCTAATTTAGATTTATTAGGCGTACCGTCAAGATCAATCATAACCTGATCAAGAAGGTTCTGCTCAAAGACAGACATGCCCAAGATTTCTTCTGCGATTATCGTATTCACATTTTCTACGGCCTTACTAACACCTTTTCCCATAAAGGCATTTCCTCCGTCACGTAACTCTACCGCTTCGTGCTCTCCTGTAGAGGCCCCAGAAGGTACCGCTGCTCTACCCATTACCCCATTTTCGGTAATTACATCTACTTCTACCGTAGGGTTTCCTCTTGAATCTAAAATCTGGCGTGCGTGTACGCTAAGTATAATACTCATAAATATTATTTTAAGTTTGGAATTCTCTTAAATTTAACTAGCCGCAAATATACGAAACAGTGCTAGTAAAGCACCGTAGAATGCACGTATATTACCGCGGATATAACGATTACTTAACTTTTGGCCATTTCTACTGAATTATTTTCGATCATTTCGTAAAACTGATCAAAAAGATACTCGGCATCATGTGGCCCGGGACTAGCTTCCGGGTGGTATTGTACAGAAAAGACATTTTTGTCTTTCATACGAATACCCGCAACGGTCTGGTCGTTAAGGTGGACATGTGTAATCTCAAGGCTTTCATTGGCCTCGGTCTCTTCCCTATTAATGGCAAAACCGTGGTTCTGGGAAGTGATTTCCCCCTTACCCGTAAGCAAGTTCAATATGGGGTGGTTTATACCCCTGTGCCCATTGTGCATCTTATAGGTAGACACCCCGTTGGCCAAAGCAATGACCTGATGCCCCAAGCAGATACCAAAAACAGGTTTCCCACTATGGATCATTCCTTTTGAGGTTTCAATGGCTTCCGTCAAGGGTTCGGGATCACCAGGACCATTGGAGATAAAATATCCGTCAGGCGCCCAAGCTTCCATTTCGGGGAAAGATGTATTATAAGGGAACACCTTAATATACCCTCCGCGTTTGGCGAGGTTCCTCAAAATATTTTTCTTGATTCCTATATCGAGTGCGGCGATTTTGATACTTGCGTTTTCATCGCCCACATAATACGGCTCCTTGGTCGACACTTTAGAAGCGAGCTCCAATCCTTCCATACTAGGCACTTCCGCCAGTTGTTTTTTCAAGCCCTCTATATTATCGACTTCGGTAGAGATAACGGCGTTCATAGCCCCATTGTCACGAATATAGCTCACCAAGGCCCTTGTATCTACGTCCGATATGGCAAATAGGCCATTATCGTCAAGAAAGCCTTCAAGGCTCTTATCGGCCCTTGGTCGTGAATAATTATAACTGAAGTTTCTACAGACCAATCCGGAAATTTTAATCGAATCCGACTCAACCTCTTCGGCTACCGTACCATAATTACCGATATGGGCGTTGGTAGTTACCATAATCTGACCGAAATACGAAGGATCGGTAAAAATCTCCTGATACCCCGTCATTCCCGTATTGAAACAAACCTCGCCGAAGGCCGTTCCTTCCTTATCACCTACTGACTTACCGTAAAATATGGTTCCATCGGCCAACAATATCAATGCTTTTTTTCGGGTCTGATACTTCATATGTTTCCTAATTTTTTAATTTCACAAATAAACATAAAAAAAGGATAAACTATTAAGTTTATCCTTTTCCAAATATTATTAGATATCAACATCTTATTCTTCTGAATCGTCAGCTTTAGTTTCGATATCCGTTTGAGCTTCCGCTTCAGAATTTTCGGCGGCCACTGGTGGCGTCTTAGTTTCCTTAGCATCAACTTTTGCACTTTCTTCCTCGGCCTTACTACCACCTCTTCTACTTCTTCTTGTAGTTTTCTTCTTAGGCTTACCGGCATTGTAAAGCTCGTTGAAATCAACCAATTCGATCATTGCCATATCAGCGTTATCCCCAAGACGATTACCAAGTTTGATAATTCTTGTATAACCACCTGGTCTATCAGCTACCTTTTCGGCAACAGTACTGAACAATTCAGTAACTGCGTATTTGTCTCTAAGGTTTTTGAAAACGATACGTCTGTTATGTGTTCCCTTTTCAGCTGTAAGGTTGTTCTCTGCTTTTGATTTAGTAATCAAAGGCTCAACAAACTGCTTTAACGCCTTAGCTTTCGCTACGGTCGTATTGATTCTCTTGTGTTCGATCAAGGAACATGCCATGTTGGCCAACATCGCTTTTCTGTGCGCTGTCTTACGTCCTAAATGATTGACTTTTTTACCGTGTCTCATTTCTTTCTTCTAATGTATTTCTCCAATCCCAGGGCATTTCCCTTCGTGTAAGAAATAGCGATTAATCTTTATCTAATTTGTATTTCGAAAGGTCCATTCCGAAGCTAAGCCCCTTATTGATAACCAATTCTTCTAGTTCTGTTAACGACTTTTTACCGAAATTTCTAAATTTCATCAAATCGTTCTTATTGAAAGAAACCAAATCTCCCAATGTATCAACCTCGGCAGCTTTCAAACAGTTCAAGGCACGTACGGAAAGATCCATATCTACCAATTTTGTTTTCAACAACTGACGCATATGCAATGACTCTTCGTCATAAGTTTCCGTTTGTGCGATTTCATCGGCCTCTAGGGTGATGCGCTCATCGGAGAACAACATGAAGTGGTGAATCAAAACCTTGGCACCTTCGGTCAAGGCATCTTTTGGATGTATCGAACCATCGGTAACAATTTCGAAAACCAATTTTTCATAATCGGTCTTTTGCTCTACACGAAAGTTTTCGATGCTATATTTTACATTTTTGATAGGTGTAAAAATAGAATCTACTGCAATAGTACCAAGTGCGGCATTCGATTTTTTGTTTTCTTCAGCAGGAACGTATCCACGACCTTTGTCGATAACGATTTCCATATTGATGCTCACTTTGGAATCCATATTACAGATTACCAAATCAGGGTTCAACACTTGATAACCCGAGATGAACTTTTGAAAATCCCCAGCGGTCAATTGCTCTTTTCCACTAACGGAAATAGATACAACCTCTGCTTCTGAATCGTCTATCTGCTTCTTAAAACGAACTTGTTTCAGATTCAATATTATTTCAGTAACATCTTCTACAACGCCTGAAATAACGGAAAACTCGTGTTCTACACCATCTATTCGTACAGAGGTGATCGCATGGCCTTCCAACGATGAAAGCAATACTCTTCTTAGTGCGTTCCCAACAGTCAATCCATAACCAGGTTCCAAAGGACGGAATTCGAACTTTCCTTCGAAATCCGAGGAATCGATCATTATTACTTTATCGGGTTTCTGAAAATTAAATAATGCCATATGAATTAGTGTTCTTTATTATTTAGAGTAAAGCTCAACTATTAATTGTTCTTTGATATTCTCAGGAATCTGAAGTCTTTCAGGAACGCTAACAAACGTACCTTCTTTCTTTTCAGAATTCCACGTAATCCATTCGTACACTTTGCTGTTGGAAGCAAGTGAATCTTGTATGGCCTGTAAAGATTTAGATTTTTCACGTACACCGATTACATCGCCCGGCTTTAATGCGTATGATGGTATGTTTACCAATTCACCATTAACGGTAATGTGTCTGTGCGACACCAATTGTCTCGCTCCTCTTCTTGTTGGGGAAATACCCATACGGAAGACCACATTATCTAAACGTGATTCACACAATTGTAAAAGAACTTCACCGGTAACACCCTCTTTTCTCTTAGCAGTAGCAAATATATTTCTAAATTGCTTTTCCAAAATACCATAAGTGTATTTGGCCTTTTGCTTTTCCATCAACTGTACCGCGTACTCAGATTTTTTACCTCTTCTTCTTGCGTTTCCGTGTTGTCCTGGTGGGTAATTCTTTTTTTCGAAAGATTTATCATCTCCGAAGATAGCTTCGCCGAACTTACGGGCGATTTTACTTTTTGGTCCTGTATATCTTGCCATTTTCTTTAGTTTAGAAGTGTGATTATGAATTAAGGCTTATCCTTCGATAATCGTTAACAACACTTCTGTGAAATAATATAGTGATTAATTAAACTCTTCTTCGTTTCGGAGGACGACATCCGTTGTGCGGCATCGGTGTCACGTCAATAATCTCGGTAACTTCGATACCAGAGTTATGAATGGCGCGAATTGCAGACTCTCTTCCGTTACCAGGTCCTTTTACGTAAACCTTTACTTTTCTCAAACCAGCTTCGTGAGCTGTTTTTGAACACTCTTCAGCCGCTACTTGAGCTGCGTAAGGCGTGTTTTTCTTAGAACCCCTGAAACCCATTTTTCCAGCAGATGACCAAGAAATGACATCTCCTTTTTTATTGGTAAGGGATATAATGATATTATTGAAAGATGCCGTTACGTGAGCTTCGCCAACAGAATCGACTATTACTTTACGTTTCTTAGCAGCTTTTGCACTTGATTTTGAAGTTGCCTTTGCCATAATAACTACTTATTATTTAGTCGCCTTTTTCTTGTTGGCAACCGTTTTTCTTTTTCCTTTTCTCGTCCTAGAATTATTCTTTGTACGTTGTCCACGAAGGGGAAGACCAGATCTGTGACGAATACCTCGGTAACAACCGATGTCCATCAGACGCTTGATATTAAGCTGAGTCTCTGAACGTAACTCGCCTTCTATTGTATAAGAAGAAACGGCATCCCTGATACGACCTATTTCATCATCGTTCCAATCAGATACTTTTTTATCTTCATCTACCTGGGCCTTTTCCAATATTTCTTTAGCCCTACTTCTACCGACACCAAAAATATAGGTCAATGCAATTACGCCCCTTTTCTGTTTTGGTATGTCTATACCTGCAATTCTTGCCATAATTATCCTTGTCTTTGTTTAAATCTAGGATTCTTTTTGTTGATTACGTACAACCTGCCCTTTCTGCGTACTATCTTGCAGTCGGCACTTCTTTTTTTAACTGATGCTCTTACTTTCATCGTTCTTATTCTTCTATCGTATTACTAATATCTATATGTAATTCTGGCCTTGCTAAGGTCATACGGACTCATTTCCAGCTTTACCTTATCACCGGGAAGCAACTTAATGTAATGCATACGCATCTTTCCGGAGATATGGGCCGTTACTACATGACCGTTTTCTAATTCAACCCTAAACATTGCATTTGACAATGCTTCAATTATAGACCCGTCTTGTTCTATTGCTGCTTGCTTAGCCATAATTATGCGACTTTTCTATTTTTACCAGTTTTCATTAATCCATCATAATGCCTGTTCAAAAGATAAGCATTCACCTGTTGAACCGTATCTATGGCCACACCAACCATAATCAATAAAGAGGTGCCTCCATAAAACATTGCCCATCCGGCCTGAATATCCATTAACTTAAGCACTACTGCCGGTAAAACTGCCAACAGGGCCAAAAATACCGATCCTGGCAAAGTTATTAAAGACATAATCTTATCCAAGAAATCACCGGTTTCCTTTCCAGGTCTGATACCCGGAATAAAACCACCGCTTCTTTTTAAATCATCTGCCATTTTGTTCGTGGGAACCGTAATAGCCGTATAGAAATATGTAAAGACGATAATAAGAAAGGCGAACAATAGGTTGTATGCCAATCCGAATATATCTTGAAACTGTACCTCCATCCACTGGCCAGCACTGGTATTGTTGAACGTCTTACCTATTAAACTAGGAGCGAACATGATTGCCTGGGCAAAGATAATGGGCATTACCCCAGAAGCATTAAGTTTCAGAGGAATATATTGCCTCGATCCCATAACGTTCTTCTCATATCCACCCGACGCCGTTCTCCTTGCGTACTGCACCGGTATTTGACGTGTAGCCATCACCAAAAGAATACTGGCCAAAATAACCAAGAACCAAAGTATAACTTCAATTAGGATAAACATCAACCCACCGTTATTGTCAACGGTTCTAGAAATAAATTCTTGAACAAATGATTGTGGCATGGTCGCTATAATACCAATCATGATCAATAGTGAAATTCCGTTACCGATACCTTTATCGGTAATCTTTTCACCCAACCACATGGCAAACACACACCCTGTTACCAAAATGATAACCGCCGGAATCATAAAGTCCAATCCTTTACCTAAAACGAAGGCACTGTCTTGGACACCGAAGGCCTCCAATCCGTACAGATAGGCTGGCGCTTGAACGACACAAATACCGATCGTAAGCCAACGAGTAATCTGATTCTTCGTTTTTCTACCACTCTCCCCTTCTTTGTCCAACTTCTGCAAATAAGGAATGGCGATACTCATAAGCTGTACAACAATAGATGCCGATATATAGGGCATGATACCCAAGGCAAAAATTGAAGCGTTAGCAAAAGCACCACCTGTAAAGGCATTCAATAAGCCGAAGATCCCGGAATCGGTACCTGAGGCTAATTCCGCCAATTGAGTAGAATCAATACCCGGAAGAACTATTTGACAACCAAAACGGTATACCAACAACAAACCAAGGGTTAGTATAATCCTATTCCTTAGTTCGTCTATCTTCCAAATATTGGATATGGTCTCGAAAAATTTCTTCATGGTCAGTTATGCTTATAAATTTATTGCTTCTCCACCAGCAGCTTCAATGGCCGCTTTAGCACTTGCCGTAAATTTATGCGCTGAAACTTTAAGTGAAGCTTTCAATTCCCCACCACCCAATATTTTTACCAGGTCTTTACTTTTAGCCAAACCGTTGTCTACCAAAGTTTCAAAAGTAATAACGTCTTTAACTTTTTTGTTATCGACCAACTCCTGTAACTTTTCAACATTGATACCTTTATACTCTACTCGGTTTATGTTCGTGAAACCAAACTTGGGCACACGTCTTTGCAAAGGCATTTGACCACCTTCAAAACCAATTTTCTTAGAGTAACCAGATCTAGACTTGGCACCTTTATGTCCTCTTGTAGCTGTACCGCCTTTACCAGACCCTTGACCTCTACCTACTCTTTTGCCCGCTCTATTGGTAGCACCATCGGCTGGCTTTAGATTACTTAAATTCATTATAATATGCTATTTAAGCTTCCTCAGTGGAAACCAAATGTTCAACTTTAGCTATCATACCGAGTATATTCGGCGTGGCATCATGCTCTACTACTTGACCAATTTTCTTGAGACCCAAAGCCATCAATGTACGCTTTTGGTTCTGTGGCCTTTTGATGCTGCTCTTCAACTGTTTTACCAGAATTTTCTTTGCCATAATATCTTTACTTATCCTTTAAACACTTTTTCAAGGGAAACCCCTCTTTGGCTTGCTACGGTCTTAGCATCCCTAAGTTGCAAAAGTGCATCAAAAGTAGCTTTCACCACGTTGTGAGGGTTAGATGAACCTTGAGACTTAGAAAGTACATCTTGTACACCTACAGCCTCGAGTACGGCCCTAACGGCTCCACCTGCAATAACCCCGGTACCGTGAGATGCCGGTTGGATATAAACGCGAGCTCCACCGAATTTCCCCTTTTGCTCATGTGGCAAGGTTGCCTTGTTCAAAGGAATACGAATCAAGTTCTTCTTAGCGTCTTCTATAGCCTTTGCGATAGCAGTAGCTACTTCTTTTGATTTTCCTAAACCGTGACCAACAACCCCGTTTTCATCACCTACAACAACTATAGCTGAAAAACCGAAAGCTCTACCACCTTTAGTAACCTTGGTAACACGTTGTATGCCTACCAATCTATCTTTAAGTTCCAACCCACTGGGTTTTACGGTCTCTACGTTTTTATATTTCTGGTACATACTCTTATTTAAAAATTAAGTCCTGCTTCCCTTGCTCCTTCAGCCAAAGATTTCACTCTTCCGTGGTAAAGGTTACCACCTCTATCAAAAGCAACTTTTTCAATACCTGCTTCTTTGCACTTAGTAGCAATCGCTTTACCTACAAGGTTCGCAATCTCTGTCTTAGTACCTTTTTCTTTTGCCAAATCTTTATCCCTTGACGACACGGCTACCAAAGTAGTACCTTTAGTATCATCTATAACCTGGGCATAAATTTCGTTATTACTTCTAAAAACGGACAATCTAGGTCTTTCCGCTGTTCCATTGGAAACCTTTCTGATTCTTCTCCGTATTCTCTGTTTTCTTTCGCTTGTTGATAATCCCATGATATACTATTAAGCTGATTTACCTGCTTTTCTTCTTAATTGTTCGCCAACAAACTTAACCCCTTTTCCTTTGTAAGGCTCTGGCTTACGGAACGAGCGTATTTTAGCGGCTATTTGGCCTACTAACTGCTTGTCGTGCGATGTCAATTTTATAATTGGGTTCTTTCCTTTTTCAGATGTAGTCTCAACTTTAACCTCTGGGGCCAAGTCGATAACAATGTTATGGGAAAAACCTAGGGCGATGTCTAATTTCTGACCTTGGTTGCTAGCTCTATAACCAACACCTACAAGTTCCAATTCTTTTGTCCACCCTTTTGAAACACCTTCGATCATATTTCTGACCAAAGAACGGTAAAGACCATGCTTTGCCTTGTGCTCTTTTGAATCTGACGGTCTGGTTACCCAGACTTGGTTATCTTCTATCTTTACCTCGACGGCGGAAAACTCTTGGGTAAGTTCTCCCAACTTGCCTTTAACGACAATCTCGTTATCCTTAACCTCAACAGTAACCCCTTCAGGAATAGCTACCGGATTATTACCAATTCTTGACATTTCTTACTATTTATCCTATTAATATACGTAGCAAAGCACCTCGCCACCTACATTTTCATTTTTCGCCTGCTTGCTAGTCATTACCCCATGAGAGGTAGATACTATCGCTATCCCTAAGCCGTTTAAGACCCTAGGCAGATTTTCAGCACCGGTATACTTACGTAGACCTGGCTTACTTACTCTCTGAATTTTTTTGATAACAGGCTCTTTAGTGGCCTTGTCGTATTTCAAAGCTATTTTAATAGAGCCCTGAACTTTATCTTCTTCAAATTTGTAACTTAAAATATAGCCCTGATCGAACAATATTTTAGTTATCTCCTTCTTCACCTTTGAAGCGGGTATCTCTACCACTCTGTGACCAGCTCGGCTGGCGTTTCTAACTCTCGTTAGATAATCTGCTATAGTATCTGTAACCATTTGTATATAATTCGGTAACGGTTTTCGTCTTTATTAACGAACCTGAAACCAGTTATTCAATAAATATTACCAGCTTGCTTTTTTAACACCTGGAATAAGACCTTTGTTTGCCATTTCCCTGAACATAACCCTAGAGATACCGAAAGTTCTCATGTAACCTTTAGGTCTACCTGTCAACTTACAACGGTTGTGCATACGAACAGGTGATGCGTTACGTGGCAACTTTTGCAATGCTTCGTAATCTCCAGCTTCTTTCAAAGCCTTTCTTTTCTCGGCGTATTTTGCAACAGTTCTCGCCCTTTTGCGCTCACGGGCTTTCATTGATTCTTTAGCCATACTAGTTCTTTTTAAAAGGTAATCCTAATTCGGTTAATAATGATTTTGCTTCCTTGTCCGTTTCGGCCGAAGTAACAAAGGTAATATCCATTCCGTCAATTCTATTGATTTTATCAATATTGATTTCAGGAAAAATTATTTGCTCCGTTACACCAAGGCTATAATTTCCACGACCATCAAAGCCAGTAGCCTTAATACCTTGAAAATCACGAACACGAGGCAATGCACTAGTGATCAAACGATCTAAAAATTCGTACATACGCTCACCACGCAAAGTTACTTTGGCGCCAATCGGCATACCTTTTCGCAACTTGAACGCAGCAACATCCTTCTTAGACAATGTGGCAACCGCTTTTTGACCAGTAATATTGGTCAATTCGTCTACCGCATGATCGATAAGTTTCTTATCTGCTACAGCGGCACCTACACCCCTACTAACAACTATCTTCTGAAGTTTCGGCACTTGCATTACATTCTTGTAACCAAACTCTTCTTTAAGCGCATTTACTATACGCTCACCATATTCTTTCTTTAACCTTGAAACGTAAGCCATAACTTATATTACTTCATTGGATTTCTTAGAAAACCGGACTTTCTTTCCGTCTCTTACCTCATAACCTACTCTCGTTGTCTCACCTGATTTAGAATCGATAAGGGCAAGATTGGAAATATGGATAGGAGCTTCTTTTTTTACGATACCACCTTGAGGGTTCTGCGCACTTGGCTTCTGATGTTTAGAAACCATGTTCGCACCTTCTACGATAGCTTTGTTCTTCTCACGGTCTACGGTCATGACCTTGCCTTCAGTACCTTTATGGTCTCCTGCAATGATACGAACCGTATCTCCCGTTTTAATTTTCAACTTTTTCATGCTTTGCTCTATTATTAAAGTACCTCAGGGGCCAATGAAACAATTTTCATGAATTGCTTATCGCGAAGTTCGCGCGCAACCGGACCGAAAACACGGGTTCCTCTCATCTCTCCCGTTGGGTTCAACAATACACATGCATTGTCATCAAAACGGATGTACGAACCATCTGGCCTTCTTACTTCTTTCTTTGTTCTTACAACCACCGCCGTAGATACAGCACCTTTTTTGATACCACCGTTAGGCGTAGCCTCTTTAACGGTAACAACGATCTTATCTCCGATGGAAGCATATCTTCTCTTGGTACCACCAAGTACACGAATGGTCAAAACTTCTTTTGCCCCAGTGTTATCCGCTACCTTTAATCTTGATTCTTGCTGTAACATATTATTTAGCTCTTTCTAAGATTTCTACTAAACGCCAAGTTTTAGTCTTGCTTAACGGGCGTGTCTCCATTATCTTAACGGTATCACCTTCGTTGCAATCGTTTTTCTCGTCGTGCGCAACGTACTTTTTCGTTTTCAAAACGAACTTACCGTACATAGGGTGCTTTACTCGCTTTACCTCAGCCACAACAATGGATTTCTCCATTTTGTTACTGGTTACAACCCCTATCCTCTCTTTTCTTAAGTTTCTTTTTTCTTCCATAAAGCAGAACCAGTTATTGGTTTTCCCTATTAGTTAATTCCGTTGCCAATCTAGCTACCGTTCTTCTTGCCTTTCTGATTTGAAGCGGATTCTCAAGAGGGGTTACAAAATGCCCCATTTTAAGATTCGCATGCTGCGTTTTGAACTCAGCCAGCTTTTGCTTAAGCTCTTCTATAGACAATTCTTTAATTTCCTTGTTTTTCATGGTACACCTTAGATTAAATCTTGATCAACGTAGTCTCGAGCAACAATAAACTTTGTCTTGACCGGTAATTTCTGTGCTGCCAACCTAAGCGCTTCTTTAGCTATGTCCATAGGTACACCGGCAACTTCAAACAAAACCCTACCTGGCTTAACAACCGCCACAAAGTATTCTGGAGCACCTTTACCTTTACCCATACGTACTTCCAATGGTTTTTTAGTAATAGGCTTGTCCGGAAATATCTTTATCCACAACTGGCCTTGTCTTTTCATGTATCTAGTAGCCGCAATACGCGCTGCTTCTATCTGACGTGACGTTATAAATTTTGAATCCAAAGTCTTGATGCCGAACATACCATTCGATAGTTGATGTCCACGGCCCGCATTACCTTTCATGCGGCCTTTTTGCATCTTGCGAAACTTGGTTCTTTTAGGTTGTAACATTGTTTACTTCTTTAAAAAATTACTTTCTACGACGTTGCTTTCTACCGCCTTCACGTTTATCACCTCCTTTTGAAGCCTGACCTTTGGTCATACCTACTAATGGGGACAATTCACGCTTGCCGTACACTTCACCTTTCATGATCCATACTTTGATACCTAACTTACCGTAAGTTGTTTGCGCCTCATGCAAAGCGTAATCAATATCAGCACGAAAAGTAGACAATGGAATACGACCATCTTTATACGATTCGGAACGCGCCATCTCAGCACCGTTCAAACGACCGGAAATCTGTACCTTGATACCTTCGGCGTTCATTCTCATTGCCGCAGCAATAGCCATTTTTATGGCCCTTCTAAATGAAATCCTGCTTTCGATTTGACGGGCGATACTTGCCGCAACCAAATTCGCATCAAGCTCAGGTCTCTTGATCTCGTAAATGTTGATCTGAACCTCTTTATTGGTGATTTTCTTAAGCTCCTCTTTAAGCTTATCTACCTCTTGACCACCTTTACCGATAATAATACCAGGTCTTGCAGTAGTCACCGTAATCGTAATCAACTTTAAGGTACGCTCTATAATTACCCTTGAAACGCTAGCCTTGGCCAAACGCGCATGGATATACTTACGTATCTTATCGTCTTCAGCTAGTTTATCTCCATAATCGTTTCCACCATACCAGTTAGATTCCCATCCCCTGATAATTCCTAGACGATTTCCTATCGGATTTGTTTTCTGTCCCATTCTAGCTTTCTATATTATTATTAGACCCCAACACCAATGTAACATGGTTGGAACGTTTTCTAATTCTATGTGCCCTACCCTGAGGTGCCGGACGCAATCTCTTTAACATACTACCTCCGTCAACGCGAATCTCCTTTACATAAAGGTCCGCATCTTCAACGCTAGCATCTTCATTCTTAGCTTGCCAGTTTGCCAAGGCAGAAAGCAACAACTTCTCTAACTTACGAGAAGCCTCTTTTGGGTTGAAACGTAGAATGGCCAAGGCCTTTTCTACTTGCACACCCCTAACAAGGTCTGCTACCAAACGCATCTTTCTAGGCGATGTAGGGCAATTGTTCAACTTGGCGAACGCTATTTGCTTTTTCTCGGCCTTGATTCTTTCGGCCATCTGTTTTTTTCGAACTCCCATAGCTTACTTTTTTCCTTTGTTCTTGGCTCCTGCATGACCTCTAAAAGATCTTGTCGGAGAAAATTCGCCTAATTTATGACCTACCATATTCTCTGTAACGAACACAGGAACAAACTGTCTTCCATTATGCACAGCTATAGTCTGACCTACAAAATCAGGTGTTATCATCGATGCTCTTGACCACGTTTTAATAACGCTCTTCTTTCCTGAAGATGCGCTCTGCTGGATTTTCTTCTCCAAGCTGTAGTGAACGTAAGGTCCTTTTTTTAACGATCGTGCCATTGTTTCTTACTTTATTATTTCTTTCTACGTTCTAGAATATACTTATTCGTCTTCTTGGTTCTAGTACGCGTTCTATAACCTTTAGCCGGAATTCCGTTTCTCGATCTTGGGTGACCACCTGAAGCTCTACCTTCACCACCACCCATTGGGTGATCGACAGGGTTCATCGCTACCGGTCTTGTTCTAGGCCTTCTACCCAACCATCTGCTTCTACCCGCTTTACCGGATACCAACAACTGGTGATCTGAGTTTGAAATAGCCCCGATAGTCGCCATACATGTTGACAAAATCAACCTTGTTTCACCTGACGGCATCTTGACCGTAACAAACTTACCGTCTTTCGCCATCAACTGGGCAAACGTACCAGCACTTCTCGCCATAACGGCACCTTGACCTGGCCGCAATTCAATACAAGAAATAATAGTACCCAATGGAATATCACTAATGAACAATGCATTCCCTATTTCAGGTGCAGCACTCTTACCAGCAACCACTTCCTGACCAACTTGCAGGCCATTCTGTGCAATGATATATCGCTTCTCACCATCGGCATATTTTAGCAATGC
Source organism: Zobellia galactanivorans (assembly GCF_000973105.1). NCBI lineage: Bacteria > Pseudomonadati > Bacteroidota > Flavobacteriia > Flavobacteriales > Flavobacteriaceae > Zobellia > Zobellia galactanivorans. Next base: position 2,978,463 of record NC_015844.1, on the reverse strand, counting down.
TATAAAGGCCGTTCTGTTAGGATCGTACTGAATAGACTCAACGGTCGCAGCAATATCTTGCTTATCCCTTTTGAAATCTATCACACGATACCTTCTTTTATGACCACCACCTCTATGGCGCATAGTCATTTTTCCTTGACTGTTTCTACCTCCCGATTTTTTTAACGGAGCGAGCAAACTCTTCTCCGGCTTATCAGCAGTAATGGCGTCAAAACCATTTACTACTCTAAAACGCTGCCCGGGGGTTATGGGTTTTAATTTTCTAACTGACATTTCTTGTCTTTATAGATTACTGTAAAAATCAATGATATCACCTTCAACCACATCAACTACCGCTTTTTTAATCGCGTTAGTCTTTCCATGCTGTATACCAGTCTTAGTGTAACGTGTCTTTCTGCTAGGACCATAGTTCATGGTTCTTACTTTCTTTACCGAAACACCGTAAGTTGCTTCTACCGCGTCTTTTATCTGGATCTTGTTGGCCCTTGGATCAACTATGAAACCATAACGATTGTACAACTCGCTATCAGCGGTCATTTTTTCCGTTATTATTGGTTTTATCAACACATTCATGGCTTTCTATTTTGTTAAATTAGACTCCAATCCTTCTAAGGCACCTTCCAACAACACAATATTATTTGCGTTTAAAATCTTGTAAGTGCTTATCTCTGAGGAGGTTATGACTTCGGAATCCTTCAAATTTCGCGAAGACAAATATAAGCTATTATTTGGTTCACCCAAGACAAACAGCGATTTTTTGTTTTCAAGCCCTAAAGACTTTAAAACATCCTTAAAATCTTTTGTCTTTGGAGCATCAAAATTAAAGTCCTCAACAACCAAAATTGCCTGTTCCTTAGATTTGATACTCAAGGCAGATTTACGGGCCAAACGTTTCACGTTCTTGTTCAATTTTTGACCGTAATCTTTTGGTCTTGGACCAAAAATCCTACCACCACCCCTAAAAATTGGGGATTTGATACTACCTGCACGGGCCGTACCTGTTCCTTTTTGTTTTTTGATCTTACGAGTACTACCCGCAATCTCCGCACGCTCCTTAGATTTATGCGTACCTTGTCTTTGGTGTGCCAAATATTGCTTAACATCCAAATAAACGGCGTGCTCGTTAGGTTCTATTGCGAAAACAGCATCAGAAAGGTCTGCCTTTCTACCTGTTTCTTTTCCTTTGATATCTAAAACTGCTACCTTCATTACTTCTCGATAGTTACGTAAGCGTTCTTATGACCTGGAACAGCACCTTTTACAACCAAAAGATTCTTTTCCGGAACAACCTTCAACACTCTAAGGTTCTGAATGGTAACTCGTTCACCACCCATTCTACCGGCCATTTTCATTCCTTTAAAAACTCTTGCAGGATAAGATGCGGCACCAATGGAACCCGGAGCCCTCAATCGGTTATGCTGACCGTGGGTCGCTTGACCTACACCACCAAATCCGTGGCGCTTTACAACACCCTGAAAACCTTTTCCTTTAGACGTACCAATAACATCCACAAATTCTCCTTCTACAAAAAGATCGACACCGACGGTATCCCCTAATTTGTATTCCTCCTCAAAACCTTGAAATTCAACGACCTTTTTCTTAGGAGATGTACCCGCCTTTTTAAAATGACCTGCTTCGGCCTTATTAGCACGCTTCTCTGCCTTGTCATCGAAACCAAGCTGAAGGGCATTATAGCCATCAACTTCCTCGGTTCTGACTTGGGTAACTACACATGGTCCGGCTTCGATAACGGTACAGGGGATATTCTTCCCGTTCTCGTCAAAGATGCTGGTCATGCCTACTTTTTTTCCAATTAACCCAGACATACTGATTTTAGATTATGGAATCCAGATTTACAAAAACCCGTCTTCCGTTTATATTACATTTATTAATACTCGTTAACTATCGGACAAAAAAACAGGGTCAAAACAATTCAACCCTGATTGTTTTTCTCCGTTTTTCCCTCGCACGCAGCTCGGGACATGTCCCCCATCCTAATCTGGACGGGAAATACTTAGACTTTTATCTCAACCTCAACACCACTTGGAAGCTCAAGCTTCATAAGCGCATCAATAGTTTTTGATGAAGAGCTATAAATATCCAACAATCTCTTGTAAGAACTTAGCTGAAATTGCTCTCTAGACTTCTTATTTACGTGCGGTGAACGCAATACGGTAAATATCTTTTTGTGCGTAGGCAACGGAATTGGTCCGGTTACCACAGCCCCAGTAGTCTTTACGGTCTTTACGATTTTCTCTGCAGACTTATCTACTAGATTATGATCGTAAGATTTTAGTTTTATCCTTATTTTTTGGCTCATCTTTCTAAAAATTAAGCGGTGGTTACACCTTTTGCTGCCTTAATTACTTCTTCTGCGATATTCGATGGTGTTTCTGCATAGTGAGAAAATTCCATAGTGGAGGTTGCCCTACCCGATGACAATGTTCTCAATGAAGTCACATAACCGAACATTTCAGACAAAGGCACTTCACCTTTAATCACTTTTGCCCCAGCCCTGTCACTCATATTGGAAATTGTACCTCTTCTTCGGTTCAAATCACCAACTATATCACCCATGTTTTCTTCAGGTGTCAACACCTCAATCTTCATGATAGGCTCCATAAGCACAGCTTTCGCAGCTTTTGCAGCAGCCTTATAACCCATTTTGGCAGCCAACTCGAACGATAAGGAGTCAGAATCCACCGCATGGAAGGAACCATCCTTAAGGGTAACCTTCATACTATCCATCTCAAATCCGGCCAAAGGACCATTCTTCATGGCATCCTTGAATCCTTTTTCAACAGCTGGTATAAATTCCTTAGGAATGTTACCACCCTTTATCACATTGATAAACTCAAGACCTGTAGCCTCTTCGTCTTCAGCAGGCCCAATTGTAAATACAATATCGGCAAACTTACCACGACCACCAGATTGCTTTTTATAGGTTTCCCTATGATCCGCCGTCTGAGTAAAGGCCTCCTTGTACTCAACCTGTGGTTGACCCTGGTTTACCTCAACCTTAAATTCCCTCTTCAAACGATCCACAATAATATCCAAGTGAAGCTCACCCATACCGGATATAATTGTTTGACCGGAAGCCTCATCGGTTTTTACCTGAAAAGTAGGATCTTCTTCAGCCAATTTACTCAAGGCCATACCCAACTTATCAACATCGGCCTTTGTTTTAGGCTCAACGGCAATACCGATTACAGGATCAGGAAAGTCCATGCTCTCCAATACAATAGGATGCTTTTCAGCAGACATTGTATCCCCTGTTTTAATATCTTTAAATCCAACAGCAGCCCCAATATCACCCGCTTCGATATAATCGATAGCATTTTGTTTATTGGAATGCATTTGATATATACGCGAAATACGCTCTTTCTTACCTGAACGGTTGTTCAATATATATGAACCGGCATCCAAACGACCAGAATAAGTTCTAAAGAAAGCCAACCTACCCACGAAAGGATCTGTAGCAATTTTAAATGCAAGGGCCGCAAACGGCTCTTTTACATCCGGTTTTCTCGACTCTTCTTTTCCAGTCTCGGGATTTACACCGATAATAGCCTCTTTATCAACAGGCGAAGGCAAGTACCTACAAACGGCATCCAATAAAAATTGAACCCCTTTGTTCTTAAAGGAAGAACCACATACCATTGGTATAATCGCCCTATCCATTACAGCAGCCCTTAAAGCGGCATGCACTTCATCTTCGGTGATAGAATCTTCATCTTCGAAGAATTTCTCCATCAACTCCTCATCGTATTCAGCAACTGCTTCGATCAAAGCAGCCCTATACTCCTTAACCTCGGCCTTCATATCTTCTGGAATCTCAATCTCATCAAAAGTAGATCCAAAATTATCTTCGTGCCATTCGATAGCCCTATTCTTGGCCAAATCGACAATACCCCTAAAATCAGCTTCGTCACCAATTGGAAGAACGATCGGCACAGCATTTGAACCGAGCATTTCCTTCACTTGCTTACAGACATTCAAGAAGTTAGCTCCTTGACGGTCCATTTTGTTCACGAAACCAATACGTGGCACTTTATAGTTATCGGCCAATCTCCAGTTTGTCTCTGATTGAGGCTCAACACCATCAACAGCACTAAAAAGGAAGACCAAACCATCCAGCACACGCAAAGATCGGTTTACCTCAACGGTAAAATCAACGTGTCCCGGGGTATCTATAATATTAAAGTGGTAATCTTTTGTTTCAGGTAACGGTTTTGCGTTTTCCAAAGGAAACTTCCATGTACAGGTAGTAGCCGCAGAGGTAATGGTGATACCACGCTCTTGCTCTTGCTCCATCCAGTCCATAGTTGCAGCACCATCATGCACCTCCCCTATTTTATGGCTTACACCCGTATAAAAAAGTATACGCTCCGTCGTAGTGGTCTTACCGGCATCGATATGTGCCGCAATACCTATATTTCTTGTGTATTTTAAATCTCTTGCCATTTCTGATTAAAATCTAAAGTGGGAAAATGCCTTATTGGCCTCAGCCATTTTATGCGTATCAACTCTCTTTTTAACAGCTGCACCTTCTTCTTTCGAAGCGGCAAGAACCTCAGCTGCCAATTTTTGGGCCATACCTTTCTCGTTACGCTTTCTAGCGAAACTGATAAGCCATTTCATTGCGGTAGATATCTTACGGTCCGGTCTGATTTGCATCGGAATCTGGAACGTAGCCCCACCAACCCTTCTACTTCTCACCTCAACGTGAGGCATCACATTGGAAAGAGCATCTTTCCAAAGCTCTAAAGCAGTTTTTTCGTCATCGGTCTTTTTTTCTTCTACGATATCCATTGCATCGTAAAAAACACTAAAAGCGATAGACTTCTTACCGTCCCACATCATCATATTGACGAAACGCGTCACCAATTGATCGTTAAATCTCGGATCCGGTAAAAGTGGTCTTTTTTTTGCCTGTCTTTTTCTCATTACTTAATAATTTCGGATTTTAAGCTACCGTCGAAACTATTGTCACGACCTTCACCTAACCACCCTTTGTTCATTTACTTCTTAGGGCGTTTTGCACCGTACTTAGACCTACGTTGAGTCCTTCCTGCAACACCTGCAGTATCCAAAGCACCTCTAACGATATGGTATCTAACACCTGGCAAATCCTTCACCCTTCCGCCCCTTACTAATACTATCGAGTGCTCTTGGAGGTTATGTCCTTCTCCGGGTATGTAAGCGTTCACTTCCTTACCATTGGTCAACCTAACCCTCGCTACTTTTCTCATAGCTGAATTTGGTTTCTTTGGCGTAGTCGTATAAACACGAGTACAAACACCCCTTCTTTGAGGACACGAATCCAAAGCCGCCGATTTACTCTTCTTAGTAATCGTGGACCTTCCTTTTCGTACTAATTGTGAAATTGTTGGCATACTAAATATATATGTATAAATAAGCCCTTGTTTAAGGGTCGGCAAATGTAATACTATTTCACAGAAATTCAAATAGTTTGCCATTAATTTTCCAAGAAATTTGTTTTAGAAACCCTCATCGGAAAAAATCCACCCTCAATCAAGAAAAAAAAGACACATTAATATAAAGTCTCTTAAACCCAAAAAGCCAAGACCCACGGCCTAAAACCGACATATACCCTGTAATCAAAATAACACTTCCGCCCCACCTTCAAAAACACACCTATTCCGACCCCCGATAAAACCACAAGAAAAGCCAATTTCATCATAATGAACAAAGTCACCCAAACAACAAAATCCTATAAATTTCAACAAAACACTATAATTCAATTCAATAATTGAAAGGTTTTACTTACTTTAGACCAAGTGAATCAGTGTTATTTTAACAAAAACTTATCAAAATACGTATTATTCAATAATTCCGATTTTTTTAACAAAAACCAACCTTGTTTTTCATAAAGTATTTGAAAAAACTGTCTTTTATGTAACATCGAGCAAATTTTATGTGTTATTTTCTCAAAAAATAGAGCTGTTCTTTCAATTTGTAACATCAAAACCCCTATGCATGCATAATTTAAAGTTAAAAAAAATTGGTTTATTAACGTCTATTTAGGACTTTTGGCGCTAGCTAATTCAAATAATTATAAAATGAGAGCAAAACAAAAAGGATTGTTGACGCTGTTTTTGGCGTTAATCGTGCAGTTATCGTTTGCACAAAGCAAAACCATTACCGGTACGGTTACCGACCAAGAAGGTCTACCCCTGCCAGGCGTGAACATTTTAGTTCAGGGAACTACTAATGGAACCCAAACCGACTTTGATGGAAACTATGCCATTTCGGCTAGCGAAGGTCAATCATTAGTATTCTCCTACATCGGGTACAAAAATGAAACCCGAACCATTGGAGGATCGACCACCATTAACCTTCAAATGTCGGAGGACGCCCAGGCCCTTGACGAAGTGGTCGTTACCGCCCTCGGTATTAAAAGGGAGAAAAAATCCTTAGGATACGCGACACAAAAAGTCGATGCCGAAGAGCTTACCACAGTAAAAGAATCGAACGTACTGAACCAACTTTCAGGAAAAGTTGCCGGTCTTGCGGTTCAAAGAACCAATAACCTCGGGGGGTCCACCAACGTTGTTATAAGGGGACAAACCTCGCTAACAGGCTCAAACCAAGCCCTGTTCGTTGTTGACGGTGTGCCAATTTCCAACAGGAATACCAATACAGGTACTCAGTCACAAGGTGCCACTGGATATGATTACGGTAACCCTATTTCCGACATCAACCCAGACGATATAGAATCCATGAACGTCTTAAAAGGAGCTGCCGCAACCGCTTTATACGGTTCAAGAGCCTCCAATGGTGTTATTGTCATAAACACAAAAAAAGGTACCAGCGCGAACAAGAAGGATTATACCATAACCTTATCTTCAAACGCCAGTATCGGTAGCATCGACAATACTACCTTTCCTAAATTCCAACAAGAATACGGAGCGGGCTATGGTGGTGACGACTACAATTTTACACCATCTGATTTTAATGGGGATGGAACAATTGACCGTTATGCAAACGTAAATGACGATGCATCTTTCGGTCCTGCATTCGACTCTAATTTAAAATTACTACAATGGGACGCCCTATACCCGCAGCTTCCCGACACTTACGGAGTTGCACGACCTTGGGAGGCTTCCAAAAACGGTCCTTTGAGCTTTTTTACCACTCCAACCTCCTTTACGAACTCCGTTTCCGTTGCAAAACAATTTGCGGATAGGGATGGCTCATTCAGACTATCTTACTCAAATTACGATGCCACAGGTATCCTTCCTAACAGCTCTCAGAAGAGAAATACATTTTCCCTATCTGCCACTGCTATGTTGACCGATAAGTTACAAGCTACCGGTTATGTTACCTATGTAAACAGTAAAACCGTAGGTCGTAACTCTACCGGTTACAATGACAACATTGTAGGTTTTATGCGTCAGTGGGGTCAAAACAATGTTGACTTCGCAAAGCAAAAAGCCGCTTATGAAGCCACTGGTGAAAACATCACTTGGAACCCTAAGTCCCCAACGGATTTACAACCCATATATTGGGATAATCCCTATTGGACACGTTATGAAAACTATCAAAACGATGGCAGGGACAGATTAACAGGTTATGCCCAATTAAAATACGACATTACCGATAATCTATCCGTTACAGGTAAAGCGGCCGTAGATCAGTATAGCGAAATACAAGAAGAAAGACGCGCCGTAGGGTCTGTTGCTACCGCTTTTGGTATCAACGAAGGCAGTGATGGAAGTTACAACAGAAACGACCAACAGTCGGGGTACCTCAGAAGGAACATCAATTCAAGGGAAACCAATGTAGACCTATTGATAAATTACTCAAAAAACTTTACCGATGATTTAAGTTTCAGTTCTTTTCTAGGTGGAAATGTTAGGCATTCGACCCTTAACATGCTTACCGCTGCAACAAATGGTGGTCTAAAGGTTCCTGGGGTATACTCCTTGCAAAATACCACAGATGCATTGCCCAATCCAAAGGAAAGGGATGAAACGATAGAGGTTCAAAGCTTTTATGCCGGAGCTACTTTCGGTTACAGGGATTTCCTTTTCCTAGAAGGTACCTTACGACGTGACCAATCATCTACCCTACCTGCTGACAATAATTCCTATTATTACCCAGCTGTTTCAGGTTCATACTTGTTTTCCAACAACCTAAACGTACCCTTTATCAAATTCGGTAAATTAAGGGCTAACTGGGCACAAATTGGTAATGATACCGGTTTTGATGATATCTACGACACCTACACCGCCTTAACTTCCTTTCAAGGAAATGCCGCGGCTGCCGTAAGTAACTCAAAGAAAAACCCAAACTTAAAACCTGAGCTATCAACATCGTATGAAGTAGGTCTTGAAATGAGGTTTCTAGAAAAGGCAAACCTAGGGTTTGACCTTGCTTTGTACAAAACAAACACTACAGATCAGATTGTTCCCGTATCCGTAAGTGAAACTACAGGTTACGTTAGCAAGATCATTAATGCCGGGGAACTAGAAAGCAAGGGTATTGAACTAACCGCTTTTTCGGAATTCGATATTACCGATGACTTTAAATGGAAACTCAATGTAAACTGGTCTAAAAACGAAAGTACTGTAATCTCTCTAGCCGAGGGACTTGACGAACTGTTGATCGGTTCATTTGGAGTGCAAGTAGTAGCCAAACCAGGAGAAAGGTACGGCGCCTTAAAAGGAACCGATTACACATATAACGAGAATGGTCAAAGAATAATCGGAGATAACGGAAAACCTGTTTGGAGTGACGCCGACCAAATTATTGGTAACGGTAACCCTGATTGGGTAGGTGGTGTCAGAAATACTTTCGCATACAAAAACTTGGCCTTAAGTGTATTTGTAGATATTAGAAGCGGTGGTGACATGTACTCATTAGACCAACGTTATGGACAAGCTACGGGCGTGCTCGCAAGCACATCGTACATTAACGATTTAGGCAACCCCGTAAGAAACGCTCTTTCAGATGGCGGTGGTTTTATATACGAGGGGGTATTAGCCGATGGAACACCGAACACAACAAGACTAGATGCAAGTGGTTTTGGAAACACAGGTTACCAGGCATTACCTTTAAGCGAATTTGTATACGATGCTTCCTTTGTTAAATTGCGCGAAGTTAGTTTGGCGTACAATTTCCCTAAGGATTTTGTCTCAAAATTAAAAATGGACAATTTATCTTTAAGTCTAGTTGGATCAAACTTGTGGATCATACATAAAAATATACCGGATGCCGATCCCGAAACAGGTTTTGGAGCTGGTAATATTCAAGGGATTTCCTCCGGATCTTTACCTACCACAAGGAACTTTGCCCTAAACGTTAAACTTCAATTTTAATATATAAAAAATGAAAAAAAATATAATCATAGCTCTTTTGTCTTTAGTGGCGCTATCGTGCACTAATGATTTGGAGGAGCTGAACGTAAACAAAAAGGATTTTGCAAACACCACCGATGCATCCCTTTTTACAAGTGCCCAGTATAAGTTGTTTAATCAGATGGCCGAAACTAGCGTCAATGAAAACATCTTTAGACTAATAGTTCAGCATTGGACAGAGACGACCTATACAGATGAGGCCAATTATGACCTTAAAACTAGACGAATCGATGAATTTCATTGGGAAGTTTTATACAGGGATGTATTGAAAAACTTTAAGGAAGCCAAAAGTTTAGTTAGTGGTTTGCCAGATGTACAGGCCAACAAGATCGCGACTATTGAACTATACGAAATTTACACCTATTATGTTCTTGTAACTTCTTTTGGGGACATCCCTTACACAGAAGCACTGGACATAGATGTTTTAAATCCCGTATTTGACAAACAAGACGTTGTATTTAATGACTTAATTGACAGACTTGATAATAACGTACTTTCAAAATTCGTAGAGGATGAAGTCGGTTTTTCAGCATCTGAAGATATCGTTTATAATGGTGACATTGCCCAATGGAAAAAGTTCGCTAACTCTTTAAAGTTACAAATGGGAATGATGTTGGCCGATTCAGACCCAGCCAAAGCCGAAACTGTTGTAAGTTCTGCTGTTGCCAGTGGTGTTTTCACTTCTGCAAGCGACGACATGAAAATAGCTTTCGAAAGTGCAGCACCGTATACCAACCCCGTTTATGCGGCATTGGTATTATCCGGACGTGATGACTATGTCCCAACCAACACTATTGTTGACATGATGGGGTCTTTGAACGACCCTAGAAGAGACGACTATTTCACCCAACATAACGGTGAATACGTTGGAGGTATTCCTGGTAAACTAAACTCCTTTCCAAACTTTTCACATGTATCGGACAAAATCGGTAAAGACCCGACTTTAGAAGCTCCATTGCTTACTTATTACGATGTTGAATTCTTATTGGCCGAAGCTGTAGAGAGAGGTTTTATTACCGGTGATGCAGAAACGCACTATAACAATGCCGTTACCGCTTCCATCAATTATTGGGGAGGAACAGATGCGGAAGCCGCAGGTTATTTGGGACAAGCCTCTGTTGCATACAGTACGGCCCCTGGAGATTACAAACAAAAATTAGGCACTCAAAAATGGTTGGCACTTTACAATAGAGGTTTTGAATCATGGACTGAATGGAGACGATTAGATTACCCATTATTAACTGCTCCCGAAGATGCGGAGACGACCAACGGTCAGCCTCCATACCGATTGACCTACCCAGATGTTGAACTTACTTTGAACGAAGTAAATATAAAGGCAGCTATCACAAGTATCGGTGGAGACGAATTGGAAACAAAGCTATTCTGGGATAAAAACTAATTAAAAAACAGTCATAAAATATAAATTATGAAAAAAATTAAAATATTCTTGATTTTGCCGATATGCGCTCTTCTCTCTTGTAGCGACGATGACGGCCAAATCGGCAATTACGATTTAGGCGCCAGTGTAATTTTAAACACAAGTACCCTGAGCACCCTTGATGAAAATCACACAATGGAGTTTTCCATCTTTACAGCTGATGACGTAACCGTATCAGGAGTGCAAGTGAGTAAAGGAGAAACTACCGTTGATGCTACAATCTCTGGCAATAACGCAACATTTAATTCATCTTTATTAGGAACATTAAATGGCGAAGAGCAGCTGGAAGACGGAATCGACTTTATGACCGTCACTTCACTGTCCAATGGCCTGCCTTATTCAAAGGAATTTAATGTTAAGATCGAGAAAGCCCTTTCTCTAGAAAAAGAACTAGATGTCATTACCTATAACTCTTCAGTACAAGACACTTTAGGTTTTAAAGCTTCTACTCAATCTGCGGTAATCGACAATATATCTTTGGAATGGAAAAAAGGAAAAGAAGGAACTTACGCTTCCACAACTCCTCTTGGAAGACCCTTGAATATTGATGGCGAAGAGATTTACTTTGTTAATTTTACCGATACCAGCTACGGTTACAATCTAGCTGTAAAGGACACTCTTTATTATAGATTCATAGCTACAAGCGGCGGTTTAACCGACACTTTGGAAACTCATATACCCATCGTAAGCCAAACTTTTGAAAGCAGCAATAGTGTAGTATTAAGTTCCGACGTTTCAAAAAGCAAGTTAAGCTTAGACACCGCTACCCTATATTCTGATCTGAACGAAGAGGATGGGGAAATAAAGTTTAACGGCCCTAGCGGTTTTGAAAAAGAAGGCGATACCGATATTGACTTTGTGAAAGTCGGTGATTTATCCGGAGAGAGCGAGTACTATAACACTGTAGATAAACTCTTTGCTGAAAAAGACTTATTGATAGCAAAAAGACTCTATGACGCCGGTACTAAAGAAACAGGTTTCACTACTACTGCAAAAGGAGATTTGTTTGTTTATAAAATAACTCGAACCGTTACCGAAGAAGGTGCCGACGACAAAGAAGTTACCGAATACGGTATGATTAAAATCGGGGATATTCTAACCACAAATGGTGGCACTACCCAAACAGATTTATCAATTGAATACGGTGAGGCTGAAATTAAATAACATTTAGCTTTTATACCACACCTAATTAAAAAGGGGCCATCTAAACAGATGGCCCCTTTTCTTTTGTTATATCTGGTATATCCACCGGTATCAATTAAAAATAATTAGCCATCGAAGCACATCCTTCCTTGACAAAAAAATCGTTCTCGATTTTTAACCGACCACACTTTTCTTACCTCTGCACTATCCCTTTGTCAAAAGACACACATTCGAACGCCCCTGCCTAGCAAGAAACCGCAAGCCGTTACTAGTCCCCCCTCCCCCAAAAGAAAACGGGAGAGTCGTCATTATAACAATTAATAAATATCCTTTGGACCTTGTATACCAGACATACGAGCTATAATGATATTAGTAAATCAAAATTTATCAGTTCCTATTGCTCTATGTAATGGATAATAAAAATACGTTTATTAGCCCCGGAGAGACCTATCCACATAGCTTAAAATTTACGAAGGCCAACTACATCAAATCGACTACAAAACACCTTTGTTGGCTTTTACGGTTTAGCATTCAACAGAAAACAGAATCTTACCAACACCTTCTACTTTTGCCCCTCTCAAATACATCGATTGCCCATTTCTAATTCTAAACACGTATAACACATTCAAGTTTTGAAAAAAATTTTGGTCTCCCGTCTTGTCACACCAAAAAATAAATAAGATAAAAGGCCGTTTTTCAAGACCTCTAGATTAATACAATAAGTACAGCTTCACCAATGTTTTACCACAAAACCTTCTCACTCCAAGACCGATAGAAAAAACACCAATAACACAACTTTATCTCCAAACATTGTGGTATTATTCGCATTAAAGTATAAAAAAGAACTTTTTTTCACACAAAAAAGCTATGCACGCATAACTTTACGTTAAAAAAAATTGGATTTTTAACGAGGAATTAAGATTTTTACGATAGCTAATTCAAATAATTATAAAATGAGAGCAAAACAAAAAGGATTGTTGACGCTGTTATTGGCGTTAATTGTGCAGTTATCTTTTGCACAAAGCAAAACCATAACCGGTAAGGTTTTAGATCAAGATGGTCTTCCATTGCCGGGGGTTAACATTGTCGTACAAGGCACCACAAATGGTACCCAAACTGATTTTGACGGTATTTTTGCCATTAAAGCCGAGACAGGTCAAAACTTAATCTTTTCCTACCTAGGTTACAAAGACAGTAGCCAGAAAGTTGGCAACAGTAACACCATCAATGTTCAAATGGAAGAAGACGCAGAAGCATTGGAAGAAGTGGTGGTTACTGCCTTGGGTATAGAAAGAAAGCCACGTGAACTTTCTTACTCCGTAGGAAAAGTAGACAATGATCAGTTAACTCAAACGAGGGCTGTAAATACCGCTACGGCCATGGTAGGTAAAGTTTCCGGTATGCAAATAAACACTATTAGCAACGGAGTTAACCCAAGCACAAGGGTTGTTTTAAGGGGTAACCGTTCGTTATTAGGAAACAACCAAGCCTTAATTGTTGTCGATGGATATCCCTCAAGCAGAGATGCCTTTGACCGCATTAACCCTGACGACATTGCCGAAATTTCGGTGTTAAAAGGAGCTAATGCATCCGCTCTTTACGGTTCCGATGCAGCCAATGGAGTTGTCGTTATCAAAACTAAATCGGGGGAAGGAAAAGTTAGCGTCACATTCAACTCCAGTATCCAACAAGAGTCAGTAGCCTTCTTACCTGAATTACAAGATGAGTTTGGTGTTGGAGGTTTTCCCGATGGAACACTATGGCCACTAGAAAACGTAGCATGGGGCCCACGTTTTGACGGACGTCTGGTCGATGCCAGTGAAACTTATGAAGATGGTAGTGTTTGGCAAGTTCCCTATAGCCCAATCCCAGGAAACCATAAGTCCTTCTTTCAATCAGGAAGTACGATAAGAAACGGTATTTCATTTAGTGGAGGAGACGAAAAGAGTGACTTCCTATTCTCTCTAGACCACTCCTTAACCGATGGCGTAATACCTAAAGACCAATACAACCGAACCAATGTTAGATTAAAAGGATCTTACGACTTTGGCAAACTGGAAGTTGGAGGTAACTTATCTTTATTCCGTTCCCATGCTAATGTTGTAGGTCAAGGTGGTCACCAAGAAAGACCTCTCTATTGGTATATTTTAAATACTCCTTTACACATCCCAATCAACGAAGTAAAAGATTGGAGAACGGGTCAATTCACAAGAAACGAAGCTTCCTATTATGCTTTCTATGAGAATCCATGGTTTATATTGGATACCCAAAGAAACACAACCGATCGTACCGAAATGACTTTTATCGGGGACATGAAATACGATTTCACCGACTGGCTTTCAGCTTCATTAAAACTAGGTTTTACCAAATATGCCTATGAATACAAAGAAGAACATGGGGGACTATCCTATGCTTTTGAATTACCCAATACTTATGCTAGAATCGATGAATTCAATCCGAGTACATACGATGCGATGCTAAACAGTTCCCGTTTCAACAGCGATTTCATCATTAATATCGACAAAGATTTATCCGAAAGTTTCTCTATCAACGCGAACTTAGGACACAACATTAGAATTACCGATTCTAAAACCATCAATGTCGAGGGACTAAACTTAATTATACCTGACTTCTATAACGTATCTACTAGAACTGGCGAATTACAAGGCGACGAAGGCAGAACAGACTATAGAAAAGTTGGGGTTTATGGTGATCTTACATTTGGCTTCAAAGATTACCTTTTCTTGAATGCCACCGCCAGAAACGATTGGTCTTCTGCCCTACCTGCAGATAACCGCTCCTATTTTTACCCAGGAGCAGGTATTTCGTTCGTACCAACTGATGCATTTGAAGGATTAAAAGGCACCTTAAGATATTTGAAAGCCAACGTAAACTGGACAAAAACCGGTAACGACGCCGACCCTTATGTAATCAACCAAGTCTTTAGCGCGCCAACCGGATTTCCTTATGGATCGACTACGGGACTATCTTTATCCGGTAGGGAGCCCAATCCGAATTTAAGCCCTGAATTTACTACTTCTTTGGAAGCTGGTATTGAATTCGCTTTCTTTAAAGGCGACCGACTATCAGGTAGCATTACAGGTTATCAGACAAACACTACAGATCAAATCGTCCCCATCAATACATCCACAACTTCAGGTGCCACAAGTATTTTAACCAACTTAGGAGAGGTACAAAACCAAGGTTTGGAAGTTGACTTAAACGGAACCATTCTAAAAAACGAAGACTTTTCTTGGGACTTGGGCGTCAACTATGCTTTAAACAAATCGGAAGTAATCTCTCTTTCTGATGGTGTTAACGAAATCGAAATAGGCTCTCCATACGTAGATGGTCCCGGCTATGGTGCAGTTGTAGTTGCAAAAGTAGGCGAGTCTTACCCCCTACTTAAAACTACCGATTATCAAAGGGATGAACTGGGAAGAGTAATTGTTGGAGATGATGGTGACCCACTAGAAGCATCAGATCTCCAAATTCAAGGAAAAACAACTCCTGACTATATCGTAGGGTTAAACACTACCCTAAAATACAAAGGTTTATCACTATATGCCGTAGCCGATTACAGAACAGGTCATGTATATTACAACAATATCGTTGACGTCCTTGAATTTACCGGGTTGACGCAACATGGTGTTACCGCTGGAAGACAAGCCTTCGTCTTTCCTAACTCGGTATATGAAGACGGCTCAGGTGGCTATGTCGAAAACAATGATCGTTTAACAAGTGGCGGCGGTAATTCTTTCTGGGACGTATACGGTGACACCAAATCAAATTATGTTTCCGATGCCTCTGTACTAAAATTAAGAGAGATATCCCTTTCGTATTCTTTCGATGATGCAATCGTAGACAAATTGGGTATGCAAGCTCTAAGCCTTGGACTCTATGGCCGTAATTTATTTATGTGGAGACCAGCTGACAATGTTTACACTGATCCAGAATTCAATTATTCATCCGGTAATGCTGTTGGCTTCGGTACCCAGTCCCAAACTCCACCGACCAGACAGTATGGTTTGACTTTAACAGCTAAATTCTAAAAAAAGATGAAAAAAATATATAACATTTTGAACAAGAGCTTGCTGGTATTCTCCTTTGGAATTCTTGCCACAAGCTGTAGCGATGATTTCTACGATGTCAACGACAATCCGAACGACCCGTCGATATCAACACCGATACAAACCCTACCTACCGCACAGGTAACTTTCGCCTCGTTGAACGGTACCTCGATGACCTATGTTGGTAATATGTTTGTATACAACTGGGCAACACCATCCAACTGGTCCGCTAACTCAGATTTTTTCCGATACAACGTTTCCAGTAGTTTTTATACGAATATATTCGAAACATCTTATTCTTCTATTTTCAAAAACCTTACCTATATTGAAAATTATGAAGACCCGACAGGAGCCGTAGATTATTCTGCTTATGATGTTATCGCCCAAACTATGAAAGGCTTCCAGTATCAGTATTTAGTGGACCTGTATGGAGATGTTCCTTTCTCCGAAGCAAACCTACGGGCCGAAAACACCACTCCCGTATATGACGATGCAGAAACGGTATACAAAAGTGTTATCGATTCACTGACCCGTGTAGCCACTATGGCCCTAGATTTACCAGAAAATGCCGAAACCCCTGGGGACAGCGACATATTCTTTGGTGGAGATATGGAAAAATGGGCTCAATTTGCAAACACCATAAAATTACGAATGCTTGTCAGACTAAGTAATACAGGCCAAGACACCTATATAAAAGAGCAGATAGGCTTAATCGATGCAAACGGAGCCGGGTATATCCAAGAAGACGTTATGGCTAATCCTGGATACTCTAAGAATGCGGACAAACAAAGTCCTTTTTACGATTATGCCGGTTGGGACGAAGGCGACGCAGAAACGAACCGCCACGATTATACTGTCGCAACTGACCATACCGTTAATTACCTTTCCGCAACCAATGACCCGCGCTTAGGATATTTATACAGTCCATCAGAAAATTCAGGGACATTCAAAGGTGTTTGGCAAGCTATAAATCTTCCTGGCTCAGGCTATACCTCCAAGGATTTATCCAAGATAGGCTCCGGTCTTCTTAAAAGTCCTACACAAGACCAGCCCATTATGCTGTTGGCCGAAGCACTTTTATTGCGATCAGAAGCCATTGTTCGAGGGTATATCAACGGAAGTGATGCAGATGCAAAACAGTTATATAATGATGCCATTACCGCTTCTTTTGAATATCTCGAGGTAGAGGATGCCGCTACAGAAGCAGAGACCTATTACTCGCAAGCCATCAAAAATACAGGCTGGGATGCTTCTACAGATAAAATCGAAGCCATTATCACTCAAAAATGGGTTGTTCTCAACGGTACAAGCTCGATAGAGTCTTGGATAGAAAACACAAGAACAGGTTTTCCTGTTGACCTTCCAGTTTCCGGTGACTCAGATGGGGTACGACCAGTATCTCTACTTTACCCGACCTCGGAATATTCTAGAAATAGCCAAAATGTACCTCCGACGACGAGAGAAGACGCATTTACTAAATATCCATTCTGGAAATAAACTCAAGAAAAATGAAAAATATATATAGAAAAATAACATTTATCCTTGCATCGATTAGCGTCGCAACCTTAAGCGTTTCGTGTGACGCATTGTTAGATCAAGATGAAACAGATTTTGGAAAAGGGCCGATTGTTGTTCAATTTCCTGAAGCAAAAACTTCCAGTAATTTCATACAAGACGGAGAGGTTTACGAACTCGAAATACCATTTGAGTATTTTGGCGCCGATGGCCTACCTTTAGATGAAGAAGTTACTGTTACAATTGGAGTTGACGAAAGCTCTACCGCTATAGAAGGTAATGAATTCAGTTTGGGTGAAACCAAATTCACCATTCCAGCGGGTTCCAATACGACTTCCGCGGTAATAATGGTCAACTCTGCCAATTTAGATGGCGACAACCCTAAAGAAGCGGTATTAGAAATCCTCACTTCCTCTAAAACCGTATCTTCCAATAGAAACAAGATCGCCATAACCCTTCAAGGAATCTGCCCAACCTTTTTGGAAGGAAATTACGTATACCCCGATAGTGGCAGGGAAGTGACCATCGAAAGTACCGGGGTAGGTACATATTCCGTTAGTGCCGATAATTATTTCAGTGGATTATATTCTTTCGAATTTACAGATTATTGTAATTCCTTGACCATAACAGGGGGGTTCCTCCAAGATAATTGGGGATACGGAACCTCTGGAACCGGAAGTGTAGACCCAGAAACAGGTACGATTACTTTTTATTACACCGTAGATGGCTACGCCTCAAATTACGAAATGGTATTGGAGAAGTTATAAATCAATTTTTAATTGAATTAACAGAAGAGGCAAGCTTTAAAAGCTTGCCTCTTTTTGTTCAAAACATAACAATCTGATTGTTTTAACCTAACTTTGCCTCAAGTGAAATTCACTTTTTACAAATTTAAGGCAAGCATGCACAAAACAACTCAAATTTACGGTATACGGGCGGTCATAGAAGCTATAAACGCCAATGAACCCATCGACAAGGTCTTTGTTCAAAAAGGGCTTAAAGGCGACTTATCGCGTGAGCTTGAAGGATTGATTAGAAAGAACGGAATCAACACCTCATACGTTCCGATCGAAAAACTTAACAGGCTGACCCAAAACAACCATCAAGGTGTTGTTGCCAATATCTCCCCCATTACCTTTTACGAACTGGAAGAGCTTGTAGAAAAAGTTATTGCAAAAAAGGAAGCCCCCCTATTTTTGTTACTTGACCAACTTTCTGATGTCCGTAATTTTGGTGCCATTATAAGAACTGCCGAATGTACCGGTGTCGACGGGATCATCATTCAGAAAAAAGGAGCTGCGCCCGTTACTGCCGATACCATTAAAACATCTGCCGGAGCGGCTTTTAAAGTACCTATAGCAAAGGTCGACCATATAAAAGACGCTGTCTACTATTTACAGGCCAGTGGCATCAGTGTTGTGGCAGCGACCGAAAAGACCGATACTTCTATATACGACATTTCCTTTAGCGGACCATCGGCCATAGTTATGGGTTCTGAAGATCGGGGCATCTCCCCCTCTACCCTAAAAGCGGCCGACCACCTTGCCAAATTGCCCCTGTTGGGCGAAATAGAATCGCTTAACGTTTCGGTTGCCTGTGCGGTATTCCTATATGAAGCGGTACGGCAAAGGGCCTTGCCTAAATCTTAGGTATAGGAACAAGCGACTTACCTATTTACTAGCTTCCCCAGAAAAATCATCGGGTTTTTGCTCCTTGTAGTGATACGTAACTTTCACCGTATCCTCGGGAACCTCCTGTTCTGGGGCTTTCTCAATAAAATTTCCGTATTCATCGAACTGCCGTAGAAACTCATCGGCTTCCTCGTCATAGTCTTCTTTTTCCCAATCGTACTTTTTTACGGGCGGTATTTCGGACTTTAGCACGAAGGCCAATAAAAGTCCGCCCAAAAATCCCCCGAGATGCCCTTCCCAAGAAATTCCATCTTCTATGGGAAAGATATACCAAAGCATACTCCCGTAGATAAAAACCACGATCAGCGACAAGGCCACCAATCGGTAATGCTTTGTAAAAATCCCCTTAAAAAAAATAAAACTGGCCAAAAGATAAATAACGCCACTTGCCCCGATATGATAAGAAGGCCTACCGATTGCCCAAGTAAACAATCCGGAAATCAAAATACCCATAACGAGCACCCTTAAGGCTATACCCCTATAAAAATAAAACAATGAGGCGGTCAACACTGCCAATGGAATGGTATTGTTATAGAGATGCTCTACCGAACCATGAATAAAAGGACTGAAAATTATGCCTTTTAAGCCCGAAACCCGCTGCGGGTATATGCCATAGTCGTTCAAGTTGACTTTAAAGCGCAATTCAACCCAAAAGACCGTCCATATCGAGAGTATAGCCAACAAAGGGGCTACAACTACACTGTTCGTAAATTTGAAATAGGCGTTATCCGACATATCTTAAAATTAACAATAAGTTAGCCAACTCTTTGCAAACTGCTAAATCGTCAGTACCCAACAGGCTTTATAACTCTTTTGAAAAAGCGTGTTTCCTCTGCTATATGAAACCATCTTCTGCCAACTTTATTATATTTTTGCACCATGAACGAACCTTTAGCCGAACGCATTCGCCCCAAAACCCTAGATGACTACATCAGCCAACACCATTTGATTGGTAAGGACGGCTCATTAACGAACCAAATAAAAAGGGGCATTATACCTTCCCTCATTCTTTGGGGGCCTCCGGGTACGGGCAAAACTACCTTGGCCAACATTATCGCCAACGAAAGCCAACGTCCGTTTTACGTGCTTAGTGCCATCAATAGTGGCGTCAAGGATATTCGAGAGGTAATCGACAAGGCCAAACAAAGTGGGGGACTTTTTACTTCCAAGAACCCTATTTTGTTCATTGATGAGATCCATCGTTTTAGCAAATCGCAACAAGATTCGCTCTTGGCCGCAGTTGAAAAAGGCTGGGTTACCTTGGTAGGGGCCACAACGGAAAATCCGAGTTTTGAAGTGATTCCCGCCCTCCTATCGCGTTGTCAGGTATATGTATTGAACCCTTTTGGAAAAGATGACCTCGAGAACCTTCTTAAAAGGGCCATACAGCAAGACAAATATCTAAAAACAAAAAATATAGAGCTCAAAGAAACCGAAGCCCTTATGCGGCTATCGGGCGGTGACGGAAGAAAATTGCTGAATATTTTTGAACTGGTCGTCAATTCCGAGGCGGGAGATAGCGTTCAGATCACCGACGAGCTGGTAATGAGCAAAGTGCAAAAGAATACGGTACTTTACGATAAAACCGGCGAACAACATTACGATATTATCTCTGCCTTTATCAAATCCATTCGAGGGAGCGACCCCAATGGTGCCGTTTATTGGCTGGCCAGAATGATCGAAGGCGGCGAAGATGTAAAATTCATTGCCCGAAGACTTCTTATTTCGGCCTCTGAAGATATCGGTCTTGCCAACCCTACCGCCTTGGTCATAGCCAATAATGCTTTCCAGGCCGTTACCACAATCGGGTATCCGGAAGCTAGCATTATTTTGAGCCAGTGTGCGGTTTACTTGGCCACATCGCCTAAGAGCAACGCCAGTTATATGGCCATCAAAAAGGCACAACAAAAAGTGAGGGAAACCGGAGATCTTTCCGTGCCCCTACCTTTACGCAACGCCCCCACCAAACTAATGAAGGATTTGGGGTACGGTGCCGAATACCGTTATGCACATGATTATGAAAACAATTTTGTAGAAGCCGAATTTCTTCCCGAGGAACTATCAGGGACTCCCTTTTACGAGCCCGGAAACAATTCGCGGGAGAATGCCATTAAAGAATTTTTAAAAAATAGATGGAAGGGTAAATACGACCACTAGAACTTTACGGCCAATTCTTCCGTCTTAAGCTTCCCATCGACGTACTGCTCAAAATACCATTTTCCGCCCTGCTGAAATACCACGCCGTTTTCCCCATCGCCTTCGGCTAAAAAGTAATTGGGCAAGGAAGTCTTAAATATCTTCAGCTGAATTTTAGGGGTACTGTCTACCAATTGAAACCCGTTGGGTATTTCCTGTGCGTAAAGGGTGCCCTTATCCGATTGCGACGCGTTGATAACGACACTTGGGGCAGGAGCTACGGCTTGTGGCGATTGCACTGACTTATAATTGGAAGGTTGTGGCGTATTGTCCTTATAACTTTGGGTTTCCTTAGTGGCCACTTGCTCCACCATGGGCTGTCTGTTCTTTGGTTCGTAAGGCGCCTTCTCCTCAACCTGCTTGACATCATCCTTAAAGCTTACACGAACAGGCTCCGATGTATCGGCCTTTCCATTGTAGCTATAATTCACGGTATCAAAAGATTTGAAAGCGTTTCTCAAGGCCTGGCCATAGGCCAGCTTGTAATCTTTCTCCTTGCTTTTACCTATGGCGGTAGTAAATACCTCTTGCCCCTTGCAATTCTCCAAAACCACTCCCGCCTTGGTAGTGAACATCGATGAATCGTCAATAAGGTTCGCCACTAGGCCCAAACATCTATTGTTGTTCAGTTCGCCGGGCAGTTCATCTTCATAAACGGCTTGAAACCCTTTTTCGGTAAACAGAAATTTTACAAGGGTACTGGTCTGGTATTGGTTCTCTTTTTTAAAGCCATCGAATTTTTTGGGAACGATGATATACTTATAATCGTTCAACTGGTCTTGGGCCATACCGATGAGACTTACCATGAAAAAACAGGTTAGGAATATATACTTCACAATTGTTGTTTTTAATATTTGTAAATAGGAAGATGAAAAAAGCGTGCCAAACCTTGAAGTTGTTCATTTATCGGCTACGCCATATCATTTCTTGCCCCAAGATATGATATTTAATCCTAACTGAAAAGAAGCATAATGGCTATTTGCCAAATTGCCGTAAGACAACAGATTATCGGCCATGGCATAAATATTTACCGGTCCTGCCTG
Source organism: Zobellia galactanivorans (assembly GCF_000973105.1). Classification (NCBI taxonomy): domain Bacteria; kingdom Pseudomonadati; phylum Bacteroidota; class Flavobacteriia; order Flavobacteriales; family Flavobacteriaceae; genus Zobellia; species Zobellia galactanivorans. Next base: position 2,955,984 of record NC_015844.1, on the reverse strand, counting down.
TACCGAAAGTCCTAAACCAATATTCGAATAAGAGAACTTATCTATGGTATAGGTGGTTTTAAGGGCCATAAAATTACCGAATCGCCTTTGATAAAAACCCGTCAAGGCCATTTGCGGACCTCTTGGTCTATTTATAATATATAACTGACCACCAACACTGTTTACATATTTGGCCCGTGCTCGGTTGCTTGAAGCATTTACACCACAGGCGCAATTGGCCCTGTTATCAACACGCTCACCAAAATTATAACGTAAAGACCCGTACAATTTTGTAGGCCTAAAGGCTATATAAGCATCTTCATTATCTTCAAAAGGCACAAAATCTTCAACGTCATCCACTAGGTTCTGCCAAAAATCGGCATTGGGATCTGCGGCGGCATCGGGCAAAATAATCCCTATACCTTCAATAGTGGCCTTACCGTTAAGGCTGTAGTTTTTAATATCTTTTGAATGGTAGACAAATCCCAAATCCAAAAGGCTAGCGGTAATAACGGTTTGATCGTTCAGTTGATAGGTAAAACCAAAATCAAGGCCTAGCCCAAGGTTGCCTCCCAAAAGGGCCCTTTTGGCGACAGTGCTTCCCACGGTTCCCTCGTCAACGGCATCCTTTAAGCCGTTAAGTCCTGATGTACGTAATTGCATGTCGGCTTCCACGGTACTGGAATATATATTGTTGACCCCTTCCTTGGTAACAAAAGTACCTTTGTTCTTGGTGGAGTTAAAGTCGAAAATACTGGAATACAATTTACCCCTCACCCCAATCGTAAGATCATTATCCACTTTTTTGTTCAAACCGACGTGAAATACGTTCATTAACTCGCCCCTTGTCTTCAGCTGGCCTAAATCAAAGGGTTGGTTCAGTTTATCGGCATTTCCCTCAAAGGCCAATATGGCGTAATCTTGGAACCAATACCCAATGGCATCGCCTTCAATATACATCCCGGCCGTATAGAAATTATCGGGATTTTTACCACGGAAACCAAAACTTAAAAGTTCAGTTTGAAATGTACCGCTCAGCTCATCTCGTGGATTCATGCCGTAAATGGCCCGCTCCCGTATTTTATCATTAATATTCAGACCGTCATCGGCGAAGATATCGTTCACGGAAAGACCACTTAAACCTGCTTGAAGCGACATTCCCGACAATAATGGAACGCCTGCATACCATTGAAAATCGGTATCGACCCCAGGGTTGACCATGGCCGACTGTGGAATCTCGACAAAATCGTACAGAAGCTGCTTGTTCTGACCGTAAACGGCGAAGCCTGCCCAAAAAAGGACTATAAACAGTAGTTTTGAGGCTCTCATTTTATTTCGACTCTGAATTGTCCGCTCGATTTTAAGATGATTTTTGGCTCGGGCTCATTTGAAGTGCTAGTAGTATTTCCTAAATTATTGGCCGTTACGCGTATACTTGAGGTATTCTTTATAATATCTATACTGCGGCCCGAACTTCCATATGCTACATCGCGTTGCAAGCTATAGGGTGTAGGGTCTACAGGAATTATTTCCGTATCGAGAACATTATCGTCCGCATCAAGCAATTCTACAGTAACCTGCAGCTCTTTACTAGTCGTATTTTCAACAATATAGGTAATGGTACCATCGAGCACGCGCTTTGCAAAAACATCGGAACTAAAGGCATCAAAATTAAAGTTGCGCGAAAAGATATTTGCCCCATTCGTATCGTTAACCAAAGATTCAGGGGCTTCTACATAAAGAATACTCGCTTCTAGGTTCGGGGTTACCCCAATCTCGTCATATTGGTTAAAATCTTGATCCTCTATACACGACAAAAGTGTCAGGCAAGACAAGGTACAAAGTAAAATGGATTTAATAAATTTTATCATGGCAATACCGAACACAGGCCTTAGTTGGCGCAATTATGGTCTTACCTAATATAACTCTATAAAAAGGTTTTTATTTCGTGTAAATCGTCAATGATTTCACAAAAATCGTGTTTTGGTCCCTGATGTGCGTTAAAGTGAAGCGCATGATAACCTACGGCCTGTGCCCCCAATATATCGGCCTCTAAATTATCGCCTATCATCAAGGAGTTTTCCGGCCTTGTTTCGGCCCTTCTCAACGCCAATTCAAAAATAAAGGGATCGGGCTTTTTTACACCGGCCATTTCCGAATCTATAATTTGGTCAAAGTAGCCGTATATATTTGAATTTTTGAGTTTCTTCTCTTGAACCTCTTGAAAGCCGTTGGTGATAATATGGAGCTTATACTTTGGCTTTAGATAATCTAAAATTTCGGTTACATTGGGAAACAAATGATTGAAAGACGACAGGTATCGGATATACTCATCGGATAATTTGTTTATGGTTTTATCGGGAACAGGATATTTCAAATCATCGAATACCGATTTCAGTCGCTGATACCTCAGATCTTCCTTACTTATTTTTTCTTCCCTATAAAGCTTCCAAAAGGCAAAGTTCGCCGGAATATAAACCTCTAGAAAATCGGGAAGCGCTACCTCAATAGCGTTTTCCTGAAAAATCTTTTCAAAGGTAAGGGCCGAATTCTTCTCAAAATCCCAAAGGGTATGGTCTAAATCGAAGAAAACATCGGTAACTACATTCTTAAACATGACATTGTTTTAAAACGGTTTCATAAAAGTCTTTCCAGTCCATTTTTTCCTCGCCCCCTAGAAGTTCATTAGAAAAAACCGACACAAATTCCCCGTTAACGGATTTGACCTCATCACATATCGTCTGGATTTCCCCTATGATGGCCTTACTGTCATTATGGCCAACAAAAGCGTAATCGTGAAAGGCAAACGAATGTATGCGAATGGGTTGTTGTACCTCTAGATTGATATCGTAAAAATAAAAAGGGGTACACGTACTGGCCCGAAAACCGATTTCGTGGGTATAGCCCATAGTATAATCATCAACAAACTCCGCCTCTACCAAGTTCCTATAGGTATGGGGCAGATCCACGCGATTATAACGCAAACGTGACGAATTTATAGGCCTATTGATTACACTGGTCAACTTTTTCTTCTCTTTCGTCAAAAGATCGATATCGTTAAAGGAGCTATAAGATGCCGCTAGGGCGACCTTACTGTAATCTGCAATGGACTTTATAAGAAAACGGAATTTATTGTTATCGGGAGAAACATTCTTATCGTAAGTGGAGTAGTCGGCAAACTGAAAAAAGAAAATATCCTTTACCCTATATTTTTTATGTAAATCGATGAGGAAGGAAAAGTTATCGTAGGGATCCTTTTCTGGGTCGAACCAAACTTTTAGTCGCTGTGCCACCCGCTTAAACTTTAAAGAGCCCAAGTCATAGAAAAGACCGGCAAGACTGCGTACAACGCCCCTATAGGCAAAGCAATGCGACGTGGTTACATCTATGGCCGATACATATCTGTACTTTTTAGGCTTGCGTTCCATATCAGGAAACCGCGACTTTAATTCATCGAGTAATCTGTAGGCCCAGATATCGACTACCGGCGACCTCAAAAACTTATGTTTATAGGCAAGACTGTCTTTCACCGGAAACCTTTCATGCACATCCTTTACATGGGGCAAGTACTCTTCATAACGGCTCAACAGGTAGAAACTGGCCGAAAATATATCGAAGGGCAGATTGCTGCGCTCGCCTGCCTTAAAAAAACACGGAACCCCGTCCCAATCGGCCACCGAAATATCCAAGTCATTTATACCTTGTTCGAAGAGAAGGTCGTTGCTCCGTACAAAAAATTCGTTTTGCAAAGGCTGTTTGGTATACGTAATCTTAGCCCCCGTATGCTTTATAAAATCTTCGACCTTGGTCGTAAATACAATCTCTATACCCAAAATACGGGTAAATACCTGTTTCATGGTATATCTGAAACGCGGTGTGATCTTATGGGTATAGATAAGTAACATAATCGGTTAAGAGTTCAAATTTCAACTGCTATTGGGCCTTCAGGGCCGATTCGGTTTCAAATGGCAAATAGGCCCTAAAGAATACCTTCATCGGCAAAACTATAATAATCATTCTGGGTAATTATCAAATGATCCAAAACTTTTATATCGAGTGCCGCGGCCGCCTTTTTTAATTTCTGGGTAACCTTGCGGTCTTCCTCGCTAGGCCGCAGTGTTCCCGAAGGGTGGTTATGCGATAGTATCAACCCGACCGCCCCCTGCTCCAAAGCTTGTCGCATTACGATCCTGACATCTACCAAGGTACCCGTCAAACCGCCCTTGCTCAACTGCGCACTGTGCAAAACCTTATTGGCGTTACTAAGGTAGAGAATCCAAAACTCTTCATGCTGCAACTCACCGATTCGGGGATGCAATAAATGGAAAACATCCCTACTACTACTGATCTTCTCGATTTTTTGGGCTTCTTCTCCCCGTCTTCTTCGACCTATTTCCAAGGCCGCCGCTATGGTAACCGCCTTTGCCTCACCGATACCCTTGAACGCCATCAATTGTTTTAAGGATAGTTTACCCAGCTCATTTAAATTGTTATTCGCCGACGCCAAAATTCTTTTGGCCAGCTCAACGGCGCTTTCTTCCCGACTGCCGGAGCCGATTAAAATGGCGACCAGTTCGGCGTCGGATAACACCGACCTTCCTTTTCGGACCAATTTTTCACGTGGTTTATCATCGTCCGACCAATGTTTGATCGAGAACGAGACTGGCTTTTTATGCATGATATAAATATAATAAACTCCAATTCCTTATAAGAGCCCTATACCCCACAAAACCTATAATCACCTAAGCAAGAGCTTCTTTACACCGCGCCCCCTGGCAAAACTTTCGTTACGAAGAGAACTTCCCTTTCAATTCGTTTAGGTCCAATCCCCCATAATTTCCCGAACTCATTAAAAGCAATACCGAGTTGCCGTAATCTTGACCAAAGACAAAGTCTTTAAAATCTGTGGCATTGGTATAGATCTTAAGGTCATTTCGCTCAAAAGCTTCCGAAATTTGTTCGGGAGTGACTTCCTTTAGTTTTTTAATGGCAACGGACTCTGGCAAATAGAAAATCACCGCTTCGTCGGCTGCATCCAATGCCCCTTTGTATTCCTTTAAAAACTCAGGATTAAAACTGCTATACGTATGCAATTCCAAACAGGCAATTAGTTTCCTGTTCGCATATTGTTCCTTTACTGCTTTTGTAGTTGCAGCCACTTTACTTGGTGAGTGTGCAAAATCTTTATACGCTACGGAAGTTTTTCCTTCCGCAATTTTCTCAAGGCGCTTTGACGCTCCTGAAAACGTTGCAATGGCTTCATAGAAATCGTCTTCATCTACGCCCATGTTCTGGCAGATCCACTTGGCTCCTGCCAAGTTGCTCAGGTTGTGCTTCCCAAAGACTTCAATAGGCATTGGCCCTTCTGGGGTCTCTAAAAAAGTGGTGCCATCTTCTATCGAATATTCGGGCGTGGTATAAGGTAATTTTCGGATGGCATTTTCCGAAGCCTCGACCACCTTTTTAACTTCGGGATCTTCCTCGTTATAGGTTATGCTTCCTCCTTTGACAATGCTATCCACAAAAATCTGGAACTGCTCTACGTAGTTTTCGAAAGTGGGAAAAACATTGATATGGTCCCAAGCTATTCCACTTAAAAGCGCAATATTCGGTTTGTACAGATGAAATTTGGGTCTGCGGTCTATAGGGGAAGAAAGGTATTCGTCTCCTTCCAAAACCATAAAATCATTATGATCGGTCAGATGCACCATCCGTTCAAAACCCTCCAACTGTGCCCCCACCATAAAATCAACTTCCCTATCGTGATAGTTGAGCACATGAAGAATCATTGAAGTTATCGTGGTTTTTCCATGACTGCCCCCAATAACCACCCGGGTCTTGTCTTTTGAATGTTCGTATAGAAATTCGGGGTAGGAATATATTTTAATTCCCAACTCTTGGGCCTTTAGCAATTCAGGGTTGTCTTCCTTTGCGTGCATCCCCAGAATTACAGCGTCTAAATCTTCATGGATCTTTTCAGGATACCAACCAAAACTTTCGGGAAGGAGGCCCTTTGCTTTCAATCGTGATTTGGACGGCTCAAAAATGACATCGTCACTTCCTGTTACCATGTCACCTTTATGTGCCAAGGCCAAGGCCAAATTGTGCATGGCACTACCACCAATTGCAATAAAATGAATCTGCATAAACGCTGTATTTGCAACAAATATAGGCATTGATTTCCCGAAAAAAAATAGCAGAACCAGCTACCGTTCATCCAAGCACCGCCCTGATAAAACCAAGAAAACATCGACAAAATACACTATTTCACATAGCCCCTGCTACGTATTTAATAAGATTCACCCTTCATTTCCCCCTATTGACAACATTTATTCCCTTACACCTAATCGACGAACTACATTTGTTTTCGGACAAAATGCACCTTGTCCCCTAACATCATAAAATGATCGATCGAACTTACACGAGAAGCTTTTTGCAATTGGTAATGCCTTTATGCCTGATCTTATGCTCCGTAAATGCAATGGCGCAATGTGCGGGTATCGATGACTCCATAACCATATGTGAAAAAGATGCCGATGATGCCAATAAAACATTCAACCTTTTTACGGTTTTGGGAGGCACCCCAGACCCTGGGGGCACTTGGTCTACCAACGACCCGGCCAATTTTTATGCCCTAGACCGTAATACCGGTATCGTCAACCTATGGGAAGTTAAAAATTCAGGATCACACGAATTCACCTACACCAATATCTGCGGCGGCGCGGAAGAATCGGCCGTAGTGACCGTAATGCTCGGCGGCTATCCCGGTGAAGATAATATAGACGGTTCCGCAGATGCCTGTGGAGACGACCCCGCGGTAAACCTCCATGGTTTTATTGGGGATGAAACCGAAGGAAAGTTCCAAGATTTCAATGGTACCTGGGATGCGATAACCCCCGAGGCCATTCCCCACTTATCGCTAAACTTTTTCGATGCCGAATCCGCCGGCCCCGGTATTTACGAATTCACCCACACCGTACCCGCCGTAGGCTCTTGCCCTAGTAGGCAGGCTACCTTGCTCCTTGAGGTGCAAAGGCCGGCCAATTCCGGAATCGGCTCTGGACTAACGCTTTGTACCACTGATGATTTATCTGTCTACACTGATTTTGATTTAAATAGTCTTTTAGAAGATGAGGACATCAATGGCACTTGGTCAGAAGGAGCGGAAACAAACCAATTATCTGACCTTACCGACCATAATATAGATATACAGGCTATTAGAGACAACCACATCTACGGCTCTTTTTCTTTTACCTATACCGTATACCCGTCACATGCCGTTTGTGATATACATAGAACAACCGTAGAAATTAATATTCTACCCGCATTTCGCGGCACGATGACAGCACCTAACTTTTGTGAAGGACCACCAAGATACAGAATAGACATTACGGATTATGACGACACATTAATTTCCGATGGTACCTATACCGTTAGCTACAGACTGGATTCTGACAGTGGATTCCAAATAGATGCAGCTCAACTCACATTAAATCCAGACCGAACCGGTTTTTTTGAAGTCGACGCCAATTCTGTTCTAAAAAATGAAACTACTACGCTATCGATTACTTCCTTAGGGTTAGATGTTTGCGCCGATATTCAAATTGCACCGATACAATTTATAGTAACCGAACCTATAGCCAATGTAACCGATACGTGCGAAGGCGAAGATGTTCCAGTTACTTTAAGCGATATTTTTGACCCATCCTTTACCCGGGCAAACGGCACTTACGATGTAAATTATACCATTACCGCACCCAGTGGAACGGAAACTGCACATATTGCAAGCACCATTACCTTCAATTCTGGCAGTGCAGAGTTTGCTATACCTGCTTCCCTAATTACAGAATCCGGAGAATACGATTTTGATTTTGAAGTGGTTAACGGGTTCCCAATGGAATGTGACATTACCAGTACTGCAATAATTACCGCTATACCAGAAGCAATACAGTTAGATGTAGTGGTAGATAATTCATGTAACGCTACAGGTATTGACGTTTTAGTAACGGCCCCTACCCTGGTAGACGGAGCATATATCGTTACTTATGAAGTTGTTTCACAAGAAACCAATGCCGTTTTAATAGATAATACCATTAATTTCTCTGGCGGTACCGCAGATTATCAAATTGATGTAGCCACCCTAGAACAAGGCAATTACACCATAACCGTAAAAAGCACACAGAACGATACGACGCCTTGCAGGACCCAATTTGATTTTGAGGTCAACGAAAACTTTGCCATAGAAGGCGTACCGGCCCTACCGGAAGCCGAACCCTTACAAACCCTTTGTCTTGCCTCTTTTGCCCCAGCCTTACCGACCCTTCAGGATATTGTTGTAGAAGCCAACGGTGAAATTCTTTTCTATGATACCGCCACGGATCTAGACATTCTTCCCTTGGATACCCAACTCGTAGATGGGGAAGATTACTTTATATCGAACATTGATCCGAACAACAATTGTGAAGGTTCTGACCGAATTCAGGTTACCGTTTCGCTCTCCGACCCCGAAATGCCCACATTAGTAGAAGGAAGCCCGGCATTCTGTGGTTCCGAAAACCCAACGGTCGGCCTTTTAAACACTAGCGTAGCCAGTAGCGACGGTATTGTCTGGTACGATTCGGCTATTGGCGGAAACGTTCTCGACAACAACGAGACCTTGACCCATGGCAAGAGTTATTTTGCCGCTACGGAGGTCAGCGGAAAATGTCAAAGCTCCGGACGCATAGAAGTTATCCCTATCGTTTACGAGCTCGAGGCCGCTTCCCTTGAGTTTTCAACACTGGCCCTTTGTGGATTGGACGAGCCTACCATAGCGAACCTACGTGAGGCCGAAAGCAATAACCCTTACGACGTGCTCTGGTACGACACCCCTGAAAACGGTTCTCCCCTCGACGGAAGCACTTTACTGGTTAGCGGTACCACTTATTACGCCGAAAGCTACAACCCTGATACCGGCTGTATGAACCCTGATAGAAAGGCCATAACCGTTGACCTTACCAATTGCGATCCCGAAGATTACGGTTTTTTCGTCCCCGACGGGTTTTCACCTAACGGCGATGGCAGAAACGACACCTTTTTTATACCGAACATCGAAGTCATATTTCCCGAATTTACACTTGAAATCTTAAACCGTTACGGTACCACCCTTTTTAAGGGAGACCAAAACAACCCCGCTTGGGATGGTAAAAATGGAAGCGGAACGGCCCCGAACGGAGTGTATTTCTACATCATAAATTATAACAAAGAAGGACATACCCCAGTACAGGGCCGATTGTACCTCAACCGCTAAACCATGAAAGAAATAAAACGCTATTTTATTTTTCTGATGTTGGTATGTGCTGCGGCCCATGGGCAACAAGACCCTCAATACACGCAGTATATGTACAACATGAATGTTGTAAACCCTGCGTATACCACCAACGAATTAGGAATGCTTAACTTTGGTGCCCTCTATCGCTCACAATGGAAGAATGCCGTAGGGAGTCCTAAAACATTGACTTTCTTTGCCCATGCGCCTATGAGCGACAAGATAGAGATGGGCCTCTCCTTTATCACCGATAACATTGGGGACGGTGCCCTAAAGGAAAATAACATCTATGCCGATTTTGCCTATATCCTAAAATTGGATGAAAAAAGTAACCTGTCCCTGGGTTTAAAAGGAGGCATTACCACTTTCGAGACCAATTTCAACGGTTTTATGCTTCCTGAGTTTCAAGACGATCCCGCCTTTAACGAAAACCTCAACAGCACTTTTCCGAATGTAGGCGTAGGCGCTTTTTATCATAGACAGAATTTCTATGCCGGAATTTCCGCCCCGAACCTATTGACGACGAAGCATCTGGAAAACAAAGACGGTATCAACCGCATCGGTTCTGAAAAAATACATTTTTTTATGACTTCGGGTTATGTTTACGAACTGAACCCCGACCTGAAATTAAAACCTTCGGTATTGGCCAAAATGGTTCAGGGCGCCCCGTTGACTTTCGACCTTTCGCTTAACGCCCTTTTTCTAAACCGCTTTGAAGGCGGATTGTCGTATCGCTTGGAAGACTCGGTAAGTGCCATGTTCAATATTGCCGCCACACCGGCTTTGCGTATTGGCTATGCCTACGATTACACCCTATCGAACCTAAGCACCTACAGCTCCGGTTCCCATGAAATTTTCATCCTTTTCAATCTTGATCTATTGGGCCTGGGCAAAGGATACGACAAATCCCCAAGATTCTACTAAACATGAAAAAAATACTCTTCATATGTTTTATTCTGGGGCTTACGGTACCGACCTTTGCCCAGCAAGAACTTAAACGCGCCGACACCTATTTCGAACGTGCTTACTATAGTGACGCCATTCCCCTATACGAACAATTATTGCCCCGCAACAAGAGTTCAAAACTCATAAAAAACCTGGCCGATTGCTATTACCACACCTTCGACATGAAGTCGGCCGCCCGTTGGTACGGCTATCTCGTGTCCAACTACGGGGAAAACCTTGATGAAAGCTACTATTTTAAGCTCAACCAATCGCTAAAGGCTATTGGGGAATACGAAAAAGCCCAACAAACACTGTTGCATTTTTATACCGAACAGGATCAAGGCGACAAGGCATCACAGCTAGCCGAAGACTTCACCTATATTGAAAATGTTCGCGCCATAGGTGACCGTTTTAAAATTAAAAACCTTAACCTCAACACGGCAAGCTCTGAATTCGGGGCGGCACGAATAGATTCAAACCTGATCTATAGCGCTTCTCGAAAACAAACTTCCGCCCTGTCCAAACTATACCGATGGAACAACGAAAACTACCTTGATATCTATTCCCATCCTATCGATAAAATCGGTATGGGCGACAGCTTAAGTACCTCCCTAAGCAACACGATCAATTCAAAAATGCACGAAGGCACCTTTGCCATTACCAAGGATAGAAAAACAATATATTTTACCAGAAACAGTAAAAAGAAGACCGAAGACGATAAAGTCAGCAACCTAAAGATCTACCGTGCCGAATATATCGATGGCGCTTGGAAAAACGTCATAGCCCTCCCCTTCAACAGTGACGATTTCTCTACGGAACACCCCGCTTTGAGTCCTGATGAAACCAAACTCTATTTCTCATCGGACCGCGAAGGCGGTTTTGGGTCGTTCGACCTATATATGGTCAGTATCCAGAAGGACGGTTTCTTTGGAAGCCCTATTAATTTAGGAAAGGAAATCAATACCGATAAGAAAGAGCAGTTTCCGTTTGTGGACAACAACGGCAACCTCTATTTTGCCTCTAACGGCCACCCCGGTTTCGGCCTATTGGATGTTTTTGTTTCCAAGAAAGAAAACGGAGGTTTCGCAAAACCCGATAACCTCGGACTCCCCGTAAATAGCGGTTACGACGATTTTTCCTTGTCATTGGACCGCGATTCCGGCAGCGGTTATTTTTCTTCGAATCGACCTAGTGGGAAAGGGAGCGACGATATCTACTCCTTTTCGGAAACGAAGCCCTTGGTCATAGAGGATTGCAAACAGTTCGTTGCCGGTATTTTGACCGACAAAACTACCAAGTTCCCCTTGCCCGGCGCCTATATCGAGCTTGTAGATGGCAACGGAAAGCTTATCGAAAAAATAAGGACGGCCAAGGATGCCTCGTTTAAATTTCAGCTTACCTGCTCCAGCGAATACCGTATAAAGGCCTATAAGGAAGGATATGAAGACAATTCAAAAAATATTTTTTCAGATACCGAAAGAAACGCCGTAAAAGACGGTTCCCTTTCGCTATATTCCATTGAAGAACGGGAAGCGCAAAAGGCAAAAGAGCTACTCGCCCAAAAAGAAGCAGCCGAAAAAGAAGCCTCGGCCCAGATAAAAAGACAAAAAGAGCAAGAAAAAGCCGCGGAACTCGAACGGATCAAAAAAGGGCAAGAAATGGCCCTCAAGCAAAAGGCCGACCAAGAAAAGGAAAAACGGGAGCGTCTGAAAAAAATCGATGAGATCATTGCAAAAGAGGATGCCATTATCAAAGAAAAGAATCGCATCGTCATCAAGACCGAGGAAATCCATTTCGACTATAGCCTCTGGTACTTACGACGTGAAGCGCGTCAACGTCTGGCAAAGGTCATTGCCATCATGAAACAAAACCCAGGCATGGTCATCGAAATAGGCACCCATACCGATATTCGGGGCAATGCGGAATACAACCGCGACCTCTCCCAAAAACGGGCCGATTCGGCAAAGGAATTTATGGTCAAGAACGGTATAGCCCCAGAGCGGGTCATTGCCAAGGGCTATGGCGAATCTAAGCCCATTGTAAAATGCGAAACCGAAGAAAGCTGTACCGAAGAAGACCATGAGTGGAACAGAAGGTGTGAACTTGTCGTCGTAAAATGGGAATAAGCCTTAAATAAAACACCCGTAGAAGTACAAGTTTCCACAAACAATAATTACCATCCTAAACTTTGCCCCAAATCAGAAAATATGGTTTGGGGCTTTTTCATTTCTGTAGGTATTCTTTATATCTTCGTTAGACAATACTACGTTATGAACCTATCCGATATTCCTTCAAAGGAAATTATGCCGGGCTACCACGGTAAACTGGTGCATTCAGAAAATATGTCCATAGCTTTTTGGACAGTGGAGGAAGGGGCCGAAGTACCCGAACACTCGCATATGAACGAGCAAATAATGCACATACGGCAAGGCCGTTTTGAATTTACGCTCGATGGAAACACAAAAATTTACGAGGCAAACGACATCGTTATCATACCGCCCCATAGCCCCCATAGCGGCAAGGCCCTCACGCCCTGCAAACTTATAGACGTGTTTAGCCCCGTACGGGAAGCATACCGATAAAAACAGAATTAAAATCCCAAAAAAATCTTACACTATGAATATCTCTTTAAAAGGAAAAAACGCATTAGTAGGCGGCAGCTCAGGTGGAATAGGCAAGGCCATAGCCCAGCAACTGGCCGAAAGCGGGGCAAATGTAACCCTCATGTCAAGAAGTGGGGAAAAGCTCAAAAAAATAGTACACGAACTACCGACCGACCAAGGCCAGGAACATAGCTATTTGGTGGTCGATTTTTCAGATTTTCACGGCTACCGCGAAACCATATATCACTATTTTGAAAACCACAATATCGATATCTTGGTCAACAACACCCAAGGTCCCTCAGCCGGAAGCGCCCTGGAAAAACAGACTTCCGATTACCAAGAAGCCTTCGACCTCCTATTTAAGACCGTATCCTACACTACCGAACTGGCGCTGGAACACATGAAGAATAACAAATGGGGCCGGATCATAAACGTCGCCTCTGTTTCGGTAAAGGAACCCTTGTCGTATTTGGCGCTTTCAAACACCATCAGGGCCGCCGTAGTTACCTGGGCCAAATCATTGGCCAATGACGTGGGACCTTACGGAATAACCGTAAACAGTGTACTTACGGGCTACTTCGACACCGAACGTATCACTCAACTTAACGCAAAAAAAGCGGAGCAATTGGGCATTTCGGAAGACGAAGTACTTGCCGATATGGAGTCTAGAGTCCCGGTCAAGCGTATTGGAGACCCAAAAGAATACGGGTATCTCGCCACTTTTTTGGCCTCAGACCAAGCTGCCTATATCACCGGTACCCAAATACCTATTGATGGTGGACTCTTAAAAAGTTTATAACCGCTCCCCCTGTAGCCCCTTCTTCTATCGACTAGAAGGAAAGATGATCTTATAAAGAGAAAAAAATACAGGCATTAAAACCTAATATTTTAAGGCATCAGCACGTTAGGATTTTAAATTGTAAGTTGTTTCCTATTGTTTAAAACATCCTATTCCCTAACCCAATGCCCTCGTTCACTCATTTAGCGTTTTGCTTGGCACTGATTTTGCCCAGTTTTGTTCTATAATCTTATACTATGAAAAAATTGTCCTTGATATTTACCCTAATCCTTTTTTCGCAAATGCTACCAGCACAAGACAACGGAGATTCCTATACATCGCTTTGGAAAAGCGTGCAAAAACTCGAGAGCGAGGCGCTGACCAAGTCAGCCTTAAAAGTTGTGGAAAGTATTTCCGAAAAGGCGAAAAAAGAAAAGAATCCAGAACAGATCGTAAAGGCTTTACTGTTTACCTCCAAATATGCCATGACCTTGGAGGAAGACGCCCAGCTGAACATCATCAACCGTTTTAAATCGGAAATCGAAACAGCCGATTTCCCTACGAAAAACATCCTAGAGAACTATTTGGCGAATCTCTACTGGCAATATTTCCAAAACAACCAATATCTATTTTACGACCGTACCACTACCGAAACCAAGGTAGACAGCATCGATTTTCGCACATGGGACCTCACTACCCTATTCCATGAAATAGACATTCACTTTAAGGCTTCCCTTGAAAACAAAAACAAGCTTCAAAAGACCGGTTTAGAAAGCGTCAAAGAATTATTGAGCCAACAGGAAAACTCGGAGACCTTCCGCCCTAGCCTTTACGATTTGCTTGCCCATACGGCACTTCAATTTTATAAGACCACCGAAACCGCGATTACCCGACCCGCCGACAAATACGAAATCAACGATCCGGAAACCTTATGCGAAGCCTATCAGTTTGTGCATCATGACTTGAGCACAAAAGACGAAACTTCGCTACAGGCGAAAGCCCTGCAAACCTATCAAGAACTTATACGTTTTCACTTCGATGACCCCAAATTGGAACCTTTGGTCATGGTCGATATCGAGCGTATGAATTTCGTATACCGGAACGCCACTTTCCCCAACAAGGATACCTATTACGAGGAAACCTTAAAAAATTCGGTAGAACACCTAAAGCACCATGAACTTTCTGCGCTCTACAACTATGAACTGGCCGCACTGTACAACATTCAGGGGCAAACTTATCATTCTAAAACCAACAAGGAAATCCGCTGGAAAAAGAAGGAAGCACTAAGCTTATGCGATAAGGTTATTGCCGAATTCCCAGGTAGTATGGGCGCCGAAAAATGCAAGGCGCTACGGTTGGAGATCCTGGCCCCTGGTCTTTCCCTTGTAACGGAAAAGCATATTCCGGTAAACCAGCCCGCAAAACTATTGGTCAATTATAAAAACCTAACGGAACTACAACTGACCGCCTATAGGGTCAACAACGACCAAATCAAGAAACTACAGGATCTTTACCCACAAGACGAGCAATACGACTTTATTCAAAAACTGAAACCGGCAAAAACTTGGTCGGCTCCATTGAAAAATGAAAAAGACTATCAACAGCACAGCATAGAGGTATTGCTTCCGCCACTGGAAAACGGACAGTACATCATCTTAGCTTCTCCGGAAAAGAAAAGCGATGAAAATTTTGCCTTTAGTCACGTTCAAGCGACCAATATGGCCTTGACGGAAATCAGTAGCAACACGGAACAACGCTACCAAATCATCGACAGGACTACGGGCCTCCCCATTTCAAACGCAAAATTGAGGTTTACCTATCTTAAAAATTACAACAAACCTTATCTGACCAAGACGAAACATACCGATAAAACAGGGTTTGTAACCCTAGCCCTAACCGATGACTATTGGAACGATGTAAATATTGAAGTGAAGTATAATGGCGAGACCGCCTTCTTTGGGGAATATTATGTAAACAATAAACGTATAGAGTACAAAAACAACGATGCTCAAAAACGTCTCTTTCTATTTACCGACCGAAGCATATACCGACCGGGACAGCCTGTCTACTTCAAAGGGATCCTTATGGAAACTTTTGAGAAAAAATCAGAGGTTGTAGCGAATGAAGCCGTCACCGTAGGCCTTTATGACGCGAATGGCCAAAAAGTATCGGACCTTGAGTTCACCACCAACGAATTCGGTTCTTTTAACGGGGAATTCATCTTACCGAATTCAGGGTTGACAGGTGATTTCCATATAACAGCCGATAACCTTTCAAAAACGGCCGGGCACACCCAATATTTCTCCGTGGAGGAATACAAGCGCCCTAAATTCGAAACCTCGTTCAAGCCCGTCACCGAAAGCTATAAAGTAAACGACAGTATTACCGTTACTGGTGTCGCTACAGCATATGCCGGAAGTAAAATTACCGATGCCAAAGTGAGCTATCGCGTAAAACGGGCCGTGTATTTCCCTCGTTGGTTCTATTGGCGCATGCCCTATTACGATAACGCTCCCCAAGAAATAGCCCAAGGTGAAACAACTACGGATGCTTCGGGCAACTACGACATCACCTTTAAGGCCATCCCCGACAACAGTGCGTCAAAAGAAGCCCTGCCCACCTTCAATTATGAAATTACGGCCGATGTTACCGACCTCAACGGAGAGACCCACAGCACCACTACCTTTGTTTCGGTAGGCTACCATTCGGTAGTTGCCCATATCGATGCTCCCGAGCAGTGGGACAAGGTCAAAAACGAAGATCAAATACACATTTCCACCACAAACCTTAACGGACAGCCCGTTCCTTCAAAAGGAACATTGAAAATGTACAAACTACAGGCCCCCGACCAAGTTTTACGAAACAGGCCATGGCCGGCGCCGGACTATAAAAATTGGAGCAAGGAAGAATACCGTACCTTGTTTCCTCATGAGGCTTACGACGGAGAGGACAAGGCCGTAAACTGGGACAAAGGCAAACTGGTCTGGCAAACCGATTTCGATACTGAAAAATCTACGCAGTTCAGCATCAAAAACCTTAAAAACTATACATCGGGAAAATATATCATAGAACTTGAAACCAAGGATAAATTCGGCCAACTTGTTCAAGAAAAGGCAATAACCACGCTTATTGGCGAAAACGACAAGCAACTAGCGGACAACGGCTTGTTCGATATCAAAACGAACAAACAGCGCTATAACGTTGGCGACAAGGTAGAAGTTACACTTTACTCCAATTCAGAAGATCTGACCGTAACGGTTTTTGTTGAAAAAGGGAGAAAGCTTGTCGACATCCACAAAGTACGTTTGAGCCAAAACTCAAAGTCTATCAGTATACCCGTTACCGAGGATGATTTGGGGGGCTTCGCCATCAACTATATGTATTCTGCCTATAATTCATTTCAATCGGGCAATCTTTCGGTAATCGTACCTTACCCTGAAAACCAACTCGAAATTGAAACCACCACTTTTAGGGATAAATTGCAACCCGGAACCGATGAAACTTGGTCGTTTAAAATAAAGGGGCCTGAAGGCGAAAAAACATCGGCAGAGCTTTTGGCCAGCATGTACGACGCCTCCTTGGATGTTTTTCGATATCATTCATGGAATTTCAATCCGCTTGCACGCCGTTCGTATTACGCTTCCCTCTATGCCAACGCCCGTACAAGTTATGGAACAAACTCCTTTCGCTCCTATCTTTATATACCTCAGCATGGCTACCCTTACCAAGGATACGACTCCTTTAACTGGTTTGGATTACAATTTAGGCACACCAACTATTATCGCAACTCCTTATCGAGAAAAATGTCGATGCATGAAGAAGCTCCCCTAGGTATCATGGCTGAGGAGTCAGAATTGGAAGATGTTGCCGAAATATCGGCCCAAGCTCCCCAAGCGGACGAAATGGATAAGGCGGCCCTTACTCCGGCACAAGCACAAGTGCAACCCGGTTCAAAAAACGATCCGGAAGCCGTACAAATCCGTAAAAACCTTCAGGAAACCGCCTTTTTCTTTCCTGAACTACGCACCGATAAAGAAGGTAATGTTTCTTTTAACTTCACTACGCCAGAAGCCCTTACCAAATGGAAATTGCAATTGATAGCACATACCAAATCTTTGCAGAGTTCGGTAAGGACCCTTCAGACCGTTACCCAAAAAGAATTGATGGTCATACCCAATGCCCCGCGCTTTCTACGGGAAGGCGACAAGATTACCATAAGCAGTAAAATTGCGAACCTAAGCGACAAAAAATTATCGGGACAAGCCCAATTGGTTCTCGTTGATGGTATTTCGGGAAAGGATATTTCCGATCAACTTTTAAATGCAAAGACCGAACATACCTTTACGGTAGATTCCTTAGGAAACACCCAGGTGTCATGGCAATTGCACATACCCGAAAACCTACAGGCGGTCCAATACACCGTAATAGCCAAGGCAGGAAATTTTAGCGATGGCGAACAAAGCCTACTTCCTGTATTGACCAACCGCATGCTGGTGACCGAGACCCTTCCCCTATGGGTACGAAGCAACCAGACCAAAACCTTTGTTCTGGACAAGCTAAGGGACCACACCTCGACCACCCTTAAAAACCACAAACTTACCCTTGAGGTGACTTCCAACCCAGCATGGTATGCCGTACAGGCCCTCCCCTATCTGATGGAGTACCCTTACGAATGTAACGAGCAAACCTTTGCCCGATATTACGCGAATAGTTTGGCAAGCCACATTGCAAATTCGAACAAAAGAATTAAGGAAGTATTCGACCAATGGGCCAATTCCGATGCCCTGATCAGCAACCTTGAAAAAAACCAAGAGCTGAAATCGCTCTTAATCCAAGAAACCCCATGGCTAAGGGATGCCCAATCGGAAACGGAACAGAAAAAACGCATTGCCCTCTTGTTCGACCTCAACAAAATGAAGAACGAACAGGCCAATGCCCTGAACAAACTCCAACAAAACCAAATGTCTAATGGGGCGTGGTCCTGGTTTAATGGTGGGCGTGAAAACCGCTTTATCACCCAACATATCGTTACCGGACTTGGTCACTTGGAAAAACTTTCCGTCGTGCCCCAAGAAAAAGCCAAACAAGACGAAATGATCGCCAAGGCAGTCCATTATTTAGATGATGCCTTTGTAAAGGAGTACGAAAACATGAAGAAATATGCTACCAATCTCAAGAGCGATCATCTAAGCCAGTCGCAAATCCATTATTTGTATATGCGCAGTTTCTTCAATGACATTAAAACCTCTAAGAAAGTCGACAAAATCAGGTCTTATTACCTAGACCAAGCCCAAACATATTGGACCAACAAAGCGCTTTATACAAAAGGGATGTTGGCCTTAATATTGAATAGGACGGGCGACACTACCACTTCCAAGAAGATCCTAAGGTCGTTAAAAGAGAACAGCATCGTTTCGGAAGAACTCGGTATGTATTGGAAGGAAAATACGCCTTCATGGTACTGGTACCAAGCCCCTATTGAAACACAGGCGCTCTTGATCGAGGCTTTCGGGGAAATAGAAGGCGACATAAAGACCATTGACAACCTTAAGATTTGGCTCTTAAAGCACAAGCAAACCAACCAATGGTCTACCACGAAATCTACCACCGATGCGGTTTATGCCCTATTGCTTCAAGGTAGCGACTGGCTTTCGGTGACCGATGCCGTAGACGTTCGCTTGGGAGGCACCGAAATCCGCCCCGAAAAGTTGGAAAACACCAAAGTCGAAGCCGGAACAGGTTATTTTAAAACTTCTTGGAACAGCAATGAAATAGAACCAAAAATGGCAGAGGTACAGCTCAGCAAAAAAGGCGATGGTATCGCTTGGGGCGCCCTGTACTGGCAATATTTTGAAGATTTGGATAAAATAACTTCGGCCGACACCCCCCTAAAACTCAAGAAAAAGTTGTTCCTAAAAAAGAATACCGATACGGGCGAGAAAATTTCGGAAATTACCGATGCCACGCCATTACAAGTAGGCGACTTGGTACGCGTACGAATCGAACTGCGTTCTGACCGCGATATGGAATTTGTTCATATGAAGGATATGCGTGCCGCAGGTTTTGAACCCTTGAATGTAATTTCAAGGTACAAATGGCAAGATGGTTTAGGGTATTATGAAAGTACAAAAGACGCCAGCACCAACTTCTTTTTCGACTATCTACCCAAAGGGGTATTTGTTTTCGAATACGACTTAAGGGTAAACAACGCCGGGGAATTCAGCAATGGCATTACAACGATCCAAAGCATGTATGCCCCCGAGTTTTCAAGTCACTCAGAAGGTGTTCGGGTAAGTGTCGACAACTAATGAACCGAACGAATTACACGCCTGAAGTAGGCCAGAGTATCTTATAGAGGACAACGCCCAAAATAAAGCCGGTACCCAGACCACAAAGAACGACCATAATAAACAGCTGATGGGACGGCTTTTGGGACAGTCTATTGACCAACGATACGGGTGAGCCGTTCTTTCGAATCTCAAAACGATTCAATTTCTCACCGTAGGATATGTCACGCTGGGCGATGCGATACCTGTTTTCCCCAATCGTAAACAAATGCTCTACCCCTACTTCATATGCTTTTTTAGAAACGGTCTTGCCGTTCAGAAGGATTTTTTCCTTTCCAAAAAAAGTATGCACCACTTCGATCTTATGGTTATCAATATAATAAAGGGCACGCTTTGACATTAGGAAAATCTCCTTTTTAAGTTCATTTTGGGGGGTTGAAAACAGCCTTCCAACACATATATCACAGGCTCTTTGCTTGTAGCCCGGAAAACACGAATTGAAAGAAGGTTCGAAAATATGGAATAATAAATTACCTACACAGGAAAGTTTTTAACACTAGGGGAGATACTTGTTTCTAAGAAGCTAACCGCTCTCTATTTTTTGGGGGGATATTTTGAAAAAACCTTGGCGGCCAAGGCACGCAATTTTTCCTCACGCTCTTCAGGGCTTATGTTTTCCTTGAAGGTGCTTTGGCCCTGGCCTTGCCAAAAGAGCTCATCTTTTTTGGTATCGACAAAATCGAAACGTATTTCGCGTTCCATTTTAGGTTGCCCAACGGGTATACCTACCGATACGCCACCACCTACACTGCGGCCCGTACCCCCGACACCTACTCCCACAGTATTACTCCTGGGCGCCTGAAACGAATTGCTCTCTATATTGATGAAAAAATCAGGGTCTTCCGAAAAACGTATGCCCTTCAACTGCATTTCGGAGTTTACGGCATCCAATAGGCGTTTGGCATCGAGTTCGCTCAATCCCGTATCCATATCCGGATAATAGTTGTACGTGCTATAATTGGTGAAATCGGTATTCTTATCATAATCATAGTTTACCCGGATCGCGTTACACGAGGCCAAAAACAGAACCAATACAAAAGTAAAGACATTTTTCATCGTCTCGATTTAAAGTAAATATAGGTAATTTATCAGGACAACACCCTGAGCCCTAAAAGCCCCGAAGCTAGTTGTTCAACATAGCCCACAGTTTGTCCTTCAACTCCGTTATGCCCTGTTGTGCTACGGAAGAGATGAACATATAGGGAATCCCTTTCAATTCTTTATCCAGTTCTTGTGTCATTTCATCAATGAGTTCCTGATCTAACATATCACTCTTTGATATGGCGACCAAGCGCTCTTTATCCAACAATTCAGGATTGTACCGTCTAAGTTCGTCAAGTAAGATTTGGTACTCCTTGGCGATATCATCACTGTCGGCCGGTATCAAGAACAACAAGGTGGCGTTACGCTCGATATGCCGTAAAAAATAATGGCCCAACCCCTTTCCTTCGGCGGCCCCTTCAATGATTCCCGGAATATCGGCCATTACAAAACTTTGAAAATCGCGATACTCAACAATGCCCAAGTTGGGTTTTAGGGTAGTAAACTCATAATCCGCTATTTTGGGTTTTGCCGATGTAATTACCGATAACAAGGTTGACTTACCGGCATTGGGAAAACCGACAAGACCGACATCGGCCAAGACCTTCAACTCAAGGATGACCTCTACCTCTTGTCCCGGAATACCGGGCTGTGCATATCGAGGGGTCTGATTGGTACTGGTCTTAAAATGCCAGTTTCCACGACCGCCCATTCCGCCTTCGGCCAAGATTCGCTCCTCTCCATGTTCGGTAATCTCAAAAAGGATTTCGAGTGTTTCGGAATCTTTGACCACGGTCCCTAAGGGAACGTCTAAATACACATCTTCGCCATCTGACCCTGTACTACGTGATTTACTACCGTGTTCGCCGTGACCGGCCTTAAAATGCTTTTTAAACTTAAATGTAACCAGCGTCCAGAGGTTTTCATTCCCCCTTAAGATAATATGACCCCCACGACCACCGTCGCCTCCATCGGGCCCGCCTTTGGTAATGTACTTCTCCCTATGCAAATGCACAGAGCCTTTTCCTCCTTTACCAGATTCCGCATAAATCTTAACGTAGTCTACAAAATTACCCTCGGTCATAAAAATATCCTGAATTATATATTGACAACAGCCAACATTTCTGCAAAAATAGGCATTTCGCATGAAGCTTGAACATGCCAGGCCCTTAGAAGTTAGCCCTATAAAACTAAAAAGGGAGTCGAAATAGGACTAAACCACGGCTTGCCCCCTTCAACTCCCTTAAATATGACGGTATAGCGAAGAAACTACAGTTCTTCGATAACCTTGCCCAAACGATGGGTAATTTCATCTATGGCCCCAATGCCGTTCACACTGTGAAACTTGCCTTGATTCTCGTAAAAATCCTTTAAAGGAGCCGTCTTCTCATTATACTCGTCAAAACGGTTACGTATCTTAGATTCGTCTTGATCATCAGAACGGCCGCTTACCTTGCCCCGTTCCAACAAACGCTGAATAAGAACTTCATCATTGGCCTCCAAGGCGATAGTCGCGTCTATTTTCATGTCTTTGGTCGCCAAGAACTTATCAAGAGCCTCGGCTTGGGCCACGGTACGAGGAAAACCATCAAAAATAAACCCACTAGCTTCAGGGTTCTTTTCGACCGCATCTTGTAACATTTTTATGGTTACTTCATCGGGCACCAAATCGCCGCGATCAATATATGATTTTGCCAATTTACCTAGTTCGGTATCGTTTTTCATGTTAAAACGGAAAAGGTCCCCTGTTGAAATATGTTTCAGGTTATACTTATCCTTTAAAAATTCAGCTTGTGTTCCTTTTCCGGCACCCGGTTTCCCGAACAGCACGAGATTGATCATATGTTTCTGGTTTAATTGGTAAACTTCCCTAAGGTTTCGGCCCAACTCGTTATAATCGAGACCATAACCCACAATAAATTTATCGGGTATATCTATACCCACATAGTCAATGGTGTACTCACCATTGTATACTTCGGACTTATAAAAAAGACTGGCTACCCTGAATTCCTTCACGTTTGCCTTTGAAAAAAGGTGTACCAACTTTTTCAGGGTACGTCCCGTATCGATTATATCTTCTAAAATTATGACACTGCGTCCCTCTATATTTTCAGAAACATCTAAAAGGGTCTCCACAATGCCCGTAGAGGTCAAACCTTGATACGAGCTCAACTTCACAAAGGAGACTTCGCACGGATACTGGTATTCCTTTAAAAAATCGGAGATAAACATAAAGGCCCCGTTGAGCACACCCACAAAAATGGGTGTCTCGTCTTTATAGTCAGCGGCAACTTGCTCGGCCACCTTTTTTACGGCCGCCTTAATCTGGGCTTCGCTCAAGAACGGTTTAAAATGTTTATCGTGTAGCTTTATCACATCGCTTTTTTAAAGAACGGCTAATATAACACTTTGAATTTGCTTTTTTAAGCACACGGCTTCCGTTTTAAGAATTCAACGTATTTTTGCACCATTCATAAATCAAATGCATGTCAACAGATAATTCATCGGAGTACTTTTCCTCACAATTCAAACTGGGCATCCTAGGCGGTGGCCAACTCGGAAAAATGTTGCTTTACGAAACCCGCAAATTCGATATTTACACCGTAGTTATGGACGCTTCCAACGAAGCTCCCTCAAAAATTGCCTGCAACGAATTCGTTTTGGGCGACCTGATGGACTTTAACGCGGTTTACGATTTCGGGAAACGGGTAGACGTGCTTACCATTGAAATTGAAAACGTAAATATTGACGCGCTTGAAAAACTCGAAGATGAAGGCCTAAAGGTTTTTCCTCCTACCAAAGCCCTTAAAATCATTCAGAACAAGGCCAAGCAGAAACTCTTTTATGTGGACCATGACATTCCCACAGCCGATTTTCAACGATTTGCCTATAAAAGTGAAATCAAGGACAGCATCGCGAACGGGGCCTTAGACTTTCCCTTTATCTGGAAGGCCGCCCAGTTCGGTTACGACGGACAAGGGGTTGCCGTCATACGCAAAACCGAAGATTTGGATCGCTTACCTGCCGGCGAGTGCATTGCCGAAAAAATGATCGATTTTAAAAACGAACTGGCCGTTATTGTTACCCGAAGTGCCAGTGGCGAGGTAAAGACCTATCCCGTAGTAGAGATGGAATTCCACCCCGAGGCCAACCAGGTAGAGTACGTTATTTGCCCGGCGAGAATCGATGCCGCGGTAGCTGCAAAAGCACAGGAAATAGCACTGAAGGTTTCCGAAAAGATACAGCATGTAGGCATTTTGGCCGTAGAGCTCTTTCAGACCAAAGACGATCAGATCTTAGTCAACGAAGTTGCCCCAAGACCCCACAACAGCGGTCATTACAGTATCGAGGCCAGCTATACCAACCAGTTCGAACAGCACATCCGCGCAATTTTAGACCTGCCTTTGGGCGATACCAAAAGCAAGGTCGCCGGTATTATGGTAAACTTGGTAGGGGCCGAAGGCCATACAGGTGCGGTCGTCTATGAAAATATGGCTGAAATTTTAGGAATGGAAGGAGTAACTCCCCATATTTACGGCAAGAAAGAAACCCGCCCTTTTAGAAAAATGGGCCATGTTACCATCGTGAACGAGTCGATCTCGGAAGCGCGAAAGATTGCACAACAAGTAAAGGAAACGATAAAAGTCATAAGCAAATAACCCTATGAACAAAGTAGCCGTAGTAATGGGCAGCACTAGCGATATGCCCGTAATGCAAGACGCCATTGATATTTTAAGAGGATTCGACATTGAGGTCGATGTCGATATAGTATCGGCACACAGAACCCCCGAAAAACTCTTTGATTTCAGTAAAAATGCCCACACTAAGGGCTACAAGGTAATTATTGCCGGTGCCGGTGGTGCCGCCCACTTGCCCGGTATGGTGGCATCTATGTCTCCTTTACCCGTTATAGGTGTACCGGTAAAAAGCAGTAATTCCATAGATGGATGGGATTCCGTACTCTCCATCCTTCAAATGCCCGGTGGCGTTCCTGTGGCCACAGTAGCCCTAAACGGGGCAAAAAACGCCGGCATTTTGGCCGCACAGATCATCGGATGCTCCGATAAGTGTGTTCTAGACAAAATTATTCTCTACAAAGAAGGGCTAAAGCAAAAGGTTATCGACGGAGCAAAATCGGTAGCTACCAAAAAGTAATCCTTTACATCCCAAACCCCTCCTTTTTATTATGAACTACCCATCTCTTTTCGGTTTTCTGATAAGTATTGTAGCCATTTTTGTTTTGCTTTTTTTAAGGGCAAAAGTCAAAAATCCATACGTTAAAAGTGCCTGGCGCTGCTCGCTACTGTTCTTCTCGATGTATGGACTGATATTGGTACTCGTATTTTTACGATGGAAGTATTACCAAATACAATTAGACACTTTTGACCTTAATTCGAACGGCACCATAGATCTGGCCGAATACACCAAAGATTATCGAAACGTAAGAGACAAGGTACTGATCGGCACCACTAGGAATTTCGCTTTTATGACAGGTGCGGCACTATCCTTTCTTCTCGCCGGCCTCGCTTTTATTTTAGATCTGATCAACACCCGCTTTCAGCTAAAAAACAATCCTTTGAAAATATAACGCAACAAAAATCTTACGACATATGAATCCTTTATTGAGCCTTTTTGATACCGCTCCTTTTTCACAGATAAAGAACGAACATTTTAAACCCGCCTTTCTACAGGCCATGGAAGAGGCCCGCGCCGAAATAGACCGGATCACCGAAAATGCGGAGGCGCCTTCTTTTGCCAACACTATCGAGGCCCTTGAGTTTTCAGGACAACAACTAGACCGGATTTCGAGCATATTCTTCAATTTGAATTCGGCGGAAACCAATGAAGAGATTCAAAAGATAGCTCAAGAAATTTCACCCTTGCTATCTGAATTCAGCAACGACATTACACTGAACGAAGCCTTGTTCAAACGCATAAAAACGGTTTATGGGCAAAGAGATTCATTAGACCTAACGGTAGAGCAACAGACCCTGCTCGACAAAAAATACAAGAGTTTCAGTAGAAACGGTGCCAACCTGAGCGACGACAAAAAGAAGCGTCTACGTGAAATCGACGCCGAACTGTCCCAACTTAAACTCAAATTCGGGGAAAACGTACTGGCCGAGACCAATACGTACGAAATGCACCTGACCGATGAAAACGATTTAGACGGTTTACCCGAAGGAGAAAAAGAAGCCGCGGCCCAATTGGCCCAATCAAAAGGTAAAGAGGGCTGGCTGGTCACCCTAGACTACCCGAGCTACATTCCCTTTATGAAGTATGCCAAAAATCGTGAGCTACGAAAAACACTAGCCTTGGCCTTTGGCAGCAAAGCCTTTCACGGCGATGAACATGACAACCAAGAAAACGTTCTTAAAATTGCCCAATTGAGGTATGAACGCGCCAATTTGCTCGGCTACAAAACACATGCCCACTTTGTATTGGAAGAACGCATGGCCGAAACCCCCGAAAAAGTACACGAGTTTCTAAATGAATTGCTCGTAAAGGCCAAACCTGCCGCTGAAAAAGAATTTACCGAACTAGAAACATTCGCGAAAGAACTTGACGCCATCGACCGGCTGGAAAAATGGGACGGTAGCTACTACTCTGAAAAACTCAAGCAAAAACGGTTCAACCTTGACGACGAAAAATTAAAGCCCTATTTCAAACTCGAAAATGTAATAGACGGTGTTTTTAAGGTGGCGGAAAAATTGTTCGACCTAAAATTCCAAGAGGTCTCCGACATTGAAAAGTATCATGACGAGGTAAAAACCTATAAGGTTTATGACACTTCAGGAAACTTCATCTCGATTTTTTATGCCGATTTTCACCCGAGAAAAGGAAAACGTGGTGGCGCTTGGATGACATCGTACAAACCACAATACCGATTGAACGGTGAAAACGTACGCCCGCATATATCTAACGTATGTAATTTTACACGATCCACTCCCAGCAAACCCTCGCTTTTGACCTTTAACGAGGTTACCACATTGTTTCACGAGTTCGGCCACGGACTGCATGGTATGCTGGCCGACACCACCTACCCTAGCCTTTCCGGAACTTCGGTGTTCTGGGATTTTGTTGAACTGCCCAGCCAGGTCATGGAAAATTGGTGCTATGAAAAAGAGGCCCTAGAACTTTTTGCCAAGCATTACGAAACAGGGGAAGTAATTCCAATGGAATTGGTACAAAAAATCAAGGAGTCGGCTACTTTTCAAGAAGGCATGCAAACCTTGAGACAATTGAGTTTTGGGTTATTGGATATGTCTTGGCACGGCGTCGACCCATCGGGTATTACCGATGTAAAGCAACACGAGAGCGAAGCCTTCAAAGATACCAACTTATATCCTGACACCCCGGAAACCTGTATGAGCACGGCTTTTTCACATATATTTCAAGGCGGCTATTCTTCGGGCTATTACAGTTATAAATGGGCCGAAGTTCTTGATGCCGATGCCTTTGCCCTTTTCAAAGAAAAAGGTATCTTTAACAAGGAAATCGCCACAAAGTTCAAGGATAACGTGCTTTCTAAGGGCGGAACCGAGAGCCCTATGGTGCTCTATAAGCGCTTTAGGGGAGCCGAACCAAAGGTAGAAGCCCTACTGGAAAGAGCCGGCCTGCTTGAATAAATTGAAATTTTAAAAAAAAATTAACCTAAATTATGTTTTGTAAGTTTTTTCTTATATATTTACGTAACATAAGTAGGTTGAAAAGGTTATATCAAATAATTTTTTTAACGGTTTAAAAGAGGGTGTGGGGACGCCCTCTTTTTTTATTTCCTAGAAACTTCTACAAATTACAAATTAAATCATTATCAAATTTGGCCTTAGGTTTTTTTACGTCGTAGGCTTTTTAGAACTTCGTAAAAAAAAAGCGATGGTCATATTCGTTGATATGGACGAAGTAATTGCGGACACATACGGTGCGCATATAGAAATTTACAACAAACAGTTTAGCGAAAACCTGACACTAGAGCTTTGCAACGGCAACGAGGTCTGGCGTATGGTGCCGCCCGAACGTCAACAAAGTGTTCGCGACCATGCCCGTAACAGAGGCTTCTTCCGCAATCTAAAACCCATTAAAAATGCCCAGGTAGTATTAAGGAAGCTAAACGAAAAGCACGAAGTATACATAGCCAGTGCCGCCATGCAGTTTCCGAATTCACTCGAGGAAAAATCCGATTGGCTAGATGAACACCTTTCTTTCATTCCATGGCAGAACCGTATTCTCTGCGGTCATAAGCACATTCTGTTAGGCGATGTGCTCATCGACGATCGCAGTTACAACCTTGAGAAATTCGATGGGCGAACCCTGTTGTTCACCTCTCCACACAATATAAGAACTACGGGTTTTGAACGTGCGAACAATTGGTTAGAAGTGGCCGATAAACTCCTCTAATTCTTTTTAGAAGCCATATAAGCATCGTAGCCCCCTTCTAGGTCAACTACATTAAAGCCCAAAGAATCAAGCACCTGGGCCGCCTTAGCGCTACGTCCGCCTTTCTTGCAGTATACGTAAACGGTT
Organism: Zobellia galactanivorans; assembly: GCF_000973105.1. Classification (NCBI taxonomy): domain Bacteria; kingdom Pseudomonadati; phylum Bacteroidota; class Flavobacteriia; order Flavobacteriales; family Flavobacteriaceae; genus Zobellia; species Zobellia galactanivorans. The sequence continues at coordinate 2,927,460 of NC_015844.1, read as the reverse complement.
TGCGCCCTATCGATGGTATTGACACGTTCAGCAAAATCAGCATCGAACCAGTTGATATTTACGGCCTTATCTAAATGCCCCCCATTAAATTCTTCGGGAGTACGAACATCCAGCAAAATCGCATTTTCTATATCATTCTGTGAAAATTCTGTGATAGGTTTTGTTTTACTTTGAGCACAACCTAAAGTAATCATACATAGTAAAAGGGTGAATATATAGACTTTCATGTTCAAGAAGTTTAATCAAAAATAAGAAATATGGCAGCATTAAATTATATTAGAAGCAATGAAAAAAAATTAAAGGTCATTAAATCTAATTCCATTACTTTTGACAATGACACGAAACCTATGGCACAACACCAATTACAGCCCGAAAACTGGGTAGATTTATATGCAGATTACCTTTTCAACTATGCCATCGGCCGCATAAGCGATTCGGAGGTAGCAAAAGATTTGGTACAGGAAACCTTTATGGCCGGACTAAAATCGGCAAAAAACTATAAGGGCGATGCCGCTGAACGTACTTGGTTAATTGCTATTTTGAAGCGAAAAGTAATCGACTATTATCGAAAGATAAATTCAAATAAAGGCAAGGCCGAGGTTCGAATGAACTACAGCTCTCAAAGTGATGCCGAAGGCGATTGGTTGGAAGAACAAGTAGCCGACCCCTTTAGTTCGTTTGAAAATAGCAACATAGAAAATGAAGAACTAGGTCTCGCCATACAAGACTGCATCTCTAAATTACCAAAAAAACAGGCCCTGGTATTTACAATGAAAACCATTCAAGGAATTAGTACCGAAGATATTTGTAATGAGCTCGATATTAATCCGTCTAACCTGTGGGTAATGATACACAGAGCTAGAACGGCCTTGATGGATTGCCTTAATCAAAATTGGTTTTAAATATGATTTCTTGCGAAAAAGCTGCAATAATTTGCAACAAGGCCCAATATAGGGAAGCCACTTTTATCGAGAAGTTAAAGCTTCGCTTTCATCTATTTATGTGTAAGACCTGTTCAAAGGCCACAAAGAAAAACACCCAACTTACTTCACTCTGCGATAAGGCCAATCTCCATAGCCTCTCGGAACAGGACAAGCTTAAGATGAAGGAAATATTACAGGAAAAAGACTAAATGTACGTGGTGGCCAACAGCAACAGAAACCACCAAAATACAGAAATAGCTTCCACCCAAAACGAAGCGAAATACCGATTTTGCCTTCGCCCTGTAATAAACATTAGGAAGCCAAGGATTAAAAAGACTATACCTGCCGCTATTGCCTCGCCACTAGATACACTATTTTTTAGGAAAATCAAGAAGAAGAACGGAACACTCAAAAAAGAACCAAAGATTTTGGTGTTGGCAATACCGTAACGCTGTGGCAAAGTCTTCAAATCAGGAGCATCAAAGGCCAAATCGCGGATTTCGAAGGGGATCAATAAGATCAACACAAAAATAAAACGTTGAACGGTTTCTACCCAAACGTCTTTTGTCATAGGTTGTTCGGCCGACAACATAGGCAAGATTACCGTTGCCCCGGCCCATACCAAAGCCACGATAAAAATTTTTAACCCGCCCCAACTTCTCAAGTTTTTCGCATGGGGCAATAAAGGTAAGGCATACAGTCCCGTCAATCCCACGAGCCCCACAACACCGAACCAGACTTCCAAGGACAAAAACCAACCGTGGTAGAGTGCAATGAGCAAGGCTATTATACTTACCAATTGAATATTCTTATGATAGCGATTGGCCACAAGAATGTACTTTTTGGCTTCCACCCCATACTTTACAAAATTGTAGCAGGCTACCGAACCAAAAAAAAGAAACCAGGCCAAATGCCTGTCTACCTCAAAGCCCAAGGTAATATCGGTAATATGTACAAGGGCATACACCCCAAAGGCTATATGTATACTTGCATCAAGGTAAAAGTCGAAAATGCGCTTTATAGCCTTCATCCTACAAAATTAACCAAACTGTTCATAAACTGCCGTTTTAGTTAAAAACTTTAATGACCTAGCACAATTATGTGATTTTTTTAAGGGATTAAATGTCTAATTTTACGCCACTTTTACAATAAGCTATGAAGACAGATGTATTTGCTTTACGCCATATAGGCATTAAGGAAGAAGATCAAGAGCACATGCTCAAGACTGTAGGTACCGAAACCTTGGACCAGCTCATTTACGAGACCATCCCCAACGACATTCGTTTAAAGGAACCATTGCAGCTCAAAGCCGCAATGAGCGAACACAAGTTTCTCGCCCATATTCAAGAATTATCGGAGCAGAACCAAGTATTCCGTTCATATATCGGCTTGGGCTACCATGAGAGTTTGACGCCTTCAGTCATCAAAAGGAATATTCTTGAAAACCCAGGTTGGTATACCGCTTACACCCCATATCAAGCTGAAATTGCACAAGGCCGACTAGAGGCGCTTCTAAATTTTCAAACCGTAGTCGCCGACCTTACGGGTATGGAACTGGCCAATGCATCACTGTTGGACGAAAGTACGGCCGCAGCGGAAGCTATGACCATGTTATACGATGTTCGCAGTCGGGAACAAAAGAAAAACGGTATTCTAAAATTCTTCGTTTCAGAAGAAGTTCTTCCGCAGACCCTATCCCTTTTAAAAACACGTTCAAAACCTTTGGGCATTGAACTGGTAATAGGAAACCATGAAGAATTTACCTTTGGACAAGATTTTTATGGCGCCCTATTACAGTACCCTGGCAAATACGGACAAGTAAACGACTATAGCGACTTTGTTTCCAAAGCCCAGGAAAACGACATTAAAGTTGCCGTTTCCGCAGACATCTTAAGTTTGGTACTACTTACCCCTCCCGGGGAATTCGGTGTGGACGTAGTTGTCGGCACCACCCAACGATTCGGAATTCCTTTGGGATATGGAGGCCCTCACGCCGCATTTTTCGCTACCAAAGAGGCCTACAAAAGAAACATCCCCGGCCGTATTATCGGTATCACAAAAGACACTGACGGCAATATGGCGTTGAGGATGGCGCTTCAGACGCGAGAGCAACACATAAAACGCGATAAGGCCACATCGAATATATGTACCGCACAGGTATTATTGGCCGTTATGGCCGGCATGTATGCCGTTTACCACGGACCCGAAGGCTTGAAATACATAGCGAGGAAAGTCCACCATACCGCCGTAACCTTAGCCGATGCCTTAGAGAAATTAGGGCTCTACCAAACCAATCTTTCGTATTTTGATACGATTACGGTCAAGACCGAGGCCAAGCGCGTTCGAACAATAGCAGAGCAAAACGAAGTAAACTTTCTTTACATAGACGACGAAACGGTTTCCATAGCGGTAAACGAGGCAACCTCATTGCAAGACCTGAATCAAATCGTTTCTATTTTCGCGGAAGCGCTTGAAAAGAAGGCGGCCCCAATCGAGGAGCTATCCACGAAAACCGCGCTACCTTCGAATGTGCAGCGCCAATCGAATTTCTTACAGAACGAAGTCTTCAATCTATACCATTCAGAGACCGAGCTTATGCGCTACATAAAAAAATTGGAGCGCAAAGACCTTTCCCTGAACCACTCCATGATTTCCTTGGGATCATGCACCATGAAATTGAATGCAGCCTCAGAAATGTTGCCATTGAGTATGGCTCGTTGGGCCAACATCCATCCCTTCGTACCTATCGAACAAGCAAAAGGCTACCAATACGTACTAAAAGAACTGGCCAAAGATCTATCTACCATTACTGGATTTGCCGCAACCTCGTTACAGCCGAATTCCGGCGCACAGGGCGAATATGCAGGACTCATGGTCATCAGGGCCTATCACGAATCACGAAACGAAGGCCATAGGAACGTCTGCATCATTCCCGCTTCGGCACACGGTACCAACCCGGCTTCCGCCGTAATGGCCGGTATGAAGGTGGTCGTTACCAAAACCGACGAACGAGGAAACATAGACGTAGCCGACCTAGAGGACAAGGTCTTGAAACACGCAGACCAGCTTGCCGCCTTAATGGTTACCTACCCCTCTACCCATGGTGTTTTTGAATCTTCCATAAAGCAGATTACCCAACTCATACATGACCACGGGGGTCAGGTCTATATGGACGGCGCCAACATGAATGCCCAGGTCGGACTTACCAATCCTGCCATTATCGGTGCCGACGTTTGCCATTTGAACCTTCACAAGACCTTTGCCATACCCCATGGCGGTGGCGGTCCTGGTGTAGGCCCAATATGCGTAGCCGAACAGCTGGTGCCCTTCCTTCCCGGAAACCCCGTAGTGGAAACCGGTGGCGACAAGGCCATCACCGCAATATCGGCCGCTCCCTGGGGCAGCTCATTGGTATGCCTGATTTCTTATGGTTACATTAAAATGCTCGGGGAAAGCGGACTTAGACATTCCACAGAAATCGCCATTTTAAATGCCAACTACATCAAACAGAAACTCAGCGGAGCCTATGATGTACTTTATACAGGCGAAAACGGACGTGCAGCCCATGAGATGATCATTGATTGCCGCCCCTTTAAAAAGAATGGCATAGAGGTTACCGATATCGCCAAGAGATTAATGGATTACGGCTTTCACGCCCCTACCGTTTCTTTTCCCGTTGCAGGCACCTTAATGATCGAACCGACCGAAAGCGAAAGTCGGGCCGAACTTGATCGTTTTTGCGAAGCCATGTTATCGATAAAGGAAGAAATCAATACAGCTTCTTCAGACGAACCTAACAATGTGCTGAAAAATTCGCCCCATACCTTGGATATGCTTACGAACGATACGTGGGACTTCCCTTACAGCAGACAAAAAGCGGCATTTCCGCTTCCATTTATTCAAGAGAACAAATTTTGGCCTTCGGTCAGGCGCGTTGACGATGCCTATGGAGACCGTAATTTAATATGTACGTGTGCGCCTATAGAAGCCTACGCCGAAGCTGAATAAATCACTACAAATAATTGACAAACAACCCTTTGCAAATTGATTGCAAAGGGTTTTTCCTTTAATCTCACCCCTACAAAAACCTCTTGAACATCGTAATAACTACTATGCATGCATAGCAGTAAATCTATTATACCGTATCTTGTGAGGTGCTAAAATAATTTACACTATGTCGATTGCAATTACAGGAACAGGAAGCTATATACCCTCACTGGTCGTGGCTAACGACAGTTTTGAAAGTCATGATTTTTTAAATGCGGACGGATCTCCGTTTCCCCATGATAACGCAGTTATTATCAAAAAATTCAAGGGTATTACCGGCATCGGTGAACGCCGATACGCCGAAAACAATCTAAACACATCGGACCTAGGTGTCTTAGCCGCGGAAAAAGCGATAGAAGACGCCAAAATTGACAAAGAAACCATAGACTACATTATTTTCGCCCATAATTTCGGGGATCTATCACCAGGCCAAATACAAGGAGATACGCTTCCCAGCTTGGCCAGCAGGGTAAAACAGCTTTTGCAAATTAAAAACCCAAGCTGCATAGCCTACGATCTTATTTTCGGTTGCCCGGGATGGATCCAAGGCGTCATTCAAGCCAATGCCTTTATAAAAAGCGGTATCGCCAAAAGATGCTTGGTCATTGGCGCGGAAACCCTATCGCGAATTACCGACCCCCACGACAGGGATTCCATGATCTACTCCGATGGTGCCGGAGCGGCCATAATCGAAGAAAAAGAAGGTGCAGGGGAAATACTGTCCCACACAAGCGCCACCCACACCAAGGACGAGGCCTATTACCTTTTCTTTGGAACGTCGTACAAAAAGGAAAAAGACAACACCAAGTACATTAAGATGTACGGTCGTAAAATTTATGAATTTGCCGTTACCCACGTACCTCAAGCCATGAAGGATGCCTTGGACAAAAGTGGACTGGGCGTAAACGACCTCAAAAAAGTATTCATCCATCAAGCCAATGAAAAGATGGACGAAGCCATAGTAAAACGTTTCTATGGGCTTTACGACTTGGAAGTACCGGAAAACATCATGCCCATGAGCATTGGAAAACTAGGCAATAGTTCCGTAGCTACAGTACCTACCCTATTCGATTTGGTACTTAACGGAAAAATAGAAAATCAAGAGGTTCAAAAGGGAGATGTTGTTATATTTGCAAGTGTCGGTGCAGGCATGAATATCAATGCCATAGTCTATAGGGTATAACATCCGGTTGATGCACGGGCAACCAACCTTGCAAGCTGTTCAAATGTACGAGAATACCTATCCGAGTAAACGTTTTCAACACACTCTAGAATTTCTTAGAAAACACGTATCGACCGATGAGTCTATACTGGATCTAGGTGTTGAGAATCCGTTTTCAAAAATCATGAAAGAACAAGGGTATTCCGTAGAGAACACCAAGGGGGAAGATCTAGACCTTGATTTTTCGTCAGTGAAGGCATCCGAGGCCCAGGTCGTTACCGCTTTTGAAATATTCGAACACCTTTTGGCCCCTTTTAACACCTTAAGGGAAATCAAAGCCAACAAACTAGTGGCCAGCATACCTTTAAAACTCTGGTTTTCGCCCGCCTATCGGAGCAAGACCGACCCATGGGACCGCCACTACCATGAATTTGAAGATTGGCAGTTCGATTGGCTCTTGGAAAAGGCCGGTTGGGAAATCAAGGACAGGGCCAAATGGACGAATCCTGTCAAAAAAATAGGTTTACGCCCCTTATTACGAAGTTTTACCCCTCGGTACTACATTGTATACGCCGAAAAAAAACCTATCGATCAAGCCTAAGAATCCAATTCAATTTCATAGCTTTTGACCTTTAACACCCTATGGCCATGCATTACTATGTTATTGTTCCCGCACATAATGAGGAAGGCTTTTTGGCCGATACCTTAAACTCTATTCTCAGACAGTCGCTACAGCCCAAAAGAGTGGTTGTAGTGAACGATAATTCTACAGACGACACAGAGGCCATTATCGACCAATTTAGAGCGCTCAGCCCCATTTTTACAAAGCTAAACACCCTATCCTCTACCGAACACATGCCAGGGAGCAAAGTGATCAATGCTTTTGACAAAGGGCTCCAGCTTCTCGACAAGGATTATGAGTTTATCGTAAAGCTGGATGCCGACCTTATTCTACCCGATAATTACTTCGAAAAGATCGCATATATTTTCAGGGGGCAACCCAAGGTCGGCATAGCCGGGGGATTTATTTACGAACAGGACGAAACCGGGGAATGGAAATTAAACCACCCCATGGACAAAAACCATGTTCGCGGGGCCTTCAAAGCCTACACCAATAAGTGTTTCAATACCATAAATGGATTACGCAACGCCATGGGCTGGGATACGGTAGACGAATTACTCGCCCAATACCATGGCTTCGAAATCTATACGGATGACATATTAAAGGTAAAACACCTTAGGCCCACGGGAAACGCATACAACCAAAAGGCCAAACTGCTTCAAGGCAAAGCCATGTACACCATGCGCTATGGCCTTTTAATTACGGTAATAGCCTCGTTAAAAATGGCTTTTAAACAGCGGAAACCACAAGCGTTTTCCGATAACCTATACGGCTACCTTGAAGCCAAAAAAGAGAATACCCCTTTCTTGGTCAGCAAATCCGAAGGTCAGTTCATACGCAACTTACGTTGGAAAAATATAAAGGATAAATTTACTAATCAAAAATAAAGATTTAACATATATTTAACATATACATTACGTAAAGTAGTATTAATACTACAATATATGTAGTATATTCGACATATGTTTAATTTATAAAATTATTAAAATGAACCGCATTACAATCATTCCTTTGTTAGTAGCATTTCTAGTAATCTCCTGTAGTAAAGACTCCAATGAAAACTACTCGGATAGCACACTCAAAATCCAACCAGACTTCACTCAAAAAATTTACTATAAAAATAACACCTACGAAATAGGGTTTAAGGAAAACGGAGAAGGGGAATATCATCCTATTACAAAAATACCGATGGAGCTACAAAACCTTGAAGAAAAACCTAATCTGGCAACCGTAATTGACGGTGATGACATATATCTTTTCGATGATGAAAAATCGAAATTTGCTTTTTACAATATGGATTATTCAGCAATAATAACATCAAGAAAAAACAACTTAACATCTAAAACAAATAAAAATGAAGCAAGCGCTTTAGCGGCCGGGCCTTCTATTAGCTTCACCGTGTCCAATTTTAACGCTAACGTCTTATGTTTTGAGGATATACACTACAAAAAGGAAAAACTAATCATATCAAATTTCAGTCAACTTCGCGACTTACATCCCCTCAAATTTGGCAACAAAATAAGTTCGTTAAGAATTAATACAGCTTTCGTATACTCCTACCCCAACCATTCTGAGAGACGAAAAATTATTTTTTATCAACATCCCGAATTTGATGGACGATCTATTGAATTCTATACAAATTATCGTTTACCAGCTCCGTACACAAACTATTTTGGGCACAGGGATCTTACAAAACTAAAGCACGGATTTTTAAATTTATCAAATTGGAATGATAAAATATCCTCAATAGACGTTATACAAGGAAACACCTCACTTATTAACTAATGACACTATCCCAAAAACTGTGTAAGTTAAAAATAACAGGGGGTTGGACTTTATTTAAAGTCCGACCCTTTTTTCATAGATCGTAAGGAACTGATTTAAAATGATGCCCCAGTTCCTGATGGGCATAAACCACTTTTTCGTGGCCTCCCTTACCGCTAAATATACGGATTTCATCACGGCCTCGTCGGTCGGAAAGGACAGCTTGTTCTTGGTGTACTTCCTGATCTTGCCGTTCAGGTTCTCGATAAGATTGGTGGTATAGATAATCTTGCGTATCTCCAAGGGGAACTCGAAGAAGACGGTCAGGTCCTCCCAGTTGTCCCTCCAGCTCTTTATGGCATAGGAATACTTTGCCTCCCATTGTCCGGCAAAATCGTCCAGGACAGCCCTTACGGCCTCTTGGTTCGGGGCGTTGTAGATATGTTTCATATCCGCCGTGAACGCCTTCTTGTCCTTCCATACGACGTACCTGCATGCGTTGCGGATTTGGTGTACCACGCAGATCTGGGTCTTTGATTCCGGGAATACGCTTCTGATGGTATCGGTAAATCCGTTCAGGTTGTCCGTGGCGGTAATCAGGATGTCCTTCGCGCCGCGGGGCTTGATATCGGTGAGCACGGACATCCAGAAAGAGGACGATTCGTTTTTGCCCAGCCAGAGGCCGAGCACTTCCTTTTTCCCGTCCCTGCGCAGCCCAACGGCCACGTAGACCGTCTTGTTGATTACCTTGGAACTTTCCCTGACCTTGAAAACGATACCGTCCATCCAGACGATAAGGTAAACGGGTTCCAGGGGGCGGTTCTGCCAGGCTACGATATCGTTCGATACCTTATCGGTAATCCTTGATATGGTGGATCTGGAAACATCGAAGTCGTAGACCTCCCGTATCTGCTCCTCGATATCGCTGTTGCTCATGCCCTTGGCATAAAGGGACACGATGACATTTTCGATGCCGTCGACCATATTGCCCCGTTTGGCTACTATCATCGGGTTGAAGGACGCGTCCCTATCCCGTGGCAGGCGATCTCGGACTCGCCGAAGGAGGTGCGTACCGTCTTCCTGGAATGGCCGTTACAAGTGTTGCCCTTGGAACTTTGGTGCTTTTCGTAATCGAGGTGGCCGTCGAGCTCCCCCTCCAACATCTTCTCGATGCCGCGTTTCTGCAGTTCCTTCAGAAAGCCGTTGAGCTCGTCGCCGGTCTTGAACTGCTTCAGGAAATCGTCGTTGAATAATTCCTCTTTCTTCATAATGGTGTAAAAATTTAAAGTTAAAAAAATAGCGGGGGCATGCCCCCGCTATTTTTTTATTTACACACTTTATGAGATAGTCCTTAACTAATGTTAAATCATAAAAAATAATCAATATAGATTGTTAAATTATAAAATCAACTTTATTAAAGTTGAAGAATAGTATTATTCTTCAACTTTTTATATTCCCGTGTTACTGCACTTCGTCCAGCGCGTAGTATATTAATGCCTGAGAAGTACGACCCCTTGTGTTTATAGATAATCATTCGAATCATTTCTATTTTTACACACTTTATGAGATAGTCTCTTTTCTTCATATCGAAATAGTTGTTAATCATGACAATGACCTTTTAGCAATCGCGCTTTAATAAGTGTCAAATTTTCCGCTACGCTCCCCCCCATCTTTTTGTTCAATACTTGCTTTTATTCGTTGAAACAACAATCTTCCTATTCTTCACATGATGTAAGAGCGACCTGCTTTTGAGTGCTCGAGAACACTTGCAATAACTATACATTCGGAACATTACACCTCCTTTCTGTATAGAGTAAGTATCTGTTCTCATTGCGAGATAGGATATACCCTCATATTCCGACGACATTCTTATTCACCGAACCTTACAACCAAAATCAATTACAATAAAATTGCTTCACCTCTGTCATATGGGATATAACAAACCCTAATACCCTCAACAAATCTTTCCCACCTATAATCAAAACCGTTCGATATCCCTGAGAAGAAGCTAAGTTTTAAAAACAATGTTACGAACGTTATTTACGGTGACGAGTTACTGAGCCAAACACTCCCGTACAATCTATTTACCAGAGAAATTCGTATGTAAAAACCATTGTTTCCCTTTTTCCTTTTACAAACAACGAAAAACATGACAGTAAAAACCTTTCTACACCTAATGGCGTATTCCTACTCATCAACACTTATACAGAATATTATCATATTTAATTCTAGCCATCCGTTTTATTCAACACACTAACTTTATCTTCCAATTAAGTTTTTTGAAAGTTTTTGACCTTGCGTTTGAACCTTGCCTACTGAATCAAATTATAATATTGAATAACCAGATAAAAACCATTACAACCCTATTTAGGTTTAACCAATGATTTTTTTAATTGACCAAATTGCAGCGTAAAGGAGTGTGTTTTTTTTATAAGCACTTCCACGATATCTCTATTTCTCAACCCTTTAATTAAAACAAAGTGCAAGTTTACCGCCACTTCAGATCATAAAAAAAGCCCGCTGCAATAGCGGGCTTTTTTTATGATCTAATCTGAAGTCGATTAAATACCTAACTCTTTCTTTACGTCTGGCAATAGATCCTTACCTTTTGCTACGATAAGACCACCACCTGGCTGGGCATCGATCACGTAGTCAAAACCTTGGGCGGCCGCTACTTTTTCTATGGCCGCTTTGGCTTTGTCGGATATAGGTGCAAAAAGCTCCTGTTGTTTTTTCTGCAATTCACGTTGTGCAGCTTGTTGTGCTTCACCAATATTCTTTTGAACACCTTGAAGCTCTATCGCTCTTTTTTCGTTCTCTTCTTTTGATTTGGAAGGAGCTTCGTTTTGGTACAAGGTAGCCTTGTTCTGAAACTCGGTCATAGAACTTTCAATATCGGCATTATACGTTTCAGACAATTTTTTAAGCTCCGCTTCAGCAGCTTTCATCTCCGGCATTGCACTTAATAATTGGGTAACATCAATATGTGCTACTTTGCTCTGTGCGTTAACAAAACCTGTAGCGGCTACGAACAATACTAAGGCTACTGCTATTTTCTTTAAGTGTTTCATGATAATTCTAGTTAATAAAATTGAGTGTTAATTTCAGGTTAATGTATTTTTCAATGTTCGACATTTGGTATACAAATCGCCGCAATGTATTAAAATTATGTCTATTTAGCAGATGATTGCGGCACTTTGTTAATTAAACCTTCTTACTCTTCGGTTTCCTCCTCATCTTGCCCGCCTTCTTTGCGTTCTTCGAGCTTCTCTTTGCGTTTGGCCTCACGTTCCTCCAAGAGTTTCTTTCTTCGGGCTTCGTACGCCTTTTTGCGTTCTTCCCTTAGTTTTAACTGCTCGGCCCGTTTCTCCTCTACACTCTTCTCTCTGGCTTCCTGTGCCTTTTCTGCGTTCTCTTTCCTTTCCTTGAGGGCTTCGCTCATTTCCTCTTCGGCCTCTTCCCCATCTTCAAACTTACTCCTGCTATCCTTCTTGGGCTTACTGATCTTTCGTGTTCTGGAAATACCCCTGAGCACCAAGTCGCTAATATCGTGCCTTTTTTCGGAATACAACATAACCACATCGGCCGATTTATCGAAAATAAAGTCGTATTTCTTATTGGCCCCAATTTTTTGAACCTCGTTGAACACTTGATCTTGAATCGGTTGGATTAAGCGTCGTTTCTGTAACACCAAGTCACCTTGCGGACCGAAACGATCCTGTTGGTATTCTACCATTTCCTTTTCCAGAATCTGGATCTCTTCTTCCCTTTCGGCAATCAGCTCATCGGTCAAGAGCACACGTTCGGCCATCAAATCTTTCTTCATCTGCTCAACCTCGCTCTGCTTCTGCTCAATATCGATTTTCCATTTCTGCACCTTGTCCGCCAATTGTTTGTTGGCATCCCTATACTCTTCTACGTTCTCCAAGATATATTCCATATCTACGTAAGCGATACGTACGCCACGTTGAGCAAATGTATATACCGAACACAAGGTCAGTACCAGTACAAAAAGAACGTTTGATTTTGTTTTCATTACTTTATCGTTTTATCCAATAGAAAATATCGTGCCAAAATTACTAAAACTTTTAAAATGAGCGTTTTAGCATATTGAACGATTCCTTAAATTAAAACTGTTGGCCGATAATGAAGTGTGTTTGAAGTCCGCTAGGTCCGTTTCCGATAGACTGAGGTCTATTATCTTCGTCAAACCCATAACCAAAATCAATACCCAATAACCCGAATGCCGGCATAAATATGCGCAGCCCCACTCCGGCCGATCGTTTTATTTGAAACGGATTAAATTCCTGAAAATTGTTGAAGGCGTTACCTCCTTCCATAAATGCAAGCATATAAATGGAAGCTGAAGGTTTTAAGGTTAATGGATAGCGTAGTTCCATCGAAAACTTATTGTAGACCAAACCACCTTCTTGCTGACTTGTTACGGGGTCGATAGGGGTCAACGATTGGTTTTCGTAACCTCTCAACTGCACCACGTCACGACCATCCAAAGTAAAGTTCCCTAGACCGTCACCACCGACGAAAAAACGCTCAAAAGGCACATCGCCCACATCGTTGTTATAGTTCCCCAAGAAACCGAATTCCGCATTGGTACGCAATACCAATTTATCAACCAAGGTCGTATACCAATCTCCTTTAAACTTTACCTTATAGTATTCCAACCACCTAAAGCGTTCTTGGTCGATTTCTTCCAATTCCGCCTCATCTGATACACTTAACCCATTTTGCTGAGTTTCCAAGAGACTCAACTCTTCGCTACGGTCCCGTAAGCTCTCGTAATCTTTGCTGCTAAAAAGGGAGTATGGCGGTGTAAACTTGGCGGTAATTTCAAAATTAGACCCACCCCTTGGGTAAATACGTCCACCAGAAGTGGCGTTTCTTGAAATCCCCAAGGTATAGGCAAAGGAATTTGATTTTCCGTTACCAAAGTTGAACAATCCGATATCATAGTTATTAAACTCGTACAATTGGTAGCTCAAGGAATGTGAAATGGTGAAAAAATCGTCGGGCCATTGTACACGCTTTGCCAAACCTGCAGAAATACCCGTAATGGAAAAACCTCGATTTTTATCAACTTTAATCTTACTACTGGTAGAGTTGTTGTAATCTACCCCGAACTGTTGTGTTCTCGAAAGGTTCAAACTAAATTGAACGGGCTTTCTTCCACCCAACCAAGGTTCTGCAAAGTTAAGACTGTAAACCCTAAAGGTTCTACTGGCCTGCACCCTCATGGCGAAAGTCTGACCGTCACCCATAGGCACCGGCTTATACTCCTCGCCCTTTAAAATATTCTTTATAGAAAAATTATTGAACGAAAGTCCTAAAGTTCCGATAAAACCTCCACCGCCATAACCACCTTGCAGTTCTATCTGGCTCGATCCCGACTCTACCAAGTTGTACTTGATATCAACCGTACCTTCATTAGGGTTCGGATTAAGGATATCCGGTTTAATTTGTTCCGCATCAAAGTATCCCAACTGTTGTAGTTCGCGAATGGTTCTAATAATATCACTCTTATTGTATTTTTGACCTGGTCTTGTACGGAGCTCACGATAGATTACGTGGTCATTGGTACGGTCGTTACCGACTACGTCTACATGGTTAAGAAAAGTTTCCTTTCCTTCAATGACCCGTATTTCAAAATTAATGGTATCGTTTTCCGCAGAAACCTCTACGGGATTGATACTAGAAAACAAATATCCGTTATTCTGATACAAGCTGGTAACATCTTGGGGTTCAGGTTTTGAATCATCGGCAATACGCTCCCTCAACAAAACACCGTTATACGTATCCCCTTTTTTAATACCCAGTACTGCGGCCAACTGACGGTCGGTATAAACACTGTTACCTACAAAATCAATATCACCGAAATAGTACTTATTACCTTCTTCTATCTGATACTTTAATATAATGTTGTTCTCATCTACCTTTATAACCGAATCGGAAAGGATACGTGCATCACGGTAACCGTTTTCTGCATACTTATCGGCCAGAAGGTCTAAATCATTTTCGTAATCTTCTTCAATGAATTTAGATTTCTTCCAGAAACGCCAAAAGCGTTTTTCCTTGGTTTTCTTAAAGGCGCCTTTTAATTTTTTATCGGAAAGCTGTTCGTTCCCTTCAAAGATGATTTTCTTGATCTTGACCTTATCACCTTTGTTTACATTGATAACCATCTTCTGGGCATTGGTCTCAGAAGTATCGTTGGCCACAATAATAGAGGTCTTTGCATTTAGATACCCCTGTTTCTTATACTTATTATCGAGATAGTTTTTAGTATTGGCAATTAAACTTTCTGTAATCTTCTTGCCTTTTTTCAGGTCGGTATCGTCAAGAATGTCGTCTACCTTTCTAGGTTTTACGCCGTTTATGGTGATATCCGACAAAGTAGGGCGCTCTATAATGTTCAATTCAAGAAAGACCTTATCACCTTCGATGTTGGTAATATAAAAGTCGATATTCTTGAAAAGCTCAAGCCCCCAAAGTTTATTGATAACACTACTGATCTCATCTCCCGGTAAGGTGATGGGCTGCCCTACCCTTAATCCGGTATAGGTCTTTACTGTCTGCTCGTTATAACTTTGCAGTCCTGTTACTTCCAAGCCGCCTAAAATGTATTTTTTACCATCCTCAAAAGAAAGTTCTTGTGCGGAGCAAAATACGGTAGTAAGAAGTAATAGAAGTGTAATTAAAGGTTCGAAGGATATGAACCCTTTCATATCGCTAATTGAGTTGTTCGCTGGTTTTTCCAAATCTTCGTTCTCTGTTCTGATAACTTTTTATGGCTTTTGCCAATTGTTGACTACTAAAATCGGGCCAAAATACATCAACGAAATATAATTCCGCGTAGGCTATCTGCCACAGCAAAAAATTGCTGATACGATGCTCTCCACTAGTGCGGATAAGCAAATCTACATCTGGCAAATCATGCGTGTAAAGATGGCTATTTATAATGGTTTCGTCAATGTTTTCAATTGAAATTATATTATTTTTAACTTTGGCACTTATTTGTTTTACTGCGTTTTTCAGCTCTTCCCGTGCACCATAACTCAAGGCCAAAGTAAGCGTCATTCCTGTATTTTGCTTTGTTTTACCCATAACCTCAACAAGCTCTTTATAAGCGCGTTTGGGCAAAGACTCAATATTACCTATAGCATTTAACCGGATGTTGTTTTCCGAAAAGGTCTTTAATTCTTTCTTTAAAGACGACACCAAAAGCTTCATCAAAGTGTCGACTTCTAGCTTAGGTCTTTTCCAATTTTCTGTAGAGAATGTGTACAACGTAAGGTACTCTATACCAAGTTCAACACAGCTTTCAACCGTTTCACGAACCGTATTGACCCCGTTCTCATGGCCAAAAACACGTAATTTCCCTTGTTTTTTGGCCCAGCGCCCATTCCCATCCATAATGATTGCAACGTGATGAGGTAGTTTATTTCTGTCTAATTCTTCTAGGTTGTCCATAGTGAATTGATCATATCGCGCTGTTCAACAAAATTTTAGCCCAGACTTTCACGGTACTAAAACGTTATAAAATTTGATTTTTTTTCACGCGCTCGGCAAAAGTAGCCCATAAATTTTAATTATTCCCATTTTAGAACCAACTCATGAAGATAAAAATGAGGAAACACAGTGGTTTACCTACTCAAAACATTCCATACAAGGCTTTCTACCGAAGGTATAGGTCAAGGTAAGTCCTGAGAAAACGTACCAATCGTCACTAAAGACATTTCCGAACCTCAGGTCTGACAACTGTCGACTCACATTGAGTTTTTCAGGATTACTACCATCTAGGTTATCGGTAAACGTATAACGTGCGCCTATTTCGGCCCCCAAAATCAAAAATTGGTTCAAACGGAGTTTAGCCCCAACGGTCATAGGTATGGCAAAGGCACCATCCCTTTGTGAAACATCTATGTACCTGCCGGCATCGAAATAATTATAATCGTACCTAAAATAGGTAAGGCCGGTATATAGATAAGGAGTAAAGGCTGGCCCCAGTTTATGTAGATTGTACTCTACAAAGTTAAATTCGAGTCCTGCAGACGCCTCAAGAATGGAGTTATCCATCTCATACCCCCTTTGTTGACGTGAGGGATTGCTCGATTTGCTGTCATCGGCATTGAACTTTCCGTAGATTACACTGGCACGCCACGCATAGCGCTTGGCGATATTCCATTTAAAAATCCCCCCCAGGGCAATGTTCGAGGGCAAAATATAATTCGTACGTCCGACGTCTCCAATATTATTGGCTCCCCCGGCAAATACACCCACTTCGTAGGTCTGTGCCGTTATGCTGCCAAAAGTGCATAGCAAGACTATGACAATGAATCGCTTCATAAATAGTATTAGTTTGCGAATATAACAATTGCACCCAACTATTATATTAATGTTCTCACATGATAAACAGGATTTGCCGTTTTTTATTGCCCGTTACGAATTCAATTACGGCGATCTTCTCCCCATAACAATTTATTACGCAGGGTTTTCAAAAAGCTCTCTGAAGTATATTCGATCATTTTGATGGTAAAATCGGCCTTTTTGATAAGGATTTCCTTTCCGTTGGCCACCGATGCTATTCTTGAGTCCAAAGATATAAGGTGATGCTCTTCCCTACCCGACACCTTTAGCCTTATTTGGGTATCATCTGAAATCACCAAAGGCCTGGCATTGAGGTTATGAGGCGCTATCGGCGTCAAGACAAGTGATTTTGCGGTAGGCTCGATAACCGGCCCCCCACAACTCAAGGAATATCCGGTCGAGCCCGTAGGCGTAGAAACAATCAACCCATCGGCCCAATAGGAAGTCAGATATTCATTGTTCAGATAGGTCTCAACCGTTATCATAGAGGTCGTATCCTTTCTGCTTACGGTAATTTCGTTCAAGGCAAAGTTCAACCCGTTCAACTCGGGTATATCGGACCTTTCATCTACTTCCACCAAGCTTCGTTCCACTATAGTGTATGCCCCCTTATTAAACTCTTGCACCACTTTGCGCACCTCTTCCTTACTAAAGGTAGACAGAAAGCCCAAGCGCCCGGTATTCACCCCAACAATTGGAATGCCCAGATCGCCCACAAAGGTAGTCGCCCGAAGAATGGTGCCATCGCCCCCAAAACTCACAAACATATCAAAGGAAGCATCCAAGCCTTCCGAATCGGAAAACGTACTATAGGCCCCTGCGCTATATTTTTGGGAAAGAAAGGCATGAAACTCCTTTTCTATTGCTATCTCGGCCCCTTCCTTTTCAAGTTCATCAAGCAACTCCATTACATACTGCAAGGTGTCTTCTTGATACATTTGACTGTAGACGGCAACTTTCATCACTTTTCTTTATCGGGTTACAAAAACCTTATGGCTTTTGCGACAAAAATAGCGATTGTACTTTTGATTGTGGATTATTTTATTGAGAATCGAAGGAATAATCTAGACGTTGAGATATTTGTCCAAATAATCGGACCTCTCTTTAAGGTCTTCCAAAAATTGGTCGTCGCTATTTCCGAACAACACGTTGTAATTGTACCGTCGGAAGGTCTGTAGAATATCGTTCAAGTTAGACGAGGCGATCTTAATGGTAATCTGAACCACGTCGTTTTTTGAATCCGTTATAAAACCTCCGATAAGTTTAGTGTTATTGCTTTCCACGATCTGGGCTATCTCACTAAAAGAATAATCTTTAATGCCCTTCGCCACGACAATAATACCCCCCGGCTCCGTAAAGAACGGCGTATCGATAAACACGCTTACGATATCGGTAAGATCGTAATATCCATCGATCCTTCCCTTTTCATCGATAATGGGCACGAGATTAGATTCATTTCGGGCAAAAGTTTCGAGCACGTCCAACCAACTCGTTTCCTTTCTCACGAAAAAGGTATCGAGTTCGTAGCGGTATTGCTCTACTTTTTCGTTTTTATCGAAATTCTCAAGGTCGTTTTCACTGAGCAACCCCAAATAGGCATCGTTCTCCGTAACGGCAACGTGCGAATGTGTGGTTCCTTCAAAAAAGGTGATAACCCCCGCTAAGGAGTCCCCTATCTTAAACGACGGAATATTGGTGACTATGTGGTCTTGAATATGCATAACTCTTTATACTAAACGCAAAATACTAATTAAAAATATCAAAAGGCATGCCTAATTTGTATTTTTGTGCCGAATGGTAAATTCTATCGGCAAATGACTAAATTAAGCGTTAACATAAATAAGATTGCAACCCTTAGAAACGCCCGAGGTGGCAATATGCCCGATTTATTGAAAACGGCAGCAGACATTGAATCTTTTGGGGCACAAGGCATAACCATACATCCAAGGCCCGACGAAAGGCATATTCGCTATCAAGATGCACGTGACCTAAAAGCATTGGTCACTACCGAATACAACATCGAAGGCAACCCCGTGAAGCAATTTATCGACCTCGTACTCGAAGTGCGCCCCACCCAGGTCACCCTAGTACCCGACGCCGTAGACGCCATTACCTCGAATGCCGGCTGGGATACCGTAAAACACAAAGACTTTCTAAAAGACGTTATACAGACCTTCAAAAATGCAGGCATACGTACTTCCATTTTTGTAGACGCCGAAGCCAAGATGGTCGAAGGTGCGGCAGAAACCGGCACGGACCGAATTGAACTATACACCGAAAGTTACGCCAAAGATTACGGAAAGGGACCGGAAAAAGCTGTCATGCCTTTTACCGAAGCTGCCAAAATTGCATACCAATGCGGTTTGGGCCTTAATGCCGGACACGATTTAAGCTTAGACAACATTAAATATTTCAAGGAAAACGTCCCCCATTTACTAGAGGTCTCCATTGGCCACGCCCTAATTTGCGAAGCGCTCTACCTCGGACTTGAAAACGTAGTAAACATGTACCTGAACAAATTGAAATAAATGACTACCCTACACTCCAAAATCATAGGCAAAGGTTCGCCCCTTTTAATTTTACACGGTTTCCTAGGAATGTCAGACAACTGGAAAACCCTGGGCGGACAATATGCCGAAGCCGGCTTTGAAGTCCACCTCATCGACCAGCGCAACCACGGCAAAAGCTTTTGGTCCGACGATTTCGACTACGACCTGCTCGCCGAAGACCTTAAGGCCTATATGGAAGCCCACCATCTAGACCGGGCCGCAATTATCGGACATTCCATGGGCGGCAAGACCGCCATGCAGTTCGCCTGCTCCTACCCCGAGCTTACCGACAGGATCCTCATTGCCGACATTGCCCCTAAATTTTACCCCCCGCACCACCAGGCTATAATCGACGGCCTAAACGCCCTTCGGCTCGAGACCATGACATCACGAAACGAAGCCGATGCGGCACTAGGGCAGTATATCACCGATTTCGGCACTAGACAGTTTTTACTCAAAAACCTATATTGGGTAGAAAAAGGCCAATTGGGCTTTCGGTTCAACCTAAAGGTCTTAAGCCAGAAAATGAACGAAATAGGGGAAAATATCAACCCTACGGATATGTACAACGGCCCCACGCTATTCCTTAGGGGCGACAAATCGGAGTACATCATGCCCAACGACCTCACCGAGATCAAAAAGCATTTCCCACAGGCAGAATTACAAACCATAGATCGCGCCGGACATTGGCTACACGCCGAAAACCCAAAACAGTTCTTTGAAAAATCATTGGCATTCCTGAAAGGGTAAACCGTTTTTTTACACTTGCTTATTTTAGGGGCAAGACCATAAAACCGCGTACAAATTTCTATCTTTAAGGGTAGCGAGCCGATTCGCAATGCATAACCAAATACATTTTACCCATGAAACTAATATTACGAATACTCTTGAGCGCGCTTGCCGTAGTCATACTTTCAAAAGTGCTGCCCCATGTCTTTGTCGACAGTTACACCACCGCAATCATTGTTGCTGTCGTACTCAGTCTTTTGAATTTTATAGTCAAGCCTATTTTGGTCTTGCTCACCCTACCGGTAACCATTTTAACCCTAGGACTTTTCCTTTTGGTTATCAATGCCGTAATCATTTTATTGGCCGATAACCTTATCGATGGCTTTACCGTTGACGGCATTTTGTGGGCCATACTTTTCAGCCTGTTGCTATCCTTTTTGCAATCCATATTGTTTTCACTTTTAAAAGAGGATGAAAAATCGTAACGATTGTTTGAATTCCAACGGTTTAAAAACTTGCTAGGCTACATTAAATGTACTACTTTTGCATCCCATTTTATGGAAACAAAAAAGAAGATTTAGATGAATATTACAAAAGAGCAGATCGACGATCTAAATGCCGTCGTTAAAGTGGCCATCACCAAAGAAGATTACCAAGACAAGGTAGATAGTATTCTAAGGGACTATAGAAAGCAGGCCAACGTGCCCGGTTTCAGAAAAGGCCATGTGCCCATGGGCTTGATTAAAAAGCAGTACGGAAAGGCCGTTTTGGTCGACGAAGTGAACAAGCTTCTTCAAGATAACCTAAACAAATACCTTACCGAGGAAAAACTGGATGTTCTTGGGAACCCGCTTCCTAAACAACAAGACAATTTTGATTGGGACAATGAAGAATTAGCTTTTGAATTCGAGTTGGGCCTTGCTCCCGATTTTGAAATCTCGCTTCAGACCAAAAAACCGATCACCCATTACAAGATCATTGCCGACGATAAAATGGTAGATGAGCAAGTTGACCGTATTCAAAAACAATACGGCAAACTGGTCAGCAAGAACGAAGTTTCCAAAAATGACGAAGTAAGCGGTACGTTCAAGAACGAAGAAGAAGAGATAGACAATAAGGCCACGCTAGAACTGGACAAGATCAAGAGCAAAAAAGCTTTGGATGCCCTAAAAGGGAAAAAAGTAGGCGATGTCGTAACCTTAAAGTCAAAAGGCCTGTTTAAGGAAGACTACTTACTATCAAGCGTTTTCGGCGTTTCACAAGAAAAAGCGAAAGACCTAGACATTGAAGCTTCTTTCACCATAGAAGAAATCAACGAAAGGGAGCCTGCTGCTTTAGACCAAGAGCTTTTCGATAAACTTTTCGGCAAAGACGAGGTCAAATCGGAAGAAGAATTGAAGCAACGTATCAAAGATGATTCGGAAAAACAGTTCGAGCAACAGTCCGACCAAAAATTATTGAACGACGTTACCGAACATTTTATCGAAAACACCAAGTTTGAACTTCCTGCGGACTTCTTGACGAAATGGATCCAGATGACCGGAGAAAACCCATTGACCGAAGAAGAGGCCAGTGAAGAATACCAGAAATCGGAAAAAGGGCTTCGCTACCAACTTATTGAAGGTAAGATTATCAAAGAAAACGATATTCAAATTCAATTTGACGAGCTTAAGGAATTTGCCAAAGGTTTCATAAAATCGCAAATGGCACAGTTCGGACAATTGAACCCGAAAGAAGAAGAATTGGACAATATTGCCGCTCGTGTTTTGGGTAACCAAGACGAGGTCAAGCGTTTATCGGAACAATTGATGAGCCAAAAACTACTTACCCTTTACAAAGAAAAACTAAACCTCAAAACGAAAGAGGTTACCTATGAAAACTTTGTGAAGGAGGTATACGGGTAATATTTCCAAAAAATTATAAGTATCTTTACGGTGCCGAAAATAATATTTTCGGCACCTTTTTTATTTTATACCCCAGGGTACCTAAACATCGAACAGAAAAATATGGATTACGGAAAAGAATTCAAGAACTATGCTATAAAACACCAAGGTATCAGCAGTACCTATTACGATTCTATCTTAACAAGCATGTATCCCGTTGGTCTAACGCCCAATATTATTGAGGAGCGTCAGATGAATGCCGTGGCCATGGATGTGTTTTCCAGATTAATGATGGACCGCATTATCTTTTTAGGAACGGGCATTAACGATCAGGTCGCCAATATCGTCCAAGCACAATTATTGTTCTTGGCCAGTACGGATGCCTCAAAAGATATTCAGATCTACATCAACTCACCAGGCGGAAGCGTTTATGCCGGTTTGGGCATTTATGACACCATGCAGTTCATCTCTCCCGATGTCGCTACCATCTGTACAGGAATGGCCGCTTCAATGGGAGCCGTATTGCTATGCGCCGGTGAAAAGGGAAAACGCAGCGGACTGACCCACTCTAGGGTAATGATTCACCAACCTATGGGCGGGGCCCAAGGACAGGCGAGCGACATTGAAATAACCGCCCGCGAGATCTTGAAATTAAAATCGGAATTGTACGACATCATCGCCAAGCACTCAGGTCAATCTATAGAGAAGGTCAACGAAGACAGTGACCGTGACTACTGGATGAAAGCCGAAGAAGCACAAGCCTACGGTATGATCGATGAAATTTTGGTAAGGGAAAAAGCATAATCTCGACCAAGTATACACGAATTATCGGTTTTTCGACCAAATCGATGAACCAAAACGCAGTTATCTGCGTTTGTTTTTTGAAAGAAAGTAGATTTATATGGCTAAAGAAAATTTAGAATGTTCGTTTTGTGGCAGAAAGAAACCTGAAACCAATCTTTTGATTGCTGGTCTTGATGCGCACATATGCGACAGATGTATAGAGCAAGCCCACGGTATTGTTACCGAAGAATCTAGACAGACCAAGACCAATGACCTTTCTTCAGAACTTACCCTGAAGAAACCGATTGATATCAAAGCATTTTTAGACACGTTCGTCATAGGGCAAGAGCGTACCAAAAAAGTTATGTCGGTAGCGGTCTACAATCACTATAAAAGGCTTTTACAGCCCAAGTCAAAAGATGACGATATAGAGATCCAGAAAAGTAACATCATAATGGTGGGCCAAACCGGTACAGGTAAGACCCTTATCGCCAAGACCATTGCAAAAATGCTCAACGTACCCTTGGCCATTGTAGATGCCACGGTCTTGACCGAAGCGGGCTATGTTGGCGAAGATGTGGAAAGCATACTTACCCGCTTGCTACAGGCGGCCGATTACAACCTTGAAAAAGCCGAACGCGGCATTGTCTTTATCGATGAGATAGACAAGATCGCCCGTAAAAGCGACAACCCTTCCATTACACGTGATGTATCTGGCGAAGGTGTTCAACAAGGACTCTTGAAGTTGCTCGAAGGTACGGTCGTAAACGTACCGCCCAAAGGAGGAAGAAAACACCCGGACCAGAAATTTATCGAGGTCAACACAGAAAACATCCTCTTTATTGCGGGAGGTGCTTTCGACGGAATTGAGCGTGCCATTACCAAAAGGTTGAACATGCAGGCCATTGGGTACAGTGCGGCAAAAACCGACGACAATCTAGACCAAAGCAATATCCTTCAATATATTATCCCAAAGGATTTGAAGGAATTTGGACTGATCCCAGAAATAATAGGAAGGCTTCCGGTATTGACCCACATGAACCCATTGGACGAAAAGACCCTAAGGGCTATCCTTACCGAACCTAAAAATGCCATTATAAAGCAATACGAAAAGCTTTTTGCGATGGACGATATAAGCTTTACCATTACGGACCAAGCTTTGGACTATATCGTTAAAAAAGCCATTGAGTATAAATTAGGGGCCAGGGGCCTACGGTCATTGTGCGAGGCCATCTTTACCGATGCCATGTTCGAAATGCCGAGCAACGACGAAACCGTATTCAAGGTAACCAAGGCCTATGCCGAAGACAAATTATCTTATGAGACCATAAAAAAGCTAAAAGCGGTTTCTTAGTTTCCATAAGAATACAAACCCATAAAAAAAGCGGGACCACTTTGAGTGGTCCCGCTTTTTTATGTTATTGAGTGTTAGTTTAAAACCTAAGTATTCGTAAGCTCGCCAATAGGCAAACGTTCTTTTATATCACTTTTTGTCCAACATTTCTTCCCGCGTTTTGTGTAACCGTATTCAGAAGGTCTAGACAGACTTTTTTAATAATTTTCTCATCACTGTACATATCATGGCCAAAACCCTCGACCAGCTCGCCTGTTAGGCCTAATTTCTCATACCAAGACGCCTTAGGACGGTACATATCACCGTCACCGAACAAAAGACGGATTTCACCCTCGGGCTTTTCGACCTCCGAACGTATTCTGGTAGCGGAAACCGCATACAAGGATTTCATGGGCAAGCCTAAGAGTCCGGCTTTCCAAGCTATGGCCCCACCGATACTAAAACAAAGGTAGTGTGCCGGTTCTTTTTCCTTTTTAAGCAGGTGCGCTACCGCAGTGTCGATCCCTCCATCAACAAATGCCTGGTGTACGTTCTCCGCCGAGTTGATCTTTTCATCCACATTCCCCAATTGTTGGCAATCGTAAAAGGCGATATTAAAATACTGCTGAAGATATCCAAGATACGAGGTGATCCAGAGCCCTTTTTTAGCTCCCCACATATCGGATACAATTACAAGTCTTTCTGCCATAATACTGGTTTTTATTTGCCGTTTGGTTCAGTTATTGGTGTCAATTTCCAATATTAAACGGACAAATCCCTTTTTTATTTGTTCATGTGGAGCAATTCTTCGATGTAGTCCCTCTTGTTCGACAATCGCGGAATTTTATGTTGCCCTCCCAGCTTCCCTTTCGACTTAAGCCAATCATAGAAAAGGTTTTCACGCGCCACATGTACCTTTGGGAGATTCAAAGTAATATTGTTGTATCGTTTCGCCTCATAATCGGAATTCAACGATTTTAGGGCATTGTCTAAATATTCAGTAAAAACATCTATATCTTCAGGTGGTTTTCTAAACTCTATGACCCATTCATGGGCTCCTTTTTCCTTACCCTCCATAAAGATTGGGCCCGCCGTATAATCCTTAATCTCCGCACCAGTCTTCATGCAAATAGTTTTTAGGGCCTCCTCTGCATTTTCTATGATCAGTTCCTCCCCAAAGACGTTGATATGGTGCTTGGTACGCCCCGTAACCTTAATACGATAGGGATCGATAGAAGTAAAACGTACCGTATCACCCACCTTGTATCGCCAAAGGCCCGAATTTGTGGTAATGATTATGGCGTAATTGGTATTTACCTTTACTTCCCAAAGCGGAATGGCCTTTTGGTTTTCCGTGCCATATTCGTCCATTCCAATAAACTCATAGAATATACCGTAGTCGAGCATCAAGAGCAGGTCATCGGCATTATTCCTATCCTGAATGGCAAAAAAGCCCTCCGATGCATTATAAATTTCATAGTATTTGAAATTCTTTCGAGGCAGTAATTTCTTGTACTGCTCTTTGTAGGGGTTAAAACTTACCCCTCCATGAAAGTACACCTCAAGGTTTTCCCATACCTGAAAAAGATGGTCTTTTCCCGTCTCCTCGATCACATTGTTCAGCAGCACCAGCATCCAAGAAGGCACTCCCGCCAAACTGGTCACGTTCTCCTGCGTACTTTCCTTGATTATGGCCTTGAGCTTGCTTTCCCATTCGCTCATCAGCGACACCTTGTTACTCGGCGTACTGCTAAACTCCGCCCATAAAGGCATATTATCAATTAGAATGGCCGACAGGTCTCCGAAGAAAGAACCATTGTCTTCGTACAACTCCTTACTTCCGCCAAGACGAAGGCTCTTGCCGGTGAACAATTGCGAATTTTCATTATTGTTCAGGTACAGGCACAACAGGTCTTTACCCGACTTATAATGACAGTCTTCAAGCGCTTCTTCGCTTACCGGAATAAACTTGCTCTTGGCATTGGTAGTACCACTGCTCTTGGCGAACCATTTGATAGAGGTAGGCCAAAATATATTCTGTTCGCCCCTACGGGTTCTTTCTATAATAGGCTCCATTTCTTCGTAAGACACGATAGGAAGCCGTTCGCGAAAAGTTTCGTAGTTGTTGATGGACTCAAAACCATACCGCCTACCGGTTTCGGTATCTTCCGCAATTTCCAATAATTGGTGCAACACCTCTTCTTGAACTTCTCCAGGATATTTTAAAAAAAGTTCTATCTGGTGATATCGCTTTTTTAGCAACCATGAGGCAATGGAATTGAATAGGGTAATTGGCATTTTTGGGTATCTTTGAATTCGCTAAATTTAGGTTTAATAGTTATCATTTTCAAATCGATTTTAAATCAAACTTTTTTATGCAGTACGAAGGCGTTCTAAGAAAAATGCAGACGGAAATAGGAAACCCCATTCAATACTACATGGTATTTGAAAATGATTTTCTAAACGTAAACCAAGTTTTAGGCAAAGCCCTAGAAATCAATTTCATAAAGTTCCAATGTTTGAACTGCGGAAATGACCGTCCTATTTTTCGCCAAGGTTTTTGCAAGACCTGTTTCTATGAAATACCCTCCGCAGGCGATTGGATCATGCGGCCCGAACTCAGTACCGCCCATCTTGACAAAGAAGATCGCGACCTAGAATACGAGAAAAAAGTACAATTGCAACCCCATATCGTTTACTTGGCCAACTCGAGCAACATCAAGGTCGGCGTTACCCGAAAGACGCAAATACCTACACGGTGGATCGACCAAGGGGCGCACGAGGCTATCGAAATAGTTGAAGTACCAAATAGATACTTGGCCGGGATTACGGAAGTAGCCCTTAAAGACCACATTGGCGACAAGACCAATTGGCGAAAAATGCTCACGAATAACGTAGAGGATGAAAACTTGGTCGAATGGCGCAACAAACTAAAGCAGTACATCCCTGAGGAGGCCCAAGCGTATTACATTGCCGACAATACAGAGACCAATCTTGAGTTTCCGGTACTGAAATATCCTGAAAAGGTAAAAAGTCTTAACCTCACAAAAACCCCGAACTACAAAGGCATTTTAAAAGGGATAAAGGGCCAATATTTTATTTTCGAAGACAATACCGTGTTCAACGTTCGCAGCAACGAGGGATATTACATATCGCTTCAGATTAGCTAAGACTTGTTAAAGCTTAGAACAAAACAGCAATACGCCACACTTTCGCCCTTCACCAAAACCTGAACGGCCTCCCTATCGACAAAAGGCTGTTGAAAGTTTTCCTATCAAAAAAGCCCCCAGTCACTTTTTAAGCGATTGGGGGCCATTAGTCGGTTTACCTTTTTTATATTTTTTATCGGAAACAACAAAAGGAGCCAAAGAAAGAAGGCTATCCGTTTTGTTATTCACTTTTCTTTTTTCCCAAGAGACCGCCCAATATGTCCTTGGCCTTCTCCTTGACCACACCTTCATCTTTCTTAGGCGTGGCCGAATCCGCTTTCACCTCGGTCGTATCTTTTTTACTTCCTCCCAAAAGACCGCCCAAGACCTCTTTCACACCATCTTTGGTCGAAGTTTTGGTAGAATCCGTTTCAGAATTGTTTCCTCCCAACACATCGCTCAATAGATCTTTGGCCTTATCCTTTCCTTTACCGATAAGTTTTTGCTTTTGAATTTCCACCAATTGACCGGTCAAGTTCTTTACCCCTGAGCTCAGGTCGGTGCTTACACTAGGATTATCATAATTACCTCCAATACTGGCTACAACGGGAATCGTCAAATCTTTTAAGTCGTCCTCGCCTATTTGTGAAATCAGTTTGTTCACGTCACTACCGAGGTATTTCGCCGGCACTTCCATAGTCGCCTTATAATCCATCTTCTTGTCAAAGGTATGGCTACCTCCAACGTTGATGGCAATATCCTTATACTTTACGGTAAAAGGCTTCACGCTTACAAGTCCGTTTTCGAAGCTAAGCTTGGTTTTTAAATCATCGAGGTTCAATTGTTTAAGGTCGATAAAGCTCAACTTACTATCTAATGCGGTAAGCAAGGGAGCGCTTTCCGAATCGATTTCCTTGGTCATTATATCGGCAAAAATATCACCGCTCAAGGTCAATAAATCAGGCACTAGGTCATCGGTAAGGTTACCTGAAAGTTTTATATCGGAATCAAGTGTACCTTTTAGAATCTGGGCAATCGGTGCAACCGCCTTAAAGAGCTCCAAAGACTTGAATGTTTCGCTGATTCCCAGTTGTTTCATGTCGAGATTCATGGCAAAGGTGGGAGTTTCCTCCTTGGTCGAAACCTCACCATTAAAGGCCATAGTACCATTAAAAATAGAAGAGGTCATATTGGTCAACGTGGCCTTTTCATCTTTTATACGCAGATTTCCCTTTACATCCTTTAAAGTAAGGTTGTCATAAAGCACAGTATTGGCCGATGCATTGATGTTGGCATCCAAGAATGACGGAATCTTAATTTTTTCTTCCGTAGCACCTCCCGTTTCAGTGCCTCCCGTTTCAGCCCCTTCCGTTTTGTCCTCTTGGGTTTGCCCCTCATTTTCTTCGACCATAAAATCACTCAAGGCAAAGGTATTGGATGAAAGGTCAAAGTCTCCCTCTACCTTCTCATCGTTGAACATAAAGCCCAACAGGTTTTTGATGGTTCCTTTCGCGTTAAAATCGGTCTTACCCGTAGTACCGCTCAACTCATTCAAGGTCACCGTAGTCGGGTTGAAGGTCAAACTTGTCGTTTTTAGTTTTACAGGATTGGGTATCTCAGCAGACTTATATTCAAAATCACTGATACTAAGCTTACCATTGGTCGTTGTTTTCTCATACTGCTCCTTTTCTATGGAAGCCATATCAAAAGACGTACTGACATCGGCGACCAACAACCCCTTTAAATCAAGGTCGGCAGGCACGGGATACGCTTGTTCAAGGTTGGCCAAATTCATATTGCCATCGATATGGGCCTTTACCTTTGTGTTCCCCATAAGCTCCTTGATATTGGCCGTCATATTAAACTTGTCCTCGTCGATCATAAAGGACAGTTTTTCAATGTCAACATAGGTATCTTCCACAATACCCGTATTGTTGTTTATTTCGGTATCGATAAAAACGTTACGAACCGATTTCGGCAAATCAGGATATTTGAAGGATGCGTTTTCAGAATTGATCTTTATATTGAATTTAGGGATGTGCTCTTCATCGACAATACCTTTAAATTGACCTTCCAAGATAAAATTTCCGGTAGTCTTTACACTTTCTATGTTCTTTGAATACTCTGCAGGAATGACCGCCAAAAAGTTTTTAAAGTCCGAAGACGGGGTTTTAAAGCTGATATCGACCTCTTGGTTGTTTTCGTTCAGTTTAATAAATCCGTCAAAGACCAAGGCCAATTGGTTGATCAGCGCCTCATTTTCAAGGAAGCTATATTTATTTTCATTCAAGTCCACTCCGATAAGGGCGTCGAGTTGAATTTTGTTTTTGTTCAGGTAATTGGTGCTATCCATTTCAAAAGACACCAAAGCTTCGGTAAAGGTATCGAGTTCCGATTTTTCCAAAGAAAGATCTCCTTTACCGTTGTGCTGCATTTCGGAAATTTCCAAACGCATACCGGTAGAGCGGTCATCATAAACAATTTTGGTATTGGTAATGGCATACGACTGCAGGTCTAGGACAAAGCCCTCACCGGAAGTCTCGGCAGGCGCACTTGGCTCGTCGGAAGGTAGGGAGATATCAAAACTCGCATTCTCTTCCTTATCTATAGTAACGTTCACCACGGCCCCATCAAGCGTTAGGCTTTTAATACCTATAGCCTCACCTTGCCCCTTGAACAATTCACCTATACCCATTTTAAGCGCTACGCTCTTGGCGGCAAAAAGGGTATCGCCCTCAAAGGGGGCCTTATTCAAAAGAACCACATCTTCCAAGCCCACTTCGGCATTGGGAAAATTACTAATAAGGCTCAAATCGGCCTTTGAAAAATCGAGAGTTGCGTTCACATTATTGTTCACGTTATTCTTTATGATCTCACCGATTTTAGATTCAAGGAAAAAGGGTGCGGCCACCAGTATGGCCACAATAAGCAATACAAGCACTCCTACGATCCTAACTATTTTCTTTTTCATAATTCTATTTCAAATACTGATTTATAAAATGCAATGGAATACAAAACACATAGGCCAAGAACAAGCTTGAAACCAAGCTTAACCTAACGAAAGAAGAGCGGTTTTTTGAGCTCTCATATCAAGATTCTTAACCCTATCGATACAACTCAAAAAAGCTATGAATATTATACCTCTAGCGCTATTTCTTCCCCAACGGCCAATTTGAACCGTTTTCGCATGATATATACGAAGAAATACAGAAAAGGAGTGTCGAGAAACGCTATTAAAACCTTAAAAATAAAACCGCTTACCACCAGACCAAAAAAGAGGTCCCATGGCAAAACGCCAAAAACACAGAGCAGCCCCACTACGGTAAAGGTATCAACGAACTGGGAAAGAAAAGTGGAAAAGTTGTTCCGGACCCAAAGGTACTTGCCCTTGGTAATCCTTTTCCAAAAATGATAGATGGCAATATCGATATACTGCGCAAAGAGATAAGCGATCATCGAAGCCAAGACGGCTATGGGGGAAAGGGCGAACACCTTGGTAAATGTCGAATCGCCTACAGGGGAAGAAGTTATGGCCGGGGCCATTTCGGCCACCAAGATGATGGCCATTGAGAACAGGCTAGCAAAAATACCTGCAGTAACAATCTGATTGGCCTTTTTCCGTCCGTAGATTTCCGAAATCAGATCCGTAATCAAAAAAGTTATCGGATAAGGCAAGACACCCACCGATATCTCGAACAACGAGACCCCAAAAACAGTAAAATCACCAAAGGGATTCCAATAAAAAAACTTCTGAAAAATAAGATTAGAGACTACCAAAGAAGTTATAAAAAGCGCTCCTAGGTAAAGATATATCTGATACGCCAAACGGCTATCTTTTAGATTCATAAGCTTTTTCATGTTAAAATCATCGATGAACCATACAATTTCGTCGATGATTGCCCGTTATTGCAAGACTCTCTAAAAACCAAAAATAGCTTAAAAAAACCCAAGCATGAAAAAAACGATACTTACATCATTACTCGTTCTAGGCGGACTAAGTGCCAAAGCCCAGTCGTACGTCGGTTATCTGACGGACAACTACAGCGGTGTCAACGGCCTTATCGCCAACCCTGCCAATATTACGGATTCAAGGTTCAAAACGGACATTAATATTGCAGGTGCCAGTACATTCTTTAGTAATGATTACTACGGATTAAAGTTGGGCGACGTGGTCACCTCTGATTTCGACTTTGATACCGATGGCAAAAAATACCCCAAAGACAGTAACAACTTTTTTGGAAATGCCGATGTTTTAGGGCCATCGTTTATGTTCAACCTCACCCCTACCAGTTCCTTGGCCATTTTTACAAGGGGAAGGGTCGGCTACAACGTAAATAAGATCAACGGAAACACCTTTGAAAGCATCTCCAACGATTTTGACGAAAACGAAGACCTATTGATCGACGAGGACGATGTCTACCTTACGGCGAATGCTTGGGCCGAAGTTGGCGTCACCTATGCCCGAGTGTTAATGAACAAAGACCAGCACTTTTTAAAGGGAGGTATCTCTTTAAAATACCTGCAAGGTTTGGGCAACGCTTATGCCAGCGGAAAAAACGTCACTATAGATTATGATGCCGACGGCACTCCCCTTCCAGGAGGGCAGACCACCGGAAGCATTGAATCGACCGGTGAGGTAAATTACGGGCACAGCGATAATATTGACGATAATTTCGAAGATTTTGAAGTTGAAATCGTAGATGGGGCAACCGGCTTCGGCGCCGATCTAGGTGTCGTTTATGAGTGGCGCCCAGATTACGCCTCCTATGCCTCCAACGACGGTTCGAATACTTTCAAACATCTAAACAAATACAAATTAAAGTTCGCGCTTTCCATCAGCGACATTGGGTCCATCAACTATAAGAACGGTACCCAAAACACCTATGACATTACAGGAACGGTAAATGAGGACGATTTTGAGAACGAAGACAACCTCGAAGACCTTCTAAACAATCTCTATACCCAGACCGGCACCAGTAGTTCAGAAAAATTCGCTTTACCGACGGCCTTGCATTTTAATGTAGACTATAGCCTGAACAAGAGTTTTTACCTGAACCTGAACACCGATTTCTCTTTACGATCTAGCACTAAGGTAAATACCAATAGAATACCTACCATGGTATCATTTACCCCTCGCTATGAAAGCAAATGGTTCAGTTTTTACATGCCCGTTAGCCTTATACAAGGTTCAGGTGCACAATGGGGCGCAGGTTTTAGGGCCGGACCTCTATACATCGGTTCCGGATCGGTTATGAGCTTATTGTTAAGCGACAATTCTAAAGCTGCAGACGTTTATGCCGGATTAAAAATACCCGTTTACCAAGGAAAACCGAAAGACAGGGATGGCGATGGCATCGTCAACCGAAAAGACGACTGTCCCGATGAGTTCGGCCCAGCCGAAAACAATGGTTGCCCATGGCCTGACACCGATGGTGACGAGGTAGTTGACAAAGATGACAAGTGCCCAGAGGAAGCTGGTGAAGTCATGAACGATGGCTGTCCGCTTGTTGATTCCGATGGTGATGATGTACTTGACGAAGACGACAAATGCCCGAACGAACCCGGAGCTGCCGAAAACGAAGGGTGCCCATGGCCCGACACTGACAACGACGGAGTTTTGGATAAAGACGACGAATGCCCTAACGAGATGGGAACCGTGGCCAACAAAGGCTGTCCTGAAGCTCCCGAAGTTACCGAGGAAGTACAGAAGCAGTTGAACGATTACGCCAAGACCATTCTTTTCAATTCAGGAAAAGCAAGTATAAAGTCGGAATCTACCGCCGTTTTAGTAGACATCATAAGCATCTTAAAAGAATATCCGGATGCGAAGTTCAGTGTGGAAGGCCATACCGATAGCATAGGAAGCAAAGCCACCAACCAAAAACTATCTGAATCTAGGGCCATGTCGGTCAGGGATTTCTTGATCAAAAACGGAATCGACGCCTCGCGTTTGACCGCCGTTGGTTTCGGGGAAGATAAGCCCATTGCCTCCAACATGTACAAAGATGGTCGCGCCCAAAACAGAAGGGTTGAAATCAACCTTGTAAAATAGCATACCAAGACCACCTATTATATACCAAAAGAGCCAGCATATTGCTGGCTCTTTTATTTTATTCAATAACAAAACTATTTGATATCAAGTACAAATGGCATGCGTGCCTGAACCCCTTCCCTTTCCATAACGGACTTCACTTGTTTCAATATAGAATAGGCTTCCGTTCCTATTTCCTCTTCAATAATCCCTTGTTTCACTTTAGCACTGGCTCCACCTAAATCTTCCATAAACCTTTCGAATCCCGATTTATATTTAGGGTATTTTTTGAGTCCGTAATTCTCTAACTCGGCCATATTTGCGGCTTCCGCTATGGCATCCTCCAAATTACCCAGTTCATCTACGAGTCCCATCCGTTTGGCATCTACACCGCTCCAGACCCGGCCTTGCGCCAAACTATCCGCCTGGGCCATACTAATGTTACGCCCTTGGGCTACCCGTTGTAAAAAAGTATTATAGGTACTCTCAATACCTTCTTGAACATAGTTCCTGAAATTATCGGTCATCGGTTCAAAAAGGGAGTATTCAACCGAGTTTTTGTTGGTTCCTACCTGCTCGGCGTTGATACCGATATTCCCGGCCAGTTCACTCATATTGGGTATGGTTCCAAAAACACCTATGGAACCCGTAATGGTTGTGGGTTCCGCGAAAATTTTATCCGCACCCACGGCGATATAGTACCCTCCCGAAGCGGCCACATTCCCCATGGACACCACCACAGGTTTTTTCTCTCGGGCCAATTCGATTTCCCGCCAAATTATATCGGAGGTCAAAGCACTGCCCCCCGGGGAATTTACCCTGAGTACAATGGCCTTTACCTTATCATCTTCCTTGGCTTCTATGATCGCCTCATTGATGATGCCCTGACCTATAATATCAGGACCTCCTTCACCATACAATATTTCACCTTGTGCAAAAATAACGGCGATTTTATCGGCTCCTTTTTTAACGATTTTCTTGTTCGAACGAATGACATAGTCGTCTAGTGAAACCACGTTCATATCGTCATCTTCACCAAGGTTCAACGCATTCCTGAGTTTCTGCTGGTATTGATCAAAGAAAATTACTCCGTCCAACAGTCCTGTTTCCTTGGCATATTCAGGGGTTCTTCCCCCCAAGGTATCGGCAATGACGTTCAGGTCGGCAGAAGGTATATTCCTTCCTTTAGAAATATCTTCCAGCATTGAATTCCACAGCGAACCTATCAACTCTTTAATTTGGGTACGGTTGGCCTCGCTCATTTCATTTGATATAAAAGGCTCAACGGCGCTCTTATACTTTCCATGGCGTATGACTTCCATTTTCACCCCTGTCTTTTCCTGTAAATCTTTAAAGAACAACACTTCCGAAGACAAGCCCCTAAAATCTAAGGCCCCGACCGGGTTCATAAAGATAGAATCGGCCACACTTGCCAGGTAGTAATCTTTCTGCATGTAAAAATCACCATAGGTATAAACGAATTTACCACTGGCCTTGAATGCCTCAAGTGCTTTGCGGATGGCCTGCGTTTGGGCAAGTCCCGCCATCATAAAATTATTGTTGATACTAATGCCCTTGATATCGTCATCGTCCTTTGCCACAGAAATGGCATGTAAGATTTCATCAAGTCCTTGTGACTGCTCATACAATGCCCCGGCAAAAGGATCCATTGCATTATCTCCCACATAATCGCTGATCGGACGTTTTAACTGCAGCTCTAAAACCGAATTTTTCTTTATGGTCACCGTGTCTTCAGAACTGCCCACGATACCAATAAAGATAATGAACATAACAAACACAACACCAAAAGCAATAAGGCAGCCTATGATGGCCGCCAAGAGATTTCTTAAAAATTTCATGAAAATTAGGTTAGTATTTTTATCCAAAGATAATGAACTCACCTCTACTTTTTGTTACTTTGCCTTATATTATGAATGACCCCAAAACAGTATACCTCTCACTAGGAAGCAATCTTGGTGACACTTTGAACAACCTGCAGGATGCAGTGTTCGCTATACACAATACCGCCGGAGAAGTGCAGAAGATATCGCATGTATATCAAACAAGCTCTTGGGGTTTTGAGTCTAGCGACTTTATGAACATTTGTATATCGATCAAAACGGTCATGGCCCCACAGGAGCTTTTGCGCACCCTTTTGAACATTGAGACCAAACTCGGACGAGTGCGGTCTTCGGAAGACGGCTACCATCCGAGGTCTATCGACATCGATATTCTATATTACGAAAGGGAAACCTTTATTTCAGAAAACTTGGTGATACCACACCCCGAACTCACCTACCGTAAGTTCGTATTAAAACCCTTGGCGGATATCGCTCCCCAGTTCTATCACCCGGTACTGAACAAAGACACCCGCAACCTCATTCAAGAATGCCGTGACAAGGGCAAACTTGAACGCACGACCTACCGATTGCACAAGAACAGGGCCGACCTTTTTGCCCATTTGAACTTTATAGCCATCGAAGGGAACATCGGGGCCGGTAAAACCACCTTGGCCAACAAAATCGCCGAAGATTTCAGTGGCAAATTGGTCTTGGAACGCTTTGCCGACAACGCCTTTCTGCCAAAATTTTACGAAGACCAAAGTCGGTATGCCTTTCCTTTGGAAATGTCTTTCTTGGCCGACAGGTACCAGCAGTTTACCGACGACACCTCTCAGTACGACCTGTTCAAAAAATTCATGGTAAGCGATTACGACATATACAAGTCCCTTATATTTGCCCGTATCACGCTACAGCAAGAAGAATTTGAACTGTACCGAAAACTCTTCCACCTCATGTACAAAGAGGTAAAGAAGCCCCGTTTATACGTTTACCTGTATCAAACGACGGAGCGTTTGCTCGATAACATCAAACAAAGAGGCCGGGATTACGAACAAAAAATTGCCCCCGATTATCTCCAAAAGATCAATAAAGGGTATTTTGAATTCATCAAGGGCTATCCTGAGCAGAACAACCTGATCATTGAATTGGGCGACCTTGATTTTGTGGAACGCAAAGAAGATTACGACACCATTATTGACAAGATCTCCAAGTTTGCCGTTCACTTGCCGAATTAGGCCTTTAAGGCATTTAGTTTAGACCACAGGTCCCATACCACCACGCCCACACTCACCGAAATATTCAAGGAGTGCTTGGTTCCGTATTGGGGAATCTCCACCACATTGTGACTGGCGCTCACCACCTCTTGCGACACCCCTTTAACTTCGTTCCCGAATACTAGGGCGTACTTTTTATCCGCATCTATTTCAAGTGCGTTCAACATTACGGCATTTTCGGCCTGTTCAATAGCCAAGACGGTATACCCATCGGCCTTCAACGCTTCTACAAGCTCCACTGTATTTTCCTCATAGGCCCAATCTACACTTTCGGTAGCCCCAAGGGCCGTTTTTCTAATGTCTTTATGGGGCGGCTGTGCGGTAATACCGCAGAGGTATATCTTTTCGATCAAAAAGGCATCGGAAGTTCTAAAGACCGAACCGATGTTGTTCAAACTCCTGATGTTGTCCAACACAATAACAATAGGGGTTTTATCGGCCTGTTTAAAGGCTTCGACATCTAATCGGTTCAATTCTTCGTTCTTGAGTTTTCGCATACTGTACCTCCGTTAAGGGAGTGTTTTAAAGGTTACCGATCCGGTAAAACGCCGAAGATAAACTTATCCTCAAATATCAACAATGGTTTATCTTCCCTTGAAAAAATAGTACTTTCGTTTTACGGACTTTCGCTGTAAAATTAAACTATTCAGATCGCTTTGGGAAAATCGCAAAAAACAAAAAAGGTTACACCTTTGATGAAACAGTACAACGCCATCAAGACGAAGTATCCTGATGCCCTACTATTGTTTCGCGTAGGGGATTTCTATGAGACTTTTGGGGAAGATGCCGTAAGGGCCTCTAAAATTCTGGGCATTATACTCACCCATAGAAACAATGGTGGCGACCGTACCGAACTGGCAGGTTTTCCTCATCATTCGCTAAACACCTATTTGCCCAAATTGGTAAAGGCCGGTGAGCGCGTGGCCATCTGTGATCAGCTAGAGGATCCCAAAATGACCAAAACGATCGTGAAGCGCGGTGTTACGGAGCTCGTTACACCCGGGGTAGCCATGAACGACGATATACTAAGCGCCAAGTCCAACAACTTCCTTTGTGCCGTTCATTTTGGAAGAAAGCTCTTAGGGGTTTCCTTCGTCGATATTTCCACAGGGGAATTCCTCACTTCCGAAGGAACCGAAGAACAGATCGACAAACTCTTGCAGAACTTTGCCCCGAACGAGGTGTTGGTTCCCAAAAAATACAAAAAGGAATTTCTTGAGGTTTTCGGAAATCAGTTCCACACCTTCTATATGGAAGATTGGGTCTTTCAGAACGACTATGCCCAAGAGACCCTTACCAACCATTTCAACACCAGCACCCTAAAGGGCTTCGGTGTTGACCATTTAGGACACGGTATCATTGCTTCGGGCGTAGTCTTGCACTACCTTTCGGAAACGCAGCACCGGCAGTTGCAACACATCAACAGCCTAAAGCGCATTGCCGAAGAAGAGCACATTTGGATGGACCGTTTTACCATCAAAAACCTAGAGCTTTACCATTCTACCAACCAAAATGCGGTAACCCTTTTAAGCATCATAGACAAGACCTTGTCACCCATGGGCGGACGTATGCTCAAACGATGGCTGGCACTTCCCTTAAAGAATACCGAAAAGATAAACCGTAGGCACCAGGTAGTTTCTTATTTACACGACCATGACGACACCTTGCTGAAAATACAGCAACGGATCAAACAGATGGGCGACCTTGAACGCCTCATATCAAAGGTGGCGACCGGAAAAGTGAACCCAAAAGAGATTGTACAGCTCAAAAATTCGCTCGAGGCCATCATCCCTATCAAACAACTAACGGCCCAAAGTAATGACGAGGCCCTCCAGCTTATTTCCGACCAATTGCACGCGTGCGATATGCTCCGCAACAAGATCAAGGAAATGATCAACGAAGAGGCTCCCGTACACATCCCTAAGGGCAAGACCATCGCCGATGGTTATTCCGATGAACTTGACGAACTTAGGGGCCTCGCCTTTTCAGGAAAGGACTATTTAGATAAAATGCTCGCCCGCGAAAGCGAACGCACGGGCATTACCTCATTAAAAATTGCCTCGAACAACGTTTTCGGCTACTACATCGAAGTACGGAACACACATAAAGACAAGGTGCCCGAGGAGTGGATCCGCAAACAGACCTTGGTCAATGCCGAGCGCTATATCACCGAAGAACTAAAAGAGTACGAATCAAAGATCCTTGGGGCCGAGGAGCGCATTCTTAGCCTCGAACAACAACTGTTCTCACAATTGGTGGTCTGGGCCCAAGAGTATATTGCCCCCGTACAGAACAACGCACAGCAGATAGCCCAACTCGATTGTCTTTGCGGCTTTGCCCAGCTTGCCAAAGAGAACAATTATGCCAAGCCTGTCATTAACGATACAACCGAAATCAACATCAAGAACGGTAGGCATCCGGTCATAGAAAAACAATTGCCCT
The DNA here is from genome assembly GCF_000973105.1 of Zobellia galactanivorans. Classification (NCBI taxonomy): domain Bacteria; kingdom Pseudomonadati; phylum Bacteroidota; class Flavobacteriia; order Flavobacteriales; family Flavobacteriaceae; genus Zobellia; species Zobellia galactanivorans. The sequence goes on along the minus strand of NC_015844.1, from coordinate 2,888,546 downwards.
TGGGAGAGGCCTACATTGCGAACGATGTGACCCTCAACCGAGACGAGCAACAGATCATAATGATCACCGGACCCAATATGAGCGGTAAATCGGCCATCCTTAGACAAACGGCCTTGATCGTACTCTTGGCCCAAATGGGCTCTTTTGTGCCGGCAGAGGCTGCCGAAATCGGCTATGTGGATAAAATTTTCACCCGTGTCGGGGCGAGCGACAACATTTCTATGGGCGAATCTACCTTTATGGTAGAAATGAACGAGACCGCCTCTATCTTGAACAACCTATCGGAGCGCAGTTTGGTCTTGCTCGACGAAATCGGAAGGGGTACAAGCACCTACGACGGTATTTCCATTGCCTGGGCCATTAGTGAATACCTACATGAGCATCCGGCACGGGCCAAGACGCTTTTTGCCACACACTATCACGAACTCAACGAAATGGCGACCACCTTTGAGCGCATCAAAAACTACAACGTTTCGGTAAAGGAATTAAAAGACAATGTACTTTTTCTTCGAAAATTGACCGAAGGCGGAAGCGAGCATAGTTTCGGCATTCACGTAGCAAAAATGGCCGGAATGCCGTCCCAAGTAATCCGAAAGGCAAACAAAATTTTAAAAAAACTTGAAAAATCGCACTCAAGCGAAGAGCTCACCGATAAATTACAAAGTGCCCAAGACGAGATGCAATTGAGCTTCTTTAATCTAGACGACCCCTTGCTCGAACAGATAAAGGAAGAAATAACCCACCTCGATATCAATACCTTAACACCGGTTGAAGCCCTTATGAAACTAAACGAGATCAAACGATTATTGACCAAAAACAAGCAGGTTAGTTCGTAAATTTCCTACAGCAAAACCGTCTGTTTTTTTATTTTTCAGATTTCATAAAAAATTTCTTTGCATTTTAGAGAATTGTATTAAATTTGCATCCGCATCTGTGAAAGATGTCACGTTCTTTACCTTTAATAACTATGCGAAAATAGCTCAGCTGGTAGAGCGCCACCTTGCCAAGGTGGAGGTCGCGGGTTCGAATCCCGTTTTTCGCTCAAAGAGCACAGATTTCATCTGTCTTTTGCTCGACATTATAAACGCTGCTTGTCGGCGTTTTTTTGTTAAAGACTTTACCAATAGCGGCTCGAGTGGTGGAATTGGTAGACACGTTGGACTTAAAATCCAATGGACATTAGTCCGTACGGGTTCAAGTCCCGTCTCGAGTACAGATGAGAAGCCAAGATTAATCGTCTTGGCTTTTTCTTTTTCCGCTTGTTTCAGTTCGAATCGAAAAGCTTTCCTACATACAGTCTAAAATGCATAAATTGCACCTGACAAGAACATCCCATATTTCGCCCTATCGATCTCAAAATCATAAAAGAAAGGTTGTTAAGGTTTCTGTCCAAAAAAATAATCGCCATAACTAAGATTATTATTTTAAATTATCCCTTTCGTAGGTTCTAATTATATTCCATTGATTTGAAGTACTATATTCTTTACTTGATCAGTTTTACATACCTAAGCGTATGCGCACAGGAATTACCCCCTATTAAAAATTATACGCCCCAAGAATATAACGGCGAATACCAGAATTGGGGTATTTCACAATCTTCATCAAAGACTATTTTTATAGCCAATCACATGAACCTTCTCGAATTCGACGGTTCTACATGGCACCGCTATAAACTACCAAACGCTTCGGTCATAAGGTCGGTCAAAGCGGTTGACGATAGAATATACACCGGATCTTACAAAGAATTCGGTTATTGGAAAAAAGACGATAACGGCGAGTTACAATATACCTCCCTATCCGATAGGTTAAGCATTACCATGGCCGAAGATGAAGAGTTTTGGAAGATTCTACCCATAGACAGTTCCATTCTTTTTCAATCTTTAGACCGTATATACATTTACGACCCCACAGAAAATACTTTTAAGTTTATAGAGGCCGAGTCACAAAAGGCCAGGCTGAACCTTGTCGACAATAAGGTCTACTTTCAAATAGCAAAAAAAGGATTATTTACCATCGATGGCGGAAAACCTCTTTTGGTAAGCAACCATCCTGTTTTTACCACACATACGATTATCGGGGTGTACAAACACCTAAACAACCTCATGGTCATAACCGACAATGGACAGTTTTACCAATACGACTTTTCAAAACTACACCCTTGGCCAACCGACATGACCCATTTAAATGTGAAGTTGTACGAAAGCCTTCAATTGAACGATGGCAGTTTTGTGTTGGGCAGTATTGCAAACGGCTTCTATCACCTATCATCGAGCGGCAAACTCATTCAAAACATCACCCAGGCCAAAGGCCTGAACAACAATACGGTACTTTCTATATTTGAAGACAGCGACAATAACCTTTGGCTAGGCCTTGACAACGGGGTAAGTGTGATCAACATTTACTCTCCCATTAACGAATATGCAGATCATTTGGGCAATTTAGGACTGGTATACGCCGCCTTGTCACACAAGGGCTATCTCTACCTAGGAACCAACCAAGGCTTATTTGCAAAGCGAACGGACGGCAGCGATAATTTCGAACTGATAAAAGGTACCGAAGGACAAGTATGGAGCCTTCAACTGGTTCGTTCGACCATATTCTGTGGCCATAACAACGGGACTTTTGAAATTCATGAAGATTCCGCAAAACTCATCTCCGATTTTCCCGGAACATGGGCCGTAAAAACCATTGCTTTCAACAACGAGCTTTTGCTACAAGGCAATTACAACGGATTAAGCGTTCTGGAAAGAAAAAACGGCAATTGGAAATTGCGCAATATAATTGAAGGGTTCAACACTTCGAGCCGTTTTTTTGAAATCGATTCCCTTCAGGTAATCGTCGATCACGAACAAAAAGGCCTATATAAACTTGAGCTCGACCAAAATTTAAAACAAGTAGTACAAATGCAACAGATCCCCAGAAAGGGGCATAGCTCCAACATTTTCAAGTTCAAAGACCGGTTGTACTACAAGACCAATGATGCGATTTATACCGTAGGACACTCTTTAGACGACATTGCACTGGACAGTACCTTTACAAAATTGATTTTTTATAAGGATGAAGCACCAACCAGTATTATTATTCCAGACACCTTAAACGAAAAGCTATGGTATTTTACCCATAACGGAATAAAGTATATTGCCCCTAATACCCTGACCGGAAAACTGGGCCAGAAGAACATCCCTATGCCCAAAGCCATAAGAAGCAACTTTGGTGTATCGGGTTTTGAAAATATCTCACACATTTCAAACAATGAATACCTCATAGGAAGCTCTAATGGATACCTTACCCTCGACCTAAACAAAATTTCGACCTCCAAGCACAACGTACAGATCAATGCCATCAATTATGGAAACTATCGCGATATTTCAAATAAGGCCAATTTAACCCAAGAAGGTGAATTTGACTATATACATAACAATCTACGATTTGAATTCAGCGTCCCTGAATTCAACAAATATATCGACGTTCAGTACCAGCATAAACTAAAGGGCCAATACAATGAATGGAGCGAATGGTCGGAAACCCCTGAAGTCGTCTATACCAATTTACCTTTTGGCGACTATGAATTCATCGTAAAGGCCAAAATCGGCAACAGCCTAAGCAAAAACATCGCATCATACACATTTACCATACATAGACCGTGGTACGCCTCAAACAGTGCACTCTTATTGTATCTATTGGCATTAGTTCTGTTATTCTTTACAATACACAGATTCTACAAACGGTATTACCGAAAAAAACAAGACTCGATAATTAAACGAAATAAGAAGGAACTCGAACTTCAAAAGCTAGAAGAGAAGGATAAAATTGCCCAAATTGTCAATGAAAAACTTCAAAGCGAAATAGAGAACAAAAATAGGGAGCTTGCCATTTTGACCATGAGCTTCCTAAAGAAAAACAAGTTTCTCTATGCCCTCAAGGAAGATTTGATCAACATTTCAGAGCAAAAAAAAGCTATCAACCCTGTCATTAAGAAAATTGACCAAAACATTAGCAGCGAAGACGACTGGAAGTTTTTTGAAGACGCCTTCAACAATGCGGACAAAGACTTTTTAAAACGCATCAAGAGCAAACACAAAAATCTTACGAATCACGATTTACGGTTATGCGCCTATTTGAGACTCAATTTATCCTCCAAAGAAATAGCACCATTACTCAACATATCTGTAAAAAGTGTTGAAATGAAGCGATACAGGCTCCGTAAAAAGTTTGATCTACCACATCAAGACAACCTCATTGACTATATTTTGAACTTCTAATATCACCCGATAAAAAAATCCGCCCCTACACATCATACGATTACCTCTACATTGCCTCTACAATCCCTCTAACAACCAATTAACCAGTAAAGTAAAAAGCGGTTTACAGCGGACCCTTAATATTCTTCAATCATCATATTTAACGGGGTAATTTTAATAAAATCATAATTTTTATATGCAAATTATGTCAATGTAGGTTTTTTATAGAGGCATCTTCTTTGTTAAGGATACGTTAACCCATCTATTTTTGAGTGTAAACTAAACCGCTCGAAAATGAGATATGTTCTATTAAAATTCATTGTACTCATATGTACTACTGTTTGTTATTCACAAACTAAATCGATAAGTGGCACCGTATCGGATGCCATGGGGCCGTTACCCGGGGTCAACATTGTCGTCAAAGGTACTTCCAACGGGGTTGTAACCGACTTTGACGGAGCATATGTTATCCAAAATATCACAGATAAAGATGTCTTGTCATTTAGTTATATTGGTTTTCTTACGAAAGAAATCACCGTTGGCGATGCTACTACCTTAAACGTAACCTTAGAAGAGGATGCCCAAACCTTAGATGAAGTTATTGTAGTAGGTTACGGTACACAGAAGAAAAGCAATGTAGTCGGTTCCGTTACCAGTGTCGAGGTCAACGAGGCTACCTCGGTACCAACCACAAACGTTTCCGAAATGCTAAGGGGCCGAGCCGCAGGGGTTCAGGTAAATTTATCGGATGCCCGACCTGGGGGCGGATCGGAAATCGTTATCCGTGGAAATGTTTCCGTAGCACCTAACGGCAATTCCCCCTTGGTCATAGTCGACGGCCTGCCCTTTGACAGTTTGAACGATGTATCACCCGATGATATCGCCAATATAGAAATTCTAAAAGATGCCTCGGCAACTGCCATATATGGTTCGCGAGCCTCCAATGGGGTCATCCTGGTAACTACAAAAACCGGGAAATCGGGGAAATCGACGATAGACTACCATGGGTATACCACCATTCAGACCCTTACCAAGAACTTCAATCAATACGATGGACAACAGTATATAGACCTAAAAAGGGAAGCCAACCGAAACCGGTTTACGGGCGAATACCTGAACGATGAGAATATTTTCTCCCCTTTCGAATTGGAAGCCATTGCTAACAAAGACTTCGTCGATTGGGAAGATTTGATCTTACAAGACGCCGTAATCCAAAGCCATTCACTTAGCTATTCGGCAGGAAACGAATCGACCAAGGTATTTTCAAGTCTTAACTACTTCTCCCAAGAAGGAATTATTCCCAATTCAGGATACGACCGTGGCACCTTTAAACTAAACATTAATCAAAAGCTTACCGACAAGTTATCGTTGAAAGGTATTTTCAACTACCAAAGCGCCAAGCAAGACCAAGAAACCGGTAACCTAAACTTCACCACCATAACCCCATTGGCCAAACCTTTTGACGATGAAGGAAACTTGGTGAAAAATTATTTGGGACCATCAAACACTGCGATCAACCCTTTATGGGACCAAAGAGAATCGGAAGACGAAACCAAAATTAACCTTACGGACATCAACTTGAGCTTGGTATACGATTTCAATCCAAACCTATCCTATACCTTAAAAAGCTTCTTGCGCAACAGAAACACCAATAGGGGAATCTATCGTTCATCATTGCATTCGGCAGGAGATGAAGGCATAGATGGCCTTGCCGTTATCTCGAACACCTTTTTCAAACAACTGTTGATAGAGAACATTCTCGATTACACCCCGCAAATAAACGACAATAACAGCCTAAACTTTACCGCGGTACAAGCCTTCGATGAACAATTGACCGAATATAGCCAACTAGACAAATCGGGCTTTACGAACGATGCCCTTGGTTATAATGGCAATGCAACCACTTTGCTTAATAGTGAAAGAAGTGTTTCACAAAGAAGGCTGCTTTCTTTTCTAGGCCGGGTAAGGTATGGCTATCTAGACCGCTACCTTCTAGAGGCCACTGCCCGTGCCGATGGAGCCTCGGTTTTTGCCGAAAACAACAAGTGGGGGTTCTTTCCTGCGGTATCAGTGGCCTGGAAAATGCACAGCGAACCTTTTATGGAAAATATCAAGGCCATAGATGAAATGAAGCTCAGGGTAAGTTACGGGGCCACAGGTAACCAAGGTATCAATTCACTCGAATCGTTGGGTGTGGCAGACGATCTTCCTTATATATTTGGTGACAGGACCGTTGCCGGAGCTACCGCCTCCTCACGCCTGCCCAATCCCGATTTAAAATGGGAGACCACAACAACCTTGAACGCAGGTGTCGATTTTAGACTCTTCAACAATCTATTCGAAGGTACTTTAGAGTATTACAAAGCCAACACCACCGACCTGTTGCTCGACAGGTCCATTGCCGGAACGACGGGGTACAATGTAATTCGCTTCAATGTGGGCGAACTGGAAAACAGGGGGCTCGAAGCTTCCTTAACGACAAATATCATTAGAAAAGAAGAGTTCAGATGGTCGCTCGGAACCGTTTTTTCGAAGAACAAAAACGAGATCATTTCCCTTACGGGCGAATTGGATGAAAACGGCGACCCGATCGATATTACCGACACCTACGGCAGGCGCCTATCAGTAGGCCAATCCATCAACAATATTTGGCTACCACAATACGACGGCATCTATCAAGAAGGCGATGATATCGCAAGTTCGGGCAACCCTTTGGCGCAGCCCGGAGACGTCAGGGTCGTAGACCAAGATGGCAATGGCCAGATCGATAATAGGGACAATGTTTTTATCAATGCCGACCCCGATTGGTACGGATCCATCACCAATACGATTACCTATAAGAATTTTGATCTTTTTGCCGACCTCTATATTGTACAAGGAGCGACCAAACTGAACACCGTTCTTGCCAATGGCGAATTATGGAAGGGATCCATTAATGGTATTCGAGCCAAATACTACACCCCCGAATACCCTTCGACCGAATACCCAAGGCCGAAACCCGACACCCATCTACACCTGTATTCCTTTGCAGTAAGGGATGCCTCGTACGTAAGGCTAAGAACCTTGACGCTCGGATATACCTTTCCAAAAGATCTATTTTCAAAAACGGGGTTTCAAAGAGCGAAAATTTATTTGACCGGCACCAATTTACTGACGTTAACCGATTTTAGGTCGTATAGTCCGGAACAGAACCCCCTCACCGATTCGGGCACGGCATTTCCCGAGACGAGAAACATCACACTTGGCGTCAAACTAGGATTTTAAAATACTGTTATGAAAAATACAAATAGTTACATATTGTTAAAAAGACTTTTTACTCTAGTCATTGCCGTTGCCCTATCGAGCTCTTGCGATGATGATTTATTAGAGGATAAATTACTGTCCGACACATCGGTCGATTTTCTCTATTCTACCCCTGAAGGTCTTGAATCGGCCGTAGTCGGACTTTACACGCTCAATCGTGAAATCTACCAAGACCTAAGCTTGAACGGAACCATTCCCTTGATTCCTCAAGCCAAAAGCGATCTGGGCGTAGGCATAACCGGTGAGGTATCCCTTTACAGTAGACTGTTGTGGGGAGCCAGCCTTGGCGACTACGGAACTACGGCAGGTATAAGCGCCTATTGGGTTCGCAATTACAAGGTTGTAGATAGGGCAAATGCCATTATCAAAGGGGCCGAAGAACTCGACGACATCGACATTAGCCTCAAAAACCAAATTTTGGCCGAGGCCAAATGTATGCGGGCGCAAGCATATTTTACACTTTACCGCTTATTCAACAACATCTATATCACTACCGAGCCGACTACCCCCGAAAACGCTTTTGACGTACCCCAAGACAAATCATCAGTAGATGAAATATTCGCCTTACTCAGGTCAGACCTCGATTTCGCAATCGAAAACCTTGATTATTTTACCGAGCAATTCGGAAGATGGAACCAAGGTGCGGCAAGGCACCTCAGGGCCAAAGTAGCCATGTGGGAAAACGATTGGAGCGAGGCCGCCGACCAAACAGAAGCGGTATTGAACAGTGGAAACTACAGCCTGGCCCCCACCACCAAAGACGTTTTTGCAGGGGAGCTCGACCACGTAGAAACCTTGTTCGCCATCAATTTTGAAAAAGAAACCATCGGCGGTGGCGGTCCGCATATTATGAACTGGAACATGGTGGCGTCATACGCCGATGCGCCCGGTTTGATACAATCGGTAGAAAACGGCGGTTCCGGAGCGGGCTTTATTTCATTGAACAGCTACATGATCGACCTACTTAACGAAGATCCCAACGACGATAGAAAAAACAACACCTATTACATATTTAACTATGCCTATAATGATGAAAGCGCACTTCCTGAAGGTAAGGAATTAGGCGATCCCCTCGATCTATATGAAAACAGCGAAACCGACCAGAACGAATTTATGCTGTACTACAGACGACAAAATCCCGGTGTTCTTAAATTCTTCGATGAAACGGTCGAACCCACCGACCGAAACCACTATAAAAACATTATGGTCTACAGATTGGCCGAGACCTATTTAATCGCAGCAGAGGCCCAAATGATGTTAGGCAACAATGCCAAGGCCCTCGATTATTTAAATACCGTTAGGACAAGGGCGAACGCCGCTCCGGCCAGCTCTATCGACCTGCAAACCGTACTCGATGAAAGGGCGCGTGAACTCGGTTTTGAGGGACAACGCTGGTATACCCTCAAAAGAACCGGCAAATTGTACGAGTTCTTGCTCGACCATATGAACAACGACAATATGAACGAGTCGTACCCCGAAGGAAACCCCAAAACGATACTCAGGGAGTACATGCAAAATTGGCCTATTCCACAAGAACAGATGGATTTACTCGGTCCTAACTACCCTCAAAACGATGGATACAACTAAAATGGCCTAACATAATTAAAACATTGAATTATGAAAAAATACAGAACAAATATAAGAGTCCCACGTACCTCAATTCTTTGGCCACTAATTTTTATAGGGGCATTGTCGGTCGTTAATCTTTCTTGTGAAATGGAAGATGATACACCACCGCCTTCGGCCTATGTGGCTCCGAAGCCTGAGCCCGTTACCGAAGAATGTACTTTCAAAACGGTCTTACCCGATATCTCAAAAGGATTGGATTTTGAATGCGAGGGACCCGATATTTCCTTTTTCGGTGAAAAAGACGGTTCACTTTCCCTTGAATTTACCGAAAACCCAGATGCTTCGGGGATCAATACTTCAGATAGGGTAGCAGCATACACTCAAACGGAAGGAGTCGAATCTTGGGCCGGACTATTTTTTGACTTATCCGGAAAAATTGATTTCTCAGGGCTTCAGACGATAAAGCTCATGGTATACGCCCCTGCTGCAGAACAAATTGTGCTTTTAAAACTTGAAGACAGTTCCGACGGTACTATCAACAAAGAAGTACAATCAGAAACGACTACCGCCAATGAATGGGAGGAACTCTCCTTTACTTTTTCCGCAAGCGACACCGACAAATACGATAGAATGGTGCTTTTCTTTGATTTTTCAGGGGAGAAGACCGCCCCTACCACCCATTATTTCGACAATATCGTAATGGGCGAAGGAAGTGTTATCGAAGAACCTACCGAAACCGGGGAACCCACCATGGCAGCCCCTACACCGACTGTGGCCGAAACCGAGGTTATTTCCCTATTCAGCGACGCCTATACTAACGTAGCGGATACCAATTTTAACCCCGACTGGGGCCAAGCCACCGCTGTTTCGGAAATAGAGATAGCAGGCGATGCCGTTTTAAAATACGAAAACCTGAACTATCAAGGCACCCAATTCGCCGCGCCCATAGATGCTTCGGAAATGACCATGCTCCATATCGATTATTGGACGGACGACTCAAGCGAACTGAACGGCTACCTCATCAGCTCCGGCCCAGCTGAAACGGCCTATGCCTTTGAAATCAGCACAGGTCAATGGAACAGTGTAGACATTCCCCTAAGTCATTTTTCAAGTGTTGTAGACCTTACGGATATTATTCAATTAAAGTTCGATGGCAATGGCACCATTTACCTCGACAACATCTATTTTTATAACCCGCCGGCTACCGACCCAACAGCGGCAGCCCCTACTCCCCTAACTCCCGATACCGATGTAATTTCCCTCTTTAGCGACACCTATACCAATATACCCGTAGATACTTGGAGGACCGATTGGTCGGAGGCTGCCCTTGAAGAAATCGACATCGATGGCAATGCAACGAAAAAGTACAGCGACCTCAACTTTGTGGGAATAGAAACCGTAAACAATCAAATCGACGCCGGTAGCATGACCCATTTTCATACGGATATCTGGACGGCCGATGCCACCGAAATACGGATTAAACTTGTAGACTTTGGCGCCAATGGAGCTTATGACGGAGGCGACGACGTAGAACATGAAATTACCATTGCCAATCCGGAACAGAACACTTGGATATCGCTTGACATACCCTTGTCCGACTTTACGGGCTTAACCACCAAAGGCAATATCGCCCAGCTCATCTATGCGGCACAACCCGTTGGATCTGCCACCCTATTTATTGACAATGTATACTTTCACAAATAAATCAGCAACTTAAATCCTGTGGTAGTTATTCGAAAGGTTTTCATAGAAAACTGCTATAACCAGAAAAAAATATCATGAAAATTAATCGAAAAACGCCCTTTTACCGAATGATTATGATAAACTACCTAAACCTATCACTCTCTATACTTCTAGTTGCACTTTCTTGCAGTTCTACGGATTCAGGACAGGATCTAAAACCTACTGATTTGAAGGTAGACATCACCCTTGTAGGTACAGATGACGCCCACCCAAATGGTAATGGTTCCGGAATCGTAGAGGTTTCGGCCTCAGCCTCAAATGCGGTGAGATATGCCTTCAGGTTCGAAAATGGTGATGTAGAAGACAGCACGGATGGTTCCACCACCCATACATTTACAGAAGAGGGCACCCACCCCTACACGATAGTGGTTTGGGCCTATTCCCCTACGGGCGAATTCATTAACGAGACCTTCAATGTAGAAGTATATAAGTCGAATGAAGCCTTTAATACCTTAGTGTTTTCAGACGAGTTTGAATACGAAGGAAAACCCGACCCGGAAAAATGGCACTATCAGGTGATCCCCCCGAATAATGGCAGCTGGCATAATAACGAATTACAGCATTACACAAATCGTAGTGAAAATTCATTTGTAAGCGATGGCACATTAAAAATAAGGGCCATAAAAGAGAAGTATACCTTTGAGGGCTCTACAAAAGATTACACTTCGGCCAGGCTGAATTCAAAATTCGCCTTTACTTATGGAAAAGTTGAAGTGAGGGCAAAACTACCAAGTAAAAAAGGCACATGGCCCGCCATCTGGACTTTGGGTGCCAACTCAAATGAAACCGGAAACTATTTTGGCGAACAATATGGCAACGCCGAATGGCCCGCATGCGGCGAAATTGACATTCTGGAACAAAACGGCTGGGACAAGGAAAGTACTATTGCCCATTTTCATTGGTCCGATCTTAACTCTGATGAATACCAGAATTTAGGTGGCACCACCCCCATAACAAACGCCTCCGGTTCATTCCACGTTTATTCCCTAGAATGGAACGCCTCCGCAATGAAAGTATTTCTAGACGACACCCTTGTTTACGAATTGAAAAACTCTCAGAACACGCCATATAACGCCCCGCATTACCTACTGTTGAACATTGCCATGGGCGGAACCCTGGGCGGTGATATCCCCGAGAATTTCACAGATGATATTTTTGAAATAGACTATGTAAGGATCTATCAATAAGGTCACGAACCAACCTTTTGCTCTAATCAACTAAAAACCTTGTCAATCTTCGGATTTTCAAGGTTTTTTTCTAAACGACTGAAACTTGCCAATCATTTTAAACACGGAATAGCTATACAAAAGCTTAGCGTTTTCTTCCTTTTGTAGGTTCCCACACATGTAAAAAACTTTAAGACCATTCGTTTTCCTTAATAGATAATGAATACCTTAAACAACAAACCATCAAGCTTTCATTTATCTACCCCCTAATATTTCGATTTATTCAAGTTTTTCGCAAACCCAATGCATTATTCCTACCTTTTTAACCCTAGTACTATATAAGTTTTCTTAAGTTAGTTGGCAATATTGAATAATTATAAAAAAAACAAACTAACAAAGAAGATGCTCACCAACAAACCTACCACCCTCCTACTCCTTTTATCCTATACGTTTCTAGCTTGCGGCCCCAGTTTCGGTCAAGATAAAAACCAAAAAGTCGACCGTCCTAATATCATATATATCCTTGCCGATGATTTGGGCTATGGCGATGTTAAAAGCTTTAATCCAAAAGGCAAAATCGCGACACCAAACCTCGACACCATGGCCGCCAATGGCATCAAGTTCACTGACGCACATACCTCATCCGCAGTGTGCTCCCCAACCCGATACGGCATTTTAACGGGGCGCTATAATTGGCGTAGCTCCCTAAAAAGTTTCGTTTTAAGCGGGTATTCAAAATCTTTGATCAAACAAGAGCGCACGACCGTGGCCGAAATGCTAAAAACCCAAGGTTATACCACCGCTTATATCGGAAAATGGCATCTTGGTTGGGATTGGGCGATCGAGGACGAAAATGCCAACTTAGAGCATGACAAACTGAATGTAAACCCAAAGGTTGATTTTTCCGTCCCTGTAAAAAATGGGCCTTCTACCCACGGCTTTGATTATTCGTTCGGATTCTGTGGTTCTTTGGATATGGCCCCATACGTCTATATCGAAAACGATAGGCCCACCATGGTGCCGACGAAAACCACTGTATCCGTAGACGACAAGGGGATTTGGAGAAAAGGACTTACTTCAGACGATTTTGTACATGCCACGGTACTACAAGATCTAACGGACAAAGCCGTAGGTTATATAGAGAAGAACGCAAAAGACAGCTCGCCTTTCTTTTTATACTTCCCCTTACCTGCCCCACACACCCCAATTCTACCGACCACTGAATTTTTAGGTAAAAGCAATACCAATATGTACGGAGATTTTGTAATGCAAGTAGATGATGTGGTACGCCAAATACGGGAAACCCTAAAAAGTCAAGGCATTTCAGAAAACACGCTATTGGTATTTACCAGTGATAACGGGTGTTCGCCAAAAGCCGACTTTAAAGAGCTTGAAAAGGTTGACCATGACCCCAGTTATGTTTTTAGGGGAACCAAAGCGGATATCTTTGAAGGCGGACACCGCGTACCCTTTATCGTAGAATGGCCAAGCAAAGGGTTGAAGAACGCAAGTTCCGACAAGCTTATCTGCACGACGGACTTCTTTGCGACCTGCGCAGAGCTAACCGGCTACGAAATTCCGGATACGGAAGCGGAAGATAGCTACAGCATGCTTTCTTTGATCAAAGGCACTAAGGATAAAGACATTCGTGAATATATAGTCCACCACTCCATTAATGGGTCTTTTGCCATTCGACAAGGTGACTGGAAACTGAGTGTTTGCCCAGGCTCTGGTGGTTGGAGCTATCCTAGACCGCAGGATATAGAAAAAGAGAAGCTTGATTTACCCGATATGCAGTTATACAATTTAAAAGACGATATCGGTGAAACCAAAAACCGGATCGAGGACAATCCTAAAAAAGCCAAAGAGCTAAAAAAAGCCCTTAAAAAAATAATATTGGACGGGCGGAGTACCCCTGGCGTAAAGCAGAAGAACGATGGCATGGAGGGCTGGAAGCAAATTGAAGGAATCGTAACCAAGTAACGCTTTAAGTCCTATCTATGAAAAACAAAAAATGGCTTATAATTGGTTGGATCTTCTTCGTTGCAAGCCTATCAAAGGCATGTAAAGTGCCTTCCCATACTTATATCCTAAAATCCCCGGACCAATCGATTGAACTCACACTTGCCCATACCGATGGTATTTTAAGTTATTCTATCTTCCAAAATGGACAACAAACACTTGAAAATTCAGCGTTGTCGATTTTTCCGAATACAAAAGTAAAAGTAACGGACACCAAGATTACTTCCTTCTCTAATACCTGGAGTCCGGTTTGGGGGCAGTTCAGTAAAATTCAAGACACGTATAACGAGCTAGAGGTGTCCCTAGATTATGAAGGTGTTCCGGCTACCCTATATATTCGTGCCTATGATGGCGGCAGTGCCTTCCGTTTTATGACCGATAAATATCCTATAGCTAAAAAACCTGCCTTTTACATGGAATATGGACTCTCCGCTTCCGACAAAATCTATATGCCGGCCGGGGAAAGTATGCCGATTGGCCCTATTGTTTTGAGTGATTTGGAGCGAATGGATTCTATTCCTTACCGCTGGAAAGTACCTTTGGTAATAGAGACCGATCAAAGCAAATACATATCGCTTCTCGAATCAGATTTGGTAAGCGCTCCCGGTTTTTCCGTAATCGATTTTGAATACGATAAGAAAAAAGGGAAACTCATTTCCAATAACGAATTTACTTCCGAAGGAAGCAAACTGACAACCCCTTGGCGCTTGGTTCTCATAGAAGAAAACATAGGTGACTTGCTCACCAACACCATTCCACAAAATGTAGCCGCACCACTGGCGCTCGAAGATACTTCATGGATCAAGCCCGGAAAAACGGTATGGGATTGGCGTGTGCACGGATATACCGCAGCAGATGGATTTACTTACGGAATAGACACGGAAAGCTACTTACGGTTTATCGATTTTGCCGCAGAGAACGGTATTGAATATTTCATGATCGATGATGCTTGGTATACCGATGTTTCCAAAGGACAAATTGAAATGTCAGACAAACTCGATTTGCAAAAGGTAATGGACTATGCAAAAGAGAAAGGAGTGTCCGTATTGTTGTATTATGACAGACGCCAAGGAGATTACGGAGATGCCGCACTTTTCCCGTATTATCAAGAATTGGGCGCCAAAGGAATTAAATACGGCTTTATGGGAAGCAATGTTTCCTTTACAAGGGAGGCCATTAAAAAAAGTGCAGAAAGTGAACTTTTAATCGACTTTCACGATAGTCCGGTGCCGTTTACCGGGGTTACCCGAACCTACCCGAATGCCATTACAAGGGAATATTGCCACGCCCAACAAGACTCTAGACGGGCCTTCACCCCACAAGCCTTTATTCGCATGGCATTGATAAACGCCTTGCAAGGCCCCTTGGATATGAACAATGGTGTATTCGATATCACCGGAGTCAATACTGGGGAAAGGGAAAAAGGCCCGAAAGCCAAAAATCTAAATACCACGGTCACTGCGGAAGCAGCCAGAACCTTGATTATTTTTAGCGGGCTTGTGTGCATTCCAGATGCCCCGGAAGCCTACACCGAAAAAAGCGACCTGTTTGAATTTATTAAGGAAATGCCCATAGGACAATGGGACGAGACCAAAATACTCCACGCCAAAATGGATGCTTACATCTCTACGGCAAGACGACATAACGCGTCTTGGTTTATCGGTTCTGTTTATAATGAACCAGGAGGCGAGTTACCTATTGTCTTGGATTTTCTGGAAGCTGGAAAGGCGTATGATATTACCTATTATGAAGATACCGATGCGACTCACTTTAAGACCAAGCCGGAAGCCTATCAGGTACGAAGGGGAAGCGTAAAAAAAGGAGATGTTATCAATGCAAAAATAGCACCCGGCGGTGGGCATTGTATGTGGATCAGACCAAGTAAGAAGTAAAAAATGACAATGAGAACAAGTACCATAAATAGTATTTTAGCTTGCCTTGGCACAGCGTGTTTAGTTTCCTGTGGAAACCAAAAACAAAGCCTTGTACCAAATAAAAAACCGAATATCCTTTTTATTGTGGTCGACGATTTGGGCTATACCGATTTGAGCGTTATGGGAAGCCCCTTTTACGAAACCCCCAATATTGATAGTCTGGCAAGGTCGGGTACTATTTTCACCAATGGGTATGCCACCTGCGCCGTTTGTAGTCCATCCCGGGCGAGTTTGTTGAACGGACAGTTTACGGCAAGACACGGGCTCACCCAATACGAAGGGGCCAAATCAGGACAGGCTTGGAAAGAGCTCAACCGACATACCAAATTGCTGCCTCCGGAATACAAACATCACTTACACCGAGAAGATGTTATTCTGCCCGAAGTTTTAAAGGATAATGGATACACCACTTTTTTCGCGGGAAAATGGCACTTAGGAAGCAAAGCGGACCACTCCTTGCCCACAGACCATGGGTTTGACATCAACCAAGGCGGGTATGAGAAAGGCGGCCCCTATAGCGGAGGCTATTTCTCCCCTTTCAACAATCCGCAAATGATGGACTATCCCGAGGAAAAAGGGATGTCGCTTTCTATGAAGCTCGCAAAGGAAACCTCAACGTTTATTAGGGAACAAAAAGACTCAACATTTCTAGCCTATCTCTCATTTTACGCCGTTCACTCCCCTATACAGACCACACAGGCCAAATGGAAAAAGTACAGGGACAAGGCCGAACGTATGGGCATTGCCGAAACAGGTTTTGAAATGGAACGGGTATTACCGGCCAGAAAATACCAAGACAATCCCGTATATGCAGGTTTGATAGAGCAAGTAGATGAGGCCGTTGGCAGTGTTCTACAAACTTTAAGGGACCTCGACCTCGACAAAAACACCATAGTGGTCTTTACTTCCGATAATGGAGGAGTTACCTCGGGGGATAATTTTTCTACCAATCAACTCGATCTTCGCGGGGGTAAAGGCTATCAATGGGAAGGCGGATTGCGCGTGCCCTATTTTATCTATGTGCCGTGGATGTCACAAAAAGGAACCCACAACCAGGTACCCGTTTCCGGTGCCGACCTATTCCCCACCCTTCTAGATTTAGCCGATATTCCCCTTCAGCCCGAACACCACGCAGATGGGGTAAGCCTTGAGCCACTGCTAAAAGGAGGGCGCATTGCCGAAAGACCTTTGTATTGGCACTATCCGCATTACGGCAATCAAGGAGGGGAGCCCGTTTCCATCATGCGAAAGGGAAGCTGGAAAATCATTCATTATTGGGAAGACGGCCACACGGAACTTTATGATTTAGATACGGATTTGGGAGAAACCAAGGACCGCTCGACTGAAAAGGAAATCCTGACACTTGAAATGAAAGAAGAGCTCTTGGCCTGGCTGGAAGCTATGCAAACCGAATATGCCGAAGAAGACGCTTCATGGAACGAAACCGCATGGAAACAAAAGCTGGAAAACAATAGAAATATTTTGATGCCACGATTGGAAAAACAACGCGAAAAGATGTTATCTCCAGATTGGCAGCCCAATACAAATTGGTGGGGAAGCCAACTATAATAAAAACTCAACATAATAAACATGAACACAACTATCAGCCACCCGTACCTCATACCCCTGCTCCTTATCATGGCCATGACCGCCTGTAAATCGGAGAAAAAAGAAACCCAAGTCCCCAAAGCCGTAGATACCCTAACCTTTACCCCTTACGAGAATGATTTAAGCTTTATGAAAACCTATACCCCGATAATAGAACTATCGGATCCATCGGGCAAGTCCAAAGTCGCCCTAGCCCCTAATCTACAAGGTCGAGTAATGACCAGTAGTTCATCAGGACCAAACGGACGAAGTTATGGATGGATCAATAGGGAACTTTTTGAATCACAAGACACCCTAGAGCACATCAATGCCTTTGGTGGAGAAGAACGTTTTTGGCTAGGCCCCGAAGGCGGGCAATATTCACTGTTTTTTAAGGAAGGAAATGAGTTCAACTTAGAAAACTGGCAAACTCCAAGGCTTATAGACTTAGAACCTTTCGATATAAAGAGCAGTGCCCCGAACAAGGTGGTATTTACCAAAAACGCCGCGTTGACCAATTACTCAGGATTTCAATTCGACTTGGGCATTGAACGTGAAATAACACTTTTATCCCCAGAAGAAATACAGAAAGAACTTGGTATAGGTACATTGGGGGAAACTAGGGCCGTGGCCTATAAAACCACAAATACCGTAACCAACACCGGAAAAGAGGACTGGAAAAAAGATTCCGGACTGGTATCGATATGGCTCTTGGGCATGTTCAACCCTTCTCCTAAAACAACCATTGTCATACCCTATATCTCGGGTAATGAAGACCGATTGGGCGCAGTCGTAAACGATACCTACTTTGGCAAAGTCCCACCAGAACGATTGGTTGTTCGAGAAAATGTTCTCTATTTTAGCGGTGACGGACAGTATCGGAGCAAGATAGGCCTACCTCCCCTTCGCGCAAAAAACATAGCGGGCTCTTATGATACGGAACACAAAATACTGACCATTTTAAAGTACAACAAACCCGAGGGCATAAGCGATTACGTAAATTCGATGTGGGAAATACAGGAAGAACCCTACTCGGGAGATGTAATCAATTCCTATAATGACGGCGCCCCTGCTCCCGGCAAAAAGCCCCTCGGCCCTTTTTACGAACTGGAAACCTCCTCCCCTGCCTTGGCACTAAAGGCCGGTGAGAGCGGAACGCATATCCAACACACCTTTCATATTGAAGGGAATGAAAATAGCTTGGCGCCCATAATAAAGCAAGTATTCGGAGTAACCATAGATGACATCAAAAAGGCCTTTAACTAAACCTATGGCAAGAAATCAAAAATCAAATCGCACAAAGTGGCCAAAAAAAAGTACGCTTTATCCTATCAGTCTTTTTATGATAGCCCTATTCGCTTTATCAAGCTGTAAGCAAACCAGTGAAAAAGCGATCAAAAAACAAGAAACCGATGCCCCCCTTAAATTGGTCCGGTTTACCTACCAAGAGGTCAAGGGTCCGAATCACGTTTTTCGCTTTCACCTGTCTTTTGCTCGACATTATAAACGCTGCTTGTCGGCGTTTTTTTGTTAAAGACTTTACCAATAGCGGCTCGAGTGGTGGAATTGGTAGACACGTTGGACTTAAAATCCAATGGACATTAGTCCGTACGGGTTCAAGTCCCGTCTCGAGTACTTAAACCCTTGTTAATCTTCTGATTTTCAAGGTTTTTTTGTTTTATCCTTACCGACTTCTTACCGACAATTGGGTTTTTAGCGATATATTCTTTAAAATTTACAACCCTCCAAGACCTTATCACTAAAATCTAATCAATAATTAGGGATTTTATAAAAACACTCTTCCCGATGTACGCCACCCCTTTATTCTTTGTAATATTCCAAAAAGAACATTGCTTCTCATGTAGCAAAGCCAAAACCCAAGAGATTAGTAATCATACCCACTTAGAATAATCATTTTGTTTAACACTATATGAAAATGAAAAATTTAGAAGTGTTTGAAATATATCAGTTAAATTAACTGAGGATTTAAACCACGATATTACGGTATTACACCACATTCTTCACGGCAATTATTGTTCATGAAGAGATAACTGTTTTTTTACGTAATACAACATAATAAAGACATATGTTTGTAAGATTAAACAACATTTCTAATCAAAAAAAAGGTCGAATTATGTCAAAAAAAAACATTTTTTTTATCGTTTGTATCTATGGTAGTACTATTCTCCTGTTCCAAGGAAGAAGCATCGATTACTAACGGAAATGTTGCCGTTCTGGATACAAGTATTGAAAGTAGAACTATGGGTTTGGCCGTCAATGAGTTTACTGATACTAAACAAATCACAGCCTATGCCGAGTTAGCTAAAGAAGTTCTTTTAATGGCAAGAACTTCAGATTTCAGAAGTTATGTTTACGAAAATGCACATGAGCTTAGCGAAGCAGGTGATGACTATTTGGTCTATGTAGATGATATGACTAAAAAATTATCTACCTCTTCCAAGTTCGGTAAATCAACATCTAATATTAAAACCCTGTCGGCTAAAATTAAATCGTTTGACGAAAGTGAAATTCCCATGATATTTTACCCAAGAGCTGAAACCTTGGAAGATTTAGCCCTATCCAATAAGGGTTTTGACGTTGCTAAGAGTATGAACGAACCGATTGTTGTGCTAAAAGGGGCCCACAATGCCGACTACTCGGCCCCGGGTTATAAGCTTAATGATGAAGGAGAGCTGGAATATGCGTTTGATGTTAACGAAGAATATGCATGGGAAAATGATGTTTATGTTATTGGTGCTGCTGAATACCTCCCCGAACTTGATAATATTGGAGAAGATCTAATCGATACTAAAGCTGTGCCGCCGTTCACTACAGGAAAGAATGGTACCTCACTTACGGCAAAATCCAAATTCCGTAGGGTAAACGGCGAGGCAGAGCATGGAGCATGGATTCAAGTTACCGACTTGAACGGAATCGAGTCATGGTTCTCGGGTAAGCTTGAATTTAGGCAAGTTGTAGCTGGCACACAGGGAGCTGCTGGCACAATAGTAGCGGAGACCAGTTTTGGAAGAGTTAAGCGGAAGTATTTTAAGGATGATAAGTGGACAAAATTTAATGCGTCATTCCTGTTTAATTGGAACTTAAATAACCTAGGCGATTATAATGTGGAAAAATGGATAGAAGAGGATGGTGGCTCTACAGCTGAGATCTCAATTTCCATACCGGGTAGCGCTTATAAACCCGCTACTAGCACAACTCCTGCTCAACCTGCATTTCCGGGTACAACCGTTAAAGTCTCTTCTAAAAGAGAGGATGATGACTTAGGTTCCAGAATTGTTCAGTTCTCAGATAATCGGTACAAACGATACGATCTTGGAAAGATGAAATTTATCAGGTATGAAGGAAACTAAATGATAATTAAAAGTGTGTGGGTTAACCCACACACTTTTAAATTTTAATTCTTTGTAAATTCCAGAAGGTTGTCCCATACCTTTTATGGAATAGAGTATAATTTTATTATGGATAAAGAATACCTTTAGCCACTTTACCGCATTAAGTACGGAACCAAATCTGTCAGCTCAAAAGCTGATGATAATCTGTAAATAATTATGAGGATATATTTAATTTTAATTCTTTTTCTAGCTCCACAATTCATTCTTCACGGACAGAACGAGCCAAAATCTTACTTGGAGTTTTCATTTGGACTCAGTATACATGGAACAGGCGATATTCCTGGGTATCATTTCGGTACCAACTATGGTAAGAATTTTTCAAATAAATTTTATTGGCAATTGGGTTTCGAAGGTACTCTGAACGATTCTCCCTACACTCCACTTTTTTATGAACTATCGGATGGCGAAAGGGTTGATGCTACATTGCATACGGTTACTTCCGGTTTTCAGCTTGTCACAGGTATTAGATATAATTTTATACAAACAACCAATCAGCGATTCGGTCTTTCTATTCTACCCTTATTTCGATATCAGGCTACCTCGCTTATGGACTTGGATTCAATCCTGTACCCAGCAGGGACAGACCTTCCATATCCCGTTCGCAGTAGTATTAGGTTCTCTCCCGCTAGAACTTTTGCAGTAGGAGCGTCACTTCGCCTAAACTATAATTTTCAGATTGGAGATAGTTTTTATCTAGGTCTTTTGGGGGCCGTTCAATTTGATTCCAATAGTGATACCATTCCCCATTTTGGCTTAGTCTTAGGCAAAAGGCTTTAGTCACAGATTCCAATAGAGCACACTCCCCAGTTAATATTGCACAGGCATTGTAATCTTTCAAATAATTCTTAACAACTTAGAGTTCTTATCCATTTGTTGTAATCAATAGCTTAAAAAATAAAAATTCCATTCGCATTATTTAGAGTAATAATCTATGAAAGCAAAATATTTCGCATTAGTATTTTTAAGTGTTAGTATCCTAAATTCATGTAAAAAAGAGGAGGATGAAATCTTAGTCCTTGAAGGGGCTTGGAGCGGACAATATGCTGGTAATGTCGATAGTGGGAATTGGTCAATTCAAATTGATGCGAACAAAACTGCAATTGGAACATTTACTTCTATCCAATCCTCAAATTCATATCAGGTAATTGGCGTTGTTTCCGAAAATGGAGTTTCAAACGCTACAATCGGAACATCTGAAGTAGTTGGAGATTTCAATGGAAATTTAGCAAACGAAATTGGGTCTGGACTTTGGACTAATAATAAAGAGGAAGATAGTGGTAGTTGGACCGGAATAAAGTTATAAACATAGACTCAAAATTTTTCGCACCTGAAAATAGGAGCAACTTTATGCAGATGGAGATTACTCAGACAGAATAAAGATTTTACTATGAGGCTTGCTTACTCGGATGTGTCGCTACTGATTTGTATTTTTTCAAAAAATATATTTGTTCACGGATAGGGGGGATGAAATCCGCAAATATTCATTTACGAGAGTACTATATGAAAAATGATATAGTGGCCTAAACCCATAATCCTACTATTGTTATAAATTTACAAATATTGTACTGCCCATACAATAGTTATTAACAGTCCTAACTTTTAGCTCAGCGCATGAATACAGTCCTATAGGAAGACGTTATGCGAATTTCGACTTATTTACAACTATTGACCAATCCACCGTATCCTTTGACTAGGTGTTAATAACAATTATTTCCATTATACAGCATACAATATTTTACTATCGTAAATTTACAATAGCCTTCTCTGTTTATTTCGCCCAAAGCTCTCCTCACTTTGGAAATAGATCAAAACTTATTCTTCCAATCGTTGATTCATCAGAATGAAACTGCATGATTAAAAAACGATAGCAACCTTACCATCATAATTGTAAGATTGTTTCCTACAAAACAAAAGCCCCTAAAAGTTTTATATTTTTTCAAAACTACCGTATTTATTAAAACTTCAAGATTAGCATTGTCATGTGTTTTCCTGTAAAACAACTACACATATATTGAAATAACCTACATTTTAAGTAAGATAAAAATCTATTTAGACTACAATAACAAAATCTTAACATTTCATATTTGTAATAGCTATTCATTATGATATGTTACAAGCTAAATACATTTTATGAGGTTATTATATATCAAAAGAAAAACAAGAACAGAAAAACACTACAGTGAAAAAATGGGGGCCCTGACCACAAGGGTAACTTCTATCAAACGCTACTTTTTGGGGCTGCCCATCAGCACCCTGCAGAAATACCGTAAAACCTATTACGGAAAAATAAAGAACTACGACGACTGTCAACTCTTTATCTAAATACAACCACAAGACTTTACTTAGAAATTCACAAGAACTCCTTAAAACAAATTCATGAAAGTACTAGTAATCGGAGCCGGAAATATGGGATTGACCTATGCTGAAGGCATGTCTAAATCTAAATTGCTCAAAAAAAAGAACATTATGGTGCTAGACAGTTCCGAAGAGAAACTGAAAGAGCTAAATGAAATGGCGCATTTCGATGCCTTTAAAAAGTTGGAAGAATGTGTGCCCCAAGCAGACATCATCTTTATTGCGGTAAAGCCCTACCACGCCAACGCCTTGTTCGAGACCATTAAACCTTTGGTCCATTCCGACCAAATCTTGATTTCCATTATGGCCGGCGTTACCATTGATGCCATAAAAACACATACCGGCCTGAACAAGATCGTTCGCGCCATGCCCAACTTACCGGCCAAAGTCGGCAAGGGACTCACCTCTTACACCTCTTCAAAGGAGGTGTCAAGAATAGAGCTTTTGACCGTGGAAAGCCTACTCGACACCACAGGAAAGTCCATTAGGGTACGCGACGAGAACTTTATAGACGCCTCTACGGGCATATCGGGCAGTGGCCCGGCCTATGTCTTCTATTTTATGCAAAGCATGATGGAGGCCGCCCTACAAATGGGCTTTTCGAAAGAAGTATCGAGTGTTTTGGTGAGCGAGACCTTTACTGGCGCCGTTGAGCTCTTCAACCAGAACAACCTTAGCCCTAATTCTTGGATGGACCGTGTGGCCAGTAAGGGAGGTACCACACAGGCGGCCCTAGACTCGATGGACGACAACAATGTCAGCGAACTGATCAAGGAAGCGGCTTTTGCAGCTTTTGAGCGCGCAGTGGAATTAGGCAAAGAGGAGAACTATGCATAAGGAACTCATCGTTATAAAGGTCGGCACCAACGTAATGACCAATAAAGACAATCGTATCGTACGCCCCGTACTCCGCCGGTTGGTAGAACAGATTGCCGAGCTCTATGAGCGTGGCATCATCACCATTTTGGTCTCTTCAGGTTCGGTAATCGCGGGCAAGGAAGTATTGGGCAATTCAAGTATTGAAAACGATACCCAGAGAAGACAGGTATATTCGGCCATCGGTCAACCCCGAATGATGCGCCTTTACTATAATATTTTTCATGATTACGGTATGAAATGTGCCCAAGTACTGCCCACCAAACGCGATTTTAGTCCGGGCGTACACCGCCAGAACATGATCAAGTGTTGTGAAGGCCTGTTAGCCGAAGGGGTCATTCCCATAGCCAATGAAGACGATGCGGTATCCGTTACCATGTCTATGTTTTCAGATAACGACGAGTTGGCCAGTTTGATCGCACAATTGATGAATGCGGATAAGTTGATCATCCTCACCGATATTGACGGACTTTACACTGGCCATCCGAATGCCGAAGACAGTGACCTTATTCCACATGTAGGACCGGAAGACAATTTTGAAGCCTATATCAAAGACAGTAACAAGGCTGCCGGTGAAGGCAGGGGCGGTATGGGCTCAAAACTAGACTATGCCCAGCAGGCCGCCGCCAAAAGCATACCCACCTATATCGCCAACGGAAAAAAAGACCGTACGATAATCGATATTATAGACGGAAAAAACGTGGGGACCCGAGTGGCCCTCGAAAAACAGGAAGTATAAATGAAACTGATTACAACGGATATAAAGAACAAGGTACTGGATTCCATGGTCCGCATTTTGGACAAAAACCGAACGGAACTACTGGAAGCCAACAAGAGAGACCTGGAACTTTTCAATAAAAACGACCAAGCCCTCTATGAGCGGCTGATCGTAGACGACAAGAAAATAGAAGAAATGATCGCGGCGGTACAAAAGGTACGTTCGCAAGAGGATCCCGTAGGAAGGGATATTTCTGGGGAAGAATTACCGAACGGCTTAAAAGTGACCAACAAAACAGCGCCTTTTGGCACTATAATGATCATTTACGAATCACGCCCCGACGTTACGATCGAAGCGGCCGTACTAGCCTTCAAAGCGAACAATAAAATTCTTTTAAAGGGTGGTAAGGAAGCGCTTCACAGCAATACCGTACTTGTCGATTTTTGGCATCGTGCCCTGAAGGAAAACAACCTTTCGACCGATTACATTCAACTATTGAACCTCAACCGCGAAGAAACCCGGGCCTTCTTGAAAAATCCAAACCAAAAGCTCGACCTGATCGTCCCAAGGGGAGGTGAACGGTTGATCGCTTTTGTAAAGGAACACGCCAGCTGTGCCGTATTGGTAAGTGGAAGGGGCAATAATTTTTTGTATGTCGATGAGCAGGCCGACTGGGAAATGAGCCTACAGGTCATATTAAATGCTAAAACCGCCAAGATATCGGCGTGTAATGCCTTGGACAAAATCCTTATCCACACCAATATTGAAGATTTTTCGCGAAAAATGATGGACTTGGCACACGTACTAAAAGAAAACGGGGTAAGCCTTTTGGTCGATGAAGGCGCGCAAAAAGTATTGAAGGACGAAGCTTTAATCCCCGAAACATCGGTTTGGAAAGAAGAGTTTTTAGCCCTGAAATGTTGCATCGGCACCGTAGAAAAAACCGAGGATGCCATTGAAACCATCAATGAACACTCCGGAGGACATTCAGCGACCATCATGACACAGAACAAGGAAACCGCCCTACGGTTTATGGAGCAGGTAGATTGTGCAGCCGTCTACCAAAATGCCTCTACCCGTTTTACCGATGGCGGACAAATGGGAGTTGGCGCAGAATTGGCCATTAGCACCGATAAATTGCACCATCGCGGCCCATTGGGGCTCAAGCAGTTGGTAACCAATAAATACTATGTCTTTGGCGAAGGACAAATAAGGGAATAAAAAAAGGGAGCGATTTGATCGCTCCCTTTTCTTTTTTTACTTCATGCTTAGCGGTGGTCAACGATCAGTTTACGATCAAACACCTCTCCGTCGCTTATGGCAATTCGGAGGAAATACACTCCGTTCGTCAAGCCGGAAACGTTCAATTCATATTCGTCCTCACCCGTTTTCAGAGCTTCCCCCAGGTGTACGCTGATCAATCGGCCCGAGGCTTCATGAATGCGTACCTGTACAATCTCGACCTCCGGGTTATCTAACCTTATTTTGGTTTGCACTACCGCGGGATTAGGAAACAGATGTACTGCATTAGGTACCTTTTCGCTATAAAACTGGGTATCGGCTATTGCTTCTACTTCTAGGTTTCCTGCGATAATTTGTTCTTCGAACGTTTTTCCACTACCTCCACAATTCGAGGCCGTACCCCCAAGACCGGAAGGTAGGTCGCCGGTTTTGGTCAAGAACAATTTATCGAGCCCCAGACCATCTTCCCTGTGGCCAATTTCAATTTTATTGATACCCTCTATAAGCTCAAAACTTCGGGGTTTGCTCAATTGTTCATTAAGGTGTACCCTGTGCCATACGAATTCATTACTGGCGGGAATACTGTTCCATCGCACCCAAGCCCCGTTGTTCACACGGATCCAGAAACTATCGTTGACACCTGACGGCGTCCTTACGAGTCCGAAAATAGCATAGGTACCTTCGCTTACCGAAACATTGTAGGTCAATACCGCAGCCCCTATACTTCCAGAGGAAGAGTTAAAGCCTGTGGGTGGCACCACATATTTGCCACCTGACCGGGAGGAATCCTCGACTACGGTCCATCCCGAACCAAGCACACCACACTCCGCCTCTAACCAAACTTCTTCTTGGGTATCGTTATTGACCGTAACAGCGACCTCGTCAAAAGCGGTCCGGCCTTCATCATCCGTAACCGTAAGTCGCAGTACATATACCCCTTCGACCAAGAAAACGGCCTGTAACTCCAGTGTATTGCTATTGGTCATAATGGCCGTATCCGGTCCTGAAACCTGAGACCATTGGTAACTTACGGCCCCACCGTCAGGATCATGGCCGCTTCCCACCAAGCTGGTTTCATTGGCTGACAAATCGATTTCAATATCATCACCGGCATGGACTACAGGATCGAACTGAAGTACGGAGCCGCTTCCTATGATCTCAATGGCCGACAGTTTGGGTTCGTTTCTACCATCGCTGCCTTCCGCATCGAAGACCAAGTTCAACCGACCATCCTCGATAGTCGCATTAAAGCTTTTTATCACTATGGTCTCCGAACCTGATTCTGCAATAATATCAAAATCGTCGAGTATTTTAGTGCCTTCCATTTCTACATCAAAGACGCGTCTGCCTACTGCTCCCGAAGCCCCTCCTTGGGCGCCCCAAAAGATTTCGGCAAAATGAAGCACCACTTGATAGCTTCCGTTCGGAACGGGAATATCATAGGCAAAGACCGGTGGCAAGGCACTGCGTTCCGTTTTATACAACTGGGGTACATTGGCACTCGCATTGGTATACGCCTTGCCTCCCACAAAGTATTGGTCGGCCGCAAACACCTGACCGTTATGGGTCATTTCAGGTCCACCGGCATTGATCCGTAAGGCAAAGTCGTTGACAACGGGCTCATCTACCTGAACGGTGACCGTATGTGTATCGGTCTTCCCTTGGGCATCGGCAACGGTCAGACTGACCTCATATACACCAGGATCAACAAAGGTATGAACGGGATTCATTTGTGTAGAACTACCGCCATCTTTAAAGTCCCATGTATAGGAGACCACTTCCACATCATCGATCGAACCGCTACCGTTAAAGTTCACTTCTAGCGGTGCCACACCATTTAAAGGCGTTGCACTGGCAAAAGCGACCGGCGCTTCGTTAACGGCACCTACACTAACAATCTCAATGGCCGATAGCTTGGGCTCGTTTAGCCCATCCGGTGCATTGGCATCAAAACCAAGGTTTAGCACGCCGTCGACAAGGGTTAGGTCAAACGTTCGGGTCACCACGGTCTGTGGTCCCACTTCATCGAAGATATCGTAATCGTCCAAAATGGTATTTCCTTCCATGACCACGTCGAACACACGTTTTCCTACAGCACCCGTTCTTCCACCTGTAGCGCCCCAAAAGATCTCTGCAAAATGCAAGGTCACCTGATATTCACCGTTTGCCAACGGAATGTCATAGCCAAAATTAGGAGGCAATGCACTGCGTTCGGTCTTGTACAATTCAGGTACTTCGGCACTGGTATTCGTATAAGATTTACCTCCTACAAAATCACGGTCCGCCACGTAGACCTCTCCGTTATGGGTCAATTGTGGGCCTCCCGCATTGATTCGCAAGGCAAAATCACCCACGACTACCGGCTCTTCGACCACCACGGTCAGGGTTTCCAGATCGGTAAGTCCTTCTGAATCCGTCACCGTTAAGCTTACGGTATAGGTTCCTTCAGTGTTATAAACATAGACCGGATCGGCCAGCGATGAAGTATCACCGTTTCCGAACGACCATGCGAAATTTAGGTTTTCCGCACCATCGTCATCAGTTGAATTGCTTCCTGAAAAACTCACCTCCAAAGGAGCCTCCCCATTTAAGGGCGTAGCCGTAGCCACGGCCTCGGGTGCCTCGTTCGCTGCTTCAACGACGATAGTCACCACATCCACACCAACTTCACCTTCCTCATCGGCAACGGTAAGGGTAACATCAAAACTCCCTGCATTGGTAAATGTATGTTCAACAAGGGCTCCTGAACCATTTGCCGTTCCATCCCCAAAGTTCCAAGTATAGCTTACAATATTTTTATCATCACTAGAACCATTGCCATCAAAACTCACGACCAAAGGAGCCGTTCCTGTAGAAACATTTACCCCTATGGATGCGTATGGTGCCTGGTTCTGTTGTGTTTCTTCCTGAACACTTACATTCTCGAACACTGCCGTCGTAAGTTCATCATCGTTATGGGAAGTGGTAGCCAGGCCTACAAAGATAGTTTCGTCCATAGGTAAGACCTTCGATCCGACGAGGGTCCAATTTCCATTTGTTTCAGAAACATATCCGGTAAAGGTATTACCCGAACGCACTAATCGCACATAGTGGGGGAAGCCTCCCGGAACCGATTGTGGCGTTGTAAAGTTGGCACTACCCATTGCAGCACCCTTGACCGGACGATCTTGGAAGCTATGCCCTACCCCACCTAAGTTGTTGGGGTTAGGCGAAATGACCATTTGGGCAAGAACCGAATTGGCATCCAGATCATTTCTCATCATGACCCCTGCTTTGGCCCAGACACTGGTTGCTTCCAAACTCATTACTTGTGCAACGATTTCACCGTCACCGGTCAACTCTCTGTATACGTAATGGAACTCATCGGCACTGCCCCAAATATCGGTACCTGAAGCAGTGACCTCATATCGACCGTTCTCAAAACAGGTTTCTCCCGCTATTTGAACCGAGCCTATATCGCTATTGGCCCAAGTATCAGGCAATGCACAAGGAAGAACCGCGTCATCTTTACTTAATATCTCAATACCCGATAGTTTGGGTTGATCGATACCATTGGTGCCCCCTGCATCAAAATGCATATTTAAAACACCGTCTTGTACCACAACCTCGAACGTTCTCACCACTGGGGTTTCCGGACCTGACACAAGGTTAATATCGAAATCATCAAGTACGGTGCTTCCTTCCAAAGAAACATCAAAGACACGTTTCCCTACGCCTCCGGAGCCTCCACTTGTAGCGCCCCAATAAATTTCAGCAAAGTGCAGGGTCACCTCATAGGTGCCATTTTCCAAGGGAAGGTTATAGTCAAATACAGGTGGGGTAGCACTACGCTCCGTCTGGTACAACCCAGGCACCAATGCATTGGCATTTTCAAATACCTTACCGCCAACGAAGCCTTGATCCTGTACAAAGGTTTCCCCTTGGTAAACAAGCTCTGGGCCACCTACGTTAATCCTCAAGGCAAAGTCAGATACCACAGCCTCTTTGGCCTCTACCTGCACGGTAATCGCATCTACCAAATCACCTTCATCGGTAACCGTCAAGGAAACATCGTAAACACCTGCCAAGGCATAAGAATGGTTTACGATAGCCGTAGTAGCCGTATTTCCATCCCCAAAATCCCAAAGATAGCTGAGCGATCCTTCGGGATCGTTCGATGCACTACCGTCAAAATTAAACGATAGGGAGTTGGCCCCGTTCAATGGCGTGACTGCGGCAATAGCGGTCGGCCCTGTATTAGGCGGTGCCGAAACCGTAATCGTCGTCGATGCCGTTCCTATTAAATTCCCATCATCTATAACGGTAAGGACGACTGTGTAAACACCAACCGAGGTAAAGGTATGGCTCGTATCAGGATCGGTGCTATTTGCCGTTCCATCTCCAAAATTCCACTCGTATCGTAAGGTAGCCGGATTTTCATCGGTCGACCCACTCCCCACAAAATCAACATACAAGGCAGCTTCCCCTTCCTGTACACTACTTTGAAGCATGGCTACTGGAGCTTGATTCTGAGGGGTAACGGTTATGGAAACCGTTGCCGTAGCCGAAAGTCCCGTTTCATCTTCAATCGTGTACTCAAAACTATCGGAACCGACATAACCTGCGTCGGGCGTATACAAAACAGAGAGCCCATCGCCTTGAAGCACAGCTTCCCCATTTTGAGGTGTATCTACGGTAACAATCGTAATGGCCTGACCATTAGGTTCCGTATCGTTCGCCAACAAGCCCTCCAAAAGAATGGCCTTATCTTGAGTCGTTTCTATATCATCACCCACGGCAAGCGGAGCTTCGTTTATAGCGACCGTCAAGGTTGTGGTAGCCGTAAGACCATTGAGGTCTACCGCGCTCAATACCACGGGCACACTACCCGTAGCATCTATAGGGGCTGTACCCGAAACCGTAGCGGCCTGGGCATTATAGGTCAACCAAGATGGAAGGCTTCCCCCGTTTACCGTAGCTGTTACGGTCAACTCATTACCCACATATCCTTTGTCAAAATACGAGGCGACATCTATGCTGAACTCCTCCCCTACATTGGCCAAATACTCTTGGTCGGGCTGCGCCGTCGGTATGGCCTGAGGACGGATGTTTATGAAATAGAACGTATTGTCGTTCCAATCACAATTTGCCGATCCCGCACCGCAACCGTTCTGAACAAAATCTTGTAATACGATATATTCGTTCGGAACTATATTGCCATTGTGGTCGATTACCTTGTAAACCCTAGCCCCCAACAAGTCAGGTCTATTCCCTGAAATATTGTTTCCTCCGGTCGTTAGGTAATTGGCAACCGCAATTCTAAAAGGCTCGGAAATCGAATTACTAGTATCAAAACTAATTACTCCCGAACCATTCTTAGGCAATAAGGTCTGGTAGTTGCTTCCCGTATGGGAAAAACTGATTCCACCAACGGTTTCCGTACCACCGACCTCAACAAATCGGGCTCCGTTTGAACCCGTACCGTGTAAGGCCGATAATTGAATACCGATAACCGGTTGATTTGGATCTGCCTGAACAAAGGCATCGCTCAAAATCAAATCTCCTTCATAGCCTGCCTCAATATTTGCCTCAATTGGAAAATTGGAGCTTGGTCTGTAGGCAAGGTTATTGGGCGGGGTAATACTTCCCTCATCGTTAACAATACTCAACATGCTAGATTGGAAACCAAAGGCATCGAAGACTTCCTGTGCATTGATTTCATCCCCTCCTTCAGGCTGGGGCGCGTAACCTCCGTGAAGCACGGCGGTACTGCTCAACGCATTGTCCGCACTCGAAACAATTTCAATATCTTCTACAAAAATACCATTGTTGCCACTTCCCGTAGTCGCTATAAAGGTAATGTCTACATCGGCATAACTTCCTGACGGAATCGTAATAGGCAATTGGGCCGTGTTCCCGTTCGCATCGAGTAATTCAAACGTATAGTCGTTGGCATCGGATATATTGACTTCGGTCACGACTAAATCACCCGTACCCGTATTATTCAAGCGCATGACATTTGTATCATGAAATTGAGCGGAGCCGGGACTACCCAAGCGATAAAAGGTATAATAATCATCTGCCGGAAAACCTCTATCGGTACCTGGTACCTTGGTCATATTTTCTATGGCCAACAAAGCACCCGTTGGGGTTTCTATAGTAAAGTTGTACGTCTTGGCAAAACTATTGCCATTGTTATCCTCGGCCGTAACGACAAGGGTATGGTCTCCTTCGTCGGCTATATCGAACGCGTCGGTATAGCTTTCAACCGGCGCTCCATCAAGCACATATTCTATAAAGGCTATGCCTCCACTTCCGCTTTCATCGGTAGCCTCTAGAGCGATATTTACCGCTCCCCTAAACACATCGGTAGCTCTTTCATTTCCATTGAATGTCGCCAAAATAGTTGGTGGCAACAAGGAGCTATCAACAGGGGCCAACCGAATATAACTCACCTTGGCGTTATCTCCGGCAGGAGCCAAAGACAATCGCAGCAGACCATCGGTCACCTCTACCCGTTCGGTATTTTGAAAACTTTCATAACTCTCGGGAACGATACTTTCTTGATCATAATCGACCACAACAACCCCATTTACATCTAAGACATGGTTGCTGTCCGCATAATCGGGATCACCGGCAACACCAATATTCACTGAGTAGATACCATTAGGCACCTCTACTATCCAATCGCGGAGCGGATAGGTATTGGCCGACCTATGCCCTACAATGGAAAAGGTCTTTACCAAGGCATCGTCGTTCGTACCCGTATTTCTATTCCTTGCATTGGCCGCGGCATCGGCCGGGGTAAGCGTACCTGGTATTACCCATCCATAGTTAAGGTCTCCGAGAACGGTATTTTGTACGCCATAAGGTGCACCGACATCATCGATATACCCCTCTGGGGATACCTCCAATTCATCCGGATCTTGAAAATTGAACTGATAGGTATAGACCAACTCGTTGGTAATTTCCAAGGCAATACTCACAACGTCACCTTCATAGTTTGCCGCCGAAGCGCTGATCGTAGCCTCATAAGACCCGATGGGCAAACCTGCAACATCGACACCCACTTCAAATGCCGTACCCATTTCAAAGGTATCGGGAAGAACAACCCATTCCTCGGTGCTTTCCAAATTTATTTCTGATGAGGTAATCCCTCCGTTTCCGTTTAATGTCAACGATTGTAAAGGCACGTTCTCTTGGTTGATCGAAGTAAAGAAACTCATATCCTCCTTATCAAAATCCAAGGCCAATACGCCACTTTCGAAAGGAATTACATTATCGATGATAAACATATAATCTTGATAATCGCCATTGGAGGCATCCTCAAAAGCTATGAGGTAGCTATTTTCAACAGCATTTCCTTCCCTATCATTTACGGGATATATCCTAACCCTATGGGCCACTCCACCGGTGTTAATTGCATCTTCGGTATAATTGAACCTACCAAAGGATTGCGATTCCACGTAGAATCCGAATACCGCGCCTTGGGGATCAAAGGTGTCGGTACCTGAGGAAATGGGCGGAAATAGGGTCTGTGCATTTGCTATATCATCTGCCAGCACCCCTACTTCATGGGTGACCACGGTTCCATCGTTGGTATACCAACCGAAAGGCAATTCTTCCCTTGGGGAATAGCGTCCAACGGGAGTAACCTTAACGGGTTGCTCGGATGCCTTCACCCATCTTTCCACTTCTACCTCATCACCTACAGGAGAAGGATCCGTGGAGCTAGACAAGGACGTCCATCCTACCGAAATACCGATTCCCAAAGCATCGACAACATCTTGCAAGGCAGGTTCCTGACCTCCTTCAAAACCAGATTTTTTCAAGGCATGCAACCCTATTTCAAGGCTGGGGGTATCTGTATCATCACTTTCTAAAGTAAGTACAGCATCTTGATAACCTAAGTCCGCTCCGTCTAAACTGGGTGTATAGGTCAAAGTATATATTTGACTTTCCCCTGGGTTTAGCGTTACGCCGCCCGAAGGTTGAATAGCACTGAATTGACTTGCGAAAGTACCTGTTAGGCTTGCACTCGCAATATTTAGCACGGCATTACCGTCATTGCTTACCTCTAAAGTTTTTGTATCGGTGTTGCTTCCTTCGTTGTTCGTTGTCGCTTCAAAAATGAGCTCATCGGGAGTAGCCACTATGGATGGCCCCATGCTTGCCGGCGTAGCCGCCCTTAGCAGGGTCAATCGAGCAGTTCCGTTATTGTCGCGGTCGTATTCCGAAATATAGATATTCCCTGTTGTGGGGTCTTCCACCACATCCAATGGATCATCAAAACCACTAAGTCCTGGAATACTACTATAGGCTTCGGCAATATCGCCGCTTGATTTGGGGTCCAATACCAATAAGTCGTCCTGTCCGCTAAAACGGACTACCATAAGAAGGCCCTGTAATTTTCCTTCAAAGGCATCACTCTTATATTCTATGGCTCCGTTGGGCGATTTGTTCTTTCCAAAATCAAATGCAGGTTCACGATAATTTGGATCTGGCGCCAAATCATCGGGGTATTTGCCCACATCGGTATAGGAGGCCTCCACCTGACCGGGCAATCCACTATATGAAATACCACCGTGATTCAAGATAAACTCGCCCCTGTAAGGGTTGGGGTGGCCATGATACGACCCTCCCTTGGTCTTGAACAACCAGTCTTTTTGTGTTTCCCCGCCTAGTAATTTAGGAGCATTGGGTATTGTGGTCAAGCCATCGATACGCCTTGCCAACGGATAATCAGAAGTTGAAGGCGAATTGGGCGAACTATTATTGTTACCGGCGGTTCCATTGGTAGGCACATATAACCAACCATTGGAATGCCATACCAAATCATAGGCATTTCGAATACCCGATGCGAATATGGTCAAGGGGGAATTGGTCGCATACGGATTGTAGGTAGCATCACTCATTTGCAGACTACCGTTTGGAGCGGCATTGATCACCGAAATATCATCGGTAGTATACACGCTCAAGGGTAGGCTATTGGGCAATTTGTCCAATTCCAACTTTAAGATAGCCGCGGCCAAAAGGCGTTCGGGCCTATTGCCCCAATTGCCATCGGGACTACCACCTGCCGAGTTACTACCTTGGCTGATATATAAATCGCCTTGGTCATCAAAGGCTATACTGTTGGTCAAGTGATCGTTTACCGACCTAGGCAAATGGATAACAAGATCTTCTACCGTAGACAAATCCGATCCAGTCAAACGCGAGAGTTTGCCATCCCACTCCGGTCCACCCGAAATAGAGGCCTTACTATGGGTTACATAGGCTACAAGATTATCGGCAGTAGATGCTGGATCGAATGCCAAACCAATGATCAATCGGTCATCGTTGCCCCTAGCGCCGGTTTCAGGATGGGCCGAGCCTTGTAAGGGTGGACTTAAAATCTCTAAATTGCTCAAAGTGCCATCAATAGCCATATCCCACCTATAAATTTGGCCATCTGAATTAAAGTTGCCAATGGTACTGGCATATAGCTTACCATCGGGTCCGATCACCAAACTCGAAAAACGTTGGTTATCTACACCGGGGCCTAAATTGGCCACACCCGAAACCTTGGTAAATTCAACTCCTGTCAAATCTCGAATAGGTATGGTTCCATCATCGAGTTCGCCCGTTTCAAATGTAGATTCAAAAGCACGGAAGGGTATTCTATCATTTAAATCGCCCCTTCGGTTTGCCTCTATGTCACTCGTAAGAACAAAGCGATAGGTCGTAAATTCCTTTAAATCTTGAATCGGGGTCAAGGTAATGGCGTCTCCCCCTCCCGTATCATTGGAATTGGAAGGCACTATAACATCTCCGCCTGCGGTAACCTCAAATAGATTAATATTGCCCGCAAGGGTGTTATTATCTATTTCATAATCATCAGGAACGATAACCTCAACGTTAATCTGAAAATCTTCGATTCTCACATCGTTGGCATTATCGGCGGGATTAACATTGGCGAAATACGGTTGGACAACGCCACTGCCTTGGGTAATTTCCAAAGAGTTCAATTTTGTATTGAAACCACCGGAAGCATCTATGGTAAGCCTACCATCGGTAACCGTGACGTTGGCCACTCCCGAAGAGAACCTAGTAGAAGCGCCCTCGACCCCAGTAGGCGAATACCTATTTATGGCATTGACACCTTCAATGTTTATGGTATGCAAAGGTTCCGTACCCGCCTGACCATCAACATTAGGATCACCTACGCCTACGGCCACCGTGTAATTTCCATTGGGTACCTCCATTTCCCAAATTCCCTCTTGCCCCTCAGGTTTTACGTTTTGATACTGCATATGCACTAGGGTATTCCGTAAAATGTCGATTCCCGCAACCGCTCTATTGCGAACCCTTTCGGAGAGGTCCAAGCCCGTTGTTCCGTCAGTAGCCAACCAACCGTAGCTATATCCATTACCGCGATCGGCATACGCCAAACCAGAATCTACCAGATATCCTGAAGGTGGTACGTCTTCGGGAAGCGAAAAATTGATCTTAACCGGCTCAAAGGCCACCACATCATCGGAAACTATCCTAAAATGTTCGAAAGTATGATTTACATTGGCAGTGGTTTCCCTTCGTTTTGTATTGAAGATACCCGCGAAAGACAAGTTATCATAAGAAGAATTTCCGGCAACAAAACCCAAGGGTAGTGGCAAAGAACCCACTTCAACCTCAGCTCCACCGTTCAAGGAGTAGTATCCAACAAATAGACTGTTCTCAACATCCACGAATAACCGCAGACCTACGTTACTCGAATGTAAGTCCGTAATATCATCGGCTTTAATGGATTGTGAAGTCGACGAAAGACCATCTAATTCAGACAGTAATTCTACCCTATTGCCATTAGAAGCCACCAACTTTACATAGTTATCCTCATCGAGACCGAACCACACCCCGGCCTGCTCCGAATTATTCGAGCCATCGCTATACGGGTTCACCAAGGAGGTTTCTATACTAAAACTTCCGTAGCTATCGGCATCGACGGCTACCCCCAAGGTATTGATCTGTGAATTTACATCTGTGCTCGTTCCGGCACCTGGACCATTACGCAGATAGGCGATACCATTTGCGGCATTTAGAACCAGATTGCCATTGGACAAGCTTATCCTACCGGGTTCGTACCCCGGAACATTGGGATTGAAAGCAGTGCCATCTACCGCCAGTCTTGCCGAGGGATTATCGACCATGGTAAAGCCTGTATTGGCCAATCCGCCTTCGGTCCCGTCAAAATTCAAAGAAAAGGGCAAGCTTACTTCAAGCTCGTCACATTCTAAAATACTAATAGGGGAACAAGCTAGGCTAGGTGCATCGTCAAAGGGTTTGATATTTCTGACAATGACGACAATATCTTGGTAGTCAAATCCGGAAATATGTTCCTCCGTAGCGATAATATAGGCATTCTCTTCCCCAGGAAGCTCATATACCCGCACATGATGCGGAATGGCATCGGCGAATGTATTGAGGGCATCTTCGCTAAACAAATGTCGGTCGCCAAAGAATGGCCATCGACTATAGAAACCAAAACTCACCGCGCCTGGGTCAAATTCGGTTGCCCCCACGATTGGTGGGTTAAGTGTCTGTCCATTACTAGCGGGACTATTGGAAACCGTAAACAATTCCGAAGTAGTATTGACATCACCACTGACATACCATCCAAAGGCCACTACCGGAGTGGTATTGGTAGGTCCGTACACACTCAACAACTCTACGGTAACCGGGGCGTCAACGGCCCTTTCAAATTTTTGAACGGCTACCTCATCACCTAAAATATCATTATAACCGCTGCCATTCGGTAAATTAATGAGGTTGGTCGTCGGATCGGTATCCCCCACGTTTACGGCACCATCGCCTAACTGGGTATCCAATATCCATTGCAATGAAGGCTCATTATTTCCTCCCAGTCCCATTTTACCCAGACCGTTCAATGGCACGACTACGGGTTCGGCATTGCTGCCCGTCAAGGTCAATTCCGCCGATTTAGGTCCGTTCGATGTCGGTGTAAACAGCACCTGGAACGAGGCCGAGTTCTGAGCGTTTATCGAGGTCGGCAAACCGACAATCAAAAACTGATCTTGGTCCACCCCTGAAATTTGGGCCTGGACATCCACCAAACTGGCATTCCCCAAATTGGAAAGCAAAATCTCGCTCGTGAATGATCCCGAATTGGAAATAGCATCACCTGTTACCTTTTCCGTATCCAATACGATAAGTGGTGTAGGCGAAGCCTGATTACTAGGTTTCAGCAATACGATTTGGCTTCTTCCATAGTCCGATACATATATATTTCCGTTAGAGGTATCCTCCACTAAATCTAGGGGGTCTTGAAAACCTGTAAACCCTGGTATTCCCTCCTTAAAGGTCGATATATCCCCTCCTGATCCGTCGGGCACCAAGGCGATGATATCACTTCCCCCACTGTACCGAACCACCAATAAGGCCCCTTTTAAGTTTCCGTTTTCGGCATTACTCCGATATTCGATAACCCCGTTGGGCGATTTATTGAATTCAAAATCAAAGGCTGCTCCTCTATAGTTTATGTCTGGCTGCACATTGTCATAAGCAGATTTGCTAACATCGGCATCGCCCCGGTTTAAGACAAACTCACCTCGGAACGGATTCGGATGTCCGTAATACCCCATAGTGGTATTAGGGTTAATCCTGAACAACCAATCCCGCTGTACATTGTTTCCGTTTGAAAAGGGAACAACAGGATACAAGGGGTTGCTATGATCGTAAAACGAACCATCGGGCCGTCGTGTGCCATCAATAGATGCCGGAGCATTACTACCGCCTGCGGTCCCGTTCGCCGGTACGTACAATTGTCCATTGGAATGCCATACCAAATCGTAGGCATTACGAATACCTGTAGCGAACAATTTTAAAGGTGCATTTACGTAATACGGATTGTATAAGCCATCCAAGGTCGGGGAATTGACATCCACGTTGTTTATCGCCATGGCATCCCTCGTGGTCCTTACGTTCAATGGTAAAGTACCCGGTAAAAGGGAAAGATCCAACCTCAGCGTTGCAGCCGTCAATAAACTTTCTTCCCTATTGCCCCAAGAGTTATCGGGTTTCCCTGCGGCACTATTACTCCCTTGGTTAAAATAGATTACATTGGGTTCTCCGGGTCTAAACGTGAGACTATTGGTTAAGTGATCTTTGGTAGACCGAGGTAAATCGGTCACCAGCAATTGTTCGTTTTCTAGGTTGGCCCCAGTGAGTCTAGATATTTTTCCATCCCAGTCCGGAGCGCTATTCAAGCCTCCCGAATCGTGCGAAACGTAGGCGATCAAGTTAGACGAGGTAGCCGCAGGATCAAAAACAAGCCCCACGGAAGTGCGGCTTCCTCCATAAGCGGTTTTCCAAGCCGTAAGTACTTCCTCATCGGTCAGGGTTCCGTCCGTATCTATGTTCCATCGGTGAATATCCCCTGAGATTTCCAATCCGTACAACTTGTCATCAGGTCCTATGGTAAGGGTCGAATATTTTCCATTTGAACCCACGACGCCCGCATTGGTAAATGAAACGTTGTCCAAATCGGTAACCGGTCCGGTATTTCCATCACCTGTAGTAAATGAAGAAGTAAAGAATTCGAAAGGTTCCCCTACCAAATCCAACACCCCATCAATTTCAAAAACATAAACGGTATTGGCCTCCAATGGGAGGTTCGGTACCAAATTAATGGCATCGCCACCACCGGTTCCATTAACACTGGCCCCAATAGGGGTAGTACTCCCTTGTTTAAACAAGCGTACCGTAGCGTTGGTGATGGTCGTATTGTCAACCCCCGCATTACCATTGGTATCGGAGTTTGGAAGAAAGAGGTTATTGGCGGAAACACTAGTGCTCACCGATACCCCCGTAGCCCCCTCAGGTGGGGTTATCCCGACTACCTTTGGGGTCTGTATACCCACGGAAGTGGCCACTATCTGCACACTATTGATTTTTGTATTCTTACCGGATCCACCTAAGGGATCAAGGGTGAGTCTATTATCGCTAACATTTACTATGGCACTTTCCGATGTAAACCTGGAACTTGCACCGGCCGTACCCGTAGGCACATAGTCGTTCACCAAGGTCACCCCTTCGGCATTTATCCTATGGGCGGGAGTATTGGATGCAGGAGTATCGACATCGGGGTCACCTACGAAAACCGTTACCAAATAATCACCGTTCGGCACTTCAATTTCCCATTTGGCATCGGCCAGGTAACCATTGGATGCATTGGAGGAAACATCCCCATATTGCATATGTATCAGGGTATTGTTCAAGTCGCTTACCCCTGAGACGGCCCTGTTTCTTCCATTTTTGGATAAATCGGCGGGCTGTGATGTATTTGCATCCAACCATCCATAAGAAAAACCGTTACCCCTATCGGCATAGGCATCACCCCCATCTTTTTCATAACCTGCCGGAGCGTCCGTAACCTGATCTGAAAAATTGATGTTTACCGCAAAATCATTGACCGCTTCGGTAATTTCCAAATTGATCGTCATTTCCGCATTGGCATAGCCCAGATCAGGTTGATCGCTTGCAAAAACGGTAGTACCGTAAGAGCCTACGGGAATATCCGAGCGAACCTCAAATTCTATTTCGCCCAATACCGGATCCGTTGGCAAGATCAACCACGAAGCCGCATCGGGATCATCGGAAAGCACAAAGGTGGGATTACCCGAGCTGGCAGAAACGGTAACACTCTGCGTAGCGATATCGGAGCCCTGTTCCCCGCTAAAATTCAACTCGTTGATATCGAAGGAAAGGACTAAGGGCTCTGGCTCCCCTTCTACGGCAAAATCCTTGAACAGGGCCGTAATGCTTTGGTCTACATCCGCTCTTCTGTGCGTGGTGAATATTCCGGCAAAGTTCAATAGCTGTGCCGGATTTTCGGTATCGTAGGTACTTCCTGAAAAATAACTGGCCGGTACGGATAAACTGTTCGTTCCGCCTTGGGAGACCAAGACTTCGGTTCCTCCATCAAGCGAATAATATCCCGAAACCGTATTATTTACGGGATCAAATTCCATACGCAGATTAATATCTCCCGTATTTGAGGCCAAATTACCCGTATTCAATTCAAAGTAGGCCGTTTGGGAGGAAGTCCCATCCATGTTCTCTAAATGTAGCTGGACTTTCCTAGTCGTGTTCCCCGTTTTTGCGACCGCTAATTTTACGATATGATCCTCATCAAGCCCATACCAAATACCCGCCTGTTGCGAATTATTTCCCGCACTCAAGGAAAAATCGGGATTTTCGAGAGTAGCCGATACGCTGAATACGGTTGACGGTAGGGGCAAACCAAGGCCCAAGGCATTCATTTGTGAATTGGTCTCCGTACTATTCGGTGTGCCCTGAGCGGGCAACTGACTGTAAAAAATACCTTTAGTACTTGTTATTGAGAGTCCGGAAGCATCCCGTCCCAAAAGACCGGGAGCGTATCCGGTAATATTTTCATCGGCAAGGCCGTTATCAGAAGCCAACCTGGCACTCGGTTCCAACACCATGGTAAAGCCCGAGTCGGACAACTTGCCATTGGCTGTGGTAAAGTCGAGCGCTAAGGGCAGTGATGCTTCCAATTGATCACAAGGCAACGAACTCAAGGGGCTACAGGGCGAGACCTCAACCACGTCGTCAACATTGACCGTGATTTGGGCAGAAACGGTATTCGTTCCATCACCGACCTCGACCGTAAGTACATATTGTGCCACGGTCTCGGCATCTAAGGGAGTTAAGGTAGTCAGTTCCCCATTGTTGGGATCTAGGGCAAAGGTTCCAGCATCGTTACCTGCGGTAATCGCGTAGGTCAAGGGATCCGAATCCGAATCGGAAGCCACTAGGGTAGCAATGGAAGTCCCCACAGGAGCATCTTCCGCAATAGCAAAGACTTGATCTTCCATAAGGGGAGCTGAATTCAATTCCTCGGTCACTACTACGGAATAATCCGAAGCGAGACGTATCCCTCCAATTTTAGCATCGTTGGTACCCACCGAACTGATGAACAAGCGATCGATCTTGGGGGTTCCCTCTACTGTATGGCTTCCTGCCGCGGTCCATACCGTCTGGGCCAAATCGAGCTTGGGTTCAATGGTCCAAGAATAGTTAATGGTACCGGCTCCATCCCATTCGCCTTTTACCACGAACTGGAAGGTCTTATCAGATTCTACCGGTAAATTTCCGTTATCGGAACCGGGGCCTGCCAAGCCAATTCGGGCTATAAGGCCACTACTGCCATCACTGGCCACCTGTTCCCTTACCCATTGATCTCCAGGCACATCATCAGCGATGAGAATAGCCGTACGGACCCTGTTGCTTACGCTCCCCACCTTAAAATAGGTGCTAAAATAAAACGGCTGGTCGGCCTCCAAGGTTATCGGGGCTTCCGTTAAGGGTATCAAGTCGTGCGTATGGGCTCCATTGGAAAAATCAAGGGACTGGGTGGTGTTTGGGGTAATTCCTTCCCCTAAAACCGGTATGGCCACGTCAACGGGCTTCTCCTTGAGCCATTGCGTAGGTGCCACCTCATGTAAGTTACCCAGGGCATAGGTATCAAAATCATCTAAAAAGGAAAATGATGAAGGCGCAACCGACGTAACCGTCAAGTCTATATCCAATACGGCCGGAACAAAACCCTTTGCCGTAGCAATAACCTGTGCATTTCGGACATCCCCTACTAAGAGGGAAGTTCCGTCCATAGTAAATTCATATGATCCGATATCATTTTTTACAGGAAGGGTAAGCCAACCGTTACTAGCGGTTTCGTCAATATTATCATTGATGGCCAAACCAATATCAACGGCACCCGCACCGGCCAACTCGGCGACAAAGCTTGTGCTTTCCCCCGCTTCTATGGTTTGGTCGGCAGTAGCCGGAGTAAAGGCCAATATTCCGTTTACGGGGCTTGCGGTAGTTTCCACCACATCGATATGCGTGATTTTGGAGTTAAATCCACCTGTTCCGTCAATTGTCAACAGTCCATCGGATACCTGTACCACCATAGTGGAAGTACGTACTTCCTGCTCAGCGGGAACAAAAGCGGAAATAATGGAGTAGCCTTCAACGGTAGCACTGTGTCGACTATCGGTATTCCCCACGGCCTTATCCCCAAGTCCTATAGTTACCTCATAGACCCCATTGGGAATTTCCATTTCCCAGAACAGTTCGTTCTTTCGGGCCTGGGTGTTGCCCCAACCTGAAATATTGTCCCCTTGAAAATGGACCAAGGTCCCTTCCAATTTTTCCTGAAGTGGAGCCGCATTATAATTCGATATATTCCCTAGACGCATACGACCGACCCCTGTAGCGTTGCCCGCAACTTCCTCCGAAGCATCAAAAGGATTTCCTGAAGCGGCCAGTTTCCAACCATAGTTAAAACTATTGTCATTTAAAGTCACGGCAGCATTTCCAAAAGCTTTTCCGTAGTCGGCCAGATATCCGGCTGGAGGAATGGTCACGCTAGGGTTATCTTGAAAATTGATATGTGCCTCAAAGGGAAGTTCTTCCTTAACCACTATAACCGACCAATCTTGGGTCGTAGCGCCATCTTCCGCCGTAACGGTATAGGTAACCGGACCATTACTGAAATCAACGGGCACTCCGGATGCCGGAGTACTATTGGCCCCTGAAGAAAGTGTAATCTGCGGAGCCAAGGCCGTTAGGTCAGAAGTATTATCCACTTCTATGTTTATGGTATGTGCTTCGGTATCTATTAGCGCAGCCCCTGTTTCGTCTAGGAGTACAAAAGTTGAAATGTCCGTTTCCGTATTGGCCAAGATGATTTCATCAACAGAAAAATCCTTATACGAAACCACCATGTTTCCAGAGGTCGCCCTTCTGGTGGAGGTCATGATTCCAGCATAGGTCAAAGCCGCGCTTGCACCATCGTTGTCATGGTCGACCCCGGCAAAAAATGAAGTCGGTGCCGTCATAAATTCGTCCACCCCCGTTACCAGAAGCATTTCACCCCCGTCTAAACTGTAATAGCCCCTTACCGAGTTATCGGAAGGGTCGACCACGAGTTTGAACCCTATGGAAGATACCGTACTGGCCGCAAAGGCCGAAGTATTGAATTCCGACAGGATCAAATTAGCTGAATTTACAGGATCGGTCTGCTCTAGGAGCATCTGTATTTTTTGCTCGGTAGCAGAGCTTTTTACGACTACCAATTTTACAAAATTGTCTTCATTTAGCCCCAACCATATTCCCGCTTGTTGTGATTTATTACCTGCCGTAGCGGTAAAATCGGGTTGATCTATGGTAGCGGAGACCTCTATTACATTACTTCCTATGGGGAATCCGGTGCCAAGGGCGTTCATCTGGGAATTGGTAAGCGTACTATTGGGAGTCCCCGAGAGTTGGCTATAATTTATCCCATTGGTCGCCGTAAGGTTTAAGCTTCCGCCACTAATCGAAATATGGT
This sequence comes from Zobellia galactanivorans, assembly GCF_000973105.1. NCBI lineage: Bacteria > Pseudomonadati > Bacteroidota > Flavobacteriia > Flavobacteriales > Flavobacteriaceae > Zobellia > Zobellia galactanivorans. The sequence continues at coordinate 2,843,986 of NC_015844.1, read as the reverse complement.
CAGATAAGAGTCCGGGCACGTTCGGATCGGCACCAAGATCATCAGCCGCCAATCGGGAAGATGGTGGATCTACCATGGTAAATCCGGAATTAAGAACCCCCGCATCCGAACCGTCAAAACTTAGGCTCAAGGGCAATTCAGATGCTATTTCTGCACAGTTTAAGGTACTAATAGGCGAACACGGGGTCTGCCCAAAAGTAAATGTGGTCAACAAAACCAATACGGTCAGGAGAGTAATTTTTTTCATACGCTAATGTGTAAAGTTGATTTGGAATTCAGATTTTGAAGACGAAGCGCGTAAGCTTCGTTGGTATGGGGGAGAAAAATAAATGGGGGAGAAAAATGAGCACGAGTACTCGACCGGTAGATATACCGGATAAAATTGATGGGGGAAGATAATAGGGTAATCGGTAACGTTCCGAAATGACGAAAAACGTCACTCCAGACACTTGGTTTGGTCTGCTTCATTTTTAATAGGTCGGTTTGGTCAAACAACTACTAAAATCCAAGCAATATGGGAAAAATAAAAGGTAAGAATTCGTGGGGTTAATTGTTTTAAACCTAAGCGATTTATTTGGATTACCGCGATAACACAAATTTAAAATAGCTGATATACAGTCTTTTGTCGACGAAATGCATAGTGGTCGTTTTAACGTATAAAATCAATGATGTCTTTTCTTACGTCTTATTTTCATTTTTCTTATTTTAGTATGATACAATTACCTCTAGTCATAATGGAAAAAAATGCTCGAGGGCCTATTTTTTCTATTTTAAACCTTAAAACGAAGCAAATTGCAAGTCAATATCATTATTGTATTATCAAAAATCAGCCAATGAAACAGAAAAAATTGCACCACTCGTCGAAAAAAGCTGTGTGTTTCGCAATTATTGACGTTACTATCTGTATCTCGATTTACTGTATTCATTCGGCAAGCCTATTTTTTCAAACCGGGCCTCGCCCATAATTATAGCAATATGTCCATAAACTTCACCCCAACATCGAACAGGCCTGAAAAGAAAACATATGAACAGCATACGGAACACCTATTGGAAAAGCTATACCAATTAAAACATAGATTTCAATCTTCTTATTACGCCCATTCAGACGGCAAAAAATATGAGAAAGCCCGAAATTTCAATATACGCTTAAGCAATATTCTGTTCAAGGTGAACCAATTGTTGGGTACTTTTGAGACGGCACAGCAAAAAAACTACAATCTTATCGACAACGAGATCCAAAAACTTGAAAGAGAACTAAAGGAGCTAATCTGCTAAAGGCCGAAGTGGATTTCTTTTGACTATATTTATGGTCTACATAGAACTATATGAGAAAAAACTACTACAAAATATGTGGAGCGCTTGTTGCATCCCTTTTTCTACTTATATTTTTATGTAATCTCATCATAAGTTCGTCGGCTGAAGGAAAAACTTTTAACAGCCTTGAGGCCCTTCCTAAGAATAGGGTGGGTATCGTACTCGGAACTTCAAAAAAACTAATTGGAGGGCTTCCCAACCCGTATTACACCTTCCGAATAGAAGCAACCCTTGAGCTTTATCAGGCCCAAAAAATAGATTTTGTCTTGGTCAGTGGCGACAATGGCACACGTTACTACAACGAACCGAATACCATAAAGAAGGATTTGATATCCAAGGGCATCCCTGCGGAAAAAATATTCTTAGACTTCGCCGGTTTTAGGACCCTGGATTCAATGGTCCGTGCCAAAGAGGTTTTTGGATTAAACGATGTAACGGTTATATCCCAAGAATTCCATAATCAACGAGCCATCTACCTGGCCGAAAAGAAAGGTCTAAAGGCTATTGGCTACAATGCAAAAAGTATTAGTGGCAGACAGGGCCTAAAGGTTCGTTTACGCGAATATTTAGCGAGGGTCAAAGTCTTTATCGATTTACTGTTCAACACACAGCCCAAATTCTTTGGCGAGCGCGTTGACATCAAATAACCCCTACCATCGTACCCTAATTTTTCCCAGAAACATATTCGACCATTTGCAAAGCATCGTCATTTTTCGCAAACACCATATATTTACGACCTGAAGCATTGTTTTTTATGAACGCTGCGGTTTTCACATCTCCCTTAATGAACAAGCCACTCTCATATGGAAAAAGCGACTTAAAGCCTCCTTTACCATTCCCCAAAAGCAAATTTCCATAACTTCCATCATTTCGGGGTGTTTCAACTTCAGATTGGTACAAATTTCCCGACAGCAGCGCATCGGCATGACCGTCACTATTAAAATCGTCAATGAGGATACTATTGACCGAGGAGAATTGCGTCAACGCATCGAGTTGGTGCACTTTGAATTTAAAGTTGCCTAAATTTTCGATATAGGAACTGGCAAAGGTAGTAGCCCCGTAATGCAATGAATTTTTCAATTCTTCCTTACCGTACACCGTTGACAGGTCGGCTGCCCCAAAATCATCATAACTAGGGAATTTCTTTTTTATAAAAGGCATCTGATCCGATGAACATTGCCTACCCCTTAACGGATAGACCTTTCCTTCTTCATGGTAACCCAATACGATATCTAGTGTGCCGTTCCCATCAAAATCGCTTGTAAACACTTCAAACGGTGCTTCTACAGAGGCTTTGTATTTATAGTTTTCACCTAGATTGCCCACTATAAAATCCATATCCCCATCTTGATCAAAATCTGCCGTAGCCACACTAAACCACCAACCCACCTGATCATCCAAACCGGCCTTAGTGGTGCTATCTATAAATTTACCCTTGTCATTTTCGATAATCTTTACGGGCATCCACTCCCCTACGACAATCAGGTCAAGATCATTATCACTATCGACATCTACCCATTGCGCTTCCGAAACCAAACCGAATTCCGCCATAAAAGGCGCCACATCTTGGGTGACGTCAACAAATTCAATTTTACCTGCTTTGCTTTCGTTTCTAAGCAAATAACTCTTTGCCGGAAAAGGATACTTACCCGGCACCAATTTTCCCCCAACAAAAAGATCTATATCGCCATCATTATCAAAATCGCCAGCTTTGACCGATGCCCCGCTTGTCACTATTTTCGGAATGGCCTTCGCTCCTTTTGCAAACTTACCCTTTCCTAAATTTTCATAAAACCGATCTTGATAGTAGTCATCGTTTTCCTTTGCTTCATTGCCCCCCGAGACCACGTACAAATCAAGGTCGCCATCGCCGTCGGCATCGAAAAATTCCGCTGCCAAGTCTTCATGCATTTTATCTTCTTTCCATGGATGGCCCGACGGCTCAAAATCACCGTTCGATTGCTGCAGCCATAATTCGGAGCTTTCGTTTTTCGCCCCTCCTATATAAAAATCATCCAAACCGTCATTATTTACGTCACCCACAGCTAAAGCCGGACCGTTCTGGGAGAACTTATGGGGTAGCAATATTTCACGTTGAAAGTCGTCAAAATCGTTCTCCTTGTGCTCGAAAGTATTTTTTAAATCGTGTGATACATCCTTAAAGAGAAATGCGTTGTCGCTAGATACATCGTTCGAAAGGCCGCTCTGGGCATCATCGTATTTCAAAACCAACTCTTGGTTCGTTGGCACATCTTTAAGCGACTGACGTTTTCCATCGGGCCAGGTTATCGATACCTTGTCTATTACGTTCTTTTGCCCCGTACCGTAATGCAGTCTATTGCTTACCGACGATTGAAACCCTCTTGACACATAAAGTTCCTTAGACTGCACTACATCATCATACTGCAACGAGATTCGTGCCCCAATACCATTTATATTGCCTTTTTCACCCCTTAACTTGACGGACAAGTAATTATTATCAGGCGCCAATTCGCGACTGTTATTCCGATAAACCGTCACGGGATCATTTATATTGTTTCCGACAATATCCAAGTCACCATCGTTGTCTAGATCAGCGTAAACGGCACCATTTGTTGCGGTAGGTACATTCAATTTCCAGGATCCGTTCATTTCGGAAAATGTAAAATCGCGATTGTTCAAATAAAGTAAGTTTACTTCCTTCTTTTCTGGCATTACCGCTAGAAGGTCTCTATAGTACGATGCAATCAGGGAATCTTTATTGCCATATTTTTTTATATCGTCATATAGTTTTGCTACCCGTTGCCTTTTGTAAATAACAAAATCGTTATTTCGAAATGAGCGCAGTACCCCATTGGAAACAAATACATCTTGCCATCCGTCATTGTTCATATCAAAAAACAAGGGAGCCCAGCTCCAATTGGTCTTTGAAAGCCCGGCGAATTGCGCCACATCGGAAAAAGCCGGTACCGTGCTATTTTCCAACATATTACCATTATTCAATTGTAGTGTATTGAACATATATTGATAATGGAGCCCCTTGCCAACGAGGTCGTGAAATCGTTTGGGATTCATACCGCTCATATTGGTCTTTAAATCATAGTTGTTATTCGAAACCATGTCGACCGATATAAAATCGAAATAACCATCATTATTGATATCGGCGATATCGTTACCCATCGAAAAATTGGAAATATGATTGGTAGCCTGCTGAACCACCTCTTTAAAGGTCCCATCCTTTTGGTTGATATACAGGTGGTCTTTCTCGGAATAGTCCATACCGATGACCATATCGGGCCATTGATCATTATTCAAGTCCCCAATGGCAATACCGAGACCATACCCAATACCGTTGTCGACAATCCCCACCTTTTCCGAAACATCGACATATTTACCTTCGTTGTTCTGAAATAACCTATTGCTACTATATTCCGATTTTTGGCCAAGGAGTTTGTCGATATTCGATTCGGTTTCTGCAGGATCGATACCGTGGTTTAAAAGAAACATATCAAGATCCCCATCTTTGTCATAATCAAAAAAAGCAGCTTGGGTAGAATAATGGGCAAGATCAAGACCATACCGGCTTGCCTCTTCTACAAATTCAGGGACACCTTTATCATTTACCCCTTGATTGATGTAAAGTTCATTTTTTCGATGTTCGGGATTGGGATAATTTCCCGATTTCGAAATATAAATATCGAGTAGTCCGTCTGAGTTGATATCGACCATGGTTACCCCCGTAGGAAAGCCCGTCTTTCCTTTTAATCCAGCTTCGAGCGTCTTCTCCTCGAACACCAAACCTCCCTTATTGAGAAAAAGCTTATTGCTATATAAGTTGGATATAAAATACAGGTCTTGTAAGCCATCATTATTTAAATCCCCTACCGAAACTCCGCCCCCGTTGTATAGATACTCGTACAACACCCCATTTATGGTAGGACTCTCGTTGATAATATTTACAAAGTTCAACTGTGTTTCACTTGGTGACAGTATCGTAAACAGGGGTTGGGAGACTTCCTTAGATCCTTGTTTACCTAAAGACGATTCCTTTTTTTCAGCGCATTGTAAGAACAACATACAAATGACTACAATGGTATAATAACGGCGACTCTTCATCTCTGCTGATTTTGGCATTCCATTTCTCCCTGCTATTCGGTCAGACCCTATTATAAGTAAAAGAAAATAATAAGTCCTTAAAAACCAAATGATTTTCCAAAGGAAGGGATATCCTCAGGAAAACCATTTGATCATTTTACTGTATTAAAAAAACGTATTGGGACCAGATATTCTACTCCCCCGTACCGTTTGCTAATAATTCTCATTTTGAATCAGCACCCCATTACTCAAATCGATTTCGCGCTGAGGGATAGGGAAGTAATAATGCTTTGGTCTGACGAAGGTTCGAGGAGGATCAAACTGCCCTCTATCTTCGGCATAAATAGCTGCGATATCGACAATATTGGCCTTATCCCAGCGCATCAAATCTTGATGGCGTTGATTTTCGCCAACGAGTTCAACCCGTCTTTCATGGATAAGTTCTGGCATATCGGCATTTTCAATCGGAGCAAGTCCGGCCCTTCTTCGTACTTCATTAATCTCAAAATCACCAGAACCGGCACCATTTAAACGAATCTTGGCCTCAGCAACCAAAAGATATACATCGGCAACCCGTAATACGGGTACATTCTGATCACCATTTAAATTACCATCGGCCTTGTAGTTGGCATATTTGGTCAAGCTATACCCCGTTTGTGTCAAATCGGAGGTAAATTCTACAACTCCTCCTTCACCTCGGTCGACCATGTCCCCGGGGCTTAAAATTGAATTGGCCAATCGTACATCACCTTCTTCAAATTCATTCACAACATTTTCGACCGGGTCATGAAAATCCCAACCACCCCATGGTCTGGGCGCATCGAACATCTTGGGCACATCGGCCCAATTTTCCTCTCCTTGTACGGAAAATAACATTTCGGGGTTATTCTCGGTCTCAGGCACAAAGTTATCCCTAAAGTTAGTAGCCAATGGATATGGCCCACCAATTACTTCTTCTCCTGCATCAATGGATTTTTGAAACTCCTCTTCGTAAAGATATAGTTTTGCCAAAAGTCCGTTTGCCGATCCCTTATTGACCCTTCCTAAATTTTCGGCATCGTGGGTTTCGGGCAATAGACTGGCCGCCATGACCAAATCAGCTTCTACTTGGGCACGTATGTCGGCCAAAGATGATTTGGGGATATTAAAGTTGCCTTCAATAGTGTTGGCCTCCAAAATTAAGGGCACCTCACCATACAGTACGGAAAAACGCCAGTAGGCGAAAGCACGTAAAAAATGAGCTTCACCCAATATTCTGTCTTTAAGGGCCGCATCGATATCTTCAATACCGGGAACATTGATCAAGACCGAATTGGCTCTAGATACAATCTCGTATTTGGCACCCCAACCGCTTCGAAAGCCATCATTACTGGGATCGAACGTAAAGTTCTCCATCGCTTCTTCATAACCGTGGTCACCAGCCCTAAAAATATCATCGGAACAATTGTCGAATACGTTTTCACTGTGACCGTACAAATCTTCCCAACGCAAAGGTTCGTACATGGCCGTGGAGGCCGCATTGGCATCTGCGCCATTTCGCCAAAACTCAGCCGATGTCGATTCCCCGTAAGGAATTGTATCCAACACTTCTTCATTACAACTTATTATGATTCCGGCTATAAGCAGACAGGAAAAAACCTTTTTTATTATCATATTATTTTTCATGGTTCTTTTTTCTTAAATTAAAAACTAAGGTTTACCCCTACCAAAAAGGTTCTAGACTGAGGGAACTGGGCAAAATCAACATTCTGCTGAAGGTTACCATCGGTTAGCCCCAATTCTGGATCCAAACCTGAATAGCCTGTTATTGTGAATAGGTTTTGAGCGGTGACATATAAGCGTAAACGGCTCAAACTAATTTTTTCGATATAGTCACCGGGCAAGGAATAGCCGATTGTCAGGTTTTTTAAACGAAAATAATCGCCAGATTCTATGAACAAATCCGAAGTTCTATGGTTAAGGTTCGTACGAAGCGTAGACACTCTTGGAATTGAGTTACTCGTACCCGGCCCGGTCCATCTGCCTTGAATATCGGAATATACGTTAAAAGGATAGGAAGCATCAAGACCTTGCATTCTGTCCGCATTGTAAATATCTACTCCCGCCGCACCTAAGAAAAAGGCGGTAATATCAAAGCCTTTATAGGCGATGTTGGTATTGATACCATAAGTAACATCTGGGTGTGGACTTCCTATTATCGTTCGGTCTACATCGTCGATTACCCCATCTTCATTAATATCGACAAATCTCACATCACCGGGCACCGCTCCCTCTTGCAAGGCATGGGCATCGACCTCATCTTGTGTTTGAAAAAGGCCATCTGCCTTCCACCCATAGAATGTTGCTATAGGCTCCCCTTCAAAGGTCCGTGTCAGTTCTTGGTTAGGTCGGCCATAAAAATCAGAGGCCAAGAAATTACCATCTACCAACTTAATGACCTTATTCTTGACAAAGGCCGCGTTGGCCCCTATGCCATAGCTGAAATCCCCCTTGGAATCTTGCCAGTTCAATTCAATCTCGAGTCCCTTGTTCTCAACTTTTCCAACGTTCTGGAACGGAGAGGAAATCGAGCCCTGACTACCAATGGCAGGAGGCTGCAACAACATATCTTCCGTATTCTTTATAAAATAGTTGAAATTAGCTGTCAGCCTATTATCCATCATACCCACATTCAAGCCAAAATTACTCATCACTACCGTCTCCCATGTTACATCTGGGTTGGCATAACTAGCTTGGGACACACCTTCTACCTGATTGCTTCCATCAAGGCCAAAAGAATATTTTCGACCTGCACTTAGTCTCGCCAAATATTGCAACCTTGAGATATTTTGGTTCCCCAATTCACCCCAACCTCCGGTCAACTTAAGGTCACTAATGAATGGAACGTTAAAAAATGATTCTTCAGAAAGTCTCCATCCTAAAGAAAAAGCAGGGAAGGTTCCCCTTTGATTGCCATCCGCAAAGCGAGATGATTCATCTGACCTTAAGGTAGCGGTAACTAAATACTTATCCTTATAGGAATAATTCAACCTTCCGAAAATTGATTTCAAACCATCATGTGACCGGAATTCATCTGCCGTATCAGCATCTCCATTTTTTAATAGTTTCTGGCTATCGGAAGATTCTACGTTAAACGTTCTTGCACTGAATCCCTGTGAATCGAAAGATTGTTCGGTATAGCCGGCAACTCCCCCAACCACATGGTCTCCAAAGACTTTGTTATAAGAAAGAAAATATTCCATTAGAAAAGAATAAGTTTCGCTATACCCTCGGTACCTACTGCTAGTTCCTCTCTGTCTAATTTGATCCAAAATCTGCGCACTATACTCTCTTTGATCGTTCAACTCGGCATCCACGCCCAAATTGGCCTTAAACTTCAAAGCCGGGGTCAGTGTGATTTCAGCGGCCACATTTGATAAAATTCGAGTGGTCCTGTTTTTTGCGTCGTCAATATCGACCGTATATATTGGGTTGTTGATGTCGCCGAACTCACTACTTACTTGAGATGAGCTATATGTTCCATCTGAATTACGTACAGGAAGGCCTGGATGAAAGCGAATAGCACTCCAAATCAGCCCTGATTGCGCCGAAGTGGTATCAAAGTTATTGCTGGCACGGGTGGAAAGCGAAAGGTTTTGCTCGATCTTCAACCAACTATTAATCCTATGGTCAGAGTTTATTTGTAAGCTAAGACGATTGGCCTGGGCCTTTTCGATAACCCCTTGCTCATCATAATATCCCAAACCAAACAAGAAAGACGATTTCTCACTTGATCCCGTAATGGTCAAATCTACATTCTGGGTTGTACCGGTTCTGAACAGCTCATCTTGCCAATTCGTTCTTTGGGTAAGATATTCGGAATCTTCCCAAATCTCATTAACGGGTAGACCATCGTTAACGTAACGTTCCCTTTTTATCGCAGCTAACCCAGGCGCATCGAGTACGTCAATAGTCTTGACAACATTAGAAAAGCCAACATACGAATCTAACGTCATTTGGGTCTTCTCGCCTTTTCTGCCTTTTTTCGTTGTTATAATTACAACTCCATTGGCAGCACGAGTACCATAAATTGCCGAAGCCGAAGCATCTTTCAAAACTTCGATAGACTCGATATTATTTTGGTTTACCCCGGCAATACTGCTTGTAGGCACACCGTCTATAACGTATAAGGGGTCTGAATTATTAACCGTTCCCGTACCACGGATTCTTATTGAAGCTCCAGCTCCTGGTGCTCCACCGTTGTTGACCACTTGAACACCGGCCAGTCGTCCTTGGAGTACTTTATCTACACTCGATACCGGTAAATTTTTAAAATTATCACCACTTACGGAAGATATAGCCCCGGTAACATCCTTTTTCGCCGTAGTACCATAGCCCACAACAAAAACCTCCTCTAATTGAGAGGCATCAGGTTCCAATGAAACATTAATCGTCGACTGAACTCCTACTTGTATTTCTTTTGTGGCATACCCTAAATAAGATATAAGCAAGAAATCACCCTCACCGGTAACCTCTATTGAATAATTGCCATCAAAATCGGTGGTAACCCCAACAGTCGTGCCTTTAATGAGTACGGTAGCTCCAGGCAAAGGTTCTCCGATCTCATCGGTAACCTGCCCCGTAACAGTAGTCGATTGAAACAAGTCATTTGAGTATGCAAGTTCATATTCAAAATTAGAATTTACAGGATTAGCATTTACGTTGGCAACAAATGCTAAAGCAAGGATACAGGTCAATAGGTTGCCTTCCGATAGACCGAACTTTCGTGTAAAGGAAACCGAATGCCCTCCATAGTGTTTTTTTTTCATAATAAGTAGTAGTAGTAGTTAGGAATTAGTTGAATATATCATTTGGCACCAATTCCCAAACCTACTTAGTACTCAGTGGCAACTTTCACCTTAGTAGAATTGAAATAAGACTCCATACAATAGACGTTAAATATACACTTAATGTCGATGCGCCTTTCCAAATCTGCCTTTATTTCATAAAAAAATATTAATTTTTTGCCGGTATATTTACGTTTTAAAGTAAAACCCTACATAGTCGATATTAAAATCTTCGTTTTTTAAAACAATGGAGATTAAGAACATAAAATTTTAGCCGACACCTCTAGATTAAACTATTAATTTAGGCGGCTCATACAAAGAAATGCTATCCAAACTGAAAATCCTTCTAAAAAACCTCGGACCCGGACTACTGTTCGCCAGTATGGCGATAGGTACGTCACACTTAGTTCTGTCTACCAAGGCCGGTGCCCAATACGGCTGGGTCATGGTCATACCCATTTTGCTCGCCAATGTTTTCAAATATCCTTTTTTTGAATTCGGCGTACGCTATACCAACGTTACCGGAAAAACCTTGACCGAAGGCTACCTCAATCGTGGAAAAACCTATTTGTGGTTTTATGGTTTCATTACCTTGGTATCGACCTTTACCATTTTAGCGGCACTTTATACGGTGACGGCCGGGCTATTCATTAACCTTTTAAAGATATCGCATGTTTCCATAGACATGATCGCCTTGGCCCTATTCTGCTTTATCAGCATACTGTTGATCGTTGGCAAATACCGGTTTATGGAAGTTTCGCTAAAATTTATCGTTTCACTCCTCTTTATTGCCCTGCTGGCAACGACGGCAGTGGTGATTTTTAAGGGCAGTGTAGAACGGATACCCGATTTCACGCCGCCGCCCCTCTTCAACAATGCGGGCATTCTTTTTCTGATCAGCCTAATGGGATGGATGCCGACTACGGTTGAAGCTTCAAGCTGGGTCAGCCTATGGAGTGTAGAGAAATGGAAGACCCAAGCAAAGCCTTCACTTTCCGAATCATTACAGGAATTTAGGGTTGGCTATTATACGACCTGCCTGCTAGCCCTATTCTTTCTGACTATCGGATGTATGACGCTTTACGGCACTCAAACCGAACTCAGCGGGAACGCCGTTACCTTTGCCGATCAAATCGTACAGCTGTTTACCGCACATATAGGCCCATGGGCCTATATCTTGATTTCGGTAGCGGCCTTTGCTACCATGTTCAGTACGTGTATGACCGCCCATGATGCCATCGCCAGGGTCAGTATCGACATACTTGAACTCGGGCTCCCACGCTTAAAGCTGTCGGGAAACAAGCGTATTTTTGCCGTAGGAGTAATCGTTTTGGCCCTTGTAAACTATATTGTGGTCAGTTCCTTTAGTGCCAATATGGGACAATTGGTTTCCCTAGCCACATTTGTATCTTTTGTGGTAGCGCCCATTGTGGGCTATATGAACCTAAAAAACGTTATGAGCGATGAAATACCACAGGCCCATCGGCCTAAAAAAGGGCTGAGAATTCTCACCTATGCCGGTATCTTGTTCTTATCGCTCTTCTCCGTTTATTACTTCTACATCGTAGTCTTTTAATCAAAAGAGAAGGAGCAAGCCCCTTTTTTCTACTGGCTTAACTCGTCATAGTTTTCTATAACAAAAAGCGTTCTCAAGTTTTGTTTATGAAGAAAATCGAGACAATACACTCCGTTGGTACAATTGTTCAAGATTTTCTCTTCCCCGTATCCTACCGCTTTGGTAATATTGCTCGGTGAAACACCCTTGTTCAACAAATACTTCTTTATATTCTCCGATCGCTTTTGAGAGAGCCGCTTATTGGTGCTATTACTTCCCCGGCTATCGGTATGTGTTTCGATGGCAATCTTTAGACGCGGAAACCTTTTGACGGCATCTACCACCTTATCAAGCTCGGGCGTCATCTCCAAGGTAATATCGGTCCTTCCCGAAGCAAAGTAAAAGTTGTTGGTGTGCAATACTTTCTTCCCTTCCTTCTCCCTAACAATATCATCAAAGGAAAGTAACTCTATTTGCAATGGCCGCTTCTGTATTTCGGCCAGTTCTTTTGGATTGTAGCTTTCCTTAAAGGTAGAGTAGCCGTTTTTAACGACTTCCAAGGAAACCATGTCCGTATAGGGTATTTCCACCTTATAATCCCCATTCTTGCCCGATACGGTTCTACTTAAAACCTCTCCTTGAACATCAAGTACTCGGACCTCAACGCCAGCTATAGGTTCATCATAGGGAGGCTTTACTATTTTACCCCTAAAAATCAAGGTTTTAGGACCTGGTTTTTCGGTAATTTTAAAGCCGTAGATATCGTCGTTGCCTTTTCCGCCCGGCCTATTGGAAGAAAAATACCCCATAAGCTCGTGTCCCTCGCCCGGCCTAATAATAAAGCCGAACTCATCGTATTTTGAATTTATACCCTGCCCTAAGTTTACAGGTATACTGAAATCATCACCGCTCCCTATATTACTGCGGTAAACATCCATACCTCCGTAACCGTAGAAAACATCGGAAGAAAAGAAAAGGCTATTATCAAACACAAAGGGTGCTATTTCGTTACCGGGCGTATTGATTCGCGGTCCTAAATTGATAGGCTCAGACATAACTTGGCCGTTGTTGGTCACCACATAGTAAAGATCTGTGCCCCCATAACTATCTTCAAAATTAGCGGCAAAGTACAGACGCTCGTTTTTATCATCGTAAAATGGATAGTAGAAGGAAGTACTCAAATCGCGCAATAAAAAACGGAAAAGCCCACCCTCATAGGCCATCCCTATGGACAAAGCATTCTTTCCCTTTTCATCGAAGGTCAAGTTCTTACCGTCGGCATTTGAAAGCACGTAATACGTACCACCTGTGGCTTCGGAATAAAAGGGTGTAGATTTATGGAACGGCGAATCGGGAACGCCTTTATACAGGCTTACATTATCGAGGTTCCCCCCCTTTTCAATATCGGCTTCGTAGATATCGAGGTAGGACTCGCCCGAAGGACCGTAAACCCGTTTCGATTTGCTCTTTCTTCCACTACTGAACAACAGTTTATCGTTGTAAAAGGCTGGTGAAAAATCTGAAAACGCACTATTGGTATTCAGGTTAAACACGAAGAAACCCGCAGCCTCGGTTTCCTTTTTTTCACGTAGGAGGTAATTGAACTCCGCGTTTTCTACCAACTCGCTCGCAAGCTCATTGCTTTTTGATTTCAAAAAGGCCCTTATTCTTTCTTGTTCCGAGATTTTACCGAAACTCTGCAACATCTTATTAAAACGATGGGCAGACATAATGGTATCGTTCTTATGGATATCAAGGTATATTTTTGAAGCCTTGTTGTACTCACCGGTTTTAAAATACGAGTCGGCCAGGTTCAACAATTGATGGTTGGTAATGAACTTACCCGATTGCATTTGTTTCTTATACTCCTTAATTGCCTCTTCGTAGGCGTAACTATAGAAGTATCCATCGCCCTTAGATGTCAGCTCTTGACCAAGGGAAGACCCTATGGCCAAACTAAATAATAATATGAAGATTCTGAATTTCATAGTCTAATATTAGAAAAATCTAGGCGTATCGATTTGTTTTGGTTTTCCTTTCAAGCTCTTTCCGCTTCCGCCGGAGCCGTCTCCCCTACCCAAATAAAATTTGAGAATCACTTCATGCGAACCGCTACTGAACTCTCCAAGTGGATTGGTATTGTAGTCATACGAATAGCCGATAAAACTACCATTGGTTATCTGAAAACCTACGAGTCCGCTCACGGCACTCCCCAATCGGTACGAGGCTCCCATGGTAAACCTATCGTTGAACAAAAAGTTGGCGCTAAGGTTTGTATTCACAGGCGCCCCATTGATATAGTTGATCAAGAAAGCCGGTTTAAACTTTAGGGTTTCCGAAAAATCGAAGACATAGCCCCCAATAAAGTTGAACTGCAGCTTGTCTTCTATAATCGTGGCCACCTCATCGTTATAGATGCCGTCGGTCAAAAAGTTCGGTATCGACGCCCCTAAGTACCAGATATCGTCTTCGTATAAAAAGAACCCGGCACCAATGGTCGGATAAAACTTAGAAATGGTCTCACGCCCCAAAATAGGTTCGCCCGGATTTTCAAACGTACCTTTTGAAAAGTCAACGTTCAAAAAAGAGCCACCGGCATCCATACCAAAGGAAAGCTTCGTATTGTCAGAAACATTAAATTGGTACGAATAGGCCAATTCAACGTAGGTCTGGGTAGACGGCCCTAACTGGTCGCTTATAATATTAAAACCGAGCCCGTTCTTTTCGTTGGCAAAGGGTATATTGGTACCCAAACGAATGGTGCGCGGCGAACCTTCGATATCAAGCCATTGGGCCCGATAGGTCGCAGCAATTTCCGGATTCTGTACCGACCCCACATAGGCAGGGTTGAAACTACCGATGTTATACATATACTGCGTATACTGAGGTTCTTTTTGAGCAAAGCTGTTTGCCGATATAAACAATACACCTATAGTAAAGCAGATGTAACCGTGAAAGGATTTTAGTATTCTATTCTGCATTATCCGTATTATCTTATAAGCTGGATCCAGCCTTTTTTAGTGGTGGTGGTTTCAAAACCTTCTACTTCTTCCTCTAAGGTTAAATTTAAAACATAAAAGTAAGTACCGTCAGGCGCTTCCTTACCCTTCCATGTTCCGTCCCAAATAACCTCATCGGTCATTTGATCACCTTCGAAAACCACTTTACCGTACCTGTTAAATATTTTGATATCGTAGACGAGGTCTACCAATCTCGATTCTAATTCCCTATTGATTTTCAATACATCATTGGTTCCGTCATTGTTGGGCGAAAACTGATTGAAGACTATGCCCAATTCCGCAGTTGTTCTTTCCGAAACATTGACTGTGGCCGTAGCCCTGTTGTTATCGTAATTTCCTTCACTTTCGGCTGGAGAAGATCTTGTTATTTCCGCGGTGTTCTCAAAAGTACCGGCGATAGGAAGCGCCATCCTAATTTCAAGTACGGCAACCTCGTTCCTAATCAGTTCGGGTATACTCCAAATTCCCGTTTCAGGTATGTACTCGCCTTTATCTGCCGTACTACTGATATACACCAAACCACTATCGACATCAGAGGAAAGGGTATCTCGGACTATTATTCTGGAAACCGCATCTTCATTGGATTCGTTCGTCACCCTTATAGTAAAGATTACTTCTTGTCCGACCAATGGGTTTACCCTACTCAAGTTTCGGTAAGGCCGTTGAACACCCAAGGTGTCATCTTCTTTTACGATCCTAGCAAATTTTTCCAATACCAAATCGATGCCTTCGGGCAAATCAATATTCAATGTCACCTCAGCAGTATCGTTATCAGGGTTGTCGTCTACCGGAAAGGACTGTAGTAATTCGGCACGGTTGGTATAAGGCCCGCCGTCAAGTACTTCTGCCGTTAGGGTCATAGTGACCGTCCCCCCTTCGGATATCTCTGGAATGGTCCACTCACCCGTAGTCAATACATAACTACCGTCGGAGGTGTTATGACCTTTATAGTCGAATCCTTCTTCCAACATCTCCCCTATGATAACGTTCCGAACAATTCTATTGGATAGATTATTTACCGTAATGGTAAAAATAACCTCATCGCCTGCAATGGCCTCGGCCTTATCAACCGTTTTCATCACTTCAAGATCAATGGGTGTCGGGTCACAGTTTCCGTTGTTGATGTCGGGATCACAAGCATCTAAGGGATTCGTTCCATCAGCTTCTTCTTGTCCATCGGTAATTCCATCACCATCGGTATCACATAATCCGTTAGAATTATCAGGCACACATGGATTATCGTTACCGGGATCCAATTGATCCACAACCCCGTCCAAATCAGAATCCAACACATTGGAATCCAAGGCATCGATTATACCGTCGCCATCCTCATCCAAGGGATTGGCAGGATCATCACCTACTTCGTCCCCATCGTTTATTCCATCATCATCGGTATCGGGATTGTCGGGATCGGTTCCTAGGCTGGCTTCCACTCCTCCTAACAATCCATCACCATCATCGTCGGTATCACAACTGCTGACGGCGATAGAAACTTGGGCCGTTTCGTTTTCACAAGGTGCCTGGGCCCCTGTTGTTGTATAGGTAAACACATAGGTACCGCTAGGCACTCCTTGAAAATCTACCACATTATCCGCATTTGGACTCACATTGACAGGGCCGTCGAACCATGCCCAAGTACCGGCACTGGCGATAACCGAAAACGTATTGTCTAAATCAAAGGTGGTAGTACCATATCTTTCGTCGTTACAAGAAGATGCATCCTCTGGGCTACCTGCGGTAACAGCCGGATTAATCGTAGCTATCACCTCGGTTCTTTCCGAGATACAACTATTGGCTTCGGCCTCGACAAAGTAAGAAGCGGTACGCGTCAAATTATTGATAGTGAAACTCGCCCCTGTGCCTAAGCGCGAACCACCGGTGGCACTTGCATACCAATTAATGGTAGCATCTTCCGTTGCGGTAGCGGTAAGAACGACCTGGCCCGGCCCACATCTACTGTCCCCTTCGGTATCCGTAATTTCCGGTGTTGGGTTTACCACCAACGATATGGTCTGTACTGGCCCATCACATTCCAGTGCCGTGTCATAGTAAAACGCATAATACGTTCCAGGCAAGGGATTGGTTATCCTATTGGGCGGAACAGGAGTACCTACTGGATTCCCGGCATTTGTTGCCCATCGTAAAACGGTACCTGCTGGGGCACTACCTTGAATATAGTCGGTCAACGAAGTAGTAATCTCATCACAAAAATCAGTAGGAATGCTCCCATTTACAGCGGGAGCTATCTTGGCCGCACATTTATTACAATCTTCAACGGTAATAATTACCTGTGTAGAATCGTTTTCACAAGGAGCTATGGCTCCGGTCGTAGTATAGGTATACACATAAGTACCGGCCGTTTTACCACTAAACTCGACACGGTCATTGGCCCCTACCGGCTGAACCGTCTCAGGCCCTGAAGAATAACTCCAAGTACCCGGAGCTTCTCCCGTAATCAAAGTACCAAGGTTTACGGCGGTATCCCCAAAATCACCATCCGTGTTATTACACAGCGTAGTTGCCGTAGTAGTACCTGGAGATGGCGGGGTGTTAATAGTTATGCTAACCGGATCACTACTGGCGGTATAACATGAATTGTCGTTCGCCCAATATACGGCGTAATAGGTACCCGACGCGGTAACCGTGGCGTTAGCCAACAAGTTAGCGACTGCCGTTGGGTTGGCCGTTGTACTCCACCTCAACGAACTACCCGCAGGGGCACTTGCGGCACCGCCAACGACAAAAGTATTTAAATTGACACTTGTGCTGGGCGGATTACAAAAAGTCGTCAGCCTTGCTCCATTGATGGCAGGCGGGGTATCCCCGGCCACACAGTCATTATCAAGAATAGTAACCGTTCTTCCCGCAACACCAGGCTGGTTGACTGAAAACAGGGTAGTATTACTAGGGGTACCCAATTGAAGGATTGCGGTTTCGTTGGGTTCGGGATCCGTATCGTCAATTACATCGATAAACAGGTTGACCTGGTTTACCCCGGCCGGAAAAGAAAGTTGGCCTTGGGTAAGATTGGTCACCGTTCGAACCACATAATCGACATTTCGGGTGGCGGTACTTGCAGCAGTAAAGGAATAGGGCACCGTAATGGGCGTTCCCGTTCCGTTGGCCTTATCCAATTTCACTACATATTGCCCCAGATTGGCTGCACCTGGCGCTTCTACTTCGGCGGCATTGGCATCCAGTCTTTCCAAGGTAAAGGTCCCTTGGTCGTCATCCGCAACATTTAAAGTAACAGACCTAGCGATTGGGTTAATCGTACCACTACTAGCACCAGATAGGGTAATAACAATGCTTTCATTGCCTTCGACCAAATCGTCTTGGGCGATATTAACATTAATCGTTCTAGAAGGGTTGAGGCTATTCAAAGTCACATTCCTTGTAAAGGGCTCAAAATCATCGTTTTCGGTAGCAGTACCCCCAACAGTAAAAGTAACAACATTAAATTCTCCCAAATTATTAGTGTTCCTCGATATCGTAAAACTTGCCCCATTCGTATTTCCATCGGTCTCAGCTGCACTGTTGTCAGATGAGGTAATGGAAATAACAGTCTGGGCCATCAACGATTGGCCGGAACTAAGTAGAACCAACAATAAAAATGCTTTGCCAATGGTTCTCAGGTCATTGACAGAACGAAGTATTTTCTTTTTCAATTTCATAACTGTCCTTTGAATACAAATTCAATACACAGCAAATAAAGTAGGTCGTGGCTAAATGGGCGTC
The DNA here is from genome assembly GCF_000973105.1 of Zobellia galactanivorans. Lineage (NCBI taxonomy): Bacteria > Pseudomonadati > Bacteroidota > Flavobacteriia > Flavobacteriales > Flavobacteriaceae > Zobellia > Zobellia galactanivorans. The sequence continues at coordinate 2,825,459 of NC_015844.1, read as the reverse complement.
AATATTACTAAAAAAATCGTCCTCAACCTTAAATTAGGGGTTAAATCAAGGTTTTACGGACAAACTACATAATATACGGAATAAAGATCAACTCGGGATATCTGCCGATCGACTTTCTGTTCCCGGAACAATTTTTCTTACCAGTCCTTGAAGCACTTTGCCGGGGCCGACCTCGATAAACAGGGAAGCTCCGTCCTTCACCATTTGTTCCACACTTTGCGTCCATTTTACGGGAGCGGTCAATTGCAAAATCAAGTTCTTCTGAATTTCCGCGGAATCGCTCACAGCAACGGTAGTCACATTCTGATAAACCGGACATTTCGGACTAGCAAAAGTCGTATTCTCTATGGCCGCCGCCAGTTCTTCCCGGGCAGGCTCCATCAAGGGAGAGTGAAAAGCGCCACCTACGGGAAGTACCAAAGCCCTTCTAGCTCCCGCTTCCTTCATTTTCACGCACGCTTTTTCAATGGCTTCCACCTCACCTGAAATCACCAATTGCCCAGGGCAGTTATAGTTCGCCGCAACGACAATACCAGGTGTCTCCTCACATATTTTCTCTACAAGGGCATCCTCCAAACCTAAAACCGCTGCCATAGTACTGGGCTGAAGCTCACAGGCTTTTTGCATGGCCAAGGCACGTTGCGATACCAATTTTAAACCATCTTCAAAACTCAAGGTTCCGTTGGCCACCAAAGCGGAAAACTCGCCTAAAGAATGACCGGCCACCATATCCGGCTTAAAACTGTCGCCCATTACCTTACTTAAAATAACCGAATGTAAAAAAATAGCCGGTTGCGTAACCTTGGTCCGCTTCAAGTCTTCAGGCGTACCTTCGAACATTATATCCGTTATCGGAAAACCAAGGATATCATTGGCCTGTTCAAAGAGTTCTTGGGCCAAGGGATAGTTCTCGTAGAGGTCTAACCCCATACCTACAAATTGCGCTCCTTGTCCGGGAAATATATATGCATTCATTATTTTTATTTTTTAGTGGGTGCAAAAATAGCAAATAAAGTTCAAGTGCCAACCTCGGCCTTAAGGCGTCCTATTCTTTGAACCAAGCCGAGTAGGTGACGTAATTGTTTGCTATACGATCGATTTCGCCCGAACTGAGTTCCGGACTTATATCTTTTATCTTTTTTGCCGGTGTACCGGCAAAGACGCTTCCGGCCGGCACATGGGTGCCCTTGGTCAGCACTGCTCCCGCAGCTATAATGCTATTGCTCTCTACCACACAATCATCCATAATGATGCTTCCCATCCCTACCAGCACATTATCCTTTAGGGTACACCCATGAACTATGGCGTTATGCCCTATGGAAACATTATTACCGATAGTGGTGGGCGATTTTTGATAGGTACAGTGCACTATGGCCCCATCTTGTACATTGACCTTATTTCCCATTTTTATATAGTGCACATCGCCCCGAAGTACGGCATTGAACCAAACACTACATTGGTCGCCCATACTTACCTCTCCCACAATGGTGGCATTTTCAGCAATGAAACAATCGTCTCCGAATTGTGGGGTCTTTCCGTTAATCGTTTTTATCATCTTGGTGTTTTATTCTTGTTCTTTCTTTAAAAATACGCCAAAAGCTCTTTCTTTTTCGAAGCTGAGACCAATAGTTCCTTTCCGTTCGAAACTACTACACTACCGCCTTTTCCCTTTCTGTACTTGACCACCTCATCAACGTTTACCAAATACGATTTATGGATACGGGCAAAGGAAAAATCGGTCAGGGCCTCTTCAAAATACTTTAAAGTCTTGCTTACCAAAATCTTTTTGTTCTCTAAATAGATCTCGGTATAATTATCATCGGCCTTGCAATAAAGAATATCGGCCACGTTCAATACCTGAAACCCATCTTGCTGTGGCAGGGTTATCTTTCCCTGTACCGATTTCAACTTCGGTTGTAAGACCTTATCTTCGAGCTCGTTCTCTTTTTGTTTGATTTCCTGAACATATTCCACGGCCTTTACGAGCTCGTCGATATTTATGGGTTTCATAAGGTAATAGGCCGCATGGCTGTTCAGGGCATCCACGGCATATTGGTTATAGGCCGTTACAAAAACGGTTTCAAAGGAACGGTCGGGCAATTGATCAAGAAGGTCAAAGGCATTTCCGAAAGGCATTTCCACATCTAAAAAAACAAGGTCAAGATCGTTTTTGGAAATAAGGTCAAGTCCTTCTTGGATTGACGCCGCCTCTCCCAAGAGCTTGACGTTTGTACAATATTTTCCGAGATAGTTACGCAAAATCTCCCGGCTATTGGCTTCGTCTTCAACAAGTATGGCATTTAAAGTCATAGTAGTTATTTTTTTAGGAAGGCCCCGATCAATCTTTACGGAGCACAAATATCACTTTCGTGCCCGAACCATCGGTCGTGAGGTCGGAAATAGAGACATCAACCTTGTTTTTGTACATATCGTTAAGAATGGCTATTCGCTTTTTGATATTGCCCATCCCTTTCGATTTTTGTTTTTTCTGGTTCTCCGTCTTCAATTGTCCCGATTTCTTTCTACCGATACCGTCATCGGTTATCACGATCTCTATGGATGTCGAACCCTTTGGTCTTACATCGATTGTCAAGCGCCCCTTATCTTCCTTATAACGGAGTCCATGCCAAATGGCATTTTCAATATAGGGCTGCAATAGCATGGGCGGAATTTCAAATGCCGATACATCGACCTTCTTATCTACATTCAATTGATAATCGAACTTATCGGGAAATCGGGAATGCTCCAATTTCACATACAGCTCCAACTGTTCCAATTCTTTGGCCAGCGGGATAAAGTCCTCTTCGGAATTCTCAAGCACCGAACGCATCAATGTAGAAAACTCACTAAGGAAGCGGTTGGCACTGCGTTCATCGCTCTTGGCGATATAATTATTGACCGAATTGAGCGCATTAAAGATAAAGTGGGGATTCATCTGTGACCGCAAAGACTTTAAGGCCAAGAGATTATTTGCCAATTTCTGCTGTTGATTGCTCCTATAGAAGAAAAAGGCGGCCAGCCCCAATAGGATCATTCCGAAAATAAGGGAATAGATGATCCACCTTTGGCGCTTATTGCTTTCCTGAATCAATTGCTGTTCGGTCAAGGCCAGGTCGTACTTGCTTTGCGAAAGTTCGCGTTCTTGCTCCAATCCCGAAATACGGTTTTGACGCATTGAGATTTCCCTATTGAAACGCGCCGCCCTGGCGATTTCCTGTTCTTTACGCACATATAGGGTATCTACCAAGGACACATAACTTCTATAGGTTTCAAAGGCCTTGGGATAGTCGCCCTTATACTCAAAAACCTCCGACAATTTTCTTGTGGCGTCTTTTTGAACCACAAGGTCGTTTTCAGAATCGGCGGTCTCAATACTTTCCTTTAGGTAGGGAATGGCCTCGTCATACTTATCTTGGGCAATGTAGGCATTGGCAATTTTATAATTAATGCGTTGCGGGGTGATAGAATCCAATTCGTCCCTTGCTTCGCGTTTGGCCGTTTTCCCCTTGGGAAGCGTTTTTAGTTCGCTAAGACTTTTTTTCCGCAATTCAATTTCGGCACCATATAGGTTCTTCTGATTGTAAAAATCAGCTACCTTTTCCTTTTCCTGTACGGCCCGTTTCGGCTCCAAGTCTTCGGTAAGTTGCAGCGAGCTATTGTAATACGCACCGGCCTCGACCAATTTATCATCTTGCGCATAGGTATCGGCAATCTTTGAATTCAGGTCGGCCAATTTGGGTGTTATTTGGTTTTTTTTGGCCACTATGAGTCCTTCTTCAAAAAAAGCAAGGGCCTTCTCCACTTGATCTAAGCCGCGATAGGCATCGCCTAGGCTTTCGTTCAAACGCACTTTTTGATAGGGCACCAACCCTTCTATTTTTAACAGGGGAAGGAGTACCGTTTCCGCTTCCGAAAACTGCTTGTTCTGAATATATGCTTCCGCTAAAAGCAGGGTTGTTCGTGTAGATTTATAGGCTTCTAAGGCATCTATGTAATTCGTAATGGCCAAATCGTACTGGTTGTGGTATTGGTAAACCTCCCCTAAGGCGACCAAAGACTCGGAAAGCGATTTCTTATCGGCCTGCTTGCCCAGAACGGCAATGGAATTGGTGATATAATCGATACTCCTTTCTATATCGCTTTGCCTATAGACATTGGCCGAATCGAGATAGACTTGGTGCAGATTGCTTTGGGGCTTGGCCATTTTACCGCGCCGCAGCTCCTTCTGCCCCCATACACTTATGGTGGAGCATCCTATAAAAAGAAAAAGCAATATGTGGCGAATTGAACCCATTTGATTATTTGTACAACGTAAACTTAATCGAATTATGCGTCACTAAAAAACGTACCTCTTCCCTAATTCCCCTAAAAATTACCTTCCGTAAAGGCTTCACGCATCCAAAAGAAGCGTTCCCTCTTTGAAAACGCCACTTCCCTCAAAGCCGGTTTTACACGAAATAAGTTGCTTCTACTTTTACCCCATCAACAACAAATAATACGAATAAATCACCCCCTCTAAATAGGGCCTTAAAAAAAATAATTATGAAACACACAAAACAGATTCTTGGATTAGCCCTTATGTCATTCGCCCTTACAACCATGTACGGTTGCGAACCAAAGGCCAAAAAAACGACAGTAGCACCGGTAATGGCCCAAGCCCTTAATGTTCCAGAAAAGGACAAGCCCAAAAACAACACGGTCAAAATTGCCCTATTGTTGGATACCAGTAATAGTATGGACGGACTTATCAACCAGGCCAAATCACAGCTTTGGGATATAGTAAACAAGTTCACCCACGCCAAATGCGGCAACGAGCAACGGCCTGAATTACAAATTGCGCTCTATCAATATGGAAACGACAACCTATCTTCCAATGAAGGATACATTCAACAAGTATTGAACTTTAGCGGGGACCTGGATGAAATTTCGGAAAAACTGTTTTCATTGACGACCAACGGAGGCGAGGAATTTTGCGGGGAAGTCATACACACCTCATTAAAGCAACTAGACTGGGGCAATAACCCCGATAACCTGAAAATGATTTTTATTGCCGGTAACGAACCCTTTAACCAAGGCAAGCTCAACTACAAAGACGCAGTGACCAACGCCAAGGAAAAAGACATCGTGGTCAACACCATCTTTTGCGGTAACTACGAACAAGGCATCAATACCGAATGGAAGAACGGCGCTACCTTAACGGGAGGGGAATACATAGCCATAGACCACAACAGAAAGGTGGTCCATATCGACACGCCTTACGACGATGTTATCATTCAACTGAATTCAAAACTGAACCAGACCTACATTTCGTACGGAGCCATGGGAAGTGCCAAAATGGAGAAACAACGCGTACAAGACGACAACGCCTACGAACTCGAGGAAGCCGTTGCGGTTAAACGTGCCGTCAGCAAAAGCTCTCGATTGTACAACAACAAGCAATGGGACCTGGTAGATGCCTCCAAAGACGAAAGCTTTAATATTTCCGAAATCAAAAAGGAAGAACTCCCCAAAGAATTAAAGGAAAAATCAGAGACCGAAATAAAGGCTTATATCGAAGAAAAAAAATCAGATCGCGCCAAGATTCAAGCCGAGATCCAAGAGCTGAACGCCAAACGCGAGAAGTTCATTGCCGAACAACAGCAAGAAGGCGAAAAAGGAGAACTTGAAAATGCCATGTTGGAAGCCATCAAAAAGCAAGCAGCCAAGAAAGACTACAAGTGGGAAGAATAATTAGCTTCCATAACCAAACAAAAAGCATCCCGAAATTTCGGGATGCTTTTTTATGTTTTCTATTTGGATTACACCACTCTACTGTGCCGCAGGGCAATAACAATCATACTTGCGCTCCTTTTGACCAAAATCGTAACCTAATGTTATTTGGTGAAAACCTCCGCTATCAAAACGGATATCCCCTGTTTGGTAAGAGTAATTGTACGACACCATAAAATTACCGATGTTGGCCCCTACGATAGGTGTAAACAACTGTAAACGCTGTTCCCCAAAACTATCCGAAGTAGCAAACTGGGCACCATCAAAACTTCTACGGTACGAGAGTCCGCCCCAAATACGTCCAAAATCGACATCCTTGTAGACCTTGGCGTTTAAATCTATGGTTTTCTCTTCGGTGAATTCACTTAACTGAAACAGTACCGAAGGCTCGAATTGCCATTCCTGCTTCCCGAAAACATATCCTACCGAAAACAAATACCGGCGTAAATTATCGATAACAGGTATATTATCATTTGCCTTTCCATAACGATAAAGGTTACGCTTGCTCCCCAACAGATTGGTCACTGCCACATGGGCATAAAATTCCATCAAGTTGTATGAAAAGCCCAAATCAATATTAAAATAGCCCTCGCTCAGTTTTATACCGGCAATGGCATCATCGGGCCCAACCGAAACAAATTCGGACTCATCGAGACTACTTTGCAGGTAGGTCGGACTCAGGCCAAATGAAAGCTGGTTCAAATTTCGACCGTCACCACCGAGTTTTAGGTGATGGGCATATGTAGCCTTAAAACCGGTTTGCGAATGATATCCATTGGCATCATTAAAAAAGATAGCCCCCACCCCGCTGTTACTTTCTCCAATTCTAAAATTGGCATTGATGGTCTGCAGATTGGGAGCGTCTTCAACACTGAACCACTGCATTCTTGCGGTGGCCCTAATCTTTCCCCCATCACTGATACCCGCCATAGACGGATAAACAAGGTAATAGTTATCGGAGAGGTAATCAAAGTATACGGGTATGCCCTCTTGAGCGTTCGATGGGATTGCAAAAACGAGGGACGCCAGCAAGAGCAGGAAACGGTGTTTCATCGGTTTAATATAGAGGATGATTATTTTATCGACTAAATATAACATATAACGGACGAAACGCAACATTATTATATCCCCGTTTCAATACACACCGTTCAAAAATAGGTTGTATTTTTACAAAAATTTTGACACCATGAAGGAGTATACGATTACGGTTGTTAAGACCAACAACCCTGCGATTCTTAAATTTGAGACAAATCATTTTTTGACCAAGAGCAAGAATTACGAGTTCAAAAACATAGATGAGGCCAAAAATTCACCTTTGGCCCAACAACTCTTTTACCTTCCGTTTATCAAAACGGTATATATCTCTGGAAACTTTATCGGGCTTGAACGCTACGACATCGTTACTTGGGACGACGTAAAGGACGAAGTGGCCCAACAACTGGTAGATTACCTAAATGCAGGAGAACCTATTGTAAACGAGGTCGAGGAAACTGTCAAAAAAGTGGCCATTACGGTATATGCCGAAGTCACTCCCAACCCATCGGTGATGAAATTCGTGGCCAACAAACCAATTGTTCCCACCGCCTTTGAATTCAAAAACATAGATGAGGCCAAAAATTCAGAATTGGCCAAGCAACTATTTACCTTTCCGTTCGTAAAGGAGGTTTTCTTTGACCTGAACTATGTATCCGTAAGTAAGTATGACGTTGCGGAATGGGAAGACGTAACCATGCAATTGCGCGAACACATACGGGAATACCTGGCCAATGGCAACGAAGCCGTTTCCGAGGATGCCATAGCGGCAACAAAGGAAGCAAGCGATACCACTTCGGCTCCTACCCAAGCAACGCCGGAACTAGACGATACCTCCCAGCAAATCGTAGATATTCTAGAAGAGTATGTAAAACCTGCCGTAGCCAGTGACGGTGGTAATATTCTCTTTCAGTCATACGAAGAGGAAAGCAAAACTGTAAACGTAATTTTACAAGGAGCATGTAGCGGTTGCCCTTCTTCAACCTTCACCCTAAAAAATGGCATCGAGACCATGCTTAAAAATATGATGGGGGACAAAGTGAACGAAGTGGTCGCCCTAAACGGCTAATGAACTAATTTTTATAGGTTTAGAATCAACAAACCTGTCCGATATTTTCGTAATTTAAAGCGAACTATAAAAAATAATGTATTATGGCAGTTTTAAAAGTTATAGAAGTATTGGCGAACTCTGACAAAGGTTGGGAAGACGCGGCGAAGCAAGCCGTTGAGCAGGCCTCTAAATCAGTAAAGAACATCAAGTCGGTTTACATCAACGAGCAAAGTGCTACGGTAAAAGATGGCAAACTGGACAATTACCGTGTAAACGTCAAGATCACTTTCGAGGTCAAGTAAGCACGAAACATTTTTTTTAAAAAGGCGCTGCACTTCATGTAGCGCTTTTTTTTGATGCCCACCGCAAACCCTGATCATAAAAAGTACCCGCCCCTCTATTTTGGGCACATACGAACAAAGTATTACCGCATTCGATTTACAGATCCTCCATTAACAATAGTTTAATGATTTGTTTTTGACCGAAACCCCTGTATTTAGTAAGTTGCGCCCTTAAAATAAAGCATATAAATGGAAGAATTCGCAAACTATCAAGAACACATAGACAAGGCCATAGAATGGGCTTGGAAAGTACTACCCGATGTGATCATGGCCACCATTATTTTGGTCTTCGGCCTATGGATCATTCGCTTTATAAATAAAATGGTCCGTAAGTTTTTTGAGAAGAAGGACTACGACCTGGCTTTGGAGAGCTTTTTACAGAGTTTTATAAACATCGCCCTCAAGGTACTGCTCTTTGTTCTGGTAGTGACCCAGCTTGGCGTTAAATCATCGTCATTGATCGCCATTATCGGTGCGGCCGGTCTGGCCATAGGACTTGCCCTCCAAGGGTCGCTTTCCAACTTTGCAGGGGGCGTACTCATTTTGCTCTTTAAGCCTTTTAAAATAGGGGATTTTATTTCCGCCCAAGGCGTAGACGGTACGGTCAAGGAAATTACCATCTTCTACACCAAATTGACCACCTTCGGCAACCAATTGGCCATTATACCCAATGGCGAGCTATCAAACAACAATGTCGTTAACTATAGCGCCATGCCTACACGAAGGGACAATATTAAAGTAGGGATAGGCTACAGCTCAAATATCAAGACCGCCAAAGAAATCATGCTCGACATCTGCGCAAAAAACGAGAACGTTCTAAAAGACCCAATGCCCGAAGTATATGTAGATGGATTGGGAGACAGTTCGGTAGACCTGACCTTGCGCTATTGGGCCGAGAACCCGGTGTTTTGGGCTGCACATTTCTTTATTATCGAAGAAATCAAAAGACGATTTGACGAAGCGGGAATAGAAATACCTTTTCCACAGCGCGACGTACACGTCAAGGGACAAGCGATAGAGGCTTAACCCCCTATTTCTTTTTCTGTTGTAGGATAAAATCCTTTAGATAATACGGTTCAAAGTAAGCGACATCTTCAAAATCGCTTGCTTTGAACTTTTTGTATGATAATTGGGCCATTTCCTTTGCCGATGGCACTATGGTGGTATCGAATGTAAGCTTAGGGTGAGATAATAGCGTTTTACACTTTTCCGCACCGCTGCCCACCAAAACGGCTTTTCCTTTTTGTAAAAAATCTGAAAATGAATTCTCGTCTATAATCTCGGCTTCGGTAGGTCTCACTTGATTTTTATCCTTATCGAAAACGGCCGAATAAACTTCCATACGCCGGGCATCTAGCACGGGAATGATATAATCGATATCGTTTGACGTTACCTGTGTAGCCATACTGGTCAGGGTAGCGATCGAAATCAAGGGCACCTCTAAGGCAAAACACAGCCCCTTGGCCGCCGAAACCCCGATACGCAAGCCCGTATAAGACCCTGGGCCTTTACTCACGGCGATGGCATCAAGCTCTGACACATCTACATTGACCTCCTTTAAAACATCTTGAACAAAGACATGCAATTGTTCGGAATGTGAATAATTGGGCGTATCATGCTCTTTAATGGCCAATATACGTCCGTCTTTGGCCACACTGACCGAACAATTGGTAGTAGCGGTCTCTAAGTTTAAGATTATGCTCATAAGGGTACAAAGATAGGTGAGACGGTTGAAATTAGCACATAAAAAAAACCTGTTCGACACGAGGCCGAACAGGTTTTCAATTTCTATGTACAAATCTCTATTTAAGCTCTAGGGGCAGTCCGAAATAGAACTCCAGCACCTTAAGTCTAAAAATATAATCATATTTCGTACGGATCAATTCCGCTTCGGCATTGTCTACCCTTGATTGGGCCTGGCTAAAATCGAAGGCATTCATAAGACCTACCTCGTAGCGTTCCTTTGAATATTCATAGGCCAACCTTCTGGCTTCCAAGGTTTTTTGGGCAGCTTCATAAGCTTTCGAAAAACTTTTCACATCTACATAGGCCTGATTGATATTGGTCTCAAGATCCAATTTTTCTTGCTCGAGCTGCAGCTTGGCCTTTTCGACATTGATCTGTGAGCGCTTGATGTTGTTTCTGACCCCAAAGCCATTGAATATGGGAATATCCAATCTCAAACCATAAGAAATACCATCATTGATCCACAATTGGTTGACAAAGCTTTCAGCCGGAACAAAGACTCCTGTAGTATTAAATCCGCCTTGATCCGAATACCGGGTATTATAGTTAAAAAAGGCTCCCAAGGTAGGATAAATAGCCCCTTTGGCAATATCGAGATCCTTCTTCGCCAAATCGATATTCGACTTCGAAAACTTAATATCGTTTCTAAAGGTCAAGGCCTCGGCAAAAATCTCTTTGGGCGATTTTGTAAGAACTTCGGACGGAGGCACTTCAAAATCGGCATCCAATACATCAAAGTTCTCGTAATCGGTTATTTGAAGCAGTTGCGCCAGGTTGATACGCGAAATCAACACTTGGTTCTGTGTATTGACAATCTGTTGTTCAAGATTGGCGGCGGTAGCTTCGACCTCCAACAGATCACCCTTGGGAAGCACGCCCGCTTCCACCAATTCCTTGGTTCGCTTTAGATCCTGTTCGGTAACGGCAAATTGGGCCTCGAACACTTTAAGCGACTCTTTGTTCGACAATATCTGCAAATAGGCATTGGCCACGTTCAAACGAATGTCATCCTTTAAATCGTCTAAACGATATTGATTGGACAAGGCATTCAGCTTGGCACGGTTGAGCCTATGGAAATTGCGCAATCCGTCAAAAAGCGTCAAAGAAGAGGTCAGGCCTCCATTGGCGGACAGAATTGTTGAAGTTACCGGTTCATTGGTCGTAGGGTCGAACGATAGTCCCGTACTACCCGTCATACTTGACGATGCGTTTAAATCGGGCAATAGGGCCCCAAGCGCATCCGACTTATCTATTTGTGCGTTTTTCAAATCGAGCTCGTACTGTTCTACGGTAAGGTTATGCTCTACGGCATACGCCACGCATTCCTCTAACGTCCATTTTTTATGCTGGGCGGAAATAGCACCGATCGAGCACAAAAACAGTACGATTGTTAATTTAAGATTCATGTTTTGATTTTTTGATTATGATTGATGATTGTTACTCTTCACTCTTTCCCTCTTCCCCTTCTTCGTCTTCCCCTTTTTTGATAGGTTCGGTTTTGTTCCACACCTTTACCTTGTCGGATTCCGTCAAGCCGGAAACGATCTCAACGTTTACCCCATCGGAAATCCCTATCTCTATATCCCTTCTTTCAAACTTCTGGTCACCCGTTTCTATCTCGACATAAGGTTTATCGGTTTTTTTATCAAACTGCAACAAGGCCTCGGGAATCACCAAAACATCATCTTTTTTCTCCAATACCAATGAGGCATTCGCACTATACCCTGCCCTGATAAATACGCCTTCCTTAACCTCTACATCACCTTCGATCTTAAACTGTACCGCACCTGTTTCCTCGATTCCCTTTGGTGCTATAAAACGAAGTTTTGCATCGAGTTCAGTTCCTTCAACCGCCCCTAGACTGATTTTCAAGGGCGTTCCGACCTCTAACTTGGCCACTTCCCCTTCGTCGACCTTTCCTTCAAATATCATCTTGCTCAAATCGGCAATGGTCGCAATGGTGGTACCATCGTTAAAGTTGTTACTTTCAATGACTTGATCGCCTTCTTCTACCGGTATTTCCAAAATAGTGCCCTCTACCGTGGCACGTATATTGGTATTAGCGCTAGTAGAGCCCCCGGCTGACCCCTGTCGGATGATCTGATAATCGGCCCTTGCATTTTGAAGTTCTTGTTGGGCCTGGTCGTACTGAAGCTGCAAGCTGTTGAAATCTTGACTCGATATCACCCCCTTATCGAACAAGGCCTTGTTTCTATTGTATTCGATCGTCACATTGTTAAGGGCCAACTCGGCATTTCGGACCCTGCCCCTAGATTGGTTGAGGGCTTGCTCGTTCGGCACAACCTTAATGGTCGCTATCAAATCACCCGACTTCACCTTTTGGCCCTCCTCCAAGAATATTTTCTGGATGATACCTGAAATCTGTGGTTTGATCTCTACCTCATCTTCGGGTACCACCTTGCCCGTGGCCACCGTTTTCTTTTCAATATTCGATATAAAAGGCGTTTGGGTCTCGTAGGTAACCGCATCCTTGCTATTCGATTTTATAAAAAAGGCCGCAGCCCATAAAGCGCCTAGTACCAAAATACCAATTAAGATATATTTTACGATCTTGTTCATTTCTTAGGAGTATTTGTTATCTATTGGTTTTGTTGTTATGCATTTTGTTACACAATTGTGCGTTATTCTTCCCGTAGGGCATCAATCGGCTTGATACTCACCGCCCTTTGAGCCGGTATGAGTCCGATTAAAGTCCCCAACACCACCATAATGACCAAGGCGCCTATGACGTAGGGTATGGGCACGGTAGGATTGGTATAAGGAAAATCGATATCCTGTGTCATACTATTGATTCCCGCCAAAGCCAGCGCCCCTAGAATGATACCCATGATACCCGCAATTACGGTCAAAAAGACCGATTCAAGAATAATCTGGTTGCGCACCTCGGCCGGTGTAGCCCCCAAGGCCCTTCGTACGCCCAATTCCTTCGTCCTTTCCTTTACCGAGATCAGCAGAATATTACCAATGCCGATAACCCCGGCCAAAATGGTGGCAATACCAACGATCAATGAAAGAAAGGTTATGCCATCGGCAAAGCCTACAATTTTATTGAACTGCTCCCCTAGGTTAAACGAACCGAAGGCCCGATCATCATCGGGGTGTACATGATGAATATTCTTTAATAGGCTTTTAATATTTTCCTCGACCTTTACCACATCGGCATCATCATAGGCCGCAATGGAAAACCACCCAACGTTATCACCAGTATTGTATAGTTTTTTGAAGGTAGTAAAGGGAATAAAAATATCTCCGTCACCCCCAAATCCACCACTAGCTTCGTACTTATGGACCCCAACCACCTGAAAATAGACATTGTCGATTTTAAAGTAGCCCCCAATCGGGTTTTCGTCCGCGTCAAAAAGTTCCTTTTGTGTACGCTCGCCGATTACGGCCACTTTTCGCGCTTGCTCGATGTCTTCGTCATTGATAAACCGACCTCCGTCGTAAATTTTCTTGGGTGCTATTTTAGTAAAGGCAGGATAGTCTCCGAAGAGGGAATAGCTTCCCGTTTTGTTCTTACGGCCAATATTTGCGGGAGGGGCACCAAAGAAGCCCCGTACATTACGTGGGGCAATATATTGCACTTCGGGAATACGGTTCTCGATCATTACCGCATCACCAATTTTCAACTGCATCTGTCTGCCCGTCTTGTAGCCTTCGTTCGGCATACTTGTGCTTTGCGCCCAAACGAACATACTGTTTCTTGCAATGGTCTCGAACATACTCTCAAAACCATTATCCATGCCCTTGGCCGCACCGGAAAGGGCGATATAAATAAAGATGCCCCAGAGAACCCCCACCACGGTGATAACGGTCCGCATCTTGTTCTTGCTGATGGAACCGAAAATTTCTTGCCAAGTATTTCTATCGAATATAAATCGCATATTATTCGTCTCTTAGGGCTACAATGGGTTTGATACGGGCCGCACGCCGAGCGGGTACATAACCGGCAATAGCTCCGAAAATTATTAGAACAATGGTAGCCGAAAGGGCAATACTCGTGTCTATATAGGGATTGGTAATAAAAAAATCCTTCAGTTTCTCTCCCAAGGAGCTTAAAATGGCAATTCCTATGAGCATGCCCACAAAACCCGAAACCGTAGTAATAAATACCGATTCCAACAAAATCGTTCCGATTACGGCCTTAGGTGTAGCCCCGAGGGCTTTTCGTATACCCAATTCCTTCGTGCGTTCCTTGACCACAAAAACCATAATATTACTGATACCGATAATGCCGGCGATAATGGTTCCGAAGGCCACAAAGCCCACTATAATCTGCAACACCCGCGCAAACTGTTGGTTTTGCTTCAACTGATCGGCTATATTTCTAATGAAGATGCCGTTCTGGTCTTTTGGATTGATGAATTTTTTGGAACGGAGAAACTTATCAAGGCTCTTATCTAGGGCCATGGCTCCGGCATAGCCGATTTCAGGCTTAAACCCTACAACGATCTGGTTGATCTTGTCGGTATTCTTTTCAATCAATTGACGCGTGGTGTACGGTATATAGACAATACGCTCCTCATTATCACCCCCATCATCTTGAAAAACCCCGATTACCTTAAAAGAGCTTCCTCCCACATCGATATACTTGCCTATGGAATTTTTGTTACCAAAAAGATCCTGTTCCACCAGACGGCCGATAACCGCATACTTGGTCTTGTTCTTTATATCGAGTTCGTTCAGGTAACGGCCCTTCATCATGATGGTCATCTCACTAAACTGGTGTGCCGGACCCACGGCCTGTGTTCTGTAGCTATTCGATTCGTTCATATAGCTAACGGTATCTTGACGGGTTATTCTTGGACTAATATACTCTACGAACAAGGGGAAATTCTTCTGTATGTCCTCGATATCACTATTGTCGAATTCAATAGTCCGATTCGATTTATACCCTTTGTAAGGCATGGTCGTCCTTCCTGGAAATACAAAAAGAACATTGATAGCGTCATCCCCGAAAAAATCGTCAAAGGTATTGATGAGTCCGTTTCCAAAACCAAAGAGCACCACAAAGATAAGAATACCCAGAGCCACGGTAAACCCCGACAAAAACGTACGGAGTTTGTTTTTCTGAATCGTCTCGAAAATTTCTTTCCAGTTGTCCCTACTTAACATATTGAGCGGCCCTAACCTGTTCTACTTTTTTGTCTTCGACAATTACGCCATCCTTTAAATGTACGATACGTTTGCACATATGGGCAATATCTTCCTCGTGAGTTACAACAAGGATCGTATTTCCCTTGTCATTTATATTTTGAATAAGGTCCATTACCTCATAAGACGTTTTACTATCCAAAGCACCCGTAGGTTCATCGGCCAAGAGCACCTTAGGCTCGGCAGCCATGGCACGGGCAATGGCGACACGTTGTTTTTGTCCGCCCGAAAGTTCATTGGGCAAGTGGGTGGCCCATTCTTTTAAGCCTACCTGCTCTAAATACTTCAAAGCCTTTTCTTCCCGTTCTTTTCGGGGTACTTTTTGGTAATATAGGGGCAAGGCCACATTTTCCATGGCCGTTTTGTAGTTGATCAAATTAAAAGACTGAAAGACAAAACCTAAGAATTTATTCCGATACTTGGCCGCCTTGGTCTCGTTCAGGTTCTTGATAGGAACGCCATCTAAAGTATACGAACCGGAATCGGCCTCGTCCAACATTCCCAAAATGTTCAAAAGGGTAGATTTTCCCGAACCAGAAGAACCCATTATAGCTACAAGCTCACCTTCAGCAATACTAAAATTCAATCCTTTTAAAACATGTAAGGAGTTGCTTCCCATTTTATAGGATTTGTGAAGGTCTTTAATTTCTATCATGATGGTTTTGTTAATTGTATTCGGAATTCTCAAAACAATATGGAAATAAGACAACTAAGTTGCCCAATTGTTACAAGAAGTACTCCAAATTTTCTGTTAAAAAAATATACTAGCCTTTCTCCTCTTCCTTTTCTATGGCATTCCAGACCTTAATCTTGTCCGACTCCGTAATGCCCGATTTCACCTCTACGAAGATACCATCACTAATGCCCAGTTCAATATTACGTCGCTCAAAGTTCTGGTCTCCGTTGGTAATCTCAACGAAAGGAGCTTTGGTCTTATCATCGAACTGCACCAAGGCCTCCTTAATGGCAAGCACACTGTCGGCCCTACCCAAAATGACCGATGCGTTGGCACTAAGGCCCGCCCGGATAAAAACAGAATCTTGTTTCTTCAAGGTACCCTTGATTTCAAATTGAATGGCCCCGTTCTCTTCTTTGCCCTTAGGGGCGATATAATCCAGAACCGCGTCAAAGGTCTTTCCTTCCAATGCGCCCACGGTAATTTCAAGGGGCAGGTTTTCCTTTATTTTTCCTACTTCACTTTCATCGACCTTTCCTTCAAAAATCATTTTGTCGACATCGGCGATAGCGGCAATGGTCGTTCCTTCATTAAAATTATTGCTCTCTATGACCTGATTTCCGACTTCCACGGGAACCTCTAGCACCATACCACTTACGGTTGCCCTTATTTGGGTATTAGCGGCGTTGCCATACCCCTTTGCCGTTCCCGTCTTTACAATATCGTAGCGTTTATTGGCTGCGGCATACGCTTGTTTGGCCTGGCTATAAACTACCTCGGCCCGTTCCAAATCGACCTTAGAGATGACGCCTTTGGCAAAAAGCCCCTTTTGGCGTTCAAGGTTTCGGAGCTGGTCATCTAAGTTTATTTTAGCCTCGTCGATATTGTTTCTGGCATCATTAAGCGCACTTAGGTTGGGCACTACCTTTATTCTACAGAGCAGATCGCCCGACTTCACATAATCGCCCCCCTCTACAAACACCTCTTCGATTACCCCTGAAATATTAGGTTTGATCAACACTTCCTCTAAGGGTAGTATACTACCGGTGGCCACCGTTTTCTTTACGATAGTCTTCTTAACGGCCTGTTCTGTTTCGTATACCACGGGATCTTCGGCATTCTTTTGGTAGAGGTAATACATAGATCCGCCAAAGGCTATCACTATGAGCAAAAGAACGATTCTAGTTACTGATTTTTTCATTTTTTACGATTGATTGATGTTACTCTATTTGTTCTTATTAAAATTTCCTATTTAGGTTTACTATCATTCCGTTCGGAGGGCATCTATCGGCCTCACTTTAATGGCACTCTGGGCAGGAATGAATCCCGCAAGGAGTCCCGAAACAATAAGAATGAACAAGGCACTTATCACCACCCCCAAACTTACACTGGGGTTCAAGAACATATCTACCGGACCATTCATATCCAACAATGTATTTACCCCATAGATAAAGAGGGCTCCCAATGTGATACCCGCCATACCGGAGATAATGGTCAAGAAAATAGACTCCATTAAAATCTGTAATTTAATAGACCAAGGATCCTCGCCCAAGGCCCTGCGAATACCAATTTCCTTGGTACGCTCCTTTACCACTATGAGCATAATGTTACTCACCCCGATAACTCCTGAGAGCAAGACCAAGATTCCGACGAAATAGGCAATAAAGCGCAAGGCCCCAAAAAGGCTCTGTACCCTTTGGAACTGTTCGTAAAGATCAAAATGCCCCACGGCCCTTTGGTCATCGGGGTGTACTTTGTGATTCTGCTTGACCACGGCCATAATTTTATCCTTTATACTGGTTATAGAGGTACCATCGTTGGCGGTTATGGCCATCCACCCTACATCATTGCCCCGATTGAAGGCTTGGGAAAAGGTGGTGAACGGCACATATATTTCTTTCTGTGCCTCTTCACCATCGCCGTCGTTGCTTTTTTTCTTGTAGGTACCGACTACCATAAAATTGACGCCTTGAATTTTAATAAAGCTCCCCAGCACCTCTTCATCCTTATCGTAAAGTCCGGCCCGCACCCCTTCGCCAATAATGGCAATTTTTCGTTTCTCCTTAATATCATTATAATTCAGAAAACGCCCCGAAGTCATGGTCATGGGGTCTTGCTTACTGATTTCAGGATAGTCGCCATACACATTATAGGCCCCGGTCTTTATACCGCGTACCACATTGTTGGCCCCGTTAAAACCTCCAAGTTGATTTCTTGGGGAAATAAACCTTAAGTTGGGCACCTTGTCACTAATGGCCTGCACGTCTTCAACCTTAAAAAGAAAACTTCTGTTCTTAGGAAGCCCCTTATAAGGCTTGGTCGTGCTTCTCGACCACATAAACATGGTATTGGTGGCAATATCACCAAAGTCTTGCATAATACCATTTTCAAGTCCCTTACCTGCAGAAAGCAACAATATCAAAATGAATATGCCCCAAAAAACACCAAAGGCCGTCAATACGGTTCTGAACCAATTACTGGTCAATACTTCCAAAATTTCTTTCCAACGGTCTTTATTGAACATGATTACAAAATCAAAAGATTAATGAGCTTGATATTATTCGTCTCTCAATGCGTCTATGGTATGAATATTTGCGGCCCGCCATGCCGGAAAAAATCCCGCTACGGCTCCGGCCAATACCAATACAAATACCGTAGAAATGGCCACGGTAAAATTCACCGATGGGTTCACGATATAATCCACTTCGATATGTGGGCCCAGAAATTCTAAAAGGCCCATACTGAATATGAGTCCCGCAAAGCCCGATATGGCCGTAATAAAAATAGACTCATGTAAGATCATTCCAACAATGGACCAAGGTTTGGCCCCCAGTGCTTTTCGTATACCGATTTCCTTGGTGCGCTCCCGCACCACGATCAACATAATATTGCTCACGCCCACGACCCCGGCAATAATGGTACAGATGCCTACGAACCAGAAAAACAAGGCTATGTTGTCGGTAAGGCTATAGTATCTTTTAGCCTCTTCCATCGCGCTCCATACAAAAATGGCATTGGTATCATCGGGTGCAACGGTATGCGCTTCCTGCAAATAGGTCCGCAACTTGTTCTTAAACTTGATGGAATGCGCCACCACCTCTTCAAAATTATCGGCCGGAGGCAAGGTATAAGCCAGGTTGTTCAGTCGGTCGCCCCCATTAAAAACTTGCTGGGCCGTTGTCATCGGTATATAGATGCGTTCTTCTTCCCGGTCTTCCGTTTCATTAAAAACCCCAACGATTTTAAAGGGCAGCCCCGAAATTTTGACAAACTCACCTACCGGACTATCGACATCGGAAAAAACGTCGTCGGCAATTTTCTTACCGATGACAGCAACTTTGGCCATGCCCCGTTCGTCTTGATAATTGAGAAACCTGCCCGCCGACATGTTTTCGTTCTCGATCATCTGAAATTGCCACGACACGCCTTGCACCTGATACACCAAGGCCTCATTTCCGTAGGTAACGGAAACGTTGCGAACAAAAATTCTGGGGGATTTAAATTGAATATCGTCTTCGAGTAGCCTAGCCGAAAACTCGTAATTGGCATTGGTCAACTGGATATTTCTTCCAGGATTCAAGCCTTTGTATTTCTTTGTGGTGGTACCGGGCCAAACCCAGACACTGGTTGCCGCATCTTGCTCAAACTCGTGGGCTATACCATTACGGAAACCTTGACCAAACCCCAATAGAATGACCAATATGAAAATACCGGAAGCTACGGATAAGCCTGTGAGAAAGGTCCGTAACTTGTTCTTACGAATAGTATCGAAGATTTCTTGCCACCTCTCGATGTCGAACATGTAGTTGATTTTGATTGATTGATGAATACGATTTATAATCGCACAACTACAAGACAAGAATTGAGGGCCTTTGTTACAGCTTAATTCAAAAAAAAATGTTAAACTTCCTCAGTAGACCTGTTTTTCATCTTTCTATACACAAAGTAGAAAAGTCCCGCAACAAGAATATACGGTAAGGCCATAAGATAGACTATACCGTTGTTTATACCTTCCGCAGCCTTCATATCACCACTACTTTCAAGGGCGGCCCTACACATGGCACATTGGGCTTCAAGCGTATCGGGCAGCATGAGGCCGATTATTATCACGAATACAAACAAAGTCTTTTTCATTCTACTTTCTTCAAAAGTTAAATGCACCTATTCCCCAATCAAGCCGGATAATAAGGTGAAATCATTAGGTAAACCACTACACCGGTAATCGCTACATAAAGCCATATAGGAAAAGTAAGCTTCGCCCATTTTCTATGCTTTTCAAACTTTTTCAAATAGGCAAAAGCATAGGTTTTAAGCACTAAGGGTATGATAGCTATCGAAAGAACGATATGGGTTATCAATATAAAAAAATACAGGTATCGCACCGCTCCTTCCCCTCCATACGAGGTAGATTCAGACGTCATGTGATAGGCTATGTACATCAACAAAAACAACACGGAAAGACCAATACAAGAGGTCATAATGTTTTGATGCAGTTCCCGCTTACCATTTTTTATGGCCCAAACCGCAATCAACAACAAAACCGCGGTAAGTCCGTTTATCGAGGCGTATATAGGAGGAAGAAACCCAAGACGTTCCACATTGGGGATTTTAACCCCGAACAATATGGCCACCACAACGGGCACTACCACCGAAACCACGGTAATCAGCTTATTGAACTTTTTTTCCTGTAGTACTGTCTGTTCCATCTATTCCGCCAATAAACGTTTAATATCTTCTTTTAGGGCTGAAATCTGTTCTTTCTCCCCATGTTCGTTCACTCCCTTTTTCTCGGTTATAGCTCCCCTGTAATATATAATAGGATTACCGAACTCGTCGGTTCTTGAACGCAGGTAACCTTCCTTATCGACCAATGCAAACAGTCCAGAATGCTCAAAGCCACCTGGGGCATCGGGCATTTCTGCCGCAAAGATGTTGAACCCGTTATTGGCCAGGTCATACACCTGCTCTTTGTCTCCCGTCATCAAGTGCCAATCTTTATCATGTATGCCGTACTTTTTGGCATAGGCCTTTAGCACCTGTGGGGTGTCGTAATCAGGGGTAATCGAAAATGAGGCTATACCAAAGTTTTCGCTTGCCTTAAACTCCTCTTGCAAGACCACAAGGTTCTCGGTCATCACAGGACATATGGAAGGGCAGCTTGTAAAGAAAAACTCGACAACGAATACCTTTCCCTTGAAATCGGCATTAGACACCCTTACACTGTCTTGATTGATAAAATCAAAGGCGGGAACCTGTTTCTTCTTATCGTTCAAAGTAATATAGGCCAGGGGCGCCTCCTTAGGCTTCACGTTCATACGATCGTTCTCCACAATGGTTCCTTTTGAAATTCGGTCAACGATCTTAGGAACGAAGATGATTCCAAACACAAGTATTACCAAAGACACCCAAACGTACGTATACTTTTTCATGTTCACTTAGAGATCAACAACCATTATTACTTTGCCCTATCGGCATTATTCTTTTTAAGTGCAAGGCGGTATTCTGCCAATATAATTTTAATATCGTCTTCCATCTTATTGTTCAACTCGGCTACCGAAGTTGAATCAAAGCCATATTTTGTACCATCGTCTTCGTCATTCTCCCTACCACGAAGGTTCAAATCCTTATCTATGATAAAAACGTAAGGGGTACCCAGATTTTCATCGAGGCTTATATCGGTCTTCAGTGATGCGAAAAAATCGGTAATTTGGGCATCATCGGCAAAGACAAAGTTCCATTTTTTCATATCTACCAAATGCCCCAATTCGCCCTCAAGGGCAGCCACCATATCTTCAGTCCCCTTTGGAACGAGCATGACGAACTGAAAATCATTGAACTCGTAAAAGCGCTTATAAATCTTTTGGTTGAGGTTAAAGGCATTCCCGGCCTTGCTATCGAGGTTTTTCCCTAAAAAGCCCACTACGGTAATCTTATCTTTAAACGACACCTTGGCCGTTCCTATATGGGCCACATCGTCAACGCCATTGGTCAATATGGGAAGCTTTCCGAAGTTATTAACGCCAGAGGCAAAGAAGAGGTATGCCACGATAGGCAGTATGAACAATACGGTCAAGACTACAAACTTTTTCACCTGCATATACGAAGAACTTCAGACAATGAAATTAATACTTACAAAAATAAAAAAGACGGTCGTGAAACCGTCTTAGTATGCTGTTAATTTATAAAACTATTCACTTAAAAATTCCACTGAATGAATCCATTCTTATACACGTTATAAACGTAGTCGGCTTCAAAAAGAAGAATAAAGACCAAATAGGCCACAAGGAAAATCGGAGTCCATACAATAGCCCTTCTCAAAGAGCTCTTTTCATCTCTCAAGTGCATGAAATCCCATGCAATGTAGTAAGCCTTCACCAAGGTTAGAATAATGAATACCCAGTTGAGCAATTTCATCCCCAAAAAGTGTGAATGGGTCAAAACCCTTGGTTTAGCAATACCCAAGGCTACCTCTATAGCGGTAACGATAGACAAAAAGATAAGTACGCCCCATATTTTTTGGGTATTGGACTTAAATTTTAGAAGCCCCCTGAAAATCTCTAGTTTGTGTGCGTGTGCCATTTTATAATCTCAATTTCGTTAGATACCGTTTACAACGGAAAAGCTATTGTTCTTGTTATACCAGATAGAAAAAGGTGAATACGAATACCCATACCAAATCCACAAAGTGCCAGTACAGTCCTACTTTTTCTACCATCTCGTAGTGCCCTCTGCGCTCATAAGTACCCAAGACCACATTAAAGAATATAATTACGTTGATTACCACCCCTGAGAAAACGTGGAATCCGTGAAAGCCCGTAATAAAGAAAAAGAAATCGGCGAACAATCGGCTTCCGTACTCGTTACGAATTAGGTTAGCCCCTTCTACGACGTATTTACTATCTTTTATCTTTTTTAAGGATTCCTCCCTGGTAAGTAGTGTTTTATGACCTTCGTTCTCACCTTCCTGAACGATGGCCTCGGTACGAATAAGGATGTTCGGATGTGCCTTAAAACCTTCGACCACCTCATTTAAGGAATAGCTAGGCAAATAGCCCTCATCGAAAAACCAAACTCCGTTCTTACGTTCATGTTCGGTACGCTCGGTAGGAATAGTCTTTGCAAAATCCCTAATTGCAGCACGCTCACCGGTTTCGGCATTCACGAATTGTAGAATTCTACCACCATTGGTTTCTACCGCGCCATAATCACCTTTGATAAAAGTACCCCATTCCCAAGCTTGAGAGCCTACGAATATAGCACCACCGATTATGGTCAAGAACATATACCATATCACGGCGTTCTTCTTCATTTTGTGTCCGGCATCTACGGCCAATACCATAGTTACGGAAGACATAATCAAAACGAAGGTCATAAACGCCACATAAATCATGGGGTAGTTCCCGTGGAAGAAAGGAACGTGGGTAAATACCTCATCGGCAATAGGCCACGTTTCTATAAATTTAAACCTTGAAAAGCCGTAAGCGGCCAAAAATCCTGAAAATGTCAAAGCATCGGAAACGATAAAGAACCACATCATCATTTTCCCATATGATGCTCCTAAGGGACGATTTCCGCCTCCCCACACGTTTTCTTCCGCCGTACCAGTTGTTATCGTTGAATCCATATTATTTGTAGTATGGTTAGATTTTGCACAAATTTATAGTTTTCTTATGTATCGTGAAAGTCGAATACTAATGAAAACCCACTTTATTTTAATTTATTATTCCACGAAATACATAAATGCCAGTAAATAAACCCATAAGAGGTCTAAAAAATGCCAAAAAGTAGCTCCTAAATCTACCCCTAAGTATTCTTGAGGGGAATATTTTCCTTTAATTTGATTGTACAGCACCACCAATAATGAGATAATGCCCGCCGCAACATGCACAATATGCACCATGGCGATCAAAAAGACGTATGATAATTTTATGTTGCTTGTCGGACCGGTAAAATAATATCCGGTAGCGATCATTTCCGAAAAACCTTTGAACTGAAACACGACAAAAGCGATACCCAGCCCCAGAGTGACCAACAACCAGTTCGTACCCATTTTCGACTGCCCCAGCTTTATGGCTTTTTTGGCCATTATATAGGTAAAGCTACTGGAGACAATGATCGCCGTACTTATAAAGAATGAATTTGGCAACAGCAGGTCACTGATCCAGTCTTCACGCGAACTACTTACGATATAGGCACTGGTCCACCCAGCAAATCCCATGAGCAGGCTAACAATACCGAACCAAAGCATCATCTTCTTGGCCCTATCGTTCTTTTCCTTCCCCGTTCCTCTTGTTAAATCCATCTTATTAAATAAACTTATCTATTACGTAAACTACCTGCATTAGGGTTATGTAGCTAACACTGGCCAACATCAATTTGCGGGCGGTAACGTTATCCCTTCGCTCATAGAGCAAAAAGGCAAATACCAACATAACCATACCCATTAGAAATATAATTACCGCGGCCGGTATGGAAAGCTCCAATCTACCCGTAAAACCAAAAGCGGGCACAACTGAAATGACCAACATCCAAATGGTATACATTATAATCTGCAATGCAGTTCCCTTATCCTTTTTCCCGGTAGGAAGCATTTTAAACCCTCCTCTTTTATAGTCATCGTCAAGCATCCAACCCAAGGCCCAGAAATGCGGAAACTGCCAAAAAAACTGTATCATGAACAAGGTTCCCGGCTCAATTCCGAATTCGTTCGTGGCAGCTACCCACCCCAACATAAAGGGAATGGCCCCTGGAAAAGCCCCAACAAAAACGGCCAAGGGCGTCTTGGTCTTCAAAGGCGTATAGCAACTTGTATAAAGAAATATGGAAATAGCGCCGAACATGGCAGTCTTAGGGTTCAATACATAAAGTGAAACCACCCCGAGAACGGTAAGCAAAATGGCGATGAACAAGGCCTTGTTAACAGACATCCTCCCCGAAGGTATCGGCCGGTTTTGGGTTCTTTTCATCAAGGCATCCAGATCTTTTTCAATAATCTGGTTGTACGCATTGGACGCACCTACCATACAATATCCACCGAAAGCCAATAACAACAACGAAACACCTTCTATTTGTTCGGCCCCGAGCAAGTAACCCGCCAAAGAAGAAAAAACCACGCTTATAGCAAGCCTAGCTTTCGTAATCTCTTTAAAATCGGCAATTGCCAGTGCCAAGGTAGGAGCCGTTGCCGTATTCACCGCAGTCTTCATTCATCTTTTTTCGAACGGCAAAGATAGCCTTCACCCTCTATTTTTGCAACCAATTGTACATCTTTATCTTATGTACGGCCACGATATTGAAAGCACCCTGCCGCGCGCAAAGGTAAAACACAAAAAAACCCGCCTAAAATTAGGCGGGTTTTTAAGTAATCATTGAATATATTTTATTGCAACTTAAAGGTAATAGGAATACTAAATGGAACCCTTACAGCCCTACCACGTTGCTTACCTGGTGTCATTTTAGGAAGCTTGCTGATAATACGTGCAGCTTCTTTCTCTAGGTTTTTGTCCGGACCACGCATTCTAACGTTACCGATGCTACCATCTTTTTGAATGGTAAACATTACACTAACCCTACCTTGAACACCCATTTCCTGAGCGATTTCCGGGTATCTAAAGTTTTTACTAATATGCTTTTGCATCATTTTCTGGAAACAAGCCCTTTTATCGGACTCGCCTTCACAACCTGGAAAAATAGGCACATCTTCAATAACCGCAAAAGGCACATCTACATCTTCTACCTCTTCCTCAACGATCACATCCTCTACTTCGATAATCTCTTCTTCTTGACTGGTTTCAGTAGACTCGATTACAGTTTCTTCAACTTCTTCCTCATCTTCTACAACCTCAATTATTTCTGGAGCCGCTGGCGGTGGTGGTGGCGGAGGGGTCTTAATCTGCTCCGTCATAGGAACTTCTTCGTCCAATTCATCGTCAACATTCATTGAAATATCGTAGTCATTGGTTTTATCGTACGTTTTCCATTCTAACGCACCGTAGACCAATGCCATTGTAAGTGCCAGACCAATAACAAAATAGAGCCCGCTATTACGGCCTATATCTGCTTTCGGATTCTTTTTCGGTTCCATATATTTGAATTTTAATGTTTGCTAATTTAATTAAATATTCCTTTAACAAGCAACTAATTTTTCCATTTTAACCACCTTTCCCCTGAAAAAAGGGATTTTGCAATGAATGCCCCGGCAATTGCACCCACACTATTGGCCAATGCATCTAGAATATCGCCATGACGATCAGTTGTTAAACTGTACTGTAACACCTCAATAATTATACCATAAACAATAGCCACCATTGCAGCGTACCAAACCGATTTTTTAAGTGGCGTATCGGCCTTGGTCCGTTCCCGAATAAAGAAAACCCCCAAAAAGGCGGCCCCAAAATAAAAGCAAAAGTGAACGACCTTATCGAAATTGGGTATATCGATGTCAACGCCATCGCTATCCGAAAAAGAAACAAGGCTGGAAACGGTTACAAACACCATCCAGCCCAGTAATGCAATTGTATACTTATAGTTCTTAAGCACCTATAAGAGCCTTGTAATCGTCGGCAGACAAAAGTCCGTCTACCTCAGAAGCATCGCTAAATTTTATTTTCACCATCCAGCCACTTCCATAGGGGTCTGAATTTACGTTTTCCGGAGCATCTTCCAAAGCTTCATTGAACTCGACAATCTCTCCGCTCAAAGGTTGAAATAGATCCGAAACCGTTTTAACGGCCTCTACCGTACCGAACACCTCTTCCTTATCCAAGGTCTCATCAACGGTCTCCACTTCAACATAAACGATATCGCCAAGCTCGCTCTGGGCGAAATCGGTAATACCTACCGTTGCTATATCACCATCGATTTTGACCCATTCGTGATCTTTTGTGTACTTTAATTCTGCAGGTATGTTCATGTTCTTATTTTTATGGAAGCAAATGTAAAGTTTTCTGAAGTAGTTTTCAAAAAAACGAGATGAAGTTGACAAGTAATTTTAGAAGGGTTCGCCAATACCTTTCAAGCGGTGCCGAAAATCCAATCAAAATAGAAGCTCACCTTCTTTAGTTACCGAAATTATACCTTAAGGTAAAGCCGGTATTTATAGTGGTCTGCGGAAAAGCGGTAGAAACGGCAAACTGTGAGAACGAATGATCATAGAAGAACAAGGCGTTCAAGTTTTTACTCAGTGCATAATCCGCAGTAAACTTAATCGATAGCAAGTTTTGACCCGAGGTGATCTGGTTATTGTCGATATCCAAGTTTCTTATAATAGTAATGTTGTCCCTCAAGGTAACATCCGCCTTTAAGTTCAAGTCTCCTTTTAAACGGGTCTTGTTCCCTCCTATGTTGGTCACGAACTTCACATCCTTAAAACGATAACCTAGTCCGACGGTATATTCCTTACCGTTCATTTCGGTCATTAAATTATTATCGAAACTAAGCGCCAAGGTTCTGCTGGTTCTCATTTCGGCCAAGATACTGACCGAGTTTTTCATTTCGAAATCAACACGCACCAAGGGGTTGAACTCATCGTTCAAGACCACGTTGTTCAAAATAAGGTCAGACATTCTATCCCCTGTCTCCGGATCTAGGGCAGGCAAGCCATCATTTTCCAACTGGACTTTCTCGAGGTTGGTCTGAAAGGAATTGATACTATATGCCGCGCGATAGCCATGACTAAGTGAAAATCTTTGGAATTTCTTCTTGAACCACTTATTTCGCATAAGTCCCGTATACTTCAAGTTCCAGTTAGGAATAGGAATCTGACGGAAAGCATCTAGGTTCACCCTTTCGGCATCTTGCCCGGTATAGGCTGCAAAGAAGGCCGGAAGCAATACGTCTTGTTGTGTTTTTCCGTATTTTTCGGGAAAGCCGGTATCGGGATCTATTACCAAATTTTCTCCCCGATCGGCCACCAAGCGGTTGGCGATGGTAATACGGTTTTGCTTGAACTGTTCAAAAGTCTTTGAATCGAACTCATCGCTTTTATTGAAAATCGTACCGATCATAACCGTAGAGATACTGAAATTACCGTAATCGTTCCCTAAAAGGTTATTGTACTCGAATTCACCGTTCGCATTTTTCGTAACACTAAAGTTCTCTTGATAGCTATTCGAAAACTGTCTATCGGCAGATAAGTCTATGGTCAGGTCTTTAATAGGCTGTGCGGTGGCCGTAATGTTCAATTGTCGGTTTACATTCTGAACGAACTGCTCATTAAACTCACCAAAATCGGTCAACCATCCTTTTCTTGCGGCATCAAACCGTACATCGGCCTGACTACCGAACACAAAACCGAAAGACGGTCTCAACGACCCTACAAAGCCGACCGACTGGGTATAGCCCGGCAGCACCTTACCCCTACTTTCGTTATAGTTTACGTTCAAGCGTTTCACCATGGTGAGTACGTCTACTGCCGTATTGAACAGCCCACTACTTTTCTTTTTGGTCTTCTCGCCATCCGAAACCGGGTTGCCCGCCTTATCTTTTCGTACCGGAGCCTTACTGGCACTAGACTTCCCACTGCGCTTTTTAAGTCCTATCATATCGTAGAACTTTTGCATGGTCAAATTGGCCGTAATATTATGGGTACTGGCATTCTGCACCGTATTGATATCCCTTCCCGTTACTTCCTTCAATGCATCACCGCCACGTTGCCAATCAAAGTTACTGGTATAGCTGTATTGTGAATTTATAAAATCAAGCAATGGAATCTTACTGAAGGGAAGATCATAATTGAGTTCCAACTGCTGGGCATGCCGATTCGGCTCACCTAAATCCCAGAAGCCATCCCAAAGCCCCAAGGTTTCATCTATAGCAGAGTTAGGATCGGAAGGGTCTTCAAAATAATTACGTACAATATGGTTGTTACTCGCGGTCATGTTCAAGCGCAACGACTTGGTAAGACTGTAGTTGACCGCATATTGCCAATTGAACTGATAGTTTCTTTGTTGCAATGTCGGCAAATCTAATTTATCTACCCCTTCTTCAACGACATCCCTAAAACGCTGTTGGTTGAACTGTCGGTCTATATTGGAATTTACAGATACGCTTGTAGGCAGCAGACTAAGGTTCAATTCCTTTAACCACCTCCAATATCGACTGGTAAACAACGAATCGTTCTTCATAAAAGGAGCTACCTCCACGGGTTTGAAGCTATGGTTGTACACAAAGCCGGCGGCAACGTTCTTATCTTCCAAGGCCGCTATTTCAAAATCCCTGTGATTGGTTTCGTTATAGGAATAATTAAAAGTAAAGTTCTCGATATCGTAAAAATTGGCCTCGGCCTCTTCCCCCCTATCTTTACGCACCCCAATAAAGTTGATGCTTGTTCTCTTTGTATAATCTTCCGCCTGCTCTTCGATTGCATCCGGATCGTCGCCAACGGCAATTCTATCCTCGAGTTTTAAATCGTCGTAAACCGGATCAAACTCAGGGGTTATCATCTCTTCCGACACCCCATAGTTAAACGGTATTTGAATGCCCCATTTCTTAGGAAGCAATTGACCTATATTTACGTTTGTTACCAAATCATAGGAAATGGCATCTTCACGGGCACGCTCGTTCGGCATTTGATCAATGGCGCCAAAACCGGAGGTACTTGTACTTCCCGTTGCGGAGATATTCGCAAAATCGGCAAAATTGGCATCAACGGCGGCCAAAGCGGCCCATCCTCCCTCGTTATCCAATCCGGCCAAACGAAGCTCATTGAACCATACTTCACCACGGGCCGGAAAATCGCTTACGTTTTTCACCCCCACCATCATACTACGGATGCTTCCCAAAGAAGGGTTACCCTGAATACCGATACGCAATTGACCCGGTGTTCTTGGAGCAAATTCATTTACGGAAACCACTTCCCCATTGACCACCTCAAAATATCTAATCTCACTCAAATCCGTTCCGGAAATCCAAACCGACTTCACCTTGTTCAAGTCCGCCAATAGAATTTCCATTTGGTTGTTATCGGGCCAAACCGCAGATTCAGAGCTAGACCCAAAAGGCGTAAACTCCAAGGGAATTTCCAACTGATAGAAGTTTTCCGAGAAATCGGTTCCTATCCTAAGAAAACCGACCAAAGGTTCTTCCACATTATAGGTATCCGTTTCCAAGATCTTTTCGGCATGAATGAACATTTTCAGCTTCTCGTACTGACGTATATCTATATCAAGGTTCTTGAACACCCCTCGCGAATCTCTAGGCTCAAGGTTTTCGACCACAAAAGAAAGCGATTGCTCGTTTTGCTGAATGATCGTATTATTATTGTTCAGTTGCTCACGACGTACTCCCGGAGGCAAAACATAGGGAATAGGACTCCTATTCTCATTTTCCTGAATGTTAACCGCATTTACATCTAAGGTAGTAGCATCATCCGTTGCATCGGGATCGTCCTTATCGAGCGACTTCACATAGGTACGCCAATCACCACGTACCAAATCAAGGGTAGCAAAACGCAAAAGCACATCGCTAGAAAAACCGGTCATATACATACGCAATGAGCTGATCGACCTAAAATCGTTGATTCCGCCAACGGCCGCCGTAAAGTCACTTAAGGGAATTTTATATTGGATCCACCTTGTACGCACCGTACTTCCGTTCGGAATCCTGTTGCCCGAAAGCACCAATGAATCGCGAATATCGGTAACGTATTTATCGTTAATGGTCGTATTCGGTTTGATCGGAATACGGTATTCGTAATAGCTGTTCACCGTGTTCATGGTCAGGTCACGGTCCATATCCTCAACATCGGGTAAAGTGGTCGACCCCCTATTATCGTTGGTTACCTGTACCGGTGAGTTGCCCTGTGGGTTATTAAAGTTCAAATAGCGATTCAGTATACTTCCGTCGCGCTGCAAGAAATATTCGTAATTATCCAAGGCGGGATCCTCAGGGTTTTCGTTGCCGTAAATAGCCGCTTCGGCCGCATCGTCTAAACCGTCAAAACCAACATCTTGTTGAGCACGGCTCTCTTCATTCACATCAAATGCATAGACCAAGGCTTGGGTTGCCGGAACAGGACCCCAAATAGGATTTTCAGGTTTTACACTACCCTCACCATTTATCGGCAATCCGTTTTCGTACTGCTTTAACCCATCGGCCAAAATATCTTCGGAAATAGTACCAAGGTTAAACACCAGCTCACCTTCGCTTGTGGCCGTACCGTCAAGATAGGGATCCATAACCCAAAACTGAACAAACTCCACATTGGCCTGCTCAAAGTTCGTGCTGCTCAACGAGCGCATTATACCACCCCATTTATCGTTGGGCGATTCGGTCTGAAAATTCGGATTGGCATTATAAGGCCCCTTCATCTCAGGATAGTAAGCCAAGTCAAGTGTAGTCTGCTGACGCGTCTGCCCTTGTGCCTGTTCTATTTTAGGAAATACCTCATCGATATATATTCTTCGCGTGGCATTGGTGGAAATATCATTGTCACTTATACTCGATGGTCTTTGGTTGGTATAGAATATGGGGTCTATGGTATACCACGCCATTTTTGCCCTATTGAAGCCGGTTTCGAGACCTTTCTGGGTAGGCGAATCTAAAAATTCAAGCGGCGTACTGGCAAGGGTCCACCCTAAGGAGGAACGAATATCGATCAATGCCTGAGCTCCCTCGAAATCGTCTAAATAGGTCGTGGTTTCGCCTTCAAAATCGGCATTTTTAGGCGAATTCGGTTTTAACCAGGCCACTTCACCCCGAACCGAAAGGTTCGATGGTACATCGGTATCTATATTGGGAAGCTTATTGACCAGTCGGGTCAAGAAGGGGACTTCAGTGGAAAAGTTTCCATTGATCCCAAATACGGTATTGTTCACCGGCTCAACCCCAAAATTGGACTTTTGTGTCAAAGGGCGTTCGTTCAGGTTCAACAAAGTTGCGCCCAGAACAAAGTTCTTATTGAACTGATGCTCTACGTTTACCCCGGTAAACCGACGTGTTTGCTGCCCGAATACGGCATTGTTCTCTACGGAAATATTGATAGGGGTATTGGAAGCTTCCAGACTAGGATCAAGAATCTGTACCGTACCCGCTTGATAATTCACGGTGTAATCGATACCTTCTTGCAATTGCCTTCCTCCAGCAGTAACCCGAACGGAACCTCTTGGCACATTAAAGGCACCAATGGGTATACCATTGCTTCCTTCCGACTTATACTTTCCTTTTAGAATAAATTTATCCTTTTCAGGATTCTGTAAGGCCGCCGATTTCGTCAGCTCGTACATATCCCTAAAAACATATTTTTTCTGGTTCTCGTTATAGGAGTTTTCAGCATTGTAATCCCCCCCGCCTAAACGGTTGAACAAGTATTCCCCGAAAGGCTCGACCTTTGTAAAAATTATTTGTCCGTTCTCCGTATCTACCGTTATACCCGGTACAAAATCGAAAAAACCGTCACCTCCGGGTTGTATATCGTTATAGACATTAAGCCTGTCGAAATTAAATATCTCTAGCAGTATACGTTCTTGCAAAGGTTTCCCCCCATCCGTTTGGTTCGGAAAATCCTCTACTGGCGTAATATAGTTTCGTGGCGTGGGGTTCGAATAAAGAATATTCATCTTAAAATCTTCTTGGCTCAACCTAAAGGCGCCCGTAGCGTAGATGTTCTTCATCATCAAATCCCAAATAGGATCCGAAACATTGGTGATATTACTTTTCAGTAGTTTTAAAACCAGTGTATTGTTATTGATTACAGGATTATCGACGGCCCCTGAAACCGTAGTGGCATCTAGCCCACCGTTGGCGAACTCACCCACTTGATACACTTGGCCGTTGTAGGTATATTGAAAAGCCACGGCCAAAACCTCGTCATTGCTCAAACGTTGGTTTAAGGAAATGTACCCCAGTTGGGCATTAAATTGAAAGTCCCTTCCCTGCTCCAGTTTCCGTGCATTTTCCAGGTAAGCGTAATCAAAACCCTGGTTCGGCTGGTATCCCGCTATATTGAAACCTTGTTCTATGGTAGACACATCGCGAATACTTTGGGTAAGCGCTCCACCCTTACCTATAAGGCTAGGGTCGTAATTATTGGCGTTGTTACGCGGCAACTGGTTCGGTTGACCCGATGTATTGGATTTAAAGAATTGCGCTGGGGCATTTTGTGAAATTCGGGTTTTGGCCTCTCCGGCCACCAAGGGATCGTACTCCCCCAAATCTTGTATACCGACAACATTACGGACATTCAAGGTTTGTTGGCTTCTATTGGTCACCCAAACCTCTAAACGCGTAATCTGGACTTGGCTCTTGATATACGGGTAATTGGCCAAGGCCGCATCGTAGTTATCCCTAAAATACTGGGCTAAAAAGAAATGTTTGTCTTCGTCGTACTGTAGGGCCGAAACCGAGAAATCGTTAACGGTACCGCCACCTTGGGCCACTACGGTATTGTTTTGTGAACGTTGTTCGGAAAATACCGCGGTCACCATGGTCTTACCGAACTGCAGTTGTGTCTTAACCCCAAAAAGGCTTTGTGCCCCGGTGATCAACGAACTATTCAACGGCATATTTACGTTACCTACCTCAATAGACCTGATGATGTCATCTTCGGTGGGCGTATAGTCTAATTTTACAATGTTCTGAAAATCGAAAGTAGCCTCGGTATCGTAGTTTGCCGTTACCTGTAATCGCTCCCCTATTTTACCCAGCATACTCAAACTGATACGCTGATCAAAATCAAAGGATAGATTGGTACGGTTTCGAGGGGATAAGGAAGGGTTGTCGTTCTTCTGCCAGATGACCCCAAGGTCCATCGCGACGGAACCCTGTGGAATAACCTCTATGGTATTGCCTCCAAAAACGGATTGAAAGAAATTATTATTGACATAAAAGTTGGGCAGTAAGTTTTTTCGAGCTTCTTCACTACCTTCCTTTTTACCTGCAAAGGCATCTGATTTTTCCTTAAAATAATCTTTGATACCCTCTTGGCGCACCAGCTCGTAATACTGATCAGGAGTTAAGATCACAGGGTATCCAATATCAAAATCACCTACCTTTTCAGAATAGATGTACATATTCAAATTGGGATCGTACTCGTATTTACTAACAATACTTTCAGGGTTTTCCATTTTGAGTTTACCCAAAGAAAAACCCGTCTTTACGGAATCCACCTGCTGTTCTTCCTTATCTTCATTTTCGGTTTCCTGGGCATAGGTTATTCCCGTTGAAACAATCAAAAATGAAAATAGGAGAGTAAGCTTAAATGTTGATTTAAGAAATAGTTTGGCCCCTGTTTTCAAACTTGTTATAAATTTTTAAGCGCAAGTTTAATAATATTCTCTACGCTGAGCGAGGGGTCTTGGGCAAGTACTTTATCAACTACCTTTTCGGCGGATCTTCTTACAAAGCCAAGAACCTCTAAAGCAGATAACGCTTCTTCTTTATTTGTATTGTTCGCAGCAGCGGAAACTTCACCTATATCGTACACTTTTAGAATCTTATCGCGTAGGTCGAGAATTACGCGTTGGGCCGTTTTGGCCCCGATACCTTTTATCGATTGAATCGTGGCCACGTCACCATTGGCAATGGCATCCCTAATCTGAGCGGGCTCCAACGACGATAACATGGTCCGTGCGGTACTTGATCCAATACCGGAAACCGAAAGCAAAAGCCGGAAAATTTCGCGTTCCGATCTTTCGGCAAACCCGAACAAGGTGTGAGAATCTTCTTTCACCTGTAGATGGGTGAACAAACTTATACTCTCAGAGTCGCCCACCTTGGCAAAGGTATTGAGCGAAATATTGACAAAATAACCCACCCCTGCACATTCAATTACGACATAGGTCGGGTTCTTCTCTACAAGTTTTCCTCTAAGATGCGTGATCATGTTCGGGTGGTTTTGGGGTTATTTTTGTCCGGCTATTACAGCCGGACAATAGTTGTTATTTGGCCTGAGCCTTGGCCTTTCTTCTTTTTTCTCGTTCTTGGGCATCTATAACGGCAACCGCGGTCATATTCACCATTTCATCTACACTTGCCCCCAATTGAAGAATATGTACCGACCTTCTCAGCCCGACCATGATCGGACCAATACTATCTGCCTGGTTTAATTCCTTCAATAATTTATACGTTATGTTCGCCGCTTCTAGATTTGGAAAAATCAAAGTATTGACTTTTTTGCCCGCTAGTTTAGAAAACGGAAACTGACTTTGAAGCAACTCTTTGTTCAAGGCGAAATCGGTTTGGATCTCACCATCTACCACAAGCTCAGGATTACTTTCATGTAAAATACGAACGGCCTCCCTAACCTTTTTGGCATGGGGATGGCTCGATGAACCAAAGTTGGCGTAAGACAAGAGAGCCAACACAGGCTCAAAACCGAAGGTAGACGCTACGTTGGCCGCGTTTTGGGCTATTTCGGCAATCTCTTCGGCATTTGGATCAATATTGATAGAAGTATCGGCCAAAAACAACGGCCCCCTATCGGTAATCATAATATTGACCGTAGACACCTTCTTCACGTTCGATGCCCGACCAATAACTTCAAAAATTGGTTTCACCACTGTCGGATACGCCCTTGAGTAGCCGGAAATCATTCCATCCGCGTCACCTTCGAGTACCATCATAGCCCCGAAATAGTTGCGTTCCCGCATTCTTATTTTAGCACTGTAAAGAGTCGTACCGCTGCGCTTTCTACTTTCCCAGAATTTGGTAGCGTAACGTATGTGCTTTTCGTCAAATTCTTTGGACGTAGGATCAACGATTTCTATATCGGCATCAAAATCCAATTCTTTTTTCAGCTCTAGAATGATCTCTTTTCTTCCCAAGAGAATAGGCTCTGCAATACCCTCTTCGTGAACGATCTGAGCCGCCTTAAGCACATCAAGATGATCGGCTTCGGCAAAGACGATACGCTTTTTATTCATTTTAGCCCGGTTGTGCAACAAACGCACCACCTTATTGTCATTCCCCGATCGTTGTAAAAGCTCCTCTCTGTAACGGTCCCAATCTTCAATAGGATTTTTAGCCACACCACTATCCATCGCCGCTTTGGCCACGGCCGGTGGAATCTCCGAAATCAGACGTTGATCAAAAGGTTTAGGTATTATATATTCTTTACCAAAAGTCAACCTGGTTTCCCCATAGGCAATGTTCACCTGCTCAGGTACCGGTTGTTTGGTCAATTCGGCCAAGGCCTTAACGGCA
Source organism: Zobellia galactanivorans (assembly GCF_000973105.1). Lineage (NCBI taxonomy): Bacteria > Pseudomonadati > Bacteroidota > Flavobacteriia > Flavobacteriales > Flavobacteriaceae > Zobellia > Zobellia galactanivorans. The sequence goes on along the minus strand of NC_015844.1, from coordinate 2,789,530 downwards.
GCCATTTTCATTTCTTCGTTAATGGTCGTGGCACGCACATCCAAGGCTCCCCTAAAAATAAAAGGAAAACCGAGTACGTTGTTGACTTGGTTCGGATGGTCCGAACGTCCCGTAGCCATAATAATATCTTTACGCGTCTTAACGGCCAGGTCATAATCTACCTCTGGATCGGGGTTCGCCATGGCAAAGACGATAGGGTTTTCGGCCATTGATTCCAACATCTCGGCAGTAACGATATTCGCAATGGAAAGACCGACGAACACGTCGGCATCGACCATAGCTTCGGCAAGCGTATTTATTTTCCTATCGGTCGCGAATTCTTTTTTAGAGGCAGACAGGTTCTCGGCATCTTTTCTAATGACCCCCTTACTGTCTAGCATAACAATATTTTCGGCCTTGGCCCCAAAAGCCTTGTACAGTTTGGTACAGGATACTGCCGCAGCTCCGGCCCCACTGATAACGATACGTGCGTCCTCTATTTTCTTTTCCGATAATTCGAGGGCGTTCAACAATGCGGCGGCAGAAATGATGGCCGTACCGTGTTGATCATCGTGCATTACCGGAATATCGAGTTCTTCTTTAAGCCTTCGCTCTATTTCAAAAGCTTCAGGAGCCTTGATGTCTTCCAAATTGATTCCACCAAAAGTAGGGGCGATCATTTTAACGGTCTGCACAAACTCGTCTACATCTTCCGTATCAACTTCTATATCTATACCATCGATATCGGCAAAAATCTTGAACAACAAACCTTTCCCTTCCATAACGGGCTTTGACGCTTCGGGCCCAATGTTACCCAGCCCCAAAACGGCCGTACCGTTCGAGATAATGGCTACAAGATTCCCCTTTGAGGTATATTTATAGGCGTTATCCTTGTCCTTTGCAATTTCAAGACAAGGTTCTGCCACACCCGGTGAGTAGGCCAAAGCCAAATCACGTTGGGTGCTATAAGGTTTTGTAGGAACGATTTTTATTTTACCAGGCTGTGGTTTCGCGTGATAGATCAACGCTTCCCTTCTCTGTTTTTGATTGCCCATAGGATTATTCTGTTTTAAGGAGACAAATTTAAGGGTATTCTTCGGATATGTGTAGCCCGTTAAGCGTATAAATTTCTACGATTTAGCCATATTAAAGAGGGAAAACATCTCAACTAGCCCATTTTTTCTTCCTTTTCGCCCTTTACGTTCAAGCGCAGCGAAAACACAGCGGCAAGTACAAAAAACACGCCAGCGAACAAAATGGCATTAACCGCATTGCCCCCTAAAAGACTTTTAAAAATAGGTCCGAAAGTAAGGGTCTCTATCCCCATGGGAATAACGATCATCATATTCAAAATGCCCATATAAACCCCCCGCCTATCTTGCGGTACGATTTTAGACACCATGGTATAAGGTATACCCATCATAGCCGCCCAGCCTATACCAAAAAACACCATGGGCAATAAGACGTATATAGGGTCGGAGATATACGGAATAGCAAACAGTGCCAAACCGGTACCTAACAAACTGGCCGCATAAACCTTTTTGCTTCCGATTTTAAGGACCAAGGGTACCAAAGCTAAAGCCACGACCATGGTAGATATATTGTAGGTAGTACTCATTTTTGCCGATTGGGCGGCGGCCTCGGAAAGATCAAACCCCATGGTATGCATAAACAAAGGGGTTATAAACTGCCAATACACAAAAAGTGCATACCACTGAAAAAGATAAACTACGGAAAGCTTCCACATAAAGGGAGGCATTTCTTTGATTGCCTTGGATATTTCCACGAAAGGCATATTGAAACGCTGAACGAAGGACAGTGCATTATGCTCCTTTATTTCCCTCATTTCATTTTCCGTTGGCGGAATCTCCGGCGTTTTCAATACGGACCAAAGAATAGTGGCTACCGATAAAAAGGCCCCTATAAAAAAGGAATAGTACAACCATTTCGGAATAGACCCTGCCACATCGGCAACATCGCCGCCCCCAAACCAATCTTGAAACAAGAAAATGGAAGCATTGGCCAAAACAATACCCGCTCCCACGAACAGACTTTGCATTTGATACCCGAGACTCAACTGCTTTTCGGGGAGTTTATCGCCTACAAAGGCACGATAGGGTTCCATGGCCATATTGTTCCCCACATCTAAAATCCAAAGTAGGCCAACGGCGAACCATAAGGCGGGACTAAGTGGAAATGCGAATAAACACAGACTGCCAATAATGGCCCCGATCAAGAAAAAAGGTTTTCTACGACCAAAACGGGGAGACCAAGTCTTATCCGATATCGCCCCGATAATAGGCTGAATGACCAGACCCGTAACCGGACCCGCTATATTCAAAATGGGCAACATATCTTCAGACGCCCCCAAGAACAAAAAAACAGGATTGATAGCGGTTTGCTGTAGGCCAAAACTGAACTGAATGCCCAAAAAGCCAACGTTCATATTAAAAATCTGCCAAAAACTTAAGCTTGGTTTTTTTATCAAGTGCATTACAAGGAGGTTTGGTACAAAAACTACCTAACAAGATAACACAATATATCTTCGGCCCGAAAGAACTTTAGTGGAATTTTCAAAAGTTGGCCAACTCTAAGGTTTGAGGACCGCCCCCTCTATTACTTCAAAAATTTGATATTTCGTTGTAAACCAGAAAATTTAGTCCGCTTGACCGCCGATTTTTGAAACACCTTTCGAAATACATCTTCGGTAATCTCTTCCCAATCTTTTTTTGTCATGGACAATAGCTCGGGATGGGGGTCGAACAGCGGTTCTTGGTGGGGTTTGGAAAAACGGTTCCATGGACACACATCTTGGCACACATCACAACCGAAGGCCCAATCGTCAAACTGACCCTTAACCTCGGTCGGAATCTCATTTTTAAGCTCAATAGTGAAGTATGAAATGCATTTACTGCCATCGACCACATAGGGCTCAACAATAGCTTCCGTTGGGCATGCATCGATACAGGCAGTACAGGTTCCGCAGTGATCCGTGACCCGGTGGTCATATTCCAAATCGACATCGACGATAAGTTCGGCTATAAAATAAAACGAACCTACACGTTGGGTGAGTAGATTGCTGTGCTTACCGATCCACCCCAAACCACTTTTAGCGGCCCATGCCTTATCGAGTACCGGTGCGGAATCTACAAAGGCCCTGCCCCCGACTTCACCAATATGCTCCGTCATAAAATTCTGCAGTTCGCGCAACTTCGATTTAATGACGTGGTGGTAATCTTGCCCGTAGGCGTACTTCGATATTTTGTACGTATCTTCTTTTTGCGTTTCCTTGGGATAGTAATTGAGCAATAAGGAAATAACGGACTTGGCACCATCTACCAGCAAACGCGGATCCAACCGCTTATCAAAATGGTTGGCCATGTACGACATTTCACCGTGCATATTATTGTTGAGCCAGCTTTCAAGTCTCGGGGCCTCTTCCTCTAAAAAATCGGCTTTGGAAATACCACATGACAAAAAACCGAGGCGTTTGGCTTCGGTTTTTATAAGTTCTGAATATTTCGCCTTGGAGTCCATATTAAAACAACCCGGGCTGTACTCCTCCTTTAAGCTTTCCCAAGTGTTTATAGGCCAAATCGGTAACTTCACGCCCACGTGGGGTACGCATGATAAAGCCTTGTTGTATCAAAAAAGGTTCGTATACCTCCTCAATGGTTTCGGCACTTTCCGAAACTGCAGTGGCCAAGGTTGTAATTCCCACCGGACCACCTTTGAACTTATCAATGATGGTGGAAAGAATTTTATTGTCCATTTCATCCAATCCGTGGGCATCGACATTCAATGCCTTTAGACTGAACTTAGAAATCTCCATATCTATCGTCCCGTTCCCTTTGATCTGGGCAAAATCGCGTACACGACGGAGCAAGGCATTGCAGATTCTGGGCGTCCCCCTACTTCTGCCCGCAATCTCTATGGCGGCCTCTTGACTAATAGGCACCTTCAATATTTCGGCACTACGCTCTACAATGGTAGAGAGCAGCTCGGTTGAATAGTACTGTAAGCGGCTCTGGATGCCGAATCGGGCGCGCATAGGCGAAGTCAATAGTCCCGAGCGGGTAGTAGCCCCTATCAAGGTGAAGGGATTTAGATTTATTTGAACCGATCGGGCGTTGGGGCCCGTTTCGATCATAATATCTATTTTATAATCTTCCATGGCCGAGTAGAGGTACTCCTCGACAATAGGGCTCAACCGATGGATCTCATCGATAAAAAGCACATCGCGCTCTTCGAGATTCGTAAGCAGGCCGGCCAGGTCACCAGGTTTGTCGAGTACTGGCCCAGAGGTGATCTTTATCCCCACCCCCAACTCATTCGCCAGAATATGTGCCAAAGTCGTTTTTCCAAGTCCCGGTGGACCGTGAAACAAGGTATGGTCTAATGCCTCACCCCTTTGATTGGCTGCCTCTACAAAAACCTTTAAATTTTCCAAGACCTGTTCTTGCCCCGTAAAATCGTCGAAACTTATGGGGCGCAAGGCTCTTTCTATATCAAATTCCTCTGGGGTAAAATTCTCCCCTACGGGGTCTAGGTACTCGTTCATATCAAAACAAAGATAATGGAAAAAGAAACAAGCCCACTATACTTTACAAGGGGAATACATCGTTTTCCAAATGGTCGGATTCCATCTTACCGTGAAAATAATTTTCGTAATTTCATTCTATGCAAGACTCCACTTACTCCTCAGAAATACTTCAGTACATTCCCTTTTTCTATGTCATCTGGTCCGACGACCTACTTACGACGTCTGAAATCGACGTAGTACAAAATGCTATAGATGCAGATAACTCCCTATCGGAAAGGAGTCGTGCGCAGTTGCTTACATGGCTCAACACCAATAATCCCCCAGCCAATTCGGAACTAAAAAAATGGAAACGGACCATTTCGAATTCCTCCGTAAAATTGACCGAAAGCGAAACCTATCCCCTGACCTCCTTTAGTCAAAAAATAGTATGTCATTACAAGAAAGAGTGCCCGTTTAACGACCAACTGAAACACATTGAAATACAATTGGGCATTCAACCCAACCATTACAACCACCTCTTTGACGTGGAGGTAGTGCACAAATCTACTTCGGATTTCTACAGTGCCGATGCCATCGATACGATCTTAAAGGGAAAGCACGCCACGGTAGTCGATAGCTTTAGAAAGACATTGGCCGACCCCATTTTTAAATGGGAAGTACATCGTAACAAAGAAAAATTCAGGGAAACCGTCTTGAAGCAAGTGAAGTTTTTGGCGGATAAGGGTTATGGGGCCATGGCATACCCAGAGGCCTACGGAGGCACCGATGACATGGAAGGTTATGCCTATATGTTCGAAAACATGATGTTCGCCGACGGTAGCCTATCTATCAAATTCGGTGTTCAATTCGGACTATTCGGTGGGAGCATACAAAAACTAGGCACTAAAAAACATCACGACCAATACCTTACAAAGACAGGAAAGACCGAACTCTTAGGATGCTTTGCCATGACGGAAACGGGGCACGGCTCCAATGTGCGTGGAATAAAAACCACCGCAACCTATAACAAAGCGACCGACGAGATTGTAATCCATACCCCTGGCAAAAACGACAACAAAGAATATATTGGCAATGCCCTGCACTCTAAAATGGCCACGGTATTCGCCCAACTCATAGTTAACGGAAAAAACGAAGGCGTTCACGCCATTCTGGTCCCACTTAGGAATAAGGAGCACGAACTTCTGCCTGGGGTAACCGTAGAGGATAATGGATACAAACTAGGACTCAACGGGGTGGACAACGGTAAAATATGGTTTGACCAAGTTGCCGTTCCCAGGGAGAACCTACTCAACAGATATGGAGACATCAAGGAAGACGGCTCTTACTATTCCGAAATCAAAAATCCGAACAAACGCTTCTTTACCATGCTCGGCACCTTGGTAGGGGGAAGAATTTGCGTCGCCCGAGCAGGACTCGGAGGGGCGAAATTTGCCCTGGCCGTAGCCATCAAACACGCCCTAAAAAGAAGACAGTTCAATGACAGCGTTAAAATACAGGAAGACCTATTAATGGATTACCCCTCCCACCAATTACGACTAACGCCGTTAGTAGCAAGCGCCTATGTATATCACGTAACCCTTGATAAGATGATGCAGCTCTATTGCGACCCTTCAGAACCGGACAAAAGAAAGGTAGAGACCCAGGTCGCAGGCTTAAAATCGATCATCACCTGGTACGCCAACGACAGCATTCAAGAATGTCGCGAAGCCTGTGGCGGAAAAGGCTATCTTCTTGAAAACCGAATCGCCGACCTGAAAGGCGACGTGGATATCTTCACCACTTTTGAAGGCGACAATACCGTTCTTCTTTTATTGGCGGCAAAAGGGGTGTTGTCCGATTTCAAATCGGAATTCAATAGCGCAGGATTTTCGGCCGTACTAAAAATATTGGGCATGCAGATCAACGACAAGCTAACGACGATTAACCCGATATACTCCAACAAGGTAGACAAAGACCACTTGTACAATCCAAAGTTTCACAAACACGCCTTGGAGTATCGCACAAGACGGCTGACCTACACCCTGGCCATGCGCATCCGTGACTACATAAAACAAGGGGTACCTTCCTATCAAGCCTTCCTAAAAGTGCAGACCCACCTTTTGGCATTGGGCAAGGCCTACAGCAATGAATTGGCCTATAACACCTTCATTGATTTTATCCAAGACATCGAGGACGACAAAAACCGTACACTCTTTCAGAAACTAGGCACGCTCCACGCACTTCATACCATCAGGCAGGATGCGGAATGGTACTTGGAACAAGGTTATATCGGCGGAACGAAATCAAAGGCCATACGGCAGCGCGTAGAGCGGCTATGCACCGAGCTAAGACCCCATATAGGCGTTTTGGTCGACGGCTTTGGCATACCCGAGCACTGCATGACGGCACCCATTACCCAGTAGAAAAGTATTCTTAGGAATTGTTTACTTTTCCTTATGCAATTCAGAAGTGTCGAGGAAATCGATAATTTCGACTTTTCCTTCACCGAACAGGTAGGTCTTGGCATTGCCACTTGAAGACAGTTGAATATTTTGGGTGGGCCGCACTTCGGCCGTAGCCGATTCCTCTACGGTCAAATATATGGATTCAGCTTCCAGCTTCTCCCCCTTTAACTTAGAGTTCTCAAGAAGATTGGCATATAACTCAATGGCCGTTCCTTCAAGAATAGCGGTAGCGTTCTTATACATCTTGATATTGTTCAGATGGGTATTTGCATAAATCTCAACATCGACCCTATCCTTTAGCACTAGGTTCATTTCCCTTCCCGCAATATTAAAATCTCCCGAACTATTCCCTTCCATATTGATATTGAGGATTTCGGCATCGGCGTTTAAGTTGAGCCTTGCGGATTCATGCAAATCTACGTAGAGGTCCTTTGAGTTGATGGCCCCGTCCATATCTATCTTTCCATCATACATGGTAATCCCCTCAAGGTAGATGTAGTCGACCGTGATTTCAAGTTTCTTCTTTCTTGTAATATTGTAAAACGAACTGATCTGCAAAACACTATCGATTACCCTAAACCTCAAAACATCGATTAGGTTGTCATCGGCTACAATAGACACCCCTTCTTCCGTTGCATCATGGAGCTTGATTTCAAGTCCGTCACGCAACTCTATCGCATGAAAAGGGGGTAGGCCTTGATAGACCTCAATAACACTTTTGTTTCCCTTTATTTTAGGCTTACGTTGGGAGAAACCTTGACAAACGAAAAGAACAACAAATAGAAAAACCAGATTCTTCATCCTAAAACATCGTTAACACAGGTCGTTAAAAAGAAATTGGATTTTGAAACGCCCGCAGATTTCAATTATCAAAAGTAGTGTAAATGTTAAATATAAGGGTCAAAAAAAATGCCTAACTATAAAAGTTAGGCATTGTACATTTGAGTTAGTCCAGCATTTAGTGCTGAAGTTCTTCTTCATCTTCTTGAAGCGGTACGGTCTGTGGGATAAAATCCTGTCCCGGAATAATGTACTCGCCGTTCGCGTCGACCTTACTATAATCATAGGCCCAACGGTGAACTTCAGGAATGGCACCTGGCCAGTTCCCATGAATGTGTTTCTGTGGAGCAGTCCATTCCAAGGAAGTCGCCTTCCAAGGGTTTATAGGACCAACCTTACCGTAGAATATACTTCTTACAAAGTTGAATACAAATACAAGCTGTGCCGCTGCCGTGATGATGGCGAACACGGTCATCAATACTTGAATATCGGTCAATTCATCGAACATCGGGAAAGCGGTGTTCTCATAATAACGTCTAGGTACACCTGCCATTCCGACAAAATGCATCGGAAAGAAAACACCATAAGAACCAACTGCGGTAATCCAAAAATGAACATAACCTAGGTTCTTATTCATCATCTTACCTTCGAACATTATCGGGAACCAGTGGTAAATACCGGCAAACATCCCGTATAGTGCAGATATACCCATTACCAAGTGGAAGTGGGCAATTACAAAATAAGTATCATGAACATTGATATCAAGAGTACTATCACCTAAGATGATACCTGTTAGACCCCCAGTAATAAAGGTAGAAACCATACCGATTGAAAACAGCATCGCCGGATTCAACTGCAAGTTACCTTTCCAAAGAGTGGTTATCCAGTTAAACGCTTTTACCGCAGAAGGAATAGCGATCAACAAGGTAGTAAAGGTAAATACCGATCCCAAGAACGGGTTCATACCAGAGATAAACATATGGTGACCCCAAACAATGGTCGACAAGAATGCGATTGCCAAAATAGAAGCGATCATCGCTCGATAACCAAAAATCGGCTTTCTTGCATTTACCGCCATCACTTCAGATACGATACCCATTGCCGGTAAGATCACAATGTAAACTTCAGGGTGACCCAAGAACCAGAAAAGGTGTTCATATAATACAGGAGAACCACCTTGGTAATGCAAAACTTCACCTTGTATAAATATATCGGACAAGAAAAAGGATGTTCCAAAACTTCTATCCATTATCAACAGCAATGCTGCAGACAATAATACCGGGAAAGATATAATACCAATAATAGCAGTTACAAAAAATGCCCAAATAGTCAATGGCAATCTAGTCATAGACATTCCCTTGGTACGAAGGTTAATTACGGTCACTACATAATTCAAAGACCCAATAAGAGAAGAAGCAATGAATATTGCCATTGCGACCAACCAAAGTGTCATACCCATACCAGAACCAGGCTGCGCCATTGGCAAAGCACTTAAAGGCGGATAGATTGTCCATCCCGCTGCCGCAGGACCTGCTTCTAAAAATAAAGAAGATAACATTATAATACACGAAACAAAGAACATCCAGAACGATAACATGTTCATAAAACCAGATGCCATATCACGCGCGCCAATCTGCAATGGAATAAGTAAATTACTAAAGGTACCACTCAACCCCTGTGTAAGTACGAAAAATACCATTAAGGTACCGTGGATGGTCACCAAAGCAAGGTATACATCGGCATCCATAACACCTTCTGGTGCCCACTTACCCAATAAAGCTTCGAAAACCGAAAAGGATTCACCTGGCCAAGCCAATTGCATCCGGAACAAAAGAGACATTGCAATACCTATTGCCCCCATAACGAATACACCAAGAATCAAATATTGTTTAGAGATCATTTTATGATCCTGACTAAATATATATTTGGTTACAAAGGTTTGTTTGTGGTGATGCTCATGATCGTCATGTGCATGATCATCAACCTGTGCATTTGCAGTAACAGACATATTTGTTATTCTTTAATTATAAAATTTTCCTTTTCTAACTAGCAAGTACGCCTTCCGTATAAAGACTTAGTGACTTGCCGTAGCCGTTTCTAGTTTACCAAAATCCTCAGTCGAACCCGCATCGGCCTGCCCCATGTTTTGACCGAAAGTTTTCTGTTCGGCAATCCAAGCGTCATACTCTTCTTGGGTCTCGACGATAATTTTCATTTGCATGTTGTAATGCGACTTTCCACAAATCTTGTTACAAAGCAAGACATAATCGAATTCCCAAGGATCAGAATTATCTTCACCCCTAGCGGCTCTCTCAGCCCTGATTTCGTTGGTTCGTTTTACCTTCGCGGCAACATCGGGATTCTGACGCATTTCCTCAGTTGTGTAAATCGGTGTAAAAGAGAACTCGGTAATCATACCGGGTACACAGTTCATTTGCGCCCTAAAGTGAGGCATGTAAGCAGAATGCAACACATCTTGTGAACGCATTTTGAAATTCACCTTTCTACCCACGGGCAAGTGCAATTCTTTTACGATGATATCATCGGCCGCATAGGTGTCAGATTCATCCAACCCAAGAACATTGGCCTTGTTGATGTCGATCATTCTAACGTTGGCCTTCCCCAAGACATTATCATCACCGGCGTATCTGGCCGTCCAGCTAAACTGCTGTGCATATAGTTCTACAACAATAGGATCATCCTCGTCATTGATATCCATAATATTGGTCCACGTGTACAATCCCCAAAGGATAAGACCTGCCAATACAATTACAGGAATAATCGTCCAAATAAACTCCAAACGGTCGTTATCGGCAAAGAAAAGTGCCTTTCTTCCTTTAACACCCCTGTATTTGTATCCGAAATAATGAAGTAAAGCCTGAGTCAAGGTCTGTACGATGAAAATGATCACCATAGACACCAACATTAGGGAGTCGTAATCGCCACCGTGCTCGGATGCAGCTTCCGGTAGTAAGTATTTACCATAATTCCAAAAGCTGAAAATGGTTATACCATAGATAAAGATAAGAAACGCAAACAGTAGATATCCGTTCGTCTTGTTATCTGAATCGTTAGCTATTTGAGAATTTTCGGCCTTGAGCTGGGACAGTTCGAAAATCTTCGTCATCTGCCAAATCGCTATTGCCACAAGGGCCAAAACCACTAAAGTCAATAATGTAGTCATCGTACGTTCTACTATTATACGTTAAAATTACTAATAATGAAAATGCCTGCTTTCTTCTATAAACGGATTTCGTTTCGGTTGTAAAGGCGCACTGCTCAAGGCACGGAAAACCCAGAAAATAAAGGCTCCAGCAAAGAATAGTATCGATCCTATCTCAGGAATACCGATAAACCATTGATCACCCACCGTAGATGGCATTATCATATTAAAGATATCCATATAGTGCCCTGCTAGAATAACGATACCCGTAAGAACCACAAACCAATTCAAACGTTTGTAATCACTATTCATCAAGAGCAATACTGGGAATAAAAAGTTCATAGCGACCATTCCGAAAAACGGTAATCTATAATCGGCAATTCGAGTTACGTAATACGTAACTTCCTCAGGAATATTAGAATACCAGATCAACATAAACTGAGAGAACCAAAGATAGGTCCAGAAAATACTGATACCGAACATAAACTTGGCCAAATCATGAATATGGCTATCATTAACATCTGGTAAGTATCCTTTCGATTTCAAGTATATGGTTATCATAGCGATTACCGTAATACCCGACACGAACATACTTGCAAACACATACCATCCAAAAAGTGTACTGAACCAGTGTGGGTCAACACTCATGATCCAATCCCAAGACATAATAGACTCGGAAACCAAATAGAATACCAAGAAAGCGGCAGACCATCTAAAGTTCAATTTAAAATTGGAATTATCATCCGATTCATCTTGTCTAAGTGAAAGCTTTCTAGAGTATTCCCTATAGAATATCCATCCGCCTAAGAATATAGCGGCACGAATCAAGAAGAAAGTAGGGTTCAAATACCCGGATTTTCCTTGTAAAAGGTGATCATGCGCCACCACTTCGGGATCCATCCAAACAAATAGGTGATTCATGTGCAATACGGAAAGTACCAATATTACAAATACTATTATACCACCCGGCACCAAATAGGCGGTAATTCCTTCCATCACACGAAATAGCAATGGCGACCAACCCGCTTGGGCCGCTCGTTGAATGGCATAAAAGGCCAATACTCCCAATGCGATCATAAAGAAAAAGAATGCCGCAACGTAAAGCGCCGCCCATGGCTTGTTCCTTAATTGGTGAAAAACATGCTCGTCATGCGAGGCATCGTGCGCTTCTGCCGCTTCACCATGCGCATCGGCAGCAACCGCGGCATGTGCGTCCGTAGCACCATGAGCATCACCGTGTGCGTCACCATGGCTGGCAACAATAGCTTTTGCTTCTTCAACGGTACTCGGTGCCGAAATGAATCCGATTGCAATACCAAGTATTCCAAGCGCCATTAAAACAAAGGAACCGATCTTTAATTTGTTTGAAAACGTATACATATCCCTTTTCTAAGTATTATTTCGTTAAGTCTTGTTTCAATTTCATCACGTACTCCGAAACCTGCCACATCTCTTTGGTATCCAATTGAGATGCATAAGACCCCATTGAGTTCAAACCGTACTGAATTGTATGGTAAGCCGTACCTATAGTAATGTTACGCGCCTCATCGGCGTAACTCGGTACCCCTAAAATCTTTTCTCTTTTTACCAATGTACCCTGACCGTCGCCCTTGTCACCATGACAAATCGCACAATAAATGGTATACAACTCGGCACCAACCGCCAAATCAGATTCAATGTTCAACGAATCTAAGGGGCTCTTTTGTACCCTGGCCAACTCTTTACCTTCCGGTGTGTTTTCGTAACCATAAGGAATCCATCCCCGCGAAATCGTATTTGCAGGAGGCACCATGGCCTCTTGCCCATTTGGCAGAAAATCGACTTCCCCATAGGCTTCATAGCCTACTGGTTCGTACATATTAGGCATATACTGATAGTTGGGACTGTTTTTATCGGCACAAGCCGTAACGCACAGTAGCAACCCGAAAACAATTCCTATTTTGCTAAAACTGTTCATATTTAATGACTGTTTTTTTCCACTATATTTATTTCGACTGCCCCTGTATCCAACAACAGATCTCTCAATTCTTTTTCGTTATCGTGTATATCGATCTCCATTAAAAAATGGTCATCGGTAGTACGCGGATCAGGATTCTCAGCATCTTTAAAAGGCCACAACCGGCTTCTTAGGTAAAACGTGATAACCATTAAGTGAGCTGCAAAGAATACGGTAAGCTCGAACATAATCGGTACAAAAGCCGGCATATTCTCTAGATAGCTAAAACTAGGCTTACCTCCAATATCTTGGGGCCAATCTTCGATCATAATGTAATTCATCATCAAAGTTGCCACTGTCAAACCAACACAACCGTAAAGAAACGATGTAATGGCTATACGCGTAGGGGCAAGCCCCATAGCCTTGTCTAAACCGTGAACCGGAAATGGGCAATATACCTCTTCAATGTGATGCTTGGCTGCTTTTACCTTCTTAACGGCAAGCATTAGCACATCATCATCGTCATAATATGCGTGTATCGCTTTAGATGCCATAATTACTGTTTCTTGTTATTTAATAATTTTGCCTGTCCGGCCCAATCGTCTCGTTGTGCCCTACCTGGGAAAGATTCGGTAATTGAATCCAACAAATCGTATTCCTTAGCGGTCATTCTTGCCACCTGGGCAAAAGTGAAGATACCGATTTCATTAAGGGTAGCTTCCATTTGAGGTCCAACACCCTTAATTTGCTTAAGGTCGTCAGCCGTTTCCTTGGTCGCATCGAAAGTACCGATAGTACTCAAAAGCTCGGATACGCTCTCACTAGCATCTTTTTGAGGAACAACCTCTCCCATCAACACATCATCCGTAATAACAGCTTCCTTTATTTTTGAGGCATCCATCTTTTTTATCTGATACAATGGCTTACCTGCATCCCTAAGATCTTTGTAACGTTGGCCTGAGGATTTCAAAATAGATTTTACTTCTGCCTGTGCAATCACGGGGAACGTTCTAGCATAAAGCAGGAACAATACGAAGAAGAACCCTATCGTACCCACGAAGATACCGATATCGACAAAGGTAGGAGAGAACATCGTCCAAGATGATGGAAGGTAATCCCTATGCAAAGATGTAACGATGATCACGAAACGTTCGAACCACATACCTATGTTCACGACAATAGATATAAAGAAAGAGAACATGATACTGGTACGTAATTTTTTGAACCACATGAACTGTGGGGAGAACACGTTACAAGTCATCATTGACCAGTAGGCCCACCAGTAAGGCCCCGTAGCCCTGTTCAAGAAGGCATATTGTTCGTACTCCACACCTGAATACCAAGCCATAAAGAGCTCTGTAATATAAGCACAACCTACGATAGAACCTGTAATCATGATTACGATGTTCATCAATTCAATATGCTGAACGGTTATATAAGCTTCTAGATGACACACTTTACGCATAATGATCAAAAGCGTGTTCACCATGGCAAATCCGGAGAAGATAGCCCCTGCCACAAAGTATGGAGGGAAAATCGTTGTATGCCATCCAGGAATTACCGAAGTAGCAAAGTCAAAAGATACGATGGTGTGTACGGAAAGTACAAGTGGCGTTGCCAAACCGGCCAATACCAAAGACACCTCTTCGAAACGTTGCCAGTCTTTTGCACGACCACTCCATCCGAAACTCAATAGACTGTATATTTTCTTTTGAAAAGGAAGTACCGCCCTATCACGTATCATGGCGAAATCGGGAAGCAAACCTGTCCACCAGAAAACCAAGGATACGGAAAGGTAAGTAGAGATCGCGAACACATCCCAAAGCAAGGGAGAGTTAAAGTTCACCCAAAGCGAACCGAATTGGTTCGGAATAGGCAATACCCAGTACGCCAACCAAGGACGTCCCATATGTATGATCGGGAAAAGTCCCGCTTGTACCACCGAGAAGATGGTCATAGCCTCCGCAGAGCGGTTAATGGCCATTCTCCACTTTTGACGGAACAATAAAAGTACCGCGGATATCAACGTACCGGCGTGACCGATACCTACCCACCATACAAAGTTTGTAATATCCCAAGCCCAGTTAACGGTCTTGTTCAATCCCCAAGTTCCAATACCTGTTGATACGGTATAAATGATACAACCTACACCCCATAGGAATGCTACCAAGGCAATGGAAAACACAATCCACCAATGCTTATTGGCCCTTCCTTCTACGGGGGCAGAGATGTCCACACTAACATCGTGGTAACCTTTATCCCCGACAACTAAGGGCTTTCGAATAGGTGCTTCGTAATGCGACGCCATAAAATTCTGTTATAGTTGTTTACTTAAATACGATTATGCTTCGTTCGTGTTTCTGACCTTAACATGGTAGAACACATTTGGTTTTGTTCCTACATGCTCCAATAAATGGTACATGCGGTCGCTCTCGGCCAATTTGGCAACTTTACTTTCCTTATCGTTGACATCACCGAAAACGATAGCTCCAGTACTACAGGCAGACGAACAGGCCGTTTGAAACTCGCCATCTTTTACAAGGCGACCATCTCTCTTGGCATCTAAAATGGTTTTTTGTGTTTTTTGGATACACATCGAACATTTTTCGATAACCCCTCTTGAACGAACGTTTACATCTGGGTTTAATACCATTTTACCCAAATCGTTGTTCATGTGGTAATCGAACTCATCATTGTTGCTATACAAGAACCAGTTGAACCTTCTTACTTTATACGGACAGTTGTTAGCACAGTATCTCGTACCTACACAACGGTTATACGCCATGTGATTCTGACCTTGACGGCTATGCGATGTTGCAGCAACCGGACATACCGTTTCACACGGCGCATGGTTACAGTGCTGACACATTACAGGCTGAAAGGCCACTTGTGGGTTGGCCGCTGGATGCTCCAACTCACCAAAACCACCTAAAGAACCATTATCTCCGGAAAGACCGTCGAAATTATCCTTTTTGGTATTGTCATCCTCAAAGGTATCCTCCGAAGAATAATATCTATCGATACGCAACCAGTGCATATCCCTACTT
This sequence comes from Zobellia galactanivorans, assembly GCF_000973105.1. Lineage (NCBI taxonomy): Bacteria > Pseudomonadati > Bacteroidota > Flavobacteriia > Flavobacteriales > Flavobacteriaceae > Zobellia > Zobellia galactanivorans. Next base: position 2,773,638 of record NC_015844.1, on the reverse strand, counting down.
TTTCGCACTTCTTCCTTACCTACTACAGGAACATTGTTCTCCGCATGACAAGCAATAACACAGGCACCACAACCGGTACACGCATTAAGGTCAATGGACATGTTGAAATGATGACCGATAGAACGATCAAAACTATCCCACAAATCCACAGAAGTAGCAGGAACCTCTTTATGGTCTAAGGACACCATCGGTTGAACATTCCACTCCGAATGATCTTTGGTGTTGAATATCTCCAAGGTAGTTTCTTTAATGATATCACCCCTACCCATCAAGGTTTTATGCAACTGAATACAAGCAAACTCGTGTGTACCTGAAGCTTTTTCTATAGTAGCCGACTGAACGCTCTTAAAATCTTGATATAATGGATAAGCGTTTACCCCGGTCTGCATTTCAGACTTCATACCGACCTTTCTTCCATAACCAAAGGAAAGTCCGATTGAACCCACTGCCTGACCAGGCTGTATTATTACAGGAACGTTGCTTACCGTAACACCGTTGACCGTAATATTGGCATAGCTACCATCAAGGCCACCGTTGGCCACATGATAGTTTTCGAAGCCCAATCGTTCGGCATCATCCTTGGAAACCGTTACGTAATTATCCCAGGAAACCCTTGTTATAGGATCAGGGAACTCTTGCAACCATGGGTTGTTAGCCTGATGACCGGCACCCATTCCTGTTTTTGAATAAAGCTCCAATTCCATACCCCCGCCACTTGTAGCATTGACCAAACTATTAATGGCCGCGGCAATAGAAACACCGGAAGCAACAACTTCCTCGGCCTCACTCGCATTGACAGTTTCCTTATCTTCTTCCGAAGCGGCCTCATCCTGTGGATCAGCATCGTTTCCAGCTGTAAAGACAACAGCAGCACCCGAATACACACCATCATGAAGCGCCTTATTCCAATCGTTCCCGGCCAATATTGAATTTGACCAAGTCTCCTTAATATAATCGTAATAACTTTTATCACTACCCAACCAGTTCAACAAGGCCGTTTGAAACTGCCTTGTATCGAACAACTCTTGAATAGTAGGCTGCATTAAACTATAATGCCCTTTTTTCACCTGAACATCACCCCACGACTCAAGGAAGTGATTCGCAGCAGCAGTGTACTGCATCACCTCGGTAGTTTCGTTCCAATTGGTAGAAAAAGCAACTGAAAGCCCTACTTTCTCAACACCTTCCTTAAAATCGGCGGCGTTGGGCAAGGTATACATTGGGTTGACCCCATCGGTTATCAAAGCACCCACCTTACCGGCCTTCATGTCGGCAATCAACTTCTGAACCGATTTTACGTTACCCTGTCTTACATAACGGGGCGACTTCGCATCAAAAGCCTTACTTCCCAACATTTCGTTGATGGCCAATACAACGGTCTGTGCATTTATATCATCAAGCCCCGTAACCACTACGGCACCATTTTTATTCTTAGCTATCTGCGCGGCAACATCTTTTATCGCCTTCAACACCCCTTCCGAAAGCTCACCACCAACACTGCTACCGTTCAATTCGGCGTACAACTTGGCCAAGGCGATTTTTTGCTGCATTGGAGTCAAGGGAACACGCTTATCGGCATTAGCCCCACTCAAAGTCATGTTCGCCTCAAACTGTACGTGACGCGACATTTTGCCCTTCTTAGGAATTCTACCCTTGGCATAACCCGAATCATAACCGCCTCCTTGCCAATCCCCTAAGAAATCCGCTCCGAAGGAAACAATAAGATCCGCTTTTTCAAAATCGTAATCGGCCAACGCACGCTCACCATATCTTGCTTCAAAAGCACTGGCTGCGGCATCTTCGGCTATGGCATCGTAAACCACATGGTTCACATTGCCGAACTCGGCCTTCATATCAGCTATCAATCTATCGGTAGACGGACTGGCATATGTCTGGGTCAACAAAGCGATTTGTTGTCCTGAACCTTTAAGACTACCCAACTTGGCTTTTACCGCCGCATCAAGCACCGACCATTCCACAGGCTCACCGTTGGCCATTGGACCTTGCAAACGCGTACTATCATACAACGAAAGCACAGAAGCCTGAACCCTGGCATTGGCAGAACCCGCAACCTTGGCATCTTTATTATTCTCAACCTTTATAGGTCGACCTTCCCGAGTCTTTACAAGGATACTTGCAAAATCAAAACCATCCGCTATGGTAGTAGCATAGTAGTTCGCAACACCAGGAATAATATTCTCCGGTTGAACCACATAAGGAATGGATTTATGAACAGGACCCTCACAAGCCGCCAATGTGGCCGCTGCCGTACTAAAACCGACGTATTTAAGGAAATCCCTTCTATTGGTAGATGTAGCGGACAAACCTTCTTTATCACCCAAAAAATCATCTACGGGAATTTGCTCAACAAATTCGTTCTGTCTTAGCGTCTCAACAATGGAATCGTTCGGATTTAACTCCGCTTCGTTTTTCCAGTATTTTTTGTTTGATGCCATACGTTTTTATGTAATTAGCTACTTTCTAGTTCGATTAATAGTGACACTTTCCACATTCCAGACCACCCATTTGAGCAGCGGTCAACTTATCCACCCCATACTTCTTGGAAAGTTCGGCATGAATTTTTTCATAGTAAGCATTCCCTTCTACCTTGATATCGGTCTCACGGTGACAGTTCACACACCAACCCATGGTCAATGGCGAATACTGATACATAACCTCCATCTCCTCAACCGGTCCGTGACATTGCTGACACTCAATACCCGCAACACTCACGTGTTGAGAATGGTTAAAGTAAGCAAAATCAGGTAAGTTGTGGATACGCACCCATTTTACAGGCTGGCTTTCCCCGGTATACTTTTGATTTTCTTCATCCCAACCAACGGCAGCATAAAGCTTCTTGATTTCTTTATTATAGTCGATACCGTACTCCCTTTTACCTTCTTCCAAGGTTTCATCGGCCACTTGATAGATCGACTTATGACAGTTCATACAAACATTCAAGGATGGAATTCCGGAAGTTTTGGAAACCCTAGCGGAAGAATGACAGTACTTACACTCTATTTTATTGTCACCGGCGTGGATACGGTGCGAGTAATGAATAGGCTGAACCGGGGCATAACCCTGATCAACACCTACCTGCATCATCCACCCATAGGCAAAATACGCACTTCCCAACAACAAGAAGACAACGGTCACCAAAACCAAAAATTGGTTTTTAGCAAAGGCCTTCCAAAGCGGAAGTCTTTTTGCCGACTCTTCTTGACTTAAATCCACACCATTTGCCTCAGCGATTCTTCTTAGCGTTTTGTTCACCAAGAACAACATCACCACCAACAAGGCAAAAACCAGGGCCAAGGCACCAAGCACCAACTCATTTGAAACCCCATCACCGGAAGAACCACTACCCGAACCGGAAGCTTCCCCAGCGGCAGCGGCAGCAGGAGCGGCCGTTTTCGGCGGAGCGGCAGTATAGGCCAAAATATTATCGATATCCTCATTCGACAAAGTCGGAAAAGGAGTCATTGCAGCCTGGTTGTACTCACTGTACACCTTATTGGCATACGCATCCCCGGAAGCAATCAAGCCCGGACTGTTTTTAATCCAATTGTAAAGCCATTCACGATCCAGACCTTCATCATCCGACAACCTTGACTCAACATTAGCCAAAGCCGGACCGGTCATTTTTCGAGTTAATGAGTGACATGCGGCACAATTCTGATTGAACAGTGCTTTACCTTTCGCCGGATCCCCAGAGGAATCTCCCGAATCCGCAACCTCGGCAGAAGCCCCCTCAGCGGAACCTCCATCTTGAGCGAATATAGAAACGGAAAATAGCAGGAATACAATTAGAGATACACCTAAAACCTTAGAAATCGAATGGCGGTACGGAACCTTTTTCATATGAATCTTATTTCTATCGAGATCTTGGCACGATAATTTCAGTTGCAAGGAACGACACCTTGTTTTTATCAGTGCTAAAATTGATGGCAAAAATACGTAATACACTTTATTCTTTAAATGTTAGCGGATTGATAATTTCTAATTTATAATAGTTCTAAATAAATCGGAAGGGCTTTCTATGCCTCATAATAATTTACTTTTGCATAAAATATTAAAACCCAATTATTTCACGACAATGAAAACATTTTTCACCCTTAGTCTCACCATAGCGTCATTAGCCATTGGCCACGCACAACAGGGCCAAGTTCATATAGAACAAGACCAAAAAATCACCGATCTCATAGAAATCTACAAGACTTCAAACGAAAGTTCGGACTATTACCGCATTCAAGTCGGCTTTGGTTCTTATAACAAAGCCCAAAACATTCAAGCGAAAGTAGAACAAGATTTCCCCGACCTTCCTTCTAAAATCGATTTTGACTCCCCTACCTACCGCGTAAGGGTCGGAAGGTTCGCCAACAAATTGGACGCCGAGCGGAAATTTCGCGAGGTACGGCAGAAATATCCCGATGCCATGTTGTTAAAACCAAAAAAATCGACCCGTTAGGTCGATTTTTTTATTCTTATTATTACTTCACAGGTCACAAGGACCTATTTCAAATCACTTATTTCGTCTTAAGCTTCTTCTTAACGGCTACTTCTTGGAAGGCCTCTACGATATCCCCTTCCTTGATATCGTTGTAATTCTTCACCTGAAGACCACAGTCATATCCTTTGGAAACTTCCTTGACATCGTCTTTGAAACGTTTCAACGAAGACAGCTCCCCGGTAAAGACCACCACACCATCACGTATCAAACGTATACCGGCGTTACGAAGAATCTTACCATTGGTAACCATACAACCTGCAATGGTACCGACTTTAGAGATTTTAAAGGTCTCTCGTATCTCGGCCGTACCGGTAATCTCTTCCTTGATCTCTGGAGACAACATACCTTCCATCGCATCCTTAAGGTCATTGATCGCATCATATATAATGGAGTACATTCTGATATCGATCTCTTCTTTTTCAGCAACATCCCTTGCATTACCCATCGGCCTTACATTAAACCCGATAATAATTGCATCGGATGCAGAAGCCAACAACACATCGGATTCGGTAATGGCACCTACACCTTTATGAATGATGTTCACTTGAATTTCTTCAGTAGACAATTTCTGGAAAGAGTCGGTCAATGCTTCAACAGAACCATCCACATCACCTTTAAGAATGATGTTCAACTCCTTAAAGTCACCCAATGCGATACGTCTTCCGATTTCATCAAGGGTAATATGCCTTTGTGTCCTGACCGATTGCTCACGCTGTAATTGCGAACGCTTGGTGGCAATTTGTTTTGCCTCCCTTTCATCTTCAAGCACATTGAACTTATCACCGGCCTGTGGCGCACCATCAAGCCCCAATATGGATATCGGTGTTGCAGGACCTGCAGTTTTCACGATGTTTCCCCGCTCATCTTGCATAGCCTTGACCTTACCACTATTTGTTCCGGCAAGCACATAGTCACCTATTTTAAGCGTACCACCCTGCACCAAGATCGTAGATACATATCCACGGCCCTTATCCAAGAAGGCTTCTACAACAGTACCATGGGCCATCTTGTTCGGATTGGCCTTAAGCTCTAACAGTTCAGCTTCAAGCAGGACTTTTTCCAAAAGTTCTTTTACGCCCTCACCTGTTTTTGCCGATATGTCATGTGATTGTATTTTACCCCCCCAGTCTTCGACCAAAAGGTTCATTTGAGCCAATCCTTCTTTTATTTTATCAGGGTTAGCCGTAGGCCTATCGATTTTATTTATCGCAAAAACAATAGGAACACCTGCCGCCTGGGCATGGCTTATCGCTTCTTTGGTCTGGGGCATAATATCATCGTCCGCCGCAATAACGATTACCGCTATATCGGTAACCTGCGCACCCCTGGCCCGCATCGCCGTAAAGGCTTCGTGACCCGGAGTATCCAAGAAGGTAATTTTTTGTCCGTCTTCCAACGTAACACCATAAGCACCGATATGCTGGGTAATCCCACCACTTTCGCCTGCAATTACATTAGCTTCCCTAACATAATCCAACAATGAGGTTTTACCGTGATCCACGTGACCCATAACGGTTACGATGGGCGCTCTTGGCTCAAGATCTTCAGGCGCATCGGCCTCAACTTCTATAGATTCCTCTAATTCGGCAGTTACAAACTCAACCTCATAACCAAACTCATCGGCTACGATAGACAAAGTCTCGGCATCCAGACGCTGGTTCATGGTGACCATGATACCTAAAGACATACATGCCGATATAATTTCAGTGGTAGACACCTCCATCATGGTAGCGACCTCACCAACGGTTACAAACTCGGTAACCTTCAACACCTTACTTTCCAGTTCTTGTTGTTCAAGATCCTTCTCGGTCTGTTGACGGTGTTGATCTCTTTTATCCCTTCTATATTTGGCACCTTTGCCCTTCTTCGATTTACCCTGTAACTTCTCTAGGGTCTCCCGAATCTGTTTTTGTACATCTTCTTCGGTAGGCTCTACTTTTGGAGCTCCATAACGTGGGTTACCACCGCCACCGCCTTTTCTGGCAGCTGGGCCCGTACCTCTTTGTCTAGGCGCATTTCCGGTATTACCGCCCGAATTATTGCTTACAATACGTTTTCTTCTCTTCTTACGGTCATTGCCCGCATCGGAGCCAGTCTTGGGCTCTTCTTTTTTCTTCTTGGGCTTATTGAACTGCGAAAGGTCAATTTTGGCCGTAATCTTAGGACCGGTAAGTTTCTTGTACTTGGTAGCCAGTATACCGTCATCCTTAGGGACTTCAGCTTCTGTCTTCGCAGCAGTTTCCTCTTTTTCCGCTTTTTCCGGTTTGGCCTCAACCTTAGGCTCTTCCTTAGGAGTTTCTTCCTTCCCTAGCTTCTCCGGTTTCTTCTCCTCTACTTTCTCGACCACCTTTTCAACTGGCTTCTCCTCTACCTTTTTAGGTTCCTTTGGAGCCTCTACCTGTGGTTTCACTTCTTCGACCACAGCTTTCTCCTCAACCTTCGGCTCTTCCTTCTTAGCAACTGGAGCTGGAGTTGGAGTCGGTGCCGGCGTTTCCTTGGCTTTCTTCCCACCATCCAAATCGATTTTACCAATCGTTTTGGGGCCTTGAAGTTCCACCTTGCCAACCAAAGTCTTTTCTGCGGCAGCTGCACGTTTTTCACGGGCCAAACGTCGTTCCTCTTGCTCTTGCTCTAATTGCAATCGCAGGGCCTCCTTTTCTTTACGCTTTTCTTCACCGACTTCCTTAGAGGCAACTTTCTTGCTCTTATCGGTCTGAAATTCTTGTTGAAGCACTTCATAGACCTCGTCAGAAATCTTCGTTGTCGGCCGTGCATCTATTTCGTGCCCTTTCGAGGCAAGAAAATCCACAGCCCTATCCAAAGAAATATTAAACTCTTTGAGGACTTTGTTAAGCCTTATTTTTGCAATGTCTGCCATAAATACTTTCTCCTAATTCTCTTTAATCCTTGCTAATATACAGAACCTTGGCCAGGTTTCACAAACCAATACAGAAGCAGAATTTTCCGCTAAAGTATTAAAAACCCTTGACTAGTTCATAGCTATTCTTCCAATTCTTCCCGAAGAATGCGCACAACTTCCAAAATTGTTTCCTCTTCGAGGTCGGTACGCTTAACAAGATCATCAACATCTTGCTCCAATATACTACGAGCTGTATCCAATCCTATTTTCTTAAATTCTTCTATAATCCATGCATCGATTTCATCGGTAAACTCGGTCAATTCCACATCTTCCTCGACCCCTTCCCTGAATACATCTATTTCATAACCAGTTAACTGACCCGCGAGACGAATATTGTGTCCTCCCCTACCAATGGCCTTTGAAACCTCTTCGGGTCTTAAGTACACCTGGGCGGTCATCTTCTCGTCGTTCAACTTTACCGAAGACACCCTTGCCGGACTCAACGCCCTGGTTACCATCAACTGAGGGTTAGCCGTCCAGTTGATTACATCGATATTTTCGTTACCCAATTCACGAACTATGCCATGAATTCTCGAACCCTTCATACCCACACAGGCACCTACAGGGTCGATACGGTCATCATACGAGTCAACGGCAACCTTTGCCTTTTCCCCAGGAATACGAACCGCTTTTTTAATGGTGATAAGTCCGTCGTACACCTCTGGAATCTCCTGAAAAAACAATTGTTCCAAGAATTTAGGGGAGCTCCTAGACATTATGATGGTAGGCTTGCTTCCTTTCAACTCCACACTTTCGATCACACCTCGCACATTATCTCCCTTTCTGAAAAAGTCGGAAGGTATCTGCCTATCTTTTGGCAAAATAATCTCATTTCCCTCATCATCCAACAAAATAATGGCCTTGTGACGAATATGGTGGACCTCGGCGGTGTAAATTTCACCTTCCAAATCCTTAAACTGCTTGTAAATAGTAGTATTATCATGCTCGTGTATCTTAGATATCAAGTTTTGGCGCAGTGCCAAAATAGCCCTTCTACCCAAGTCGATCAACTTTACCTCTTCGGAAACATCTTCCCCGACCTCAAAATCGGGCTCGATCTTACGCGCTTCGGAAAGCGATATCTCTTCGTTAGGCTCTTCAACCTCTCCATCTTCGACTACTACACGATTTCTCCATATTTCCAAATCGCCTTTATCTGGATTGATAATGATATCGAAATTGTCATCAGAGCCAAATTTCTTCTTGAGGGCACTTCGAAATACATCTTCCAAAATGGCCATCAACGTTACCCTATCTATGAATTTATCGTCTTTAAATTCCGAAAAAGACTCAATCAGTGCAATATTTTCCATTACGCTACTATTACCATTAAAATTTTAAAATGACTTTTGCTTCCTTGATGTCAGAAAAATTGATTTCCTCTTTTTTCTGAACTGTAACTTTCCCTTTTCCAATGGGTTTGGGTTCCCGTGCCTTCCATTCCAGCACAATACCTTCATCGGTAGTTCCGGTTAAATTTCCTTCAAAGGTCTCCGCCTCGGTTCTCACCATGAGCTTTCGACCTATATTCTTAGTATACTGACGAGGCATCACTATCGGCGATGCCGCACCGGCCGAAGCGACCTCCAATGAAAAATCGTATTCATCGCGATCTAAATTATGTTCTATTGCACGACTAATTTTCATACAGTCTTGCACCGTTACACCTTCATCGCCATCTAAAACCACTTTTATATGGTTATCGGCAGACATCGAAAAATCGATTAAAAATAACGTGTCATCCGCTGCCAGCGCATCGTCTAAAAGTGCCTTGACCTTGTCCTTCAACATAATATTTAGAAATAAAAAAGAGGACCAAATTGTCCCCTCATGAATACTTTTATATCCTTTCAGTGATGCAAATATACGATTTTTTTATTTCCGACAATATAGCTTTCACTTAAAGAGTTTTATATCATAGTTATTCATATAAAATTAACAATTTTACAATAGATTCAAAACACCCAACCCAATCAACAGCCCATGGAAATCTTATCTTCTTACAATATGATCATCGGAGCCTCGGCCATTGTGATCATATCATTCTGGTTTAACGGCATCTCGAAAAAGACCAACATCCCCTCCGTTCTCATGCTGATCGTCTTAGGCGTTCTCTTACAATTCGGCCTAAAACACCTTATGGGCGCCGAGATCAATTTTGAAAAGAACCTACGCGGCACCCTTGAAATTATCGGAACCGTCGGCCTGATCATGATCGTGCTCGAAGCCGCGCTAGAACTCGAACTCAAAAAAGAAAAACTGATACCCATTCTAAAATCTATGGCCATTGCCCTGGTCGGCCTGGTCGCCTCGGCATGGGTAGCAGCCCTTGTACTCCATCAATTCATCGACGGCATGAGCATGCAATCGGCCTGGCTCTATGCCACCCCACTATCGATATTATCGAGCGCCATAATCATACCCAGCGTGAGCGGACTACGCGAAGACAAAAAGGAATTCCATATTTACGAAAGCACCTTTTCCGATATTATGGGAATCATGATGTTCTATTTCCTGACCGGAACCCTAGACCCCGAGACCGACACGGGCGCCCTGGCCTTCGGCGGAAATATCGTTCTCACCATTGTCATCGCCATTGTTGCCAGCTATGCCCTAGTACTTATTTTTCAAAAAATAAAAAGCCAGGCCAAGCAATTTTTATTGATTGCGGTACTCTTATTGCTTTACGCCATCGGAAAGAAAATGCACCTGTCTTCCTTGATCATTATTTTAGTGTTCGGATTGGTCATCGCCAACGTCAAGCTCTTTTTTCCGGGTAAGACCGCTATTTTTCTCGAAAAGGAAAAGATGCAGCAGATTTACCATGAGCTACATATCATCACCCTCGAGACCGCCTTTATCGTTCGCACCTTTTTCTTTGTCATCTTTGGTATAACCATCGTTCTTTCTTCGCTTTTTAGCATTAACGTTGCCCTAGTCAGCATATTGATCATCGCCTCTATCTACGTCATTCGATATGGCATGCTAAGGCTTTTTATCGGCAAGGACATTTTCCCCCAGGTTTTTATCGCCCCACGGGGATTGATTACCATTTTACTCTTCTACGCCATTCCCAAAAAAGCAGAAGTGGCGGGTTTTGAATCGGGCATCCTACTCTTTGTCATCATAGCCACCAGCCTGATCATGACCTGGGCCATGATTCGCGACAAGAAGAAAATGGGCACCATGCTAGACGAAATAGACGAAGAAATGCTGGCCCGCAACGCGGCCGAAGACGAACTCAACGAACTTCAAAACGAATCCCTTGAAACGGAAACTCCCGAAGAACACACCTTTGAAACCCCTTACGACAAGAAAGACCCGCCCGATTACGGGAACGAAACGGCTTAACACAAAAAACCCGATACTTTGCAGTATCGGGTTTTTTAATTTTTGTTGGCCTACTAGGACTCGAACCTAGAACGACTGGACCAAAACCAGCTGTGTTGCCAATTACACCATAGGCCATTACCGTAATTGTCACTGAAACAAGTTCAGCATTTGAGCGTGCAAATTTAAAACAAAGTTTGGTTTGCACAAACATTTTCTGCTACAATAATTTAAAATCTACACAACTTACAGATTTTCAACACCATAAAATCTACAATTTGACACATTTTTATAAACACAAGACTTGCCCGCAAAGCCTTGACGACATAGAAATTCGTATTCCTCCTACAAATTGCCTGTTAAAGGTTTATCAAAAATGGCCTTGCATATGTATATTAATTAGTAAATTCGCCACATTGGTTAAACCACGTAGTACATGTTTTCAAAGAACTTCGAAAAATGGGACAATCTTCTTGGATGGTCCGTCTTTTTTATAGCCCTTATCACTTATGCCATTACCGTTGAACCCACGAACAGCTTTTGGGATGCCGGTGAATACATAGCCACTTCGGCCAAACTGCAGGTCGGTCACCCCCCAGGGGCACCACTGTTACAAATGATCGGCGCATTTTTCGCCATGTTCGCCATCGAACCCGACCAGGTGGCCCGTATGGTAAATTATGTTTCGGGCGTATCGAGTGCCTTTACCATTCTTTTTATGTTTTGGACGATTACCAATCTCACCCAAAAACTTATAAAAGGAAAGGACGATGTCATTACCAACAGTAAGGCCATTGCCATTTTTGGCAGCGGCATCGTTGGCTCACTGGCTTTCACCTATTCCGATAGTTTCTGGTTCAATGCCGTTGAGACCGAAGTATACTCCACCGCGAGTTTACTCATGGCCCTCTTGTTATGGCTCGGACTGAAATGGACCGACGACCTTCAAAACCCTAGGGGCAATAAGTGGCTCGTTCTTATTTCATTCGTTGTCGGACTGACGTTCGGGGTACAGTTCATGGGCTTTTTGGCCATACCTTCCATAGGACTCCTCTACTACTTCAAGACCTACGAAAAGACGACCGTAAAGAACTTTTTAGTGGCGAATCTTGCCGTGATTGCGGTATTAATGTTGGTGTACAAGTTTTCCCTGACCTACGTTTTAAAACTTTTTGGCTGGAGCGAAGTCTTTTTTATCAACACTATCGGCCTTCCCTTTAATTCGGGTACCATAATCATGGGGCTTATTTTTATTGCCGCATTCTACTTCGGATTGAGATATACCCGACAAAACAACTACAAAACGGCAAACACCATCGTGCTTTGCCTAATGTTTCTCTTTTTAGGATTCTCATCATGGATGATGCTTCCTATCCGTGCGAACGCCAGGGTGGTCATCAACGAGAACAACCCTGAAGACGCCCGTGCCTTATTGGCTTACTACAACAGGGAGCAATATCCCGGGGTAGACAGCCCTTTTTTCGGAACCTACTATTCCAATACCTTTGGCGAGGGCGGTGAAGACAAAGACGAAGCCCCCAAATATGAAAAAGACGAAAAACTGGGCAAGTACGTTATCGTAAACCACTACAAAGGTGCGGTACCGGGCGACGACCCCAAACACATTGGCTTCCTGCCCCGTATGTGGAGCGGCCAACATGCCGAAAATTACATGCGCTACTTCGGTCCTTTAGATTTCAAATTGAAACAATCCAACGAAGAACTGAGACAAGCAGCTACCCAAGTAAAGGAAGGTTTTGCCAAAGGCGAAATAGACGCCGAGCAATACATTAGCTTCCTAAGAAGGTTTGGCGACTACCTTGAAGTCCAACCCCCATCGATCTGGCAGAACATCGTTTACATGGTAGAGTTTCAGTTTGGATATATGTACTGGAGGTATTTTATGTGGAACTTCGCCGGTAAAAACAACGATGTACAAGGGCGCTACAACGGTAATGGCGAATGGCTTAGCGGCATCGACCTCGTTGACAGCGCGCGCTTGGGAAGCCAAAACAACCTGCCCGACGAAGTAAAAAACAATAAAGCTAGAAACACTTATTTTTTATTGCCCCTTATACTGGGTATTGTAGGCATTCTATTCCAGATCAGCAAGAACCCTAAACAATTTTGGGTCTTACTCGTTTTCTTTTTATTCACGGGTCTGGCCATTCAGTTTTATACCAACCCCTACATTTTCCAACCCCGTGAACGCGACTATTCGCTTGTAGGCTCATTTTATATTTTCGGCATATGGATAGGCTTGGGGGTTTACGGTCTTTTTGACGAAATGAAAAAATACCTGGCCCCAAAAATACTGGCCCCGGCCATAACCATAGTCTGTCTTTTGGCCGTTCCGACGGTAATGGCCGTTCAAAACTGGAACGACCATGACCGATCTAATCGGTACACCGCAAATTCATCGGCCAAGGCCTATTTAGACTCTTGCCAAAAAGATGCGGGCGCCATACTCTTTACCATTGGCGATAACGACACCTTCCCCCTCTGGTACGCCCAAGAAATCGAAGGCTATCGCACCGATGTACGTATTGTATGTACCAGCCTTTTTGAAACCGACTGGTATATTGACCAAATGAAAAGGAAGGCCTATGAGAGCGAGGCCATACCCTCACAGATTTCCCACGACAAGTACCGATGGGGATCGCGTGACGTTCTGTACTACCAAACGGTTGACCCGCTTTTCAACAAAAAGATATCGGAAAGCCGATGGTCTATTCAAGATTTCATCAAATGGGTCGATAGCGACAACCCGCAAACCAAGCTAAAATATATTCTAGAAAGGCAAGAGAACATAGATTTAGGCGCCTATTCGGAAAGCAGCCAGAACATTGTTTACTACCCGACGAACAAGCTTCGCATACCGGTAAACAAGAAAAACGTTTTGGAGACCGGCTTGGTCAAAGAAAAGGACTCGGCACTTATCGTTGACTATATCGATATCGAATTGCCAAAGAGCGCCATTACCAAAAAGAGTATGATGATGCTTGACATCATTGCCAACAACGACTGGAAGCGCCCGATTTACTTTTCAGGAGGAAGTTTTGACGATGCCGAATTTATTTGGATGAAAGACTACTTACAGCTTGACGGCATGGCCTATAAGTTGGTTCCCATAGAAACAAAACGAAAGAATTCTTTTGAAATGGGAAGGATAGATTCTGACCTAATGTACGAAGTGGTGACCAACTGGGACTGGGGCAACTCAGGAAGCCCTGACATCTATCACGATCCACAGACCCGTATCCAAGGGCTATCGTACCGAAGTAATCTGGCGAGACTACTCGAACAATTGCTGAAAGAAGAGAAAATTGAAAAGGCGAAGAACATTATCGACATTACCATGAAAAACCTCCCTGTAGAGTATTTCGGGTACTACACCTTTGTCGAACCTTTCGTTGATGGCTATTACAAAGTTGGCGAAACTAACAAAGCCAGGGAACTTTTCGGAAAATTAAAATACATCTACCAAGACCGCTTGGATTACTATGCTGGCATACCTTTGGATGAGCAGTATAAAAAGATAGATGAAATTATAGGCGACATGGAAGGTTACCGCAGAAACATCGACATCTTGATCGGTAACAACGACCGTGAAATGGCAGAAAAGGAAACTTTGATTTTCAATGAATACATTGAAAAGTTCGAACATTTCTACAAAAACAGCCTATTGGAGGAAGACGAGCTAGAACCAGGACAGAACCCCGACTTGGAAGACAGCACCCCTATTTCCGACACAACCGCCAAGGATGCCGTAAACGGGTTAGAAACCATAAAAGACACAGTGCTGATACCCGAAACCAATTAATGCGTTTTATATCACTAAAAAAGCCGGTGCGAACAATGTTCACACCGGCTTTTTCTATTTCTGCCATCGACAGAATTACCTTAGAATTGCCTAAGCTGAATTTCAGCAAAACAATTCACTATATATAACTTCTAAACGTATTCCTTTAGAATACCGATAAGCGTATTGGCATCTTGTTCACCGCTCTGCCGCCATACCATTTCGCCCTTTTTGTAAATCATCAAGGTAGGAAGACCTTTAACACGAAGTGCCTGGGCAAGCTCCTTGTTCTTGTCCACATCGATCTTTATGACCTTTCCCTTGTCACCCAAAGCAGCCGCAACATCGCGCAGAACGGCGTGCATGGTATTCGATTGCTCGTTCCAATCCGCATAAAAATCCAAAAGAACAGGGATTTTCAAATCTATAAGTTCACCAAACTTTGACATACGTAGTTATTGGGTTAGGATCCAAAAGTAAGAAAAAATGTTAAATAGCCACCTATAGCCCAAATTTTATAGACTTTACGCGGCGTTAAAATCGTGTTAAGCCCTCTTTTTAAGTGTAATTACGGTTATTTCCGGCCATATACCAACCCTTCCCGGATAGCCTAAAAAGCCAAAACCCCGGTTTACATTAATGTATTGGCCCAGCTCATTATAGATGCCCGCCCAGTATTTGTAACGCCATTTTACCGGGCTCCACTTGACCCAACCGGGAATTTCAATCCCGAACTGCATACCATGGGTATGACCACTCAAAGTAAGGTGATAATGGTAGTCATCATGAAGGACCACATCTTCCCAATGCGAAGGATCATGGCTCATCAAGATCTTAAAGTCCTCTTGATTCACATGGGCCACGGCCTTTCTAAGGTCACCGGCCTTTTTAAATCCGCCACGCCCCCAGTTCTCGACTCCGACCAAGGCAATCTTGTCATCGCCTTTCTGCAAATATCGATTTTCGTTGAGCAATAGATCAAAGCCCATATCGCGCTGTAGCGCCTTTAGATCTTCTAAGTTTTTATGCTTGGCCTCTTCGGTTTCCCAATCTACATAATCTCCGTAATCGTGATTTCCCAAAACCGAAAACTTACCATCGGCAGCCTCAAGGGTCGAAAACAAATCCGCCCAAGGAAGCATTTCCTCGGCCTTGTTATTGACCATGTCCCCCGTAAACAAAATCACATCGCTCTTTTGCTTATTGATAAGGTCTATGGCATATTCTATTTTTTCCCTATTGTCAAAACTACCACTATGTACATCGGATATTTGGGTAATCTGATACCCATCGAAGGCTTCCGGCAAATCGTCGAACTCTAAATTATACTTCAATACCTTAAAGTTATACTTGCCTTTGTACATTCCGTAAAGCAGGGCCCCAAACGGAATCGCCGCCAACCCAAGCCCTATCATACTCAAAAACTTCCGGCGTTCCGGCAAGGTAAATTCTTTTGACCGACCCGAAAACTTGAAGTAGACACTAGAGAAAAACCGAAAGATATCCTCTGAAAAAAGAAATAGAATGGTGACCAATTGAAAAGACAACACGGTGAGCAAAAAGCCAAAAGCGTAACTTTTTGACCGACTCAACACCCTACCTTCTTCTTCTCCCAAGGTAAATTGATAAACAAAATTACCCAGCACCAGTACGGCGACCGTTATAAACAGATAGTATACCCAAGGGTATCGGGTTACGGTTTTCAGTGCCTGCAAAGTATAGAGGCCCATTACAATATAAACGACAATAAATATAATCCAACGTAGCATAGCCGCAAAGATATTTCAATCTAACGCCAAGATCGCCCCATTTAGTTTTTATTTAACCCTATTTACAACATCTTCTATAGTATTAAGGTCGGTAAGGGCTATTTCCGTATCGCTTAAAAAGGAGGCCGAGTTCATAGAAACCCTATCGGATTCGGGCAAGGTCCTAAAAAATTTGGTTCCCGACAAATGCACGGCCTTAAAGCCCTCGGCCATAAAGGTTTCAACATTGGTCGGCTTCACCCCTCCACCGGGCATAAGAACACAGTTCGATTCGTCTTTTAGGAGTTCTTTCAGCAAGGCCATTCCCTCAACGGCCGCTGGCCGCTGCCCCGAAGTCAACACATAGTCCACTCCCAAAGATTGAAGTTGTCCGAAGGCTCCCCGAGGATCCCGAACCCAATCGAAGGCCCGATGAAAGGTAAACTTCAAGCTTCCGGAAGCCTCTATCAGTTTCTTGGTCCGATCTATATCCAAAGAAAAATCCGTCTTTAAAACCCCTGAAACAATTCCATCAAAACCCAGTTCCACACAAAGGGCGATATCCTCTTTCATGATTTCCAGCTCATTGGAAGTATAAGTAAAATCACCGCTACGGGGGCGCACCAAGACATGAACGGGTATCGAAATCATTTCGCGAACCGATTTTAAGAGACCATAGGAAGGGGTAATCCCCCCGACGGCAAGTTCGGAACAAAGTTCGATTCTATCCGCCCCCGCCCTTTGGGCGTTTAGCGCAGATTGCAATGAATTGGCACAGACTTCTACTAGCATTTTACTTATATTTAATGCCCAAACGTTTTTTTAAAACTACGCCTAAAATAGAAATCCTTAGACCATGCAAAGAAGAAACTTCCTAAAAAAATCTACCGCGGCTACCGCGGGACTGATTTCAGGTCCGATATTGGCTTCCCCACAAAATATCACCGGCCCGACCATCGAAAAAAATCATAAGCCGGTAAAACCTATCGTTATATGCACCTGGAATTTTCTCAATGCATCCTCAAAAGCATGGGAAGTATTAAAAGAGGGCGGCTCTTCTTTAGATGCCGTTACCCAAGGCGTAATGGTAGAAGAAAACGACACGAGCAACCAGACCGTTGGGGTGGGCGGCAGACCGGACCGCGACGGAAACGTAAGCCTTGACGCCTGTATTATGGACAAGGACGGCAATTGCGGTGCCGTACTGGCCCTACAGAACATCGCCAACCCGATCTTAGTAGCCCGCAAGGTCATGGAAGAAACACCCCATGTGATGCTCGCGGGAAAAGGCGCCGAACAATTCGCTTATGAAATGGGGTTCAAAAAAACCAATCTCCTTACCGAGAAATCAAAACAAGAATGGCTGGAATGGAAGAAGACCTCACAATACAAACCTATTATAAACATTGAAAACCACGATACCATCGGCATGCTGGCCATTGACAAGAAGGGGGATATTTCAGGAGCCTGTACCACCAGCGGCATGGGATACAAAATGGCGGGACGCGTAGGCGATTCCCCGATTATAGGGGCCGGACTTTTTGTCGACAACGAAATTGGGGGCGCCACGGCAACCGGAATGGGCGAAGAAGTCGTACGTACCGTAGGCAGCTTTCTCATTGTTGAATTGATGCGCCAGGGGAAATCGCCCCAAGAAGCCTGTGAAGAAGGGGTGAAACGCATTATGGCCAAAAATAAAGGTAGGGACGATTTTCAAATCGGATTTATCGCTATCAATAAAAAGGGCGAAACAGGCAGTTACTGTATTCACCCGGGCTTTACCTTTCGGTCGTATTCGGAGGAAGGACATGTTAATAATCCTTCGGAAAGCTATATCAAATCGTAAAACACTAAAAAGAAATCAAAAACTTGATTAGCTTTGAAACCTTTTGAAAAACTATAAAATGCCAGAACAAAAACGACTCTTCCTTTTAGACGCCTACGCACTAATCTTTCGCGGCTATTATGCCCTTATAAAAAACCCAAGAATCAATTCCAAAGGCATGGACACCTCTGCCATCATGGGATTCATGAATTCGCTTTTTGACGTAATCAAGCGTGAAAAACCCGATCACTTGGCCGTTTGCTTCGATAAGGGAGGGAGTGCCGAACGCACCGAATTATTTCCTGAATACAAGGCCAACCGCGACGAAACGCCCGATGCCATAAAAATAGCCATTCCCTATATACAGAACATTCTCAAGGCCATGCATATTCCTTCCGTAGTCCTAGAAGGATGGGAAGCCGATGACATCATAGGTACCTTGGCAAAACAGGCCGAAAAAGAAGACTATAAAGTATTCATGGTTACCCCCGACAAAGATTTTGGCCAATTGGTCTCCGAAAACATATTCATGTACCGCCCTGCCCGAATGGGTAACGGAATCGAAATATGGGGCATTCCAGAAATACAGAAACGTTTCGGCGTTGAACGCCCCGAACAAGTCATCGACTATCTCGGTATGATGGGCGATGCCAGTGACAACATTCCCGGCTTGCCTGGTGTAGGCGATAAAACCGCCAAGAAATTTATTGAACAGTTCGGGTCTATGGAAGAGCTATTGGCCAACACCGATAAATTAAAAGGGAAAATGAAAGAGCGGGTCGAAGCCAATAAAGAACTAGGCCTACTCTCTAAAAAACTAGCGACCATCTGCACCGATTGCGACGTAACCTTCAACGCGGAAGACTACGAACTTTCGGTACCCGACAGCGAGAAGGTACAGGAAATCTTTGAAGAACTGGAATTCAGAAGACTCAAAGACCAATTTATAAAAATATTTTCGGGCGAAGCGGAAACACCGACCCAAGTTAGTAGTACCGATACCGGCAAAAAACAATCCTCGTCGGCCGGAAGCGGTCAGTTTTCACTCTTCGGTGGCGATGGGGCCTCACCGGCAACCATAAAAGACAGCTCGAGCCGCAAGACCATAAAAGACGTAGCCCACGTCTACCAAAGCGTAGCACCGGGCATGGCCATGAAGCTCTTTATGCAGAACCTGATGAAACAGCCCTCGGTATGCTTTGACACCGAAACCACATCCTTGAATCCACTTGAGGCCCAACTTGTAGGTATTGCATTTTCTTGGGAGGCCACCAAAGGATACTACATTCCTTTTCCGGAAAACAAAGAGGAAGCCCAAGGACTCATCGAAATACTTCGACCTTTCTTTGAATCGGAAACCATTGAAAAAATAGGCCAGAACCTAAAATACGACATCAAGGTTCTCGACAAATACCATATTAAGGTACGAGGTACTTTTTTCGACACCATGTTGGCCCACTACCTTATCAACCCCGATATGCGCCATAATATGGACGTGCTTTCGGAAACCTATTTGAACTACACCCCTATTTCAATCACCGAGCTTATAGGTAAAAAAGGAAAGAACCAATTAAATATGCGCGATGTGCCGTTAGAAAAACAAACGGAGTACGCGGTAGAAGATGCCGACATCACCTTTCAATTGGCAGAACACTTCAGACCCGAACTGGCCGAGGCAAAAACAGATGTACTTTTTAAAGACATCGAGATCCCCTTATTACGTGTTTTGGCCGATATGGAACTGGAAGGCATCAAGCTTGACGAAAAGTTTCTGAACTCCCTTTCCGAAGACCTGAACAACGATATCAAGACCCTTGAGCAAAAAATCTACCAAGATGCAGGCGAAGAGTTCAACATAGGATCGCCCAAACAACTCGGGGAAATACTGTTCAGCAAAATGAAGCTGGTCGACAAACCCAAAAAGACTAAAACGGGACAGTTCTCTACCTCGGAAGACGTATTATCGTACCTGGCCAAAGACCATGAGATCATAAGGAATGTATTGGAGTATCGTGGATTGGCCAAGCTAAAAAGCACCTATGTCGACGCCTTGCCCGAACAGGTGGAGCCTTCCACCGGAAGAATCCATACCGACTATATGCAAACCGTAGCCGCAACCGGCCGCTTAAGCAGCAATAACCCGAATTTACAGAACATCCCCATTCGTACCGAAAGGGGCCGTCAAGTACGTAAAGCTTTTGTGCCCCGCAATGAAAACTATATTTTATTGGCGGCGGATTACTCTCAAATCGAATTGCGCATCATTGCCGCCCTAAGTGAAGAGACCACTATGATCGAAGCCTTTAAAAACGGCGAAGACATTCACGCCTCTACCGCTTCCAAAGTTTTTAACGTACCCATTGAAGAAGTTACCCGTGAACAAAGAAGCAACGCCAAGACCGTAAACTTCGGAATCATTTATGGGGTTTCGGCCTTCGGACTTAGCAACCAAACCGACCTATCGCGTTCGGAAGCCAAAGAACTGATCGACACCTATTACAAAACCTACCCCAAGCTTCGCAACTACATGAGCGAACAGATCGATTTCGCCCGTGAAAACGGCTACGTACAAACCGTCTTGGGCCGTCGCCGCTATCTAAAGGACATCAACGGAAGCAATCAAGTGGTTCGCGGAGCCGCAGAGCGAAACGCCGTCAACGCCCCTATCCAGGGCAGTGCCGCCGACATCATAAAAATAGCGATGATCAACATCCACAGAAAGCTGACCGAAGGCAACTACAAATCTAAAATGCTGTTACAAGTACATGATGAATTGGTATTCGACATCTTTAAACCCGAATTGGACGAATTGAAATCGCTTATCAAATCGGAGATGGAAAACGCCTATACCCTATCAGTACCTTTAGATGTAGAAGTCGGAATCGGACAAGATTGGTTGGAAGCACATTGACATACAAAACCCTCCTTTTCACAACATTTTTTGGATTAAAGCCTTTTTCATAATTACTTTTACACTCCCGTTCCAAACGGAACAGGGTCTAGCAACGTTCATATGAAAACCTTCGTATCACTTATCTGCCTTCTTTTTTTTATCTGCACCGCCCAAGCACAGGACAGCGCGGAAAACAATGGGCGCCAGAATACCAGCATTACTTCAACAAAAAAAGTAAAGGTCTTCCCAAACCCCGCCAGTAATGTCGTAAACATACTAGGCCTAGAAAATACGGACAAGGCACATATATCCATAATGGACATCTATGGCAACACGGTTCTGATATACGAATGGGAAATCAGGCGCAATGCCATTAATATCCCCATTCCCTCTTTAGATTCCGGTGTATACACGGTCACCGTGAATTCCAAAGAACAAAAGGTATGTGTCAAATTCTACAAGCAGTAGCAACTGCACCACCCTAAAACAAACCATATTTTACAATAATACGCTTTCCCGACCCCCTCTTTTAAATAGGCTTTATAAACCTAGCAGCCCATTCCGAATTGCAAAAAGGAAGACAAAAAGTTTCCCGTTAAAGTTTGCCATCGGAAAAACAACAGATCGCCCCATGGTCTCATCACGAGTTACCTCCCTCCTCACTTTCCCCTTAAAGTCGAAGCATTAATTTTATTTAAATTTGGCCCAAGAAATTGAAAAAGAGTATTTTTAACTAAAAATAATCGTAAATCACCACTTGTTTTTCAATAGAATTAGTGTACATTTGCAGCCCGTTTGACGGGATTGAAGTGTTTAATTAAAAAGTAACCGTAGTGGATACATTGAGTTATAAGACCGTTTCTGCCAATAAGGCGACTGTTAACAAACAGTGGTTGTTAGTTGATGCAGAAGGAGAGACTTTAGGCCGATTGGCTTCTAAAGTTGCCAAAATGCTTAGAGGAAAACATAAGCCAAATTTCACGCCCCACGTTGATTGTGGCGATAACGTTATTGTTATCAATGCAGAAAAAATCGACATGACCGGTAACAAATGGGAAGACAAAACCTATTTGCGTTACACAGGTTACCCTGGTGGTCAGCGTGCGACTAGCGCAAAAGAACTTTTGGCCAAGAAACCTGGGCATATCGTTGAAAAAGCGGTTAAAGGCATGCTTCCTAAGAACAGATTGGGTGCAGACCTTTTCAGAAACCTTAAGGTTTTTGTAGGTCCTGAGCACAACCATGAAGCTCAAAAACCACAGGTTATCAACTTAAAAGAATTCAAGTAATGGAAATCATTCATAAAATCGGCAGAAGAAAGACAGCGGTTGCCCGTGTATATGTTTCAGAAGGAAAAGGAAACATTACCGTTAACCAGAGAGATCTTAACGATTATTTTCCAACAGCCACTCTTCAGTACAAAGTAAAGCAACCTTTTGCCCTTACTGAAAACGAAGATGCTTACGATGTAAATGTAAACGTTTACGGTGGCGGTATTACCGGTCAAGCCGAAGCTATCCGTTTAGCTCTTTCGAGAGCTATCTGTGAAGTAGACGCTGAAAACAGATTGGTTCTTAAGCCAGAAGGCTTATTGACCCGTGACCCGAGAATGGTTGAGCGTAAGAAATTCGGACAGAAGAAAGCTCGTAAGAAATTCCAGTTCTCTAAACGTTAAGAGTACAATTTTATTGATACCCACCGATCGGTGGGTATCACCTTTATATTTTTTTCTTTAATCAAAGTTCATTGAAAGTTCGCATCGAGCGAATAAATTAAAAACTATTTTCCGTTTAGGGAATAGTTATTCGGGAGACCCAAGAACATCTCATGTTCAAAGGCACCGTTAGTTTAGCATCTAAATGCTTGAGGCTTGTCGATTATATCGGTATACCACTTGGGCATTGCCTATTCAAAAGAACGTAAACTAAATTCAAATGGCGAAAGTCGAAGTAAAACAATTATTGGAAGCTGGTGTGCATTTTGGCCACCTTACACGAAAGTGGAACCCTAACATGGCGCCCTACATCTACATGGAGCGTAACGGTATCCACGTTATCAACCTTTACAAAACTGTTGCAAAATTAGATGAGGCCAATGAGGCCCTCAAGAAGATTGCAGCATCTGGACGAAAAATTCTTTTCGTAGCCACAAAAAAACAAGCAAAGGACATCGTTGCCGAAAAAGTAGCGAACGTAAACATGCCCTACATCACAGAAAGATGGCCCGGTGGTATGTTGACCAATTTCGTTACCATCCGTAAGGCGGTAAAGAAAATGGCATCTATCGACCGTATGAAAAAAGACGGTACGTTTATGACCTTATCTAAAAAAGAACGTCTTCAAGTAGACCGTCTTCGTGCCAAATTGGAAAAGAACTTAGGTTCTATTTCCGACATGACCCGTCTACCTGGCGCCTTGTTTATCATCGATACCATGCGTGAGCACATTGCGGTAAAGGAAGCCCAAAAATTGAACATCCCTATTTTTGCAATGGTCGATACCAACTCCGACCCAAGAGATGTCGATTATTTGATTCCATCTAACGATGATGCCTCAAAATCTATCGATATTATCATGACGCAAGTAACCAATGCTATCGCAGAAGGCTTGGCCGAACGTAAATCCGAAAAACAAGCAGACAAAGAGGGCGCTGAAGAAACCCAAAAAGAGCAGCCTAAAAAAGCTGCCGCAGAAGCTCCTAAAGCTGAAGCTCCAGTAGCTGAAGCCCCAGCTGCCGCTACGGAAGCCCCAGCAGAGGCCGTTGACCTTACCAAAATAGAAGGTGTTGGCCCAAAAGCCGCAGAAGCTTTGGTAAACGCCGGCTTTGATTCTTACGCTAAATTAGCCGAAGGTGACCCTGAAAAAATCAAGGAAATCTTGAACGAGGCCAGCTCTAGAATGGCCCATTTAGATCCTACCTCATGGCCAAAGCAAGCCAAAATGGCTGCCGATGGCAAATGGGACGAGCTAAAAGAATGGCAAGACAGCGTTAAAGGAGGGGTAGAATAGATTTCTTTCCTTACTTATATAGTAAACGAAATAATAACATAACATTTGCTTTAAGATAGAGTCGTAAAATGGCTCTATCTTGGGGGCAAATTGAAAAATAGAACACAAAATGGCAAAAATTACAGCCGCAGAAGTAAACAAATTAAGAAAAGCTACTGGCGCAGGAATGATGGACTGCAAAAATGCTTTGGTTGAAGCTGAAGGAGATTTTAACAAAGCAATTGAAGTTCTTCGTAAAAAAGGACAGAAAGTAGCCGCAAAAAGATCTGACAGAGAGTCCTCTGAAGGTGCTGCAGTTTCTAAATTGAATGCTGACCAAACCGTTGGCGTTGCAATCGTATTAGGTTGTGAAACCGACTTTGTTGGAAAAAACGAAAACTTCTTAGCATTAGCAAACCAAATTGCCGATATAGCTTTGAACTGTGATTCTAAAGAAGCTCTTTTAGAAGCTGATTTTGGAGGAATGACCGTTGCTGAAAAATTAATTGAGCAAACTGGGGTTATCGGTGAGAAATTAGAAATCACCGCTTTCGAAAAACTAGAGGCCCCATATGTTGGAACTTACGTTCACATTAACAAAATTGCCGCTTTAGTCGGTCTTTCGTCTCGAGTAGATTCTGCCGAAGTGCTTGCAAAAGACCTTTCTATGCAAATAGCTTCAATGGGAGCAACAACTTTGTCTTACAAAGATTTTGACCCTGCATTCGTTGCCGCCGAAACAGAAGCTAGAATCGCCGTTATCGAAAAGGACAATGAAGAACTTGGTCGTTTAGGAAAGACACTTAAAAACGTTCCTAAATACATTTCAATGGCCCAATTAACTGACGAAGTTTTAGCCCAAGCCGAAGAAGATGCGAAAGCACAATTGAAAGCCGAAGGCAAGCCAGAACAAATTTGGGACAAAATTCTTCCCGGTAAAATGGAAAGATTCATTTCTGACAACACAACTTTGGACCAAGAACAATGTTTATTGGACCAAAACTTCATCAAAGATGAGAAAATCAACGTTGCAAAATACGTTGCTTCTTACGGCGATGTATCCGTTACCGGATTCAAACGTGCTACAGTAGGATAACCCTATATTCAACACATACAAGAAAAACCGCATTAACTTCATCGTTAGTGCGGTTTTCTTTTTAACATATACTACTTAGGTATTTCAAATAAAAACCGTGACACTTTTCAGCATCACGGTTTTTTTATAGGTTAAATTCACCCGCCTAACCTTTCAACCAGGCTTGACGCAATTCCAAAACTTCATCAGATACATTTTCAACGGGAACTATGGTTTCCACATTTACGGTAGGCGCACCAACCTTTCCTTCCAACAATACCTCTTTGCCGTCACGATCAACCACCATACTGATTTCGGTATCGGGAGACCAACCAAAACTCTTTCCTATAATGGGCCGAATCGACTCCAAGGTTACCGCAGTTCCGTTAATTTCCTTGATTATATCA
Organism: Zobellia galactanivorans; assembly: GCF_000973105.1. Lineage (NCBI taxonomy): Bacteria > Pseudomonadati > Bacteroidota > Flavobacteriia > Flavobacteriales > Flavobacteriaceae > Zobellia > Zobellia galactanivorans. Next base: position 2,748,141 of record NC_015844.1, on the reverse strand, counting down.
CCTCCTTCGGCGCCCAGCCCCTTAAAGAAGCTATTCAATTGAATGCCCTTTCGAATAAAAACAACATTCTCATTGCCTTGTTCCACATCTATAAAGGGGTTATCACCATCTAGAAAATAACCGGTTTCCTGCTCAATTAAATCAGTCGACAACCCTACCATACCCAAATAAGAGTTGTAATCAATAGGCGTATCGCCAATAACGTAGGTATCAAAGAAAGTCCGTATTTCAGGATAGGTCATGGCAACGATTTCATCAATCAGCTTATCATCTTCAAAAGGCGTGTCGTTCCCGTACTTTTTAGAAAGCTCCTTCATCAACCAAAGCACCCCTTTTTCCCCATTGCTCAATTGACGCAACTGAATATCGAGAACCATATTTATCAAGGCGCCTTTTTCATAGACATTGGCATAGTTCTTTTTATAGGGGTCCACCAAAATGTTCTTACTCATCTCGGTAAAAGACATGGCATCATCGTATGACTTAGCGTTATTGATCTTATCCATCATCCGTTGATAAAACTCCCCTTCATCGATGAGTCCTTGCTGAATTTGAAAAAGATTGGCAAAGTATTCGGTCGTCCCTTCATACATCCACAAGTGTTGTGACATTTTTGGATCGTTAAAATCGAAATACTGCACCTCTTCCGAATGTACGTTCAAAGGAGTAACTATATGAAAAAACTCGTGCGAAACCACATCGACCATAGCCTGCTCCAAACGTTCTTTCGGCATGGCTTCGGGCAACACGACCACCGTTGAAGTATGATGTTCGAGGGCACCAAAACCGGATGCATCATCAGCTTCCATAGTAGACAAATACAACAGTATGTTGTAAATTTTGGTTCCATCTACATCACCCAAGAACGTCTTTTGGGCACCCATCATTTTTTCCATGCGGTCCTTTAAACTTAAGGCCGAATAGATTCCCGATGGCGAATACACGCTCAAGGTTACAGTTATACCATTAATCTCAAAGGTTTCGGTATTGGGCTTTGCGTAAAGAATAGGGTTATCGATAACATCAAAATACCTACTAGCCGAAAAGACATCAACATTTGCAACCGGAGCTTCCAGTACTTTGGGCGTTAATGAGGTCGTAGGCTTTAAAGCTTCCGGCCTGACGATGGACAATTCATAAGGCACTTCTTTCAGTCCCCCGAAATACCCGACAAAACCATGAAGGTTGAGCATAAAGGTCTTTCCCGCATTGATATTTGTTCCAGAAGGGGAGAAAACCTTGTCCTTCACTTCGCCTTCCGTATCATAGGTATCATTCACCCAATAAGTCACCTTATCAAGGTTTTTTCCATTGGAAACCTTCCACGTATTATCGTCCAATTTAGAAAAAGTCAATTCCTTCCCTTCATAATCCAAGGCCTTAAACCCTTCAATATATTGACCGTAATTATCTGTACTATACGTACCGGGCACCGTTTTAGGGATATAAAACAAAACTTCATCCGTAGTAAAAGCACCAGCATCGACCGTTACGGCAACTTTATCGTCAACCACGTTTTTTAGGTCTAATTTGGCCAAGACCGGGGCCTTGTCTGCCGTCAACACCGTTTTGGTCGCTCCGCAGGCCGCCAAAAGTACGGCAAATGCGAGTAATCCTATTTTTCTCATTGTATCTATTTAATCGCTTTATTGTAAGTAATCCCTCTAATTTTTAAAGGGTTACAAGATTATAAAATTTAACAGAATACGGCATCATTATTAGGAAATAATTAAGGTTCGCTTAATCTGTACCTTCAAAAACAAACCCTAAGATTTTTTGATTATTTTTGCCCCAACGAAATACTAGCCATGCAATACAAAAGAATACTCTTAAAACTCAGCGGTGAAGCCCTAATGGGTGAAAAGCAATACGGAATAGACTCAAAACGTCTAGCGGAATACGCCGAGGAAATTAAAGAGGTAGCCGAAAAAGGCATAGAAGTAGCCATCGTAATCGGCGGAGGAAACATTTTTAGGGGCCTAACAGGTGCCGCAACCGGTATGGACCGCGTACAGGGCGACCATATGGGCATGTTGGCTACCGTAATCAACAGCTTGGCCCTACAGAGCGCCCTTGAGACCATAGGCGTACAGACTAGGGTACAATCGGCCATTCAGATCAACGAGGTTGCCGAACCCTTTATCAGAAGACGGGCCATGCGACATCTTGAAAAGGGACGTGTCGTCATTTTTGGTGGAGGAACGGGAAACCCCTACTTTACTACCGATTCGGCGGCGGTGCTTCGGGCCATTGAAATCGAGGCCGATGTCATTTTAAAGGGCACGCGCGTAGACGGCATCTACACCTCCGACCCCGAAAAAGACAAAAACGCCACAAAATTCGATTCTATCTCTTTTGCAGACGTTCTTCTAAAAGGCCTAAAAGTTATGGACACCACCGCTTTTACCCTGAGCCAAGAGAACGAACTGCCGATCGTTGTTTTCGATATGAACAAAAAAGGGAACTTAAAAAAACTGGTTGAAGGTGAAAACATCGGTACGGTCGTAAATCTTTAAAACAGGTCTACTATATATTTGCACCGTTATATTATATTTGAATTATGAACGAAGAGATACAGTTTATACTTGATTCCGCAAAGGAGAACATGGATGCCGCTATGAGGCATTTGGAGAAAGAATTTGTAAAAATACGTGCAGGAAAGGCAAGCCCCGCCATGCTTTCTTCCGTGATGGTCGAATATTACGGCTCGCAGACCCCCCTATCACAAGTAGCCAACATCAATACGCCCGACGGCCGAACCCTATCGGTACAGCCATGGGAAAAGAACATGCTCCACGAGATAGAAAAAGCCATCATGAACTCGAACTTGGGCTTTAACCCTATGAACAATGGTGATTTTGTGATCATCAACGTTCCACCGCTGACCGAAGAGCGTCGTATTCAGCTGACCAAACAAGCCAAAGCCGAGGCCGAAGACGCCAAAGTCGGTATACGTAGCGCCCGTCAAGATGCCAATAAGGAAATTCGGGATTTAGACGTTTCCGAGGATTTACAAAAAAACGCAGAAGTAGACGTTCAGGCCCTTACCGACAAATACATTAAAAAAGTAGATGCCTTTTTGACCGTAAAAGAAGCGGAAATCATGAAGGTCTAATTCAGCATCTTTTTATAAAAAACAGAAAAAGCAGCCCTAGGGTTGCTTTTTTCATTTACAGATACGTTAATAAAATATTACATTTTAGGTACACTCCCGATCATTCTATACCTTTGCGCTCGGTAAAATTGAACGATGGCAGCGAAACTTAAACAAGGTTTTTGGGAAAAGACAGCGAGTATAATTCTCCGTAATCGCATTTTAATACTTATTCTAATCATTGCTTTCACCGTCTTTTTGGGCATGCAGTGGAAGAATATGCGCTTTAGCAATACCCAGGCCAACCTATTGCCCGACCACCACCCGGTCAACCTTGAATACCGTGCATTTCTAAAAAAATTCGGTGAAGAAGGCAATGCCGTAGTCTTCGCCATTCGCGATTCCTCTCTTTTTACTCCCGACAAAATCAATAGATGGAATAAATTCAGCAAGCAACTTGCCGCTTTTCCCGAGGTTGATTTTGTGCTTTCACTCGACAATCTGCAAGAACTCAAAAAGGACAACGAAAACCAAAAGTTCATACTCGAACCCCTTATTCGTTCGCAAGTAAAGTCAAAACAGGAAATAGACAGTATAAAGAACCATCTTTTCAACGACCTTCCTTTTTATGACAATTTGCTTTTCAACAAAGAAAGTGGAACGGTAAGAACCGTTGTCAACCTAGATAAGGATATCATCAACACTACGGTCCGTAAAGATTTCATTTTAGAGGACCTGACCCATTTGGTGGAAAAATTCGAAGAGGAAACCGGCCTCGACGTACGCGTATCGGGCATGCCCTACATACGCACCATGAACTCGCAGAACATCATAGATGAAATCGGCAAGTTCATTCTGGCGGCCCTTGGGGTCACTTCCTTGATCTTCTTTTTCTTCTTTAGAAGTTTTAGGGCCACCCTAATTTCAATGTGCGTGGTTATCATTGGTGTTATGTGGGCCTTTGGTATTTTAGGCCTCTTACAGTACGAAATAACCGTGCTTACCGCCTTGATCCCGCCTTTGATCATCGTTATCGGTATACCCAACTGTATTTTCTTGATCAACAAGTACCAACAAGAAGTAAAGAAACACGGCAACCAGGCCCTTTCGCTTCAAAGGGTGATTTCCAAAATCGGAAATGCCACCTTGATGACGAATATGACTACGGCTTCCGGTTTTGCCACTTTTATTATTACCGACAGTAAACTGCTCAAGGAATTCGGAATCGTAGCTTCGATCAACATCATTGGTATATTTATACTTTCCTTATTGATCATCCCTATCATCTATAGCTTTTTATCCCTTCCCAAGACAAGACACCTTAAGCATCTCAACAAGAAATGGATCGATGCTTTTGTCAACTGGATGGAACGCATTGTAAGAAACCATAGGATCTCGGTCTATATCGTATCCATTGTTCTTTTAGTAACCAGTATCATCGGCATCTATCAAATCCAGATTTCAGGAAGCCCTATCGAAGACATGCCCAAAAATGCGCAATTCTTTAAGGACATTCGCTTCTTCGAGCAAGAGTTCGACGGTATTATGCCCGTAGAAATCGTCATCGATACCAAAAAACCCAAGGGGGTTTTAAAGCCGGCCAACCTCAAACGAATGGACCAATTAGGCGATGTGATCATGGAGATTCCCGAGCTATCGCAGCCCATCTCGGTCGTTAACCTGGTAAAATATTCCAAGCAAGCCTTTTACAACGGTATCCCAAAGTACTACCAATTGCCCACTTCGCAAGAGAACAACTTTATAATGAAAGTGGCGCAAAACTCGGGAGGCAATGGCAACCTGCTCAAGAACTTCGTCGACAGTACCGGTCAAACGGCGCGTATCACCACCTTCATGCAAGACGTGAAGACCGATCGCATGGAGCAAATTGAAGAAAGGTTGAACGAGAACATCAACAAGTTCTTTCCACCTGACCGCTATAACGTTTACATGACCGGTAGCGCCCTTTTGTTTTTAAAGGGCACCAAGTATCTCGTAAAGAACTTAGTACTCTCATTGGCCTTCGCCATATTCTTGATAGCCCTCTTTATGGCCTATCTCTTCCGTTCGTTCCGAATGATCGTCATTTCATTGATCCCGAACCTTTTGCCCCTGGTAATTACCGCAGGAGTCATGGGCTTTGTAGGTGTCCCCATAAAACCGTCTACCATACTGGTGTTCAGTATTGCTTTTGGAATATCGGTTGACGACACCATTCACTTCTTGGCCAAATACCGTCAAGAACTGATAGCGAACAAATGGCATATTCGAAAATCGGTCTATGCCGCCTTGCGCGAAACAGGGGTTAGCATGTTCTATACCTCCATTGTACTTTTCTTCGGGTTCTCGGTATTCATCATTTCAAACTTTGGAGGTACCGTAGCCCTTGGGGCCCTAGTTTCGGCCACCTTGATGTTCGCCATGCTGGCCAACCTGATCTTATTACCTTCACTTTTGTTGTCTTTAGAGCGAAATATTGCGAGTAAAAAAATCTTAAAAAAGCCACAAATCAATATTCTACCGCAAGGTGAAGACGAGAACCCTAAAAAATGAGGTTGATTTAACCCTTCATTAGCACGGATTCTTTTGTCCAAAAACTTATCTTTGCCCTTCAATTTTCAAGTGACTCAAATGAAATCGTACAGCGTAAAAGAACTGCTTTCGGAAAATTTTTTATTACAAGAGGTAACCGTCAACGGATGGGTTAAAACCTTCAGAAGTAATCGTTTCATAGCCTTAAACGACGGATCCACCATCAACAATATTCAGTGTGTTGTCGATTTTGAATCATTTGACGAGAGTCTTCTAAAGCAAATCAACACGGGTGCCGCCCTTAAAATATCGGGGACCCTTGTAGAAAGCCAAGGCAGGGGACAAAGCGTAGAGATCCAGGTAAAGGACCTAAAGGTCCACGGCGGCGCCGATCCGGAGACCTACCCTATCCAACCTAAAAAACACTCTTTGGAGTTTTTGCGTGAAAAGGCGCATCTACGTATACGCACCAACACGTTCGCTGCGGTAATGCGCGTACGGTCGGCCTTATCTTTTGCCATTCATCAATATTTTCAGCAAAACGGCTTCTATTACTTTCACGCACCGATCATAACCGGATCCGATGCCGAAGGCGCCGGTGAGATGTTCAAGGTGAGTACATTAGACGATAAAAATCCGCCCCTAGACGAGGATGGAAACGTAAACTATAAAGAAGATTTCTTCGGAAAGGAAACCAACTTAACGGTTTCCGGCCAATTGGAAGCCGAAACTTACGCCATGGCCTTGGGCAAGGTCTATACCTTCGGCCCCACATTCCGTGCTGAAAACAGTAACACCTCAAGGCACCTGGCCGAATTTTGGATGATAGAGCCCGAAATGGCCTTCTTTGACCTAGACGCCAACATGGATCTAGCCGAAGACTTCATAAAAAGCGTTATCAAATACGTTCTCGACAATTGTCAAGACGACCTTCAGTTTCTTGAAAAACGTCTTTTAGACGAAGAGAAAACCAAACCACAGGCCGAACGCAGTGAGATGGCCCTAATCGAAAAGCTCAAGTTCGTTGCCGAGAACAATTTTATGCGGGTATCGTATACAGAGGCCATCGATATCTTGCGAAACAGCAAACCGAACAAAAAGAAAAAATTCCAATACCCCATTAATGAATGGGGAGCGGACCTACAGAGCGAACACGAGCGCTTTTTAGTGGAAAAGCATTTTAAATGCCCCGTAATCTTATTCGATTATCCGGCAAAGATCAAAGCTTTCTACATGCGCCTTAACGAAGACGGAAAAACGGTTCGTGCCATGGACATCCTATTCCCAGGTATAGGTGAAATCGTAGGTGGGTCTCAGCGTGAAGAACGCCTTGACGTCCTCAAAGAAAAGATGGCGGCATTGGGTATTGACGAAGAAGAACTATGGTGGTACCTAGACTTGAGAAAATTCGGTAGTGCGGTGCATAGTGGTTTCGGCCTAGGATTTGAACGCTTAGTGCTGTTCGCTACAGGCATGGGCAATATTAGGGATGTAATTCCTTTTCCAAGAACACCGCAGAATGCAGAATTTTAGCAGGAATTCGCTAACTTAGAAGGCAGGCAAAACGAATTTTAGACCCCAATGCTAAAACAACACTTACAATTCAAATTATCACAAAAGCTATCTCCCCAGCAGATACAGCTTATGAAGTTGATTCAATTGCCCACACAGGCCTTTGAGCAACGTCTTAAACAAGAATTGGAAGAAAACCCCGCATTGGAAGGAGGCAAAGAGGAATCGGACTCCATAGACGACGAATTTGCCGACACTTACGAAAACGATGAGACCGATAGTGAGATCATATCCACCGAAGACATCAACATCGACGATTACCTAAGTGACGACGAAATACCCGACTACAGAACAAAGGCCAACAATTATAGCGCCGATGACGAAGAAAAGAACGTTCCCTACGCGGCGGGCACTTCGTTCAACCAGTATTTGTTGAGCCAAATGAACACCGTATATCTTAGCGATGACGAGTGGAGCATTGCCGAATTTCTTGTCGGTAGCGTAGACGAAAGCGGCTATATCAGAAGACCGCTCTCAGACATAACCGATGACCTTGCGTTTACCCAAAACATATACACCGACGAAGAAACGGTAGAACGGGTATTGAAAATCGTTCAGAAACTCGACCCTCCCGGGGTTGCGGCACGCTCATTGGAGGAATGCCTAATCATTCAACTCAAGAGAAAAGAAAGCTCGCCAAGCATAGAACTAGCGATTAGCATTCTCGAAAAGTCATTCGAACAGTTTACCAAAAAGCACTACAAAAAGCTTATTCAGAAATATAATATTTCAGAAGAACAGCTCAGGGAAGCCATTAGTGAAATCGAAAAGCTAAACCCAAAGCCCGGTGGCTCGTATTCAGGCAACAACCGCATGGTAGAGCACGTTGTTCCCGATTTTTCCATTCGGATCGTAGACGGCGAACTAGAGCTTAGCCTAAACGGAAGAAACGCCCCGGAACTTCACGTATCGAGGGAGTACAGCAACATGTTAAAGGGATATAAAGACGCCAAGAAGAAGTCGAAATCACAGAAAGACACCGTTATGTTCATCAAGCAAAAGCTCGATGCCGCAAAATGGTTTATAGATGCCATTCGACAACGTCAACAGACCCTATTCATCACCATGAACGCTATAATGCAGTACCAGTCGGAATACTTTCTTACGGGAGACGAACGCAACCTGAGACCCATGATCCTAAAGGACATTGCCGACGAAATAGAAATGGATGTCTCTACCGTGTCGCGTGTAGCCAACAGCAAGTACGTTGACACCCCTTACGGCACCAAACTCATCAAGGAATTCTTTTCCGAATCGATGAAAAACGACCAAGGGGAAGATGTATCCACCAAGGAAATAAAGAAAATCCTTGAAACGGTCATTGGGGAAGAATCGAAGAAAAAGCCCCTTACCGACGATAAATTGGCAGCACTGCTTAAAGAAAAAGGGTATCCGATTGCCCGTCGAACCGTTGCCAAGTACAGGGAGCAGTTAGACATTCCGGTAGCCAGGCTGCGCAAACAGATTTAATGAAGGTTCTCTTAAAAGCCATATCCTACGTTTTCCACCCTTTATTCATACCGGTGGCAGGTACGGCAGCCTATTTTCTCATAACACCGAAATACACTCCCCTGAGCGTTCAGGGCGCCTTCTTTTTTCCCATTTTCGTACTTACCGTAATCATTCCCATAATCACGTATTTTATATTGAGAAACCTCGGTTTGGCCAGTAGTGTTTTTATGAGCGACCTGAAAGAACGCAAATACCCCATGTACGTTCACATCATACTGTTGCTCTTTGTCATTTATAAAATCATCCCCCACTCCAACATCGTTGAACTCTATTTCTACTTTGTAGGTCTTGTCATAGCCGCACTGACCGCATTGACCCTTTTGTTTTTCAAAACAAAGATAAGCATGCATCTTATGGGCATGGGTAGCTTGGTCATGTTCTTGACTAGCCTAAGCATTCACTTTGAGGTAAATATCACATTGGCAATAAGTATCGCCACACTACTCACCGGTGTAGTCGCCACCTCTAGATTATACCTAAACGCGCACACCCCGATAGAACTTGTTCTAGGTTTTTTTATCGGGTTTCTGTCCCAACTATTAACGATACGTTTTTGGTTATAGGATATAGAAGATGAGTCCTATTCTAAGCGGCTTTGAATTCAAGCTTTCGTCACCCAAAACCACCCCATCGTTAAAGAGACTGTTCAATGCGTAATACGCATGCAGATTGAAGGTGTTATACCCAAAATTTAAGGTAACACCATAATGAAAATCCCTGATATCATTATTGTAAAAGGAGACTTTAGGAGTATCGTTCGGTACGAGTTTAGACCTACCACCGAACACATAACCGAATTTCACTCCCGCATATAAACGCCAGAACTTATACTCCGAAGGTGTAGAGTTACGCCATCTGACCTCAAACGGCACCTCCAACATGTGGGTCTCTACCTTATTTCGCTTAAAATCATCGTCTATCACACTATAGACAACACCATCGGCCGTCTCGCTTGCCAAAAGGTTAGTATAATACGAATAAACGCCGTATCCAAAGCCAATTCCAAGTGCGGTAGTTCTACTATGGTTAAGAGGGATATCCTTTATAAAACCCGCTTGTAAGCCGTAAGACAGGTTACGCTGGCTTACACTCTCAGGCTGGGCCACAAGAAAGTTATAGGTAATACCAATATAAAACTGATCCTCTAGATATCGCTCATCGGAAACGACAGAATCATTGACCGCTTGCGCCATTACGTTCGCACAGCACAAAAACATCAGCACATAAAAACAAGGCTTCATCATGGGTCAAAAATAAGCAAATAAAAAACGCTTCGGAAAAGAATCCGAAGCGTTCATATATTCTAACTATAGTTTGAAAAAATACTATTGCAAATTGTTGAAGGCGTCACCGTCATAAGTCGTATAATTGACCTTAAGGGCGTTAACCTTTCTCAATTCTTGCTTAATATCGGAAATGAGTCCCATATTAGCATTCTTATCCACTTTCAAAGCAGTAGTCAATACATTCTGCAATTCTTGAGGCTTCTTAGCTCTTTCCTGCAAAATATAGTCACCTACTTCGTTAGGCGATGAGAACTTATCGTTCAATTGAATTCTTGCCTCTTCACCGAACTGAGCCTTATACTGAGAAGTTGGTTCCCCAACGTAAATGTATATAACCCTATCTTTCTTTTCCAGTTTCTTGGTCTCACTGGCGTTTGGCAGAGTATTCTCTACTTTCAAGGTATTGTCTTTCATCACCGTTACGGTCATGAAGAAAAATAAAAGCATAAATACAATATCAGGTAACGATGCAGTGTTTACAGCTGGTAAACCGGCGTCTTTTTTCTTTGCAAACTTTGACATATATTTTGTTTTAAGCTCTTATTAATTACTTGAATCAGTCTCCGCCTCGGACAACTTCTGTGGAAACAATTCCTGAATCCGCTTCACCTTCTCTTTAAGATCCTCTTTTCTACTAGATTCGGTTTCTGGGTTAAGGTACTCTGCTTCCATATCGGTAAAGTCCCTTTTATAAAGACGTTGTGCCTCACGGTTACGCAAATCATTGTAAGCCCCTACCAATTCGTTTTGAACCGTTATATAGGTACCGTACTTTGTTTCACGGTCGTTTTTAAGAGAGATAATCGCCTTAGTAGGGTTATCCGATGAATCGGATAATCTTTTGCCTTTACAGTAGCTACAGTAGTCAGGAGAACCTGATGGCGCGCCACCGTTATCAAGAAAAGCGATCGCTTTTTCTCTCAAACTTTTGATATCGGTAAGCTCGTCTTCAACTAACAGTTGACCGTTACGGTTAATGTTCACCGTAAAGATATTCTTCTCCTTAATGATTGGCGGTGCTTCGGTAGGCGGCTCTATAGGTGGCAACATACGATCCAAACCTGCATCTGTTTCAATGGTCGTGGTGACCAAGAAAAATATAAGCAGTAAGAATGCTATGTCTGCCATGGAACCGGCGTTTACCTCTGGTGGTGCTCCTCTTCTTGGCATAGTTTTATCTTTTAATTATTTTATCATCTTTCTCACACCGCCCCAAAGCATAGCTCCTACGGCTACAAGGGTCAATATGAAAAACACATTTATACCAGCTCCGATCTGCTTGATTTCAGACTCATTGGTAGATACACCCCTATCAGCCATTTCCTGAATATTGACATCAGTACCACTGGCCATTACATAGCCGATACCGATCACCAAAAGAAAACCTACGACTACGAAAAGGGATTTCTTTAAGCTAGCAGGATTCGAAAATAGATTCTTAAGGGCGAACACAACGCTGGACACTATGGCTATTCCCAATAGCAACCATGTAATCATGAACATCGCGTTAAGCGCTCCGTTATTGATCGCTTCGGAAGCAGGCATTTCAGACTCTGGAAGCATGAACCACAAGGCAGCGCCTATCAAGCCCACAACGACCAATATAATCTTTATTATTTTGTGCATAATTTAAGGTATTAAGTTGTGCGACTTATTTTTTGTGATCCACCAACATATCTATCAAAACGATAGAAGAATCTTCCATATCATTAACAATGCTATCGATTTTAGCAATGATGTAGTTATAGAAAATCTGAAGGATAATAGCAGTAATAAGACCAAATACAGTTGTCAATAACGCTACCTGGATATCACCTGCAATAAGGGATGCACTCAAGTTACCAACAGCACTAATTTTCTGGAAGGCCTGAATCATACCGATTACCGTACCCATGAAACCAAGCATAGGCGCAACAGCGATAAACAAAGACAACCAAGAAACGTTTTTCTCCAATTGACCCATTTGAACACCACCGTAAGCAACAACGGCTTTCTCAGCAGATTCGATACTCTCTCCAGCTCTATCCAAACCTTGGTAATAAATAGAAGCAACAGGACCTTTTGTGTTTCTACAAACTTCTTTTGCAGCCTCAACACCTCCGGATGCCAAAGCATCTTCAACTTGTTGTCTAAGTTTAGCGGTGTTTGTAGTTGCCATATTCAAATAGATGATTCTTTCGATGGCCACGGCCAAACCAAGAATCAAACACAAAAGAACAATACCCATGAAGCCGGCACCACCTTGTATAAACATTTCTTTCAACACTTGGGTAAAACCTGCTTCAGCTTCGGCAGGGGCATCTTGTAGCATTGTTGCTGCAGTAGCCATTGCATTAACAGTATTTGTACTCATTACAAACAACCCGCCCACGGCTAGGATAGAGGATAATTTTTTCATTTGTTCAAACTTAAATTAGTTATTTAATAGGGTTAAAGATAAAAAAAAATCACAATAAAAAAAGTAAAACTTCGTTGCATCGGGGAAGTAGGGCCAAATACAGCACAAGACATCCTAATAGGCCTTTCGCACTATTATAGCGACTTGATAGGACCAAGCGCAGACTTCCATTTTACATACAGAAACTAAACTTACAAAATTTCCAGTCTAAACTATTCTATTATACACTGAAAATTCCTTTTTTGTTCTCGCAGAGAGGAAGGGATTCGAACCCTCGATACACTTTTGGTGTATACACACTTTCCAGGCGTGCGCCTTCGACCACTCGGCCACCTCTCTAAATTTACCCCGCCCATCCATTTCAAAACAAAAACAGACCAGACAAGATCACCCTTTTTAAGGGGTGCCCAAATAACAAAAAAAATATTAGTTGAAGAAATTAAAATTGCTAATTTTCTTCGATTTCACCGCGCAGGGAGGTCTCGAATATCGATTTGAACAGTTTCGGGGAAACATTACTGCCCAACAGATACATCAGCTTGGCCACGGCCGCCTCGGTCGTAATGTCTTTACCATTAATCACTTGCAGCTCCTCCAACTGCTTACTCGTTTCATAGCGCCCCATTGAAACACTGCCCCCAGAACACTGGGTAACATTTACAATATGAATATTTTTTTCTTTCGCCTCCCTTAGAATATCGATTACCCAAGGTTCCGTTGGGGCATTTCCGGCACCATAAGTCTCCAAAACCAATGCTTTCAGACCCGGAATACGCACTACACTTTGCAATACAAGCGGCCCAATACCGGGAAACAACTTCAAAATCGCCACATTTTGATCCATTTCCTTGTGTACCGTAAACTTTTTTCGACCCTTATTTCGCAAAAGATATTCTTCACTCACCTTCAAAAACACCCCAGATTCGATCAACTCAGGGTAATTTAACGAGGCAAACGCCTGAAAATGCTCGGCATTTATTTTAGTGGTTCGGTTGCCCCGGTACAGCTTATATTCAAAATAAAGTCCCACTTCCTGAACCACAGGTTTGTTTTTCTTTCGCAAGGCCGCAATCTGAATAGAGGTTATCAGGTTTTCCTTGGCATCCGTCCTTAAGTCGCCAATAGGCAATTGAGAGCCCGTAAAAATCACGGGCTTGCCTAAATTTTCAAGCATAAAACTTAAGGCCGAAGCCGTATAACTCATGGTATCGCTACCGTGCAACACTACAAAACCATCGTGCGAATCATAATTTTCCTCGATCAAGGTAGCGATCTGCACCCAGTGCGAGGGATTCATATTCGAAGAATCGATCGGCTCCTTAAAAGAAACCGAATCGACATGACAATCAAGTTGCTTGATTTCCGGTATACTCTCCAGTAACTTATCAAAATTGAACGCCTTTAACGCTCCGGAGGCATAGTCCTTTACCATACCAATGGTTCCCCCGGTATATATTAATAGGATACTACTTTTTTTCATCGTCTCATAATTTTTCGATTCAAGCCCTATCTCAGACCCCGAAAACACGCTTCGAATTTTCCGTGGTAAGCTCGGCCACCGTCTCGACAGGAAGCCCATATAAGTCCGCAAGCTTCTCGACCACCTGCATCAAATAGGCACTTTCATTTCTTTTCCCTCGATAGGGAACCGGTGCCAAATAGGGCGAATCGGTCTCCAATACGATATTTTTCAATGGAATCTCGGCCAAAAAGGTATCGATCTTTCCATTCTTAAAAGTCACGACCCCACCGATCCCGAGCATCATATTATAACTAATGGCTTTTTGCGCCTGTTCCAAATTTCCGGTAAAACAGTGAAAAACACCATAGAGTCCGTCACCCTTTTCGCTTTCAAGCACTTCAAAAACCTCATCAAAGGCATCCCGACAATGGATAACTATAGGAAGTTTATATTTTTTTGCCAACTGTATCTGCGTACGAAAGGCCTCTTGCTGTTCCTTGATAAAAGTTTTATCCCAATACAGGTCAATCCCTATTTCACCGACAGCATAAAACTTTCGCTGGGCCAACATTTCCTCAACATGCCGTAATTCCTCCTTATAGCTTTCCTTTACGTGTGTAGGATGGAGGCCCATCATCAAAAAAACACTCTGAGGATATGACTTTTCCAGCTCAAGCATGGCTTGGGTATACGTAGAATCGATGGCCGGTATAAAAAACCGTTTAACACCAAGCGCCATGGCCTTTTCAATAACAGCCTCCCTATCTTCATCGAAGGCTTCACTGTATAAATGTGTATGGGTATCCGTTAGTATCATGCTGCAAAAATAGCCTTATCTTTGACAAAAAGAATACATGTCTTCCCTGAAAAGATTTCTTCGGAAAAAAAACTACACCCCGATCACCCTAAGACTTACAAATACCGACCACTTTGAAATATCGGCCAAAATAAATGGCATTTCAGGAAGGTTCATCCTCGACACCGGCGCATCGAACACCTGCATCGGCATAGACAAGATAAGCCGATTCGGACTAGCATCCGAGGCTTCGGAGGTAAAAGCGGCCGGGGCCGGGGCCACCAACATGGAAACCCTTATCTCTTCAAAAAACAAAATTGAAATAGGCCAATGGAAAAAGAAAAACCTAAAAATCGTACTCTTTGACCTCGTACATGTCAACGAAGCGCTAAGCGCACAAAACGCATTGCCCGTAGACGGCATTATCGGCGCCGATGTCTTAAAACAAGGCAAAGCCATTATCGACTACGAAAAATACTGTGTCTATTTAAGGAAATAGCCGGGCCCACCCCAGCCGGACATATCAAAACTTCGCATAAAAAAAGCCCCGAAAATGCATATCATCTTCGGGGCCATATTATATAAAGAGCTGTATTCCTACATCTCCAAAGCTTTCTTCACGTTACCGTCCATCAACAATTCTTCAGGACTCTCCAAAGCTTCCTTGATCGCTACCAAAAATCCTACGGACTCCTTACCATCAATGATACGGTGATCATAAGACAAGGCAACGTACATTATCGGAGCAATGGCAATACCTCCATCCCTTACGATAGGTCTTTCCACAATATTGTGCATTCCTAAAATAGCACTTTGTGGCGGGTTGATTATCGGAGTCGACAACATTGAACCAAAAACACCACCATTGGTAATCGTAAACGTACCACCGGTCATTTCATCAACCGTAATCTCGCCTTCTCGAGCACGGATGGCCAATCTTTTCACTTCCGCCTCAATCCCCCTGAATGTAAGGTTCTCCGCATTCCTGATAACAGGAACCATCAATCCCTTAGGCCCAGAGACCGCAATACTGATATCACAGAAATCGTAAGTAATCATTTCCTTTCCGTCTATCATAGAATTCACGGCAGGATACATTTGTAACGCACGAACCACCGCTTTGGTAAAGAAGGACATAAAGCCCAAACCTACGCCGTGCTTACTTTTAAAGTCTTCCTTATATTGTTTTCTAAGTTCGAAAATAGGCGACATATCAACCTCGTTAAAGGTGGTAAGCATAGCCGTTTCGTTCTTGGCGGACACCAAACGTTCGGCGACCTTTCTACGTAACATAGATAATTTTGAACGGCTCTCACCCCTATTTCCTCCTGTTGGGCTACCCATTGAAGGCACGGCCTTGACCGCATCATCCTTGGTTATACGACCATCTTTTCCACTACCTTTTATTGCGGAAGCGTCTATACCTTTTTCACTTAATATCTTTTTAGCAGCGGGCGAAGCCACTCCGGAAGCATAGGTTTCCTTGGCCTGAGCCGGCTGTGGAGCTTTAGCCTCCTCTTGCTTAGGCTGCTCTTTTTTCGGTTCACTTGTTTCTTTACCCGCACCTTCAGGCTTGGCCGCATCGGTATCGATCAAACAAACCACTTCACCAACGGCAACAGCATCGCCAACTTCAGCCTTAAGGGTAATTACCCCGCTCGCTTCGGCCGGAAGCTCTAAAGTAGCCTTATCGGAATCTACTTCGGCAATGGCCTGGTCTTTTTCAACGTAATCGCCATCTTCTACCAACCATTCCGCTATTTCAACTTCGGTGATAGATTCGCCCGGAGATGGGACTTTCATTTCTAATATCATGCTATTCTTATTTGCTATGTTATCTAAACTATTTGAACAACCTTTTTCTTAACCCTTGCTTGGCTTGGGCATTGGTTTTGACATATTATTCTTGCTCTTATCGAACACATAATCTATCACTTGTTGATGTCTCATTTTGGAACGAACGGCACTACCCGCGGCCGGCGAAGCATAGAATCTTCTAGAAGCCACCCTGAATTTATCAGAATCGCTAAAATGCATCATCATGTGACTCCAGGCCCCCATGTTTCGAGGCTCTTCTTGTGCCCAGACCAAATCATCGGCCTTCGTATATTTCGCTATCACCTCTTTCATTTTCTCCGATGGCAAGGGGAACAACTGTTCCACACGAACCAAGGCCACATCATCCCTTCCTTGCTCTTCCTTGGCCGCAAGCAAGTCATAATAAAACTTACCGGTACAGAACACCAAGGTCTTTACCTTATCTACGTTGGCCGTAGCATCATCGATCACTTCCTGAAAATAACCCGAAGCCAATTCATCTACCGTAGACACGGCCTTTGGGTGACGCAACAGACTTTTGGGCGTAAAGACAATCAAAGGTTTTCTAAAATTGACCTTCATTTGCCTTCTTAAGATATGGAACATTTGGGCCGGGGTAGAAACATCGGCTATATACATGTTATCACGGGCACAAAGCTGTAAATATCGCTCCATACGGGCGGAAGAATGCTCCGCTCCCTGCCCCTCATACCCATGGGGAAGCAACATCACCAATCCGTTCTGCAACTTCCACTTGTCTTCGGCCGCCGAAATGTATTGGTCGATCATGATTTGGGCACCGTTGCTAAAATCACCAAACTGCGCCTCCCAAATGGTCAACGTATTCGGGCTCGCCATGGCATATCCGTAATCAAAACCAACTACACCGTATTCCGACAATAAGGAGTTGTAGATTTGGAATTTAGCTTGCTTCTCACCGATATGGTTCAACAGCATTACTTCCTCCTCACTCTCTTCAACCTTCATTACGGCATGTCTGTGCGAAAAGGTACCTCGCTCCACATCTTGACCTGACATACGAACCGCATAGCCTTCTTGCAACAAGGTACCATAGGCCAACAATTCGCCCATTGCCCAGTCTAACCTATCGGTTTCGAAGAACATTTTTTTACGGTCGCGCACCAATTTTTCAACCTTTCGCAAGAACTTCTTATCGGAAGGAAGCTCAGTGAGCACCTTTGCAATTTTGGTCAGTTCCTTTTTATCGAAAGTCGTATCGACGCGCTCCATCATCTCCCACTCCCGAACATTGGCAAAGCCTTTCCATTCATCGGCCATAAACGGGGTAATCTCCGTTTTATCCTCTTTACGCGAATCTTCAAGTTCCTCTTCCAAGGAAGCTTTGTACTCTTCTTCAAGACCTTTGACAAAATCGGCCTCAATAACCCCTTCCTTAAGCAATCTTTCCGCATAAATATCACGCGGGTTTTGATGCTTGGCAATGGCCTTGTATAATTTGGGTTGGGTAAAACGAGGCTCATCACCTTCGTTATGCCCATATTTTCTATATCCTAATAAATCGATAAATACATCCCTATTGAAACGCATACGGTATTCCAAAGCGAATAAAGACGCATGTACCACAGCTTCGGCATCATCGGAATTGACGTGCAACACAGGACACAGGGTCACCTTACCCACGTCAGTACAATAGGTAGAACTACGTGCATCAAGGTAATTGGTCGTAAAACCGATTTGGTTATTGACCACGATATGTATGGTACCATTGGTTTTATAACCATCAAGATTGGCCATTTGCACTACTTCGTACACCAAGCCTTGACCCGCAATAGCCGCATCACCGTGGACTACAATAGGAAGTACTTTTGAAAAATCGTCAGGGAAATGGGCATCTTGCTTGGCCCGTGTTATACCCTCGACGACCGCACCCACGGTTTCCAAATGCGATGGATTGGGCGCAATATTCATTTTTATTCGATTACCGTTATCGGTCTTGCGTTCCGACGTCCACCCTAAATGATATTTTACATCACCGTCAAAGATTTCCTGCTCGTAATCCTTGCCATCAAATTCGCTAAAAATATCCTTGGCGGCCTTTCCGAAAATATTGGTAAGCACGTTAAGTCGACCTCTGTGGGCCATACCCATAACAAACTGCTCTACACCCAATTCGGCGGCCCGCTCCACCACGGCATCAAGGGCCGGTATTAACGATTCGTTCCCTTCCAATGAAAAGCGTTTTTGTCCAACGTACTTGGTATGCAAAAAGCTTTCGAAAGAGACCGCTTGGTTTAATTTCTTTAAGATGCGACGCTTGTGCTCCGCATTGAATTTCGGATGGTTATCGTTAACATTGAGCCAGTTCTGGATCCATTCGACGCGCTCAGGTTTTCGAATATACATATATTCAACCCCTATGGCATCACAATAAATACGCTTCAGGTGCTCAATAATCTCCCTCAAGCTGTTCGCACCGATGCCAATGATTTCACCTGCGCTGAAGACCGTATCCAAATCGGCCTGTGAGAGTCCGAAATTCTCGAGATCAAGGCTCGGCTCATATTGTCTTCGCTCGCGAACCGGGTTCGTTTTGGTAAACAAATGCCCCCTGCTTCGATAACCGTCTATCAGGCGGATCACTTGAAACTCCTTTTGCAAGGACTCCGGCATTTGTTGCGCCACACCGTTCTCTCCCGCTTTCGCGGTCATTAGACTTTCCACATCCAACTCATCAAGAGCTGTTTCGGTTCCAAAATCAAAACCTTGAAAGAAGGCGCGCCAACTTGGCTCTACGCTATCGGGGTTCTTGAGGTATTTATCGTATAAATCCGCAAAAAAAGAGGTGTGCGCGGTATTTAGAAAGGAATATTTGTCCATAGAAGATTCTCTGTCATGCAAATAAATGGGTACAAAAATACAATATTTCCTATTTCTGGAACGTATCTTAGTATGCAATATTGAAAAATTAAAGATAATGATTAAAAAACTTTTTAAGACCCCAAAAAATACTTTTTTAGGTCTATTTCTTATAGTTTTCGCAATAAGTGGTTCCGCACAAAACACGAATACACCTACGAATTTCTGGAACAATGTTCGATTTGGTGGAGGATTGGGTCTGGGATTTACGAACGGAGGCTTTAATGCATCGGTATCACCGAGTGCCATTTATCAGTTCAACGAGCAATTTGCCAGCGGGGTCAGCCTGACGTTCAACTACGCCAAATTCGACGCCAATCACCGATATGCTTACGGCGGAAGCATTTTATCACTCTACAACCCCATTCCCTTTTTACAGATTTCGGCAGAGCTGGAACAACTTCGCATCAATCAGAACATTTCCTATAACGGACTCCCTACGATCAGCGAAAACTATTGGTCGCCAGGCCTGTTTCTAGGACTGGGCTATACGGACCGAAACTTTACGATAGGTATACGCTACGATGTGCTTTACGACAACAACAAAAGTATTTATGCGAGTGCCTGGCTACCCTTTGTACGGGTGTATTTCTAGGAGTATTTAGCTTTGAGCCATACCTTTTGGAGTTCCCTTTTCAACACTAAAAAAGAAACTTGGTCGGCCACCTCTACCGCATCGGTAACTTTAATTTCCTTAAAGGCCTTTTCGGGCACATCAATGATGTACAAAAGATTCAGATACTCCGAAAAGCGCTCCATAATCAGGTAATACACCTTCTCACGCAACACTGTCACCAAATCGTTCGGGGAAATCCCTTGAAACAAATCTACATGAACATTGGCCAGACTAAAATCCTTTTCCAATTGGGCCACCAACTTGTCGTATAACTGTTGGGCCTCTGCATTTTGAAGGAGGTCGTTACTATCGTCAAAATTTAAAACCATGAATTATCTACGTTCCCAATTTGGGTTTTGGTTCGACCTCGACTCCTAAAAAAAATACAAAATCCCGTCTAAACCTTATATCAGGCCCTTATTTTTTGTTCCCACTCCCAAGCGGACTTCATAGCCTCATCCAAGGTATACTCGGCCTTCCAACCTAAAACCTCATTGGCCTTTTTCGTATCCGCGTAGGCAGAGACCACATCACCGGGACGTCGGTCGACAATTTTATAGTTCAATTTTTTTCCGGATACACGTTCAAAACTATGAATGACCTCTAGCACCGAGCTTCCTTTTCCGGTACCCAGATTAAAGACCTCGTAGTTCTCTTCGTTCTTCCCCTCCAATAGTCGCTGTAATGCTTGAACGTGGGCCTTGGCCAAATCTACCACATAGATATAGTCACGAATACAAGTGCCGTCTTCCGTAGGATAATCGTCGCCAAAAACCGATAACTGCTCCCTAAGGCCTACCCCTGTCTGGGTAATGAAGGGCACTAAGTTTTGGGGCACCCCTATCGGCAATTCCCCAATATGACCGCTCGGGTGCGCCCCCATAGGGTTAAAATACCGCAAAGCGATAGCGTTCAACCCCTGGGTAACCGCACAGGTATCACGAATAATCTCTTCGCCCATCTGCTTGGTATTGCCGTATGGCGATTCTGCAGGCTTAACAGGAGCGGTTTCACTGATCGGCATCTTGTCGGCCTGACCGTAAACGGTGCACGACGAACTAAAAATAAAGTTCGACGTATTCTTTTTTGAAAGTTCTTTCAACAGATACACCAAGGTGCCGATATTGTTCTCATAGTACAACAACGGTTTCTCTACACTCTCGCCCACCGCCTTGGAAGCGGCAAAATGAATAACCCCTTCTATATCTTGGTACTTCTTAAAAAAAGCTTCTACTTTCGATTTTTCCTTTAGGTCAATTTTTTCGAACAAGGGCATTTTTCCCGTAATGGAGGTAATTCCCTCCAACACCTTTTCCGACGAATTTGAACAATCATCGATTATAACCACCTCAAAACCCTTGTCCTGAAGTTCTACAACAGTGTGAGACCCAATAAAACCAAGACCTCCGGTCACTAATATCTTCATATCTTTTAGCTTTTCCACATTCTTAGTACCGCAAGAATGCAATTGTATTATTTATAGTTATTGGTTGGGCGGGACGCCCAATGAAGGGCACGAAAATACGACCTTGCCTATCCGTTCACAAACTCCAATACCGTTTTTGTAATAAAATTTATTTGCTCATCATCTAACTCGGTATGCATCGGCAACGAAATGACCTCTTTTACCAACTGATTGGTTACCGGAAAATCGGCTTCGTCATAACGCTCATCCACATAGGCTTTTTGTAGGTGTAACGGAATAGGGTAATACACGCCACAAGGAATATCGTTCTCCGCCAAATGCTTCACAAGTCCGTCGCGTTTGCCATTGGTGATCCGTAAGGTATACTGATGGAAGACGTGACAACTACAATCATCACATATTTCCTTTTCACACTTGACCGTTTGGGGCGTTACTATATTCGACTGTCCCTTAAAGGCCTGGTTATAACTTCGGGCCGCGGCCCTCCTTCGATCGCAATACCCATCCAATTTTGGCAATTTCGCCCTTAAGACAGCTGCCTGAATGGAATCTAATCTCGAATTAACGCCTACTACATCGTGATGGTACCTTTCGTACATGCCGTGATTTACGATACCCCTTAGGGTATGCGCAAGTTTATCATCATTGGTAAAAATGGCACCGCCATCACCATAGGCCCCTAGATTCTTTGAAGGAAAAAAGGAGGTAGCCCCTACATGGCCAATCGTACCGGCCTTTTGTTTTCTACCGTCGTCAAAAGTATAATCGGCCCCTATAGCCTGTGCGTTATCCTCTATAACAAAAAGGTTATGTTTCTCGGCCAATTGCATAATGGCATCCATATTGGCGCATTGCCCGAATAGATGTACCGGCACTATAGCCTTCGTTTTTGGGGTAATTGCCTTTTCTACGGCCTCTATATTGATATTGAACGAATCCATATCGACATCGACCAAGACCGGGGTCAATTGCAAAAGTGCGATGACCTCTACCGTTGCCGCAAATGTAAAATCTGCCGTAATTACCTCATCGCCCGGTTTCAGACCTAGGCCCATCATCGCTATTTGTAAGGCATCGGTACCGTTGGCACAAGGGATAACGTGTTTTACCCCAAGGTAGTCCTCCAACTCTTTTTGAAAGGACCGTACTTCCGGACCGTTTATAAAAGCGGAAGTTTCCATAATGGTGGCAATGGCCGAATTAACTTGTTCCTTTATCCCCTCGTATTGGCCGCCCAAGTCGACCATTTGAATTTTTCTCATCGTGATGAATTAAATAGATCACAGCAAAAATACGAAACCAAGCAGTACTATTTTCTGTAAAGAAGCGTAATTTAGCCCAAAATATCGATCAGTGCGCGGCATCTATAATGTGATTGTTCAGATTTCTTGGTATATCTTGAAAGTCTTGTCCCTTTTCAGTTCAAAGCTCAAGCTGTTCGTTGACGGCCGAAAGCAATCTTTTGAGGTGCTCGGCAATGCCATTTCGAAGGAAGACAACACCCTCTGGGTTCATGCCGCCTCCTTGGGCGAGTACGAACAAGGGCTTCCTATTATCGAAAGACTCAAAACCGAATATCCATCGCACAAAATCGTACTTACGTTTTTCTCTCCCTCGGGATACGAGGTAAAAAAGAACACAACAGCGGCCGATGTCGTAGCCTACCTTCCCATGGATACGGCAAAAAATGCCGCACGTTTTATAAAAATGGTACATCCTGACCTGGCCATTTTTATCAAGTACGAGGTTTGGCCCAATTATATGCGTGCCTTGGACACCAAAAAGGTTCCATCAATATTGATTTCCGCCCTATTCAAAAAGAACCAAGCCTATTTTAAGGCCTACGGTGGATTCATGAGAAATACGCTCAAAAAATTCTCGTATTATTTTGTTCAGGACGAAAATTCAAAAACACTACTAGAATCCATCGGGATCACTAATGTAACCATTAGCGGGGATACCCGTCTAGACCGCGTTTCTGAAATATTAGACCGAGATAACAGCTTAGACTTTATGGCGGCCTTCAAAAGCGATAAGCTTTGTTTTGTAGCCGGAAGCACATGGCCCGAAGACGAAGCCATATTGATCGACCACATCAACAACGCCCCAAAAAACCTCAAATACGTTTTGGCACCCCATACCATTAAAAAGGACAAGATCTTAGGACTGGCCGGAGCGTTCACAAAAAAGACCACGCTCTACTCCAACATCGCCAACAACCACTTACGCGATTACGATGTATTGATCATTGACCACATCGGATTGTTGACCAAAATATACAGTTACGCCGACATCGCATATGTCGGGGGCGGTTTTTCCACCGGATTGCACAACACCTTGGAACCTGCCGTTTTCGGCATTCCCGTCATCATCGGCCCAAACTATGAAGGGTTCAAGGAAGCCGAAGACTTGGTAAGGCAAAAAGGCATCTACCCCATAAAAGACCAATGGACCTTCGGCGAATTGCTAAAAAAGCTTCTCGACAATACTGACCTACGCAAACAAACGGGACAGATAAACGCCTCTTATATCTCGAAGAACAAAGGAGCCAGCGTAGAGATTATGGACCATATCCGCAAATTATTATAAAAAAGAGCTTTCTAAATCGACCCTACCGATGCTATAGCCCTTCAACTAAAAAACGGCAACCACCAACAATTGAACAACACCCCACCCAACAGCCCTGTTCTTCGTCGAATTTTTTAACACTTCAACTGATGAACATACTAAAATACAGCCATTTAAATCAAATATTTCGCAATAAACGGGCTTTATATATATAAATTTCTTAATTTTAAGAAAACCTATTACAAATGGAACGAGAACTAACAACCGGGGTAAAATTGCTCAATGGATTTCTCCGCATCATGATTGCCTGCTTGGTGTTTATCCTTTTAGCCATACCTGTGGCCTTTATTTTAGATTTGATAGGAATTCTATAGTATTAAAGAATCTTTCATCATAAAACATAAAAAAGCCCCTTGATAGGGGCCTTTTGTCTTTTGTGAACCTTAGAGCGTGGGTTCCCAGCCTTCTTCATATTCGCGTTTCCACCAATCTTTCATGACTTTCTCATTGTTGAGGACCTTTCCGGTAGCCGGATCGATTTTTAAGGTTTCCCCAGCGTCTTGGGCCATATTGCCCAAATGACAAAGCATAGTCGATACGCTAGCATCCTTTATATCGGAATGCAAGGATTTATCTTGACGAATCGCCTCGAAGAAGTTACCGATATGGTTGGCATCAAGATCACCGGCACCTTGGGTATTTACCGTAGTACTTTGTTTGCCCGCTTCCTTTTCCTCTTTAATAAGCTCTCCGTTCAAATCGAACAATTTATACCCACCACGGCTAAGGGTTATAATACCTTTACTTCCGTAGATAGTAGCTCCCCTACCCGGTTGGTTCGGCACGATCTTACCACGGCTATGTCCCGTCCAGGTTATGAACTTATCCCCGGAATACTTATAGGTGACCTGTTGGTTGTCTACAAATTCCCAATCATCGTCGTAAGCGTATTTCCCCCCAAAGGAAGTTACGCTATCAGGAAGGTCTACCCCAAGTGCCCATCGGCAGATGTCAATTTCATGTGTACCATTATTATGGACCTCACCAGTACCCCATGTCTTGAACCAATGCCAGTTGTAGGGATGGATATTATCCCTGTAATTTTCCCTAGGCGCAGGCCCCTGCCATAAGTCCCAATCCAATGTTTTGGGCACCGCGATCTGGTTGCCCTTTCCGATAGAGCCCCTATTGTTCGAATAATAGGCCTCTCCTTTGAACACCTCTCCGATAATACCTTCGCGGATTTCCTTTACGGCCAATATAGACGTTTGGGCAGAACGCTGCTGGTTGCCCATCTGTACTTTTTTCCCATATTTCTTTTGAGCGGCGACCAACAATTGGTTCTCATAGGGGTTGTGGCTACACGGTTTTTCGACATACACATGTTTACCCGCCTGCAAGGCCATAATAGCCATGGGTGCATGCCAATGTTCCGGAGTCGCGATAAAAACCGCATCGACCTTTTTTTTGTTTAAGACCTTTCTAAAATCTTTTTCGACCTTTGGCACATAGCCAATATTTTCCTTACACCATATATTATGCTCCTCTAAAATAACATCGTCAACATCACAACTATAGAGCACCTTGGCATTGGGATCCTTATTGATGGCCATAAAATGTGCCTTGGCCCTACTACGCACCCCTATGACCGCACAATTGATACGATCGTTGGCACCCAAAATTCTTGAATAACTTTCCGCCGACATGGCATTTATGCTTCCCCCAAAGGCCAAGCCTGCTGCACCCACAGATGCTTTTTTAATAAAATTTCTTCTGTCTGAACTCATTTCTATATATTATAATGTTGATAATATTCCTTTTACATAGCCTATAGACTCCATCATACCGGGCAATGGATCATTCCCTTCGGCCTCATATTCAAGCGCCAAGGTTCCTTGATACCCTAATTTTAAAACCGTCTTTAAAAATGCAGGAAAATCGATAACCCCACGACCAATAATACAGGTTTGCCCATCATGTTCGGAGGCCGTTACATCCTTTAAATGGATATCAAAGACCCGATCGAAAAACTGGGTAAGGTCTTGGGAGGGATCACGCTTTATGCGTTGGGTATGTCCGATATCTATACAAAGCCCCATACGTTTGTCCCTATCCTTAATTTTAACATAGGCACTTTCGGCGCTTGGATACACTTTATCGCCCGGGCCGTGATTATGGATGGCAAGTTTAATATTGTAAGACTTCACCTTTTCTTCTACGTAATCCAATAAATCATGGCTCGGCACCCCGACAATCATATCCAACTCGGCCGTTTTAGCATATTCGAAGGCTTGATCCACTTCCGCCTTGGTCTTCATATAAACGACCCCGGCCCCGTATAAAACAACGCCTTTCTTTTTACACTGGGCCACGGCTTCCTTTATCGTGTGCGCACCCGAATCTAGCGGAAGATGCATACTCTTAAAGGTAATTCGATTCAAACCGCACCGCAAAGTCATATCCAAAGCCTTTTCCCTTGTAAATTCCCTGAGGGTATATGAAGCCACCCCTAATTTGAGCTCGGCCATCATATTTTCCATAGTTTCTTCCGCCATGGCCGCACGGGACATTTCAGGAAAGGACAAGGCTCCAATACCCAAAACCCCGGCCGAAGTACGTTTTAAAAAATTTCTTCTGTTCGCTTTCATTTCTCTATATAATCAAATGTCTTTTCCTTTACTTTTTAAACTAACCAGGACCATCTCTTTACGGTCGCGACATCTATTCCCTTGATCATCATAGACCGGCTTTAATTCGTTTCAATACATAAAACAAAAAAGTGCCTCTTGGACTTAAACCCTTATACCCGTATTGACCTCATTGAAATTTAAGGGCGCATGCCCTTAAAAAACACCAGTAAATAAAAAGCAACCAAGGCCTTCGGTTCCAATCTATTTTTTTGACTCGATTCTATTTTTTCAATGACCGAAACCTAAAATTGCGATAACCGTATAAATCTAACAAAATATATACTGTTTTTACCCCTATTCCTGAAAATAAGTGTAACCTTAACACAGAAAAGAGTCAGATACTGATACCATTAACATCTAAACCCCCTTCGAATACGTATTTTAAATGACCTCCAATATTGCAAAATGAATTATATCGATTTAAACCGCCTCATACCGGAATTAGCGGAAACAGGCACATGGATAGGCAGGTGCATGGTACCGGCACAAAAAGCGTACAATGGTA
The DNA here is from genome assembly GCF_000973105.1 of Zobellia galactanivorans. NCBI lineage: Bacteria > Pseudomonadati > Bacteroidota > Flavobacteriia > Flavobacteriales > Flavobacteriaceae > Zobellia > Zobellia galactanivorans. The sequence continues at coordinate 2,720,968 of NC_015844.1, read as the reverse complement.
TAGCTGGGCCCCACGTGGTGATGGCCCGCAAAGGAAAAATCTACGACCTATCGGCCCACTTCAACTCCACAAGTGAGCTATTCAACTGTAAGAACCCGGTTTCCCGCTTAAAAGCCTTAAACGATTTACCGGAACTAGGCAGCCTGAAAGATGCCTTGAAAAACGCCCTATACTTCAATCAGAATCCACTACTCCCCTACATCATAGCGCCAAACGATATACAAGCCGTAAAAGCCTGTGGTGTAACTTTTATCAAAAGCTTGCTCGAGAGGGTCATTGAAGAAAAAGCAAAAGGCGATGCCCTAGTAGCGAACGACATACGTCAAACCATTTACGATACCTTAGGCAACGACTTGAGCAAGGTTACCCCCGGTTCACCGGAAACCGAAAAGCTCAAGGAGGAATTACAGAAAAAAGGCCTATGGTCGCAATACCTCGAAGTGGGCATTGGCAAGGATGCCGAGGTTTTCACCAAGGCCCAACCCTTGTCTGCCGTTGGTTTCGGAGCGGAGATAGGCGTTCTAAAGAGTTCCAAATGGAACAATCCGGAACCTGAAATCGTGCTCGCCGTATCCTCCTCGGGAAAAATCGTCGGGGCCACACTCGGCAACGACGTAAACCTTCGCGATTACGAAGGTCGCAGCGCCCTATTGCTCGGTGAGGCGAAAGACCAAAACGGATCTTGTGCCATTGGCCCCTTGTTTCGCTTGTTCGATGAGACTTTTTCCCTAGATGACGTAAAGGATTGCGATGTAATGTTTTCTATGAAGGGGAAGGACAATTTCGCCACTTCCGGAAGCAATAAGATGAAAGAGATTAGCCGTAGTCCTGAAAATTTAGTGGCCCAGGTCATAGGAAAAAACCATCAATACCCAGACGGGCTCGTGCTTTTCTTAGGTACTATGTTCGCCCCTACGGAAGACCGCAATGGAAAAGGTTTGGGTTTCACCCACAAAAAGGGAGATCAAGTCAACATCTCTTCTTCGCATTTGGGCACACTCATCAATTGGGTGAACACTTGTGACCAAATACCAAAGTGGGAATTCGGCATTGGTGCTTTTACGAACTATATTGTAAAACGGAATTTAAAATAGTACCAGGTTGACCAACCGTATAATTTTCACCCGAAAAAGCTTGACATCCACAACAATACGATCGTGGCATGTTCCCTTATAAAGTGAAGGGCCTTAGACATTTGATTTTCAACCGTTTTCACGGAAATACCCATATCTAAGGCTATTTCTTTGTACTTCTTTTGCTCTATTTTGTTCTGCACGAACACTTCCTTACACCGTGGCGGCAACTTAGAAATGACAACGTTTAAATTTTCGATTTTCACATCGACCTTCTCGCGCTCAAAAGCAGTGTCGGATATAACTTCCCATTTGACCTTATCCAAGGCATCAAAATCTATTTTCTGCACACGTAGATGCTGCAAAAACTGATGATAACAACATTTGAACAAATAGTTCTTGACCGATCCCGAAATGTATAGTTTGGCCCTTTTCTCCCAAAGATTAACGAAAGTATCTTGAACAATATCTTCTGCCAAGTGTCGGTTGTTACACATTTTAAAAATGTAATTACACAACCATTCATAGTATTCCAAAAACAAATACCGATATGCTTCGGCATTGCCGTTCCGCATTTTTTTTACCAGTTTTCGCTCATTCATTTTCAATGGTATTCATTCAAATTTAAATAAAAATCATACATCCATAGGGTTTTTTTATCAATTATGCATCTTTAAGTTAAAAGGTGTAAATATTCATGAATTACCACAAATTAATTTCTAAATGGCTAAAAGGAAGCATCTCTACCGATGAGCGCCAACACTTACAAGCTTGGGTTCATAAGAGTGATGCCAACATGGACCTGTTTAAAAAGTGTATTCGAGAGTGGCAGCATCAACAAAGTCCGAATTTTGACCCACAAACCGGCTTTGCCGGTTTCAAGGCAAAAATTTCCGCTAAAAAACGAAAAATAAAACGCCTAGTTTCCGCCATACCTTATGCCCTTGCATTGCTTATCCTTATAGTTTTAGGAATACAAATAACAGGTACACAATCGAACAAAACCAAACCAACACCTTCGCAAATATCAACAAGAGACACCCCAAAAGAAAAGATAACCCTCACCTTGGCCGACGGAAGTACGCAAATCCTTAGCGGCCACGGCAATGAAATATTGACCGACGCCCAAGGAAATATAATAGCCGATAAGGACACCGACGTATTAAGCTTCAATGCCTCTCAAGATCAAGACCAAAATTCCAATGCGTACAATGAAATCTACATTCCACATGGCCAAACATTTAAACTGCGGTTGTCCGATGGCACCAAAGTGTGGCTGAACGCCGGCACAAAATTAAAGTTCCCATCCAACCTCAACAGCGAAGCCCTGACCGCAAGAACCGTCTTTCTAGATGGTGAAGCTTATTTTGATGTGACCAAGAACGAGAAAAAACCATTTTTGGTCGTCACCCAAAATGTAGCCGTAAAAGTGTTGGGCACACAATTCAACCTTTCTTCTTACGATACTGATGAAAATATAGCCACTACACTAATCGAGGGCAAGGTCAGTATGTTTGAGTCTGACAGTCCTGATAACGAAATAGAACTGAGCCCTAGTTTTCAGGCGAAATACAAAAAAACCGAAAGCAGCTTTAGTAAGGTGAAAGTCGACACCGAACAGTTTACCGCATGGATGCATAACAAACTGATAATCGACAACCTTAAATTTTCGGAAATCTTGACCAAGCTTGAAAGGCTTCATCAGGTAAAATTCCTGAACAAGGCGGAACATTTGAACAACGAGGTGTTTAAGGGGGAATTCGAGAACGAAACCATAGAGGCCGTACTTAACACCATTTCGCTAAGCACACCTTTTAATTACACTAGAAACCAAAACCTTATAACAATAGAGAGCAAAAGCTAACAGGCTTTAAAAACAACTATTACTAACAATCAAATACTTTATGATCATGAAAAAAGACCTTGAACACAGCGCCTTGGCCACAAGGCGGCTTAAACAGATTAACCTAAAAATAATGTTGAACCTGCTTTCCGTCTTTTTTATCGCCTTTCAAGCGAGTGCCCGTACGGGCTCGTCCACGACGATAGAGCTCGACTACGAAAATGTACCGCTCAAACGTATCTTAAAAGACATAAAGGCACAAACAAATTACAGCTTCTTTTACAACGTAAAGGAAATAGACGACACCAAGAAAATTTCGTTTCGCGCCAATAACGAGGCCATAGACCAAGTACTGAAAAAACTGGCCCAAAAAGCCGCTTTCAACTTTGAAATAAACGGAAAACAGATTGTTTTGACCAAAATATCACAGCGTACCGACACTCTACAAGAAAGAGAGGTTAAGGGTAGCGTAAAAGACATAGAAGGCAATCCGCTCTCGGGCGCCAGTGTCGTCATCAAAGGCACCACCACAGGCGCCCAAACCGATTTTGACGGGAACTTTACCCTGACCCTAGCCGATGAATCGGCCATTATAATCGTTTCGTATATAGGATTTGAAACAAAGGAAATCAGCGTTGGCAACCAAAGTTCACTAGATGTAATTCTAAAGGAAGCTGCCGCACAATTAGACAACGTAGTCATTGTGGGCTCAAGAAACCCCAATAGAACTTCTACGGAAACCGCAACGGCAGTGGATGTCATTCCCATGGCAGACGTGGTTTCAAAAACCGGTAAAATAGAAGTTAACCAATTGCTACAGTATGCCGCGCCATCGTTCAATGCCAACAAGCAATCAGGTTCCGATGGGGCCGACCATATTGACCCCGCTTCCTTACGCGGACTTGGCCCAGACCAGACCTTGGTCTTGATCAACGGAAAAAGAAGGCACCAATCTTCATTGATCAATGTATTCGGCACACGCGGTAGAGGCAACACAGGCACCGACCTTAATGCCATTCCCGCTTCGGCCATCAAAAGAATCGAAATATTAAGGGACGGAGCCTCGGCACAATACGGTTCCGATGCCATTGCCGGCGTAATTAATATCGTATTAAAAGACCGAACCGACGAACTTTCGGGCTCCATCAGTTACGGCGCTTACAACACCAATGCCCAAGGCGATTTTCCCGATGGAACACCTAATACCGACGGCAACCGCCTAGACACGGAAAGAGATGGAAACGCGATTGGCGAAGACCAGAGCTTTGACGGGGGCTCCATCAAATTCGCCGCCAACTACGGGGTCAAGATAGGTGAAGAAGGTTATGCCAACTTTACTACCGAATACATCGCCAAAAACAAAATACTAAGACCTGGTTTTGATTTTAGGAGAGGATTTGGAGAAGCTGCCATAGATGGATTTAATTTCTTTGGAAACGTAAATATTCCTGTTTCGGAAAACACCGAATTTTACGCTTTTGGTGGTCGAAACTATAGAGACACCGATGCCTTTGCCTTTACCCGTAACAACCCTACGGAACGAAACGTGGTCAGTATTTACCCTAATGGCTTTACCCCACGTATCACATCTAATATTATTGACAACTCCGTGTCGGCCGGAATACGTACAGAGATGGAAAACGGCTGGAACGTAGATATAAGCAACACTTTTGGAAAAAACTTGTTCCATTACTTCATTAAAGGTTCGTTGAACGCCTCCCTTGAAGAAACATCACCTGTCGATTTCGACGCAGGCGGACATAGCCTTAGCCAAAACGTTACGAATTTGGACATCTCTAAATTCTACGAAGATATCATGGAAGGCATGAACCTAGCCTTTGGTGCGGAGTACAAGACTGAAAATTTTGAAATTTTTGCCGGCGAGGCATCGTCATACGGCACTTTTGATATAGACAGGGCCCTGATTACCAATCCCGCTACGCAAACCATCCCTACGGACCCAATAACAGGTGAACAAAGACCTGGAGGCTCACAAGGATTCCCTGGCTATAGCCCGGCCAATGAAATAGACCGAAGCAGAAGTAACGTTTCCTTGTACGGGGATTTGGAACTTGATATAACCGAAAAGTTCTTGGTCAGCGGTGCTGCCCGTTTTGAATATTTTAGTGATTTTGGAAGCACTACCAATGGTAAGTTAGCCGCTAGGTACAAAGCGACCGAGAACATCAACATAAGGGGTTCCGTAAGTTCTGGGTTCAGGGCCCCATCATTGGCACAGATTTATTACAACCTTAAATACACCGACTTTGTCAGTGGGCAAGCGTCCGAATCCCTGTTATCACCCAACAACAGTCCGGTAACGGCTTCTTTTGGCATAGGCCCCTTAAAGGAAGAAAAAGCATTTAACGCCGCACTTGGCTTTACGGCCAAAGCGGGTAACTTTACCGCAACGGTAGATGGTTACTACATTGATATTAAAGACCGTATTGTTCTAACCGGAGCTTTTCCCGCACCACAGATACCTAACGTTAACTCCGCCCAGTTCTTCGTAAATGGAGTGGATACAAAAACAACCGGTTTAGATGTTATTCTGTCCTACAAGAACACCCTTTCCGAAGACAGTTCGTTTGGAGCAACCTTCTTGGCTAACTTCAACAACATGAAAATCGAAAACATACACAACGGCAGCCTTGACGAGAGCACGTATTTTGGTCCAAGGGACAAGGCTTTTTTGCTAGCCTCTGCACCTGACAGCAAATTAAACCTAAACCTTACTTACGATAAAAGTTGGTTTGACACCTCCTTAAGCTTCACTCATTTCAGTGAAATAGAATTGATCGATTATGGATTAGTACCGGATTATTATGGAGCTAAAACAGTTACCGACCTTAATTTTGGTTTCCAGCTTTCAGAGAGCTTAAAATTAAATGTTGGCAGCAACAACCTTTTCAATGTTTACCCTGACCAACAAGATGCAGATTCAGATTCAGGCGGATATTGGGATGCCGTTCAAATGGGTTTTGCCGGGGCTTTCTATTATGCCAGACTTGGTTTTACCTTCTAAGGCAAGTTCTTATTTATTCGTTTTAGCCATATAGCAAAGGCTACTCAACAAAAAGTTGGGTAGCCTTTTTTTTCTACCGTTGTTTTATATTTTAAACGGCCAGTCCGCACTTACACTTTCAAAATAATTTTTACCGGTAAAAGGCGGAAATCAAAAAAAATCACTCTACAATCTTGACATCTACCGAGGTCCTGCCCTGCCAACCCGTAACATCGGTAACCGAGTAGGCACAATGGTAATCTCCGGTATCCACATCTTGGGGTATGGTCAATTCAATAGTGATCTCATAGGAGGTTTTACCCGGTTCAAGGGTATAGTTTTCCATAAAAATCAAGGGATTGTCAGGAGTTTTCTTTGCACTAAGCTCGCATTTACTACCTTGATCGTCGTGGGTATGATGGTCAAAATTATGGTGTAAATCTAAACTGTAGGCAGAAAGCCCGACGTTGTCACTAACGTTTGCCTTAAAAATATAGGTCTCTCCCCGCTTAAGCTCGGTGCATGATTGTGGAAACCCTCCGGCCAAACTAATAGATGGCTTTTCGTCGTCTACATCGGTGTCATCCCCGTTTGAGCACGAAGCCAAAAACAAGAGGCACAGGGTAGACAGAAAAACATATTTTATTGATTTCATAAAATGATTTTTGAATTAAAAATTGGCCACCAAGGGATAACCGCTTGATGGCCTTAAGTACTAGGGGGCGACTACATCAATATGCGCTTCGTAATCAAAAGTGTTTCCCTCTTCATCGGTAATGGTAAACTTAATATGGTATTCGCCTACGGGAGCGCTTACCGGCACGTCGATATGCTCATGGAATTCCGCTTCGGTGGCTTCGTGGTATTTTTCACCGTAATTGAATTCACCGTCCCACTCTACTTCCCCTTCGCCTACGGTGAGTCCGTGGGCATGCACATCGACCATAAGTTCGTGAATCCCGTGAATTGCACTTATCTGAAATTCAACATGGAAATCTTCCCCTCGCACTACGGACTCATCCATGGAAAAATCGCTTACTGCGATCACATCCAAAATTTGCAAATGGGCTTCCGTCTCGGTACTGTTCCCCATTTCGTCGGTAACGGTTAAGACTATATGGTATTCACCGGCAGGAATATCTGAAGGAACATCAATATGCTCATGAAAAGTTGGGTTTTTAACGAGATACGTGGCATCGGTATAGCTTTGTTCAAAATGCCACTCCACTTCGCCCTCTGCAGGCGTCACATCATCGGAATGAATATCGACCGAGATACTCTTCACCACAGCCTCGGCCGTTATAGCGGCCTCCAAATGTATATCGGAGCCCTTATACGCTACGCGGTCGGTCGAGTGTTCGCTTCCTGCGCCGTATTCAAAATCGGAAATTACGGGAGCTGTCACACTAGGATTTTCATCGTCACTGCTACAAGCGCTAAAAAATAGGATCAAGGATGCGAAAAAGATTGATAATTTAAAATTTGCTTTCATTTTACTTTTGTTTTGGGTGTTATACTTCATTTGATTAATTATTAAAAAGGAATTGTTATTGATAGCGATATATTTCTACCGGCCTCCGGCACATCTATAAGCCTGTAAAAGCTGGTATGGTCGTAGTATTCGGTATGGAATACATTGTTGAGTTTTACCCGTAATCGGGTAGGCCTCTCGAAGCCGGGCAAGTTCAACTTGGCCGTGGCGGAAAGGTTCAAAACCTGGTAGCCATCGGTGCGTTCTTCGGGAGGGACAATTTTATTTTGTTCGGCCGTAACCCGCAGATCCGCATTGAGGGAGGGCTCGGTCAGAAAGCCCAAATCGTTAAACCGATAATTGATAGAGAACAAGGCGGATAGCGGTGGGGAAAAAGGGAGGGTAAAATTCTTCTTCGGTCCACTGGTCTGCCTCGAATAGACGTACTCCAGCGAAGCATCGGCACTTAAGGAAGCATTAAGGTCTACCCCTGCACTAAGCTCGCCCCCATAGCGGACCACCTTACTTTGCACATATTCATAAACCTGTAGCGACTCGTTGTAACCCGAAGTAGGATTGAGATAAATAAAATTTCCGAAAAAATTCAAGAAGGGACTTACACCTATGCGATACCTGCTTCCCTTATGTTCAATATCCGCATCGATTTGGTAGGATCGCTCGGGGTCGAGGTCTATATTCCCCCTTTCATAGCGGTACATGTGATAATTGACACCATCTGAAGCCAGTTCGTTCGGCAAGGGCATTCTAAAACTCTTGCCCAGGTTCAACTTGTAGATAGTCTTGTTGCTATGATAGCTCAGGCCCACCGAACCATTGACACTGTTAAAGTCTAGGCTCCTTTCCTGTGACCGTTGCATGTATACATAAGACGTGGTACCGTCGGCATTATTGACCGTAGACGGAAACCAATCGCGATACCCTTGGGTGGACATATGCCCCCAATCGTAGCGTATCCCTCCCTGTAAATGAAAATTCGCGTTAAGCTTATAATGGTCAAATACATATGCCCCAACATTGTAGCGCTCGTACTCGGGTATCAAAAACCCCCAGCCGCCAATATTGTTATTTTGCATCTCACCGTTGAGTCCGAACACGAAACTATGTGCTTCATTGGGCTTATAAGTGGTTTTTGCGTTCAAGGAAAGGGTATTTTTGCTAAATATCCGCTCCCTACTGTCGGCAGGCTTGGGCATATAACCATGGGGCACCGGCTCGGAGTGCTCTTCCCTTTGGTTGTTCTGAAAGCCGAAATCGAGCTGTACGATATGCTTATCCTTAAAAAAAGTGGTGTTGTTAACCACCTTGAAATGGTTCACTTGGTGAAAGGGCAAATCGACATCGCGGCTCGACCCGTCGTAATCGATGGCGGAAGTTCTCACCTCAAGGCCATGGGCATTGGCGAAGAATCCATTCTTGGCAAAAACATTGCTAAAAAAGGTTTCCGACTTAATGCCATCCCCCAGATAGCCCAGGCTGAAACTTACATTGGCCTCTTGCCCCGCCGTATTCCTCAAGTGATTGTCATGCAGGTCAAAAATATAGCTCTCATACCGAATTTTATCGGTTGGCACCTTGTAATCCCCGTAGTCCCTCAAGGTGAGTCTCCCGCGGTAAAACCAAGTCTCTTTTCGCCCTTGAACTCCCGTTGAGACCCCCAAGAGGGCGTTATTGGTTTCACCCAGTAGGTTCACTTCGCCTTCAAAAGTGTGAGGTATTGGCGCACTAGGCGGCTCGATATCCACCACTCCCGAAATAGCATCAGATCCATACAGAAGGGAGGCCGGCCCCTTTATGATCTGAACGTTCTCTATACCGTACTGGTCGATTTCAAGTCCGTGATCATTACCCCACTGTTGGGCCTCGTGTTTTACCCCGTTCTGAACCACGCTTACGCGATTAAAACCGAGCCCCCTGATAACGGGTTTTGATTGTCCAGAACCGATGGAAATAGTGCTTACCCCGGGGATTTTCTTAAGGGTCTGCATAAGGCTGTTCTCCCTGTTCCCCTCCAAAAACGCCTTTGAAACCGCCACGGAAATCGTCGCCAACTCCTGTGCCTTACGCCCATCCGTTGTTGCGGAAAGCTCTATCCCCTCCAAGTTCGTCACGGCTTCCTGAAGCCTTATTACCCAGGGTTTATGGTTGCTATCTACCTCGATTTCAAGGTGCTGTAACCCATAAGCGATATGGCTTACCGTAAAGGTGTATTTTCCTTTGGGGACATCGGAAATTTTAAACTCGCCGTTGTCGTTGGAAATGGCAAAAAAGGGTTTACTGAGGATGTTTACATCCTTGATCGGTTTTAAGGTATTCCCGTCCAACACCACACCTTCGACATCAAAAGTGCTTTGTGCATGGGCTACCAAGCATAGGCTAAAACACAGCCACATGCCCAATAATCTGTACATCATACTGATTGCTAAAAAACTAGAAAAATTAAGAGAACAAGAACGCGGAAACGCGTCCTTTTACAACTGTACACAACTAGTGTTCAAACAGATACACTCAAAAAAAAAAACGAAGCATACCGACCACGGATTACCGTAGCAAACCACATATAAACTGACTCAGGACGGAGCAAAAACCTACTCAAAACCCATCACCTACGTGGTGTTAGAACTATAGAAATGTACAGGAAAGATTATAGCCTAAACGGAGGAGGCCTAGAAAAGAGTTGATCGGAATCTATTGTACCGCTAACCACAAAGGTATATTCGGCATCGGATTCTTGAAGGGAAATTTCCTCAAAATTGTTTACCGTGAAATCAGGAACATCCGGAGCAATAGCCGGAACTAGATTATGTGCGGTAGTCAGATCACAAACCGTACAATGAACGGCATGGTCTTTATCTTCAGAATGAGACAACACGTGCAGACCTGCCATTTTCACAGAAAGGAAAAGAACAAGTAAGAAATACGAGCTGATATGTTTTAAACGACCCTGAAGCATTTGCGGCAAACTTACTAAAATATTGCCAAGCCCATGTTAATTTCGTCTTAAGGAAATCGTTAAATACAGAAAATGGGTTAATAATTCTAACTGATCTAAGCAAAGCTTCCCTCCTGCCTTCATCTTTTTACAAGCCCGGTATCCCAATAAAAAAGCTATTTAGAGTTATGACGGCTTATATCCCAATACTCCTTTGTACCATTGACGGCTGTAAAATCCACCCTTATAAATTGATGTTTTTAACGGCCAAAATCTCAATTTGGGGCTCAAAATGTTATTTTTTTTCGGTTTTCACTTTTTAATCCGCTGCGTTATATACATTTGGATTTTTCAATCGCTTTATTTATCCAGCGGCACTTATAGTACCCACTCTTCCTTCATCATAAAACACCCGTATGTACAAGAAACATCTTCAAAAGCAATGCATCCCGACCCTAATGCTGTTATTTCTTTTCTGCCTTATTTCCTCAGGATTTGCCAGTCCGCCCAAATCGGACAAGCCCATCGGTGAACGAATCAGTTTTGATGCTAATTGGAAATTTATCCAGCAAGACATCCCCGGTGCAGAACAAGTGGAGTTCAATGATAATTCATGGAGAATATTAGATCTGCCCCATGACTGGAGTATTGAGGGAGAATACGATAAAAACAATCCTATGGGCGACCAGTGCGGTTACCTACCGGCAGGTTTTGGGTGGTACAGAAAAACCATTACCGTTCCAAGGGAATGGAAAGGAAAACATATTGAAATTGCTTTTGACGGCGCATTCATGAACAGCACCGTTTGGGCCAATGGACAAGAGCTCGGTACAAGACCTTACGGATGGATTTCTTTCGCCTATGACATTAGCGAAATGGCACAAACCTCTGACCAGATTACTTTTGCCGTTCGTATTGACAACGACCTACAACCTTCAGCACGTTGGTACACGGGTAGTGGAATTTATGCACATACTTGGATAGATATTAAAAACAACACCCACATTCCCAGAAACGGAATTTTCATTAGAACCGAAGGCGACAAGGTTTTTATAGATACTGAGGTCTTCCATAAAAACAAGTCAGCCAAAAATGTAAGACTGATTACTACCGTGCTTAACAAAGACGGAGAGGTTATTGCTTCCTCTAAAGATCGGTTCGAAAAAGAACTGCGGGTAAAAACAGTATTAAACATCAAAAACGCAATCCGTTGGTCTCCTGAAAACCCATACCTATACACCTTAAAAACCGAATTGCTCTTAGGTAAAAAAGTGGTAGACCTTGTACAAAACAGATTTGGAATTCGTGATATTGAATGGAAGGCGGAAACCGGGATGTGGATGAACGGCAAAAACATCAAACTTCGTGGGGTTTGCAACCATCAGGATGCCGGGGCTTTAGGCGCAGCGGTACCTTATAAAATTCTGCTTTTTCGTATTCAGCAATTAAAAAATATGGGCGTAAATGCCATCAGAACAGCCCATAACCCACAAACCCCCGAGTTTTATGACATCTGTGATGAAATAGGTATTATGGTGATGGACGAAATTTTTGATGGCTGGAAGAAAAAAGCCAAAAACGATTATGGAGCCCATCATTTTGAAAAATGGTGGAAACAAGATATTACCGATTGGATCAAGAGAGACCGGAACCACCCTTCTATTGTTATTTATAGTGTAGGCAACGAAACGCGTGGTGAAGTAGGGAAGGATTTAGTCGAAACCTGTAATCTTTTAGACCCTACACGCCCTGTAACCTCCGGGCATTCCGGCTCGAAATACATGAATGTATTGGGCGTTAACGGTGGCAGCGAAAAGAAAGGCTTCCTAGAAAATCTTAAGGAGAATCAAAGTGGAAAGGTTTTTATCGGCACCGAAAACACCCATACTTGGCAAGTTAGGGGGTATTACCGAACTAAAACTTGGTTTCGAGATGGTTTTCCAAACCCGAAACAACGGCCTTACGACCTTCCTGATTTAACAGAAAAAGAAGTATTTACCCATGATTGGATAGATGGGTCCGAAAGGAAAAACAGAAAACAAATTTTCAACTCTAGTTATGACAACGCAACGGTTCGGGTATCATCGCGTTTAAATATCGCCCAACTGAGGGACATTCCGGCATATGCAGGCTCTTTCCGGTGGACCGGTCACGACTATATCGGAGAAGCAGGTTATGTACACGGGGGCTGGCCGTTCAAAGCTTTTATGGGAGGCGCTATCGATATCGCCAATTTTGAAAAGGATTTATACTACCTATACCAAAGCCAGTGGACGACTGAACCTATGGTTCATATTTTACCACATTGGACGCATCCTAAAGTGAAATTGAATACTAAAATACCGGTTTGGGTATATTCCAATTGTGATGAAGTGGAGTTGTTTTTTAACGGCCTCTCCTTAGGAAAACAAAAACCCGGGAAAGCTTGGGATAAAATGCAGTGCCAATGGCTAGTAAAATGGCAACCCGGAACGTTAAAAGCTATTGGTTATAAAGATGGAAAAGCGATTTCGGAAGAAATGGTAAGCACCGCAAACGAACCTGCTAAGATTCAGTTATCCATTGATGGAGAAACCTTAGGACATAAAACTAACGATATTGTTCAAGTTCGAGTGAGCACGACGGATAACAAGGGAACCTTTTACCCCTACGGAGAAAACAGAACCTACTTTAATGTGTTTGGCGCCGGAAAAATCAAGGCTTTAGATAATGGAAGTCCCGTTGACACCGAACAACATGTAGGGCCAAATCATAGAAAGGCCTTTTACGGATTAATCCGTGCCTACATAGAAAGTACAAATCCAGACGGAGACATCAACGTATTGGCAAGTTCTATCTTGGGAGAGAAAAAATTAATCACTTCCAAATCAGTAAGTATAGATACCGAAATCATCACCTTAAGAGGAAGTCAATTCAACCCTGATATTAAAATTTTCTATACTACAAACGGAGACCGGCCGACAAGCGAATCAACGCCCTATAATCACAGTTTTGAAATAGGTTTAGAGACTACGGTAAAAGCATTAATAGTAGTCGACGGAGAACCTTTTCAAATTCTAGAGGAAACTTTCGGAAAAAACGAAGGTTTTAGCTGGAACAAAACCAATGAAAATAGTCGCCCAATTGGTGAGCAAGCCGAAGACGCCACTTTAAGCAATGCCGAAATTTCATCAAAAGGGACAAATTTTAATGGAAAGGGCTATGTGAATATGAATAATACAGGAGCCATAATCTCATGGTACCAAGAAAATGACGGAGGGGCCGGTAGCGGAAATCTATTTATTAGGTATAGCACGAAGGAAACACAGGGTACAAGCATAAAAATTTCGATCAACGGAAAAACGGTTCGCCCAAAACTTCAATTACCCCATACAGGTAACTTGGGCAATACATGGAAAACGGTAAACATCCCCATTGAAATTGATCGTGGCGCCAACACTATCAATTTGGAAGGGCTAGAGAACAAGTCGCTATTTATTGACGAGATTTCAGTTCGTTAAAGCTATTTTATACTATTCACCAGTACCTGTTCTGAAAGGATAGGCAGGCAAATCGGCCCCGTTGACTAAATTGACATCCGGTTTCCCCGAAAAGGCATAGCGGATATAAATTGGAGCTTCAATTTCCTTTGATTTTAAAACTACGGTCCGTCCTTTGATTTTTGCTGTGGCCGGCTTCAAAAGCTAAACGATGGTCGATAGCGAGTTTATCTTTAGGATGGATTATCTACTCTATAGTATTGATTACACTCACCTTTGGAAAATCCAATGCCTAGAGCTGCGATTCCCCCATCCAAGTCCAAGATCGGGCGGTTGGGTCTACAGCTTTGCTCCATTAAAAATTAACATATGGTCTGCGCACCACTCGTTATCAGCGCGGAATATCGGTTCAGCTACTGCGAATGGCTCCTTATTATCTTTAGGTACGGATGGCGGATCATCACCGCCACCCGAACATAATCCAATAAAAATTGCCGTTACGAACAAACGTACAAGCACTTTTATTGCCTTTTTACTTTTTTATGATTTTTACATTCACCACTTTATCGAGCATAATTTTTGCAAAATAAACACCCGATGGCCGATTTCTTAAATCAACCGTAACCTTGCCCGAGGTTATCGTATAGACTTTTGAGGAAACTAATTGGGACTGAAGGTTCAATAGGTCAATTTGAACCGTGTCCTTATGTGTAGGCAAATGAATCTCAACCAAACCATCCGTAGGGTTCGGGGCAATGGACACATCGTCGTAGGGGCCTACGATTTTTTCAAGCACCCCTTCGCAATCCTTATTGGACCGGACCTGAACTAGGTCGCCATCCTCAACATTTACGGTAAAGGATTTTGAATTGGTTTGATATACTTGATTGTTATTAACCTGCACCCGAAATGGCGGTGTTCCCTTCTCGATATCCAAAGTCATTTTTTTGGATGCAACGGAAGATTTACCCGATATGACGGCAGCCTCTTTTACCTCTAGATGATAACAGGCCTTATCCTCTTGGTTTTTGGTTTCAACACACAATTCATACTTACCCGGTGACACGTTGTCTATGGTCAGGTCTTTTGTAAAATCAAACTTTTCCCCATTAAAGGTTGCCGTGTAGTTTTGTTCTAAATCAGCAACAATATTTACCTCTCCGTTATCTTTATCGTGGCAGGTTTCTTCGGTAGTGGAAACTTCAAACCGGTTGTCATCTGCCGTTCTTTTCCTCACCTCCAACAAATACACGGTTTCCGGTTCCATAACAAAACTAGCATCTAACTTCTCTCCCGTCAACAAATCAACGACGACCAAATCTTCAGAAGTATTCTTCAGTTGTAGTTCTATATTGGCGCTTTCTTTTCCGATGTTTATAATATTGATAATATCTTCTCCCTGTGGACTTCTATAGCCTCTAGAAACACAGCCTTTTAAACCTAAGCCATTGGTTTCCTTTAAAGTTACATTCGGGAACCTTCCTTTTGCCTTGGCAATTCCCAAAGCACTGGAAACCACATCCGATGCCGATGCACTAGAAATTATTTTTCCTCCCTTTCCCGTGTTCAACCCTAGGCCATGACTTCTTCCATATTCATCTTTTTTAAGGCTTTCGGCATCTACAATAATGGTACCTCCCTGGTCCAGGTAAGCCTGTAGTGCTTCCAATTCCCCCTTCGTTACATATTCCGTCTTGTTTACAACAATAACATCCCACAGTGCATTGTTTTGCCCAGTGATTATCCTTTCTGTCGCAAAACCTATGGGCAGGCCTTCAAAATAGAGTGATTCATAGATTTCGAAGAGCTCATCCATATGCTTCTTTTTGTTAATGGCCGATGTTTCCGAGTAAAAAATTCTAATGGGCTGCCTTAAATTCTGCAATGCATCAAGATGTTCCGAATATGAATTTATATCCATCATGGTAGATGTAATCTCATGTATTACCTGCGGTTGGTTAATTGGAGAACCTGCCAATTCTTTTTCAGAATCGTGGCCCAGTCGCAACGACCCATCTTCAAGTCTAGGCCAAAACCAAGTTTGAGCTGAATTCATACCTTGTAGAACAGCCAGCCAATAAACCGACCTTACATATTTTCGGTCTAAAAATAAATCTGTAAAGGCAGGAGCCTGCAAAAAGTGAACTTCGGAATTGTAATTGACCTTATTGGGAGAAACCGACCTAAAAAAATCATAGGACATACTGAGGTCCCTCCAGAAAAAATGGTACCGGTCTTCCCAATCTTGTGGCGCCCCCCACCGAAGTGAGTTTTTTGCCCCGGCATCGTTACCGATATGGTCCGTTATGCTGGTCAACATCTCAAAGTCCAATCCATGATGTCTATCATTTCCCGCCCATTGGGAGGGAATCAGTTTAATATGGGTCTTGGCATCAGGGTCGTATTTTTTCACCTCATCATGCAAAAAAGAAAACCAGTTGTTCACGCGGCTCTGATTGAACTTCATAAGATCGTACCATACGGGCCCACCTCTCTCGGTTTCGGGCATCGGAACGGTTACGGACACCTCATCAAAACTCGAATAATTCTTGCCCCATACTGTGTTCAAATTAGAAATATCGCCGTGTTTGTTTTTTAACCAATCCCTAAGACTATCCTTGGCGTGGTTAGAGAGCTGAACCGTCTCCCAAGTACCCGACAGGTTCCAATGGGGTTCGTTGCTCAACATATAGCCCTGCTCAACATATTTCTTTCCTTTTAGATTGGGAATGGTCCCCTTGAACAATTTTCGCATAACTTCCTTGGCTCCAGGGCTACTAATATCATACTTTGTAAAAAGACCTCCACCTATACGTATATCAGGATATTTTGTTTCCAACCAACTAGGAATACGGGTATGCCCTATAAACAATACCCCAAAATTACCTGAGGGTCTACCGCTTATATCGCCCAAGACCCATGGCGAAATATCTCCTGCTTCATTTTCCACCATGTTTGCATCCATATAAAAACTTCCGTAATTTCCAAAATAAGTAGTTATATCATATGGGCCGGCCTTATCTTTTTGCCAGGTATAATCCGCTAAAAAAATCGGTTTCCCATCAAGTACCTGTTTGTTGTTTTCATAGGATATTCGGGTCCAATCGATACTAGGTATCGGTTTTCGGGTTATCTCTCCGTCGATCAACCGGTTTAAAGTGGCCATAGCGTTATCGAGAACGGTGATTACCTCGCTACGTTCAAAGGAAGGTAAGTGTTCAGCAAGATTTTTAGCCGTAGTTCCATGAAACGTATGTAACCCATCGAACATCTTCTCATAGGCTGTTTTATTTTTCTCGTCCCAGTTGGCATAGAACAAGAATATTTCGGCAAGCCGTACGGCCATTTTCTCTTTTGTAGGGTCTATCCCCAATTCTTCCGCCTCTAAAATACGCTTGTTCAAGGCTTCTATTTTAGTTTCGGCTTCTTCTTCGGTACCCGAAAAATCCTCGATATTTATTTGGGGGGTTCTTGTTCTTTGGGCCACAGAGGTAAAGCCCACAAGACATGCAATAACAAGGTGGGCAAAATGGATTAAAATTCTATTTTTCATAGGTTCTATTATAGGTTATAGTATAACTTCCATAGCCTATCCGCCAACAAAAAGTCAGAGGCGAAAAGACTTAGAAGTCCTTCTAATATTAAGTTTTAAGATATGATTGTAAGGGGCAATCCTTATAATTGTTTTAGGGGCGATCTTTCTTAGTATCTTACATAGTTTATGATTTTAGGTTGAAAAAGTATAGTTTAATTTCCCCTTGGCGCAATTCACGCCAAAGGGAAAAAACTCAACTAACTCAATGCGTTAATAATTATGTTTACGGACGGGCTTCCAGCGGGGTTAACCGTATATCGTCTATATAAAAGGTCTGGGATCCGGAAACACCCGGATTGTCAAACTTTCTTACGCCCACATTTAATCTTTCCATAGCTCCGGTCAACTGAATATCTGCCGAATATTTTATCCATTGTCCATCAGGGCCCTCACTAAAATCAATTACACTTACGACCCAATCGGGGTTAGTGTTGAGCGCCAAGGCCCCGATAGTGGAACCCGATTCCCTAAAAACCTCAATGGAAAGCCTGTAGGTTCCCGCATTGGGCACAAGCGCCGCGGTCTCAGCCGCCGGTAGACCCCACAACCAAGAAACATCGGGTGCGGCCGAAAAATCATCGGCATGATACCTTACCACACGTACTCCATCAGCTGCAGTAATTTCTTGAGTTCCCCAGAAATACCATGGATTGTTATGTTGTGTCCAAAAGCCTGCGGTATTACCGCCATCTCCCCTATCGTCTTCAATTTCGAAGCTATATCTTTCATCGGCTTCAAGGACACTATCCCCTAGGTGCGGGATTACTTTTTTATCATTGAATATTTCCAATGTTCTTTTATCAGTGGATTGGATATCACCCCCGACATATGACACCAAAATCTCATCAGAATTATAAATAGGTTCTGCCAAGGTCAATTCAAGAATCGACCCATCGGTCTCATTTACCCCGATTGATTGTACCGCAATATCTTTATCAAATCCGGCGGCCGCATTTACAACGTTCACGGTGAAATTTCCATTCTCCCCTACCAAGGAAGCTTGATCAATTACACCTGCAACCTGAAATGATAATTTTTCCGTTTCATCTTCGGTGATTTCACTCAAAATCTCAAAGGGTTGAGAGGAAGAAACCACCCTAACCTTTAAAGGAATCGCCCTAAAATTTGAGGTTTGGGGTAAAGGGTCTATTCGAGAAGACCTTATATTACCCACATTCGTGGTGGTCCCAAAATTCAAAAAAGCAACCTCGACAATAGAATCGTTCGATGTTTCGGGCGTTCCGGTTATATTCCAGGTTCTAAAGTTGGGCCGTCCTACAAGGGATAAGTCTACGAAGGTCAAGGTTTTGTTTACTTCAACATCAACAACGGGCCATGTACTCGGATCATCACTTGTTTTATCATCTGCCCCAATATTTAAAATTTCCTCACCATCTTTAAGAACTTTAAAAGCAGGTTTTACATCTTTTGCAAAGACATCCACCTCAAAACACTTTTCAAATACCCACTCATCACCATCTTGAACTGCCGAAATAGGTCCGTCCTCCGTCTGTATCGTAACCTGTTCGCCAAATGTATTTTTTAGGCAAACTGTATTGAGCCCCTCTTTCACGAACATTACGTGAACCGTTTTATCGGTGCTGGTCAAACCTAGTTCTTCGTCAATAAAAGTAGGCAATGAATCACCGGCCGTAAAACCTGGTCTCAAAAAGAAGCTACCCTCTTCAATGACCCATTCATGGGTGATGGCACCTTGTGACGCATCTAAAAAGGATATAAAGTCTTTTTCCGCAGATACGTTAAACGGGGAACCTGGAAACACACTAGTGTACCACGCCATATCGGACAAGGCATCAGGAGCTTCATATTCATCGTCATTCTGGCAGCTCGACAGCAGTGCCAAAAAACATAACATTACTAATTTTATAGTTTTCATAAATGGGCTTTAACGGTTAGTCAATACTTGAATTGCTGGTTACTTCACTCAGAGGAATAGGCAAATAATCGTGTAATTCGGGATTATAATTCTCGGCTGTCAAATCGTATTCAAAATCGACCAACAATTCAAATTCGGCCGGTTCAGGACCCATAATCACAGATGCGTCGTTCCACCCTTTGGTACCGTCCAATCTTGTAAAATTATAAGGCACGGCATAATAGACTTCACTTGCCAATCTATCAAAATTCGATTTTATAATGCCCCACCTTCTTAGGTCGGCCCATCGAATGGAATGCCCCTCATTTGACAATTCCAGGGGTTTTTCCACGTACATTAAATGATCCATTAAGGTTTGTGCGGTGTACATAAGGCCGTCAAAGGTATGACCGCCGTCTTTAACAGGACCTAATAGCTGTAGCCCCCATCTTTTTCTAATTGTGTTTATATCGTTCAAGGCCTCGGAAAGATTACCCATTTGAATATGGCACTCAGCACGCATGAGGTACACTTCCGCCAATCTATTAACAATGACGTTCTTTCCTGAATTCCATGAACCTTTCGGGTTATCATCTTCACTTTTTAGATGATCGTGGTTACTGTATTTTTTAGAATGTCCGAAACCCCAGCCCCTTGCTCCTTTTTTCATGTTTTCGCTAACATTATCGTCTAAATAATACAGGGTTTGCTCATCTTCGACCAAGGTTACCATTTGTGAAGCCCTTAAAGGAACATTGCGTAATTTTCGTCCCTCTATCGCATCGACATAATAATTTCTTTCGTCCAATGGATCCATAGGTTCCGTCTTGTATCGGTATTGGATCCAAGCCGGCATAGACGTGGTAACACCCGAAAAGAGAAAACCATACCTGTTTGTTTGACTCAACTCATCCCATTGGTTCAGCTCTGGCCTATGAATAACATTATAGGGAATCTCGAAAATAGATTCCGAATTAAACTCTCCTTCAATTGTAAAGAGGACTTCCGGATCTACGAGTCTATATCCATACTCGGGATTGTCAATGACATCGTTAAATAAATCAAGTGCCTTTGTATACTCTTCTTCATAGAGAAAACTTGTTCCTAATATAGTAGCGGCCGTTCCTGCGGTTACCCGGCCTTGGTCAGCACTAAGGTTTTCATACTTAGCCGGTAGATTTTTGTATGCATATTCTAAATCGGCCCTAAAAAAGTCTAAGACTTCGCCAGAGGGCGAAACCCCTTTATTGAAATCTTCTTGGGTTACGGGAACCTTGTCCCTTAAAATCACATTCCCTTCATTAAAGGAAGTATGCAAATAGAAATGGAACAAACCTCTAAAGAAACGGGCTTGGGCCATTTGCAATGTCCATTCGTCTTCATTGACCGTTCCCTTTAAACTTTCAAGACCGCTAATTGTCTGGTTCGCCCTAGATATCCCTTGGTACAGTCCCTCCCATTTCTTTTGTATGGAATTATCACTATTGGTATATGTTTTATAATAATAGGTTCTCCCCTGTCCGTCACCTGGTGTTGGCCTCCCAAATCCAGGCCACCCCATATCAGAACGCCATGATTCTTCCACCAAGCAAAGTATATAATGATCGAATAATGTAGCGTACGTGGCGGTTAGCGTACTATTTGTATCGTCTAAATTTTTCCAGAAGCTATCGGTGGAAATTCTATTTGGGTCAGTTTGATTTAAAATATCGTCATCGCACGAACCAAGTGACAATGCCAGAAATAAAATTGAAAAAAAGTATTTTTTAGTAATTCGTATCATAACAATTGCACATTAAAAATTAAATTCCAGTCCAAATAAATATTGGGTTGATATTGGGTAGTTCCCCTTATCCAACCCTCTTGCACTAATCCCGCCTCCTATTTCGGGGTTGTAGCCCTCATACCCAGTGAAAGTCAATAAATTTTGGGCAGTTGTGTAAACCCTTAATTTGCTTACGCCTATTTTTTGTACGATTTTTTTTGGTAGACTATACCCCAAAGTCAAGTTCTTAAGCCTTAAATAATCTCCATCTTCCAGCCATAGATCGTTATACCCCCTAAAGTTGGGATGTGATTTTATATCTCCCCTAAAAGCTGGGATAGGGGTCGACGTATTGGAGTCGGACCAAGCGTAGATCAGGTCTTTATGTCTTCCATAGCCATAGGCCGTAGCTTTAGAACCATTCATGATTTCATGCCCCAAGGCGGCATACCATTGCATGGAAAAATCAAAGCCTTTATAGTCTAAATTAAAGTTATATCCGATTTCATACTCCGGCAAACCACTGCCACTATATACCCTATCTGCATCCGATATAGTTCCATCTTCGTTCGAATCAATATATATAAGGTCTCCCAATTTTGCCGCTGGATCGATTTTTTGGTATTCTTCCAATTTTTCGGGAGTATCGGCAATACCGTTGGTTCTTCGTAAGAAAAAAGCGCCGGCCTCATACCCCTCCGCCAATACGGTAACCTGAGATTCCGGTCTTGCCCCGCTAACCAAACCATAATCGTTGGTAAACAAGAAACCATTGTCGCCATTTATTTGGGTAATCTTGTTTTCATTAGTGGTGAATGTCCCGTTCATATTAAAATTCAAGTGTCCAATTTTACCTCGATACGCCAGGGCCAGTTCCAGTCCTTTATTGGTCATATTACCCACATTCAGCACAATCTGTGAATTGCCACCTCCTCCAGCCGAACCGGGCAAGACAACAGGGAACAACATATCTTCGTTTTCGATATCATATATATCGGCAGAGAGTGTGACCTTGTTTTTAAAGAGCCCTATATCCGCTCCAAAATTGGTTTCTTTTTTCGTTTCCCATTTTACTAGGGCATTGGCAAATTCCGATTGGGCCGAACCGATATTCAATATACCATCGCCCGTACCAAATGGAAAGTCTATTCCGTTTGCAATGGCTGCAGAAAAAGCATAATCCCCAAACCTATTGTTCCCTAAAGACCCTTTATTGGCCCTAAGTTTAAAATTATTGACAACGCCTTTTAAGGGTTTCCAAAAGCCCTCATCCGATACATTCCATGAGGCGGCTATTGAAGGAAAAAGCCCCCAGCGCTTACTCTCTCCGAATTTTGAAGAACCATCTCTACGAACACTGGAGCTAATAAAGTACCTCCCTTTGTAGTTGTACTGTAATCTTCCTAAAATTCCCAGAATGGTGGAAGTATAGTAATTTCCCGATTGTGCGTCAGGGTTTATGGTAGCATTGTCCAAAACCCGAATATCATTGTTCAATACACCGTATTTTTTGGCACTAAAATCCTTACCACCATATTCTTCCCGCGTGTACCCGCCCGTCATGGTCAGGTGATGACCGTCGGCCAGTTCCTTCTTAAAGGTCAGCACCGTCTCCCACACATTGGAGGACCTTTGGAATGCACTACTTTGCGCAAAACTATTGGCGGGATTGGTCAAAAGCTCCCCTTCCTTTGTAAACACCGGTGTATAGCCCAAAAACTTATCTCGATACCCGTTAGTTTCGTTAATTCCGATCCTAGACCAAATATTAAGTCCTTCTACAATTTGATAGTTAATATTAAATGACGCGAAGGTTCTTATGACCCTTTCTTCATCCGTACTGTTCAGACTATTCAAAACCCATCCCAACCTATTGGATTCCGTAGACCTGATTTCCACCAAGGGTTCATCTTGATCCAATGCTTCCAGACCTTGTTGCGTAGGAAGGTATCTAATGACCTGGTTGATGATACCCCCTGGTTCCCTAGACTGATCTTCCCTACTCAACCCCACACTGGCATTGATTCCCCATTTACCATGGTTATAGGTGGTATTTACCCTAGTGTTAAATCTCTTAAAATCTGAATTTATAAGTATTCCTTCCATATCATACAAGCTAGTTGACACATTATACTTTATATCGTTGGCGCCGCCCGATACGTTGACCGCATAATTCTTAAATGGAGTATTATCCCTAATTATGATATCCCTTACGTCCGTATTGTTTTGAAATCCCATAGGGCTTCTGGCCAAGGTCAATACGGTGACATCATCGGTACTACCGGTTTCGTTTCTAGCAGTAACCAAATCGAAATAGGTTTGTTCTTCGGTATTCATCAAATCAATTCCGGAAGCAATTTTTTGGAAACCATAGGATGCATTCAACCTTACGGACAAGGCCCCCTGTTTGCCTTGCTTCGTTGTGATCAAAATTACACCGGCCGCGCCCCTGGTTCCGTAAATAGCCGCAGATGAAGCATCTTTCAAGATATCTATGGATTCAATATCACCGGGAGCTATTCTTGGGTCTCCCTCTTGTGGAATTCCATCAACCACGTACAAGGGGGTATTTGATCCTGAAATACTGGTTATTCCCCTTATCAATATTTCAGATGCGGCCCCGGGTTGCCCAGAACTTACCACATTGACCCCTGAAACCTGCCCTTGTAGCGCCGTACCCAAATCTTGGGTAACTATATTCTCTATATCTTCAGATTTTACACTTGCCACGGCCCCTGTCAATTCTTTTTTCTTAACACTACCATAGCCGATTACCACAACCTCATCAAGGTTTTCAACATCGGTTTCCATTTTCACATTTACAACCGGACTCGAAACGGTAATGGTGCGTGCCTCCATTCCTATATAGCTAAACTCCAAAACATCGCCTGTTTTAGCCTTTATCGAATAGTTCCCGTCAAAGTCGGTCGATACCCCTACGGCGCTTCCTTTTTTTACGACCGACACACCTGGGATCGGCACCCCCTCATCGGCATCTATAACCGTTCCCGTAACCGTATTGGGCTCTTGGGCATGCACGACCATGCCGGTACACAAAAACAATAAAAAGAGCACTAGAGTACCATCTCCCCGCCACTTTTTAAAGCTTGTTCTTTGTTTTAATTTCATAGGTTTAAAATTAGTTAGTTAGTTGCCGACCATCGATAACAAGTCTTACAGTATCGACGACCGGCCAAAGGTTAAATACTCGGTTTTATATTAAAGCCATACCTCGCTCAAGGTAACCGCCGCTTACTTTTCGTTCACTTATACAATCCCATAAATTCTATTTATCGCAAATCGCTTTCAACCGCTACTTCAAGTTGGGCATCACAGGAACGTGTACTCCGGATAAGTTCAAAATTCCCTGATGTTTTTATTTCAATTCCCGGTATCCGATAGTGCAGTCTTAAAAAGCATTGGAATTGATAAAAAAGAATCCTCAAAACACATCAAACCAACAGTAACCATTGGTTTATCAATAACAAAGCCCAGCTGTCGGCAGCAGCCTGTTCGCACACCAATTGCAAATGAATCTATAAGGTCAACAAAGTGGGTTGTGACGGTAGAAACCCCTTACAACTTCACCCTTTTTCATTACTAGAGACACACAACTGACAAGCAAACACAACTATTTTTTAGAGCACTTAACTTTCTAAAAAACATTTTGACATTTTCCATAATCAATGCTTGGTTATCAAATATTTAAATATAAAGGAAGAACAAAATGTTGCACCGTAAATTAAAAATGCTCACCAGTAAATCAATGCAATAACAAATTGAATTACAGTTCTATAAGCCGAATAAACATGTAGTTCAACAACCAGCTCAAAAAATTCGCTGACACCATTTCGTGGTTCTCTTGTTGAAGAGGAAATTAATTTTATTCCATAATATATCTATATTCGGCTATGGTTATGGTTTGTCGCAAATTGTTGTGCTCCACTTGAATGTCATCGAAAATGACCGAGCTTTTTGGAAAAACAAAAGTAGAATTACATATGGAGAGCCGATCCGCTCCCCTCTGAACAAATTAAACACAGTGACATATGAAGTTATTGATGAATTATATATTTCTTCATTTAGTATTGTTCCTGAACAATGCTCCCGTCATGGCCCAAAACCCAATTCCCTCGACACAGTTTACCACCAGTAACGGATTGGCCCATAATGGCATAACATCCGTATTGGAAGATTCAAACGGATATCTTTGGATAGGCACTTACGAAGGCTTAAGTCTTTATGACGGTTATGAATTCAAGACCATTAAAAACACAAATAGTCAGAAGCCTTTGAGCAATAACCGGGTAAGAACATTATTTGAGGATAAAAACAAAAACATTTGGATCGGTACCGATGAAGGTCTTAGCATCTACAATACTTCAAAAGAAGAATTTAAGGAAATCACAATGGATGGCCTTTCTAAAAAAAATGGCGACAGCCCTGTAATACGGAGCTTCTCGGCAAGTAGCGGTTTTGTTCTTTGTGCCACCGAAAATTATGGTATTTTATTGTTCAAGGACGATTATAGTTTTGTGGGGACCTATCCGCTGCCCGTTCAAAAATTAAAATCATCGATAATTTACAATGTAGCTAAGCTTGACCCTTTCAACTATTTATATACCACTTCTGTAGGTTTCTTCATATTCAACTTAAACACCAGAACTTTCAAAAGAATCTTACGTAAACATATTTACGCATGCACCGCTATAGAAAAAATTGATAAAAACACCTTGCTAGTAACACTTAATGAAGGTGGTATAGCCCTTGTCGAATTTGAGCAAAACAATGACTCCTTTCGCTTTAAACTCATCAAGAAAGCCTTCGTTAAAAAAATTTTCAACAGTTGTATGGTCGACAATACCAATCAAGTTTGGCTAGGACTACTCTATAATGGGTTTATGCGGATAAACAATGCATCAGACCTTAAGGCCAGCGCCCCATACGAGACTTCTTACTTTGAGTTTGAAACAGGAAATATAAAAAGCAGTTGCTTTTATCAATCATCATTAGGGGATTGTTGGTTCGGCACTTTCAACAAGGGACTATACCAATTCAAATCAGACACCTCCCCTTTTAAAAAGACCGATACAACTATAGGCGCCCCCCTTGGTTTTGGACATAACAACATTACTAGTATATCCGCAATAGACCCGAAAAGAATCTACCTTAGTTCAGAACTGGAAGGGATTCACTTGTTCAACACCGAAACCCAAAAATTTGAACACACAAATTTCAATTTCACCAAAGAAGAAAGACAAAACTCGGGAACCGTCTTTAACGATTCGCGAAAGAACATATGGTTAAAGATCAAAGACATCGGTTTGTGCAGAATACCCACGGGCCGTAAAAACTACCAAGTCGTAAAAACCGATAAAAAAACCTTACCCACTTACATCCATATCAATTCCTATATCGAAGACAAACAAGGAAACATATGGCTAGCAGGTATGACCGGGGTATATAAAATAACCTTGAACAAGGCCAACGAAGTTATCAATATCGAGGAACTGAACGAAAACGCCCTGTTTAAGGACAGCAAAATAGGACACGTGCGATGCATATACGCAGACCCATTGGATACCAACATCTGGATCGGAACACATAAAAAAGGATTGTTCAGGATAAACTCCGAAGATTCCTTGAAAAATGCCCAGATACAACAATACAAAAACGATGTTTCCAATAGTTTTTCCCTACCCGTAAACTTTGTGAGTTCGATAATACGTCTACCTAACAACGAACTATGGATCGGGACCGAAGGTGGGGGGATATGCAAAATGACAGAAAGTGAAACGGGAACAAAATTCATATCTTTTACCGAAGAGCATGGCCTATCCAATAATGTAGTAAAAAGCATATTACACGATAAAGACCAGAATCTTTGGATTGCGACGAACATTGGCCTGAATAAGCTTGATACCAAAAAAAACACCATTAGAAAGTTCCATTCATCCGACGGGCTGCCTTTTGAAGATTTCTGGTATTCCAGCGCCTATTTAAAAAATGGCTACATGGCTTTCTCAGGCCTAAACGGCATTTGTTATTTTAAACCCGAAGAAATACCGAACTGCGAACCCTTGCCCAAATTTGACTTTGGAAACTTTAAACTGCTCAACACAACCATCAAGGCGGGTGATTCGATAAACGGAAGGGTACTTTTGGATAAACGGCTGTCCGAAACCGAAAACCTCGTATTAAAACACAATGAAAACGTTTTTTCCTTGGAGCTCACAAGCCTCCACTTTGCCAACCCAACAAACCATAGTATAAAATATAGGCTGTCTCCATTGAACAAAGAGTGGATCAGGGTCCCATCACATCAAAAAACTATTTCCTATAGTGGGTTGCCCCCAGGGGAGTATCAATTACAGGCCATGGTTTCCAATTCTCTAAACGAATGGACCAAACCCAAACAAATCAATATATCTATCATTCCTCCATTTTGGAAAACAAATCTAGCCTATGCCACCTATATTCTGCTTATTCTGATAGTTGGTTTCATCGTAAACCGTACCTTAATGAAGATTCAGGATTTAAACCATAAGGTAGAGATCGAACAACTTAAAATCAACAATGTAAAAGACGCCAACGAGGCCAAATTGCGTTTCTTTTCGAATATTTCACATGAGATAAAAACCCCCTTAACTTTAATAGCCGGACCAACCAACGCACTAATAGAAAGGTTTAACGGAAACCCGGAACTTACCGATAAACTGAACCTAATAAAACGCCAACTAAAAAAAATCTATGAACTTATAGAACAAGTACAAGATTTCAAACGGGCCGATGACAATCTTTTAAAAATGACTTATTCCCGCTTTGATTTTAAGGACTTTCTGGAGGAGGTTATAGCAGACTTCAGGTTTATGGCCATGAACGACAAAAAAAGCATAGAGGTGATAGGCGGTAAAGAATCACTTATTGTAGTCGCTGATCGTGACAAACTAGAGAAAATTTTAAACAACCTACTCAACAATGCATTCAAATACACTAAAACCAATGACAAGATTGCGGTCGAATTTACCGATCAAGACAAAGACCTTATCGTATCGGTTACGGACACGGGCATTGGTATTGACAGTGTAGATTTAGATCATATTTTTGAAAGGTTTTACCAATCGCATAAAAAGCAAAACAGTCACTTAAGTGGATCTGGTATAGGCCTGGCCTTTTCTAAACGACTCGTAGAAATGCACTACGGATACATTAAAGCGGAAAGCAAATTGGGCGAAGGCACTAAAATCACGATGAAACTACCTATTGTAAAAAGTCAATCCACCAAAGATAAACTCTCGTTAAAAGAAATAAAACTCCCTGAAGAAAAAGAAATTGCCTTCCACCGTGACCAGGCAAACGAAAATGCTCCCGTTCAAGTAAAAGTAAGCGGAAAGTTCTCCGAGTCCTTAATTTTTTACGTGGAAGACAATCTAGAAATGAGAACCTATGTAACTGAATTGCTATCGCAATATTTTAGGGTAAAGAGTTTTAGAAACGGAAAAGAGTGTTTAGAGGCCCTGAAAGAGCAGTGGCCCGATATTATAATCAGCGACATACAGATGCCGGAAATGAACGGTCTAGACCTTTGCGTGAACATTAAATCCAATTTGCAGACCAGTCACATTCCGGTAATTCTTTTAACTGCGTTGACCAATATAAAAGACCATATACGTGGTATTAAAGATGGAGCCGATGCCTACATAAAAAAACCTTTTGACCCACAAAGGCTGATTACCACAACCGAAGCCCTATTGACCAACCGTAAGCGCTTAAGCGAAAGGTACCAAATAGGCATTCCATTGACCAAAGACAACAAAAACAGTAGAAACGACAATGCCTTTCTTGATAAACTGTATAGTTTAATCGAAGAAAATGTAGACAATCAAAACCTAGATTTAAACAGTCTGGCCAAAAAGCTCTATCTGAACCGCACCCATTTTTATCAAAAAGTAAAGGTTTTAACCGACCAGACCCCCTATGAACTATTAAAGAATTATCGCCTTAAAAAGGCGGCCAACCTATTGATTCACGAAAAGCTCTCCGTTCAGGAAACCTGTGAACTAACAGGATTTAAGAGCACTTCCCATTTCAATAAACTCTTTAAGGAAAAATATGGCGTCACACCTGGAAAATATTCAAAGCAAGCGATTTAATGAACCCTTCGATGCACTTAGCTATCTCCAAAACATAAGCTCTTACTTCATTGCGCCCTTTATCTTTGGGGTTTCGGATTGCAAAAAACAAAAATTCAGATAAGTACCAGAACGTCCCCTGCATAATTAAACGTTTCCTTTTCCTCCTCCCCTATATCTTATATCCCAAAACCTGATATCCGCCTTGGATCGTAACAGGTCTTTCCGTTGAATATTAATAATTCACATTGGGTCTACCGATGACGCCCTTTAAATTTGACCCCTATTTCCGTAAACGGGCGGTCGGCTTTTCTATAACATTCCTAGGCCGGTGCAATATGTTCCCCCTTTCCTGATCCATATCATAGTATTTTGAACGGTACATGAATAATTTTAATCTATAAAAAAGTCATTATGCTAAAAATAGTCTTACCCACCGATTTTTCAGCTAACGCCCAAAATGCAATAGATTATGCCCTTTTTCTTTTTGAAAACGAAGAGTGCACCTTCTATCTGCTTCACGCCTATCACGACGTCCCATCGGCCCCTGGAACAAGGTTGGATGCAATAAAGAACCTAGAACGCTTGACACAACATACGGAAAGGAAAAACAACAATACCAAGCACCGTTTCCAAACCATATTCGAGACCGATTCCGTTTTGAATCTTATCAACCGAACGGCAATAGATAATGCGGTAGATTATATTTTTATGGGAAGCAAGGGATACTCTACATTGCACGAGGTCTTCTTAGGAAGCAATACGGTAGATGTCCTCAAATACCTCGCCCATCCATGTGCCGTCATTGCCGTACCCGAAGATTACGATTATGACCTTCCGGATACAATCACCCTTGCAAGTGATTACAAACATACTTTTACCCCCTCTGAAGTAGCCCCACTTATCGCCATTTCAAAACTTTGGAATACAACGGTTTCCATCGCACATATTCATACCGAAAAGGAACTGAGTGACGAGCAGAAAGCCAATAAAAGTGTTCTAAAACACATTTTAAATGAGGTCGATACTAATTTTATAGAATTGGAAATGAAAAATTCGGTCGCCTCAACCCTACTTTTTCTGGAAAAAGAAAACCCCAATATCGGTATGGTCTCCCTTTTAAATACAAAACACGGCTTCTTTCAAAAGCTACTACGGGAGCCTATACTGCGCAACACATGCTTTCAAACCCGGGTACCGCTGTTGGTTTTGCCCCAAATTGCCCCATAAAGGTTTTTAGAACTATGATGACAGCCTGATCAAAAATAAGGTTCCAGAAAATACGAGATGGCCGTGAATGGTATAAAATTTTGGCTACCATTGAGTTTATTAGCGATTACGAAGAGTTCTCCCCATTACAATTTACTGTAATACTACCTTAAAACCGTACCAGTGGCTTGGTTAAAAACGAAAGTTTAAATTCAACCAAGATCATGAAAGGAAAACGCATAAAATTCAGTCCCCGGTTCAAGGCAAATGTTTCCATTGAGGCCATTAAGATACGTTGCACGCCGGCCGAACCGAGAGGTTCAATGTCAGCGGTGTTATGATATCGAGATGGAAGAAAGAGTTTTTGGAGAACAGTTCCAAGGCATTTGGGGATAGTGCCCAAGAAAGGGGAAAAGAAACCGACAACGAGAAACCCTATGCCAAATTGGCCAGTTGAAAGTCGGGAACGACTATTAAAAAAAAGCTTCAAGAGAACAGGTCTGTTATGGAAAGGAAGCAATTAATAAGGAAAACGCCGAAAGGGATGAGTGCTGGCAGCCAATGTTCCATTTTACAGGTAAACCGTTCAAGCCTTTATTACCGACCGGGGTGTCTCCCAAAACCCTGAAGATTACGGGACCGATAGACAGGCACGCGACCACCTTCCTTGCCGAAGGGCTGCTCTCCTTGCTGAACATGTTGGCAGGAAAAGAATATGTGGTCAACCATAAATGGGTAAGACGTTTGCTCGGAAATATGGGGCACAAGACACTGTTCCCAAAAAAGCACCTGAGCCAATCGGGTCTTGCCGAATATAAACAACCTAGTTATATTGGTCTAATTAATGGCCAGTATTAAAATGTCAAGGGCATACAAACATATGCCTATTGTCTTTGTTTGATCCCTTCTTTGGTCAATGGTGCTGTCTAAACCTCTGTTTGTCGATTCGGAGAACCCAACCTAATTTCAGCTTAGTAAATT
Source organism: Zobellia galactanivorans (assembly GCF_000973105.1). Lineage (NCBI taxonomy): Bacteria > Pseudomonadati > Bacteroidota > Flavobacteriia > Flavobacteriales > Flavobacteriaceae > Zobellia > Zobellia galactanivorans. The sequence continues at coordinate 2,689,590 of NC_015844.1, read as the reverse complement.
GGCTCAATGGGCGCTGCCAAAAGCCTAGACAAAATCTGAACAACTCATTTTTTTTGTGCATTGTGATAATGTCGGGTCCATGTTCCTCAAACGCGCCGAATCCCTCTTTTTTACATGTCTTCACATAGTTTGGGCCTATCTCGATCATTTAAAATGGGGAACAGCTTAGTGAACGCATGTTTCAGATGAGACCAAATGGTTTTATGGCCCTGGTTTTGGGTAGAAAACTACTGATGTTTTTTTTGATCAACCTCCGATCGTTAAATTGATGTCTAGTTTTTATCAAGTTTACATTTGATCAATCCTTTTATCAAATACATATTTTTGGCTACAATAATTCATTTATTCGCAATTATCAACCATAACTATTCTTGTTTTATCAGTTATTGATAATTTTTCTAAACCACTTAACGTAGCATTATGAAAAGAAAAAAACGTAAACTAAATTATTTAGTCGTGATTTTGCTGTTATTTAATTTCCTGGGGCATGGCAATTTACTGGCTCAGGAAACTGTTACCGGAAATGTAAAGGACGACGCAGGGGTTCCCATTCCAGGGGTTACCGTTATGGTACACGGTACGACCAGGGGTGCCGCCACCGATTTTGACGGAAATTTTGAAATCGAGGCAAGTGAAGGAGAGGTACTCGACTTCTCTTATATCGGTTTTAAGAAGGTATCAAAGACCATTACTTCTACTTCAACGCCCATATCGATTGTGATGCAAGAGGACACCCAACAATTGGACGAGGTGGTCATAGTAGGTTATGGTACACAACGAAAAAAGGAAGTGACCGGAGCGGTCGTCGGACTAAAATCCGATATTATCGAAAAGGCGCCGGTTTCCGACCTTGGGGAATCCATTCAAGGGCAGATAGCAGGTGTTAACGTCCAAGCGAGCGATGGTAGGCCCGGTGCTTCCGCAAACATTCAAATCAGGGGGCTAGGTTCACTATTGGGATCCAACACGCCTTTGTATGTTGTTGACGGCATCCCCTTTGAGGGCACCCCGAATATTGCCCCGGAACAGATCCAATCCATAGACGTTCTAAAAGACGGTGCTTCTGCGGCCGTTTATGGAACAAGGGCTTCCAACGGGGTTATCTTGATTACTACAAAAAGAGGGAAAGAGGGAAAGGTAGAAGTAGACTTTAGCACCTATACCGGGATCCAAAATATAACCTCCGGTATCCCTTTGATGAATACTACACAACAAATGTATCACGAAGAAATAATGTTGGAGGCCCTAGGAAGCGACCCGCTAATTTTCTTCTTCAATCCTGATGCGCTAAAATACGACAGTGACTATGTCAGCGCCGTACAGAACGACAATGCCCTTCTTAAGAATTACGTGGTAGGGGTCAATGGAGGAACGAAAGACCTTTCCATGAATTTCAGTGCCAACTACTACGATCAAGATGGTGTAATGATCAACTCTGGTTTTAACCGTTTGAGCACAAGGTTGAACACACAATTCACCAAAGGAAAGTTCAAGCTTTTCGGAAGCTTGGGCCTAACCTACGAAAACACTACCCAAGAACCTTGGGGACTGTATGAATATGCCGTTTGGCAACAACCATGGCAACCTCCTTTGAACGGCCTGACGCAAACAGGGGAAAACGAAGTAGTACTTCCTGTAAGAAACGCCATCGCCTATAGCTATTTGTCAAGTACATTGAAGAATAGCGATAAAAGAAAGGTAAAGAGCAACAATATTGCCATAAACATGGAATATGAGATTCTAGATGGCCTGACCTACAAACTCAACTTGGGCAGAAACAATTGGGACTACCAAAGAAAATTTCTTCAACCCCAATATTTGGTAACCAATCTCGATGGTTCCTTTAACGCTACGGCATCAAGGGAAGATGCCATACTATCTGAAGATTATGTTTGGAACGAGCGAAATACAATGGAGAACATATTGAACTTTAATACCGATTTCGGAAAACATAACTTCAATGCTACCGGGGTTCTCTCTTATGAGAAATTCAAATCGAAAGAAGTAGGTGTTGGGGTGATAGGTCTTTTAAGTAATGAGACCCCTTCCTTGGGTGCCGGACAAAATGGAATAACCCCGACCAGTTACGATTATACCAATACCTTAAGTGGTCTAATGGGAAGATTACAATATAACTATGACGGTAAATACCTATTCTCGGCGAGTATACGAAGGGATGGCTCCTCCAATTTTTCCAAAGAAAACAAGTACGGTGTTTTTCCGGGAGTTTCTATAGGATGGAATATTTCTGACGAAAACTTTTTAAAGAACAGCGACAAAATAAGCAACCTTAAACTAAGGGGTAGCTGGGCCGAAGTCGGAAATCAAAGTATTGCCGCATATTCTACCGCTACCCAAATAGAAACAGGGGTAAATTATCTGTTTGACGATGCCGAAAGCCTAACACCAGGTTATGTTCAAAGAAGAATTTCAAATAGCGACCTGAAATGGGAAACCAAGATTTCAAAAAATATTGGATTGGACCTTTCGATGTTCAATAACCGGTTTACCTTCACTGCAGACGTTTATGAAAACGAAAGAAAAGAGATGCTTCTTCCTTTATCGACACCTCCTTCCGCAGGAACAAGTCAGCCAAGGGACGTAGGCACGTACAACCCCATTTTCGTAAATGCAGGGGATATGACCAACAGGGGCATTGAACTTGCGGCATCGTACAAAGGGGGGCTGGACCACGAGCTTGTTTGGGACGTTTCGGCAACCTTTACGACAAACAAAAATGAAATCACCAACCTTAACGGAATCGAAAGGGGATACGGGGGCGCCCGACCATCCGTCACATTAGGGACGGGGGTGGACTACACCACCTTCAACGCCGTGGGCTACGAGGCCGGTGCCTTTTTCTTGGTAGAGACCGATGGTGTGATCAAGACCCAAGAGGAACTGGATGCCTATAAAACCATTTATTCCGGGGCCAAACTGGGCGATATGCGCTATGTAGACCAGAACGGTGACAATGTAATTGACGATAACGATAGGGTTTATAAAGGATCCGGCCAACCCGAATTCGAGATAGGCCTCAACTTTAACCTTGCCTATAAAGGTTTTGACCTCTTCGTTCAAAATTACTTTTCGGGAGGAGCCGAGATCTTTAACGGTTCAAGATATCTGGCCTATACAAAAGGAAGGCATCTGGAGCAATATAACATGTGGTCTCCACAAAATCCGAATTCGGATATACCGACATTCAGACAAGATTCGTACGGCAATAACGTACGGGCAAGATCAGATTATTGGCTGGAGGACGGAACTTATTTTCGGGTAAGGAATATCACTTTAGGGTATACCATTCCTTCTGAAACTACCTCATCCATCGGATTGAACAAGTTAAGATTGTACCTGTCCGCCATGAACCCTATTACCATAACCGACTATACAGGTTTTGACCCCGAAATTGGAGGTAACGGACTAAGCACCAGAGGCGTAGACATAGGCAACTATCCGGTAGCTAGGAGATTCCTACTCGGTTTACAGGTTAAATTCTAATAAAAAATTGAAACAAGATGAAAACGAAATCATTTAAACTTATTGGGTTGACCCTTCTTTCCATGGCTACCTTGCTTATAGGCTGTAGTGAAGACGAATGGTTGAACGAGGTTAATCCGAACACGATTACAACGGATATTTTCTGGGAAACACCGACACAGTTCAATTCGGCATTGACCACGGTCTATGGAGCAACACAATTTCAGGCTATCAGTGGTGGGGGTTTGCAATTTGAGATGATGTTGGGCGATGAAGCGGGCACCGAATCTTGGTACGGCCCCTTTGCTTTCAGAAATTTAACCTATAATGATGGGGCCAGTCAAATAGAAGACAAGTGGTCGCAACTTTACATCGGTATATTCAGGGCCAATCAGGTCATCAATAATATAGCGAATGCAGATGGCAGTCTGTTTTCCGAAGGGGAAAAAGAAGTAATCGAGGCACAAGCCAGGTTCTTAAGGGCCTTCTTTTACTTTGAAGTGGCACACACTTTCGGAGGTGGAATTATAAGGACGGAAGCGATCGAGGGTGTTGACAACCTACCTGGAAAATTTTCTTCAATAGAGGAAATAACGAACTCCATCATAATTCCTGATCTTGAATTTGCAAAAGCGCATTTGCCCCGCACTTGGGACGCCGCTAACAAGGCTAGGGTAACCTGGGGCACTGCCACTTCTTTATTGGGCAAGGTCTATTTATATGGTAAGGAGTGGTCTACCGCCGCCGGTCTGTTCAAAAGTGTTATCGATTCTGATATTTATGAGCTTACCGACAATGTAAATGACAACTTCAGACATGATACCGAGTTTAATTCAGAGTCTATTTTCGAAGTAGCCTACAGTGCCGATTTAAACCCCGGTGCAGGTGGGGATGCCGTTGACGACAACAGTTTTGAATCGGGTGCCGAAGCAAGTTCATTGGCCCGGGCCACGGGACAATTGAACTACGGTGCGTATAACACGGTATTGCCTACCTATTACATGCACGAATTGTTTCTTAGCGACGAGATAGACCCTAGCAATCCGGTCAACAACGGTTTTATACAGTCTCAAAGAATGTATGGGTCTATTGTTCCAAGTAATGCCGACGGTCTTTATTACGGCGATGAACCTGGGGCAAAAGGATGGGCCTATGGCCAAAGTAGTTATGTAAAAAAACATTCCAATTGGTATCATTTGACCAACGAGGACGGTTTGAGCCGATCAGGAATCAACTTTAGGCATATCCGTTATGCAGATGTGCTTTTAATGTACGCAGAGGCCCTATTGAATTCCGGAGGTTCTGTTGACCAAGCCATCGATTATATCGATATGGTCAGGGCAAGGGCAGGAGTTATTACCCTGAAACAATACCTTGCCGACAATGGCAATACCTTTCCCCAGCTACATATTAGCAAACAGGTACATGGTACCCAGCCCTATGTCGCCCCAACAGCGGAAAACGTTCTCACCCACCTACAACGTGTAGAAAGACCTTTGGAATTATGTTATGAAGGCCATCGATACAAAGATTTGGTACGATGGGGCATTGTTCAAGAGGTCTATGATGAGTTAAGGGCCGATGAAGAGTGGAGAATAAACAACTTTGAAACTATTGAAGAACAAGCGCCATTGTTCATTGTACAACATACAAGACCAGATTTTCTGTTCAGCTCACAGAACTATAATCCAGCCGAATTTGACTATTTCCCCATTCCGGCCGCGGAGCTTCAAACAAACGATGGTTTATAAACAAAAAAATAAAAATTATGAAACTAGGATATAAATTCAAATTGCCGACACTACTGGGCTTAGGCCTAATGATACTAGGGCTGTCCTGTGATGATGACCCTGCAGACGATGTCGCTTTACCAGAAACCAGCCATAGGGTGGTAATGACCTCCGAAATGGATTTTGACAATAAAGTGAACCTGAACGAAGACATCACTTTTGGGGATGTTTCCACAGGTGTGGAGAACAGGACCTGGACCTTTCCCGAAGGTGTTGTCGACATTGCCGGTTCCGACAATGACGCGACCTCTTCCGAAGCCACCGTTAGGGCCTATTTCAAAAAAATAGGTGACCATGAGGTAAAACTTCAACAAACGTTTCAGAGCGATGCCTATGTAGGTACCACCAAAATGGGCAAAGAACTGGACACTACTTTTATTGTTAGGGTTTTAGGAGCGGTAAAAGTTTCCATTTCCGCCAATATCGTAAACAGCGATGGAACTTTAGGAGATGCCCTTACCATAGGCGACAACGCTAAAAATGAAGTTATGGCCGGTTCTACGGTCAGGTACACAGTTGCTACCGAGGGAGAACCTGAAAATTATATTTGGACCGTGAACGGGGGCGACCCGGAATCTTCGGAAGTATTCGAGAATGAATTGGATGTAAAGTACAAAAAGTTGGGATCTTATGATTTTAGCTTTGCCGCGAACAGGGAAAGACCGGAAGGAGGAACCGAGGTCACCTATAAAAATCTAATCACCATCATTCCTTCCACAGAACCCGTAACCTTGGATGCCGTTAACGAAAAAGACGGGAATATAGCCTTGAACTTTAGTCGTGAAATGGAAGAGTCGACACTTAACCCAGAGGACTTTAGCGTAAGCGTCGTAAACGGTGGTGCCGATGTGCCCGTAACCATAGAAAGTGTTACCGTCGATCCTGATGAAGGTAATTTGGTAATCATTAAGTTGGCGGGCAATCAGATTTATAATGATGATACGGTTACCGTTTCCTATACCGCAGGAAGTATGGCTACTACGGATGCATACCCCGCAGAGAGTTTTACAGACCAACAGGTAGTATTCAAGGGAGAGAACATCTTTGAAGGAAGCGCTTTTGATTATAGCTTCGAAAATTACACTGCCGCAAATTGGCCATACCAATGGTGGGGAGCTCCTTATGATGGCTACACCTTTGAAATTTCAACGGCCCAAACCTATGACGGTGCCAAAAGTGCTTATGTAGAAATGCAGCCAAACGGGGGAATGATCATCGCCAATGTAGATTCCGACAATGCAGCCATACCCTTTAGCTTCGAAACCGGACAATGGTACGAAATAGGTATATGGGTATATGTAGAATCTGTCAACCCTCCCGACACAGGTGATATGTTCAATGCGGATGTGCGGTTTTTCTGGTTCCCCGATGTTGATTGGGGGGTAGGGCCAAATCCTGACCTTACAGCCATTCCTGCGGGTGAATGGGTCTATAGTTCACAGCTGGTACAGTTCTCTTCAGAGGCTCCACAAACCTTTTCGATCAGAGGATATAACGCAAGCAACACCACGGCTACCAGATTCTATATGGATAACATAAGTATATCCAAAGCAAGCTTGAGACCATAGAGAAATTGTTGAGTTAGTTTAATTGGAAAAAGGGTGTTTATTTAGTTAGACACCCTTTTTTATTATTAAACGTTTTACTCGCATGTACACCTCTAAACCCTCTTAAAGATTAATTATCAATATAAATGAGAAAGTGTTCGAACTTTCCAAGCGATCGGGAAACGTATATGAGGCCTACAAAGTGAGGGATATAGATAAACATTGGAGCACTTTAGTCATTGAAACTCTTCACAGACGAAAGCTAGCGGGGCCCGAAAGACTAACTTTTGCGTATTTACATCCTCATTTTAATTTTACCGGTTGTGTTCTTCATAGCGCTAAACTTTTAAAAACGACAACTCCCCAATAAAATAAAAGGTTTCTGTATTCATACAGGCGGAGAGACTTCCCGAGACCATGCTCGGGACGGGCTTCTCGCCTCTCCTTATTCTTTCACCCCACAAAACATCACCCACAAAAAAAGCCTCTCAGTTTCCTCAAAGGCTTCCCGAAATGTACTCTACAGGCTCCTCCTTAGCCCTAGCGCTACAAAATCCTAATTTTAGGCTCTTGTTTTGAGCCTTAATAATAAAATAACACAACTCATTTAAAGAAATTCATCAAAACCAAAGTACATCTAGATAATTTATTAAAAAATTAACAATTTATTACTATTTTAGTCGATTATAGACCGCTCCATTCTGAAAGACAATAAGCCAAATACCAACCTTGACTCCTTCTTACACCTATTGCAAAAAGGCGATCAAACTGCTTATGAAGCTCTTTTTCGAATTTATTATGATAAACTCTTACATATTGCCGAAGGTTATCTTGGTTCCGAACAAGAAGCCGAAGACGTAGTTCAAAGCCTATTTTTGAAAGTATGGGAGCGGAAACATAATTTTGGCGAAGTCACCAACCTCAACAATTACCTTTTCACCATGACCAAAAATGCTTGCCTAGACCAACTTAAGCATGAAAAGGTCAAAGATTTGTTTTCCAAAAACTACTCCGAGAAGAAAAGGGCCTTCCAAAATCAGTTCATCATGGATGAAACTGCTTCTTCCATTTTAGAAAAAGACTTGGAGAAGCGAATTAAGCTTGCCATCGAAGCACTTCCCCAAAAGTGTAAAAACGTTTTCTTGAAGAGTAGGGTCGAAGGCATGAATCACTATGAAATAGCTAAGGCCTTAGACATTTCAAAAAGAACGGTAGACAACCACATTTCCAATGCTTTAAAACACATGAGACTTCATCTCAAGGAGTTTTTGACCCTCTTTTTATAATATTTTTCGATTTCATTTAGGTATCCCCCCTTACTTAATCGTCTATATAGTATAATCCATACTATGGAGCACGAAACAATCATAAAATACCTGAACCACACGGCTTCTTCCGAAGAAGTAAAAGATGTGGAAGATTGGATCAATTCTTCCGAAAAAAACAAGGAGGAGTTCAACCGTCTCAAAGCCGAATATATCGTCTCTACTTTTGACGAGACCAAATATACTTCCAAAGTTGAAGAAGGGTACATCCAATATAGGAAAAACATCGCCCAGAGCGCTCTAGGCAAAAGGAAAAAACTTTGGGCCAATTCCCTGAAGTACGCCGCCATGCTCGCTATAGTCTTTGGATGCACCTACTTATATATCGATAGAAACCCATATACCCCTTCGCCAAAAGTTGTCTCGGATTGTAAAAAAGACAAAAAAGCAGATGTCATTACCCTTAAAATGGAAAACGGGACCGTTCAGGTCATCGAAGAAGATGGACTATCAGAGGTAAAGGATTCCAAGGGTAACATGATAGGAACCCAGCAAGGCAATAAATTAAAGTATAGCAACAAAGCCCCCCTAAACGAACTAACATACAACACCCTTACCGTTCCGTACGGTAAACGTTTCGACCTTATCCTTTCCGATGGCAGCCACGTGGTTTTGAATTCGGGAACTTCGCTTAGATATCCCGTAAAATTTATCAAGGATAAAAATCGTGAAGTATTTCTAACAGGCGAAGCCTTCTTTGAAGTAACAAAAAATAAAAAACAGCCCTTTATCGTAAATACAAACGGACTCAACATCAAGGTTCTAGGCACAAAATTCAATGTGTCGGCCTACCCTGAGGACAACTCTACAAACACGGTATTGGTCGAAGGTTCGGTAAAGCTTCGCCATAAGGATGTCAATGATAAGGAAACGTCTACCTTATTGACCCCTGGTCACTTGGCCTCATTGAATAAGGCGGACCGGAAAATAATGGTAGAAAATGCCGAAACTTCCATATACACCGCTTGGATGAACGGCGATGTGATTTTCAGGCATCTTTCCTTTAAAAACATCATAAAGAAGCTTGAAAGACACTATAACGTACACATTACAAACAAGAACCCTGAACTTGACGAAGAATTGTTTACTGCCAGCTTCAACAACAAAACCTTAGACGAGGTCCTCAAAACATTTAAAGACAATTACGGAATCGATTACACCATCGCCAACAACCAAGTAACTATTAACCCTTAAAACCAGAAACCCATATGAAATGACCCTTCTATAGAATTTACAGCTAGTGACACCTGACATTTGTTCATTTCAAATAAAAAATCGGAAAATGCGCTAACATTTCCCGATTAGGGTGTGGATAAATTAATAACCACATAACGAGACACAAAAGTAATGAAAAAACGAACCATCAATAGGAAATCTATTCCTATTAAGCTATGCTATGAAATGAAAATGAAAATAAGCATCATTATTTTGGTATTCTCTCTTTGTCAAATCCATGCAAATTCCACGTATGGACAAAATGAGAAGATTACCTTAAACCTTGAAGATGTTAGTCTGGAAAAAGCTTTGAACCAAATCGAAACTATAACAGATTACAAATTCATATATAAAGATAATGAGGTCAACTACAAGAAAAGAGTGACCATTAGCGTCACCCAAACCCCATTGTTTACCGTATTGGAAAACCTCTTATCTGAAACAGACATCAGTTATAAGATATCCGGAAAACAGATCGTACTTCGCAATAAACGGCTATTACAACCCAAGGTACCGGAAGAAGATACAGGAAGTAACCAACAAAAGTTTCAGGTCAGCGGTACGGTCGTAGACGACCAAGGCGTTCCCTTACCAGGTACTAACATTGTTGAGAAAGGAACCACCAACGGCACCCAGAGTGACTTTGATGGTAATTACGTACTTAATGTAACCGATGAAAACGCCAGCCTTGAATTCTATTATATCGGTTTCGCTACCCAAAACATAGCCATAAACGGGCGAAATGAGATTGACGTTGTCTTGCAGGAAAGTGCTTCTGGGTTAGAGGAAGTAGTCGTTGTAGGTTATGGTACACAGAAGAAAGTGAACCTAACAGGCGCTATAACCACTATCAAAACAGAGGAATTAAATGAGATTCCAACAAACAATCTGTCAAACACACTTGCCGGTCGCGCCCCTGGAGTGAACATCACCAACTCTTCCGGTTTATCGGGAGCCTCTTCAAGTATTCGAATTAGGGGGAGTTTTGGCGAACCCCTGTATGTAATCGATGGTATCGTAAGGGACAAAGAGGCCTTTGACGCCCTTAATGCGAACGAAGTAGACCAATTGAGCTTCTTAAAAGATGCGGCCACCGCTTCTATCTATGGATCTCGGGCCGGTAACGGCGTTGTACTGGTCACCACCAAAAAGGGTGTCGAACAAAAACCGGTTTTCAACTTTCAGACCTCCTATTCGTCTTCACAGCCTACACAGACCCTTCTTTCCGATCTGACTACGGCAACGGATGAACTGATCTATCAAAACCGTGTCGCCGAATTCAACGGAACAACACCTCCCAATGGAGATGTTGAATTTGACTATTTCAAAGATAAGAGCTACAACGTCAACGATTTTATTTGGAGAAACCCCTCAAGTCTTGATTATTCAATGAGTGTAGCCGGTGGAGGTAAGGCGGTAACCTATTACACCCTTGCCAGTTACCGCAGCGAAGAAGGTTCGTTCAAAGGACTTGATTACGACAAGTTCAACCTTAGGTCGAACGTCTCTGCCAAACTTTCAAAAAGTATAACCTTAGATGTAAATATAGCGGCAAGCCAACAAAACCACGATCGTTTTTACTGGCCTTTTTCCCCAGATGACGATTATGATGTCTCCGATTTATACCGGGTTACATTTAACTGGCCTAAGACCTATCCATTTTACACTGAAGCCAATGGCACTCCCAGCAACCAGATTACCGACTACCCAGTACAAACCCCTATGGGAAGCTGGTTGGCATGGAGTGTAATCGACCAAATAGTCGGTGATAGATATATCAAGACCAGAAAGAGACAGCTTAGCTCCATAATTTCCTTGGATATCGATTTAGACGATTTTGTTCCCGGACTATCCACTAAATTCGTAGGAAGCTATTTGGCGGAAGATTACATGCGTAAGCACTTTTTGACCTTCCAAGAAAACTACGTTTTCAACCAAGCCGATCCCGACGGAAACCGATTTATTCCCGCACCTCCAGACCCCAACAAAACCAACACCTTTACTTTCAGCCAAAATCAAGAATTTATAAGTTATAACATAAATACTTCTTGGGAATATCAGGCAGATTGGTTCATTAACTACAAAAATACCTTTGGCAAACACGGAGTGAGTGCCATGGTAGTATTCGAACAGGCAGAAAACGGTCTTTACGGGGCTTATGCCAAGGCAGAAGACCCGGTAACCAATTACGACCAAGACTTTGTATACTCGACCGATGCGGAACGACGATACGGAAGAGGATATGAAGAAATAGGGGCTAGACAATCAATAATAGGCCGGGCCAATTACGATTTTAAGGAACGTTATATCGCCGAATTTTCATTTAGGTACGATGGAAATACCTTGTTTCCCGAAGAAGGACGTTGGGGCTTTTTCCCTTCTTTTTCCGGTGCCTGGAGAATCTCCGAAGAGTCGTTTATACCTGAGACCAATTGGTTGAACGAGCTTAAATTAAGGGTTTCCTACGGTACCACCGGTAATGACTTAGATGTCAACAACAATAGAATATCACCGTTCTCTTTTATGAATACATACCAGAACAACGGCAGTTATATTTTCGGAAACGACCTGTACCGCGGTATAGGCCCCGGATCGACCCCCAACCCCAACCTGACATGGGCCACTTCCACTACATATAATGCAGGTATCGATTTTGAAACCTTTGGAAAGAAACTGGTGGGATCCATCGATGTCTTTAATAAAAAGGAAGTCGATATTTTAGGTTCAAGATTAGTAACCCTTCCTGATAATTACGGTCAGTCTTTAGCACCGGAGAATTACGCGGAAAGATCTTGGCGCGGCGGTGAACTTTCGGTCATGTGGCGTGATTTTTCAGAAGATGGAAAATTTAAATATTCGATATACGGAAATATAGGGTACGCGAAAGATCAATGGGACAAAATTGATCAAGACCCCATTTTCGAACCGGGTGGATTAAGGGAGTCCGAATCACAAATCGGACAACCCATAAACCGCATCTTCGGCTTAAAATCGATGGGTATTGTTCGTACACAAGAGCAATTAGACGGCCTTCTTGCCGATGGCTTTACCCAATTCGGTAGAGATCCTTATTTAGGGGGACTTTATTTTGAGGATATTAGAGGGGATGGCTATTCCAAGGGTCCGGATGGCAAAATTGATGGAAACGATTTTCAATTGCTTTCAGAAAATGCCACCCCTAGGATCAACTATGGCTTTGGCTTTAACTTCGGCCTGGGGAATTTTACACTAGATGCCCACTTTCAAGGTGTCAGCAATTACGATCGTATCATAAGCAACCAAGAAGGGGCCGGAATGCGGCAACACGGAGGTACAGTCCGTCCATACTACCCTATTTGGGCCAGTGATGTCTGGACTCCCGAAAATCCAGATGCCGAATACCCAAGGGTCGTAGGACGAAACTGGTATGAATCCGGTACAGGGGCTACCTCTTTTTGGATACATGACGGCGCTTATGTTAGACTTAAGAACCTAAACTTAGGATACAGCCTTCCAAGAGACATTGTCGAAACCATCGGCATCTCAAGCGCACAAGTCTTCCTCAACGGAACGAACATCTTCTCTATTTCAGACATTACCGAGTTTCATGATCCAGAACAGAAAAATTACGACTCCTACCCCGTAATGAAATCATACTCTATTGGAATGAACTTTAAATTTTAATCGATCGAAATGAAAAAACTTATATACTTATTTGGACTTTTTACTTTTTTGTCGAGCTGCTCAGATGTTCTCGATATAGAGGATATTAACAACTACAGCCCTGAGGCCGTTTGGAACGATGAAAACCTGGCCAATGCCTACATGGTCAATTTATATTCCATGTTCGGCAATTGGAATTCCGGCGCCGATAAATTAAGCCAACAACTGGCGGGCATAGAATGGTATGCCGATAGGATCACCATTTCAAACGGAAATTTCAAAAACTGGGATTACTCTAGGATCCGTCTCATTAACCAAGCCCTTATCGATGTTGAAAGCGGAACACTTCCGCAACCGGTAAAGGACAACATTATCGGTCAGGCACTTTTTATGCGAGCGTACACCTATTTCAACATGGTCAAGTACCATGGGGGCGTACCTTACATAAAAATACCTCAAGACAGGTACGAAGACGAGCTTAATGTTCCTAGAAATTCTACCATGGAATGCTTCGATTTTATTCAAGAAGACATTGATAAGGCGATCGAACTTCTTCCTGAACATATTGTATCTGCATCAAGCGAATACGGAAAGATAGATGGCAATTTCGCCCTAGCTTTCAAAGCAAAAGTGCTGCTTTACAAAGCCTCTCCACAATTCAATCCTTCCCAGCCATGGGACAACGCGTATTGGCAAGAAGCCCATACCGCCAATAAACTGGCCTATGAATCATTGTTGGGACAAGGTTACGGACTCGTTGACGACTACGCTAATATCGCGTTAGAGGAACGTAACAAAGAGGTGGTATTCTCCGTCATAAACACCTACCCGAACAAAACTGCCGCATGGGACCATGGTGTCCGTCCGGGCTCCGAAAGTAGAGGAGCGGCAAGTGCATGCCCTACTTGGGAATTTGTAAAGGAATTTCCAATGAAAGACGGAAGGCTCTACAATGATCCACTCAGTATCTATAACATGTCAGATGAAGAGTTTCTTCAGAATTATTGGAAAAACCGAGATCCTAGATTCGATAAATCTATCGTTTGGAACGGAAAGACCTATGAAGTTTCCGGTAAAACCGGCAGAAGACAGTATACCGCGTTGGGAATTGCCCATGAATTGGATGATTTTGGAATCAACCCCAATGCCAATACAAACTCTACCAACCTAGATCGATATACAGGCTTCTTTATTTTAAAGAACAGCCTTCTTAACCTGACCCAGGCCGAAGTACAACAATACGACCTAGACTATGTGGTCATGCGCTTTGCCGAAGTAATGTTCAATTATGCTGAAACGGCCAATGAAACAGGCGATTCTGGCACCGCTTTGAGTATTCTTAAACAAATTCGTGAAAGAGCCGGCATCGAACCGGGCACCGATGGTAATTATGGAATTACCGCTTCTAGCAGAGAGGAAGTAAGAGAAGCCATATTGGCGGAAAAAAACATCGAATTTTGTTTTGAAGGGTTTCGTTTTTGGGATTTAAGAAGACTCCGGTTATTGGACCGTCTTAACGGCACCACAAAAGAAGGGGTCGAAGCTATTGCCATTGAAGCCGATGAAAGTGAAATGGCCATAGGAAAGGCGCGAGGCTTGGCCGACACCTACGAACTTGAAGAATCGAACTTCAAATACTCCGTACTACAGGTACCGCGCTCGGGAGTGCAAACAAGTACACTTCCTGAAAACTATTACTTTTTCCCAATTCAAAAAGGTGTTTTAGACCGAAACACCGCATTGGAACAGAATATCAATTGGGGAGGAACTTTTGACCCTACCCTTCAGTAAGTGCCCATAACATATCAATTTACGGCAGATGTAAAAGTCTGTCGTAAATTTTAAATGTCAAAACAAACAAAAAACAATAAAACCGAAAACCATGAAAAAGACTATTGTCTTATTTCTATTTACCCTGGTCTTGGCCAGTTGCAAAACCGAGGCAAAAAAAGAGGCAAAAACGGCTGAAAGCACAAATGATGCAGTTGCGGAAACCGATGACTGGATCTATCTTTTTGACGGCAAAACGACCACTGGATGGCGTGCCTATAACGGAGAAACCCTACCTCCAGGCTGGGTCGTAAAAGACGGGGCCCTAACCTTTGATACCGAGTTAGGACTCGAACAGAACTACAAAGGCGGAAAAGATATTATCTATGGAGCCGAAGAGTTCGAAAACTTTGAACTGTATCTTGAATGGAAACTTCCAAAAGGCGGAAATAGCGGTATATTCTACCATTTAAAGGAAGGCTATGACGGTCCTCCCGTAGTATCTCCCGAATACCAACTCATCGATGATGAAAACTATGCGGAAATACACGACCTAACGGCATACAACAAGAGCTTGGGGTATACGGTCAAGCCTGAAGAATTAAAGCCCTTGCAACAGACCGGTGCAGACTATGCCATGCACCCACCCGATGCCTCGCAAAAGGTTTTGCATCCCGTGGGCGAATGGAATTCCTCAAAAATCGTATTTACCCCAGAACGGGTCGAACATTGGCTTAACGGTAAAAAGTTGCTTTCCTTTAAACCATGGTCTAAAGAATGGTATGAAAAGAAGAATTCCGATAAATGGAAAAACAGCAAGGATTACGGAAAATTCAAGACAGGCTATATCGGTCTTCAAGATCATTCGAGCCCTATATGGTTCAGAAATATAAAAATCAGAAAACTATAGTTAGGCATTATCCATAAGCCATACGTTTTAAAAGCAAAAAGCCGACTGTCAAAAGTCGGCTTTTGTATGATGTACATTAAAGGCAGACTCCCCGAGGCCATGCTCGGGACAGGATTCCCGTTGTACAGGCGGAGCAGGCTTCTCGCCTCTCCTTATTCTTTCACACCCCGAAACATCACCCACAAAAAAAGCCCCTCAGTTTCCTGAAAGGCTTCCCGAGACCATGCTCGGGACGGGCTTCTCGCCTCTCCTTATTCTTTCACACCCCGAAACATCACCCACAAAAAAAGCCTCTCAGTTTCCTGAAAGGCTTCCCGAGGCCATGCTCGGGACAGGATTCCCGTTGTACAGGCGGAGCAGGCTTCTCGCCTCTCCTTATTCTTTCACACCCCGAAACATCACCCACAAAAAAAGCCTCTCAGTTTCCTGAAAGGCTTCCCGTTGTACAGGCGGAGAGACTCGAACTCTCACACCTTGCGGCACTAGATCCTAAGTCTAGCGTGTCTACCAATTCCACCACGCCTGCATTTCCAATATCAAATTGGGATGCAAATATAATGCAAAATTTTAATTCTCTAAATTTTCCTTCATATAAAAACGTTCTTTTTCGTATTTTTAAATTACACTCTAAATTTGCTCCATGCAAAACGTACAAGATTACATTCAAAAAAATAAGCAAAGGTTCTTAGATGAACTCATACAACTACTACGCATACCTTCGGTCAGCGCCGACTCCGCCTTCTCCCAAGATGTTATCGACACCTCTGAAGCGGTAAAGACCGCGCTAGAAAATGCAGGTTGCGATACCGTAGAAATTTGTGAAACGGATGGCTACCCTATCGTCTACGGAGAAAAGACGATAGACCCAAACCTTCCCACGGTTTTAGTGTACGGCCATTACGACGTACAACCCCCCGACCCGGTGGAGCTATGGAACTCCCCTCCCTTTGAACCGGTCATCAAAGAAACCGAAATCCATCCCGAAGGGGCCATATTCGCCCGTGGCGCTTGCGATGACAAAGGACAAATGTACATGCACGTAAAGGCATTGGAATTTATGGTCAAGACCGGCCAATTGCCCTGTAACGTAAAATTCATGATCGAAGGCGAAGAAGAGGTAGGCAGTAACAACTTGGGGGTTTTTGTAGCCAATAACCGTGAAAAACTGGCCAACGATATCATCCTGATTTCCGATACCGGAATGATCGCCAACGACGTACCGTCCATCACTACGGGACTGCGGGGCCTTAGCTATGTAGAAGTAGAGGTAACCGGACCCAATCGGGACTTACATTCAGGACTCTACGGTGGTGCCGTGGCAAATCCGATCAATGCACTTACCAAAATGATCGCCTCCCTCCATGACGAGAACAACCATATTACCATTCCCGGATTTTACGACAAGGTAGAAGAACTCTCCCAAGAAGAACGGGCAGAAATGGCCAAGGCCCCGTTTAGCCTTGAAGCCTATCAAAACGCACTCGACATTGCATCCGTTGACGGAGAAAAAGGCTATAGCACCAATGAACGTAACAGCATACGGCCTACATTGGACGTAAACGGAATTTGGGGCGGCTACACCGGCGAAGGTGCAAAAACGGTAATAGCCAGTAAGGCCTACGCCAAGATATCCATGCGTTTGGTACCCCACCAAGATTGGCAAGAAATTACCCAATTGTTCAAGACCCACTTTGAAAGTATCGCCCCCAAAGGCGTTACCGTAAAAGTAACCCCCCATCACGGCGGACAAGGCTATGTAACCCCAATTGACACTATAGCCTATCAAGCGGCATCAAAGGCCTACGAAACTACCTTCGGCAAAAAACCGATTCCACAACGTAGCGGGGGCAGCATTCCCATTGTGGCCCTATTCGAAAAAGAATTGAACAGCAAGACCATTCTTATGGGCTTCGGGCTCGATAGCGACGCTATACACTCGCCCAACGAACATTTCGGGGTTTGGAACTATCTAAAGGGTATTGAGACCATACCCTATTTCTACCATCACTTTACGGAAATGAACCGGTAAAGGAAAAAAGGGAATCGATCCTAGACCGATTCCCTTTTTTTTATGTCTTCTTTACGTATTTCGTAATGATCACTATCTGTTGGCCATCGACCTTGCCTTCAATATATTCGGCATTCTCGCGATCCAATGAAATTCGGCGCACCGCCGTACCTTGCTTGGCTACCATACTCGAGCCTTTTACCTTCAAGTCTTTTACGAGTACCACGTTGTCACCGTTTTCCAAGATAACACCGTTGACATCGCGGTGAATGATTTTCTCGCTTTCCGCAAGACCTTCACCCGTGGCTTTCGCCCACTCCAAGGCTTCGTCTTCCATATACATCATATCGAGCAGGTCTTTGGGCCAGCCCTCTTCCTTCAAACGCGAAAGCATACGCCAAGCCACCACCTTTACGGCATCGTGCTCGCTCCACATGCTATCATTTAAACAACGCCAGTGGTTGGCATCGGTAGTATCGGGATTTTCAATTTGTCCCGTACAGGTCGCACAGGCCAAAATACTGCCATCGATTCCTCCTGTAGAAACCGGAGGCACCTCATACACATTCAGTTCGTCAGTGGCCCCACATAGTTCGCAGGCATTGCCACTCCTCTTTTTCAATTCTTCAAGTACACTCATAATTGTTAAATATTCGCCAAATTTAACGGTTTCAACCTTAACAAGACGTACACGACCTACACTTTTATAACAGAAATTTTAACAAGGGCGTTCCCCGTAACAAAACGGGGCCGGGCTATACGTTTCAAGTACGCTTCGCCAAAAGGCGAATGCGGGCTTTCCACTCCTATCCCTAACGCAGACGAACACCAAATAAGCCCCAATCTCCCAAAAAAATGGGCGGCCCTAATTGCTCTACATTTGTAGAATTTAAATTTTTATTCTATGTTTGTAGAACAAAAAGAAGATGCAGCATGAAATTATCAAAAGCCGAAGAAGAACTAATGAACCTCTTATGGAAGCAAAAAAAAGCCTTCATGAAAGACCTTTTGGAAGCCTACCCAGAACCCAAACCGGCAACAACGACCATTGCCACCCTTCTAAAGCGCATGACGGACAAAGGCTTTGTAGCCTATAAAAGTTTAGGACGCTCTCGCGAATACTATCCGCTGGTCAAGAAAAAGGAGTATTTCTCGAAGCACGTAAACGGACTCATCAAGAATTTTTTCAACGACAGCCCTGGTCAGTTCGCTTCTTTTTTTACCCAAGAAACCGACCTGAGCAAAGAAGAATTGGAAGATCTACGAAAGCTGATAGACAACGAAATCAAAAAGCGATAGCCATGGAAGTGTTCCTTCTAAAATCATCTGCCTGCTTGGCCATTTTTATGGCCTTTTACAAGCTGCTATTAGAAACCCAGCCAATGCACGGCTTTAAACGCCTATACCTTGCAGCGGCCCTCTTGCTATCGTTCACCATTCCCTCTATTACCTTTGTCGAATATGTTGAGGCCGCACCGCTCACGGTGGAGACACCTAAGCTCCAAGCCCACCTTGCCCCGGCAACCCAAACGGCCACCTCCTTTGACGTCGCCCATATACTCTGGGCCCTCTACATTTTAGGGGTGTTGGTTTTTTCTATCCGATTTTTAAAAAATTTGGGCCGAATCCTTATCAATATTCAGAACAACCCAAAACTGAGAATGCAAACCTTCATCAATGTGTTGCTCCAAGATGCCACGACTCCGCATACCTTTTTCAATTATATTTTCTTGAACAAACAAAAATTTGAAGCCCAAGAAATTCCTGAAGAGGTATTACTTCACGAAGCGACACATGCGAAACAAAAACACAGTCTCGATATTCTTTTCGTAGAGGTATTGCAAATCATCCTTTGGTTCAATCCGCTTATATACATCATAAAAAACTGGATCAAACTAAACCATGAATTTCTTGCCGACCGCGCCGTTCTAAACCAAGGAACCCCTACCCCCACATATCAAAATATACTTTTAGCGTTTGCCTCATCAACAAACCTTAAAGATAATCAGTCGAGTTTGGCTAACGCCATCAATTATTCATCAATCAAAAAACGTTTTACAGTCATGAAAAAAACAAGCTCTAGAAAATCGGTGGTCTTAAGAAGTGTCGCCGTGGTGCCCTTAATTACCATGCTTCTATTTGGTTTTAGTGAACAGATAACATTGCCGAAAGAAACATCAGCTGTACAGGCCTATCAAAGCGAAGCCAAAAAGCAAGAAGTGAAACGCTATAATGCACTGGCCAAAAAATACAATGCCATCCCTAAAGAGACAAGAAATATAGCTTTAGAAGATTTAAAGACCCTAGAACTTATCTATGGTAAAATGTCAAAAAAACAGCGGAACGAAGCACAACCCTTTCCTGAATGCCAAAACAACCAAACCCATAACAATGGCGCATGCGCTGAAGAAATAGCCGAATACAATGCATTGGCCAAAAAATACAATAAAATGCTGACCAAGGGGAAAAACATACGTATCCTAAAAACGGATGTGGACCGTATGGCCTATCTATATGCCGAAATGACAACAAAACAACGTGCCAGTGCACAGCCCTTTCCCGAGTTGCCGGAACCACCTAGCCCTCCGGCCCCACCAGAGGAGACCTTCATTATGCCCGTAAACAAAACCGAAGTTGCCGCTTTTGAAAAACGTATAGAGGAGATTATTGAAAATCAAGAAATCTATGATGAAGTCAGTATGATAGAACACCTAAACCTCCACACCGGTAATATCACCCCCAACCTTGTTCCCAATACATTTATACAGGCTCCCCCTAATCCGCCCGAACCACCGTCCCCTTTAGAACATGTTCGGACACTGGCGGACAAAAATGCGGTATTCTACCTAGACGAAAAGGAAATCAGCTATACAAAAGCGATTCAATTGCTTGAGGAAAACAAAAGCATCAATATTGATTTGCGCTACGGTACGGACGGTCGTCCCAAGGTCAAGCTATCGCTAAACCCAATAGAAATTAACCCCTAAACTCAACCAGACCAAGTCTTAAAGCCTTCTAAACAGAAGGCTTTTTTTGTAACAAAAAACGTAACTTACCTACTATTCATCATCAATCAACCCATTTATGGGAATCATCAAAAAAAATCGAACATCATGGTACAACAATTTTTTATCCTCTGCTCGGGGGCCGACACCTCCATTCTAAAAACCTGTTCCAATGGCGAACAGAACAAATACGCCGGTATTGGCGCCACCGTATTCTTTACGGCCCTTATGGCCTTTATTGCCAGCAGTTATGCCCTCTACACCGTTTTTGACAACGTATACACCTCCGTTTTCTTTGGTTTGATATGGGGACTCCTTATTTTCAATCTGGATCGTTTTATTGTATCGACCATCAAAAAGCGGAACAGTTTCGGCAATGAACTTTTACAGGCCACACCACGTATTGCACTGGCCGTTATCATAGCCGTGGTCATCTCAAAGCCCTTGGAAATAAAAATTTTCGAAAAGGAAATCAATCAAGTCTTATTGGAGCAAAAGAACGAAATGACCCTGGCCAACAAAAATCAACTCGCCCTGCAGTATACCCCGGCCATTGAAAAACTGAATGCCGATATCACCCAATTAAAAAACGAAATCACCCGTAAAACCGCAGAAACCGATGCCCTATACAACACCTATATCAGTGAGGCCGAAGGTACCGCCGGCACCTTAAAACTAGGCAAAGGCCCGGTTTACGAAGAAAAACGCCAAAAACACGATGCAGCCTTAGCCGAACTTCAGCAATTAAAAGAGAACAACAAACAGAAAATCATCGCCATCGAAAATCAGATTGAAACTTTAAATGCGGAGTATTCCGATGTGGTCAAAAACTCACAACCCGTAATAGAGGGTTTTGACGGACTCATGGCCCGTATCAATGCCCTGAACGAGCTGCCTTGGTGGCCTTCCTTCTTTATCTTCCTATTGTTTTTGGCCATTGAAACCTCACCCATTATTGCCAAATTATTGGCCCCCAAAGGTCCATACGACATTAAACTGGAAGAAGAGGAACACATGGTCCACACTTGGGCACAACAAAAAATACAGCAGCGCAATGAAATATTGGCTACCGATATTGCCCTAAATGAAAAAATATACAGTGAAATAAAACGCGAAGAAGCCGTATACGCCTACAAAAAGAAGAAAGCGGAAGAGCTATTCATACTTCAGGCGGATGCCTTTAAAGACCTACAGGCAAAACAACTTTGACCCAATTTTATTTACACAAATTCTAAGAAGACGTTTATTTTTTTCAACACTTCCTTAAAGTCTCCATCAAAGATTGTATCCCCTGAGTGCAGCCTTTCTTTATGTTCTTCGGCAAAGAGAAAGGTTTTCTCCATACCCAGAATACTGATCTTGTATTTCAGCTTGTGGACAATCTCGGCAGCGGCCCTAGGCTCGCCTAGCTTAATATGGTACAAATATTTGCCCAGGTCCCATGAAAATTCGGATTTCAATAAGGAAATAAATTTTTGTTCAAAATCTAAATCCCTCGCTCCTATGAGGTTTTCCACATAGTTTAAACTTGGTCTCTCTAACTTATAGCCCTCAAAATGCTCCATAAAATCTACCACGTTTTAGCACAACCATCTTTCTCTCATTGTATTTAAAGGTAAGGATTATACTATCGCCATTTTTTTGTTTGTTGTGAAACCTTAAAAAAATTAAGTTATCGTTTAAAAAAAAGATGTTAACCCAAAAACCTAACATCATTACTGCTATTACGACAGAACCCCCTTTTTATTGTTCAGAAACTACTTTTTAACTCACCTTTATGGTTTCGGTGAAATGAAGCGGGTAGCGCCCCTTACTAATTCCCCCAAATTCGCTGCCATAGCGCGCCCAGCAAACGCTTGGCATCTTTTCTGTATTTGGGTGTTTCATAGATACTTAGTCCGTTATCGCTCGGTCTTAGCGCATAAGTAAAGGCAAACCGACTTTCTTTGGGATCTAGACTAATCAGTCCGAATCGGAGATCGTTAAAATAGAGTCCGTCTTCTTTTTTATTAATGGTGTACCACCCTTCGGTCACCTTAATGAGGCGTTCTATCTTTTCGTCGGAGCTCAAGTCCCCCAAAAGTTGATGGTTCTTAGGATAGGACCTAAAAACGATTTCCTTGGTATCGAAAAAAGAATACTCGCCTATTAAATACACATCACCGGCATCTACATTGGCCGACCATAAGATGGTGTTGAACGGAGTAGGACGGGTATCCAACTTCTCGTAGGCGATGCCCTGTGCCTCCAAACTATAGGAAAACTGCCGATAAGCGACCCATTTCAAGATCAAGGTCGTTACCAAATAGGCCGTACTGACCGTTAGCCCCAACCGGTTATATCTTTTTCTTTTGGGCGATGTTTTTTTCTGACGCATGGCCATAACCAGAAACACGATAAAGGGAAGGGTATACAAGGGGTCGATAACAAATATATTCTGAAAGGCCAATCGCGTCTTAAAGGGCCAAAACAATTGCGTGCCCCAGGTAGTAAACGCATCGAGAACAGGGTGCGTAAACAAGCCCCAGAACATTAACCAGCTCCAATCTTTGAAGCTTGCCCCGCCCTTGCGTTCTATTTTTGAAAGAAGCCAACCGAAAATGGGTGCAAAAAGTATGGCAAAAAATATAGAGTGACTGAAGCCGCGGTGTATTTCGGTAGCGGTAACGGTATCAAAAAGGAAACGCGCCATCACATCCAAATCAGGAATGGTACCCGCAATGGCCCCATAGAGCATGGCCTTATTACCAACTTTCTTGCCTAAAACCGCTTCTCCAACGGCAGCACCCAAAACTATTTGTGTCAACGAATCCATGTACTGGCATCTTTAATAAAATTCCTATTCTACGATCTGCATCTTCTTTAATAAAAAGGAGGCGTTCATGTTCTGGCAGATCCCGTCTTTGAACTTATAATCAAAGTGAAGCTCATCGTCTATGATTTCCGCATCGAAATAATGATTCTCTACCTGTGGCAGCTCATGGGCCACTTCACAAAGGCTTAAATCATGGGTAGCGATTATTCCCGTTGACTTAGAAGCCACCAATCGTTCTACGAACTTACGGCTTCCTTCGGCCTTGTCGGTACTATTGGTTCCTTTTAGAATTTCATCCAAGACAATAAAATAGCGGTCGTTTTGAATTTCGTCAACAATAAATTTCAAGCGTTTCAACTCCGAAAAGAAATACGACTCGTCATCGGTCAACGAATCGGTGGTACGCATACTCGTAATCAATTTTATAGGCGAGTACTCGACCTTTTGGGCACAAAGCGGCAGCCCTACATTGGCCATTACGATTTGCAATGAGACGGTACGCAAAAAGGTACTCTTGCCCGCCATATTGGCACCGGTAACGATAAAGAACTGTTCGCGGTCTATCTTAAAAACGTTCAATACACTTTTCTCCGGGTCCAACAAAGGATGTCCGGCCCCTTCCGACCGTAAGACCACGCCCCCATCATTAATGGTCGGGTAATGGTAGTCCGGATGGTTAAAGGCAAAATTCCCCAGACTGTTATATGCATCGAAATAGGCGATGGCATCAAACCATTTTTCCACAAAATTACCGTGGGCGGCAATCCATTTCTCTATTTCATAACAGTGGGTCAACGTACGCAACATAAAGCCATTGGCCAAAAAGAGGTAGATTACGTTGTTGTTTTTGTCGAGACTATTGAGCTGTTTCGAAAATTGGGCAATGATCAAGGAGGTCTTTTCCCGTTCATGAAGTACATTGCCTTTCAACTCCTTTAAATAATCGGAAGTAAACTCGGTATTTTCAATCAAGGTCAGCAACTTGTTGTATTGCTGAAAAGTGCTCTGCACTTTTGAAGCATCGGAACCGAGTTTCGTAATTTTCTTGGTATATACCCCTGTGATGCCCATACCTACCACTAGCCACAAGATCAAGGCCGACTCAGGAGCCAAATCGGCAAAATACAGTCCGAACAACAACGCCGACCCCCCTGAAAAGACCATAGGCAGGTAACGCATGATTTTCGGTACGAAAGCGGTATAGTCGGCCAGCCATTTGACTATAGAATCGGTCTTTCCCTCTATTCTGGTAAGCGAAGCTATGGCCGAAAAATTCTGTCGCCATTCGGGCATTTGGGCCAATTCTTTAATCGCTTCCTGCTTCTGTTCAATCCCTTCTATTTCATTGGCCTTGAACAAGGCCGCAAAAGTCTCCGCCCCCTGCTTTAGGGCGGTTCGGTTGGCATACTGGAAAAAAGAGCCCCTTCCGAACAGATCAATATCTTGACTGAAATAATGCAAGGGGTCCTTGAACTCTTCTCCTTGTGGCAAATCGTGAAATCGGCGATCCAATACATCGAGTTCCGTTTGGTTGATGCGCAACAAGGCCATCAGCCTATCGCGCTGATATTGGAGTCCCGCATGTCGGGTCACAAGAAAAAGGAAAAGCACGATCGTTACCAAAATCACGCCCATAACCCATTTGGAATCGCCAAAAAACCAATAGATTGCAAAACCTGCCGCTCCAAATATGGCCAGGCGCAACATACTTGAAGCAAAGAGTTGCTTTTTTATTTTCGCCAGTTCTTTGGAGTATTTTTCAATTTCGCCACGATAAAAAGAATTCAATTGCTGCATAGTATCCTACAAGGATTTATATATGATTATTGGGGTAATGTTTTTTTTAAAGGGCATCGTACCCCGCCTTAAGCTTTTTGGTGAATTTGGAAATGACCAATGCATACGAATGGTCTACAAGTTCGGTTATAAGTTGGGGAGGAAGGCTTTCCAACAGAAGCGTATTCCAATGCACCTTGCTCATATGATAGCCCGGTATAATACGACCGTCATATGCTTCTCGCAGGGCAATGGCACGCTCGGGATCACATTTCAGGTTTACCTGAGACGGTATCCGCTCCAATGCACACAGGGCGAACATCTTCCCCATAACCTTGAACACCAAGGTTTTTTCATCAAAAGGAAATGACTCGGTAACGCCTTTTTTGGCTATGCAATAGTCGCGAAACTGTTCTATGTTCATTTTACCCCATTCTTATCCGAAGATCTTACCACCAACGATTTTATCTCCGGCCAATGATACCTGACTTTCATGATGGGCCTATCTCCTATATCGCATCCTTCCACGGTTTCCATTTCCTCGCCTCCACAGGCCTTATAAAAACCATGTGCCGCTTCATTCTGCTGCAACACCCACAGGAAGAGTCCTTGTTTCAGACATTGATCAGAGCAGATTCCGGCCACGCGAGACATCAATTGCCTACCCACGCCCTTGCCCTGTACTTCCCTAGAGACGTGCAGATTGTCAAGCAAGGTTCCGAACAGAGGGTCGTAATCCATAAAGGCACAGGCAAAACCTATTATCTTCCCTTTATACTCCGCTACCAGAACGACCTGGCCCTCAAGAGGGTCGCGAAGTCTATCGGCCCAGACCTCTTGTCGGTCGTTTAAGGCCTCTCCATCCAAATAACGGTCGCTAAATGCACCGCGATAGTTTTCTTGCCAGCTCTTGGCATGCAAATGTGCAATGGCCAAGGCATCATCGGCCACGGCAGGCCTATAGACCATCATACCTTTATTGTACGCCCATTGAATCGTAAACGATTACTTTGGCCCATAGGTGGCTCGACTCTTCAATAAATACCTTGTGAGGGGCTTCGTCTTGGTACTTTTGCTGGGCTTCGGCCGATTCAAAAGTTACGATCAAGGAATAGGTAAAAGATCCATCTACCACATCACGGCTAGCTTTGGGCGGTTTGCCTATAAAGCTGGTTTTCGCATAGGCCGAATTATCCAAAAACTTCTGTAAGGATTTTTCGAATGCGGCACGGTCTTCTTGGTTATCGGGATTTTTGAACCAGAAAAATACGGTATGGGCAAAATGGGGATCAAACTCTCTCATGTCATTCTTTGTTTGGCCATTAGCGGTAATGGCAAGGGTTAAAAATAATATTACTGTAGTAAGCGTTCTCATAATCATTGTATTTATATAAACCATTTATACTAGTCTTCAAGCATTTCCTTTTGCTTCTCGGTGATTTTCAAAGCCGTGTAATCAAGTTTCCAACCAATGGTCTCCACTATATTCTCGATTAACAATACGGCCTGAATGGCCTCCTTTTTGGCCGTTTCCATCAATCCGCTTTGCGGGATTTTCTCCCGGATATGTTGTTTGGCTTCTTTGTTCAACAAGGTGAGGTCTTCCGAAGAAAAGAAATTGAACATCCCGCTCTGAATATCGTAAAACTGGATATCGGGCTCGATCGACAAGATTTCCGGCTCTGGAAAATGGGTCAGTATGATCCGCTTGTTCTCCTCATCGGCCTTGATCTTTATTTTTTTCAGGTCGTATCCGATATGGGCCTTGGCATTGATGACCAGCAGGGCTTTTTTCTTGCTGCTCACCAAGCTCATAAACCGTTCCTTGATATTCTCATAACGGTAGATTTCGGCAAAATCGCCTTCGACCGAAACCAGTTTGCACACACGCTGTATCTTATCGACAAGTACCGTAGATTGGTGCTTGGTGACCTCTTTCTTCTTCTTCTGCCTTAAAAAAGAATATACCCAGTACATGAGAATAGCACCTAGTATCAGGCCTAAGAAGGTATCGAAAATATTATCCATGTTATTTTCCTATTTCCCCCAAATGGGTAAATTTAAATCCTTTGTCATACTTCAGGCCGTACCCGAAAACACGATCCATTGCAGCATGCGAAAATAAGATAATCCCTATCAACTGCAATATCGGTCCTGAAAGATACACCCCAATTACATAGATGACAAGGGCAATGCCCTTATGATGGAACAGATTGTAGGTAAAGGCCCCCGCCTTGTTTCCTAAAAGATAACCGAGCATACCAATATCGGGGGTCAACAATAAAACCAAAAACCACCACCAAGCATAGGGCAAGAGGCTGAACAGATAAATGCCGAAGAGGAACATGAAGAATTCCTCCACCTTCAAGATTCTTTTCATTTTTTAATAATTTCATAGAGTACAGGCCTACTGGGGCTAGCGTCGTTCTCAAAAGGCGCCACCTGTAGGTTTAACATATAAGAGCCATCTCCTACGGAGTTGGGCACATAAACAAATTCCGTTATGGTAGCATTCTTGCGAAGTTTACCATTAAAGTTCCAAAATGCCTTATGGGCGACCAAGGCCCCATTGTCTTTTTCCTTATCCACGGAAGGGAGGTCTACCAATAAATGCCCGACTTCCTTTTCCACCAAAAATTCGGCCGCTTCCTGTGTAAGATAAGGTGGATTCGAATGCGAGTACTGCCTAGATTTTTTCTGACTCAAATTGGGCAAGGTACGGATGACCACGGCTTCCCGCTTTTTATTGCCCAAAGCGTATTTCAGCTGCTTTTTTGAAATCACAAAATCGCCATCAAGCATTTCCGGGGCAATGGTGATCACTTCGGCCAAAAAGAAATATTGCTTTAAGTTCTTATTGACGGAATGAAACTCGTCCGTGATATGCCCGACACATTCGGTATGGGTACCATGGGCATGGGGATTGAAGGCAATATCGTTAAAATTGATCGATGCCCCTTCAGACACCTTACCCACAAAACCATCTTCTTCATGTGCCTTTATTTCAGGGGGATCAACGTACCATGCAGTTACGTTTTCACTCCCCCCTTTTATAGCGATGGAAATATCCAAAGGCTTGCTAAGGTCGATCGGGTAATTCTTTGTTCTATATTTTATTGTGGCAATCATAACATGTGTTGAGTTTTAAGGACATCCATAAGCTACGGAAACTCAAAAGGCTCCATTTTCCTTTTCGATGCCATATGCCCACACCTACCCCAAATTTACCATAAAAAGGTCAGATGCGAGGCCGTCTGCCAAAAAACGCCCTTTTTTGGTAGTCAGCAAGGTGTCTCCCTCAATATGGAGCAATTCGTCCCTCAGGTGTTTTTCGGCCTGTATCAATGCGTACTCACGATAGTTTTTGCCAAAATCAGATGCTATCCTTGAAAGCGACACCCCCCAAATGGTACGTAGGCCGGTCATTACATATTCGTTATAGGTATCGGTAACCGATAGGGTCTCCGTCTCCATAGGAAGCTCCCCTTTTTCGATAGCCCTTAGGTATTTTGGATTATTATTGATGTTCCACCCCCTACGTACACCATCATAAGAATGGGCCGAGGGACCTATTCCCAAGTATTTTTTCTGTTGCCAGTAAGCCGTATTGTTTTTTGAAAAATAGCCCGGCTTCCCGAAATTGGAGATTTCGTAGCTCTCAAACCCGGCAGCTTCCAAGGTCTCCGATAAAATATAAAAATGTGCTTGCGCCACCTCATCATCTACATTTTTGACCAAGCCCTTTTTAATAAAACTAGCAAGGGCCGTTTGCGGCTCAACGGTGAGGGCATAACTCGAAATATGGGGAATACCAAAGGAAAGGGCTTTCTCTATATTATGCTTCCAACGCTCGTTGTCCATATCCGGAATGCCGTAAATCAAATCGATAGAAATATTATCGAAATAGGCGCTTGCTTCCCTTATGCAATTCTCCGCTTCGCTGGCATTATGCGCCCGGTTCATCAGTTTTAAATCTTCTTCAAAAAAGGACTGTATTCCAATACTTAAGCGATTGACAGGACTCTTAAAAAGGGCCATTATCTTCTCCGTCGACAAATCATCGGGGTTGGCCTCCAAGGTGATTTCAGGATTCCCTGCAACTTTATAATTATCGTAAACCGAATCAATAATGAATTGTATTTCCTCGGCATCCAAGACACTGGGCGTTCCTCCTCCAAAATAAATAGTTTCCACCACCTCATCCTTAAACTCCTCTTTCCGCAAGAGCAGTTCCTTCCGCAATGCCGAAACCATCGCCTCTTTCTTTCCCATGGAGGTCGAGAAATGGAAATCGCAATAGTGACAGGCCTGTTTGCAAAAAGGGATATGAATGTAGATTCCGCTCATTTTTTTTTAGTAATTAGTATTAAGTACTAAGTAAACAGTATTAAGTAATTAGTATCAAGTACTAAGTATTAAGTACTAAGTATTAAGTACTAAGTAATTAGTATTAAGTGTTTAGTTCTTAGGGCTTCGGGATATTGGCTTTTTTTGATGTACGGAAATAAGGTCTAACGTTCACCGAGTAATCTTTACCTCATACCCAGCACCATAATTTCGCCTACTTCTTCACCCTAGAACTATTCTGTTTCACAAATGCGTCCCAACCAGAGTAACTTTTACCGACCTCTACCCTGCCCTGGTTATAAAAATGACAAACGGCAGCGGCAAGGCCATCGGTGCTATCCAAATTCTTGGGCAAGGATTTTAATCCCAGTAGACTTTGTAGCATTTTGGCCACTTGTTCCTTACTGGCGTTACCGTTTCCCGTGATGGCCATTTTTATTTTCTTTGGCAAATATTCCGTTATGGGAATTTCACGTGAGAGTCCCGCAGCCATGGCCACACCTTGGGCACGACCCAGCTTGAGCATCGACTGTACGTTCTTTCCAAAAAAAGGTGCCTCAATGGCAATTTCATCAGGGTGATACGTATCTATAAGCTCTATGGTGCGCTCGAAAATGAGCTTTAGTTTTACGTAAGGGTCATTATATTTTTGAAGTAGCAATTCGTTCATTTGAACAAATTCCATTTTTTTTCCTACCACTTTTATAAGACCAAAGCCCATAATGGTAGTACCTGGGTCAATACCGAGTATAATTTTTTCCGTAGCCAAATGATTTGTTTTATTGTAGTACTATAGGAATTCTAAATTTCGCCCTAACGGGAATACCTCTTTTTAATGCGGGCTCAATTTTGGGCAAACGGTTTAAACATTTTGAAATCTGCTCGTCAAAACCCGGAAGCTGGTCGTCGGTAATACCGCCCTTATCGATTTCCAAAAGTGAAATAGTCCCTGAAGCTTCCATTAAAAAATCGACAAAAATAGTATCGTTGAGAGCTTCTTCCACTACAAAATCTGATTCTTCCAAAGTTTCTGAGAAGTGCTTCAACAAGGTTGCCATAAAACATTGCTTCTGCTCTTGTTTAGAAGCCGTTTCGTCACAATCGGCGAAAAGAGGGTATTGGTCCACATCTTCCCAGTCGATACCCAATATCTCTTTGTTTACCAATTCTTGGGTTTTCTTTTCCCTTGAAGCCGACCAATTACACGCGGTCAGCACGAACAGAAAGCATAAAATTGTAAGGTTTCGCATTGCCCTGAATTCTAGGCGAAAATTACGATTTTTTAGGGAGGTTTACGCTATGAATAGCGATTCTCAAAGGGAAAACACCTAAAAAACGGATCTTAGTAGTAAAAAAGCAACCTAGAAAACAAGGTGGATTATTTCACATCATAATGGATTTCCTCTTTTAATTCAGAAATACGCTTGTTTACCATTTTGGACATATAGTCGTTTTTATCACCAAATCGCTCGTCAAATTTTTCGTAATATGTTAATTTGATTTTGGGGTCTTTGTAATACCGATCGGCCACTGTACAGACATTATGATAAACCAGTGCTTCATCCGGGTCTTCTTGATGTGCTAATTTGTAGTATTTCAAAGCCGTTCTCATATCGTCCTTATTCCTTGCGATTCCCGCTAAGGCAACATACTCTCTTAATAAAAAAGGCTTTTGAACCGCTATGGATTCTTTGATATAATATTGGGAACTATCTATCTGTCGGTCTTTCCAAAACACCTGTCCCAGATTGAAATAGGCATCGGCATTTTCATCGTTCAATTCTAAAACCTTTTTATAGTTGGCTTTTGCCTTTTCAAACTCCCAATCCTTAAAGTAACAATAACCTAATTTCTCGTAGATGTACTCTTTGTGCTCGCCCAATTCTAAAAGCCTTTCAAAATAGTGAGATGCCTTGACATACTCATCGTTATTATAATAGGCCAGTGCTTTTAAGTTTATCAGTGCTACATCATTTTCATAGAAGCGAAGTCCTTTGTCAATGAAAGTTAAGGCCGAATCCTTTTCGCGCTGCCCTACATAATATTTTCCTAATTGAAACAGACTTCTTAAATGCGTATTATCAATTACCACTGCCTTTTTGTAAGACGCCAGACCACGCTCCGTCTTTTTTTCTTCTCGAAAGGTCTCTCCCAAGTAAAAATAATACTCAGGGTTGTTACTTGCAGCATGCGTCAGTTCTAAGAATAGGGCCTCCGCATTCGTAAAGTCTTTTGTTTTCAGATAGAGCTTTCCCAGTTCAAATTTTGCAATTTGAAGCGTTGCATCTTGAGACAGCACATTCTGATACTGTGCAATTGCTTTTTCATAATTGCCAATAGCGTTATAGGCCCTTGCAATCTGTAAAGTAGAAGTAATGGAACCATCTTCCGCATAATGGTTAATAGCCTTAATGTAGTTACCTGTAGCGTATAGACTATCGGCTATCTTAGAATTTGATATTTGACCTTCTGCCGTAACACAGGATACAAGTAAAAAAACAGAAATTAAGGTTCTCAAAACTTATTGGAGTTTAAAAGCAATAGGTATAGAATAAGGAACATTTACGGCTACCCCATCGTTCTGTCCAGGAGTCATTTTAGGCAACTTTGAAATAATACGTTCCGCTTCCTTCTCTAAAGATTCATCCGGTCCTCTGGTAGAAATATGAGTAATGTTTCCTGAGGTATCCATTAGGAAAATGACCAGAACCCTGCCTTGAATCCTTCTTTCTTGTGCATCCTGCGGATACCTGAAATTCTCGGAAATATGCCGATATACACTTTTCTGAAAACAGTCTTGTATATTATCCACATTTTCGCAACCCGGAAAAACAGGGGGGATTTCTACTTCTTTAAAAGCCACGGAATTCCCATAAGCTATTTGCGCCTCAGTGGATAATTTAGCTATTTGTTCCTTTTGCATTTGCGCATAAATATCGTCAGTACTAGACGGACTAAACCCTGCCTGTTCCAACTTAAAAGTAATCGGAAGTGAAAATGGAACCTTCACGGTTTTGCCCTCATAAGAACCCGGCGTCATACGTGGCAATTTTTCAATAATACGAACCGCTTCATTTTCTAATAATTCATGGGGACCTCTTTTTCGAATATCTACAATTGAACCATCTTCATCAATAGTAAACATAATACTTACCCTGCCTTGAATTCCCTGTTTCTGAGCTTCTTCGGGATATTTAAAATGTTTACCAATATGTTTCTGGATATTTTGTTGAAAGCAAGCTTTTAAATCATTTTCATTTTCATAACCCGGAAAAACAGGAACTTCGTCGGCATAAGTAAAAGGCACTAGATTTTCTTCCCTATAAATCTTTTTCCAATCGTACGGCTTGCCTGCAGAGGGCATAAAGTTTTTAAAGTACTTTGGCGAGCCATTATTACCAATAGTCATTTTAGCCCGAACTGGCTCATTGTTAATCCCCGAAACAAATACGTCATCCTTTGTACTTTCGAACTTCAACGAATTTTCGGAATCCTCTACCCTCAAGCTCCAGGCTTCTTCGGAATCGGCTAGAGACTTCAATCTTGCATACACCTTAGTCTCCTCTTCTTCTGAGAGATTATCTACGCTACTTACGGTTATGATATTTTCATTATCCTCCAGACTATTTTTATCATCGTTTTCGCACGAAGTATAAAATAACATACCTAAAATCAATGGCACCAAGGCCAAATACTTTAATTTGAAAACCGATTTTGACTGTGATTTTTGTAACATGACGATTCGTTTTTTGATTAATGATGATTTAAAAAAGTGATTGATGAACGATATATTTTGTGTTTGAAATACTTGGGAAAGCAATAATTGGTACTGCTCGTTTTTATTGTTTTTCGCAACTTTTGCATCGGCGATGAACTCGTGCAATTCCGAAATTCTATTTTGGTAGATATAAACCAGCGGATTAAACCAGCCAACAATGCGCATGAGCTCAAAAAAGAGCAAATCCCACGAGTGCCCTTGTTTTATATGAACCAATTCATGGGCTATGATATTGGTGTAATCCGTTTTTGAAACTTTATCCCCAATAAAAATTGATTTAAAGAAGGAGAAAGCCATGTTGCTATTGGGAATCAATATTTGCGTAAACTCCTTGAAACTAATCCTGTCTCCCTTTGTGCCCAAAAGATATAGCTGGCGCAGCTTATACGCCAATAACAACGTAGCTACTAGTGCTCCTGACACAAATAATACCGTTTGCCACGAAATGTCTATTCCCGTAGGCTCTTGAGCTCCAAGTACAAGGGCATTATTTACCCCCCAAAGTTCCTCGCCATATTCAATATAGGGCTGCTCCACTGTGGTTTTAAAAGCTTCAATCTTTACAAAAGGCAGCAAGAGCGATAGCAAAAACGTGCTCAAAAGATAAAACCGGTTCCATTGAAAAAAGGTTTCCCGTTTTAAGAAAAAATCATAAATAACAAGAAAAACCAGTTGAAAGGCGATGCACTCTAAGATATATTGTATCATCAAAACAGATTTTAATTATTCTTTTTATTTATCCCTTCCGGCCCGGAACCCTTTTTAATATCCTGCATTATAGATTCCAATTCAGAAAGGCTCATATCGTTCTTCTTCATAAAGAAAGAGACCATGCTTTTAAAAGAGCCCTGAAAATACCCGTCCACCAGCTTATTGATACTCTGGTTGCTGTAATCCGACTTTTTTACGATAGGAAAGTAGAGATATCCCTTCCCTTCTTTTTCATGACCTACAAAACCTTTACTTTCTAAAATCCTTACAATTGTGGATACGGTGTTGTATGCTGGTTTTGGTTCTGGTAATTGTTCAATAATAGCGGCAACATTGCATTTTTCCAGTTGCCATAATTGCTGCATCACCTCTTCTTCCGCTTTTGTTAATTGCTTCATTTAACTAAGTATTTAGTTCATACACGAAACAAATATAACTAAAAATATAGTTCAAACTAAAATTTTAGTTAAAAAATAAAAATCGGTTTTAAACTTCTATCAAAATCGCTAACATACTAACAGTCAGACCACCCTTAAAAGCAGCAAGAGAACCCACCGGAAAGATGTAACAAAATGTGCTTATCTTCGTCAAACAGCAAATTGATAAAATGGACATTGTACTGCTTGTTTTAGGTTTCGTTTTTATGTTCATGGGAATTTTGGGCAGTTTCTTGCCCGTTCTCCCAGGACCCCCGATCAGTTGGGTGGGGCTACTACTGCTACACCTCACCAAGGCCGTTCCCCAAGACTGGTTGTTTTTAGGTATCACCGCGGCCCTCGCACTGATTGTATTTGCCCTAGACTACGTCATACCCGCCATAGGCACAAAAAAATTCGGAGGAACCAAGGCAGGGGTTATCGGCACTACCTTGGGACTATTGGTCGCCCTATTCTTCCCTGTTTTAGGTCCGTTTGGTATTATTATTTGGCCATTTGTCGGTGCCCTGGTAGGTGAATTATTGAATAAAGCCGATGGAAAAACGGCCACCAAAGCCGCTTTTGGGTCGTTTTTAGGTTTCTTGACCGGTACCTTTATGAAATTCTTGATTGCCATAATCTACTTGGGACTATTTATCTCAAAAGCGTGGGATTATCGCTTAGAACTATTTCCTTTTATAAACTAAACCCGTATTTCCCATGAGAAAATCAGTATTTGTTCCGCTCGTATTTCTACTGATTACCGGATCGATTTTTTCCCAGGAATTTGACACCAAAAAACTTGATAGCCTTTTTGCAACCTTAGAAACCCATGATCGTTTTATGGGCAGTGTTGCCCTATCAAAAAACGGAAAGACCATTTACAGTAAAACCACGGGCTATGCCGATATAGAGACGAAACAAAAGATAAATACAACAACAAAATTCAGGGTGGGGTCCATTTCCAAAATGTTCACCTCAGCCCTTACTTTTATGGCTGTTGAAGAAAATAAAATAACTTTAGACCAACCTCTATCAAACTTCTTCCCCTCAATTAAAAATGCATCCGATATTACTATTGGCCACTTGCTCAGCCACCGCAGTGGAATCATGAACGTAACAAGTCTACCCAGTTATCTTCTATGGAATACACAGCCAAAAACAAGAACACAGCTTTTAGAGTTGATCGAACAAGGGGGAAGCGTTTTTAACCCTGATAGCAAAGCGGAGTACAGCAACTCTAACTATATACTATTGACCTTTATTTTAGAAGATGTCTTCAAAGACAACTATGCCAATCTAATTAAAGACAGAATAGCGGTTCCTCTAAAATTGAGCAATACGTATGTAGGCTCAAGCATAGACCTAACAAACAACGAGGCCCACTCCTATAGCTATGACACCCAGTGGAAGAAATCTTTTGAAACCCACATGTCTATTCCTTTAGGAGCCGGGGCCATAGTCTCTACACCTAACGACCTCAACACTTTTGCAAGGGCTCTTTTTGAGGGCAAACTCATTACGAGCGAAAGCCTGAAGCAAATGAAAACTTTTAAGGACGGTTATGGAATGGGCCTATTTGAGATGCCCTATTTCAGCAAGAAGGGATTTGGCCATAATGGCGGCATAGATGGATTCTCATCTCAATTAGCCATTTTCCCCAAAGACCATATCTCCATAGCACTTACATCGAACGGCACCCGTTATAGCAACAATGACATCTTTATTGCCGTACTAGCGGCATACTATGGCAAATCTTTTGACATACCCGACTTTAGCACCATAGAAATAGCCGCAGAAGACCTAGAAAAATACCTCGGCACCTATGCAAGTCATCAGAAAAAATTAAAGATAAGTATTACTCAAAATAATGGCACCCTTATGGCACAGGCGACCGGACAACCCTCATTTCCGTTGGAGGCCGTAGCAAAGAATGTTTTTGAATTTCACCTAGCGGGAGTACGCCTTGAGTTCGACCCTGAGAACAAAACAATGCTTTTAAAGCAAGGCGGTGGCGTATTTAAATATAAAATGGAATAGACTATAATAGCTTTCTAATCCATCCAAACTACCTTATCCGCAATGGGACTCCGCTGTCCTTCAGGAATTTCCTCATCGGAATAGCCCAAATAGAAAAAGCCCAAACAGGCTTCGCCCTCGTTCATTTCAAAAAAATCGTTCATATGCTTTACGAGTCCCGGAGAACTCCAATAGCAGCCAATACCCATTTCCGTACAGCAGAGCCACATATTTTGAACGGCCATTGCGGTAGCGGCGACTTCTTCCCATTCGGGAATACTTTGGGCGGGGTCCCTTTGCATACAGATAGCGATAATTGCGCCCGCACGCTTCGGGTTTTCAATTAGTTTTTTGGCTTTGAACTCCTTCGGGTTGGGATCGTTTTCCAGATATTTCAAGGAAAGGAAAAGTCCCAATTTCTCTTGAGACTCCCCCTGTAAAACCCGAAACCTCCATGGTTCGGTTTTTTTGTGGGTAGGGGCCCAATTGGCCGCTTCCAATATTTTTTCGATATCGGCCTTGGCAATAGGCTTATTATTATACTGAGCCGGAAATACCGAGCGTCTGTTTCGTATTAAATCTAATATCACTTGTTTCTTTTTTTCTTGTCTCAAAAGTATCCAAAAAGCAAAATGTAAGCATTGGCTTTAGCAAAAAGATAACAAACAGCCCTAAGCGCTACTCCAACCAGCTTTGGTAATACTTGCCATCATCGATATCCAAGGCCTGTTGGGTTAATTTCAACGGCTTGAACGTATCTATCATTACTGCAAGTTCTTCAGTTTTGCTTTTCCCTATACTGCCTTCGTAAGTACCTGGGTGCGGACCATGAGGAATACCCGCCGGGTGTAGGGAAATATACCCTTCATCAATCCCCTTCCTACTCATAAAATCACCATCCACATAATAGAGCACCTCATCCGAATCTATATTGGAATGGTTATACGGTGCCGGTATGGCCTGTGGGTGATAATCGTACAACCTCGGGCAGAAGGAGCACACCACAAAGGCGCTTGTCTCAAAGGTTTGGTGCACTGGGGGCGGTTGGTGAACGCGACCTGTAATGGGTTCGAAATTATGAATGGAAAAGCCGTACGGAAAATTGTACCCGTCCCAACCGACCACATCAAACGGATGGGTGGCATATACCAGATGGTGCAGCTGCCCTTGTTTTTTTACCTTCATCAAAAACTCACCCTTTTCATCAAAGGTCTGCAGGTTCTGTGGCAGCTTAAAATCGCGCTCGCAAAAAGGCGAATGCTCTAAGTGCTGACCGAACCAATTCCGGTATCTTTTAGGGGTATATATGGGGTGATAGCTTTCGGTGATCAATAAACGATTATCCTCTGTATCAAACTCGATTTGATAGATCATACCTCTTGGAATCACAAGGTAGTCTCCATATTCAAAAGGAATTTCCCCCAAAAAGGTCTTTAAAGTACCTGAGCCCCTGTGTACGAACAATAGCTCATCGGCATCGGTATTCTTATAAAAATAATCCGTGACCGACTTTCTGGGCGCAGCGAGCCCTACATGCACATCTGAATTGAAAAGTACGGTCTTTCGGCTCTGTAGATAATCGTCTTGGGGCTTTACCTCAAAGCCCTTTAGCAATCTTGACTTTATATTGTATTCTACGGCGGCCCTCGGAGCAATATCCAAGGTTTTACCGACTTCCTTTACCTGTGTAGGCCTATGCAAATGATATAGTAAAGAGGACATTCCGTCAAACCCAATGGTACCGAACAATTGTTCGTAATGCAAGGTGCCATCGTCTTTTTTGAAGATGGTATGACGTTTTTGCGGAAACTTTCCGAGCTTATGATATAACGGCATATGTTCTGCGTTTATAAATGTACTCCTAAAATTAGTGCTTTTTTAGCGATATCGCATATTTGCCCTTCCATAAAAACGGATGGAATTATTTTTCATATAAGAAATCCTTAAAATGGAAAAAACGTTTTAATAATGTATTTCACCGATAAAAAGAGCGCATTTCGTCGTAAGTTTGACCTGTCGTTAAGCTCATAAAAAATGAGTGGCATAAACTAGGGGCGCTAAAAATTTGAACCTGGTTTAAAGCACACGAAATAGTCGAATCCTTAACACCTCGCATCATGAAAAGAACACATCATCAGATAAAAGCGGAAAGGGCCAAAAAAGCATGGATGCTCATCCAAAACCAGACGACTTCCAAGCAAAACAAACAGGCATCGTTAGAGCGCCAATTGCAAAAAATCTAAAGTTTTCCTTCCAAAAATTCTCCCTTCACCAAATACTGGTCGACAGCCTTGTCCGTCGTGTTTTTAAATTACCGAAGGGGGCAAACAAAAAAAGCCTTCCAACAAGGAAAGCCTTTCATTGGCCCAAACCTATAAAGGTTCTGGGTCACAACACAACAGGGCAAAGATACTAAAGCATTTGAATTAATTGCAATTTGCCGACCACAAACTAAGCCTTAGGCCTGAAGCGTCTCATAATGAGCCGCGCAGCCTTATCGTAGTTAATGTAGTTGTAGGCCCAGTTAAAAAATACTACCACCTTATTTCTAAAACCTACCAAGGCCATTAGGTGAACGAACATCCAAATAAACCATGCAAAGAAGCCAGCGAATTTTAGCTTCTTAATATCGGCCACCGCCTTATTTCGGCCGATGGTGGCCATGGTTCCCTTATCGCGATAAGTAAAAGGCTTCAATTCTTTTCCCTCTAGCATGCGCTCAAGGTTATCGGCCAACAACTCCCCTTGTTGAATGGCGGGTTGTGCCACTTGGGGATGCCCTTTCGGGAAGCCATCGGTTTCCATATAGGCAATATCACCAATGGCAAAAACCGTATCATAGCCCTCAACTTGGTTGAACCGGTTTACCTTATAGCGGTTCAACCGCTCCACAAGAACATGGGTGGCAAAACCTTCAATGGCGGCCCCCGTAACCCCTGCCGTCCAAATAAAATTCTTGGTATTTAAGGTCGTGCCATCCTTTAGGGTCAGTCGCTCCCCATCATAATCACTGGCAATCACGTTCAAATGAACGCGCACACCTAGGGCCTTCAAAAATTCGGTCGCCTTTTTGGAGGCGTTCTCACTCATTGGGGGCAGTACCCTTGGGCCGCCCTCGAATAGGTTGATTTCCATTTCATCTATGTTGAGATGCCGGTAATCTTTAGGAAAAACGTTGTTTTTCAATTCGGCAAAGGCACCGGCCAACTCTACTCCCGTAGGGCCCGCACCCACGATACAAAAATTTAACAACGCCTTGCGTTCAACCGGGTCTAGACAGTCATCGGCCTTTTCAAAATTCTGTAACATAAGGCTCCTGATATCAAGCGCCTGGGGAACGGTCTTCATAGGCATGGCGTACCGGGCAATATTCTGGTTGCCAAAAAAATTGGTCTTTGTGCCTGTGGCCAAGACCAAATAATCGTAACCTAGGTTTCCTATATCGGTAAAAACGGTCTTTCCATCAGGATCGATACGTTGCACCGAAGCCATCCTAAAATAAAAATTATCGAGTTCCTTCAAGACCTTTCGAAGCGGGTATGCAATGGAATCAGGCTCCAAGCCACTGGTAGAAACCTGATATAGAAGTGGCTGAAAGGTATGGTAGTTATGGCGGTCGATCAATACCACCTGTAAATCAACTCCTTTTAGATTTTTTGCCAGTGATATTCCGGCAAAACCGCCACCAATTATCACTATTCGTTTTTGACCAGTATCGGGAAGGTTCATGTCGTAATTTTATACAAAATTAAGAAGAACCGATGCTGCGGGGCGTGCGATTAGGAGAAATATAACAGATAATTTTGACCCAATAAAAAAACTGCCCTTTCAAGCAGTTTTGTGTTTTATTTCAAGATCAAGTCCTACTTGCCCACGTCCCCTATTTACTGGGAAACGGAGAGGCCTTCTTCGTTTTGGTTTTTCGATTTTTTGTTACACATCCCCAGTTCGGGTATGACCAATAGGGGTATCTGTGTATGAAATGCCATTTTCTTTACAACGGGCTCCCTTGTGATTTTTTCCATATAGCTATGCTGATAATTAAGCATGGCCAACAGGTGTATGTCCAGTTCATTGCTAAAGACCTCCAAAGTTTTTGATACCGAGTTCAATTCCGATACGGTATGAACATAATGCTCTACATTTTTCAAATACTTTCTAAGCATGTCTAAATTGAATTTCTGCAGTTCGCTCAAGGCATGTATCCCTTGTTGTACGTGTACGATGCGGATGACCGCACCGAAGGTCCGGCTCATATCGAGCAAGGGCTCTAGTTCAGATTCGGTATAAAACCGATTGAAATCCGTAGCAAAGGCAATTTCATTGGGGCGGACAAAGGGAAAGGATTCAGGCACGGCCAATACTGGGCAATTGTTCACCGATTTTATGATCCGTACGGTATTACTGCCCATAAAGACCTCTTCCAGCCCCGAGGCTCCTTTGGTTCCTGTCACCACCAGATCGATCTGCTTATCTTCTATGGTTTCCTTGACTTCATCGACCAACATGCTAAACGACGATATCGCATAAAAACTATGCCGTGGGTTGTTGAACTGGGCCTTGATGCGCGATATGACCTTGGCCAGGCCCGATTCCGATATTTCCTTGGCCGTATCTTCCAACATATTCCCTTCAAGGGCGGCCGCCATAAAACGACTGTGCGCAATGTGCGGCGTGTAGGTATTCAACACGTAAAAAGTACAGGCCTCGTTGGCAAAAAGCTCTATGGCGTAGCATGCGGCATTCCACGCATTTTCTGAAAAATCGGTTGGCAACAATATATTCTTCATCTACTTTTTTATTGAAATCTTCAAGGGTAAAAGTAGATGCAAAACCATAGGTAAACTATGACATATGTCAGTTTTGGAATGTCCGGTTTAGAATCTTTCGGCGAGTTCCAAGAGTTTGCGCTCGTCGAGCACCCCTATTTTTTTTCCGGAAGTTTTGATCAAGCCTTTCTTCTTGAACTCCGAAATAATCCGGATACAGGATTCGGTAGCGGTTCCTACCACATTTGAATAATCTTCACGAGAGAGTACCAGATTCAAGAAACCATCGGTATCGTCCCCATAGTTTTTTCTCAGGTATAGAAAGGCTTCGGCCATTCGCTGTTTCACCGTTTTTTGAGACATGTTTACGATAACGTCATCTGCTTCCTTTAGGTCGTGGGCCATATGCCGTAAGACCTCAACCGCAAAGTTCGGGTTTTGATCGAGCGTATTGGAAATCACATCCTTTGGAATAAAACAGACTTCCATATCACTTACCGCGATTGCGCTCAAATTGGTAACTTCTTCGGCAATCACGGCACGCTGGCCCATTACCTCGCCCTTGCTGGCCAGTTTTACGATTTGATCCTTTCCGTTCGCACTCAGTTTCGACAGCTTTGAAACCCCGGTCCTTACGCAAAAAACCCCATTAAGTTGCTCACCCTCTTGAAATAGGGCCTCGCCTTTTTTAAGTTTTTTGGAAATCTTGGAATCGGATACTTTCTTTAATTCTTCCTTGCTCATCGCACGTAACGAATTAAATTGTCGTATTATACAATTTTCACATCTGCTGCTCATAACACTATTATTTATACCTGACTATGCAAACTACTTATACCTGACAATGCAAAGATAACCTTCACCGACCGTGTTAAACCTGACAATTGTCATATTTTTTAATACCTACCTTTTGCATCTTTGCAAACAGGTATTAGCAAGTGTAATATGAATTCTAACAACTGTTTCCATTGCGGCGACGACTGTGGCAATAACCCAATCGCACTAGACGATAAAAATTTTTGCTGCCACGGTTGCAAGACCGTGTACGAAATATTATCGGGCCATGACCTCGATTACTATTACGACTTGCAATCTGCGGCCGGGGCATCCCCGAAATCAATTGATGGAAGATACGATTTTTTAGATTCAACTCCAATCGCCGAAAAACTTATTGAGTTCAACGACGGTGACTTACAGATCATAAACCTCTATATTCCGCATATTCACTGTAGCTCGTGTATCTGGGTTCTTGAGAACCTGAACAAGCTAAACCCCTATATTAAGGGCGCCCAAGTAAATTTCCCCAAAAAGACCGTACGGATTACATATAGCAGTTCCGATATTTCACTAAAGGAAGTAGTGGTGTTGCTGGCCCGGATCGGTTATGAACCCTATATCTCCCTTGATGATTTCGACAAAAAGAAGAAAAGTGCCGACCGTAGCCTCATCTATAAACTTGGGGTAGCAGGTTTCGCCTTTGGCAATGTGATGTTCCTGTCGTTTCCCGACTATTTCGACCTATCGTCAAGCAATGCATCCGGCGGCGAATACTGGCTCAACAAATACGAACCGGTCTTTCATTGGCTTATATTCTTGTTTTCACTACCGGTACTTCTTTATGCCGGCAGGGATTATTTTATTTCGGCCTACAAAGGCATCCGTAGTAAAATGTTGAATATTGACGTACCCATTGCCCTTGGGATCTTAGTGCTCTTTGTTCGCAGCACCCTCGACATTGTCTTTGATTGGGGAAGCGGGTTTTTCGATTCGCTTACGGGATTGGTCTTTTTCTTGCTCTTAGGAAAGTTCTTTCAGCAAAAGACCTACTCCTTCCTTTCCTTCGAACGTGACTACAAATCATATTTTCCTATAGCTATAACCCGCATCACTAAAGGCGGCAAGGAAGAAACCGCCCAAGTACACGATATTGAACGCGGCGACCGCCTACTGATCCGAAACGAAGAACTGATTCCCGTTGACGGCATCCTCATCAAGGGGCAGGCCCGTATCGACTATAGCTTTGTTACGGGCGAATCGGAACCGGTAAAAAAAGAATCTGGGGAAAAAGTCTTTGCCGGAGGAAAACAACTCCAAGGAGCCATAGAGATGGAAGCCCTAAAATCGGTCTCTCAAAGTTACCTCACCCAATTGTGGAGCAATTCCGTTTTTCAGGAAGACAAGGCCAGTAAGTTTCAGACCCTGACCGACAGTATCGGCAGAAGGTTTACCATAGCCGTGCTCAGCATTGCTTTTTTATCGGCCATTTTCTGGCTTTATTTTGACCCGAGCAAGGCCTTGAACGTTTTTACCGCAGTCTTGATCATTGCCTGCCCATGCGCCATTGCCCTTTCGTCACCCTTTACCCTGGGCAACATGCTCCGAATCTTCGGACGGAAGAAATTTTATTTAAAAGACACCCAAACCATTGAGCAATTGGCCCAAATAGATACGGCTATTTTTGATAAAACAGGTACGATAACCACTGCTAAAAAGAGCACGGCCACCTATGAGGGCATGCCCCTTACGGAAGCCGAGGCCTCCCTATTGAAGAATACCTTAAGGGGGTCGAACCACCCCTTGAGCCGCTCCCTTTACAACCTGTTGGCCGAAGAGAATATCGTTACCCTTGACGAATACGAAGAACATATCGGCAAAGGCGTAGAAGGGTCTAAGGACAACGAACACATTAAAGCGGGATCGGCCGACTTTGTAGGTAACGGACAAACTACGGATGCCCTTACCACGGCGGTTCATATCAGCAGCAACGACACGTATAAGGGCAAGTACATTTTTCACAATGAATACCGCGAAGGGGTTTCCCAAGTATTCGAAAAAATGTCAAAAGATTTTAATGTAGCCGTACTCTCGGGCGATAACGAAGGTGAAAAGCAGCGCCTTGAAAAATTGTTACCAAAACTTACCCCCCTGTATTTTGGCCAAAAACCACAAGATAAGCTCGAATTTATTAAAACATTACAAGAACAGGGCAAAAAAGTACTGATGGTAGGTGACGGGCTTAACGACGCCGGTGCCTTGGCCCAAGCCGAAGTAGGCCTTGCCATTTCCGAGAACATCAATGTATTTTCACCTGCCAGTGATGGCATTATGGATGCCAGCAAATTCAAACAGCTACATCAGTACATCTGGGCCTCTAAAAAAGCCATGAAGGTCATAAAAATGAGTTTTATCCTATCTTTGGCCTATAACCTAATTGGACTTTATTTTGCGGTTACAGGGCAATTAGAGCCGGTTATTGCGGCCATCTTAATGCCCCTGAGCTCCATTAGTGTGGTAGCGTTTACCACGATAGCCACTAATTTTATAGGCAGGAACATTGACTGATATTGCAAGTTATAGCGTCCACATTTGTAACTTCATAGTAAAAAAACGGGATGGATCCGTTTAAAAAGTTAGGTTTGTAAAACGAACAATCCACCAAACTCGTTTAAGTATAAATGCCAACTTTCAAGACCTCTTCGATTTTAAACCATTTTAAAAACATCTCTTTTCTTCAGATATCGATAGCCATTGTATATCTCTGGTTCGGAGTACTCAAATTTTTCAACGATGTAAGTCCCGCCGAAGAATTGGCCAAAGAAACCATTACATCATTGAGCTTTG
The DNA here is from genome assembly GCF_000973105.1 of Zobellia galactanivorans. NCBI lineage: Bacteria > Pseudomonadati > Bacteroidota > Flavobacteriia > Flavobacteriales > Flavobacteriaceae > Zobellia > Zobellia galactanivorans. Next base: position 2,644,643 of record NC_015844.1, on the reverse strand, counting down.
GTCTTATCCCCCCGAACGTTTCAATTATACTTCTAGCCCTTTTGGAAGTCGGTATCGGCACATTCCTGCTTTTCGATTTATTTAGGAAGCAAACCGTTATCGTGACCCTATTGCATATGGTCTGTACCTTTTCCACTTTATTGCTTCTGAACGAAGCCTCTTTTACCTTCAGCCCATTCGCCCCTACATTGCTCGGCCAATATATAATCAAGAATTTGATTATCGTTGCCGCATTAATTTCTATCTATCAAGGCGCAAAAAAGGCCTAAGATCTCAAACCGAGGCCTATTTACCCCCTAGGCACCCCATTTTTATATTTTTTTCTAGAAATACGATTATTTTATCTTTTTATAAATCAAATGTTTACATTCGATAATTAAGAAACTTTAAGAGAATCGTCAAAACCTGATATAAGTCATATTTAATCGGGTACACACGCCGTAGTTTTACGGCATAATTCAGGTAGGTATGAGTGTTATTTATGTGTTATTGGCCATCAGCGTTCTAGTTGCGGTCTTATTTTTCATTGCATTTATCGTTTCGGTAAAGAGCGGTCAGTACGATGATTCGTATACCCCATCGGTACGTATGCTTTTTGAAGATGAGCTGGTAAAGAAGCAAAAAGATGTCTCCATCAAGAAAAACAAAGAAAAAATCCAACTAAATAAACAGGTATAATTATGGAAGTACAGCAGTTTTATTACGATAACAAAATCGTGAAAAATTTCCTCTATGCAACCATGTTCTGGGGTATTGTGGGTATGTCCGTAGGCTTATTGCTAGCCTTCATGTTCATGTTTCCCAACTTGACCGACGGAATATCATGGTTAAGTTTTGGCCGTTTGCGCCCATTACACACCAATGCGGTGATTTTCGCATTTGTAGGAAATGCTATTTTCGCGGGGGTCTATTATTCAACGCAACGATTGCTCAAGGCCCGTATGTACAGTGACTTCTTGAGTAAGTTCAATTTTTGGGGCTGGCAGGCCATTATCGTATCGGCGGCCATTACCTTGCCGTTAGGATACACCAGTACCAAAGAATACGCCGAACTTGAATGGCCCATAGATATCGCCATTACCTTGGTATGGGTCGCATTTGGTGCCAACCTTATCGGTACCATGCTTAAAAGGAGACAACGTCACCTTTACGTGGCCATTTGGTTTTATCTGGCAACTTTCGTTACCGTAGCCGTTCTGCATATTTTCAATAACCTGGAACTTCCCGTAAGCGCCCTAAAAAGTTATTCGGTCTATGCGGGCGTTCAAGATGCCTTGGTGCAGTGGTGGTACGGACATAACGCGGTAGCCTTCTTCTTGACCACACCGTTTTTGGGCCTTATGTACTACTACGTTCCAAAAGCCGCGAACAGACCGGTATACTCGTATAGATTGTCTATAGTCCACTTTTGGTCTTTGATCTTTATTTACATCTGGGCCGGACCTCACCATTTATTGTATTCCGCATTACCCGATTGGGCACAAAACCTAGGGGTTGCGTTTTCCATCATGCTTTTGGCCCCTTCTTGGGGAGGTATGATCAACGGACTCTTAACCTTGCGTGGTGCCTGGGACAAGGTTCGTACCGATCCCGTCTTAAAATTTATGGTGGTAGCGATTACCGGTTATGGTATGGCCACTTTTGAAGGCCCTATGCTTTCACTTAAAAACGTAAATGCCATTGCACACTTTAGTGACTGGATCATTGCCCACGTACACGTAGGGGCCTTGGCCTGGAACGGTTTCTTGACCTTTGGTATGATCTATTGGTTGGTACCTAAAATGACCAAGAACAAATTGTTCTCGACCAGTTTGGCAAACTTCCACTTCTGGATCGGTACCTTGGGTATCATTCTATATACCTTGCCTATGTATGTGGCCGGATTTACCCAAGCCTTGATGTGGAAAGACTTCAACCCAGATGGCACCTTGGTTTACGGTAACTTCTTAGAGACCGTACACGAAATCATGCCGATGTACTGGATGCGCGCCATTGGTGGCACCCTATATATCACCGGGGCCTGTGTAATGATCTATAACGTAGTGAGAACTATACGCTCCGGTAGCACTATAGAAGACGAATTGGCCGAAGCCGCTGCCTTGACCCGCGTTTCAAAACACAGAACCGCTGGGGAAACCTTCCATACTTGGTTGGAGCGCAAGCCTATTCAGTTGACCATTTTGGCCACCGTAGCCATTTTGATCGGAGGTATTATCCAGATCGTACCTACACTTTTGGTAAAATCGAACATCCCTACCATAACCAGTGTAAAACCCTATACGCCTTTAGAATTGGAAGGCCGTGACCTCTATATCCGTGAAGGCTGTGTAAGTTGCCACTCACAAATGGTACGCCCCTTCAGAAGCGAGGTAGAGCGTTATGGTGAATATGCAAAGGCAGGTGAATTCGTATACGACCACCCCTTCCTTTGGGGAAGTAAACGTACCGGTCCCGATTTGCTCAGGGTTGGCGGTAAATATTCCGACAACTGGCACTTGAACCACATGTACGACCCACAAAGTACCTCTTCAGGCTCTATCATGCCCTCATATTCATGGCTAGTGCGCAACAAGCACGACCGCAGTGATATACAGAAAAAAATGAAAGCCATGGTCACCTTAGGGGTTCCCTATACCGAAGAGGAGATTGAAAACGCCGATGCCCTTATGGATGCACAGGCAGAAAAAATCGAGAAAAACCTGTATACGGATCCCGATTTTGCAAAGAACTATGAGGCCGATAAAGCCAATGCCGCAGAAAACGGCGAAGAGTTCATAGAAATGAGAGACCGAGAAATCGTAGCCTTAATCGCCTACCTACAAAGGTTAGGAACCGATATCAAGGTCAAGGAAACCGGTGAAATATTATCTGACAACAAAAACTAAAGATCATGCTCAAATTTGTAAAAGGTTACATGGAAAGTATCGATGGCGTAGCAACCTACCCCATGATATCGTTACTTATCTTCTTTGTGTTTTTCACATTGTTGTTCTGGTGGGTCTTCACCGCCTCGAAATCGTACATAAAAGAAGTGAGCGAATTGCCTTTGGAAGAAGATAACCAACAAAACCTAGAATTATGAAAAATACATCGACTTGGTGGATTAAAATACCACTGATTTTCTTTTTAATATTCGGCCTGACGGAATTCTTTGTTGATTCAGGAGAGATTCCGGCCTTTATAAAATACCCGATGGTACAGGTGTTTCTCGTATTCATCCTGTTCTTGCTTATCGTTATAGCGGTAATTACCAGGGCTATTGAAAACGTAATGTTCCAAACGCTTTCCAAAGAAGGCCAAGAGCGCTATATCGCCGCCAAGAGCAAATCGTTCCAATGGGAATGGGGCCAAAAAGTCTACCAAAAACTACTTGGTTCAAAACCCATTGAAAAAGAGGAAGAAATCATCCTTGACCACAATTACGACGGTATTCGCGAACTAGATAACAATCTTCCGCCGTGGTGGGTATATCTTTTCTATGCCTCCATTGTCTTTGCCGTAGTCTATTTGGCACGCTTTCACGTGTTCAACGACTATAACCAAGACCAAGAATACGAACAAGAGGTGGCCGCCGCGCAACTAGAGATCGAGGCCTACAAAAAAACCGCTAAGGGACTTGTGGATGCCAATACGGTAGAACTACTTACCGATGCGGGCGACCTTAAAGCCGGACAGACGATTTTTGAGAGCAACTGTATCGCCTGTCATATGGCCGATGGTGGTGGAGGTATCGGACCGAACCTTACCGATCAACATTGGATTTTGGGTGGAGGCATCAAAAACGTTTTCCATACCATTTCAGAAGGTGGTCGTGATGGCAAAGGTATGATTGCCTGGAAGCAAACCTTAAAACCAGCGGAAATTGCCCAGGTGGCTAGCTACGTACTAAGCTTTCAAGGTACAACACCGGCCAATCCAAAACCCGCCGAAGGTGATTTATGGGTAGACCCGAACGCTACTGAACAGCCAGCACCGGCACAAGAAAACAGTACCGAACAGGTCATCGACTCCACTTCGGTAACCGTGAACTGAATATTGCGGGACCAAGGCCCCGAAAGCTGATAAAGCGAACATAAAATGGCACAAGACCAAGACAATTTCAGAGATTCAATAGGCACCATTAAAGAAGATGGTAAACGCGCATGGGTTTTTCCTAAAAAACCCAGTGGCAAATTTTACCAATATCGTAAATATGTCAGTTATGTTCTTCTGACCTTCTTGATTGCCTCTCCGTTTATAAAGATAAATGGCAACCAATTCTTGATGTTCAACGTACTCGAAAGACGGTTCAACATCTTTGGCTTTCCATTCTACCCCCAAGATTTTCATCTCTTTGTTATTTCGATGATTATCGGGGTGGTCTTTATTGCACTTTTTACCGTGGCCTTCGGTCGTATTTTTTGCGGATGGATGTGCCCACAGACCATTTTCATGGAGATGGTCTTCCGAAGGATCGAGTATTGGATCGATGGGGACAGAGGCGCGCAAATGCGACTCGACCGGCAACCTTGGAATGCCGAAAAAATCAGGAAACGCACGCTCAAATGGTTTATCTTTTTTATCATATCGTTCATTATAGCCAATGTCTTTCTGGCTTACCTTATCGGAAGTGACCGTTTGATACAATACATTACCGATGGCCCGACCGAGCACCTGAGCACCATGTTGTCTTTATTGATATTCACCGCTGTCTTTTACTTTGTATTCGCGTGGTTTAGGGAACAGGTATGTATCATCGCCTGCCCTTACGGCCGTATGCAAGGGGTGTTGCTCGACAACAAATCTATTGTAGTGGCCTATGACCACAAGAGGGGCGAAGGTGAGAACGGAAGAAAAAAATGGCGTAAGAACGAAGACCGAGAGGCCTTGGGCCATGGCGATTGTATCGACTGTTTTCAATGTGTGAACGTATGCCCCACCGGAATAGATATTAGAAATGGAACCCAATTGGAATGTGTCAATTGTACGGCCTGTATCGACGAATGCGATACAATCATGGAAAAGGTAAACCTGCCCAAAGGCTTGATCCGCTATGCCAGTGAAGACGAAATCACAAAAAAGGAAAAGTTCAAATTTACGCCCCGTTTAAAAGGGTATACGGCCGTATTGGTGATTTTAACCGGTGTGCTTATCGGTATGATGTTCTTGAGAAACGACCTTGAAGCCAATATTTTGCGGTTACCAGGTCAACTTTACGAACACAAGGAAGGTAATATTATCAGCAATGTATATACCTATAAACTATTGAACAAGACGACCAAATCGGTCGACAACGTGAATTTTAAATTGATGTCGCACGAAGGCAATATCAAACTGGTCCGTAACGAGAATTTTTCCGTGCCACCAGAAGCCTTGGCAGAAGGCACCTTGTTCATTGAAATCAAGGCCTCGGCCCTGAGCGGTGATAAAAACAACCTAAAAATCGGGGTGTATAGTGACGATAAACTGATAGAAACCACGACGGCCCGCTTTTTGGCTCCGCGTAGTTATAAATAAGATTAAAAAAGGAAAATCATGAAAATAAATTGGGGTACGGGTATCGTAATAGCTTTTGTTGGCTTCATCAGTTTTATACTGTTCTTCGTGATACGAATGACCACGAGCCACAATGCTAACCATGATTTGGTAACCGAAGAATATTACAAGGCCGAACTGGGCTATCAAAAAGAGATCGACGCGGAACAAAATGCCCTTAACGCTAGCGAACAAATAGAATTAAAAAAATCGCCTGACGGATTACTGGTTATTTTCCCCGAAGGATATGACAATACGAACGTATCAGGCAATGTGTCCCTATACAGACCATCCAATAAGCACTTGGATTTCAACTTACCTTTAAGTTTATCCAATTCACATTTGCTCATACCTGACAAACGCCTGTTGGATGGTCGCTGGGACATAACCATATCTTGGAAACACCAAGGCAAGGATTTTATGCACAAGGAAAGTATAACCTTTTAAAAGCACTATGATTTTATCTGCCGTCGTTTTAGGTCTTATGGGAAGCTTGCACTGCGTGGGTATGTGCGGTCCTATAGCCTTTATGCTTCCGGTAGATCGGTCAAATGAGTTTAAAAAATTCGGCCAGATATTCATTTATCACTTGGGCCGGCTCATGGCCTACGGTATTATCGGGGTAGTATTCGGTCTTCTCGGCAAAGGACTTTCCATTTTCGGGATGCAGCAGAAGCTTTCCATCATCATTGGGGTTTTAATGATCCTGGTCATCTTGATTCCCTATAAAACTTTCAACAAATACAATCTATCGAAGCCTATTTACAAAATGGTTTCAAAAGTCAAGAACCGATTGGGAAAGGAGCTCAAGAAAAAATCGCCCGACACCTTCCTGACCATAGGCTTCCTTAACGGCTTTTTACCTTGCGGCCTGGTCTATATGGCACTCTTTGGGGCCATTGCCATGGGGAATGCCGTACAGGGCGGTCTTTATATGATGTTGTTCGGTTTAGGTACCCTGCCCTTAATGACCGTCGCCATATATTTTAGTGGCCTATTGAAAGGCGGTATACGTCAGAAAGTACGCAAGGCCATTCCGGTTTTTGTCGTCATCATCGGTTTACTATTTATTCTTAGGGGCCTAGGCCTGGGCATCCCGTATGTATCGCCAGCACCCATTACGGAAATGGCTTCAAGTGCCATAGAGTGCCAAAACTAACGGCCACGGCCACCAAACATCTCGCTTATGAAACCCTTACCCAACGAAATTGTACTTCGCCCGAGGTTTCAATGGGATGTGTCCGGAGCCAAAGAAGAAATACTTAAAAAATTCGAAACGGCAGGACACCCCCCTTTTTTAGTAAAGCGCCTAGACGAACACGTATTTATTAAGTTTAACGCCCAGAACAATCATTTCTGGTCGCCCCAATTGCACCTCCAAATTGAAGAAATAGACGCCACCAATAGCCAGCTATACGGCATATTCGGCCCTAACCCTACCCTATGGACCTTCTTCATGTTCATACACTTCATCATAGCCTGTCTTTTCATTATTTTTGGCATTTGGGCCTATTCAAGTGCCTCCTTGAACAAACCCTATCACATTCAGATGGGTATTATGGGCTTCTTGGTCATCCTATGGTTCGTACTTTACTTTTTTGGGAGGAGCGGCAAGCAAAAAGGGAAACCGCAAATGCAAGAATTACAAACATTTACAAGAAAAATCCTTGAGCAAAAAGCCTAGAGTTTTTATAGTCTTCCTTATATTTAACGGCTACAAATAACCTAACAACCAATAAAATGAAGCGTATTTTAACCTTGGCCCTTACGTTGGGTCTACTATATTCCGGTGTCATCTTTGCCCAGAAAAACCAAGAAGAACCAAGAGGAACGGAGAATGTTGCCTACCAATGGGGGAAAATGGCCTTAGATGCTACGGCCTCCGATACGGAAAGGTTCAAGCCACGCCCCACCATTACCTCACGCTATCTAGGCTTGATCTTTGTTTCCATTTTTGACGCCTGGTCTCGTTATGACGAAAGTGCCATACCCGTTTATTTGAACGACGTAGACCGCAGGCCCGCCAATGAGCGCAACCTCAAGAACAAAGAAATCGCCATTAGTTATGCCGCTTTCGGGGCAATGAAGGAGTACTACTTTTCAGACACCGAAATGTTCAGAAAGCTCATGGCCGACCTAGGGCTTGACCCCGACAATACCTCAATGGACCCGACCACACCCGAGGGCGTTGGCAATTTGGCCGCCAAGGCCACCATTGAGGCCAGAAAAAATGACGGCAGTAACCAATATGGTGAAGCTAAAGGCGCAAACGGCGAACCCTATTCAGACTACACCAATTACAGCCCCGTAAACACGGCGGACGAGAACACCGATATCAACAGATGGCAACCCAAGTATTTCTCTGATGGAAAAGGTGGACAATATGCCCCTGGCTGCCTTACGCCCTATTGGCAAAAAGTAAAGCCCATTGCATTAACCTCAGCCGACCAATTTAGACCCGGACCACCGCCCTTGGTAGGCTCCAAGCAGTTGAAAAAAGAAGTCAAAGAGGTAGTTGATTTGCAGGCCCATCTTTCCGACGAAGAAAAAGCTTTGGTAGAATTTATGAGAGACGGGCCCCAATCGGTACAACAAGCGGGCCACTGGCTGAAGTTCGCGCAAGATGTTTCCCGAAGAGACAACCATACGCTAGACGAAGATGTAAAAATGTATTTCTTGACCGAGATTACGGCTATGGACGCCTTTATTGCTTCATGGGACTCCAAAATGTTCTATGATTACGCAAGACCCTATGCCTTGGTACACGAATACTACAAAGACAAGACCATAAAAGCCTGGGCCGGCCCCGGCAAAGGCGTTATTAAAATGAAAGGCCAGGAATGGCGTCCCTATTCCCCAGATATCTTTCTATGCCCTCCCTTCCCTAGCTATACTTCCGGACACAGTACCATTAGTGGAGGCTGCGCCGAAGTACTACGCCTTTTTACGGGAAGCGAACATTTTGGCGAATCCGTAAAACTCGTAGCAGGCTCTATGACCGAACTCGACTCCGCCCATTATGGAAAAACCGTAACCATACACTTCCCAACATTTACCGAAACCGCAAATATGGCCGGTATGTCAAGGGTTATGGGAGGCTACCATATACAGGCCGATAATATAGCAGGCTTACAATTGGGGCGTGATGTTGCATCCCAAGCCTGGAAATTCTACAACAAACACCTAGGTCAATAGAAAATTGAACGTATAAAGAAAAAAGGGGAGCCGTACAAGGGTCCCCTTTTTTTATGCTATATTTTAAAACATGATAATGTTCATATTTTAAAGAAGCCCTATTCTTGATATTTGCATAACAAAACCGACCATTATGAAAATTGTTTCAAAGGAAGAAGCCGTATCAACGATAAAATCAGGTGACCGCGTATTTTTACAGGGGGCCGCAATGACACCCAATACGCTCATAGACGCTTTATGCGACAGACATGAAGAATTAAAAAACGTTGAAATCGTTTCGATACACACCGAAGGCGAGGCAAAATACGCTCGTGAACCCTACAACAAGAGCTTTAGAATGAATAGCTGTTTTGTGGGCGGTAATGTAAGAAACGTTGTCAACAGTACCCAAGGTGACTATATTCCAATTTTTTTGAGCGAGATCCACCTTTTGTTCAGACAGGGCATTTTACCCATTGACGTAGCCATAGTACAGGTCTCCCCGCCAGACAGACACGGGTATTGCTCTTTGGGTGTTTCTGTAGATGTAGCCCTTCCGGCCATTCAGGTCGCCAAAAAGGTCATTGCCCAAATCAACCCCTCAGTGCCTAGAACGCATGGTGATGGAATTATCCATATAAAAAATATTGACTGCGCCATTGAGATCGACAGTCCGATCCACGCCCACGATATTGTTTCCATATCTCCCGTAGAGGCGAAAATAGGTAAAAACGTGGCCGGCCTTATCGAAGACGGTGCCACCCTGCAAATGGGCATCGGCAGTATTCCCAATGCCGTATTGAGCAATCTGGGCAACCACAAACGCCTTGGCATCCATACCGAAATGTTTTCCGACGGTATACTGCCCTTGATCGAACAAGGCGTGGTCACCGGGGAAGACAAACAGATCAAGACCGGAAAAATAGTTACTTGCTTTGCCGTGGGATCCCAAAAACTATATGACTTTGTAGATGACAATCCCTCGGTACATTTTAAGGAAGCCGCCTATACCAACGATACGGCCATCATAAGACGAAACCCAAAAGTAACGGCGATAAACAGTGCCATTGAAATAGACCTGACCGGTCAAATCTGCGCCGACACCATCGGCAGTCGCCAATACTCTGGGGTCGGGGGCCAAATGGATTTCATTCGTGGGGCATCGCTTTCAAAAGGCGGCAAACCTATTTTCGCCATGCCCTCACTTACGGCAAAAGGCGTTTCCAAAATTACGCCCTTTCTAAAACAGGGTGCCGGGGTTACTACGACCAGGGCTCACGTACACTATGTTGTAACCGAATACGGTGTGGCCAATCTCTTCGGAAAAAACCTAAAGGAAAGGGCACAGGCCCTAATTGCCATAGCCCATCCCGACTTTAGGGAAGAATTGGAAAAGGCCACGTACGAACGCTTCAAGAACTAAAGTTAATAGTGTATTTTTGATGCGATGGAAAAAAAGGAAATCAAAACCCGGCAAGATGTACGGCTACTGGTCGACACCTTTTATGGAAAAATAAGGGAGGAGGAAACCCTTGGCCCTATTTTTAACGGGATCATTTCCGATTGGGAGGCCCATCTTGAGCTGTTGACCGATTTTTGGGAAACCCAACTCTTTCTCCAACGCAAGTACCATGGCAACCCGGTTACGGCCCATCAGGAAGTAGACGATAAAACAAATCACACCATTACTTCCGAGCATTTCGGGCTTTGGCTCAACCTCTGGTTCGCCACCCTAGATGAACTTTTCGACGGGGAAAGGGTCTGGATCGCCAAAAACAGGGCGCAAAAAATGAGTACCATGCTTTTTATGCAAATGTACCAGCACAGGAAAAAAAACTAAACCATCTATGTGGATATTTTTAATTCGGATATTTTTATCCTAATTAAAAAAACCTATCTTTGTAAAGAAATAAACACCATCTGAATGTTTTCAAAAGCATGTGAATACGGTATAAGGGCATCGACCTACATAGCATTGAAGTCGCTTGAGGGTACTCGTGTGAGCCTAAAGGAAATCGCCGATAAAATCGATTCTCCCGTAGCCTTTACCGCTAAAATATTGCAACAGCTATCTAAAAAACAGATTATAGAATCCGTAAAGGGATCCTTAGGTGGTTTTCAGATTTCACAATCGAACATTCCCAAGATAAAGCTTGCACAGATCGTGTATGCCATAGACGGAAATAACGTATACGAAGGTTGTGGCCTAGGCCTTAAAAGGTGCAATAGTAACGAACCTTGTCCAGTACACGACAAATTTGTTCAAATACGGGCCGACCTCAAAGACATGCTCGAAAGCACGAGCCTTTATGATATGACCATGGGCCTTGAAGAAGGCTTGACCCACCTGAAACGCTAAAAAAAATTTAACTATAAATCGGACAAAAATGTCCTATTTAATATATCTAACTATAAAAACAAGAAATCATGACAAAGACCATAGGTGAAATCGTGGCCAAGGACTACCGCACGGCCCAAGTTTTCAAAAACCACAGCATTGACTTTTGTTGCAAAGGCAATCGAAGCTTGGAAGAGGTGGCGAAGAAAAACAACTTAAACCTTGACCTCCTTTCCGCTGAACTAAATGAAGTACAAGAAGAGGGCAAGGGAGACCGCCTAGGCTATCAATCATGGCCATTGGACCTTCTTATCGACTACATCGAAAAGAAGCATCACAGATACGTTGAAAAGCAAAGTACGGTGTTAAGGCAATATCTCGACAAGTTATGCCGCGTTCATGGCCAAAAACACCCCGAGCTCTATGAAATCAAGGACCTTTTTACTACCTCTGCAGGCGAGTTGGCCATGCATATGAAAAAAGAAGAATTGGTACTCTTTCCCTTTATACGCAAAATGGCAGCGGCAAAGCAATCGGGCAAGACCTTGGGCACCCCACACTTCGGTACCGTGAGCAATCCTATTCAGGCCATGATGCACGACCATGAATACGAAGGAGAGCGTTTTAGAACCATTGCCGCACTCAGCAACAACTATACCCCTCCCGAAGACGCGTGTACGACCTACAAAGTGGCATACGCCCTGTTACAGGAATTTGAAGACGACCTACACCAACACATCCACTTAGAGAACAATATACTTTTTCCGAAGGCCAGTGAACTAGAGTCGCAACTATCGGCATTGGTATAAAAAGCCAGCTCACTCAACGAATTGCTAAAAACAAAATTTTAACCCTAAAATTAATCCCGATGAAAGATTCAACCCTACCTCCCTTAAGCGTTTCAGAAGAACAACACAGAAGCAACCCTATATCAAGACTATATTTTAGCCTATTGAATGAATTCAAACGCGGACAGACCGGATATGCCACCATTGCGATCATCGCCCAAAGCTGTATTGGCTCCGCCGCGGCCATGGTACTGCTCATGGGCAACTTACATGACTTCTCGAAGATGACCTTGGTGTTTTTCGTGACCATACTATGTATGGCCTATAACGCTTCGGTACTGGCCAATTTGAAATCCAAGTTTTCGTTCAACCTGTTATTGGCAAGTCTGCTCTTCAGTTGTTCGGTTATTATCGCAAGCTTTCTTTAGCAACAATCTTTTCTAAAAAACATATGTCACTAAAGAAGTTGAGCCTTACTTACATTGACGAATTTGGCGAGACCTGCCAGGCCGATTTTAACAACCACGAATACCATAGCCTTATGGAACTCTTGTTCGACAAATACCTACAGGATTGGGGCGACTGCAAAGGCCGTGCCTGGTGTGGTACTTGCCACATTCAACTACATAGTGATCGTAATTTGGAAAAAATGGATATCAATGAAGAAAATACACTTTCAAATATCACCGGCCGTACCAAGACCAGTCGCCTAGCGTGTCAAATCCCACTCGATTCCAATTTAGACGGTATTGTTTTTAGCATCTTAAAGGACGATGCGGTCTAAGCCCTTACCTTCGAACTTTTTTTCCTTTCCCCAGCAATAGGCCCACCAGCGCCAATAATACCAGCAAGCTAGCAATGCCCAAAATGGCATCAAACCTAGACAGGAGTTCGAGCCTTTGCCAGTACGCGATCGCCCTATAAAAAATAAGTGCTTCGGTCAGTAGAAACCCTAAGGCATACAAGAAAAAGAACTTCCGATTCAGAGCTAGCAACTTAAAAGAATCAAGGAATAAAAACAGCCCCATAGTAACCACTCCCAAAAACGTCCAATGCAAATAGCCAATGGTAAAATCCAAATAGGTGACGGCCAAATCGGCAAAGTACGGCAAGGCACTTAGTAGTTGCAATAACATCTTAATTCCCCATAATAAGGCCACCGCCCCCAGCAATCTGTACTGAAACGGTGATAATGCCTTCATTACCTCGCTTTGTCTCCCCCTAGAAAACCTTAGTAAAATATAGAAAGCACCTAGCTGTAAAACCGCCCCAACTCCCCCTAACAGATAAGACCCCGGTCCCGGATGGGCAAACAAGGTAGACAGGAAGAAGGAAAAAACGATTCCAAGATTCAAGCCCCAGAAGAAGGTTTTAAACTTACGCTCGGGCAAAACCACCTGTTGCTTTTCAAGAAAAAAGAGAAAAACGGCCACAAGTGCCATTATCATCCATCCGTTGTACAAAAAATGGAGATAGAAATAAATGGCCAATCGATACCAAATGGAGTCGGGGCCAAGGATATTCATTATAGCGCCCAATGCCCACGGGCCTATACTGGAAACCAATAAATATACAATAGCGGCCTTGGCACACTTGAAGGATGGTACTGTCTTGTACTCCCTTGGCACGTTCTTATAAAAAAAGTATGAAAACCAATAAGAGGCGAACAGGAACAAGGTAGAAAAGACAATTGAAAAGACGGCATACCCTTGCAACGGAAAGGTCAACAACATACCGACCAGGGTCACTTGGGTAAACCAAAAGATCCTAGCGTATTTCTTATCGATTCCTAGACCTTTCAAAAACAGCTCATACAGCAGGGTGGTAAGGGCCAAATACACCCAACCCAATAAGGCGATATGGGAATGGGCATGAACGATAAACTTATAGGTAACGGGAATATCGAATACGCGAAAAAACCGAAGTACACAACCCAAGGCGGCCGCTACGACCAAATACACCAAGGCCATTTTACTTTGGTTCCTAAGAGTTGTCATTAATGCGGCCATTGTATCGGCAATGTATTAAAAATCTTTTTTCTTGGCCACGGAAACCAATCGCCAAATAGGCAGAACGGTCCATAAAACGAGCATCAGCATAGAAATAAGGAGGCCTTGGTCCGTGCCGAAGAACTTCTTGAACACGGCCCCGGTATATCCTAAGAGGGCGGATATATCCAATTTTAAAAGAATCAAGGTTCGTGATAAGTCTATGGGGTTCAACATTGTCGCGCCCAAGGAAAAACTATCCAGTGGATATTCCTTAAAAATAATTAAGGACATCAGAAAGAGTCCGTCATAAATCACCGCAAGGAACAACCACAGCAATACGGCATAGCCAAAACCTTTGATCTTGTTCTCATTGGAGAGGGCGATATTAAATGCCAATACCGTAAAGATCAAGGTCAAGAAGGCCCCTGTGACCAAGAGCAGGGTAAAGTCGAAAATAGCATCGCTCTTAAAAAGGCCGTAGAGTACAAACGGAATACCGAGCCCTAGCACCAAACTTAGGGTCAAGGAACCCGCCACACCGAAGTACTGCCCCAAAAATATAGAGGAACGCTTGACCGGTTGCGCCAGCAATAATTCTGTAAATTCCTTTGAATTGTAGAAGTACATTATGCCAAAAATGGTACCGATAAGGGGTACGAGCAGAATAATAACGTTCATCAGGGTTATAATGGCCTTTGACACATCGTTGTTCAGGAACAACAATACAAAGCCCAACAAAAGGTAAAACAAAAAGTACACGTAGCTCCATCGGCTACGGATCAGGTCATAAAAACTATATTTGAGTATCTTAAGCATGGCTAGGTGCAGTTGCTATGGCCGCAATGGCGTGTTCTAAATCGGTTTGTCCGGTCTTGGTCTTGAGTTCCTCAATACTGCCCTTAAAGTAAATATTACCTTCCAACAGGTAGACGATAACATCCGATACTTCGGCAACGAATTGCATAATATGCGAGGTAATCAGTATGGTTTTTTTCATTTCCCGCTGTTCGCGTATAAGCTCTTTTAAATGGATCAAGGAAGCGGGATCAAGCCCTGTGGTAGGCTCGTCCAAAATCAGCAAGGGACTGTTGAACATAAAGGCCAATACAATGTTCACCTTCTGTTTGGTACCCCCTGATAAGGTCGAGAGCTTCTTATCTAAAAAAGGTTCGAGTTTAAAAAGGGCTATCAACCTGTCTTCATCGCTCGGGCTTTGCCGAAGGTCTTTTATCATCCGGATCAGTTCACGGACCTTCAGGTTTCCCGGAAAGTTGGCAATCTGCGGCAGATAGTCGATTTCTTTACGGTACTTCCAATTCTTTTTAATGGGCTCCCCTTGCACGGAAATCGTTCCTTTATCGGGCACCACCATTCCCAATATACTCTTGATCAAGGTGGTTTTTCCTGAACCATTGGGCCCCAAGACCGCAAAAACACCCTCCTTATTTATGGTAAGGTCTAGGCCGGAAAGCACTGGGTTCTTTCCGAATTTTTTATGTAAGCCTTCAATATGAATCATTGTACTTTGGTCATTAAGGGATTAGTATCCAATAAATTATCTGGTGTAAACACGGGCGATACCTTTTCGGAAAAATCGATAATATCCATAAAAAGACTACGCAGCAAAACAATGGCCTCTGGAGTTTGGTTCACGATATAGGAAAACAATTTTACGGGACGATAGGGCACATCGCCAATACCGTTCTTATCCAAATCATAACCGGTATACGCGCTCCAATAATTGCCGTCGAAGACATTATCGTTCAACTTGCTGTTATACGATATATCGAAGCTGTTGTACAGAAAATTGTTAGCGCTAAAAGTGTTGGCATAACAAGCCCCCAACACTTTAATGCCCCATCCGTTCTTTACGAAGTTATTCTCTTTATACTCGATACGATTAGATCCTTCAATATGGATACCAATGGTATTTTCTTCAAAAGTATTGCCACTGATTTCGGCATCGTTGATTTCCTTCAACAACATCCCGAAAGCCGCGGGACCCCAATTTTTTCGAAAAGTATTCCCCTTCATTTTAATTCGTTTGGAGAACATGACGGCCACTCCCGCCCCGTTGTTTTCAAAGATATTGTCGGTATACACATCGTCATCGGAGAACATAAAGTGCAATCCGTACCTTAAATTATCGGTGCTTTTATTGTTATGTATGGTAATGTTATCGGAAAATTCCAAGTAGATTCCGTCCCTTGCCCCTTGAACGATATTTTGACTGACCTCAACATGATGCGAATACCAGAGTTGAATTCCGTTCCCTGAATTGTACTCGTCTATGGCATCGCCGATAATTTTGTTGTGATAGACTTTCCCGTGGCTTGATTTTTCGAGATAAATACCGAAGAACAGTTTTTCAAGAACTATATTCTGAATTAAAAAGTTCTTACTCTTCACTACCCTTATTGCGGCATAATCCGTCGTATAACTTGTACCTACGTTCACTATAAAAAAACCATCTACGGTAACATTATCGGATACGATCCGTATAATTTCACCCTGGTCTTCCCCATCGATAATAGGGTAATTTTCGCCTATCAAGGTCAGGGGTTTATCTATGAGGATATTATATTCTTTGTATGTCCCCTTTTTAACCAATAGGGTGTCAAAGTCTATGGCCAAAGCCACCGCTTCCGAAATGGACTTTACCACGCAGCTTTCGCAAACGACAATGGGTTTTGCCCACAGCTGTGCCGTAGTAAAAAGTACGAGGACAAATATGAATAATTTTGGGTATTGCATCATCTTTAATTGAGAAGTTTGGCAACCTCGTGGTTTCGTTTGCCCCACCTTCACTTCTATCGACAAAGGCAGGCGATATGGTACTAGTGAACACTCCTCCCGTTATATCTGTATAAAAACATGATTTAAAACGACACCAAGAGCCAATAAAATACAGGCCCATAAGTATGAAACGATTGAAACCTACCTCTATCGGTGCGATTTAAAACGGTGTTATACTTCGGGTATGGCGCAAACTGGAAGTAAACCTTAGCTACGCACGGTTCTGTATTTGCCTACAATGTCAGAAATATGAATTCGGAAAACGATAGGCAGGGTCTCCATTTCCAATTTGCTCGAGAAATCCTTTATGAATTCAGGCTTCTCGCCTTGGGTTCGCAAAATCGTATCCTGTACGCCTTGGGCAAAAGTATGAAGGCTTTTTTTGGCCGTACTGCCTTTTAATTCTTCAAAGCGACCATTGACCAAAACCGAACGCCACTCAGACATAGAATCGATATCCTCAACTTGAAGGGCTACATGTTCGTAGCTCCTCATTGCATTGATTTTATGGCCCAAGGCCGAATAACTCAGTATACTTTTATTTTCTTGATCATAATAATAGGTTATTGGCACAATGTAAGGGCTCCTGCCCGAAATGTAACCTAAATGACCGATACTGTGTTCACTTAAAAAAGCCATGCACTCCGAAAGCTCTAACTTTACTATCATAGTTTCTTGGGGTTTAAAATGGGTTATCTTTTTCAAATTTATCTCTGAGCTCGGGCCATGAATAAATCGTACCCGTATTTCCCGACTGGGCGCTACTCGCTTCTTCTTCATTGGCAAACGCCGTCAAAAACGCCCCCATGGGACTGGGTATGTTCTTACTGATCAAATACGTAGCCTTGGTGGCATCGATAAAGACCCCGGGGTTATTGTAATCGTTCACTCGATAAAGGGCTACCGATTCAGGATCTACATCTTTCAAGTAGTTCAGCATACACTCTACCGCATCAAAGGAGTAACTTCTTCCTTTCTTCGTCATAAATTGGGCAGCATGTTGCTTATCGACAATGGTCATGCTACAAAATTGGCAACCCTCGCCACCGTATGCTATGGGTTTCGGTTCGCCTTTACAAGCGGAAATTACCAAAAGCCCCATCAAAATGAGTATTTTACAACTTTTCATGGTGTAACCAATTTATGCTTTTTTTCAGATGAAACGGAATTTTTGCACCTCCATCCTACAAAAAATGCGATTACCGTCAACAACATACCTACGAACATCATCCATGCTCCTGTGGCCGGCATTGAACTTACATCAAAATTCAACAATTTTTTGTACCCAAAAAGTGGCGGTTTATAGCTCATGGGGGTACCGTCTTCATTGACCACCTTTATTATGGCGTGAGGATCTAGGTTTGAACCGTAATCGGTCAGCCATAGGTTAAAATCGTACATCCCCATGATTCCTAAGATAGACATTAGTAAGAACCAACCCAAGAAAAATCGGTAGTCAATTTTACCTATAAAACCGAGTATCCCCAATAGTACCCCTAAGAGTACCATGGCGATTATTACTATAGGAAATATATCGAACTCCCACATCTCGCCAGCTTTGGGAATCGTCTTCATACCAATATAGTGGTTGAGTCCGTCAATGTTCTGAAGGTCGAATTCAGATACCCCTTGAATGCCCGTAATATGGATGTTCATACCTAAGGGCTCGGGATATTGCGGGGCGCCCAGCATAATATTCCAAAGTGGAAACTGAAACAGTCCCAACAAACATAAAGACCCCAATATCATAAGTATACTTGCCTTTTTCATCTTACCTCAATCTTAAAATTCATAGCTATTGAACAGGCCGGTATTTTTAAAAAGCAGGCCGGTCTTGGTACGCGACCTGCTTTTCGTTTGAACAAATACTCTTGTGCCCTTCCTTTATTCTCCTAGGGACCACGACAGCTCAGTATTTGAACCTGCCGGTGACACCCGTATATAACCTTGCATTTCTTGGTGCAAAGCGGAACAGAAATCGGTACAATAAAATGGCCATACCCCTACTTTTTTAGGCTCCCATACCAGAGATTTGGTCTGCCCTGGCATAATTAGCAATTCGGAGTTATTCGCGCCGATCATGGCAAACCCATGGGGCACATCAAAATCTTGTTCTTGGTTGGTGACATGAAAATACACCTTGTCGCCCACTTTAATACCTTCTATATTATCAGGGGTAAAGTGGCTTCGGATCATAGACATGTAAATATGAACCTCATTCCCTTCCCTTACCACTTTAGTATCGGCGGGGCCGGTTGCGGCAAAGGGGTGTTTATTTTCGGAAAGCTTATAGATCTTCTTAGATTTCGGGGCCAAAAGTTCAGCGGGTATACCTGCTGCATAATGGGGTTCACCGTGGGTGGGAAAATCGTAAATAAGCTCCATTTTATCTCCGGAAATATCATAAATCTGGGCGGAATGTTCCAGTTCGGGACCTGTGGGCAGGTACCTATCTTTGGTTATTTTGTTCATGGCCACCACGTATTTACCAAAGGGCTTCCTAGAGTTCCCCCCAGGTATCATTAAGTGTCCCACGGAATAATAAGTAGGTTTTCTATCGATAACTTCCCATGTACCCAACTTCCACATCACCACTTCAGAGGAAATAAAGAAGGTAGTATAGGCATTTCCCTCTCCATCAAACTCGGTATGTAAGGGGCCCAATCCGCCACTTTTCACGGTTCCGGCAAGTACATCGTCGAATTTCAAGATGGGGATGCCATAAGCTTCTCCGTCGAATTTTTTAGCTTCGATCGCAGCCACCATTTTATCGAAGGAATGGATCGTAAGATCGGCCGATAGCTTTCCGTTACCAATGATATACTCTCCCGAAGGATCAACATCTACCCCATGGGGCGATTTTGGTGTAGGCAAGAAGTAAACGGCTCCCGGCACTTTGGTCGGGTCTATGGTCAAGACTTCCTTTTTTAGGGTGGAAGTCGCGGTATGGCTTGCTTCATCGTACACATTGTGGGCATATTCGGCCGGCATCATTGTACCCCCTCCATTTGCCACATACTCTTCAATTTTCTTCCAATTCACCGCAGCGATAAAATCTTTATCGTTTTGCGAAGCATTTACTTCTAAAAGTGAATTTGCCTCTTCGGTATTGTAGGTCGTAAAGAAAAACCATCCATGGGATTTGCCCCTACCCGGATGCGACAGGTCGTAATTAAACCCTGGCATCAAAATTTGAAACTTTAGATCCATGTGTCCATCTTCAGGATCAACGCTTATAAAGGAAAGCGAGCCCCTAAAATTCCCCTTGTACTCGTTAATGGGCATATCCCTTTGGGGAATAGGCACCGAAAAACGGGTTCCGGCAACTACATACTCGGTATTTTCGGTAACAAAAGAAGAACTGTGGTTCCCTGCACTGTTGGGTACCTCCATAATTTCCTCGGTCTCGAACGTACTCAAGCTGATCCGGGCAATTCTTGGTGTGTTGTTTCCATTAATAAATATCCATCTACCGTCTAACTCCCCATTGGTCTGGGAAATATCGGGGTGGTGGGCATCATCCCAAGGAACGAAACCGAAAGATGTGTTCAACATGGGTTTTGTTTCTTCCGAATATCCATAACCCGAGGTAGGAAACTGCGAAAAAACGGGAATCTCTTTGAACATTCTTCCCGAAGGAAGTCCGTAAACCGTAAGGTTTCCGCTATACCCGCCCGACATAAAAGCATAAAACTCATCATGCTCTCCCGGGGCAACGTATACTTTTTCCGCATTGTTCGACGATAGTCCGCTATTTGAGGACGCCTTGCCGTTCTGGTCACCGCAACTAGAGAGGAACAGAGCCATCCCTAAAATCGCGAATAGATGAAAGGTATATTTTTTCATTTGTACTGTTTTTATGGTTATCTTATTTCTGCTGCATCAACAGCCATGGCCTCTTATGGCTAGAACTACTCTAGCGTTCTAAAAAATTCCAGTACGCTTCGAGCCTGGTCTTCGGTCAACCCCTGGTTCGACATCGGAGCTCCGTTGAATTCGGCAATAAGCTCTTTTGCCAAGGGATCTTCTTTTACCATTACCTCTGGGTTTAGGATCATGTTCATGACCCACTCGGGGCTACGTCTTTTTAAAATACCCGTTGGTGCCGGACCAATGAATTTTTTATCGACCCTATGGCAGGCCAAACACATTTGGGTATAGATTTCCTCCCCCTTTTTGGCCAAGGCCTCGTCGATATCGGGAGACAGGGTCACCGATTTTACCGGGCCGACCCCCTTGTTCTCAAGATCGACACGTTGAGATGCCGGTACCGCACTGGTAGCCGGTACCGCCTCAGCCGGCTTTTCCGTTTTTGCCTTTTCACGATCTACGCTAAATCCTTCTTTCTTCTTTTCTTCCTTGCCTCCACAGGCCGTAAGCAAAAGCGAAAAAATCAGCACTACACTTTTAACTACTATTTTCATTTTGAGTGGTTTAATGATTAATTTTCAACAAAAATAGGCGCTATACAAGGTGAAAAACATGATATATATCAGTAAATAGGACAAAATTGTCTTTTTTCTTTTCCCTAAAAAGAAATCAGGGATCGGTAGAAAATTGTAAATTCATCGGTTGACCGAACAAAACCCTGATTTATTACATGAAACAAGACAACTCTAGAAGGTATTTTCTTAAAAAAGCAGCCTTAGGTTCTGCAGCAGTGACTTCTGCCCCCTTAATCTTATCGGCATCAAAAGACGAAAGCATCTTAATGCAACGCGAATACGACACCAAGGTGTTCTCCTCAAATGATCAAATACAACTGGCCTTGATCGGAACCGGTATTCAGGGTATTTTCGACACCAAGGCCGCGCTCACCGTTTCCGGCATAAAGCTGGTTGCCGCATGCGACCTTTATACGGGCCGACTGGAAAGGGCCAAGGAATTGTGGGGCGATGCTATTTTCACCACCCGCGACTATAGGGAAATCCTCAAAAGAAAAGATATCGATGCAGTGATTATCGCCACGCCCGACCACTGGCACAAACAAATTACCATAGACGCCCTTAAAGCCGGAAAACATGTCTACTGCGAAAAGCCTATGGTACAGGAGTGGCAAGACGGACAAGCCATAATAGACGCCCAAAAGGCTTCTGGCAAGATATGTCAAGTAGGAAGTCAGGGAATGGCTTCCTTAGGCAATGAAAAAGCAAAACAGCTCTACCAAGATGGGGCCATTGGCGATATTGTAATGCTCGATTTTTATAATGACCGATACTCGGCAGAGGGCGCTTGGCAATATCCGATCCCACCCGACGCAAATAAGAAAACCGTTGATTTCGATACGTTTTTGGGACAGGCGCCCAAGGTGAAATTTGAACCGAAACGATTTTTTAGATGGAGAAACTATAGGGATTACGGCACAGGTGTTGCCGGAGACCTTTTCGTTCATGCATTCTCAACCTTGAACTACGTTATCGACTCCCATGGCCCTAACCGCGCCATGGCTACCGGAGGCCTTCGCTATTGGAAGGATGGCAGGGACGTACCCGATGTAAGCATTACCCTATACGATTATCCTAAGACAGCGACCCACGCGGCCTTCAATGCGGCCTTTCGCATCAACTTCATCGCCGGAAGCGGAGGAGGAAGCGGCTTTAAACTGATCGGGACCGAAGGCGAAATGGAAATTGGCCAAAATTCCGTTTCCCTAAAACGTTCCAAACTCGGCCTAGTGCCCGGTGGCTATTCCATGATTTCCTTTCCCGAAGCCATGCAAGAACAAATCAGGAGGGGCTATGCCCAACAGAACTTAGACACCCGTACCTCGGCCTTGGCCACAGGAACTACCAAATGGCAGGCACCAAAGGATTACAAAGGTGGCCACCACGATCATTTTTATAATTTCTTCACCGCCATTCGCGAAAACGGAAAGGTCGTTCAAGACCCTACGTTCGGACTACGGGCTGCAGGTGCGGCCTTATTGGCCAATGAAAGCTATTACAAAAAAGAACCCGTAAACTGGAACCCCGAAGAAATGAAGATCGGCTAACCCAAACCGGTAAAAAAATGGCCGGTCCGTATGAAACGGACCGGCCTTATAGTTGCATAAAGTTTAAGTGCATCTATATTTTAAAAGTAACCACGGGTATCTTGGAGTGGTTCACGATGTCTTCCCCAATACTTCCCATAAAGAAATGGGATAGTCCCCTACGTCCATGGGTAGGTATCCCTATGGCATCGGCACTGTTGCTTTCGCTATAATTCAACACCCCGCGCTCTACACTATAATCGTTGTAAATCTCTACCTGTAAAGCTTCGTTTACCTTTCCGATAAAAGCGTTTACACGTTTGTAGATATCCGCTGAACTTAAAAAATTATCGCCCGGTGTATTGATATACACCAAGTCTAAATCGGCTTTTAATAAATCGGCAAATGCCTTGGCCTTTTTATAGGCCGGGATGCTTTCTTCCCTAAAATCGCAGGCAAAGACAAAACGGTTTATACTAAAATTGGCTATTTCGTTCTTAATGACCAATACGGGCACTTCGGAATTTCGCACTACCTTTTCGGCATTCGACCCTATAAAAATCTCTTCGAGGCCATCGGTACCATGTGAGCCCATAACAACAAGCTCGGCCTTGTGTTCTTCGGCAATCGCATTCACCTCACTAAAGACTTTGTAGTGTTTGATGATGGGCGTGACCTTCACACCTTCCAAATAGGGTTTCTTTAAAAACTCGTTAAACCTTTTCTCTGCCAGTTTTATCAGAAAAACGGTCTGTTCTGGGTGAAAGCCTTCGGAAGAAGTAATCATGGCCTGATTGAGTTCCAGCATGTGCAAGGCCAGTATTTCCGAATCGTGTTTTTTTGCCAACGATACGGCAACCTTAAGGGCATATTCAGACTGTTCGGAGAAATCTAGAGGTACTATAATTTTTTTCATAATATATCTATTTTAGAAGATTAGGGCCTATTAAATTGTCATTGAAAATAATCTTTTTTCCGGTTCCTTTTTATGTAAAAGCACATCAAATGCCATACAAATGTTACGAATGAACGGGCGTCCTTTTTCGGTGACCTCTACCCCATCTTCAACGACAACCACCAAAGCATCCTGTTCCATTTCACGCAACCTTTCCCGCACCTCGTCAATTGCCTCAAAACGAAGGCCCGGTAGCGACCAAGAGGTTTTAAACCCGCACATCAAATTTAGGATATGCTTTCTTATCACGCGATCTTCATCGGTGAGAATATGACCTCGATACACTGGAATAACGTTGTTTTCCACCAAATGTTGGTACTCTTCGATACCTTTAACATTTTGGGCGAAGCTATACCAACTATCACTGATACTAGAGGTTCCCAAGCCAATCATTGCCTGGGTCTTAGAAGCCGTATACCCCATAAAGTTACGGTGCAGTTCGCCCGATTGCATAGATTTATACAACGCATCGGTAGGAAGGGCAAAATGGTCCATACCGATTTCACGGTATCCGACCTCGGCGAGCAAGGCCTTACCGGTTTCATACTGTTGGCGCTTCTCTTCGGCCGAAGGCAAATCGGCATCTTTATACCCTCTTTGTCCATTACCTTTTAACCATGGCACATGGGCATAGCTATAAAAGGCCAAACGATCTGGGCGCAGTTCCTTGGTTCTCAATATAGTTTCGCGAACATGTTCCTCCTTCTGAAAAGGAAGTCCGAAAATAATATCATGGCCGATCGATGTATAACCGATCTGCCTGGCCCATTGCGTTACGTTTTTTACGTTCGCAAAAGGCTGTATGCGATGGATGGCCTGTTGTACTTTGATATTGTAATCTTGCACCCCAAAACTGACCCGCCTAAACCCTACATCGTACAGTGCCTGTAAATGTTCTTTGGTGGTGTTGTTCGGATGTCCCTCAAAACTAAATTCGTAATCTTCGGCCTTTTTGGCCATGCTAAAAATTCCATTGATCAAGTTCTGGAGGTTCTGTGGTGTAAAGAAAGTAGGGGTTCCGCCCCCCAAATGAAGTTCTTTTATTATGGGCCGCTGAGAAAAGAGGTCGCAATACAATTTCCACTCCTTCAATACGGTACGAATATACGGTTCCTCAACCTCATGCCTTTGGGTTATGCGTTTATGGCAACCACAAAACGTACACATACTTTCACAAAAGGGCAAGTGTATGTACAGGCTAATACCTTCTTTCGCATTGCTTTCCTCAAAACTTTGGATCAGGGTCGATTGCCACTTCTTGCTAGAAAAAGTATCCATATTCCAATAAGGAACAGTGGGGTAACTGGTATATCTCGGACCCGCCACATTGTATTTTTGAACTAGACTGCACATAAATCGTATCTTGTTTTATACAAACTTAACTTTGTTAAGCTGTTCAAAATATGATATATGTCAGGTATAGGAAAATAGCGGGCCGATTTGGCCCACTAAAGTTCTTCGCAAACGTAGCCCTGTTCTTCCAATAGGCGTACTACCGAAGATGGGCATTGACGGGTTTCGACCCGGAGGATATTATCACAATCCTCCAGATCAAAATTCCATCGTCCTATCGGTTCGACCAATTGGGTCAAGAGGGGTTTGAGCCTTTTTACCTGTTTATTCTTGGAAACGGATGTCTTAAAGACCAATACTGTCATTGCCTAGGCTTTTTACCGTTAATTTCTATCCCAGAACATGGGCGGCTCGATACCTAGGGTTCGCAAATAGACATAGCCTTGGCCGCGATGGTGTATTTCATTGTCTACGAAATATAAAATACTAGATTGAATAGTCCCTTCGTACTGACCAAAAAGTTTGATAGAATCATGAAATTTATCAACCCCGATCTTAGCCCAATTAGCGTTGATCTCTTCCGTGGCTTCGTCCCAAAGCGCTAAGACTTTGGCTTTACTATTTCCATGAGCTACGGCTTCTGTGAAGGCAGCCGCTTTTCCCGAAACTATTTCTTTCATTCCAGGACCCGCTATGCTCAAGAGCTCATCTACCATTTTTGAAAATGGCCGCATTCCCCCAATGCTGTATTCGAAAAAATCTTTCTCAGGAAATGCTTCTATTACTTTTCTGGTCAAAGTTCTATGCCCTTGCCAGTGGGCCAATAGTTCGGCAGGAAGAATTACCTGCGCCACTTTTTCTACGGATGGGTTTGCTGTGCTCATAATTTACATTTTTAAGTTCGTATTATTTTACGGGAACAAATGTAAAAGTGCCACGTGACAACCCTTTGTCAGTAGTGATGTAGAAAAGAAGTTTTTTTTTAAAGCCCCTATTTTAAGGAAGGCCAACAACCGATCCTGAAACGAATACAACCCTTACTTTATCAACTTGGCAAAATTGTAACTGGCATTCACCAAATTCGTATAGCTGGAAGCCATAGCTTCGGGCAAGGTAGAGACTCCCCTTACAATGGAATTCACATAGGCCAGCCCGAAGCCTTCTTGTTGTTCAATGGATATAGATACCGAACCACAAAGCGCGGCAACCGGAACATTCGCCTTCTTTGCGGAAGTAATCACCCCATCTATGGTCTTGCCCGACAGGGTTTGCTCATCTAACTGGCCCTCTCCGGTAATCACCCAATCGGCATTTGCGATTACCTCATCAAAACGGGCCAAGCCCTTGACCAAATCGATACCGGAAGTGAGCTCGCCCCTTAGAAATACGATAGCCCCACCGCCAATTCCTCCCGCGGCACCCGAGCCCTGTATTTTCTGTAGACTTATATTGTAGGTATCAAAAACGACCTTGGCAAAACTCTTCAAGCCGTTGTCCAACAACGCTATTTCTTCTTCAGATGCCCCCTTTTGTGGGGCATAGATCTTGGCCGCCCCGTTCACACCATAAAACGGATTGGAAACATCACAGGCGATTTTAAATTTTGCATTGGCCAAGAGGGGGTGGACCTTTGATGCATCAATACTTTTTACCTTGTTCAAATTGCTTCCTACCGGATTCAATTCTTTACTGAAGCTATCCTTAAAACGATAGCCCAAGGCATTCGCCATGCCCATGCCCCCATCGTTGGTGGCGCTTCCCCCTATCCCTAGAATAATTTCTTGGGCCCCACGTTCAAGGGCATCGGCAATAAGCTCACCCGTACCGAAAGTTGTAGTGTTCATACAGTTTCTATCGGCATCGGCCAATAACTTGAGTCCGGATGCTTCCGCCATTTCAATATAGGCGATGTGGTTTTCCGAAGCATATAGGTAGGAAGCGCTTATAGGCCTAAACAAGGGGTCGTTTACGGTTATGCTTATTTTTTCACCGTGTATATAGTGCCTCACCACGTCGATGGTACCGTCTCCCCCATCGGCCAAAGGCATTTTTACGATTTCGACGTCATCGAATACGTGCTGCAGGCCTTCCGCTACGGCATCACAGAACTCAAACCCAGTGAGGGAATCTTTAAATTTATCGGGAGCGATTACAATTTTCATAATGCTTACTTTAATTGAAAACAGAGGGAAGCAAAAGACAAGCACAAAGAATGATCACAAAATAACCGACCAAAATAGCCACTTCTTTCTTCCCTGAATAGTATACCACCTCTAGACCTTCGTTTACCGTTCTCTTGACCGTATAGCTAACGGCAAGAGCTATAAGAATGGTGACCAAACACCCGAGGGCGTTCCACCAGAACCAGAATATTTGCGGCACGTACAACCAAAGGTAAATATTGAACAATACCCCGGCAACAATACCGATGTTGGCCCCAAGGGCATGGGTTCGTTTCGTCAAGATCGCCAAAATAAAAGCGGCCAAGATCGGACCATAAAATACCGAACTGATCTTATTGATGACCTCGATAACGGTACCTTCTATATTACCCGCGAAAAAAGCAAAGAATAAACAGACCAAGCCCCAAAATATGGAAAGCAATCTTGAGTAGGACATGTATTGCTTATCCCCCATATTGGGCTTGAATCGCTTCACAAAATCTTCCATGGTAACGGCAGACAATGAATTGACCGTAGAGCTAAGGGTCGACATTGCGGCCGACATAATGGCCACGATCAATATACCGATTACCCCGTTGGGCAAATATTTAATGATGAACACCGGTACCAAGAGGTCGGCCTTTTTTCCCTCCAAAGAAGAAATATTGGCTTGATATACACTTTCCATTTGGTCTTGAAACCCCAAATCTTGCATCAACAAGGTACCTAACACCAAGCCCATAATACAATAGGTCAAGGTAAAAGGAAAGCGCAACAGGCCGTTGGCCATCATCAATTTCTTTAGATTTGACATACTACTCGATGACAACAGACGCTGCGACTGGGTCTGATCTGTACCGTAATACGATGCGTATAAAAAGAAACCGCCGATAACCATGGGCCAAAAACCGAATTCATCATTACCATCGGCATTGCTGAACCCCCATTTATCAAAATCAATGGCCGTAATACGGTCTTGATCTACGTTGGCCAAAAAGCTATCGATGCCCCCAAGCTCGCTGAACCCGTAAAAGAGGCAGATGATTATTCCTAAGAACAAAATACTCATTTGAATGACATCTCCCCAAATAACGGCTTTCATACCTCCTTGAAAAGAGTAGACCATAGTAATGACCCCAATGATCAAGACCGATATCCAAAAATCCAATTGTATGGTAGCCTGCAATATCAAGGCCATGGTATAGACCATTACCCCGGTCGCTACGGAGCGACTGATCTGGAATACAAAACTGATCAATAAGCGCGAAGAAGCGTCAAAGCGTTTTTCGAGGTATTCGTAAACACTTACAATACCCGATTTATAGAGGGTCGGCAACACGGCTACCAGCAGAAATGCCATGGCCAAAGGCACGCCCAGCTCATAGGTAAGCCATTGCATGCCCCCGCCATCTTTCAGGCCCACAAATGCCGGCGCCGAAATAAAACTGATGGCCGAAAGCTGGGTCGCCATGGCCGAAAGGCTCAAAGGCAACCAAGAAGTTTTTCTTCCCCCTAGAAAATAGTCGCCCCCAGAACTGTTTTCCTTAAACAGAAAACCAAGACCCAAGAAGCCCACTAGGTAAACAACGATTATGATATAGTCTAAATAATTCATGAGTAAATTTACTTTTGGTTTGGTATGTTATCTCCTACTCATCCAATTAGCTGAATGTTCTACGGAACTGTCCTTTTTAACAATTCCTGGTCATCTACGTTCCTTTATTGCACTACTAAAAACAGGGGGGATTACACCAAATATAAGTGTTTAACCTCCCAAAAATGGTATTCTACATCGTTTTCAAAGGGAGTTTGGGAGCCGAAACGCCCCATAACCGTCATCCAACAGAAGGGAAAAATAGATTTTCCCACACATTTTAATTCCGCGCCCCCAAACCTTTAAAAAAAACCTTATTCAATTTTTTAAAAGATCGATGATCAAGGCCGCACTCCATGAGAAGTTATCGCCTCCATAGCCTTTTCTTGTTTCATCACCGGTGTCTTTTCTACAATCGAAATATTCAAAAAAGCCATCGCGCTCCACAAGCTCGATCGAATCATTTTTTACTCGCTCGGCAATATCAGTATACCCGTACTCCTTTAAGCCACGGTACAACATCCAGTTCATATTGATCCAAACGGGGCCCCTCCAATATTTTCTAGGATTGAAACGGTCATTTGTCGGATCAAAAGAGGCGCAAAGGTATTTATCGTCACCTCCGAAACGCTCCATCATGGTATTGACCAAAACCTCGGCCCTTTCTTTACTAGGTATAGCCGCGAACAAAGGCGAAAACGAAGAAGAAGACACATGGCGTATGGGCGTATTGTTTCGCAGGTCATAATGAACATATGCCCCCAATTCAGCATCCCATAGTTTCTGGTTGAAAGCGGCAATGCTTCTTTCTTGGTTCTTTTTCAGGTATGTAATTTTATCGTCATTCCCCCCGATTATTTCATAAAGCTCGATCAGTGCCTGGTTCGACTTGATGAGCATGGCGTTGAATAACGGGTCTTGCACCAAGAAAGGGGATAATTCGGCTATTTTGGCATCATCGTAATTGTTTTGCTTGGCTATATCAATGATGTACAGGTAGTGATCATACTCTCTTTTTGAAGGCCTTTCCGAGGCATCGACATGAGTGGTATCCTTTCGCTCAAAAGTATATTCCGGTGGATTCATTGTATCCCAAATATCATCCCATACCGGAGAGTTATCGGTGCCCGACTCCCAATTGTGGTAGATGTATACCAGACCTTCGTTTTGCGGGTCACGGTTTTCGTAAAAATACACATGGTTGTCATACACCTTATCGATCTGCCCTTTGATAAAATCGAGCATATCTTCCTTATCCTCTACAATGCGCAACATATCCTGTAATACAAAGCCGGTAACCGGAGGCTGGGTCATTCCTGTAGACTTGTATTTTTTTGATGAAAGCGGATGTAAGTCCGATCTGTGGAAATCATGGCCTGGAAAATAAGAATCGTCATCCGTATGAAAAACAATGTGCGGTATAAAGCCGTTGTCCCATTGTGCGTTCAGCAAGGTCTCTATTTCTTTTTTTGCGTGATCCGTATTGTAATGGGCCAAGCCTATGGCAATAAAACCGCTATCCCATTTCCATTGAAACGGATAAAGTCCTTTACTCGGTATAGTAAACCCTCCTTCTTGAAAATTGGCGTCTAAAACGTCAATTGCCCTATGGATTAAATTTTCTTTCATAACATGCATAAAATAAAGACACATTGGCAGCAAATCCACCACCAATGTGTCTTTGGATTCAACAAACTAAACTCAAACTAAATTTCAAATACCTTTTAGAAATTGAAGGTAGCCGTCAAGAAGAACCTTCTCGGAAGAATAGGGCGACCGACAAAGAACTCAGATTCGCTCTGGCCTGCGGCACCTGCCCTTGGGTTTCCTTCGGTAATACCATCACTGTCAAAAAGGTTGAAGATGGAGAAACCCAAACGGACCGTTTGGTTTTCTTCTGGCTTACCAAAAGTGTAGCCAGCGCCCAATCTACCGATCGGAATAGCATCTAATTCTATATCATTGACATCGGAAGCGTATTTGCTACCCGTATAGTTCACACCAAAGTTGGCGTCGAATTTATTGTTGTCGTAATACGCTCCCAAAGACCCTAAAAAGTTGGGTTGTCTTGCCAATTTGTTTCCTACGTTGGCTTCGGTAGACGTACCGTTCACCAAATCAAAATCTGTATTTTTCGTGATTTCGTGAGCTTGATAAGTTACTGTACCGCGAAGGTTGAAATTACTGGCCACTTCGTAATCGCCCGTAGCCTCTACACCTATAGTTCTAGTATCTTGCTCAGAACGCGTCTCATCTATCAACTGGCCACCAACAATGGCTTGTTGAATTTTTATCCTATCCTTCAAGGCTACATAGTAAGCGGCAACCGATCCAGAGAATTTGGGCGTACCAAATTTAGCACCTGCCTCGAACTGAATAATGTTTTCCGGATCATATGCATTTTCTGAAATACCCGCCACTGGGGCAAACCCCCTTATTTGTGGAAAAAAATAGCCTTTAGAGAAGTTTGCATACAGGTTTGTTGCATCGGTCAATTCGTAAAGACCGGCGAAAGAAACGGCCCATCCCGAAGCTTGTATCGATGACCGAATAAAGCTACCATCTGCCGTTTGAACATCACTTAATGCAGTGGTCAATTCAGGATTGTCATAAACGGTTGCGCTCATAATGCCCCCTTTACTGTTTTCACCATCGGTATGCTCATATCTAAAACCAACATCAAAACGCCATCGGTCAAAAATCATCTCATCGGTCAGATAAAAGGCCAACCTGTTTTGAGACAGGTAGTTGTTTGCGGTTTGACCGATACGATCGTACAATCCGCCTTCGGAATAAATAACATTGTTACCCCCTGCATCTGCATAGCTCAAGTTCACCAACCTTGGAGCGTTATTGAATTCGGAAAGCACACGGTATTGGTAATTAACGTCTTCCGCTTCGGTACGGGCGATAAAAGTACCTAAGGTTACGTTGTGACTTCCACCATTCATAGTCTCTATCGTTTTGGTCAAAGAAGCCTCTCCCGAGTAATCGGTCATAGGCCTTAAACGGTCAACATGCAGGTTGTCGACAACCAAGTCGGAACCGTTTATTTGTTGGTTGGGATTTCCACTTTGGTAATTCGCCGTATATCCTTGATTTCCTGGAGCGATGCTCTCTACGTAATTATCTAGGGTAATAGGGTTTCCGTTGTTTCCGTCACCTCCCACATAGAGGGCAAAATTGTGCTTGTAGTTGGCATATTTTACTTTGGATTTAAATCTTAGGTCATCGTCCAATCTATAGTCAAAATCGGCCAAAAGATAGCCGCCAGTGGTAGAAACACCATCGGCAATGGGACTATTGTAAGTTCCACCTGGGGTAAGAAAGGAAGTATTGGCCAATTCCCCTGTCAACAATTGCTCTACGGGCTCACCGTCATTTCCGTTTATACGCTCCCTACTTCCCCCTTTTAAAGGTATCGGAAGGTAGAACTGGGCCTTATCATTTATGAATTGGCCATGCACGGTAAACGTACCTTTGTCAAATTTCTTCTTGATATTAGCCCTGAACTGCACCCCTTTTGTTGGTAGACCTGTATCTATGGGGCCACGGTCATGTCTTACAAAACCAGTAAAAGCATAGTAGGTATTAGAATCTTCTCCACCCAATTGGCCACCACTATAAAAATCGGTTTTTAACCGGCCCATATTGGCTACTTCTAGGTTTACGATGTTACCCGGGTTGGTATCCCCTGTTTTACTCGTATAGTTAATGATACCGGCCACAGAACCCGCACCATATAAAATTGCAGAACCACCACGTACAAATTCCACTCCTTTAAAACCAATATCGGGTCTTGCGTACACATCATGAGCGGAAGAGTTTAAACCAAAAGTGCTCATTAAAGGCATACCGTCGTATTGTAACGGGTTGAACACATACTGCCCACCTGAAGGAAGCCCCCTAACGAATACGTTTGTTGCGGTTTCACCACCACCACCTTCAGCGGTAATACCAGGAACACTACGAAGAATATCCGCTTGGCTGTTGGCCGATAGTTTGGTAATCTCTTTCATTTTTACCGAACTGATCGATAAAGGCGCCTGCTTCTGCGACCTAAACGTACTGGAAGCGGTCAAGACCACCTCGTCTAATTGTTGCCCTCCCTCCTGAAGTACAACATCTATGGTCAAAGCGGTATTGTTGAGCTCTACCGGCTTATCTATAGTGGTAAAACCTAGATAGGAAATACGAAGCATATGGTTTCCTTCAAGGTCGGTTGAAAAGGTATAGTTGCCATCAAAGTCAGATGTCGTACCCGAGGTACTCCCAACTATTATAATGTTCGCTCCTGGGATAGGTTCCCCAGCACTATCCGTAATGGCACCGGAAATTTCTGTCTGGGCAAAAGCGCCAGTTCCCAAAAATAAACCGATTACCGCAAAAACTAATTTTTTCATAATCGTAGTTTTTTAAGTTGTTTTAACTTGAGTTGTTATTAATTTATCAATACAGAGTCAAAACTATCTGAATATCACACTATTTCGACGAAAAAATTACAAATATGACATGCAAACGTTTGCGGTAACGTTTGCAATTCTTAATTTTATCACAATCACAAGCGTACCGAACTGAAAATCAATATCCATTTACTTTATGAGCAAAAGACATAACACCACTTTAAAGGAATTGGCCTTAGCCCTGAACCTGTCGATCTCAACAGTTTCCAGAGCCTTAAACGATCACCCCGACATCAATGAAAAAACCAAGGAAAACGTAAAGAAACTGGCCCGGCAAATGAACTATTCGCCCAATCTCTTCGCCAGAAGTTTCCGCTCCCAAAAAACGAATATCATCGGGGTGATCGTCCCCAACATTTCGCATTACTTTACCTCTACGATATTAAAGGGGATTTTAGAGGAAGCCGAAATACAGGGCTACCGTGTCATTATTTCAGAATCGAACAATAGTGAAACCAAACAAACCGAAATGCTCAATACCATGACCCAATTCGGTGTAGACGGCATTCTGATGTCGCTTGCCCGAAAAACTACCAAAGTAGACGATGTGCTTCGCACTTTGAACCGGGCACCTATTGTTCTGTTCGACAAAGTGTCTCAAAAAATCCCATGCACCCAGGTGGTCATCAACGAGGAGGAAGCCGCCTTCAATGCCGTGGAACACCTCATCGAATTGGGCAAAGAGCGTATTGCCATCATTAAGGAAACCGAAAATTCATATAACTCCGAAAAACGCTACGCCGGCTACCTCCGTGCTTTGGAACATCATGGGATCCGCATTCGCGAAAAGATCATCTTAAGTACCGAGGACATCTCTCTTATTCACGGTAGACGACTGACGAACATTCTCTTGAGCATGAAAAAACGGCCCGATGCCATCTTTGCCATTACCGATGATGCGGCCATAGGCGCCATAAAGGCCCTAAACAAGTTCAAAATAAAAATACCCGAGGAAATAGCCGTGGTAGGCTTTAGCAACTCGGCCAGTTCAAAAATCATTCAACCCGAACTCACAACCGTCGATCAGCCAGGGGATAAAATTGGCCGTACGGCGGTAAAATACCTTATCGATGAAATTGATAGCCCTTCCAACAACATCATCACCAAAACCGTTGAAATAAAAACCACCCTCGTCGTCAGGGACTCTTCCTTAAGGGCCTAACCCCCTACTGACATACCCTTGTCACCTCCCCTTCCTTTCTTTGTGGAACATTAGTTCCTATGAATCTGCAAACAATACAGAATGAAATTCCGAAACTGCCCAGGCCATCACCTGAAACTTTATCTTTGGAATTTATACCGTAAACTTATGGGATTGGATACCATTAACCGATTTGACCGCATTGTAGCCATACTGATCCAACTGCAATCGAAACGTATTGTAAAGGCCCAAGAATTGGCAGAGCGTTTCAATGTCAGTTTACGAACCATCTATAGGGACATCCGTTCCTTGGAAGCTTCAGGGGTTCCCATTTCAAGTGAGGCCGGTGTAGGGTATTCCATCATGGAAGGATATCGCCTACCTCCTGTCATGTTCACATGTGAAGAGGCCAGTAGCTTCGTCGCTGCCGAAAAATTAATGCAAAAGTTTACCGACCCCTCCTTAGGCTTGCACCATCGGTCGGCCATGTACAAGGTAAAATCGGTTTTAAGGGGAAAGGAAAAAGATTGGATCAGCACCTTGGAGTCGCAAGTATTGATAGACCCGTCACAAAAACCTTTTGACGAAAACATTCCCAACGCCCTAGAAGTCCTATTCGAAAGTATAGCCGAAAAAAGAAAGGTCTTTTTAAAATACCACTCGCTCAATGCCGAACACCCTTCGGAACGGTTTATTGAACCGGTAGGACTTTTTCACGAAAACAATTTTTGGTATGTGCTCGGCTATTGTCATTTTAGGTGCGATTACCGGCAGTTCAGAACCGACAGGATGCTCAAGATCCAAAGGACCGACCAAGCCTTTACCCTAGAACACGGCTCGCTCGACGAGCACCTGAACAAAAATCCGGAAAAGGAAAAAACCAAAATCGTGATTTCCATTGACAAGGATATCGCCCGTTACATTTCCGTTCGAAGCAGACAATATGGTTTCGTTTCCCAAGAAAGCAAGGCCGACAAAGTCGTAATGACCTTTATGACTTCCGATGTGCTGCACGGTTTCCCCCGCTGGTATCTGATGTTTGCCGATTATGCCGAAATTCTCGAGCCCGAAAGCCTAAAGACACGGGTCATGGAAATTCTCAAGGAAGCCCAAAACCGACTTTCCCGTTAAAAATAGGCTTAGCATCCATAACGTCCAAACGCCCTGTAGCCCCCTCCTTTCAAATACTCCATCAAGGGCAAGCACTCCCCTATCGATAAAAACATCAGAGCTTGGCAACCCACAAGATGTCAAAAAATTGTTATGTAAATAGAAATGACCTACAAGTTTTCATGTGAAAACCTTATTTTAGCGGCTCTCTAAAAAAAGAAAAACATGACCTTATTATTAATGGCCGCTGGTAGCGGTAGTCGATACGGAAAACTAAAACAATTTGACGATTTAGGCCCTAACGGGGAATTCTTAATGGAGTTCGGCATTTACGATGCCCTTAAAAACGGTTTTGACCATATAGTACTCATTACTAAGAAGGAAAATGTTTCTTTGGCAGAAGACCACTTAAGACCAAGAATCCCCGCCAACATCAAGCTAGATGTCTTGGCCCAGGAAATCACCGATTTACCGGAAGGATGTTCTTTTTCGGGAGAGCGTAAAAAACCTTGGGGTACCGCCCATGCCGTTTGGACCGCCAGAAACGTAATCAACGGACCTTTTGCCGTTTTGAACGCCGATGATTTCTACGGACAATCGGCCTATGCCAATGCCGCCAATTTTGCACGCGAACATAACAACGACAATACCTTTGCCCTTGTGGGATATACCTTAAAGGACACCTTGTCGGAACACGGTTCCGTTTCAAGAGGGGTTTGCCAAGTAAACGGAGACGATTTGGTCTCTGTTGACGAACGCCTAAAACTTGAGCCCAAGGATGGCAAAGTATTAGACCTTGATTCTGGCAACGAATACACGGGAGACGAGCAAGTAAGCATGAACTTCTGGGTATGTCAGCCATCAATTTTCGAAAAAATAGAAAGCGAGTTCAGAAATTTCCTTGCCGATGAAAACCTGGCCACAACAAGCGAGCTTTATATTCCAAAGACCGTTCAAGAAATGTTGCAGGCTGGCGAAATAAAGGTAAAAGTTGTACCATCCGGTGGTGATTGGTTTGGTGTGACCTATGCCAGCGACCGTGAAAAGGCCGTTGCAAACCTCCAAGAGAAAACCGATGCCGGCAAGTATCCTTCCCCGCTTTGGCCAAAACAATAATGGACAGCTATTCCCATGAAAAGCTTAACAGCCTATTAGGGCATTTTGCGGTGCCTGAAAAGAAATATTTGATCAAACCGTTGACTGACGGTTTGATCAATGATACTTTTTTGGTTTTTGACGCTTCCACCCCCCTATACATATTACAACGGGTAAACCATCTTGTCTTTACGGATGTAGAAGGGTTGATGAACAACATCCATCATGCCTTTCGTTATTTGCACGATACCGATTACACTAAGATTACCTTGGTCAAATCGAAAAAGGGCAGTAGCTTCTACCTCACCGAAACCGGAGATTATTGGCGGGTGATGACTTATATTGACGGAAGTACGGCCTATAACACTACCGAAAACCCGAATATAGCCTATGAAGCGGGAAGGATAATCGGAAAGTTCAATTCGCTGCTGCAACAAGCCCGTCTTGACGACTATACCGACACCATACCTCGATTTCATGATATCAGGTTGCGCAAAGCGCAATTTGAATCCGCCATCGCAAGTGCCAACTCCGAAAAGCTGAAGACCGCCGAAAAGGCCATCGGTTTTACGCATGAGGTCTT
The DNA here is from genome assembly GCF_000973105.1 of Zobellia galactanivorans. Taxonomy (NCBI): domain Bacteria; kingdom Pseudomonadati; phylum Bacteroidota; class Flavobacteriia; order Flavobacteriales; family Flavobacteriaceae; genus Zobellia; species Zobellia galactanivorans. Next base: position 2,607,675 of record NC_015844.1, on the reverse strand, counting down.
AGAAAGCCTAATGGCCCTTGACCTTAGCCAACTCCCCCTCAGGGTTTGCCATAACGACACCAAGCTCAACAATATCCTTTTCTCAAAAGAGACCGAAAAGGCCCTTTGCTTGATCGACTTGGATACCCTTATGAAAGGCTATTTTCTTTTTGATTTTGGTGATGCCATACGCACTATAGCCAATACGGCGGCGGAAGACGAGCAAGACCACGATAAAATTGTTTTTGACGAAACCCTCTTCGAAGCTTTTGTTGACGGCTTGGGCGAGAACGGTGCTTTCTTGACCCAAAAAGAAATCGAACTGCTTCCTTGGGGAGCCGTACTCATGCCTTTTTTACATGGCATACGGGCTTTGACCGATTTCCTCAACAACAACGTCTACTATAAAGTGGCTTATGAAAACCAGAATCTAGACCGCGGCCTTAGCCTTTATAACTTTACCCAAAAGGCCCTGGATCGTATCGATTATATGGAAAAGGTTCTGGATGAAAAATTAAAAAAATAGGTAACCCTATTCTACAGAATTCTTTTTTCGGGAAGTAACCACTGCCAAAAATAAAGCTCATTTAACTTCGTTACTAAGCTTGAACTATTGTATTTTTAGTATCTTGAAATTTAGTTTCTAAATCAACCACCTGGTTTCTGGCGGTATGTCCAAAAACATTTACTCCACATTCATCTGCCTATTTTTCTTTCTATGTGCCCTAGCACAAGAGAGCCAACCTAGATATTCCCAGAACTACACTATTTCAAACGGACTGGCGCACAATGGGGTCACCTCTATTTTAGAAGACTCTCGAGGCTTCATTTGGGTCGGCACCTATGAAGGCCTGAACCTTTTTGACGGTTACGAATTCAAGACTTTTAAAAACACGGTGGGTCATGATCTTTTCGTAAGCAACCGCATTCGTTCGCTACAGGAAGACAGCAAAGGCAATATTTGGATCGGTACGGACGAAGGTATATCCGTATACGATTACACCACACAAAAGTTCACCAATATCTATTCGAACCAGCTTGTCAAGAAAGCCGTTAAAGGCCCGATTGTCAGAGATATCGTCGTCAACGAAAATTTAGGGATCATTCTATGCGCTACCGAAAAATACGGCGTATTGATCTTTAACGACGACTATTCCTTCAAGGACGAATATTCCCCTACGGCTTTTTACCGAAACGGAGCGGCCGAATTTTATGGCTCCGCCCCCATAGATGACAGCACCTATCTATACGCTACTTCGGTCGGACTACTTTCTTTCGACCTGAAAACCCATCAATTCTCAAGGGTTTTACCAGAAGAAATCCGCTATTGCCAATCGCTTTTACGCATTGACCCTTCTACCTTTTTGGTCACCCTTAAATCGGGCGTTCTTATGTTTTCCTACGGAGCAAATGGCAAGGGTTACGACTATTCCTTGCTACAAGATGAAATTTTACCGGAACACAACTTTAACAGCTCGGCCTTCGACCTGGAAAACCACCTATGGTTGGGCACCCTGAACAGTGGGGCCATACGTATAGACGATATCAACGCGTTGCGACACGGTTCCCAGAACCAGTACGCCCCCTTTAGCTTCGAAAACAAACAACTTCGAATGAGTTGTTTCGAGAGTACCAAAGAGCATGGTTTTTGGGTGGGATCCTTTGACAAAGGGCTTTACAGGTTTGACCTAAAGAAAAATCCTTTTAAGGAATTTAAAGGAAATAGCCCCTACGAATTTGGAGTAAGTGACAGGCACCTGATCAATATCTCACCTTTAGACGACCATAGGGTGTATTTGACAAAAAATCGCGGGGGACTCGCCCTATTTAATACGGAACGGCAGAAATTCGACCCCCTGCCTTTTTCTTTTGACCCAAAATACGCTTCACGGATATCATCGGTATATGTCGATACCAAAAATCGGACTTGGTTGAAAGTCGCCCAAGAGGGCTACTTCCTTTTAAAACCGAGAGAGACCGAACCCCAACGCATAGATACAAGCACCTATCCCGAATTTTCACAAATAGACCCCTATAAAATAACGGAAGACCAAAACGGAAACCTATGGCTAGGTTGCAAACAGGGCGTTTTTAAAATAACGGTCGGCAAAGAGGGGAAAGTACTTCGGATCGAAGCCTTAAATGACAACCCGTATTTTGAAAACTCCAAAATAACCTTGGCCCGCTACGTTTATGCCGACCCCCTATACCAATTCATATGGGTGGGAACGGCGGAAGACGGTCTATTTAGGGTAGACACAAAAGACGCTCCCCGCTTATCAAAGGCCAAAATCACCCATTTTAGGGCTACTAAAAAGAAGGGCGGGCTTCCGAACAATTTTGTTTCGGCCATAACGCGCAGCCCTGAAGGCAACTTATGGATAGGCACCGAAGGGTCGGGTATCTGCAAGGTGGAAAACAGCGAAAGCACCCCTCGCTTCGTTCCTTTTTCAGAAAAGGACGGACTGTCGAACAATGTAGTCAAAAGCATTAATATAGACGAATTAGGCAACCTATGGGTCGCCACGAATATCGGACTGAACAAATTCTATCCAAAAGAAAAAAAATTCAGGAAATTCGGAAAGCAAGACGGCCTACCCTTTGAAGATTTCTGGTACGCTTCGGCCCGTCTTAAGAACGGTTCCCTCATTTTGGCGGGTCTTGAAGGTTTCTCTTTTTTCAGCCCGAAATCTATAACCGATTCAGAAGCGCTCCCTATATTGCGATTTGGTGATTTCAAGATTTTTAACCAAACCATACGTCCGAACGACACGGTGGGCGGTAGGGTCTTACTGAACGAACGCTTACAGAACGGGCAGACCCTTAATCTAAAATACAATGAGAACGTATTTAGCGTCGAGGCCTTATCCCTACATTTTGCCTCACCGAAAAACCACTTTTTAAAATACCGTTTACTACCCGTAGACCAAAATTGGTTCGAGACCACTTCCGATCAACGTTTGATAAACTATAACGGTCTTCAACCTGGGGAATACAGCCTAGAAGTGGCCGCATCGAACTCTATTGGTGAATGGACCCGGCCCAAGACCTTGCACCTTGTCATCTCCCCTCCGTTTTGGAAAACGCCTTGGGCCTATGTACTATATGCCTTGTTAACGCTTCTTATCTTGGGAACCGTGCTGTTTTATATCATAAAGGTACAATCGTTACGCTACAACATTCAACTGGAGCAAATTGAAAAAGACAAGGTAAAGGAAGTCAATGCCGCCAAATTACGCTTCTTTGCCAACATATCGCATGAGCTAAAGACGCCCCTCAACCTCATCGCAAGCCCCATAAAGCAACTGTCAGAACGCTATAGGGACAATCCTGATTCCCAAGAAAAACTCCATATCGTCGCACGTCAGTCCAAAAAAATAAGCCAACTCATCGACCAGATCCACGATTTTGAACGGGTCGATGCCAATTTGATGGAAATGGACTACTCGAGGTTTTACTTTGATGAGTTTTTAGACCACCTTGTGCCCGACTTTCACTTCTTGGCCTACAACAGCGATAAAAAGTTGGAGATCATTGCCAAGAACAAAAATATTGTGGTATCGGCCGATCGCGACAAGCTAGAGAAAGTCTTTAACAACCTGTTGAGCAATGCGTTCAAATACACCGGTGAAAACGACGTCATTACCATTACCTATGAAAGTGACGACAAAGACCTGATCGTTTCGGTAACGGATACGGGAAGGGGCATCGACGACGACGACCTACCCCATATTTTCGAAAGGTTCTACCAGTCAAGAAAAAGGGAAAACGTCCATTCCACAGGCTCGGGAATAGGCCTCGCCTTCTCCAAAAAGATGGTCGAAATGCACTATGGCTATTTAGAAGCTACAAGTGAAATAGGAGTAGGTACGACAATCAGTGTGCGCTTGCCCGTGGTCAAGAAAGAATCGGCAGATGACCAGGCCACAAAAGAAAAGGCCATCATAACCGCCGAGAACCAGGTTTCCAAGGCGGAAACCACTATTGAAAAGACCGAAATTTCAAAAATCAAGGCCAGCGGCGATTATTCCGGTAGTCTTATCTTTTATGTAGAAGATGATTTAGACATGCGCCTCTATGTCAGTAAGGTACTGTCTAAGTTCTTTAAGGTAAAAACCTTTACTAACGGCCGGGAATGTCTGGATGCCATGGAGGACCAATGGCCCGACTTGGTCATTAGCGATATTCAAATGCCCATAATGAACGGCCTAGAGCTTTGTAAGCGCATAAAGGCCGATATAAAAACAAGCCATATTCCGGTCATCTTACTGACGGCCTTGGCCGATATAGAAAACCAGATCCAAGGTATAAAAGACGGTGCCGATGCCTATATCAAAAAACCCTTTGACGCCCGTCAATTAGTCGCCCGCACCGAGGCCTTGCTCGAAAACAGAAAACGCCTACGGGAGCGTTTTGAAATCGGCATAGCCCTGACCAAGGACAACAACGTCAACAATAGAAACGATAATGCCTTTCTGGAAAAGTTATACCATCTTATGGCCGAAAATCTAGACAATCAAAACCTAGATATGGACCAATTTGCGCGTCAACTCTACCTAAACCGCACCCATTTCTACCAAAAAGTAAAGGCCTTAACGGACAAAACCCCCTTTGAACTGCTAAAAATGTACCGTTTAAAGAAGGCCGCGGAACTATTGGTACACCAACCCGAACTATCGGTAAACGAGGTCTATACCATGACCGGTTTTAAAAGCCGAACCCACTTCAGTAAACTCTTTAAAGAAATTTACGGTGTTTCACCGGGCAAGTACAAGGGCTCAAAATAATCACACCTTTATTAAATCTGAAATATCCTTGGTATACAGATAGGTTTTTATGCCCTTTTAAAAAAATCGGCCCCTTCGTCCTGATTTTCCCAACAAAAAAGGCACAAAGCCCTTTTGTATTTCTATTTGTGCAAAACCGTCAAACTACCACGCTTAGCCCCTTTCCCCCTAACAATTACACGTTCCATACACCAGTAACAAACTGTTACGGGCGAGGCGTATTGATCTATAAATACATAAAATTTACCTAGAGATACACCTTTCCTTCCCTAAAAAATACCTTTGATTCTGCGAATGTCGAAAAACTACAGGACACTTTTCCATTCGAAACTCACACAACAAGTATTTAAATAACTTAACTCAAACCATGAAAAAAGACAAACCTAAATTTTTCAGGCGGTGGCTCTTTCCACTATGCATTCTCAACATGCTCATCTGCGGTGCCGCATATGCACAAACCACAGTGAACGGAACGGTAATTAGCACGGAAGACGGCATGCCCCTTCCCGGTGCAAACGTACTCGTAAAGGGCACTACAGTAGGTATCGTCACCGATTTTGACGGCAACTATTCCATCGAAGTACCCGAAGGCTCCAATGTCCTGATCTTTAGCTATATCGGTTATAGCACACAAGAAGTAGCTATCGATGGAAAAACAACCATAGACATTTCCCTAGATACCGACTCCGCCAAGTTAGACGAGGTAGTAGTCATCGGTTACGGAACCTCTACCAAACGAAAAATGGTAGGAGCCGTTACGACCTTGGCACCCGAAAAATTGGAACAGACCCCTTTTAACAACGTGGGCGAAGCGCTTCAAGGGCAAGTTTCAGGTCTGATCGTCGAAAACAGTGGTGGTGCTCCAGGTAGTTCGCCGGCTATTTCCATTCGTGGGGGTGGCGCCCCTTTATACGTCATTGACGGGGTCATTACGGAGCAGCAAGATTTCAACACCATCAATTCCAACGATATTGAAAGCATTAGCTTCCTTAAAGATGCTGCAGCTACGGCCGTATACGGTTCAAGGGCAGGAAACGGTATTGTCTTGGTCACCACCAAGCGGGGTAAAGACGGCAAGATCAATGTCAACTACTCGTACAACTACCAAATGAGCCAGCCTACCATTCTTCCTGAAATGATGAATTCTTATGAATTTGCCCAAGTCCAGAATGCGGCCAGTGCGTATGAAGGCATACCGGTTCCATACTCCCCAGACCAATTGGAGACCATCAGGACGCATGCCGACCTCGACACCTATCCCGATAATAACTGGCCAGACCTGACCTTAAAGGAATTTGCACCCGAACAACGCCACAACCTTTCGCTGTCGGGCGGTGATAAAAAGACCAACTATTTCGTTTCCCTCGGATATATCGACGAAGGCAGCCTACTAAAGGCAGACGTAGTCAATTATAACCGGTTCAACGTTAGAAGTAACGTTACTACCAAATTCGAAAAAATAGGTCTTGACGTGGGTATAAACCTCAACTCAAGTATTGAAAACTATCAAGAACCATCGTCAGGAATGTACGGCATATGGCGTGCCGTAAACCAAAACACCGACCCGCTTTACAGGGGGTATAACCTTGACGGCACCTTGGCTGGAGGTGGTAACGGCGACAACCCGCTCGCCCTCACCGACAAAGACGCCGGCTACAACAAAACAAGGGATAAGTTTATCAATGCCCAATTAGACCTAAAATGGCAAGTTCCGAACGTAGAAGGCCTAAAACTAGGTATGATGGCCAATTACCGCGATGGTGACGGTTGGGGAAAATTATGGGAATACAATGTGCCCCTCTATATGCAAGACGGCTCACTCATGGCGCAAACGCCCCCCGCACTAAGCTTAAGTTCATACTACAGCAACCGATTGTATTTTGAATCTAGCGCTTCGTACTCCAGAACTTTCGGCATGCACGGTCTTGATGCTACCTTTGTTTATAACCAGACCACCAGCAACTATGCCAATTTAGCGGCCTCGAGAAGAAACTACCTATCAGGTGCGGTCGATCAACTTTTTGCCGGCCCGGCCGTAGGAAAAGACAATGATGGCAGCGAACGTGAAGCCGCCAATGCGGGGTATGTCTTCCGTTTGAAATACGACTTTGATTACAAATACATTATTGAGCTTAGTGGCCGATACGATGGTAACGACAACTTTGCCCCTAAAAAAAGATGGGGCTTCTTTCCGGCCATGTCATTCGCCTGGAATATTGCCGAGGAGAATTTTATGCAAAAATTAAAGGAAGACAACATCGTCAACTCCTTAAAACTACGAAGCTCTTATGGTAAAACCGGAGTTTCCGAAGGAGTGAACCGATTCGGTTATATTCCGGTCTACAACCTTGAATCGGGCATTTATACTATTGGAAACTCCTTGGTCAACGGCTATTCGGAAGGCAACTTGGTCAACCCCGACGAGCTCACTTGGTACAATAGGGAATCGTTCAACTACGGATTGGACTTCTCTACCTTTGGCGATAAGTTCAGCGGTACCTTGGAATATTTCTACTACCTCACCTCCGGATTTTTGGTGAGTCCGCAAAATGTATATTCCCAACCATTAGGCAAACCTTTGCCGCAAATCCGTTCCGGATCTAAACAGCGAAGGGCAGGATACGAAGTTTCGCTTCGCTACAAGAGCCATATCAACGAATTCAAATTCGGATTGGGCGGAAACGTCTCTTATTTTAATCAATTATGGGAGCAATTAGACACCGAAGACGAGGCTACCCTCAAAAACCCATACACTAGGGAAACCCATAGGACCGATTACTGGCAAGGTGGAAAAATCTATATCACCGACGGATTGTACCAAAATGACGAAGACATCTTGAATACACCCCGTCTACTAAGTTCTACCGAAACACAAGGCGGCGATATCCGCTATGTCGACTCTAACGGCGATGGAAAAATAGATGAGCAAGACAAACGCTTGGCAGGCCTTCCTTCCCAACCCCACCTGACCTATGGCATCGATTTTAATATGAGCTACAAAGGATGGTTCATGAACGGCCTCTTTCAAGGTGCCGGAAACCGATATATTGGTTTTGACCGTTTTATTGCGGCGGAAGCCAAACGCCTGACCTATGTGTATCAATTGGATTATTGGACCCCAACAAATCCCGATGCCACATACCCAAGACCGGTTACCTCCGTAGATGTAAATGGAGGAAACAATAACATCATAAGCAACCCTTCGGATTACTTCTTAAAGAACGCCAAATATTTCAGATTGAAGAACATTCAACTGGGCTACGACCTAAAGAAATCGATTTTGGCCGACAACAACTGGATTTCTTCGTGCAAAATATTTGCAAGTGGTACCAACTTGTTCACCATTTCCCCTGTGAAAGACTTTTTTGACCCGGAACAAGTACAGGCCGACAACAATGGGATCAACAGCTACGGCTACCCTGTTCAACGCACCTATTCATTTGGTATAAACCTTGGATTTTAATTCAAAAAAAAGTTAGTAATGAAGAACGTATATATATCCCTATTTTCCATTTCGATCGCCCTCATGAGTTTCTCGTGTAGCGACGACCTATTAGATACCGAGCCCCTAGATAAATACACCGAACAAGATGTGTGGAGCGATGCCAATCTGGCCCAAGGTTTTATCTATAACACCTATAATTCGGTCTTACCCGAATTGTTGGTCAACCCAGAAGACCCTGACCCAAAAGGTGGTGGTGCCGGTAACGATGACTTTACCGATAACACGGTCTTGGTAAATGCCAACAAAGTAGCCTTAGACCTTATTGACCCGTTTTATGATGCGGGTTGGGCCAAGAACAATTCTTATTACTTCTATGGCAATGCCCCATTAGGACTTAAAGCCCCTATCAAGCAAAATTCCTTTGAAGTTATCAGGGACTGTAACTTGATCATTGAGAAAGTCGCTGCCTCAGAGGGCATTCCTGAGAACATCAAACCCAAATTGATAGCACAGGGCAAGATGTTACGGGCTTTGATCTATTATTCTAAAGCTCGCTTGTTCGGCAAATACGTCATTGTCGACAAAGTGCTTACCCCCCAAGACGATTTAAAGCTTCCTCGAACCGAAACGATTAAAGAAACCTATGATTTCATCATCAAAGACCTGCAGGAAGCGGCCCTTGACCTACCTATTGCCAATAATGCGGAGGTCGGTGAACTTACCAAAGGGGCAGCCTACGCCATGTTGGCCGAAATTGCCTTGCACGGTGCCGCATATATAGAAAGTGGAAAACAAGACTATTACAGCATCTCAAAGAAAGCCAGTGAAGACCTATTTACCCTAGGGTATGCCCTAGACCCCAATTACGGTGAGCTATTCAACGATTACGATCGGGCCTTGAACTCTTCGGAAATCATACTAGGGCTATACACCAATATAGACGCCACCCTTTGTGTGCTGACCCCAATGCAACGTATTGTACCCAATATGGAGGTAGCCAAAACCGAAGGGACTCCCAAACTCAACGAATCATTCTTAGGTTGGACAACGGCAATGCCCTCAACAGACCTAATCGACGATTATTTGGTTACGGATACCGACGGCGTAGCCAAAAGGTGGGACGAAACCTCGTATTACCAAGATTTTGAAATGAACGGAGGTTTTCTTTCCGACGCCATCTATAACGAGCACCGCGATGCCCGTTTCTTCGCTTCCATTGTACAAGACTCCTCTCAACTCTTCACGAATACGGTAACTACAAGAATTGGGGGGAACATGCATTACGCCCAAAGTACAAAGGGAACCGGGGCCTCTACCATATCGGGCTATTTTATAAGAAAGGGCATTTACGACATTGAAGGGTACAAGGCCGTAAACTTCACCAATTACCATCAGGTCATTACCAGATTGGGCCGCGCCTATTTGAACTATGCCGAAGTCATGCTCCGTATGAACGATGCCGAAACGGCCGTGCAGTACATCAACAAAACACGGGCGCAGCACGGAAAACTCCCCGAACTTATGGCGGGTATGACCCTAGACCAAGTTTGGGATTGGTACAAAATAGAGCGTCGGGTAGAATTATTTTTTGAAAACGACCGCTACTGGTCCCTACTGCGATGGGGCAAAGAAGCAGGCGGTGGTGTTATCCCTGAACTGAACGACAAAGAATATTCCTTCTTTGAAATTTCCGCAGATGGAAAAAGCTTTGAAAGCAAGCCCGTGGTACTTAAGCCTGGCAACCAAAAGAAACGTTTTTCCACAAGACGCTATCTATTTCCCGTACCGGAAAACGAACGAATACTCAACGAAAAACTAGACCAGAACCCAGGTTGGTAAATTAACGCACCATATTAAATCACATACGATGAAAAAACATATACAATACTTGATGTTTCTGTTTGTAGGTCTTACAATGACCTCTTGCCTGAAATCCGACCTAGAGGAGCTACCTGCATTTAGCGAAGCCGAAATCACCAATTTCAGATTTGAATATAGGTGGATAGATGACACCCAAGACTACAATCGCCTCCAAGTAGTTCAACTTGATACGGAAGCGACCATAGACACCGTGAATCAAAAAGTCGCCTGCATCATATCGGTTCCCCCTGCCAGTAGCGATTTTCCAGAGGAAATCCGTTCGCAAGTAAGCCTTTCGGCCATTGTCGGTTATGCCGACATATCCACGGCTGCTACATTGGCCCCTTCAAATGGCGCCCCTGCCCTCGGTGAAATAGCCGATTTCGGCAAAGGTGACATGAACTACGAAGTTACCGCAGCGGATGGCACCAAGGTCATCTGGAGCTTGATCATTTCGGAATTCAATAAGTAAGTACCATATTGAATCCAACCGCTGTAAACAATTTGTAACTTACCTGTAAAAACCAGGACCATGATAACATATACTTTTCAATTTCTGCAATCTATCCTCAAATTCGGTATTGTCGGGATGCTCTCACTTAGCGCGAACCCGCCAAGTACACCGCCCGAACGCCCGAACATCTTATTCTGTATTGCGGACGATGCCTCCATGAAGAGTTTTGGCGCCTATGGCGACACCTTCATCAACACCCCGGCCATCGACCGCTTGGCCAAAGAGGGTACGGTTTTTGAAAATGCATATAACGGCAATCCCAAATGTTCACCGGCAAGGGCCTGTATCTTAACGGGCAAGTACAGTTGGCAGTTGAAAGAGGCCACCGATCACAACGGGCGTTTTCCGCTGGAATTCAAAACCTATCCGCAGCTACTGGCCCAAAAAGGTTATCGCGTAGGATATACGGGTAAAGGCTGGGGACCTGGCGTTTACGACACCAAAGACAACCCCGCCGGACCTGAATACAACACCATTAAACTCGAGCCCCCCTATAAGGGAATCACCGATGTTGACTATGCCTCAAATTTCGAGGCCTTTCTAAACGAAAACCCCAAGAACGTTCCCTTTTGTTTTTGGTTGGGAACCAAAGAACCCCATCGTTTTTACGAATTGGATTCTTGGAAAAAAGCCGGTCGCAAACTAGAGGAAGCCGACGTTCCCCCTTTTTACCCCGACAACGAAATTATTCGCGGCGACCTGCTCGACTATGCCAATGAGGTGGAATGGTTCGACACCCATGTAGGGAAGGCCATAAAGATCCTGGAGAAAAAGGGACTCTTGAAAAACACCTTGGTTCTAATCACTTCTGATCACGGTATGCCCTTTCCAAGGGTAAAAGGCCAGATTTACGAAGAAGGTTTCCATGTTCCACTCATCGCATATTGGAAGGGCAAGATTATCTCTGGGCGTACCGTGAGCGATTTCGTCAGCTTTTCAGATCTAGCCCCTACCTTTATGGAAGTAGTCGGGGAAACGCCCCATCCGCAAATGACGGGAAGCAGTATTACAAAGCAACTTTTCGATTCTCGATCCGGTCGGATCGATTCTAGTAGAGATCACGTTCTTTTAGGTAAGGAACGCCACGATGTGGGCCGGGCCAATGAAGATGGCACCAACCTTGCCTATCCCGTAAGGGCCATTAGAAACGACTCCCTCTTATACGTTCACAACATAAAACCCGAAAGATGGCCCGTTGGCAATCCGGAATATGGTTTTATGAATACCGATGGTTCGCCTACCAAGAGTTATATCACTTCCCTAAAACCGGATGATGACGAATATCACTTCTTTGAGATGAATTTTGATAAGAGACCGGAGCACGAACTTTACAATATTCAAAAAGACCCGCATTGCATCGATAACCTGGCCGACCGACCTGAAAATGCCGAGGTCATTACAAAGCTTCGTACCCAAATGGAAACTGAACTCATAGCACAGGGCGACCCCCGAACATTGGGACAAGGAGATATCTTTGACAACTACATCTATTACGGTAAGCGACTGGACTACAAAACAGGCAAACGTATCGCCCCGCTCAAGTACATTAAAAAAACCGAATAAATGTTTGGCACCATGCTTCTAAAAAAGGGCTCTTTTTTTCTGTCATTGCTATTTCTAATGTCTTTTGGGTTCAGCTGGGCCCAAGAAAAACAACCTAATATCATTTTTGTTCTTGTAGACGACCTCGGTTATGCCGATGTCGGCTTCAACGGCTCCACTTATTTCGAAACCCCGGCACTAGATGCGTTGGCCAAGGAAAGCTTGGTATTCGATAATGCCTATATGTATCCTACCTGCTCGCCTTCAAGAGCCGCCCTTTTCACCGGGAAACAATCATTCCGGACCGGGGTGTACACCGTTCCCGTATTGGAGAAAGGAGATGCCCAAGAAAATATCTTCTCTCGTTGGACGGTCGGAAAGGAACATCCCATCTATGCAGAAGCCCTTGCTGCCGCAGGTTACCAATCCATTCACTTAGGGAAATGGCATATTGTAGGGCCCTATCCTGAAAAAGAACTGGCCATGAACTGGCCCATCCAGCAAAAATTGGATCAACCTCGACCTGGGGATTTCACTTGGGTAGAGAACCATAAGACACCAGCCGTAAAACAATACTACCCCGAAGGCAGGGGCTTTATCAAAAACGTCGGCGGTACATTTCGCGGAGACCCGGCCCTAGAAGAAGGAGGCTACAAAAGTGAACGTGGAGGGTATCGCGCCCCGTTCAGCAATCCGTTTATATCCCCAAAACCCGATGATGAATGGCTCACGGACCGACTTTCCAGCGATGCCATTGAATTTATGGACAACCATAAAAACGCCCCGTTCTTGATCAACCTTCATTTCTATGCGGTACATCGTCCCATAAAGAACAGAAACGATGAGCTCTTTGATAAATACATGAACAAACCCGGCGACCCCATAACGGGACAAGGTATAGGCAAAAACAAAGAACGGATGGCCAGTTACGCCACCATGGTACAGTCTATGGACGAGAATATCGGTAGAATCATAACATACCTCAAAAAGAATAATTTAGAAGAAAATACATTGATTATCATTACCTCCGATAATGGCTATCACGGTATTGCCTCCGAGAATTTAAAGTTAAGAGGTTCCAAAGGGGAAATTTATGAAGGAGGAATAAAAGTTCCCGCCTTAATTCATTGGCCCGGCAAGGTAAAAGCCCGTAGAACGGAGATTCCTATTTCGGTTACCGATTATTTTCCGACACTAATGGATGTTGCCCATGTAGATTACACTGGGCAACTAGATGGAAATTCCCTTACGCCCCTATTTCAAAAAGACAAGAACAGTTTTAAAAAACGCCCCTTGTTCTGGCATTTGGCCAGCCAATACAAGCATGGTACCTGTTCGGTCATCCGTAAGGGGAAGTACAAACTGATCCAATTTTTGGCCGATGGAAGGCTCGAACTATACGATTTACAGAACGACCCAAGGGAAGCGAGCAACTTGGCCAAGGAACAGCCAAAAACCGCCAAGGCCCTGCTCGATGAACTCGTGGCCTGGCGTAAAATGAACAGGGTGCCCCTGCCCCCGAATTCAATCCTTTCCAAGTAATCAAAAAAAGCCCCACAAGTGAACCGGCCACCACTATTGTATACCACAAAACTTCTCTTTATCCAGCTGCTGTTCATCCTGTGGAACGTACCCCAGTGCCAAGCCCAAAAAAAGATAAAGAAGCCCAACATTGTGCTTATTTACGCCGATGACCTAGGCCGTGGCATGTTAGGCACCTACGGGCAAAAGATGTTGACTACGCCCAATATTGACAAGTTAGCCTCGCAAGGCATGCAATTTGAAAGGGCCTACGGCGCCATGTATTGTGCCCCAGCAAGGGCCAGCCTATTGACCGGAATGCACGACTGCCATGGGGGTGATGCCATGACCATTGTAAAAGCGGGCATCTATAAGGAATTGGATAATGGGCTCACCCTGGAAGAAATCAAGGCTAAAATCCACAAAGTAGCCCTTCCGGCCGAAAAAGGCGAGGTGTTCTTGGGTGAAATTGCGCAAAAGGCAGGCTATACCACAGGGCAGTTCGGAAAATTGGAATGGGGTTTTGCCACCACTCCCGAACGTATGGAACGTCATGGTTGGGACCATCATTTTGGGTATTACGACCATCTTCGGTGCCATGGTTTTTACCCCCCTTTCCTTTTTGAGAACGGCAAAAAAGTCGACATCCCAGGAAACACCCATGTCGATTGTGCCAAAACCACGGAATACGACTCTTCCGAAAATTTTAAGGATCGGTGGAATATGGAAGGTAAGGCCGTCTATTCGGAGCATATTATCATGGAAAAAATGTTGGGTTTTATGGAAGCTAACCACCCCCAAAAAACAAACAAACCCTTCTTTATCTATTTCCCTACACAGTTGCCCCACGGGCCGACCATGGTTCCCGAGGTACATCCTGAATTAGCCAATAACCCCAACTTGACCCAATGGGAAAAAGAATATGCTTCTATGGTAAAGATGTTGGATGACGATGTGGGCCGAATTTATTCCAAACTCGAAGAAATGGAAATTCTTGACAACACTATCATTGTCTTTACTTCCGACAACGGACATGAAATTTACTACCCCGAAAAAGGGCGTACCTCAAAAAACAACGTCAACGTAAAAGGAGAAGAATTTGATAATATCACCACACGCTTCAACAGTCGCGTTGCCGGTGATATTTTTGACGGCAATGACGGTATGTCGGGAAAAAAACGTGACAACTGGGAAGGCGGGGTTCGCGTTCCCCTATTCTGGTACTGGAAAGACCACATAAAAGCCGGTACGGTTTCGGACCAAATGGTAAGTAACTATGACTTTTTGAATACCCTAGCCGAGATCGTAGGTGTGCCCCAGCGCGATGAAAAAGATGGGGTTTCTTATGCACAGGTACTATTCGGCGGCACGCCTAAACTCCGTGATTATACGGTTTATAGCTCTAAAATGGGTCCCGCCTTGGTCACCCAAGAAGGATGGAAGCTCCGATATTTTCTGAAGGCAGATGTTTTTCAGCTCTATTATCTACCCGATGATTACGAAGAAGTAAATGATTTGGCCCAAGAGCATCCTGAAACAACTGAAAAATTAAAAGCGACACTTTTTAAGGAATGCAATGAAAACTGGGAAAATGGTATTGGCCCCGTTCAAAAAAAAGTTTAAAACCAAGTTGAACTATTATGCTTAACAAAATCAAACCCGGTCACACCCTACTCCTCTTACTCATATACCTACTAGCATCATGTTCTAGTACGAAACTTGGTTCTCAAAAGGAAAACCCGGCAGCCCAATCCGTTCAACTAGAAGGTGAATGGTGGAACAAACGGCACGAGACTATTAAAAGTCGACTTAAATCTGACCCCGAACTGATTTTGGTGGGCAATTCCATTTTTCACACGTTGGAAAAAGAAGACCGAAAAGAGGTTTGGACCAAGTACTTAGATCGCTACCGCACCGTCAATATGGGCATCAGCGGTGACCGTACCGAGAATGTCATATGGCGCATCGAAAATGGCACCTTAGAAGGTATCAATCCAAAAGTAGCCATTGTACTTATAGGTACAAATAATACGGACGGCAACCATTATTTAAACATAAGCACCCCAGAAGAACTGGGCGATGGTATTTACAAAATATGTAGTCTATTGACCCAAAAACTACCGAATACCGAGATTCTCCTCATGGGCATTCTTCCCTATGGGTACAAACCTAATCACAGAGATAATATCAACAAGGCTACGAACAAGCTGATTTCATCCTTCCCAAAAAAGAATTCAAAAATCCATTATATAGATATCAGCTCTAAATATGTTGACGAGAGTGGAAAGGTCAACAAAGAACTTATGCCCGATTACCTGCACCCCAATGCAGAAGGACATTTACTAATGTTCAAAGCACTGGATGCCGATATCCAAAAATTAATGAAATAATTGAATCCTTTTAAATGAAACTCAGTCACCTTCTCCTTGCCTTCGCAATTCTCAATATTTCATCAATTGAGGCACAACAAAGTACCCCTTCAAAAAAACAAAAAAAGAAAGCCCACGAAATGGTCGTAAAAAGGGAGCGTCCGGCAGCTTGGGACAAGCTCGTTTGGGGAGGCCGTTTTATGGACCGTTTTTTACCCATGCCCGATCTCGGGGGAAGGACTTCCGATACTTGGGGCTCCCCCAATGTCATCCCTAGAGACATCAACAATGGCGTTGAAAGTCCGCTTTGGTCCTATTGGGGAGGCAATACCTTGCTCGAAAAGGAAGATGGAAAATACCATTTGTTCGTTTGCCGTTGGCCAGAAAGTGCAGAAAAAGGGCATATGGCCTACCCTAACAGCCGTGTGGTACACGGTGTTTCGGAATCTCCTTTCGGTCCTTTCAAAATTGCCGGCGAAGTAGGCCATGGACACAATCCCACATGGTACGTAACCAAAAAAGGACGATATGTTCTTTACGTGACCGATAAATACTATGTAGCGCAACACATTAACGGCCCGTGGCGAGAAGGACAATTTGAATTCGACAAACGGGACCGCAAAACCTCGAGTGCTTCCAATTTCATGCACAATTGCACCTTTGCCCAACGCGAAGACGGCTCCTTCTTAATGATAAACCGCCATGGCTACCCTTGGTTCAGCAAAGATGGCCTGGCCACCTGGAACATGGTAGGCGAAAAATCGGTTTACCCCCCAGTGGAAGGCAAGTATGAAGACCCCGTCGTCTGGAAAGACCACGTACAGTACCACCTCATCGTCAACGATTGGTTGGGCAGGATTGCGTGGTACCTTCGCTCTAAAGATGGCGTGAACTGGAAGGTAGACCCCGGGGAAGCCTATACGCCTGGTATTTCCGTCCATAAAGACGGTACTAAGGAAGGTTGGCACAAATACGAACGTATCCGTATACTACAAGATGAAAAAGGAAGGGCCATTGCCGCCAACTTTGCGGTAATCGACACCTTAAAATACGAAGACCTCCCCAAGGATAATCACAGTTCAAAACTCATTGTCGTGCCCCTTAGAAAGGAAAAGTTGTTGACCGTTCTAAACACCAAAAAAATCACTTCCAATACAAAAGAAATCAAGCTTAAAATTGAGGCGGAAAACGATTTTGACCCACATAGCGATATTGATTTAGGTTCGTTACGTTTTGGTGCCTCTGAAGAAGTAAATTTCGGAAAAGGAAGTAAATTATCACGTACGGAAAAATCGGGAGATGACCTTATCCTCATTTTTGAAGGAAAAGGCAATGGCCTTACCGACGAAAATTTCGCTGGAAAATTATTGGGGAAGGACAAAAACGGGGAACTGCTCTTTGGCTATGCACGTTTACCCGAAGTTCAATACATCACCCCCATTCTTTCTTCTCGGGCCCCGGTCTTCACAAAAACCACAAGCGAATACGACCTAAGCGTAAAAGTCGAAAATTTCGGGCAAGTCGCATCCTCATCCGCCCATATCGCCATAACCCTTGTTGAGAACGGAAAAGAAACGGAGTTGGCCTCAGGAGCGCTAGATTCCATAAAACCCTTTCAATCTACAACAGTTAGCCTCACGACCAAGGTCCATCTGCAAAAAGGGACCACCTATACCCTAAAAAACACCATCAGCTCAAACGGACGTACCGTTGAAACTTTTACCCAAACACTCACACTTCAAGAATAGCACGAACATGAACAACCGAAGAGATTTTATAAAAAAAGCAGGTATGGGTATTGCCCTTGCAGGAGTTTCAGGCCCATTGGCGGCACAAGCCACCTCTACACACTATGAGGTTTTGAACAAAAACGATAAGGTTGAAGGGGAACAGGTAAAAATAAAAGTCACCAAACCATTGTTTTGTCCCTATAACAGCAATGGCACCGCAGCCCAAAAAGGTGGTGATGCCTATTACTTTCAAAGCGATGCCTTTACCCACAATCCCTTCACCATTCCGGCTAGTGGAATGAGCGGTTCGCCGGTTATCAGAGACGCTGCCGGTAAGTTCGTGGGTTTTATGACCACCTTCGGTTTTGAAAATTCTACCTTTAGTTTCGACGGAAAAGAAACCCTGACCATAAACGTTCCCGAGGGACAGGAACTTTTTGTGGATGAAAGCGGTAAGGGCGATGAAGCGTGGAAGACGTACAATACCCAAATGATGCACCGCCTGAACATTCAGCCTTATAAAGTGTTTCCCCACTTTTGGGCCGATGTGGAATATTGCACCTGGGTAGAGCAGAAGATACAATCCAATGTTCCCAAAGGGCATTTTAATCTACTGAATCACGACTTTGTAGCGAAGTATTTAGACAAAGTTATCGAATACGGATTTCCCAAGGGAAAAATGACCTTGGATCACGGTTGGGGCCAATTTCCCGACGGCAGTCTCAACTCCGGCTACGGCTCATGGCATCCCGACCCCAAAAAATTTCCCGATTTTAGAAAGACCATGGACCTTATAAACGAAAAAGGGTTTACGCCCGGTCTATGGATAGGCTTTCCTAAAATACACGCCTCAAGTATCGCGGCCCAGAACAACCCGAACCTCTTGGGAGCCTATCGGGCCCAAGGCAAAACGGAATACGACAAAGGCGTGCGATGGTTGAACCCCAAGGCCGACATTTTCGAATACGCTTCGGAGACCATTCACCGCTTTCATAAAATGGGGGTACGGAAATTTAAAATTGATATGTCGTACAACACCAAATCAGACATGCTCCACATACACAAAGAACTGTACAAAGCAGCAAAAGGCATTGACCCCTCCATTGAAATGGAATTCCACGTCCCCGATATTTTCTTTACCAAATTCACCGATGTTACCCGTACCAACGATGTATGGCTCAACGATAAATACGACTGGCCCGCACGTGTAAAGACACATTATGAAATCTCATATAAATCTTCTCCCGGCCGTGGTATCAACCTTGACCATATTGGGGGAAATGCCGAAAATGATATTACCGAAGAAAAATACTTGAAGCATTTGGAAATGTTCAAGTCAAAAATAGGATACCCCTTGGTTTCGGTACTTCCGCACCATATCAGTCAAAAGTGTGTCGAAGCTACCGGCGATTATTTATGGGATTATGAAAAAGGGGCCAGACACATCATTTCCGATTTTTATTCGTAAGGTTCAAAAAGCCTCGAATGTACCGAGAGAGACAACAGATAAACCGATACATACATAAGTCCGCCCGATTTCTATTTCATTTGACCTATAGATAATATAACGCTTATGATTCCTTCGGTAAAAAAAACTGTGTTCCCCATTTTATCTTCCTGCCTTCTTATGTTCGCCTCGTGCGGAGATACCAAAAAAAAGGCCCAAAAGGAAACGAGCGACACCCGCCCCAATATCTTATGGATTACCATTGAGGATTGGAGTCCTGATCTTTCCTGTTACGGCACAAAGGGCATTTACACCCCTAACGTAGACCAATTGGCGGCCGAGGGCATTCGCTACAACAAGGCCTTTACGACCTCTCCCGTTTGTTCGACCTCGCGCTCCGCCATGATGACCGGTTTCCACCAAAACTACATTGGCGCCAACCAACACCGTGAGCACAACAAAGAAGCCTTGCCCTACGGTATAAAACCCATTCCTAAACTCTTAGAAGAGGCTGGGTATTTCACCACTTTAATGAGTTGGAAAACCGACATGAACTTTTTGCCCGACACCAAGGAAGAGCTCTTTATGAACACCAACGACTGGGCCGATCGCAATCCGGGCCAACCATTTTTTGCAAGAATCACCTTTAGCGGAACCCACCGTTCGTGGAAGCGCGATCCCGAAAGACCTATCGACATTAAAGACGTTGAGCTCCCTCCCTATTATGCCGACACGCCCTTTGTTCGCCGTGATTGGGCCAACGGACTGGAACAAATGCAATTGGTAGACCGCGAAGTAGGCGCCTTGTTAAAGCGACTAGAAGATGAAGGCTTGGCCGATAATACCATTGTATTTTTTATAGGCGACCATGGCCGTTGCCACATTCGGGGCAAACAATTTTTATACGATGGCGGTACCCGTATCCCTATGATCATGCGGTGGCCAGGCCAAGTAGAACCCGGTCAGGTAAGCGACGACCTGGTCATGTCTTTGGATATTGATGCCACCATACTTGATGCGGCCCATGTTACCCCTCCGCTTCCCTTACACGGAAAAAACCTTCTAGGGGAAGCCATTAAAAAACGAAAATACGTTTTTGCCGCCCGTGACAAAATGGACGAAACCCATGATGCCATGCGTTCCATACGATCAAAAGACTACAAGCTCATTCTCAATCTGATGCCTGAAAGACCATACTTACAGTACAACCAATACAAGGAAAACGCCTACCCCGTATTGGCAGAAATGAGCATCATGTACCTAAAAGGCGAACTTACGCCCGAGCAGGCCGCCTTCTTTGCACCCGTAAAACCCGAAATCGAACTATATGATCTAGGAAAAGACACATATGAGGTAGAGAATGTAGCCGATAATCCCGAATATGGCCCTGTGAAAAAAGAGCTATTGGCCGAACTTCAGAACTGGCGCACCAACGTGATCAAAGACCAAGGTGTTAGCGATGAGTTCAAGGCCATTGGCATTTTTCCTGATAAGAATCCATTTTCAACAGTGGACGAATGGGTCGCCAAAAACCAAAAAAATTACGATTTTAACCGTATAGGCTGGCCTGCATGGTATCCTACAAAAACGCTTCAAGAATGGCAAAAGGCCCGAAAAAAATGGGAACCTTACGTTATGAGAGGGGCATCGGAAAACATACCTCGTCCTGAAATTGGCATTATCAAAAAGAAGAAAAAGAATTAAAGCCAAAATTCAGAATGACAACAAAAA
Organism: Zobellia galactanivorans; assembly: GCF_000973105.1. Classification (NCBI taxonomy): domain Bacteria; kingdom Pseudomonadati; phylum Bacteroidota; class Flavobacteriia; order Flavobacteriales; family Flavobacteriaceae; genus Zobellia; species Zobellia galactanivorans. Next base: position 2,586,750 of record NC_015844.1, on the reverse strand, counting down.
ACAAATTTGTAAGCCAAGTAGCCATGACCCTTTTATTGTTCATGGGGATTACCGCACTACACGCCCAACTTCAACCGAAAAAATTCCAAGCCGAATGGGAATCGATACGCGCCGGATATGAGATTCCCGAATGGTTCAGGGATGCCAAATTCGGTATTTTCCTGCATTGGGGCCCCTATGCCGTACCCGCTTACAGCAGTGAAAAATACCCCAGAGGTATCTATGACGAAAAATGGTCAAAAGGCGGCAAAAAGCCCTACACCTACCATAGGGCCCATTATGGCGACCCCTCGAAATTCGGCTATAAAGACTTTATACCTGATTTTAAAGCGGAGAAATTTGACGCAGAGGAATGGGCCGCCCTATTTAAAAATGCAGGGGCCCGCTATGTAGTACCGGTTGCCGAACACCATGACGGCTATGCCATGTACGCTTCTAAGCACACGCGCTGGAACGTTAAGGATACAGGCCCGAAAAAAGACGTTATGCGTATGTTGTCGGATGCGGTCAAGGCCAAGGGAATGAAGTTCGGGGTATCCTCCCACTTTGCCCGCCACAGGGTCTATTACCGTAAGGACGACCCGACCTGGGACACCAATAATCCGGAGTTTTACGACCTGTACGGCGAGCCCATAGGCAATGATACCCTACCCACTAAAAAATTCCTGAACCTTTGGTGGAACCGTACCACCGATATCATTGACAATTATGAGCCCGATTTGCTCTGGTTCGATTTCGGATTGGACAAACCCGGTTTTGAGGTCGTGCATAAAAAAATACTTGCCTATTACTACAATAAGGGCGAAGAATGGAACAAAGGCGTTGTTTTTCAAAACAAGAACATGAGAAACAAATCCTTTCCCGAAGACCTGATAGTACTCGATATTGAACGCGGCCGTATGGACGGGATCTTCAAATACCCGTGGCAGACCGATACTTCCATAGGAAAGATTTCTTGGGGATATGTTACCAATGAAGAATACAAGACTTCAAACTACCTCCTCGACGAATTGATAGACATCGTAAGCAAAAACGGATGTTTGTTGTTGAACATAGGTCCGAAGGCAGATGGCACCATTCCCGATGAAGCTCAAAAAATATTGAACGAAATGGGCCAATGGTTGAGTCTTAACGGCGAAGCCATATACGACACCCGACCCTGGACCATCTTTGGCGAGGGCCCTACGAAAGTTGAAACGGGTCATCATTCCGAAAAGAACAATAAAGAATCCGGCCCCGAAGACTTTCGCTTTACCACCAAAGGAAAAACCCTATATGCTACGGCATTGGGTTGGCCAAAAGATGGCAAATTCAATATTAAATCCCTTTCAAAAAACAATCCCAATACATCAAAACGAATTAAATCGGTAGAATTCATAAGCGGCAAAAACGACATCAAATGGAAGCAGACCTCTAAAGGCCTATCCATTTCCGTTGATGGCCAAAAGCCTTGCGAGGCGGCCTACGTTTTTCGTATCGGCTTAGAATAAAAACAAATCAAAACCTCTTTTTCAAAACATAGCAAATGAGCAAATTTTATTTTAACGAAGAACAAAGTTCCTATGATGCCATTGTTGTAGGTACGGGTGTCAGCGGAGGCTGGGCCGCCAAGGAATTGTGCGAAAACGGACTAAAGACCTTAATGCTCGAAAGGGGCAGAATGGTGGAACACATAAAAGATTACACTACGGCCCATATGGATGATTGGGACTTTGAATTTGGCGGTGAGCTTTCTATTGCCGAAAAGGCAAAGCGCCCCAAACAGAGTCGGACCAACAAAGGCAGAAGTGCGGATTCGTACAAATGGTTCGTGAATGATCTGGAACACCCATATAACGAAACCAAACCCTTTAACTGGATGCGCGGCTACCATGTAGGTGGCAGATCCATAACCTGGGGGCGCCATAGTTACCGCTGGAGTGAAATCGACTTTGAAGCAAATAAAAATGACGGCCATGGCGTTGATTGGCCCGTTCGCTATAAAGACATTGCCCCTTGGTACGATAAGGTAGAAAGTTACATTGGTGTATCGGGTGAAAAAATGGGACTGAGACAACTGCCCGACGGTCAGTTTTTACCAATGATGGAATTGAACTGTGTGGAACAGCACTTTAGGGACAAAGTTTATGAAAACCTAGACGGAAGGGTGGTTACCTCGGGGCGGATCGCTCATATTACGGGCGACAAGGAATTTGAAGGACGCACCAAATGCCAGTTCAGGAACCGTTGTTCCAGAGGATGTCCTTTCGGTGGATATTTTAGCAGCAACTCCTCTACCCTACCGGCCGCGGAACGCACCGGCAACCTGACCCTAAGACCCGACTCCATCGTCACCGAAGTGATGTACGACCCCGACACAAAAAAAGCGACCGGAGTCAAGGTCATCGACCGCTTGACCAAAGAAGAGTTGGTGTTCAATGCCAAGGTCATTTTCTTGTGCGCATCGGCCATTGCCTCGGCCTCTATTCTTCTACAATCAAAATCGGACCGTTTTCCGAACGGAATGGGCAATGATTCCGACCAAGTAGGCCGAAATATCATGGACCATCACCTAGGGGCAGGGGCCAATGGCAAATTCGATGGCTTTGAGGACAAATATTACAAAGGACGAAGACCTGGCGGCGTATACATTCCCCGTTTTAAGAACATCGATGCCAAATCGAAAAGCACGAACTATCTGCGCGGTTTTGGGTATCAAGGTAGCGCAAGCCGTAAAAACTGGAAAGATGCCGTAGCGGAACTCACCATGGGCCAAGAATTGAAAGAAGCCATCTTAAAACCTGGCGGGTGGACCATGGGGATAGGGGGCTTTGGTGAAATCTTACCCTATCAAGACAACCGCATGACCCTAGACTATGACAATCTGGATGGATGGGGACTCCCGACCGTGACCTTCAATGCCGAAATAAGGGACAACGAACTAAAAATGCGTGAAGACATAGTGGTTCAGGCCGCCGAAATGCTAAAAAAGGCCGGTTTTCGCGATATCAATACCCACAACAGCTCCTATAACATGGGACATGGCATTCATGAAATGGGAACGGCACGCATGGGAAGGGACCCCAAAACTTCGGTACTGAACGGTCACAACCAAATACACGAAGTACCGAACGTATACGTAACCGACGGTGCCTTTATGGCCTCATCGAGTTGTGTCAACCCTTCATTGACCTATATGGCCTTTTCGGCAAGGGCCGCCAATCACGCAGCACAAGAACTCAAAAAAGGAAATATATAATGGATAGAAGAAAAGCATTGATGCAGATAGGAATGTCAATGGGCTACGTAATTGCCGCACCGACATTCATGAGCGTTTTACAAAGTTGTAATGACAAAAAGGAAACCATTTGGGTCCCTAAATTCTTAAGCCAAGACCAAGGTACTGTGCTAATAGGTTTGGTCGATAGTATACTTCCCAAAACGGACACCCTTTCGGCTTCGGAAGTAAACGTCCATGTATTTTTAGACCATTTCGCCAAGGAGGTCATGCCCCCGAAGCAGCAAGACCAGTTTAAGACCACCTTGAACCAATTGGCCATCAACGCCTTAAACAGTTCCAAAAAAGAGAAGATAAGCGACCTTACCGCCATTGATCTGGCCCCCGTAATGAAGAAGGCCCTTACCGACAAAAAAGCCAAGGGCCTACCCTTTGCCAAAAAGATAAGGGAGCTGACCATTTGGGGCTATAAATGTACGGAGTACGTAGGCGAGGAAGTACTGGCCTATGATTCCATTCCCGGACAATATATTGCCTGCGGCGACCTAGAAGAGTTGACCGGAGGAAAAGCTTGGTCTATTTAAACCAAGATTCACCTTATACCACCGACCCGCACCATAGCAAGCACACCAAAATGAAGAGACGTAATTTTATACAGAAAGCGGCATTGTCCACAGGGGCGATTACCATGGGTTCTGGACTATCTTATGCCTCCACCCCGACACATCCAAAAGCCTCCAATAAATTCAAGCTGAAATATGCCCCTCATTTGGGCATGTTCGAACACCATGCGGGCAAAGACCCCATAGACCAATTGAATTTTATGGCCGACCAAGGTTTTACCGCCTTTGAAGACAATAAAATGCGCACCCGCGATGTCACCTTACAGGAAAAAATGGCGCAAACCATGCAAAAAAGGGGTATTGAGATGGGCGTTTTTGTAGCCGTCTTTTTAAAGGAAGGCCATGTAGCTTCCGGTGACCTGGAAAAAAGAAAGGCATTTTTAGCCCACTGTAAAGAATCGGTGGAAGTGGCCAAACGGGTCAATGCGAAATGGATGACCGTTGTTCCCGGCAACCTCGCCCCTAAAATAAAGAAAGGCTATCAGCAAGCCCATGTAGTAGAGACCCTAAAACAGGCCTCGGCAATTTTTGAACCCCACGGTCTCACCATGGTGCTCGAGCCCCTTAACTTTTTCAATCATCCAGGAGCCTTCCTGACCGATTCGCCACAGGCCTATGACATCTGCAAGGCCGTAGATTCCCCTTCGTGTAAAATTTTATTCGACATCTATCA